>CAVWSH010000014.1:0-225345 GCA_963757775.1 Paraconexibacteraceae bacterium | reverse complement strand
GTCGGCGCCCTCTGTCGCCTGAACGCGATGGCCGCTGGGGACCGCGCCGGGCGCCGGGGCCGCTCGGATCGCGCGGGCGCCGGGGCCGCTCGTGCCCGTCGGGCGCCTGGGCCGCTCTGGCCCGCCGGGCGCCGCCGCCGGGTGCGACCGGGCCCTGAACGACCGCGGGCCGCTCCCCCTGGGCGGCCCGGATCGTTCGTGGCGGCCCTCCCAGGCCGCTCAGCGCGCGAAGGGATGCGCGCTGCGGCGCCGCGGTTGCGCCCGATGGGGCGTGACGCAGCAATGGGTCCGCGCGGGGACCGTCCCGGAGCGCCCAGGCCGTACCGGCGCGCTCAGGAGCGCGCGGTGCGGATGGGGCGCCGGGAGCTCGACGGGACCGTGCGGGCTCGCGCTCTTCGTGGCCGCATCGGCACCGCCGGACCAGAGGTCTCGGGCGGTTGTGCAGCTCTCGAGCGTGGCGAAGGCGACGGCCAGGTCGACGGCGCGCCGGACGGCCTCGCGCCATGAGGACGCGGCCGGCCGGGGGTTCGAGGCAGGGGAGAACATGTGTTCGTGAACCTAGGCTGGGCGTCGGACGGAAGCGGGGGGCTGCAAGCGAAGTTGCAGGGCCGCTCGCGAGCCCCGTGGCAGAGCCGCGGGCTAGACGCTCGCGCCCATCGAGGACCAGACGTCGATCTTCGTGCGCACGCGCGCGACGACCTCGCTGGTGAAGCCCGACGTGGTGGCGTGGCCCCCCAGGTCGGGCGTGCGGACACCGGACGCGGTCGCCTCGAGGACCGACTCGTAGATCGCCCGCGCCGCGCGCTGCGCGCCCGCGTATCCGCGCACGCCGGCGTAGTGCAGGACGGCGCCGCAGGCGAGGATCATGGCCATCGGATTGGCCAGGTCCTTGCCCTGGAGGGCCGGCGCCGTGCCGTGGGGCGCCTCGGCCATCGCGACCTGGGTCTCGAAGTGCTCGTCGAAGGCCAGCAGCACCGACTCGGCGCCCGCGATCGAGCCGAACATCGGCATGACGAGGTCGCTGAGGCAGTCTCCGTCGCGGTTGAGGGCCGGGATGACGAGGGGCAGCTCCGGCGGAGAGCTGATGAGGCCGGCGTAGGTCGCGTCGATGAGCACCGGCCGGTAGGGGACCTCGGGGTTGCGGGCCGCGGCGGCGTCGAGCTCCTCCTTGAGCATGCCCTCGTACACGGGCGAGACGGTCCACTTCGGCCCGCCGTAGACCATGCCGCCCATCTGCTCGGCCGTCCGGAAGGCGTACTCCGCGACGGCGCGGCAGGTCGAGCGCGTGATCTTCTCGGTGCGGTAGGCCATCTCGTCGGGCGCTCCGTCGGTGCCCTCGCGCCACTGCTTGGCCCCATAGGCGTCCTCGACCGCCATCCGCACGACGCTGATCGGGTGATGCACGCCCGCGATGGGGGTCACGCCCGGGATCCGGCGCCCCGTGCGGATGATGACCTTGCCGTCGACGCCCTCGCGCACGATCCGGTTCGGGGAGCCGACGTCGTCCTTGCCCTCGGGCGTCACGGTGGCCGCCTTCAGGCCGAAGCCGGCCTCCTTCATCGCCGCCGCGGCCTCCTCGACCACCGCGTTGGAGGTCGCGCGGCGGTGCTCGAGCGAGAGGTCGTAATGCTCGAGCTCGAGCTCCATCGCGATCACGTCGGGGGCGATGACCCGCAGCGACTCCTCGAGCAGCTCCTGCCCGGTCTCATCGCCCTCGAGCACGACGATCTTCGGCGCCTGCGCCATGGCTCGCCACGATAACCGGAAGGTCGCCGCCGGCGAGGTTAGGCTCTGCGGCCAGCAATGAGCAGCGTGCCATGCAGCTGGTGCGGGGTCGACGTCGGCGCGGACGAGGGCTTCCGCGCGTCCGAGCCCGAGGGCGAGCGCAAGGCCGCCTTCTGCCGCCTCGAGCACGTCGTGCCCTGGGTCATCCAGGGCGCCCACTGGGATCCGGGGACGATCGTGCGCCCAGGTGAGCCCGACGACGGCCTGGGCCGCTGCGCGCACTGCGGCGGCCCGCTGGGCGACCGCCGCGTGCTGCTCGTCCGCCATCGCGGCGAGCACCGCATCGCCGACGCGTTCTGCGGCGTCGACCATCTGCTGCAGTGGGCCAAGGCCGGGGGGCGCTGGCAGACGCCGAGCTAGCCCGGCGCTTGCCCTAGGCCCGCACCGTCGCCCGCCCGGCCACCGCGATCAGCGCGGTCGCGGCCCCCGCCGCCACCACGGCGCCGAAGCCTGGGCGCCAGCCCCACGACTGGGCCACCGCGCCCGCCACCGCGTTGCCGCCGGCGGCGCCGAGCCCGATCGCGGTGATCGGCCAGGCGAAGGCCTCCGTCACGGCGCCCGGCGGCGCCACGTCGCCGACGAGCTGGTTGGCGGCCGCCATGTAGGGCGCCAGGCACAGGCCGGCGATCAGCGCCAGCGGCGCCATGGCCAGGATCGACGGCGCGAGCACGAGCGGCAGCGAGCACAGCGGGAAGACCGCGGCCAGGCGCACCCAGCGCGGCCCCGGGGCCGACGCGTGCTCGCGCCCGCCGTAGGTCAGGCCGCCGACGCCGCTGCCCGCCGCCCACGCCGCCATCAGCGCGCCGGCCGCTGCGCGCGAGCCGTGGTCGGCGGCGAAGGCGGTCATCGTCACCTCGGTGGCGCCCAGGGCGAAGCCGACCGGGGCCGTCGCCGCGACGATGGTGCGCACGCCGGGCGACGCGAGGGCGCCGAGCAGGTGGCGCTCGTGCTGGCGGGCGTTCGGCCGCCAGGCCCGCGACGCCGGGGTGGTGACGAGGACGACCGTGCCGAGGATCACGAAGCCGCACGCGACCAGCAGCGCGACGGCCGGCGAGGCCACGATCACGATCGCCGCGGTGAGCAGCGGGCCGGTGACGAAGACCATCTCGATGGCGATGCCGTCGAGGGCATAGGCCGTGGGCAGCAGCTGCGGCTCGTGGCTCAGCAGGCCCGCGAGCAGGGGGCGCACGACCGACCCGACCGGCGGGGAGGTGATGCCGGCCGCGAAGCTGCAGGCCACCAGCGCGCCCGTCGGCGCCCCCGCCAGCCCCAGCGCCACGAGCCCGCCCAGCGAGGCCGCGTGGAGGGCGGCCAGGGGAAGCATGACCCGCGCGTGCGCGTGATAGTCGATGAGCCGCCCCAGGGCCGGCGCCGAGAGGCCTATGGCCAGCCCGAAGGCGGCGGCGACCAGGCCGGCGCGCGCGAACGACCCCGTCTCGGCGCGCACGAAGAGCACGATGCCGAGGCTGTCGATGCCGATCGGCATGCGCGCGAGGATGGCGGCGCCCAGCAGGCGCGCGACGTCCTGCGCCCGCAGGACGCGGGCGAAGCGCTGCGCTGGCGTCACCGGTGGGCTATCCGGCGCTCGCGGCGTCGCGCCCGTGCAGCTCGAGCTCGTCGGCGCGCTCCTCGAGCGCGGCGACCACGAAGGCGATGTGCTCGTCGAAGTCGACCCCGAGCTCCTCGGCGCCGGCGCGGACCTCGTCGCGGTTGACCGCCGCGGCGAAGCTCGGCTGCTTGAGCTTCTTCTTGACCGACTTGGGCGTCAGGCCGTGGATGCCCTCCGGGCGCACGTAGGCGCAGGCCAGGACGAACCCGCTGAGCTCGTCGACGGCGTAGAGCGTCTTCTCGAGGTCCGAGTCGCGCGAGACGCCCAGGAAGTCGGCGTGCGAGGCGATGGCCCGCACCACCACCGGGTCCACGTCGCGGGCCTCGAGCTCGGCCAGCGCGACGCGCGGATGGCCCGTCTCGAGGTCGGGGTGGCGCTCGTAGTCCATGTCGTGCAGCAGGCCGACGACGCCCCACAGCTCCTCGTCCTCGCCGTTGCGCCGCGCGTAGGCGCGCATCGCCGCCTCGACGGCCAGGCAATGGCGGCGCAGGGACTCCGATTGGACCCATTCGCTGAGAAGGTTCCAGGCCTCATCGCGCGAAAGCTGCACGGACATGGCTGTTAGGCTAGCCGAGCCGCCGGCTCCGCCACCGAAGGCGGCGACCCCTCATCTCATGGAGAAGTTCGTCATCGACGGCGGAGTGCCGCTGCGCGGCACCGTCACCCCCGCCGGGAACAAGAACGGCGCCCTGCCGATCCTCGCCGCCTCGGTCCTGACGACCGACGAGGTCGTGGTCCGCAACGTCCCGCGCATCCGCGACGTGGACGCGATGCTGCGCGTGCTGCGCGGGCTGGGCGCGAGCGCCGAATGGCGCGACGACAACGAGATCGTCATCTGCGCCGCCGCCGTGGACCGCGAGGCCCACATCGACCGCGAGCACGCCGAGCGCATCCGCGCGTCGTTCCTGCTCGCCGGCCCGCTGCTGGCGCGCTTCGGCCACGCCGACATGCCGCCGCCCGGCGGCGACGTCATCGGCCGCCGGCGCCTGGACCCGCACATCGACGCCTTCCGCGCGCTCGGCGCCGTCTACGAGCACGGCCGCGACATCAGCCTCTCGGCCCCCAACGGCGGTCTGCGCGCCGGCGAGGTCTTCATGGACGAGCCGTCGGTCATGGCGACCGAGAACGCGCTCATGGCCGCGGCGCTGACGCCCGGCACGACGATCATCGGCAACGCCGCCTGCGAGCCCCACGTCCAGGACCTCGCGCGCATGCTGGTCAAGATGGGCGCCGACATCCGGGGGATCGGCTCCAACGTGCTCATCGTCAGCGGCCGGCACGAGCTCGGCGGCTGCACGCACGACGTCGGCCCCGATCACATCGAGATCGGGTCGTTCATCGCCCTGGCCGGCGTGACCGGCGGCGAGATCACGATCCAGGGCACCGAGCCCGAGGACCTGCGGATGATCCGCCTCGTCTTCGGGCGCCTGGGCCTGCGCACCGAGGTCGACGGCGCCGACGTGATCGTGCCCGGCGAGCAGCAGCTCGTCGCCCAGCGCGACGTCGGTGAGTACAAGGCCAAGGTCCAGGACGGCCCGTGGCCCGCCTTCCCGGCCGACCTGACCTCGATCGCCATCGCGCTGGCCACCCAGTGCAGCGGCTCGGTCCTCGTGCACGAGTGGATGTTCGAGAACCGCATGATCTTCACCGACAAGCTCGTCTCCATGGGCGCGGACATCGTGCTCTGCGACCCGCATCGCGCCATCGTCACCGGGCCCAGCCGCCTGCGCGGCGAGCGGCTCTCCTCGCCCGACATCCGGGCCGGCATGGCGATGCTGATCGCGGCCCTCTGCGCCGACGGCCGCAGCGAGATCCAGAACATCCGCGAGATCGACCGCGGCTACGAGCGCATCGACGAGCGCCTGCGGGAGCTCGGGGCCCAGATCGAGCGGGTCGCCACCGAGCCCGCCCCGGTGTGATCCACCGCATCCCGAGCGGCACCCGTGACGTGCTCCCCGACGAGATGCGGGAGCTGCGGGCGATCACCGACGCCCTGCGCGGCGTCTTCGAGCGCCACGGCTACGGCGAGGTCTACACGCCGACCATCGAGTACGAGTCCGTCCTGCGCCGCGGCGACGGCGGCGTGCAGCCGGCCTATCGCGTGGTCGACGACCACGGCGACGTGCTGGCCCTGCGCGCGGACATGACCGTCCCGATCGCGCGCGTGGTGGCCACCCGCTACCAGTCCGCCGAGCCGCCGCTGCGCTTCTGCTACGTCGCCCACGCCTACCGCCAGGTCACGCCGCACCGCGGCCAGATGCGCGAGTTCCTGCAGGCCGGCATCGAGCTCGTCGGCGCGCCCGGCGCCGCGGGCACGGCCGAGGCCCTGACCGTGCTGTGCCACGCGCTGGACGCCGTCGGCCTGCGCGGCTATCGGGTCGGCCTGGGCGACGCCGCGCTCTACCCGGCGCTGCTGAGCGGCCTCGGGGTCGACGAGGAGCACCGCGAGCGCCTGCTGCAGGAGCTCGCGACCAAGGACTTCGTCGGCCTGGAGCG
This sequence comes from Paraconexibacteraceae bacterium, assembly GCA_963757775.1. GTDB lineage: Bacteria > Actinomycetota > Thermoleophilia > Solirubrobacterales > Solirubrobacteraceae > JAOPZW01. Next base: position 219,455 of record CAVWSH010000014.1, on the reverse strand, counting down.
CGAGGTGCGCGAGCTCGACCTCGCCCCCGGCGACGCCGAGCTGCTCATCCGCGTGCCCCAGCTGCGCGGCGGCTCCGACGTGCTCGCGGCGCCGCCGGGGCCGGTGGCCGACGCGCTGCGCGGCCTGCGCGACGTCCTGGACCTGCTCGAGGGCTCGGTGGCCGAGCACGTGATCTTCGATCTCGGCCTGGCCCGCGGCCTGGGGTACTACACGGGCGCGGTGTTCGACGTCTACGACCCGGCGCTCGGCGAGCCGCTGGGCGGCGGCGGGCGCTACGACGACCTCCTCGGGCGCTTCGGGCGCGCGCTGCCCGCGGTGGGCTTCGCCATCGGCGTGGACCGCCTGCACGCGGCGCTGGCCGTGGAGGGCCGGTGAACCGCTTCGGGCTGACCTTCGCGGTGCCCCGCGGCGCGCTGCTCGACGAGACCCTCGACGCGCTGGAGCGCATCGGGGTCGAGGCCGGCGAGGTGCGCAGCAACGACCGGCGGCTGCTGTTCGGCGACGTCGGCATCGTCACCATGCGCCCGTCCGACGTCCCCACCTACGTCGAGGCCGGCGCCGCCGACGTCGGGATCGTGGGCAAGGACGTCCTCATGGAGCAGCGCGAGCGCCAGGTCTTCGAGCTGCTCGACCTCGGCTACGGCGGCTGCACGATGGTGCTCGCCACCGTGGCCGGCGAGCCCGACCCCGCCGCCGAGGCCCTGCGGCGCCTGGGCGTCATGCGGGTGGCGACGAAGTACCCGCGCCTGGCTGCGCGCTGGCTCGAGGACACCGGGCGCCAGGCCGAGATCGTCGAGGTCAAGGGCTCCGTCGAGCTCGCCCCGCTGACCGGGCTCGTGGAGGCGATCGTCGACCTCACGGCCACGGGCACCACGTTGCGCGAGAACGGCCTCGTGGTGCGCGAGGAGATCCTCACCTCGACCGCGCGGCTGATCGCCAACCCCGTGGCCCACAAGCTCAAGGCGGCGGCGATCGACGAGGTGGTGGCCGGACTGCGCGGCGCGGAGGGACGGCGTGGCGGTTGAGCGCCTCGGGCTGGGCGACCCGGCGCAGCTGGCGGCGGCGGTGCGAGCACTGGCCCCCGGCGCCGCGTCGGTGGCCGACGCGGTGGCGGGCATCGTCGCCGACGTGCGCGCCCGCGGCGACGCCGCGCTGACCGAGTACGTCGAGCGCTTCGACGACGTCCGCGGCGCGCTGCGCGTGGGCGCCGGCGAGCTGCAGACGGCGCTCGACGACCTGGACCCCGCCGTTCGCGCGGGCCTCGAGGTGGCGATCGCCAACGTCCGCGAGGTCGCCGTCGCCGGGCGCGACGACGAGCGCGAGGTCCTGCTCCCCGCCGGCCAGGTCATCCGGCTGCGCGAGGTGCCGGTGCGCCGCGCGGCGATCTACGTCCCCGGCGGCCGCGCGCCGTATCCGTCGACCGTGGTCATGGGCGTGGTCACCGCCCGCGCCGCGGGCGTCGAGGAGGTCGTCGTCTGCGCGCCCGGCGCGCACCCGGTGATCCTCGCCGCCTGCGCGCTGTGCGGAGCCGACGCCGTCTTTCGCATGGGCGGCGCCCACGCGGTCGCCGCGCTCGCCTACGGCACCGACAGCGTGCCGCGCGCCGACGTCATCGCCGGCCCCGGCAACCTGTACGTGCAGGAGGCCAAGCGCCTGGTCAGCGGCGAGGTGGGCATCGACGGCTTCGCCGGGCCGTCCGACGTGCTCGTCCTCGCCGCCGAGGGCGCCGACCCCGACCTCGTCGCCATCGACCTCGCCGCGCAGGCCGAGCACGGCGAGGGAACGATCGTGTGCGCGGTGAGCGATGACCCGGGGCTGCTGGACGCCATCGCCTTCGACGCCGGGCGGTCCGCGGCCGCCCTGGTTGACGCCCCCGACCTCGAGACGGCGCTGCGCTTCGTGGAGGCCTTCGCCCCCGAGCACCTCGAGCTCATCGGCCCCGAGGCCGAGGCGCTGGCGCCGCGCGTGCGCAGCGCCGGCTGCGTCTTCGTGGGCCCCGAGAGCGCCACGGCGTTCGGCGACTACGTGGCCGGCTCGAACCACACGCTGCCCACCGGCGGAGCGGCGCGCTTCGCCTCGGGCCTCAGCCCGCGCCACTTCCGCCGGCGCATGAGCGAGGTCCGGATCGGCCCTGCGGCGGATGCCCTGGCGCGCGCCGGCGCGCCGGTCGCGCGGGCCGAGGGCTTCGAGCGCCACGCGGCGTCGATGGAGGTACGGGAGAATCCCGCCCCGTGAGCAGAACCGCCGACATCGCGCGCGAGACCAAGGAGACGAGCGTCACGCTCGCCCTCGGCCTCGACGGCACCGGTGCGGGCACCCGCGCGACCGGCGTGGGCTTCCTGGACCACATGCTCGACCTGCTGGCCCGCCACGGCCGGCTCGACCTCGAGGTGCAGGCCCGCGGCGACCTCGAGACGGGCGCGCACCACACCGTCGAGGACACGGGGATCGTCTTCGGGCAGGCGCTCGACCGGGCGCTGGGCGACCGCGCGGGGATCACGCGCTACGGCGCGGCCACGGTGCCGATGGACGAAGCGCGCGCGTCGTGCGCGATCGACATCTCCGGGCGCCCCTATTGCCACTTCGCCGCCGACCTGCCGCCTGGCGGCACGGGCGGCTTCGACCACGAGCTGACCGAGGAGTTCTTCCGCGCCGTGGCCAATGCGGCGCGCATGACCATCCACGTCGACGTGGAGGCCGGCACCAACGCCCACCACATGATCGAGGCGGCGTTCAAGGCCTTCGCCCGCGCGCTGCGCGGCGCCGTGGCCATCGACCCGTCGGAGACGGGCGTGCCGTCGACCAAGGGGACCCTGACGCAATGACGAGCATCGGGATCGTCGACCACGGCATGGGCAACCGCCGCAGCGTCGAGAAGGCGCTCGAGCGCGTCGGCGCCCGCGTGGCCCTGACCGCCGACCACGACGCGCTGCGCGCGGCCGACGGCCTCGTCGTCCCGGGCGTCGGCGCCTTCGCCGCGGCCATGCGCGCCATGCGCGCGCTGGGCCTCGACGAGCTGGTGGTCGAGCGGGCGGGGGAGGGGACCCCGGTCCTCGGCCTGTGCCTGGGCATGCAGCTGCTCTTCGACTCCTCGACCGAGCTGGGCGGCGACCGGGGCCTGGGGCTGCTGCCCGGGCGGGTCGTCGCGCTCGAGCCCGGCGCGCTGAAGGTGCCCCACATCGGCTGGAACGAGGTGGCCTTCACGCGTGCCTCGCCGCTGCTGGACGGCCTCGGCGGGCGCGCCGCCTTCTATCACGTGCATTCTTTCGTGGCCGTGCCCGACGAGGAGAGCGACGTGCTGGGCCGCGGCGACTACGGCGGCCCCTTCACCTCGATCGTCGGGCGCGGCGACGTCTACGGCGTGCAGTTTCACCCCGAGAAGTCCTCGGCCGCCGGGCTCGCGCTGCTGGCCAACTTCACGTCGGTGTGCGCGCGGGTGGCAGCCTGAGTGATCCTCTACCCGGCCATCGACATCTCCGAGGGCCAGGCGGTGCGCCTGGTCCGGGGCGACTTCGCCGAGAAGACGGTGTATCGCGACTCGCCGCTGGAGGCGGCCCGCGCCTGGGTGCAGGCCGGCGCGCGCTTCCTGCACGTCGTCGACCTCGACGGCGCCCGTACGGGGAGCCCGAAGTCCCTTGACCATCTCGAGCAGATCGCCCACCAGCTCGCGGTGCCCGTCCAGTACGGGGGCGGCCTGCGCTCGCTGCCGGCGGTGCGCGACGCGCTGCGCGCCGGCGCCGAGCGCGTCATCCTGGGCACCGCGGCGTACACCGACGTCGACTTCCTCGACGACGTGCTCGGGGCCTTCCGCGAGCGCGTGATCGTCTCGGTCGACACGCGCGGGGGCAACATCTCGACCTCGGGGTGGCAGGAGACGACGCAGATGCCGGCCGAGTCGGTCATCCAACGCCTGCAGAACCGCGGCGTGCGCTCGTTCATCTACACGAACGTCGACAAGGACGGGATGCTCGAGGGCCCGGACCCCGACGAGGTGCGCCGCATCGCCGGTGTCGTGCGCGGGCGCTTTCTGTACTCGGGGGGCATCGGGACGCTCGAGCACCTGCGCACGCTGCGCGACCTGCGCCAGGTCAACCTCGGCGGCGTGATCGTCGGCAAGGCGCTGTACGAGGCGAGGTTCACGGTGCCCGAGGGCCAGGAGGCGCTCGAGCCGGCCCGTGGCTGAGCGCTACGTGCCGGCCGCGGGGCGTCCCGCCCTCACGCGCTTCTACGACCCGGTGGTGGCGCTGACCATGCGCGAGCGGACCTTCCGCGGCCGCCTGGGCGCCCAGGTCCTCGAGGGCCTGCCCCGCGGGGCCACGCTGGTCGACGTCGGCTGTGGCACCGGGACGCACGCGATCGCCCTGGCCATGGCCGTCGAGCCGACCGCCGGCACGGTGATCGGCGTCGACGGCGACCCCGAGGTGCTCGCGCGGGCCGGCGCCAAGCCGCGGGCCCACAAGGCGCAGTGGCGCAGAGGCCTCGCGACGGCGCTGCCGGTGCCGAGCGAGAGCGCCGATCGCGTGGTCATGTCGCTGGTCCTGCACCACCTCGACCCTGCCGACAAGCGCGCGGCACTGGCCGAGGCCGTCCGCGTGCTGCGCCCCGGCGGGCGCCTGCACGTCGCCGACTGGGGCCGCCCCCGCGACCCGCTCACCCGCGCGGGGGCGTGGGCGCTTCAGCGCATCGACGGCCCCGAGGGGCTGCGCGAGCACCTCGGCGGCGCCGTCCCGGCGCTGCTGGCCGACGCCGGCTTCGTCGCCGTCGCCGTCCACGACCGCCTGCGCGCGGCCTGGGGAAGCCTCGAGTTGCTGTCGGCGCTTGCCGTCACAGCCCGAGGATGAGGTCGGCGACCGCGGCGGGCTGGGAGAGGAAGGGGTGGTGGCCGGTCTCGAGCTCCACGACGCCGCCCGCTCGGCCGGCGAACGCGCGCTGACGCACTGCCGGAGTGCCGCGGTCCTGCGCGCAGACGAGGTAGGTGGAGGGCACGTGCTGCCAGGCCGCTGACTGCACCGGCTCCTGCAGCACGGCCAGGCTCTGACGCGCCGTCCTGTCGATGGCTTGTCGCTGGATCTCCGGATCGCAGTCCTGCAGGAAGGTCTCGGCCAGGGCCTCGTGGCGGACGGTGAACGTGCCGCCCTCGGGGTCGATGTCGAGGAACGGGGCGGGCTGCTCGCCGCCGAACGAGGACAGGCTCTGCCCGACCTCGGGCAGATAGCTCGACACGAGCAGCAGATGGCGCACGGCGTCGACGCCCGCCGCCGCCTGCGCGGTGACGATGCCGCCGTAGCTGTGGGCGACCACGACGGCCGGCTCGTCGCTCGCGGTCAGGACCCGCCGGACCGAGGCGGCATCCTCGGCCAGCCCGGGTCCCTGCGCGCCCGTCGGCTGACCGGTCTCGCCGCAGCTGGGCAGGACGGGCGCCTCGCTGGCCACACCCCGCTGGGCCAGCAGCTCAGCGGTTCGGTGCCACCACCACGATCCGTCCCTGACGCACGCCCCATGCACGAAAACGACCCTCACCATGACCTCCTCGCCGACTTCCTCGCGACGATCGATCAGGCCGGGCAGCGCAGGTCGTCGTCGACCACGACGTCCTCGGCGCCCGCCTCGGGCGACGGGAAGCGGGCCTTGAACGTGAAGGCGTAGGGCGTCGGGCCGTTGACGCGCAGGTGCTCGAGGCGCTCCTTGGCCTCGTCGACCGTCGGGATCGCGCCCGCCGCGACCCACCACAGCACCATGTAGGGCCGCATCGACTGAAACCACTCGCGCCGGCGGCGCATGACGTCGACGTGGCCGCTGCGGTAGACGAAGGCCGCGAGCGCGTCGATCGACTCCCAGACCGACATGTTGACGATCATGCGGTCGTCCTCGTAGGGGCGCAGGGCGGTGGCGTTGCCCTCCTCCGTCTGCAGCCGCCAGACGAAGCCCGGCGAGGCGTCGGCGACCGCGTTGACCGGATCCAGCAGCGCCATGAACTCGGCCATGACCGGCCCGTCGATGGGCCCGCGGGCGCGGCCGATGTTCAGCTGGGCGATGTGGAAGGCGCTCATGGGTCATACCCCGTGATGTCGGCTTGGGCGAGGACGTGGTCTGCGTGCAGGCGCACCAGCAGCTCGCCCTCGATGGCGTTGCGCTCCCCGAACTCCTCGGCGCGGTCGGCACCCATGTAGCGGGCGCCGATCGCCGTGGCCCAGCGGCGCAGGTCGTCGCGCTCGGTCGTGATCGTGACCGTGCCGGTCACGGCCACGAAGCCATACGGCGGGCGTTCGTCGTCGACGCACAGCGCGGCGATCCCGTTGCGGGCCAGCGACCGGCCCTTGACCGAATGCGCGCCGGTGTTGAAGACGAAGTCGTCGCCGTCGAGCACGAACCAGATCGGCACCACGTGCGGTCGGCCGTCATGGCGCGTGGTGGCGAGCTTGCCGGTGCGGGTCCCCTCGCTCACGAAGGCGCGCCACTCTGCGTCGTCCATGGTCCGGGGCATGGCGCGAAGATACCGGGCATGACCGGCCCGTCCCCGGCGCTCTTCGGCGCGCTGCCCGAGCAGTACTTCACGCGGATCGTCAACGCGGCGGCCGCGGCGCGCGCGCTGCCCGGCCCGCGGCTCATCGACCTCGGCCGCGGGAACCCCGACCTGCCGCCGCCGCCCGTCGCGCTCGAGGCGCTCGGGGCCGAGCTCGCGGCCTCCGGCGGCATGCACGGCTACCCGCCCTTCCAGGGCCGCCCCGAGCTGTGCGAGGCGATCGCGGCGCATTACCGCGCCGACCACGGCGTCGAGCTCGACCCCGAGCGCGAGGTGGCCGTCGTGCCGGGCACCAAGACGGCGATCATGCTCGCCGTCCTGGCCTGCGCGGACGCGGGGCAGGCCGTCGCCCTGCCCGATCCGGGCTATCCGGACTACCTGTCGGCCATCGCGCTCGCGCGCGTGCGCCGCGTGGCCCTGCCGCTCGAGGCGGCCGGCTGGCAGCCGGACCTCCAGGCGCTGGGGGACGAGCGCCCCGCGCTCGTGGTCCTCAACTACCCGTCGAACCCGTGCGCGGCGTGCGAGGCGCCTGGGACCTTCGAGGCCGCCGTGGCGTGGGCGCGCGAGCGCGGCAGCTGGCTGCTCAACGACCTCGCCTACGCCTTCCTGGCCTTCGACGGGCGCCGGGCGCGCAGCGTGCTCGAGATCGACGGGGCGCGCGAGGTCGCCGTCGAGCTGTGGTCGCCCTCGAAGGTCTACGGGATGGCCGGCTGGCGGGTGGGGTTCGCCGTCGGCAACGCGGAGGTCGTGGGGCGCATCCGCCTGCTGCTCGACCATCTGCACGCCGGCGTTCCGGTCGCGCTCCAGCTCGGGCTGGTGGCGGCGCTGAGCGGCGACCAGTCGCACGTGGCCGAGCGCTTCGAGGTCTACCGCCGCCGCCGCGAGGTCCTGGTGGACGGACTCGGGGTCCAGGCGCCCGAGGGCACCTTCTACGCCTGGTGGCGCCTGCCCGACGGGCTGACGCCCGAAGGGCTGCTCGAGCGCGCCCGGGTCGCGGTGGCGCCGGGGGAGGGCTTCGGCGCGCGCGGCATGGGCTACGCGCGCCTGTCGCTGGCGGTCGGCGACGACGACCTCGCCGAGGGCGTGGCGCGCCTGGCCGAGGCACAGCGCGCCGCCGCCGCCGCGTAGCCTGAGGGCGTGCACCTCAAGCGCGTCATCCCCTGCCTGGACGTCGACGCCGGGCGCGTCGTCAAGGGCACGAACTTCGTCGACATCCGCGACGCCGGCGATCCCGTCGAGCTGGCCGAGCGCTACGACGCCGAGGGCGCCGACGAGCTCGTCTTCCTCGACATCACCGCGACGCACGAGAAGCGCGACACGATGGTCGAGCTGGCGCGCCGGACCGCCGACAACGTCTTCGTCCCCTTCACCATCGGCGGCGGCATCCGCTCGGTGGCCGATGCCCAGGCGGTGCTCGACGCCGGCGCGGACAAGATCAGCGTCAACTCGGCGGCGGTCGCGCGGCCCGAGCTCGTCGACGAGCTGGCCGACCGCTTCGGCGCGCAGTGCGTGGTCCTCGCCATCGACGCCAAGCGCGGCGGCGACGCGTGGGAGGTCTTCGTGGCCGGCGGGCGCACGGCGACCGGGCGCGACGCCGTGGCGTGGGCGCGCGAGGGAACCGAGCGCGGCGCGGGAGAGATCCTGCTGACGAGCATGGACCGCGACGGCACCAACGACGGCTACGACCTCGAGCTGACGAGCGCCGTGGCCGCGGCGGTGCCCGTGCCCGTCATCGCCTCCGGCGGCGCCGGCACGCTCGACCACCTCTCCGAGGCGCTGCGCGCCGGGGCCGACGCGGCGCTGTGCGCGTCGATCTTCCATTACGGCCGGCACACGGTGGCCGAGGCCAAGGCGCACCTGGCCGCCGCCGGCATCGCGGTACGTGCATAGCCAACGCGTAAGCAACCATCCGTCCGGGCAGGTCTGCTAGAACAGAGGAGAGGCTCGCCGGTGCTCCTCCTGGAGCGCGTGAGCCCTTCGGCGCCCCCGCGGTGGGCGCAAGTCGCAACTCATGTCGTCACAGCCCAACACGCGCCGGACGGTTGCTCCGTCACGCCGGAGCCCCGATCCCCCGCCCGTCGAGCCGCCTGCGCGCGGCGGTCTGAACGTGACCACGCTCTTGGCCGCCGCGATCGCCTCCGTCGTCGCCGCCACGGTGGTCTCGAGGCTCTGGCAGGCGGGGACGGTGTGGGCCACCGCGATGACGCCCGTGATCGTGGCGCTGGTCAAGGAGGCGGTGGAGCGCCCCGCCAAGCGCGTGAGCTCGATCGCCACGCGCGCCGCCGCGCCGCCGCTGGCGCGCGCCACGCGGGCGGTGGCCGAGCCTCCGCCCGAGGCCTACGCGCCCCCGCCGCCCGTCGTCGGCCCCGATCCGGGGCTGAGCGAGATGCGCGTCTACCGGCGCGAACACGCCACCGGCCGGCGCTGGAAGCTCGCGGTGGCCACCGGCCTGCTGGCCTGCGTCATCGCCATCGCGGCCATGACGCTGCCCGAGCTCGTGGCCGGGCGCTCAGTGGTCTCGAGCTCGCACCACACCACGATCTTCGGCGGCCGTCGCTCGACCTCGTCCACGACGAAGACGAAGACGAAGACCGACGAGAAGAAGACGACGAGCACCGACCAGACCACGAGCACCGCCACGCAGCCGCAGGGCACGACCCAGCCGGACACCACGACGACGGCGCCCGACGGGTCGACGACCGCGCCCGCGCCGAACCAGACGCCCGCGCCCGCGACGACGCAGCCGCCGGCCGGGCAGACCCAGCCGCCGGCGACCACGCAGCCACCCGCGACGACGCCCTAGCGCCTGCGCGGGCGGCAGACCGTCGGGCCATCGCGGTGCGCCACGCACACGACCGGGCGCGGGACGCGGCAGACGGTGCGCCCGTGGCTCTTGAAGCAGATGGCGCGGTGCTCGCGGCGCAGCCGGGCGTTGCGGCGCACGGCGGCGCGCCGCGCCGCCACCCGGCGCGCGACCCTGCGCCGGTGGATGCGCTGCTGCTGGGCCCGGTAGCGGGCGGACTTGCGCTTGGCCCGCGCGGCGCCGGCCCCGGCCTGGCGGGCCAGGCCGTCGCGGGCGCGCTCGTCGCTGCGCGCCTGGGCGGGGGAGGACAGCATGAAGAGGCTCGAGTAGCCCAGGAAGTACAGCCGCCGGCCGTCGGAGATGGCCGGGTTGAAGGCGCCGCGGCCCGTCGCCCACACGAGCTTGCCGGTCACGGCGCCGACGGCCGCCGACGAGCGCCGCGAGAGGTTCGAGTAGAAGACGAGGTCGCCGAGGACCACGGGAGCGCCGGAGATCTTGCCGCCGGCGTCGTGGGTCCAGCGCACGCGCCCCGAGCGCGCGTCGAAGGCATACAGGCGCCCGTCGTAGGAGCCGATGTAGACCGTCGGCCCGGCGCCGGGCACGCTGGCCACGGCGGGCGAGGAGTACACGTAGTTGCCGGTCTTGTGGCGCCAGGCGAGCTTGCCGTCGGAGGCCGCGAACGAGTAGACGAAGCCGTCCAGCGAGCCGATGTACACGCGCCCGTAGGCGGCGGCCGGCGTCGAGTAGAAGCTCCCCGCCTTGAGGCCGAACGCGGTGCCGGCGCTCGAGGTCTCCCAGATCGGCGAGCCGTCGCGCTGGCGGATGGCGTGGACCTTGCCGCCGTAGTCGCCGAAGAACAGGCGCCCCTGGTCGAGCGCGAGGCCGCCCTTGACGGCGCCGTCGGCCTTGTAGCGCCAGCGCACCGCCCCGTCGCGCGCGCGCAGCGCGTACACCGTGCCGTCCTCGGTGCCGAAGTAGACGCGCCCGCTGACCACCAGCGGCGAGGACTCGGCCCGCGAGGGCAGCTTGCGCGACCAGCGCACGCGGCCGTTCTTGACGTCGAGGGCGATGACCCGTCCGGCCTTGATGCCCTTGCCGCGAGCGAGGACCACGGCGTAGACGCTGTTGCCGGCGCAGGCCGGCGACGACGCGGCCAGGTAGCCGATCTTGGCCTTCCAGCGCACGCGGCCGGTCAGGCGGCTGATCTTGTACAGCGCCCCGTTGTTCTTCTCCAGGTACAGCGAGCGCCGGCAGAGCACGGGCGGGAACTCGATGAGCTCGCGGCCCGTGACGCGCCACTGGGTCACGAACGGCGGCCGCAGCGGTGCCTTGAGCGGCAGATAGCGCGTGCGCGCCTTCGTGTAGCCGAACTCCGGCCAGGCGAAGCCGTCGTCCATCGGATGCTCGGTGGCCATGGGCTTGCGCTGGGTGCTCGTGGTGCCCGTGTCCTGCGTGTCGGTGAACTCGACGTCCGGGTGCGAGACGTTGCCCGGCTGGGACGCCATGAGGTAGGCGGCCCCGGCTCCGGCGGCCACCACACAGAGCACGCCCCCGAGCGCCAGCCAGCGCCACCGGCCGCGCAGGCGCGGGAACATGCCCCGAGGGTACCGTTGCGCTGTGCGCGACGCGTCAGACGCTCTCGACCTGCTGCGCGCCGACCCGTGCGGCGCGCGGCTGCTGGACGCCTTCGCGCCGGGCGACGGCGTGCACCTCGTCGGCGGCGCCGTGCGCGACCTGCTCCTCGGGCGCCCGTGGCGCGAGCTCGACGTCGTCGTCGAGGGCGACGTCGACGCCGCCGCCGCGCGCCTGGGGGGCGAGGTCGCCGCCCACGAGCGCTTCGGGACCGCGCGCGTCGGGCTCGGCGACTGCGCCTTCGACCTCGTGCGGGCCCGCGCCGAGAGCTACGCGCACCCGGGCGCCCTGCCCGACGTGCGGCCGGGCACGCTCGACGACGACCTGCACCGCCGCGACGTCACGGTCAACGCCATCGCGCTGCGCATGGACGGGACGCTGGCCGCCGTCGAGGGGGCCCTCGACGACCTCGGAGCCGGCGTGCTGCGCGTGCTGCACGACGCGTCGTTCGTCGACGATCCCACCCGCGTCTGGCGCGTGGCGCGCTACGAGGCCCGCCTGGGCTTCGACGTCGACGAGCACACGCGCGCGCTGGCCGCCGCGGCGGACCCGACGACGGTGAGCGGCGACCGCCTCGGGGCCGAGCTGCGCCTGGCTCTCGCCGAGCCCGACCCGCCGGCCGCGCTGCAGGCCGTGGCCGAGCTCAACCCCGCCTACCTGCCCGAGGGCTTCGACCCGCGTCCGCGCGCGCTGGCCGCCGCGCTCGAGCTGCTGCCCGCCGACGGCCGGCGCGACCTGCTGACCCTGGCCGCCTGCACCGCCGGGATGGACACCCGCGCGCTGCTGGCGTGGCTGGACGCCATGGGCTTCGTGGCGGGCGAGCGCGACCGCGTGGCCGCCGCCTCGCGCTCTTCCACGGGCGCGCCGCTGCGCGCGGCGCGCAGCAACGCCGAGATCGCTCGCGCCGCGCGCGGCGCGCCGGTCGAGGCCGTCGCGCTCGCCGGGGGCGAGAACGCGCGCCGCTGGCTGGCCGACCTGCGTCGGGTCGGCCTCGAGATCAACGGCGACGACCTGCTGGCCGCCGGCGTGCCCGAGGGGCCCGAGATCGGCGCGCGGCTGCAGCGCGCCCTGGACCGCAAGCTCGACGGCGAGATCGCCGGGCGCGAGCAGGAGCTGGCGACGGCGCTGGCGCAGGACGGCGGATAGGCTCGCCGCGCATGAGCGCCAACGTGCTTCAGTGGGACGGCGGCCCGGGCCACTACGAGGTCTACTACCTCTCGGCCACCGATCCCCGCACCGCCACGGGCCTGTGGATCCGCTACACGATGCGCTCGCCGTCGCAGGGGCCGGGCGAGTGCGCGCTGTGGTTCATGGCCATGGACCGCGACGGCACGCGCTTCGCGCGCAAGGCGACCCATCCGATCGACGCGCTCAGCGCACAGGCCGACCCGTTCTGGCTCACGCTGGCGGGCGCCGACCTGTCCGACCGCGGCATGGCCGGCGCCTTCGAGGACGTCGCCTGGGAGCTCAGGTGGGAGCCGTCGCTGCCGGCCGCCGAGCACGTGGACGCGATCCTGCGGCGCGCCGGCATCGCCAAGACCATCCTGGTCCTGGCCCATCCCGACCTCGCCGTCTCCGGCACGGTGCGCTTCGCCGACCGCGAGCTCGTCCTGGAGGGCGCGCGGGGAGGACAGGCGCACCTGTGGGGCTCCAAGCACGCGGCGCGCTGGGCGTGGGCGCACGCCAACGACCTGCGCGGCGTCGAGGGCGACCCGCGCCCGGGCTCCTATCTGGACGGCGTCAGCGTCTACGTGCCGCGCTTCGGGCGCGAGCTGGGGCCGAGCACGCCCGTGGTCGGGCGCTTCGGCGGCGACGACTTCCGCTCCACGAGCCCGCCCAGCGTGGTGCGCAACTCCAGCCGCTTCGGCCTGACGAGCTGGCGCTTCGAGGCGCGCGACGGCAGGCGCAGGGTGGTCTGCGAGGTCGACGCGCCGCGCGGCTCGCTCGTCGGCGTCACCTACCACGACCCCGACGGGGACCTGGCCTACTGCTACAACAGCGAGGTGGCCTCGATGCGCGTCACCGTGTGGGACCGCGCGTCGCGCCGGCGCGGCGGCTGGGTGCGGCGCGACACGCTCGTGGCCGACGGCAACGCCCATTACGAGTACGCCCAGCGCGCGCCCGTCGACGGCGTGGAGCTGTTGCTGACGTGAGCTTCCGCACCGACGGCGAGCACCTGGTCGTCGACCTGCCGGGCGCCACCGCGCTCTTCACCACGCGCCGGGGTGGCGTGTCGGAGGGCCCGTATGCGTCGCTGAACCTCGGCCTGCTGACCGAAGACGCGCCCGATCGCGTGGCGGCCAACCGCGAGCGCGTTCGCGTGCACGCGGGCGCGCAGCGGCTCGCGCAGGGCCGCCAGGTGCACGGCACGCGCGTCGTCGTCGACGGGCAGGGCGGCGAGGAGGCCGACGGCCAGGTCACCACGCGCCCGGGCGTCGCGGCCATCGTGCTCGTCGCCGACTGCCTGCCGGTCGCGCTGGCCGGCGGCGGCGCCGCCGGAGTGGTCCACGCGGGCTGGCGGGGGCTGGCGGGCGGCGTGCTCGAGGCGGGCGTGGCCGCCGTCGGCAACGGCGGGCCGGTGGCGGCGGCGATCGGCCCCGGCATCGGCCCGTGCTGCTACGAGGTCGGCGACGACGTCCGCGCGGTCTTCGGGACCAGCGCGCCCACGCTGGACCTCAAGGCCGTCGCTCGCGCGCGCCTGCACCGCGCGGGCGTCACGGAGGTCCACGACTGCGGCCTGTGCACGGCGTGCGACGCGCAGCGCTTCTTCTCCCATCGCCGCGATCGCGGTCTGACCGGCCGCCAGGCGGGGCTCGCATGGCGCAGCTGATCCGCGGGCTCGACGCGGGCCGCGTGGCCGACAACCTCGCGCGCGTGCGCGCCGAGATCGGCGACGGGATCCAGGTCCTCGCCGCGGTCAAGTACGTGGCAGTCGAGGAGATGGGCGTGCTCGCCGAGGCCGGCGTCACCGTCGTGGGCGAGAACCGCGCGCAGGAGCTCGAGGTCAAGGCGCAGGCCTGGGCCGAGCGGGCCGACTTCACCTGGGACTTCATCGGGCACCTGCAGAGCCGCAAGGTCAAGCAGGTCCTCCCCTACGTGCGCTGGATCCACTCCGTGGCCAGCGACTCGGCCCTCGAGCAGCTCGGCCGCCACGGGAGTCCGCAGACGCAGGTGCTCGTCGAGGTCAACGTGGCGCGCGACGAGAGCAAGTCCGGGGTGATGCCCGAGGACCTCGACGGCTTCCTCGAGCGCTGTCCGGTCGAGGTGGTCGGGCTGATGACGATGCCGCCGTTCACCGACCGCCCCGAGGACAGCCGCCGCTGGTTCGCGGCGCTGGCCGAGCTGGCGGGGGAGCGGGGCCTGCGCGAGCTCTCGATGGGCACCAGCCAGGACTACGCGGTCGCCGCGCAGGAGGGCGCGACGATCGTGCGCCTTGGCACGAGCTTGTACACGTGAGTTGCAGGAGAATCCGCCAAGAGGGCTAACCTTCCGCAGTAGGTATGGCGTTCCGCGACTCCTGGCACCGTGCGCTCGTCTACTTCGGCCTTGCCGAGGAGCGCGACCCGTACGTGGAGGAGGACGATGCCTACGAGCCCGAGGCCGAGCTCGAGGATCGCTACCGCGAGCGCCCGAACGTGCGCCGGCTGGGCTCGCGCCGCCGCCGCGACGAGTTCGACGACATCTTCGCCGACGACGACGTCCCCGCGCGGCCGACGGCGCAGCTGCGCTCCGTACGCCCCGGAGGCAACGGGCGCAGCGACGTGCGCGTGCACCTGGTCATCCCCAAGAGCTTCAACGACGCCCAGCAGATCGCGGACAAGTTCAAGGACTCGATCCCGGTCGTCCTGAACCTCCAGGGCATCGAGTCCGACCTCTCCAAGCGCCTCATCGACTTCGCCAGCGGGCTCACCTACGCCCTCGACGGCGGCATGCAGCGGATCGCCGACAAGGTCTTCATGCTCACGCCGCGCAACGTCGAGATCTCGGCGGAGGAACGCGCGGAGCTCATCGAAAAGGGCTTCTTCAACCAAAGCTGACCCGGTGGTGCTCGGCCTCATCGGCGCCGGGAGCATGGCCCGAGGGCTGGCCCTCGGCTGGGGCCGGCCCGTCCTGTGCACCGACGTCGTCGCCGAGCGCGCCGCGGCGCTGGCCGGCGAGGTGGGGGGTGAGGCGCTCGCCTCGGCGGCGGAGGTCGCCCAGCGCGCCGACGTGGTCGTCCTGTGCCACAAGCCGCCGCAGCTCGCGTCCGTGGCGGCCGAGGTCGCGCCCCACGCCAGGGCGGTCGTCTCGATCCTGGCGGCCACGCCGTTGGCCGACGTCAAGGCGGCCTACCCCGATCGCCCGGTCTATCGCATCCTGCCCTCCACGCCGGTGGAGGTCCGGCAGGGCGCGGTCATCCTCGCCGCCGACGACGAGCAGGATGCGACGCTGGACGCGCAGCTGCGCGACCTGCTCGAGGAGCTGGGCACGCTCGTCGTGCTCGACGACGCGATGGTCGACGTGGCCATGGGCCTCATGTCCAACGCCCCGGCCTACTACGCGCTGGTGGTCGAGGCGCAGGTCGACGCGGGCGTGCGCCACGGCCTGACCGCGGAGCAGGCCTCGCGCCTCGTGGTCCAGACGATGGCGGGGACCGCCGAGCTGCTGCGCCGCCAGGGCCACGACACGCTGGCCGCGCGCCGCGCGGTCACCTCGCCGGGCGGGTCGACCGCCCGCGGGCTCGACGCTCTCGAGCGCGGCGGGGTACGCGCCGCGTTCTCGGACGCGCTTGATGCGATCCTCAAGCGATGACCGTCGTGCTCGCCACCTTCCGCGCGGATCTCGCCGACTACGTGTACGCGGTCTTCGTCGTGTACACGCTGCTGATCATCGCCTACATCCTCAGCTCGCTCTTCTTCGCGTTCGGTGGTCGCCTGCCCTATTCGCGATGGTCGAGCGCGGTGCTGGGCTTCCTGCGCGACGTGTGCGAGCCCTACCTGTCGATCTTCCGGCGGTTCATCCCGCCGATCGGCGCGCTGGACCTCAGCCCGCTCATCGGCATCCTGCTGCTGCAGTTCGCCGGCCGCCTGGTGCGCTCGATCATCGCCGGTTGATGGCCCGCGGCGGAGCGTGGGCGCGGGCCGCGCTGGTCATGGCGGCGGTGATCGCGCTCGATCAGGCGACCAAGGCGCTCGTGCGCGCGAACGTCGACATCGGCGACAGCAACGGCGTCCTGCCGGGCGTGCAGATCGTCCACGTGCGCAACGAGGGCGTAGCCTTCAGCCGCTTCTCCGGCGGCGGCACGATCGTCGCGGTCATCGTGGGCGCCGCGCTGCTGGCGCTGGTGGCCTACTTCGTCACCCATCTCGACAAGCCGCTGGTCTGGCTGCCGACCGGGATGCTCCTCGGCGGCGCGCTGGGCAACGTCATCGATCGCCTCCGCGACGGCGCCGTGACCGACTTCATCAAGCTGCCCGGGTGGCCGGCCTTCAACGTGGCCGACGTCTCGATCACCTGCGGCGTCCTCGTGCTGCTCTACGTCACCGAGCGCCCCCGCCATGCAGCGGCGAGCGACGCCTGACGATGCGGGCGCCCGGCTCGACGCCTTCCTGGCGGCGCCGCTGGGCTCGCGGGCCCGTGCGCAGCGCCTGATCGAGGCCGGGCATGTGCTGGTCGACGGCCGGGCCGCGCCCAAGCGCCATCGGCTGAGCGCCGGCGAGCTGGTCACCGTCGACGAGCCCGCGGAGGTCCCTGCGCCCGACGTCCCCGATGCGCCCTACGCCGTTCCCTACGCCGACGAGCACCTGCTGGTGGTCGACAAGCCCGCCGGCGTCGTCGTGCACCCGGCGCGCGGGCACCGCACGGGGACGCTGGCGCAGGCGCTGAGCCCGATCGCCGCCGGCGGCGAGGACGCCGCGCGCGCCGGCATCGTGCATCGCCTCGATCGCGACACGTCGGGGCTGCTCGTGGTGGCCCGCTCGGAGACGGCGCACCGCGCGCTGCGCCGCATGCTGCAGGCGCGGGAGATCACGCGCGAGTACCTGGCCCTGGTCGAGGGCCGCCCGCCGGCGCGCAGCGGCACCATCGACGCCCCGCTGGGGCGCGACCGCCGCGTGCGCACGCGGATGTCGACCGACACCGACGATCCGCACGCGGCGGTGACGCACTTCGCGATCGAGGAGGCGCTGCCGCGGACCACGCTGCTGCGCGTGCGCCTGGAGACGGGGCGCACCCATCAGATCCGCGCCCACCTGAAGGCCATCGAGCATCCCGTCGTCGGCGATCCGGAGTACGGGACGCCGGGGCGCCTGGGGCTCGAGCGACAGTTCCTGCACGCCGCGCGGCTGGCCTTCGCGCACCCGGTGACCGGGGCGCCGGTCGACGTCAGCTCGCCGCTGCCCGCGGACCTGCGCCGGGCGCTGGCCCTGGCCGGCGCCGAGTGACCGAGAGCTCGGCGACGTAGGGGCGGTCGACCGTCTGCACGCCGTGACGCTCGAGGATGGCGTCGATCTCGCCGAGCACGCGCGTGCGCTCGGCCGGCTCGAGCGAGGCGACTGCCGACATCGAGTGCCAGTGGGCGACGATCCGCTCGCGGTCGGAGTGGTCGATGAACGGGACCTCGCGCACCTCGAGAGGCTCGAACCCCGGGTGACCCTCGAGCCCGTCGGGGCGCTTGGTGCCGTCGCGGTAGGGGTGACGGACGGCCTCCCAGCGTGCTCGCAGGAGCTCCTCGCTCTCCTGCACCCACGGCGGGCGGAACTCGGGCGGGAAGCGCAGGACGCAGACGACCACGCCGCCACCCGGCCGCACGACGCGGTGCAGCTCGCCGGCCGCGCGGGCGCCGTCGAACCAGTGCCAGGCGTCGCTGCAGACCGCGCCGTCGACGCTCGCATCGGGGAGCGGGAGAGCCTCGGCACGGCCCGCCAGCGAGCGGTCGGCGCCGATCTTCCGCGCGAGGATGGCGCGCATGCCGTCGAGCGGCTCGACGGCGACGACGTCGCGCCCGAGCTCGAGCAGCGGTCCGGACAGGCGCCCCGTGCCCGCGCCGACGTCGAGCAGCCGGGGCCCGCCCGCGGCCTGGGCGATGACCGCGACGACGTGGGCCGGAAAGCGCGGGCGGCCGAGCTCGTAGGCCTCGGCGACGTCGCCGAAGCTGCGGGCCAGTTCGGACATCTCCACAGCCTAGGCAGCGCAGCCGGCGTGGGGCTCAGGCTCGCCGGCGCCGAGTGACCCAGAGCTTGGCCCGGTAGGGGATGTCGACCGCCTCGACACCGCGCCGCTCGAGCATCCCCTCGAGCTGCCCGAGCAGCTCGGTGTGCTGACCCTCCGGGAGCGCCGCGACGAACGACATCGACGCCCAGTGCGCGACGATCTCGTCGCGGTTCGTGTGGTGCACGAAGGACTCCTCGCGCGCCTGCACCTCCTCGAAGGCCACGTGTCCCTCGAAGACGTCGGGCTGGCTCCAGCCGGACACGAGCGCGGGATGGTCGGCCTTGGGCAGGGCCGTGTGGACGACCATGAGATCGAGCCACCAGTCGGGCGCGTCCTCGCTGCCGTACCACAGCAGGTAGGTCACGCAGACCACGACGCCGCCGCCCGGCCTCACGACGCGCGCCAGCTCGCCCGCCGCGCGGGCCCCGTCGAACCAGTGCCAGGCGTCGGCGCAGACCGCGCCGTCGACGCTCGCGTCGGGGAGCGGCAGCGCCTCGGCCCGCCCGGCCAGCGCCCGCTCCGCGCCGAGCTTCGCGGTCAGGATCGCGCGCATCTCGTCCAGCGGCTCGACGGCGACGACGTCGAAGCCCCGCTCCAGCAGCGGTTCGGAGAGGCGCCCGGTCCCGGCGCCGACGTCGAGCAGCCGCGGCCCGCCGCCGGCCGCGGCCGCGATGGCGTCGATCGCGTGCTCGTCGTAGCGGGGTCGGCCGAGGTCGTAGGCCTCGGCGACGTCGCCGAAGCTGCGGGCCAGGTCGGACATCCCCCACAGCCTGCCATGCGCGGCGGGACGACCGCGTCCCTGGCCGCCCCGCCGGCGCTCACGACACGGACCGGACCACCGGAGGTAGGGGAAGGGAGGACCGGCCCGCGATGCTCCTAACGCAGGAGCATCGATGTTCTTGCGTACAATCGAGGGGCAACGTCCTTCTACCCCGTGGGACTCACGCGCGGCGACCCTGCCCGGGCCATCGGCCCGGATCCGCCTCGCCCCTGCGGGCACATCACCTACACGTATTCGCAAGGGAGCCGTGACCATGCCCGAAGTCGGGATCAGGGAGCTGCTGGAGGCCGGGGTGCATTTCGGCCACCAGACCCGCCGTTGGAACCCCAAGATGCGCCGCTTCATCCACGGTGAGCGCGGCGGCATCTACATCGTCGACCTGCTGCAGACGCAGCGGCTGCTCGAGCAGGCGCGCCAGTTCGCCGGCGAGCTGGCCCAGCGCGGCGGCATCGTGCTCTTCGTGGGCACCAAGAAGCAGGCCCGCGACGCCGTCAAGGACGTCGCCGAGGCCGCCGGCATGCCCTACGTCAACCATCGCTGGCTCGGCGGCCTGCTGACGAACTTCCAGACCATCAACCAGCGCATCCGCCGGCTGCACGATCTCGAGCGCTACGAGACCGAGGGCCAGCTCGGGCTGCTGCCCACGCGCGAGCGCATGGCCGCCGAGGCCGACCTCGCCAAGCTGCGCGCCAATCTCGGCGGCGTGAAGTACATGCAGCGCACGCCCGACGCGATGTTCGTCATCGACCTCAAGACCGAGGCGATCGCGGTCCGCGAGGCGCAGCGCCTGCGCATCCCGATCATCGGCCTGGTCGACACCAACTGCGACCCGGACGGGATCGACTTCGTCATCCCCGGCAACGACGACGCCATCAAGTCCTGCTCCGTCGTGGCTCACGCGATCGGCGAGGCCGCCCGCGACGGGCGCCTGGCCTTCGCCGCCGAGCGCGCCGAGGAGGAGGAGCGCGTGCGCCGCGAGGCGGAGGAGCGCGCCCGCCGCGAGGCCGAGGAGCAGGCGCGGCGCGAGGCCGAGGCGCAGGCCGCCGCGCAGGCGGAGGCCGCGGCCGCGCAGGCGGCGCTCTCGCAGGCCGAGGGCGGAGGCGACCGCGCCGAGGCCGAGGCCGAGGTGGCCACGGCGCGCGAGGAGCTCGGGCGCCCGCAGCCCGACCCCGAGGCCGCGGTCACCCCGGCGGCCCGGACCGACCAGGTCCAGGCCGACGTCGCGCACCCCGCTCCGCCCGCCACCGACCCGACGCCCGATCCCGCCTCGCCGCCGGCGACCGAGGTCGAGGCCGAGGGCCAGGGCACCACGGCCGATGCCGAGGCCCAGACCGAGCCGGCGCCCGAGCCCGCCGCGACCCCCGAGACCGAGAACGCGACCCAGGAACAGAACGCATGACCACCACTCCCCAGATCAGCGCCAAGGACGTCGCCGCCCTGCGCCAGCAGACCGGCGCGGGCATGATGGACTGCAAGCGCGCCCTCGAAGAGGCCGCCGGCGACGTCGACAAGGCCACCGAGATCCTTCGCGTCAAGATGGGCAACAAGCTCGGCAAGCTCGCCGATCGCGAGGCCGCCGAGGGCACCATCCAGAGCTACATCCACGCCAACGGCAAGGTCGGCGTGCTCGTCGAGGTCGACTGCAACACCGACTTCGTGGCCAAGAACGACGACTTCGTCGCCTTCGCCCGGGACGTCGCGCTGCACATCGCGGCCTCGCCGCAGACGCGCTGGGTCTCCGAGGACGAGGTCCCGGCCGAGACGCGCGACGCCGAGGCGCGGGTGTTCGAGCAGCAGGCGGCCGACAAGCCCGAGAACGTGCGCCCGCGCATCGTCGAGGGCCAGATCAAGAAGTGGCTGGGCGACGTCGTCCTGCTCAACCAGGTCCACGTCAACGGCGACAAGTACGAGGGCAAGACCATCGAGCAGCTGCGCGGCGACCTCTCGGCCAAGACGGGCGAGAACGTCGTCATCAGGCGCTTCGCGCGCTTCGCGGTAGGCGAGTAGTGAGCCACGAGGGCGCGCCGGCGTTCCAGCGGATCCTGATCAAGCTGTCGGGGGAGTCGCTCATGGGCGCCCTCGACTACGGGACCGACCCGGAGCGCCTGGGCGCCGTCGCCGAGCAGATCAAGCGCGTGCACGAGCGCGGCGTGGAGATCGCGATCGTCCTCGGCGCGGGCAACATCTACCGCGGGATCGCCGGGGCCGCCTCGGGCATGGACCGCGCCACGGCGGACTACATGGGGATGCTCGCCATCGTCCTCAACGCGCTGCAGCTCCAGGACGCGCTGGAGAAGCGCGACGTCCACACCCGCGTGCAGTCGGCCATCCACGTCCAGGAGGTCGCCGAGCCCTACATCCGCCGCCGCGCGATGCGCCACCTCGAGAAGGGCCGCGTCGTCATCTTCGCCGCGGGCACCGGCAACCCGTTCTTCACCTCCGACACCGCGGCGGCGCTGCGCGCGGTCGAGATCCACGCCGAGGCCCTGCTCATGGCCAAGAACGGCGTCGAGGGCGTCTACACCGCCGACCCGCGGCTGGACCCGTCGGCCGAGTTCATCGCGAACATCACGCATATGGAGGCCGTCGAGCGGCGCCTGCGGATCATGGACCTCACGGCGCTCACGCTGTGCATGGAGAACGGCCTGCCCATTCACGTCTTCAACATGGACGACGAGCACAACATCGACCGGATAGTGTCCGGCGAGCGCGTAGGGACCCTGGTTGCGACATGACAGAGCTGACCGATGAGCTGATCGCCGACGCCGGCGAGCGCATGACGAAGTCCGTCGAGGCGACGCGCAACGAGTTCGGCACCGTGCGCACCGGCCGCGCCAGCCCCAGCCTGCTCGACCGCATCATGGTCGACTACTACGGCGCCTCGACGCCGCTGAAGCAGCTGGCGACGATCAACGTGCCCGAGGCGCGCCTGCTCACCGTCCAGCCCTACGACCAGGCGTCGATCAAGGCCATCGAGAAGGCGATCATGGAGTCCGACATCGGGCTCACGCCCAACAACGACGGCCGCCTGATCCGGATGAGCATCCCCGAGCTCAACGAGGAGCGCCGCCGCGAGCTGGTCAAGGTCGTGCGCCACATCGCCGAGGACGGGCGCGTGGCGATCCGCAACATCCGCCGCGACGTCATGCACGACCTGCGCGAGCTCAAGGAGTCAGGCGACGCGGGCGCCGACGACGAGCACCGCGCCGAGGTCGAGCTGCAGAAGCTGACCGACGCGCGGATCGCCGAACTCGAGACGGCGCTGAAGGCCAAGGAAGCAGAGATCCTCGAGGTCTGATGGCCTCCGACGGCCGCGCGGCGCGGTACGTCGCCATCATCACCGACGGCAATGGCCGCTGGGCGCAGCAGCGCGGCCTGCCCGTCATCGAAGGCCACCAGGCCGGGGCCGACGTGGTCAAGGCGCGCCTGCGCGACGCGGTGGAGTTCGGCGTCCGCGAGCTGACCGTCTACTCGTTCTCCACCGAGAACTGGTCGCGCCCGGCCGAGGAGGTCACCGCGCTCATGCGCATGTTCTCCCAGCGCATCGCCGACGAGACGCCCGAGCTCGACGCCGAGGGCGTGCGGATGCGCTTCATCGGGCGCCGCGAGCGCGTCACTCCGGCGCTGCTCGAGCAGATGGACTGGGCCGAGGCGCAGACGGCCGCCAACGACCGGATCACGCTCTACGTCGCCTTCAACTACGGCGGGCGCGCCGAGATCCTCGACGCGGCGGCGCGCTACACGGGCGGGGGGGAGGAGGCCTTCCAGCAGCTGCTCTACGCCCCCGAGATGCACGACCCGGACCTCATCATCCGCACGAGCGGCGAGCAGCGGACGAGCAACTACCTGCTGTGGCAGGGGGCCTACTCGGAGCTGGTCTTCGCCGACGAGCTGTGGCCCGACTTCTCGCGCGAGGCGTTCCGCGCCGCGCTGGACGAGTTCGAGCGCCGGCAGCGCCGGTTCGGAGGGCGCTGATGGAGGGCTCGCGCCCGACCTCGCGCCGGCGCGCGACCCGCAGCCAGCGGCGCGCCGGCCGCGCGCGCCGGCGCAACGCGGGCTCGGACCTGGGCGCGCGCCTGGCCGCCGCGGTCCCCGCGATCGCGTTCGCGCTGGCCATCGTGGGCTTCGGCCGCTGGGTCTTCGTGGCCGGCCTGGCGGCGCTGGCGTGCATCTGCCTGCACGAGCTGTTCGGGATGTACGCCTTCACCAACCCGTCGCGCCTGGCCGGCTTCACGGGGGCCATCGCGCTGCTGGTGGCCGCCCACCTCGGCGGGCAGGACAGCGTGCTCGGCGCCTTCGTCGCCTGCGTCCCGTGGGTCTTCGCGCTGTGCCTGCTGCAGCCGCGCCATGCCGGGGCGCCCGGGGTGGCGGTGACGATGCTCGGCCTGAGCTGGATCGGCCTGGCCTTCGCGCACGCCGTGATGCTGCGCGACCTGCCCCACGGCGACGGGATCGTCATCGACGTGCTGGTGGGGACCTTCATCGGCGACACCGGCGCCTATCTGGGCGGGCGCACCTTCGGCACGCGGCGCCTCGCGCCGGCGATCTCGCCGAACAAGACGCTCGAGGGGCTGGCCATCGGCTTCGTCGTCGGCGTCGCCGCGGTGTGGCTGGCCGGGCTCTACCAGGACTGGCTGAGCGGCTGGCACGCGCTGGTGCTGGGCGCCGCGGTGGCCGCGGCGGCCCCGGTGGGCGATCTCTTCGAGTCCTATCTCAAGCGCGACGCCGGGACGAAGGACACCGGGCGGCTGTTCGGCGCGCACGGCGGCGCGCTGGACCGGCTGGACGCCGCCATGTTCACCATGGTGGCGGGCTTCTACGTCTGGCACGCCATCCTGTAGTTCGCGCTGGACCTCCTACATCACGTCTGACAAGATGCAGGGGGGCCGGCGGCGGTGGAGCGGCCGCCGCCGGCCGTTCTTAAGCTCTGTTAGACGCGCTCGTGAGGCGGGCCCGGGCGGTGGAGGACGCAGGGGATGCCCGTCCGCAACCACGCCCTCGACGGGCTGCGCGGCCTCGCCGCCCTCGGCGTCGTCACGCTGCACGTGTGGATGTTCACGGTGCAGCGCGCCCACGGCCGCGCCGAGCTGGTGAGCCTGCTCACGGGCGAGCTGCGCCTGGGCGTGGTGCTGTTCTTCGTCCTGTCGGGCTACCTGCTGGCCGGGCCCTGGGTGGCGAGCGCCCTGGAGGATCGCCCGGCGCGGGGAGGATGCGCGCCGCGCGCTTGACCGCGAAGCGCCACAGCCGCGGTGACCGGCCACGTCGTGCGCGACCTCCCGGCCGCGCTGGGCTTCGCCGCCGTGGTGGCGGCGGTGGCCGCCCATCCGCCGGCGCTCCTCTCGCGCGCGCCCCTGCGCGCCGTGGGCACGATCTCCTACGGCCTGTACCTGTGGCACCTGCCGGTGCTGCTGTGGCTGCGCTTCGAGGGCCTGCTGCCCGGCGGCTTCGTCGTCCCGTGGCTCGAGGTCTGCGTCCTGGCCGCGCTCGTCGCCTCGGCCAGCTGGGTGCTCGTCGAGCGGCCCGCGATCGAGGCCGTCGGGCGCTGGCGGCCGTGGACGCGCCGCGTGCCGAGCTTCCCCGCCGAGCTGCACGTCAAGCCGGTGCCGAGCGTGGCCTGAGGCGCGCGACGACGGTGTCGGGCTCGTAGACGACGTCCTCGTAGGTGAAGCGCATGACGTGAAAGCCGGCCGAGGTGAGCGCGGCGTCCTTGCGGCGGTCGCTCTGGAAGGCGGCCTTCGTCCTGTGGGTCTCCCAGCCGTCGGTCTCGACGACGAGGCGGTGCGCCGGCCAGTAGAAGTCAACCTCGTGGGGTTGGTGATCGAGGTCGGCGAGGACATGGTTGCTCAGCGGCTCTGGTAGCCCTGCCTTGCGCACGAGGGCGAGAAATCGCTCTTCGAGCTCGCTGCGGGTCAGCTTGGGCGCTTGGGCGGTCGCCCGGGCGAGGGCGCCTGTCCCCCGATGCCCGTTGTTCCTGACGATGACGTCGGAGATGGCGCGGCGGTCGTAGAGCTGTAGGCGCTCGGCCTGCGCAAGCGCTCGCTCGAGCCGACTGGCGTGGATGGTCGCCGCGAGGTCCAGGAGCGTGCGGCTGACCGTCGTCACCGGGATGCCTTCATGGGTCGTCGTGTCGCGGGGATCGAGCGAGCGTGAGCGGTGCAGGTCGATCCCCGGGACCCGGCGGCGCGTGCGCGGCGTCGTCACATCGACGAGCGTCCGCGCGGTGGGCAGCAGCGCCCTGTGGGAACCCGACCGCGCGCAGCTGCGCGAACGTGACCACTCCGTACTGGGCGGCGGCCACCTCGGCCACCCGCAACCAGGGGGGTGGGCTGCTTCGTTCATCTGTGAGATGCATGAGGTCGCCCACCCCGCCAGCCTGCCGCTCTTCGCGTTGTCGATCTCCACGCGTTTGCGGCGGCTTCGCGCAGGGTTGACGGAGCACTGACGCCGGCTGTGGCACCCTAGGGGCGTGGCGCGGCGGCTGCTCATCCTCGGCTCGACCGGCTCGATCGGCACGCAGGCGCTCGAGATCGTCGAGGGCTCCGACCAGATCGAGCTCGTCGGCCTGTCCGCGGCGCGCTCGTGGGAGACGCTCGTCGAGCAGGCGCGCGCTCATGGGGTGCGGCGCATCGCGCTGGCCGACCCCGACGCGGCGGCCCGCGCCGCCGAGGCGTGGACCGACGGGGAGGTGCTCACCGGGCCCGAGGGCCTGATGACGCTCGTGCTCGAGTCCGAGGCGGACCTGGTGCTCAACGCGCTCGTCGGCTCGGTCGGCCTGGGCCCGACGGTGGCGACGCTCGGCGAGGGCATCGACCTCGCCCTGGCCAACAAGGAGTCGCTCGTCGTCGGCGGCGCTCTGGTGACCCAGCTGGCGGAGGCCACCGGGGCGCAGATCATCCCCGTGGACTCCGAGCACTCGGCGCTGCACCAGCTCATCTCGGCCGAGCGCGAAGTGGGAGGCGTGGGGTCGATCGACAAGCTCGTGCTGACCGCCAGCGGCGGCCCGTTTCGCGGCCGCACCCGTGCCGACCTCGAGGGCGTGAGCGTCGAGCAGGCCCTCCAGCACCCCACGTGGGCGATGGGGGGCAAGATCACGATCGACTCGGCCACGCTGATGAACAAGGGCCTCGAGCTCATCGAGGCCCACCACCTCTTCGGCACGCCCTATGACCGCATCGACGTGGTGGTGCACGCGCAGTCCGTCGTGCACTCATACGTCCTGCTGTGCGACGGCGCCGCCCTCGCGCACCTCGGCCACCCCGACATGCGCGTCCCGATCTCCTACGCGCTGCACTACCCCGAGCGCGTCGACGTCCCGGTGCGGGCGCTCGACCTCGCCGCGGTGGGCGCGCTGACCTTCGAGCCCGTGGACACCGAGGCCTTCCCCTGCCTGCGCCTGGCCCGCGAGGCCGCCGCCGCGGGCGGCACGGCGCCGTGCGTGCTCAACGCCGCCAACGAGGTCGCGGTCCACGCCTTCCTCAACGGCCGGCTGGACTTCCTCGGCATCCCCGCGGTCATCGAGACGGCGCTCGAGCGCCTGCCCGGCGGTCCCGTGCGCGCCTTCGAGTCGCTCTACGAGGCCGACCGCGAGGCGCGCGCCGTGGCGTCGGAGCTGGTCGCGGTGCGCACGTGAGCTGGCTGCTCGCCTTCCTCGGCTTCGCGGCGCTCATCATCCTGCACGAGTTCGGGCACTTCGCCGCGGCCAAGGCCACGGGGATGCGCGTCGAGCGCTTCTCGCTGTTCTTCCCGCCGCTGCTGGGCAGGATCCGCCGCGGCGAGACCGAGTACGCCATCGGGTCCATCCCGCTCGGCGGCTACGTGAAGATCACCGGGATGAGCCCCCACGAGGAGCTCTCGCCCGAGGTCGCGCCGCGCGCCTACCTCAACCAGCCGCCCTGGAAGCGCATCGTCGTCATCGCCGCGGGCCCGGCGATGAACCTGCTCATCGCCTTCCTGCTGGGGTGGGGGATCATCGCCCTGCACGGGGTGGCGGTGAACGACCTCGTGGTCGACCAGGTCCAGACCACGAGTGCCGCCGCCTACCAGCTGCGCCCCGGCGACAAGGTGCTCTCGATCGACGGCGTGCCCGGCTATCACGCCGGCCTGAGCGACCAGCAGATCGTCGACCGCCAGCTGCGCCTGCGGCGCGTCGTCAGCCGCCACGCGTGCGCCGGGACGCCCACGGCGGGCTGCAGGGCGACCACGCCCGCGAAGGTCGTCGTCGAGCGCGCCGGCAAGCCGACCACGCTGCTCATCACGCCCCAGTACGACGCGGCGGCCAAGCGCATGCTGCTCGGCATCACCTATGGCGCCAGCGAGCACGTCGGCCCGGCGCACGCGGTGACGATCACCGCCACCAACCTGTGGCGCATCACGCGCCTGACCACGTCCTCGATCGTGCGGATCTTCTATGACCCGAAGGCGCGCAAGGACGTCTCCGGGGTGGTCGGCTCCTACGAGGCCACGCGCCAGTCCTTCCAGTTCGACACCATCCAGGCGCTCAGCATCCTCGCGATCATCTCGCTCTCCCTGGCGGTGGTGAATCTCTTCCCCTTCCTGCCCCTCGACGGCGGCCATATCTTCTGGGCCGTGGCCGAGAAGATCCGCGGGCGCCCGATCCCCTACCGCCTGATCGAGCGGGCCTCGGTCGTGGGCTTCATGCTCGTCGCCTTCCTCTTCGTCGTCGGCCTGACCAACGACATCGACCGGCTGCGCGGGCAGGGGTTCAACGTCCGCTGAGCTGACCCGCCGCCAGCTGCTGGCGCGCGCGGGCGCGGCCGCCGTGGGCGTCGGCGGCGCGGCGCTGCTCTCGCGCGTGGGCGTGATCGCGCCCACGCCGGCGCTGGCCTCGGTCCCGCGGCGCTGCGTGGCGCTGGGGCCGGCGGGCTGCATCGCGCCCGGGTGCGCGCAGGACCTGCGGGTCGCGGGCAACCGGGCCCTGCTGGCCGACAGCGCCACGGGCTGGGTGCGCCTGTGGGCCGACTGGCCCTCGCTGATGCCGGCCCCGGGAAGCTTCGACGCCACCCGTGTCGCGGGCCTCGACGACCAGCTGGCCGTCGCCCGCGCCGATGGGCTGCGGACGATCCTCACGCTTTACCGCACGCCGGCCTGGGTCGGCAGCGGCGTGGCCGCCGCGCCGCCGTGGGAGCGCTTCGTCGCCTGGGCCATCACGCGCTACGGCGCGCGCCTTGACGTCCTCGAGCTCTGCAACGAGCCCAACCTCGACGGCACGGCGCCCGAGACGGTGGCCGCGATGTTCGTCACCGCCCAGCGCATCGCCGCCGACCTCGGCAGCCCGGTGGTCCTCGCGGGCCCCGCGACCTCGGACGTGACCGGCTATGACCGCTTCACCGATCGCCTCCTCGACGCGCTCGACGCCCGCGGCTTCGTCGCCGGCGCGCGCTTCGCGTGGACGCACCACAACTACGCCGACGTCGCCTACGCGACGAGCCGGACCGCCGACGTGCGCCGGCGCCTCGTCGGGCGCTGGGCCGGCTGGCCCGACGGCGATGCCGGCAACCCGCAGCTGCTGCTCACCGAGGGCGGCGTGACCCTCGCCACCATCGCGCGCCGGCTGCGCATCGCCGACCCGAAGGCCCAGCGCGCCAGGCAGGCCCAGCTGCTGACCGCGGCCTACGAACGGCTCAGCGGCGAGCAGGGCGCCGGGGTCGCCCTCGTCACCCAATACCTCTTCCACACCGACCCGCGCTACGACAGCGGGCTGTGCGAGAGCGCCGGGCGCGGCGGCGCGCGACGGCCCGCATTCGAGGCCTGGCGGGCTCTGCCCTCGGTGGCCTAGCGGGTGTAGGTTGGGGCGCATGGAGGAGATCACGCAGCCGCGCGAGGCCGTCGGCGCCGCCACCATCGCCGAGGCCTTTCGCATCACCGCCGCCGAGCGCGCCGACGAGGTCGCCGTGCGGACCAAGGGCGACGAGATCGCCTGGACGTGGGCGGAGCTGCGCGAGCGCGTCGACGCGCTGGCCGCCGGCCTGACCGGGCTCGGGCTGCAGCGCGGCGACACCGTCGCTCTGCTGCTGGGCAACCGGCCCGAGTTCCATCTCTGCGACCTCGCGGTGGTGACCGCGGGCGCCACCCCGTTCTCGATCTACATGCAGTACGGGCCCGAGCAGATCCGCCATGTGGTGACCGATGCCGGCGCGCGCATGATCATCACCGAGCAGCAGTTCCTGGGCAACGTGGTGGAGGCCCGCAAGGAGCTGCCCGGCCTCGAGCAGGTGATCGTCGTCGACGGGGAGGCCCCCGAGGGGGCCGTGACCCTCGAGGCCGTCCTCGCCGCTCCCGACCCCGACTTCGACGCCGAGGCGTCGGTGGCGCAGCTCGGCCCCCAGGACCTGCTCACGATCATCTACACGTCCGGCACCACCGGGCCGCCCAAGGGCGTGCAGCTCTCGCACCGCAACCTGCTGGCGGCCGTCGAGCAGGCCGAGCAGCTCATCGAGTTCCCCCGCGACGGGCGCGTCATCTCCTGGCTGCCGGCCGCCCACGTGGCCGAGCGCAACGCCCATCACTACCTGCCGATCGTCTACGGGTTGCAGATCACGTGCTGCGACAACCCGCGCGAGGTCCTCGGCTACCTCCCCGAGGTCCGTCCCTCGTGGTTCTTCGCGGTCCCGCGCATCTGGGAGAAGCTCAAGGCCGGCCTGGAGGCCATGGTCGCCGGCCAGCCCGAGGACCAGCGCGCGAAGGCGCAGGCCGCGGTGCGCGACGCGCTCGAGAAGGTCCGTCTCGAGCAGTCCGGCCAGGAGGTCCCCGCCGACCTCGCGGACCGCGTCGCGCAGGCCGACCGCGAGATCTTCGCGGGCCTGCGCGCGATGCTCGGCCTCGACCAGGTCAAGGCGATCCACGTCGGCGCGGCGCCCACGCCCGTCGAGGTGCTCGAGTTCTTCCACGCCATCGGGCTGCCGCTGGCCGAGCTGTGGGGGATGAGCGAGACGTGCGGCGCCGGCGCGGCCAACCCGCCCGGCCGGATCAAGATCGGCACGGTGGGGCCCCCCGCGCCCGGGGTCGAGATCAAGCTGGCCGAGGACGGCGAGGTGCTCATCCGCAGCGACGTCGTGATGCTCGGCTATCGCAACCTGCCCGAGCAGACGGCCGAGGTCATGACCGAGGACGGCTTCCTGCGCACAGGGGACATCGGGACGCTCGACGAGGACAACTACCTGACGATCGTCGACCGCAAGAAGGAGATCATCATCAACGCGGCCGGCAAGAACATGTCGCCGGCCAACGTGGAGGCGGCGCTCAAGGCCTCGAGCCCGCTCATCGGCCAGGCGGCGTGCATCGGCGACGGGCGCTCCTACAACACCGCCCTCATCGTCCTGGACTCCGACTTCGCGCCCGCCTGGGCGGCCCAGCACGGCATCGAGGACAGCTCGCTGGAGGCGCTCGCCCACAACGAGGCCATGCGCGCGGCGGTGCAGGAGGGCGTCGACGCCGCCAACAGCAAGCTCGCGCGGGTCGAGCAGATCAAGAAGTTCACCATCGTCGAGGGCGACTGGCTCCCGGGCGGCGACGAGCTGACGCCGACCATGAAGCTCAAGCGCAGGCCGATCGACGCCAAGTACGCCGAGACGATCGACGCGATGTACGCGAAGTAGGCGGCCCGCGCGTCAGGCGGTCCGCCGCGCGTAGGGCTCGAGACCCTCCATCGCGCGGGCGATGGCCCAGTTGTGGTTCCAGCGCAAGACCGGCCGCAGCACCGGCGTGAGGGCCTTGAGCAGCCGGCGGTCGGCATGGACCTGCCAGTCGAAGCGCACGTGGGTGCCGGTGGCGGTCGGCGTCAGGGTCCACGTCCCACGGCCGCGCAGATCGCCGTCGACGTCAGCGCTGACCATGCGCGGCGCGTCGAGCGCGACGACCCGCGAGCGCGTGTGCAGGTGGTAGGGCAGGCGCCCCTTGAAATGCTGGCGCGACTCCTTGCCCAGCTCGGCCGGGCCGTCGGCGTCGACATCGAGGTAGACCGGGCGCCACCACTCCGGGTAGGTCCGCGCGTCCGCGATGGCGGCGAAGACCGCCTCCGGCGGCGCGGCGACGTCCCACTCGTCGGCGAAGACGTACGGGCGCATGAGCCCGGCGGCGCGCAGCACGAGGCGCGACAGCGCCTTCTGCACGGGCAGCGACGGGCGGGCGGCGTGGCCCTCGTGGGCGAAGTCGGCCATCAGCCTGGCCCCGGCGACCGGCTTGGGGAAGCCGAAGCGGTTGAAGTCGCCCGCCGCGCACATCGCGGCCACGCGCTCGAGGAAGGCCTGCGTGCTGCCGGCCGGGCTGACCTGGACGCGGACGTGTCCGTCGACCGACCTGTCGCCCGGGACCTGGCGGTGCGCGACGCCGGCGGGGACCTCCATCGTCTCGCCCGGGCCGAGCAGGTGCTCGCGGCCCTGCTCGACGATCTTCAGCGTGCCGGCCATCACGTCGTAGCGCTCGACCTGCCCCGTGTGGACGTGGGACTGGACGAGGAAGCCCCGCGGCCGGCCGAGGACATCGAACTCGAGCGCCTCGCCGGCGGTCTCCTCCGCGGTCCTGATGAGCCGCACCCGGCAGCCAAGGGGCTGCATCTCCAGCACGTCGCCCGCCTTCGCCATCTCTCTCGTCCTCCGATGTTCGCCGTGACTGCGACCCTATTCGCAGCCGAGAGCCGAGTGGATCAGCCTTTCGAGGTATCGATCGCCCGCACGGCGATCCAGCTCTTGGCCACGCCGCCCAGGCGCTCGGCGTGGACCGGCTCGCCGAACAGGGCGACCATCTCGCCGCGGCGCAGCAGGGCGATGTCCTCCCAGGCGCCGGCGGCGCCCAGGCGCCAGTACGGGCGCCGCAGCGCCGGCGGCAGCCAGTGCGCGAAGGGCAGCAGGGCGTGCGGCTCGATGGGGAACGACCAGGCCGGCGTCTGCACGAACCAGCCACGCGCCACGCGGCGGATCTCGGCGGCGAAGGCCGCGCGCCGAGCCGGGGCGACGTGCTCGACGACGCTCGAGCTGTAGGCCAGGTCGAAGGCGCCGTCGTCGAAGGGGAGGCGTTCGGTCGCGTCGGCCTGCACGAACGGCCCGGGGTAGCGGGGGCGCGGCGCGAGGTCGACCCCCGTGATGTCGAGCCCGGGCTCGAGGGCGCGCAGGCCCAGCGCCCCGCAGCCGACGTCGACGACGCGCATCCCGGCCTCGAGGCCCGCCAGCGCGAAGAAGCGCTCGTGGCGCCGTGCCCTGGCCCGAGCGGCCAGGGGAGAGGCCAGGCGCGCGCGCACGCGCCCGCGCGCGGTGCCGTAGACATCCCGCGGAGCTGCCATCGACGGCACGATAAGCCTCGTACACTCAGGGCATGGCCTCCGCGCGGCAGATCCACGTGGGCGGCGTCCCCATCGGGGGCGGCGCGCCCGTGGCCGTCCAGACCATGACCAAGACCGAGACGGCGAACCTCGGCGCGACCATGGACCAGATCCGCCGGGTCGCCGAGGCCGGCGCCGACATCGTCCGCGTCGCCGTCCCGCGCGAGCAGGACGTCGAGGCGCTCAAGACGATCGTTCGCGACTCGCCGATCCCGGTGATCGCCGACATCCACTTCAACCACACGCTCGCCATCAAGGCCATCGAGGCCGGCGCGCACTGCGTGCGCATCAACCCCGGCAACATCGGCGGCCCGGAGAAGACGGCCGAGGTCATCGAGGTCGCCAAGCGCCATGGGACGCCGCTGCGCGTGGGCGTGAACTCCGGCTCGCTGCCCAAGCACCTGCGCGACCTGGAGTTCAGCAATCCGGTCGAGGCGCTGGTCAGCGCCGCCACCGAGTGGGTCGAGCTCATGCACCGCCTCGACTTCCTCGACTTCAAGGTGTCGATGAAGTCGACCAGCGTGCCCAACACGATCGCCTCCAACCGCCTGCTGGCCGAGAAGATCGACCATCCGCTGCACCTCGGGGTCACCGAGGCCGGCACGCGGTGGACGGGCTCGCTCAAGAGCGCCGTGGGCCTCGGCACCCTGCTCGCCGACGGGATCGGCGACACGATCCGCATCAGCCTGTCGACCTTCCACGCCGAGGAGGAGGTGAAGGTCGCCTGGGAGATCCTCAAGGCGCTCAAGCTGCGCGAGCGCGGCCCCGTGCTCATCGCGTGCCCGACCTGCGGGCGCCTGCAGTTCGACATGGACTCTGTCGTGGCCGAGGTGGAGCGGCGCCTGGAGGCCTACGACGACCCGATCGAGGTCTCGATCCTCGGCTGCGCGGTCAACGGCATCGGCGAGGCGCGCCACGCCGACTTCGGCATCACCGGCGCCAAGGACTCCGCCATGATCTTCTCCCGCGGCGAGCCGCTGCGCAAGGTGCCGACCGAGCGCCTGGTCGACGAGCTCTTCGCCGAGATCGACCGCTACTACGAGCGCGGGCGCAAGGTCGTGCGCGACGACGCGCAGGCGGCCGAGGCCGCCGCGTGGCTGGCCGAGAACGAGGACGAGACCGCGATGACGCCCGAGCGCCTGGCCGCGCTCGAGGCCGAGGCCGCCCGCCTCGACGAGGAGGACTCGCCCGTCGACGGCCGGCGCTTCACCCGCGCCTGAACGATAAAGGGGGCGGCTTCTTCAGCCGCCCCCTCCTGATCTCTTGGATCGGCCGCTGGGGGGCCGACTTGAAGCGCGTCCTCAGCTGGCCGCGGCGTACCGCTCGGCGACCTTGTCCCAGTTGACGACGTTCCACCACGCCTTCAGGTAGTCCGGGCGCTTGTTCTGGTACTTGAGGTAGTAGGCGTGCTCCCAGACGTCGTTGCCCACGAGCGGCGTCGCGCCGCTCGAGGTCGGGCTGTCCTGGTTGGGGGTGCTGGTGATCTTCAGCGACCCGCCGTCCAGCACGAGCCACGCCCAGCCCGAGCCGAACTGGCCCACGCCCGCCGCCTCGAACTGCTCCTTGAAGGCGTCGAACGAGCCGAAGGCGTCGCTGATCGCGCTCGCCAGGTCGCCGGAGGGCTCACCGCCGCCGTCCGGGCTCATCGACTCCCAGAACAGCGAGTGGTTCAGATGGCCGCCGCCGTTGTTGCGCACGACGCCCTTCTTGTCGTCGGGCAGGGAGTCGAGGTTGGCGATGACCTCCTCGATCGGCTTGTCCTCCCATTCGGTGCCCTCGAGCGCGCCGTTGGCCTTGTCGACGTAGGCCTGATGGTGCTTGTCGTGGTGCAGACGCATGGTCTGCTCATCGATGTGCGGCTCCAATGCCGCGTAGTCGTAGGGCAGGGGCGGAACCTCGTACGCCATTGCCGTCTCCTCTTGGTTGCTCTGCGTCCTCACCGAAACATATCCACCCGGTGCCTCGTTCAAAGTGCGGTCATGGCGGTCCGGTCGGCGCTAGCCGTTCTGTGCACCCTGCTGCTCGTCCCCGCGGGGGCCCGGGCGGCGGTGACCTTCGGCGCCGACCTCAGTCAGACGCCGACGGCGACGCACGGATGCTGCGACGACTCACTCGACGCGCCGACCGCGCCCTTCACCGGCGTGCTGGTGCACTGGGCCTTGAGGACGCAGACCGCGAGCGTGAGCGTCCAGCCCGCCGTTTACCGCGGCGCTTCCACGATGCCGGTCGTCGCTTCCGGGGCGATCGACACGACGATGCCGCTGACGACGGCCGACGTCCGACTCGCGATGCGGGCGGGCGACCGGCTGGGCGTGCATGCGGCGGGCGCCACCATGCCCGAGGCCGATCGGGGCGGGGAGCCGCTCGTGTCCGGAGTCATCGAGCCCGACGCCGACGCCGACGGCTGGGGCGACGAGACCCAGGACGCGTGCCCGGCCGAGGCGTCGCTGCACGTCGCGCCGTGCCACGCGGACATCGCGGTCACGATGACGGGTCCGGCCTTCGGCGTCGTGGCTCAAGACACGCCCTACGACGTGACCGTCGCCAACCGCGGGCCCAGCGCCGCCGCCGGCGTCAGCGTCACCGACGTCATCCCTTCCGGCGCGCGCTTCGTGCGCACCGAGGGAGCGGCCAGCTGCACGCCGGGCGCCACGCTGCGGTGCACGCTGCCGTCGATCGCCCCCGGCGCCGGCGCCGTGCTCACGATCGTGCTGGCCGGGACCGCCGAGGGCGCGAGCCTGCACCACGCTGTCAACGTCACCACCACGAGCACCGACCCGACGCCCGGCGACCACAGCGCGGCGGTCGACACGCTCGTCACCGGCGCGAGCGTCGCGCCGCCCCCGCTCGTCCTCGCAGGCGCGCCGTGCGCCAACGCGACCTTCGGCGGGCGCGACGACGACGTCCTGCTCGGCACCGCCTTCGGCGACCGCATGTACGGCCGCCAGGGGCGCGACCTGCTGCGCGGGGGCGCCGGCGACGACTGCCTGTTCGGAGGCGAGGGCGCCGACGTGCTCGACGCCGACGGCGGCGACGACAGCCTCTCGGGCGGCGACGGGCGCGACCGGCTCTTCGGCGGGGCGGGCAACGACCGCCTGGTGGGCGGCGCGAAGGGCGACGAGCTGCACGCAGACGCCGGCGACGACCAGCTCTTCCCCGGCACCGGCCGCGACCGCGTGTGGGGCGGGGCCGGCAACGACGTCATCTCGGCGCGCGACGGCTCGCGCGACGTGATCGACTGCGGCGCGGGGTTCGACCGCGTCACGGCGGACCGCCGGGACCGTCTGCGCCGCTGTGAGCGGGTGAGCCGGCGGTAGTCTTCGCCGCCGGATGACCCGCCTGGAACGCTATTTCCTGCCCACCGAGCGCGAGGCCCCCGCCGACGCCGAGGCCCTGTCGCACAAGCTCGGCGTGCGCGCCGGGCTCGTCCGCCAGGTCGGCTCGGGCCTCTGGAGCTGGCTGCCGGCCGGATGGCGCGTGCACGAGAACGTCGCGCAGATCGTGCGCGAGGAGTGCAACCGGATCGGCTGCCAGGAGATGCTGATGCCGCTCATCACGCCGGCCGACCTCTGGAAGCGCAGCGGGCGCTACGCCATCGAGGAGGTCTTCAAGCTCAAGGACCGCCGCGGCGCCGACCTGATCCTCGCCCTGAGCCACGAGGAGACCGTCACCCTGCACGTCGCGCAGACGGTGCGCTCCTACCGCCAGCTGCCGATGCTGCTCTACCACTTCCAGACCAAGGGCCGCGACGAGGCGCGCCCGCGCGCCGGGGTGCTGCGCACGCGCGAGTTCATCATGAAGGACGCCTACTCCTTCGATCGCGACGACGAGGGGCTGCAGGGCTCCTACGAGAAGTTCATCAGCGCCTACGACGCGATCTGCGACCGCGTGGGGCTCGAGTGGTACCGGGTGGAGTCCGACGTCGGGATGATGGGCGGCTCGGGCGCCCACGAGTACATGGCGCCCTGCCCGGCCGGCGAGAACGACGTCGCGCTGGCCCCCGGCTACGCCGCCAACACCGAGGTCGCGAGCGCCGATCCGCGGCCGGTGGCCCCGATCGACCTCGCGGGCGACCTGCACACGCCGGGGGCGACGACGATCGCGGCGCTGGCCGGCGCGCTGGGCATCGACGCCGGCAACACGCTGAAGGCCTATCCGGTCGTCACCGAGTCGCGCGGCCTCGTGATGGCCTTCGTGCGCGGCGATCACCGCATCAACGACGTCAAGCTCGCCAACGCCCTCGGCGAGAGCTTCCGCCCGGCCACCGAGGACGAGCTGCCGGGCCCCGGCGGCTTCCTCGGGCCCACCCCCGACGTCCCGGTCCTCTACGACGCGGCGCTGGTGGCCGGCCAGGGCTACGTGGCGGGCGCCAACCGCCCCGACTACCACCGCGTCGTCACCGTCGACGGCGGCGAGCGCGTCGACGTGCGCAGCGTGGAGGTGGGCGACACCGTCAACGGCCAGCCCATCCGCATCGAGCCGGCCATCGAGATCGGCAACATCTTCAAGCTCGGGACGCGCTACTCCGAGCCGCTGGGGGCCACCTACCTGGACGAGAACGGCAAGGAGCAGCTCATCCACATGGGCTCCTACGGGATCGGCCCGGCCCGCATGACGGCCGCCGCGATCGAGCAGTACGCCGACGAGAAGGGCATCTCGTGGCCGCGGGCGATCGCGCCGTGGGACGTCGAGATCGTGGCCATCGGCAAGGCGGGCACGCCCGAGCGCGACGCGGCCGAGGCGCTCTACGCCGAGCTCTCCGAGGCCGGCCTCGACGTGCTGCTCGACGACCGCGACGCCGGCCCGGGCGAGAAGTTCGCCGATGCCGAGCTCCTGGGCGTGCCGCTGCGGCTGACCGTCGGCAAGCGCTCGCTCGAGTCCGGGCGCGCCGAGGCGCAGGCCCGCCGCGGCCGCGCCGATCACGACGGCGGCGTGGCGCTGCAGGGCGCCGCCGAGGCCGTCCGAGAGCTGTGGGCGAGTCTCCCGTAGAGCGCGGGCGGCTGACCTTCAGGCGGCTGGTCGGCGTCGACCGCTCGGGCCCGCCGCCGCCGCAGACGCTGCCCGGCGCACCGCTGAACCTGTGGACCATCCCCAACGCCATCGGCATGGTCCGTCTCGGGCTCCTGCCGGTCTTCCTCGCCGTGTCGTTCTCGAGCGACAGCGGCATCGGCGTGTGGCCCGCCGTGCTCTTCGGGGTCGCGGGCTGGTCGGACTACTTCGACGGCATCGCGGCCCGTGTGACGGGCCAGTACAGCCGCTTCGGCACCCTGCTCGACCCCGTCGTCGACCGGCTGCTCGTGCTCTGCGGCGTCATCGCCTGCTGGTATCACGAGCTGCTGCCGCGCTGGGCGCTGGCCATCCTCGTGGCCCGCGAGCTGTTCATGCTCGTCGCCGGGCGCTACGCCCTGAGCCGGGGCGTGGAGATCCGCGTCAACATGGTGGGGCGCCTCGCGATCTGGCCGGTGCTCTCCGCGCTCGAGTTCGCCTTCTGCGGTCTCGAGACCCTGAGCACGGTGCTCTTCTACATCGGGCTCGCGATGACCCTCGCCGCCACCGCGATGTACGTTCGCGATGCAAGACCCTCAACCTCAGCTTGAGCGTGCGCGATCCGCTGGTATGCTCGGCCCATGGACACGTTTCCTGACCTTGGCTCGCTCTCCGACTCGGAGCTGAAGGAGTACATCCAGCAGCTCACCGAGGAGGAGATCGACATCTCCTACAAGCGCCGGATCCTGCATGGGAAGATCGACATCCTGCGCGCGGAGCTCGTCAACCGCCTGCGCAAGAAGCACGAGGGTGGCGAAGAGGTCATCACCGGTGACGACGTGCAGAAGCTGACCGACATCCTCGCCGGCCGCGCGGCCGGGGCCGAGGCCTCCGACACCGAGTAGCGACCGCGTGGCGCTCCACTGCCCGGAGTGCGGCTTCGTCAACGCCGACGGAGCGAACTACTGCCAGAAGTGCGGCTCGTTCCTGGGCGTGCTCGAGGAGCGCGCGGGCGGCGAGCCGTCCACGGCGACCTACCGCATCGACGAGACGGGCGAGCTCGTGCCGGTCGACGTCGAGGAGGTCGTCGCCCATGAGGGCGCGGCCGTGGTCATCCGGGCCGGCGGCGGGCGGGTGGGGGAGTCCTTCGCGCTCGACCACGACCGCATGACGATCGGCCGGCGCCCGGACTCCGACGTGTTCCTCGACGACGTCACCGTGTCGCGCGACCACGCGCTGCTGGTCAAGCGCGGCGGCGAGTACTACCTCGACGACCTGGGCTCGCTCAACGGGACCTACGTCAACCGTCATCGCATCGAATCCCACCGCCTGGAGGACGGCGACGAGTTGCAGGTCGGCAAGTTCAAGCTCACCTTCCTCTCGCAGTGACGCTCATGGCCGTCCAGGACGAACCGGAAACCATCCACGACGAGGTCGAAGCCGACCCCGACGCCGGCGCACCGCGCAAGGCGATGACCATCGGCGCCGTGTGCAAGGCGCTCGAGCAGGAGTTCCCCGACATCTCGATCTCGAAGATCCGCTATCTGGAGGATCAGAAGCTGC
The DNA here is from genome assembly GCA_963757775.1 of Paraconexibacteraceae bacterium. Lineage (GTDB taxonomy): Bacteria > Actinomycetota > Thermoleophilia > Solirubrobacterales > Solirubrobacteraceae > JAOPZW01. Next base: position 180,642 of record CAVWSH010000014.1, on the reverse strand, counting down.
TGGCCCCGCGGCGGACGCCGGGCGGCTACCGGCTGTACTCGGGTGGCGACGTGCAGCGCCTGCGCACCATCCTGCGCCTGCAGCGCGACGAGTTCCTGCCGCTGCGCGTCATCCGCCAGGAGCTCGCCTCGGGCCGCGCGGGCAACGACGTCGCCCCGGCCGGCGATGGGGCGGGCGCGGGCACGGGCGCGGCGCGGCGCAAGCGCAACCCGTCGGTCACCGCGCCCTCCAGCGGGGCGCTGTACTCGCTGGACGACGTCATCGAGGAGACGCGCGCCGAGCCGCGGCTGGTCTCGGAGCTCGAGGAGTACGGCGTGATCAAGGGCGAGGTGCGCGCCGGGACCAAGTACTACGACGAGACCGAGCGCGAGATCGTCCGCGCCGTCACCGAGCTGGCCCGATACGGCGTCGGCGGGCGCAACCTGCGCGCTTTCCGCACCAGCGCGGACCGCGAGGCCGCGCTGCTGCAGCAGATCCTGGCCCCGGCCCTGCGCTCGCGCAACGCCAAGCGGCGCAAGGAGGCCATCGAGGCGCTCGAGAACCTGGCCGCCGTCACCACGCATCTCAAGCACCTGCTCCTCATCCGCGACCTGCGCAAGATCGTCTCCTGAGCGCCCGGCCATGGCGGTCGAACTCGACGCGCTCGTGCGCGACATCCCGGACTTCCCGAAGCCGGGCATCCTCTTCAAGGACATCACGCCGCTGCTGGCCTCGCCGCAGGGCCTCGACGCGGCCGTCACCGGGCTGGCCGACCTGGCGCGCGACCTGCGTGTCGACGTCGTCATCGGGGCCGAGGCGCGCGGCTTCCTGCTCGGGCCGGCGGTGGCGCGCGAGCTCGGCGCGGGCTTCGTGCTCGCGCGCAAGCCCGGCAAGCTGCCGCACGAGACCGTACGGGCCGAGTACGCGCTCGAGTACGCCACCGACGCGCTGGAGCTGCACTCAGACGCCGTCGCGGCGGGGGCGCGCGTGCTCGTCCACGACGACCTGCTCGCCACCGGCGGCACGGCGCGGGCGCTGTGCGAGCTCGTCGAGCAGCTCGACGGGGTGGTGGCGGCCTGCGCCTTCCTGCTGGAGCTCGCGTTCCTCGACGGGCGCGAGAACCTGGCGGACTACGACGTCCGCTCGCTGCTGCGCGTCGACGCCGAGTAGATGCCCACCGCCCGCCGCAGCCGGACCGTGGCCGCGCCGCCTGAGCGCGTGTGGGGCATCGTCGCCGACCCCCACCACCTGCCGCGCTGGTGGCCGCGCGTCACGCGCGTGGAGGCGGTGACCGACGAGCACTTCACGGAGGTCCTCGCCACCGAGGACGGGCGCGCGCTGCGCGCCGACTTCCGCGTGGTCGACTCGCGCGCGCCCGAGCAGCGCGCCTGGGAGCAGGAGGTGGAGGGCACCCCGTTCGCGCGCGTGTTCGCGGCCTCGAGCACCGAGGTCAAGCTGCTGCCCGACGGCGAGGGGACGCGCGTGACGCTCGTCATGCGCCAGCGGCTGCGCGGGTCGGCGCGCATGGGCGGCTTCATGGTGCGGCGGGCGACCGGGCGCGTCCTCGACGAGGCGCTCGGGGCCCTGGAGGCGATGCATGGGCCGTGAGATGCGCTGGTGGGGGTGGGGCGAGGACGACCACGCCGCCTCGGTCTCCGACGCGGCTCTGACCTGGCTCGAGGGCGAGCTCGGGACGCTGGAGGCGCCCCGCGGCGCCGTCGCCCTCGAGGACGTCCGCCTCGAGGACCCGCGGCTGCCGGCAGCGGTGCGCGAGCGCTTCGCCGACATCGCGCGCGACGACCGCGCCGCGCGCGTGCTGCACGCGCGCGGCAAGTCCTATCCCGACCTCGTGCGCCAGCGCGCGGGCGACTGCACGGGCGCGCCGGACGCCGTCCTGACGCCGCGCGACCACGACGAGGTCCGCGCCGTGCTCGAGGCCTGCGCGGGCGCGGGGGTCGCGGTCGTGCCGTTCGGCGGCGGGACGAGCGTGGTGGGCGGCCTCGAGCCGTTGCGCGGGGGCTTCGACGCGCTGATCTCGCTCGACCTCGGGGCCCTCGACGCGCTGGAGAGCCTCGACGAGCGCTCGCAGGTGGCCGTCGTGGGCGGGGGGATGCGGGCGGTCGAGCTCGAGGCGCGGCTGGGCGAGCGCGGCTTCACCCTCGGCCATTACCCGCAGAGCTACGAGTACGTGACGATCGGCGGCTGCGCGGCGACGCGCTCGGCCGGACAGGCGTCGACGGGCTACGGGCGCATCGACGAGCTGGTGGTGGGGGCGCGGCTCGCCGCGCCGGCCGGCGACCTCGACCTGCGCGCCCAGCCGGCGAGCGCGGCGGGTCCCGAGCTGCGCCGGGTGGTCGTCGGCTCCGAAGGCGTGCTCGGGGCGATCACCCGGGTGGCCGTGCGGGTGCGCCCGGCGCCCGAGGTCACCCGCTACGAGGGCTGGATGTTCCCCGGCTTCGGGGTCGGGGCGGAGGCGCTGCGCCGCCTGGAGCAGGGCGGCGCCTCGCCCGACGTGGCGCGGCTCTCCGACGAGGCCGAGACCCGGCTGGGGTTCGGGATGAGTGGCCTGCGCGGCGTGCGGGCCGGCGCGCTGCAGGCTTATCTGCGCACCCGCGGCGTGGCCGGCGGCGCGCTGGCCATCGTCGGCTGGGCGGGCGCCGACGAGCCGGTGCGCGTGCGCCGCGAGGCGGCGGTCGAGGCGCTGCGCGACGCCGGCGGCGTGGCCCTGGGCCAGCCGGCGGGCCGCGCGTGGGTGCGCTCGCGCTTCCAGGGGCCCTACGTGCGCGACGAGCTGATGGACCGCGGGGTGCTGGTCGAGACGCTCGAGACGTCGACGACGTGGGCGCAGCTCTTCACGCTGTACCGCGCGGTGGGCGACGCGCTGGCCGCCCACGCGCCGCTCGTGGCCTGCCACATCTCGCACCTGTACCCGACCGGCGCGTCGCTGTACTTCACCTTCATGGCGCGGGCGCGGCGCGGCGAGGAGCTGGCCCAGTGGGCGGAGGTCAAGGGGGCGGCGTGCGAGGCGATCGTCTCCGCGGGCGCGACGATCACCCATCACCACGCCGTGGGCCACGACCACGCTCGGTATGTGGCGGACGAGGTGGGGGACACCGGCGTGGCCGCCCTGCGCGCCCTGAAGCGCGAGCTCGATCCGGCCGGGATCATGAACCCCGGCAAGCTGCTGCCGCAGGGCTAGCCGCCGGCGGCGTTCTGGATCGAACCGCGCAGGTAGATGGTGCCCGGCGACGTCGGGTTCGTGCTGGGCTTCTCGCGGGTGATCACGAGGTCCTTGTAGGCCGAGATGTCGACGCCCTTGGGCAGCTGGCCCTGGAGGACGAGATGGCCCTTGTTGTCGGTCTGGTCGAAGCCGCCGATCAGCTTGGCCTGCGACCTGCCGTTGTAGAACCACAGCCCGTAGACGACCTTCTTCGAGTTCGGCAGGCCCTGGGTGGCGGCGTTGATCGCCTCCTGGCCGTTGACGTCGACGAACTGGACGATGGCCACGGCCTTCTTGACGGGCGCGCCCTTGGGCGCGGTGAGGTTGACCTGCGCGCGGACCTTCGGCTGGGCCTGGGTCGACGTGGTGTTGGCGGCCTGGGTCGCGGTGCCGGCCGACTTGTTGTCGTCGCCGCCGCTGAGAACGAGGAAGAGCACGACGGCGATGGCGATGGCGGCGAGGGCGCCGCCGATGAGCAGCGCGCCGCCGCGGCGCGAGACGCGCGGGCTCGCGGTCGCGGCGGGGGCGAAGGCCGTGGGGACGTCTTCGTCGTCCTCGGGGTCGGTGTCGTCGGGGCCCGCGGCCGCAAGGGGCGCCGCATCGGCGGGCGCGGCCGGCGGCGCGCTCGTGGTCGCTTCGGCCGGTAGGTCCGGCAGGCGGTCCCCGGCCAGGGGCTCGAGCTCGCGGGCGACGCCGTGGGCCCACACGCGGCCGGCCGTCGAGCCGTCGACGAAGGCACGCGTGGCGGCCGCCTGCTCGGGGTCGCGCTGGCCCAGCAGCCAGTCGGCGATCTCGTGGCGGCGCTCGGCGGAGAGGCCGCCGGCGCCGGAGCCGAGCGTGTCGAGCGCGTCGTAGGCGCGCGAGCGGACCTCGTCGGCATCCAGGCGCAGGAGGCCGGAGAGATCGTCGTAGCCCTTGCCCTGGCGCAGCAGGAGCTGCAGGACGGACTTCTGGTCGGCGGGAAGGGCGTCGAGACGGCTCATGGAGGCTCGGGAGGGTAGCGACGCGGGTCAGTATCGTGCCGCACTCCTCCCATGGCCGACATCGAGCCCCTGCTCCCCCTCGATCGCACCTTCGACGCCCTGTACGGGCTCGAGGTCATCGAGTCCAACGACGAGCTCGTGCGCGCGCAGGTCAAGGTCCGCGACGAGATCAAGCAGCCCATGGGCCTCGTCCACGGCGGCATCTTCGCCTCGATCGCGGAGTCGATCACCTCGACCGCGACGGCCATGGCCGTCTGGCCCGAGGGCAAGGCGGCCCAGGGGATGTCCAATCAGACGTCGTTCCTGCGCCCCATCACCAGCGGGACGATCCACGCCGAGGCGCGGCGCCGCCACCGCGGGCGCACGACGTGGGTGTGGGAGGTCGACATCACCGACGACGAGGGTCGCCTGTGCGCGCTGGTGCGAATGACGATCGCGGTGCGGGAGATCACGCGGCGCTAGGTCTGCGGGCGCGCTGGGTCTGCCGCCGGCGCCGGCTGCTCTGCGCAGCGAGGGCACCGAGGGGTGAGCAGCCGGGGAGAGTTGTGACGCCTGTGGTGTCCGCTGTAGCGGGTTGGTCGGCATCCTGAGCGGGTGGGCTCCATTGGGAGTCATAGTGACCGCGAATCGAGCCCACCCCTCTGGGTGAAGGTGGTTGGGGCAGCCGAGCGGCAGTCGGGGGTGGTCTCTCGCACGCAGCTGCTCGAGCTCGGCGTCTCGGCGGCGGCGATCGCGACGTGGCGGCGCCGGCAGCGTCTTCAGGTCGTCTATCGCGGCGTCTACTCGGTCGGGCACACCGCGCTGCGCCCCGAGGGGCACCGGCTGGCGGCGGTGCTGGCCTGCGGGCCCGGCGCCGTGCTCTCTCACCGCACCGCGGCCGCGCATTGGGGGCTGCTGAACACCACGCAGACGCGCATCGACGTCACGGCCCCCCGCGGCCGCCACGGCGCCCCAGGGATCCGCCTGCACCGCTCTCGTTCCCTCGATGCCCAGGACGCCACCGACCACGAGGGCATCCCGATCACGACGGTCAGCCGCACGCTGCTCGATCTCGCGGCCACGGCGCGCCCCTCAGACCTCGAACGCGCGCTGGCCCAGGCCGAGCGCCTGCAGCTCTATGACCACCGCGCCGTCCAAGCCACGATCGCCAGCGCAAACGGCCACCGCGGCACCCACGTCCTGGCGCAAGCGACGACCAGAAAGCCCAAGTGGACGCGCAACGAATGGGAGGCCGAGTTCCTCCAAGAGCTCCGCGACGCCGGCCTTCCCGAGCCCGAGACCAACGAGGCGTTCCACGTTCCCGACCACGGCCAGTGCGAACCCGATTACCACTGGCCCGAGCACCGCGTCATCGTCGAGCTCGACGGCTTCGAGACCCACGGCACCCGCGCCGCCTTCCACGCCGACCGCGCCAAGGACGCCGCGCTGACCGCCTCCGGCCACCGCGTCCTGCGATTCACCCGCGACGACCACCCCACCCGCGCCGCCAGGCGCGTGCGCGCCCTCGTGCCTAGCGCAGAAAGCCGCCCTCGGAGTGGATGACCTGGCCCGTCACCCAGCCGGCCTCCTCCGAGCACAGCCACGCCACCAGCGCGGCGGCGTCCTCGGGGCGGCCCAGCCGGCCCATGGGGAAGCGGGGGAGGAGCTCGGCGCGGATGTCGTCGTCCATCCAGCCGGTGTCGTTGGGGCCGGGGCCGACGGCGTTGACGGTGATCCCCAGGTGCGCGACCTCGGCCGAGAGCTGGCGCGTGAAGGCCTCCAGCGCCCCCTTGCTGGCGGTGTAGGCCAGCTCGCCGGGCATGGGGCCCAGGAACTGGCCCGAGACCAGGTTGACGACCCGCCCGGGGCGCCCGGCCCGCGCGAGCAGCACGCTGAGCAGCATCGGGGCACGGACGTTGACGGCGTAGTGAGCGTCGATGGTGGCCGCGTCCAGCGCCTCGAAGCCGTCGCGCGTCGAGTGCGCCGCGTTGTTGACCAGCACGCTCGGATGCCCGATCCGCTCGGTCACCGCGTCCATCAGCCGCTCGGGCGCGGCGGCCTCGGAGAGGTCGGCGGTGAAGGCGGCGCCCGGGAGGCCGTCCGGCGCGGCCTCTCCCGGCATCACCGTGAAGGCGACCGTCGCGCCGCGCTCGGCCAGCGCCCGCACGCACGCGGCGCCGATACCGCGAGGGTTCCCGGCGCCGGTGACGAGCGCGATCATCCGCCGTAGCGGTTGACGATCGGCACCCGCCGGTCGCGCCCGAAGGCCTTGGAGGTCACCTTGATCCCCGGCGGGTTCTGGCGGCGCTTGTACTCGGAGAGGTCGACGAGGCGGATGACGCGGTCGACGTCGGCCTCCGGCAGGCCGCGGGCGATGAGCTGCTCGCGGCCGAGGTCCTGCTCGACGTAGCCCTCGAGGATCGCGTCGAGCACCTCGTAGGGCGGCAGCGAGTCCTGGTCGCGCTGATAGGGGCGCAGCTCGGCCGACGGCGCCCGCGTGACGATCGACTCCGGGACGGGCGATTCGGGGTCGCGGCGCCCGCGCTCGGCCACGAGCCGGTAGACGAGCAGCTTCGGCACGTCCTTGATCACGGCGAAGCCGCCCGCGCTGTCGCCGTAGAGCGTCGAGTACCCGACCGACATCTCGGACTTGTTGCCGGTGGTGAGGACGAGCCAGCCGAACTTGTTCGACAGCGCCATCAGCAGGTTGCCGCGGATGCGCGCCTGCAGGTTCTCCTCGGTGATGTCGGGCTCGCGGCCGGCGAAGACGTCGGCCAGCAGGTCCTCGTAGCCCGCCATCGCCTCGCCGATGGGCAGCTCGATCAGCTCGACGCCGAGGTTCTCGGCCAGCGTGTACGCATCCCCGCGCGTCCCCTGCGACGAGTACGGCGAGGGCATGGTCACGCAGGTCACGCAGTCCGCGCCGAGGGCGTCGACGGCGACGAGGGCGACCAGGGTCGAGTCGATCCCGCCCGAGAGCCCGATGACCACGTGCTCGAAGCCGCTCTTGGTCACGTAGTCGCGCGTGCCGAGCACGAGCGCGGCGTAGACCTCGGCGTCGTCGTCGAGCCGCTCGGCCACCGGGCCGCCCGGCGCCGCGGCGTTCGAGCGGCCCTCGGTCGTGAACGAGCCGAGGTCGGCCACCTCGGGCGCCACCTCGCGCGCCGCGGGCCGCGCGCGGGTGTCGCGCAGGCGCGCGGCGCCCGCGGCCTCGACGTCGACGTCGCACACCAGGAGATCCTCCTCGAACTGCGGCGCCCGGGCGATGACGTCCCCCTCGTGGTCGACGACGAACGAGTGGCCGTCGAAGACGAGCTCGTCCTGCCCGCCGACCAGCGCGCAGAAGGCCACCGCGGCGAGGCTGTCGCGGGCGCGCTGGGCGATCATCTGCTCGCGCAGCAGGCCCTTGCCGGCCTGGTAGGGCGAGGCGGAGATGTTGAGCACCAGGCGCGCCCCGGCCAGCGCCTCGTCGGTCATGGGCGGACCGGGCACCCAGATGTCCTCGCAGACGGTGAGGCCGACCTTGACGCCGTCGACCTCGATGATCGCGCCGCCGGGGCCGCGCTGGAAGTAGCGCACCTCGTCGAAGACCCCGTAGTTGGGGCGGTTGACCTTGCGGTAGATGGCCTGCAGGCGGCCGTCGGCGAGCACGGCGGCGGCGTTGTAGACGTCGTCGGCGCGCTCGGGGAAGCCGACGAGCGCCACGATGCCCTGGGCGTCGGCCGCGATCCGCTCGACCGCCGCCCGCGCGTCGGCCAGGAAGTGCTCCTTGAGCAGCAGATCCTCGGGCGGGTAGCCGGTGACGGCGAGCTCGGGGAAGAGCGCGAGCTGCGCGCCCGCCTCACGGGCGCGCGCGAGCTGCTCACGCACCTTGGCCTCGTTGCCGGCGATGTCGCCGACCGTGGCGTTGATCTGGGCAAGCGCGACGCGCATGCCCTTCACGGTACCCGGCGGCGACCCGAGACCTACGGGTCCGGGGACGTGCTCAGCGCGCGCTGGAGTGCGCCGGCGACCGGCGACCCGCGGAGGCCCGTCCGGCCCGGGACCCGGACGCCGGAAGCCCGGCGGCGCGCGTGAGATCGTCGATCGCCACGCGCAGGTCGCCGGCCAGCGCCTCGAGATCGCTCATGGCGTCGTAGTCGCCGAGCAGCCCGAACCCGAGGCGACCGTCATAGCTCATGATCGCGATGCCCAGCGCCTGGTGATGGGCCAGCGGGACCACCGGATAGAAGCGGACCATCCGGCGTCCCAGCAGGTAGAGCGGGATCTGCGGCCCCGGGACGTTCGTGACGACGACGTTGAAGAAGCGCTGGCGCGCCTGCAGCCGCGCGGCCTGCGACATGATCGTCGGTGGCGCGAAGTCGGCCAGCGAGGTCAGCGCCACGGCGCCGACGGCCTGGCCCGACTCCTTGATCCCGCGCATCGCCTCGGCCACCTCCGAGAGCACCGCCTCGGGGTCGGTCACGCCCACGGGCAGCGGCGCCCACATGGCCGCGACGCGGTTGCCCAGCGCGCCACGCTCCGTGTCCGCCCGCACCGAGACCGGGACCATGGCCTTGAGCACGAGCCCGTCGGTGTCGAGGCCGCGGCGCCGAAGGAAGCGCCCGAGCGCCAGCGCGACGGCCGACAGCACGACGTCGTTGAGCGTGCCGCCCAGCGCGTTCTTGATCGCCTTGAAGCGCGCGACCTCGGAGTCGACCCACGTGTAGCGCCGGTGCGGGCCGATCGGCACGTTGAAGGGCGACGCCGGCGCCGGGTTGAGCCCCGCCCACGCCATGGCGCCCACGCCGACGAGCCACTCGCCCGCCTGCCCGAGCACCTGGCGCGGCGCGCGGGTGAGCGCGCGCAGCCCGCGGGCACCCTCGGCGGGCACCGTCGCGCGCTCGAGCAGCGCCTGGGCCAGCAGCTCGGCGGGGGTCGGCTCCGGCCGCGGCACCCACTCGCGGCCCTCCGCCGCCGGCGGCGTGGGGTCGGGCGAGAGGTCGAAGAGCACCGAGGTGATGTCGACGCCGCTGACGCCGTCCACCAGGGCATGGTGGGTCTTCGAGATGATCGCGAAGCGGTCGCCGTCGAGGCCCTCGACGAGATTGAGCTCCCACAGGGGCTTGGTCCGGTCCAGCGGGAGCGCGAACAGGCGCCCCGCGAGGTTGCGCAGCTGCTCGTCGGACCCGGGCGCGGGCAGGGCGCTGTGGCGCACGTGGTAGCGGGCGTTGAAGTGCGGATCGTCGACCCACACGGGGCGTCCCTGGCCCAAGGGCACGTGGGCCAGCTTCTGGCGGTAGCGCGGCACGAGGTGCATGCGCGCCTCGATCGCCTCGACCAGCTCGTCGTAGGCGGGCGCCGTGCCTTCGAAGACGAGCACGCCGGCCACGTGCATGTGCGCGCCGCTGCGCTCGAGGTGCAGGAACCCAGCGTCCAGGGCGGTCAGACGGTCGAGATTGGACACCGCCCGATCCTCACACGTCGGGCTTGCGCCCACAACCTTCCACAAGTTGTGTAAGCTTTGCGCACAGATTATGAAGAGCGCCACCACCCTCAGCGACCCGGCCGCCTTCGAGCGCGCCTACGACCAGCACGCGCGCGGCGTCTACCGCGCCGCCTACCGCGTGCTCGGCAGCGCCGCACAGGCCCAGGACGTCGTGCAGGACGTCTTCCTGAAGCTGTGGCGCGAGCCGGCGAAGTACGACGCACGCCGCGGCGAGCTCGGCGCCTACCTGCGGCTCATGGCGCGCAGCCGCGCGCTGGACACCTGGCGCGAGGGGCAGGCGGCCGGACGCGCCTCGGATCGCCTCAAGCTCGATGTCGCCCTCGACGACGGGCGACCGGACGAGCGCCCCGCCGTCGCCGCCGAGCGCGAAGGGGACTGGCGCACGCTGCGCGACGCCCTGCGCGGCCTGCCCGCGGTGCAGCGCGAGGCCGTGGTCCTGGCCTATTGGGGCGGCCTCACGGCCGACCAGATCGCGCGGCGCTCGAACGTCCCCCTCGGCACCGCCAAGAGCCGCATTCGCCTCGGCCTGGCGCGCCTGCGCCTCGAGTTCGAGGCGGCCCTGCCCGGGGACCTGGCGCCCAGCTTGTAGCCTGCCGCGGGCGGTGCCCGTCAACGCCAGCCAGTTCGATCCGCGCCTGCTGCCCGTCTTCCTCGACGGCCGCGAGCCCTTGACCAAGGACGACTGGTTCGACGCCCACACCCACATCGGCCAGAACGACCCGGACGGGCGCAAGGCGACTCCCGAGGAGATCCTCGACGGCCTCGACGCCGCCGGGCACCGCCGAGCGATGCTCTTCGCCATGCACGAGCCCGATGGCGGCTATCCGGCGGCCAACGACGCCGTCCTGGCCGCCGCCGCCGCCTCCGGGGGGCGCTTCGTGCCGCTCGCGCGGATCGCCCCCAACTCCGACGGGGCGGTCGCCGAGGCGCGCCGCGCCCTGCAGGCGGGGGCGAGCGGCTTCAAGCTTCATCCGCGCTCGGACGCCTTCGCCCTGCCCCATCCCGTCGTCGAGGAGGTCGTGGCGCTGGCCCACGAGCGCCGCGCGCCGGTCCTCTTTCACGCCGGCCGCGGCATCCCGCACCTCGGAGAGGCCGTGGTCGACCTCGCTCGGCGCTATCCGGGCGCCCGTCTGATCCTGGCCCACGCCGGGATCAGCGACCTGGGGTGGATCGCCGACGAGGCGGCCGCGCTCGAGAACCTGTTCTTCGACACCGCCTGGTGGAACGTCGCCGACCAGCTGCAGCTCTACACGACGATCCCGCCCGGACGCATCCTGTACGCCAGCGACATGCCCTACGCGCCGGGCCTGCTGGCGTCCTTCGTCTTCCTGCGCGTCGCGCGCGCGGTGGGCCACGGCCCCGAGGTCATCCGCTCCATCGCCGGCGGCCAGCTCGCTCGGCTGGTGGCCGGGGAGGACCCGCTCGACGTGGGGCCGGCTCCGGGCGCCGACGCCGTGGGCGGGCGTGTGATCGAGACCGAGCGGGTCGTCACCTACTGCGCGGTCGGGCTGCAGGTCGCCTTCCGCGGCATGGACCCGTCGGAGCCGATCGCGCTCGCGCGACTGGCGTGCCGCACCTGCCGTGACGGCGACGTCCGCGAGCTCCTGAGCTACATCGACGCGCTGCTGGCCATCGGCCAGGAGAGCGCCGCCGCGCACCCCGGGCTGCCCTTCGCGATCATGCCGGCGACCCTGCTGGCGATGACGCTCGCGGGCACCCCGGAGGCGGGGCTGCCGTCCGTCGCTGTGTGACCCTCGTCACAGAAGTCGCGCCAAGAGGGGCTACCTTCACGAACTTCTGTTCGTTCCGCCGAGTGGTCTCCATTGCGAGATCGGCGGCGCAGGGTCGGCGCCCAACGGCGCCGTAGCGACGGCCATCGCTCGCCGCGCTCGACACCCCGCTCCGCAGGCGGCTGACCGCAAGGAGGGATCGACCTCGTATGAGGCCGCGTCTGAACCTGCGCGCCCGTCACGCCGCCATGGCGCTGGGCGCGCTCTGCCTGGCCGTCCCGCTCGCCGCGCTCCCTGGCACGGCGCGCTCGGACGGCACGCCCGCGGGCCGCGCTGCCGTGGCGGCCGACATCGCCCCGGGGAAGAGCCGCCTGAACGTGCTGGCCGGACGCCAGGCCTCTGTGCACGGCCGCGTGCTGTCGGGCGCCGCGGGCCGGGCGGTGGCGCTGCAGCGTCGCTCCGGACCGCGCTGGTCGACCATCGACCGCGCCACGACGCGCGCCGGAGGAGCCTTCGGCTTCGAATTCCGCCCGCAGCGCAGCGGGAGCGCCCGCCTGCGCGTCGCGGTCGACGCCGCGCGGCGCGAGATCGGCCGGCTCAACGTCTACCGACATGCCGCGGTCTCGTGGTACGGGCCGGGCCTATACGGCAACAAGCTGTCCTGCGGCGGGCGCCTGACGCCCGGCACGCTGGGCGTCGCGCACAAGACGCTGCCGTGCGGGACGCGGGTGACCCTGCGGCGAGGCGAGCGCGTGATCCGCGTGCGCGTCGTCGATCGCGGCCCGTACGTCGGCGGGCGCGAGTTCGACCTGACGTCCGCCACCCGCGCGAAGCTGCACTTCGACGGCGTCGGCTCGCTGCTCGTGGCCGGTTAGCCCCCTCGCGAGCCGTCATGGGCGCCGCGTAGGATCTCGTTGTTGGAGACGCGGCTCCAGGGGCATCCACGGCGGGTCATCGCGCACCTCGACTGCGACTCGTTCTACGCGAGCGTGGAGTTGCAGCGCCGGCCCGAGTTGCGCGGCCAGCCCGTCGTCGTCGCGGGCAGCGGGCCGCGCGCGGTGGTCACCACCGCCAGCTACGAGGCGCGGCGCTTCGGCGTGCACTCGGCCATGTCGGCGGCCCGCGCGCGCCGCCTGTGCCCGCAGGCGGTGTTCGTGACGCCCGACTTCAACGCCTACCGCGAGAAGTCGCGCGAGGTGTGGGCGATCGTCCGCGAGCGCCTGGACTGCCCGCTGCAGAGCATGTCGGTCGACGAGGCCTACGCCGACGTGACGGCCATCGACAAGCCGCTGCGCGCCCTGCGCGAGCTGGTGGCCGAGGTGCGCGAGCGCACGGGCATCACGATCTCGGTCGGGGTCGGGCCGTCGCGCCTGGTGGCCAAGACGGCCAGCGACGCCGAGAAGCCGGCCGGCTTCGTCGTCCTCTCGCGCGAGCAGGCGTGCGAGCGCTTCGCGGGCGAGCCGGCGCGGCTGCTGCAGGGCGTCGGCCCGCGCACCCAGGAGCGCCTGGCCGAGCTCGGCCTCAACACGGTCGGCGACCTCCAGGCCGCCGACAGCGAGGAGCTCGTGGCCCGGTTCGGCGAGCGCATGGGGCGCTGGCTGAAGCAGTGCGCCTTCTTCCACGACGCCTCGCCCGTGCAGGCGCGCCCGGCGGCCAAGAGCCTGTCGAGCGAGACGACCTTCGACGAGGACGTGGAGGACCTCGCCGCCCTGCAGGAGACCATCCGGCGACTGGCCGCCGACGTCTGCGGGGGCCTGCAGCGGCGCAACATGCGCGGGCGCACGATCGGGATCAAGGTCCGCCTCGACGACTGGACCAACGCCACCCGCGCGCGGACGATCGAGGCGTGGACCAACGACCAGGAGACCATCACGGCGATCGCGCTCGAGCTGCTGCGCGCGTACGCGCCGGCGCGGCCCGTGCGCCTGCTGGGCGTGCGCGTGGCGTCCTTCGAGGACGAGGCCACGGCCCGCCCGCCGGCGCCGGTGGCTCAGCTCGCGCTGGAGGTGTGAGGAGCGCCGCCGTCCCCGTCGGCGCCGTGCTCGGCGGCGGCGTCGGGGGCCGGGGCGCCCTCGGCGGGCGCGCTCTGGGTGGGAGCGCCCTCCGCCGCCTTGTCGCCGTGCGGCGAGGTGTGGATCTTGGTGTCCGCCTCGGCCAGCGGCTCGTCGCTCGCCGCGATGCGGCTGTGGAGCTTGTCGCGCAGCTCGTCGGGGTCGTATTCGGTGTGGTCGCGGCGCTTGCGGGCGACGACGACGCCGGTGGCGGCCGTCACGCCGGCGACGCCGGCGAGGCCGACGATCTTCCAGGGCACCTTCATGGATGCGTAAGTTACCGACCGTGGCCGGCGCGCAGATGACCCTGGACGAGGCGGTCGCCGTCGCGTCGACCGGCGACGTGTGGCTGTTCCGCGGCGTGTCGGTGGCGGACTTCGCCATCCGCACGGTCACCAACGCGCCCGTCAACCACGTGGGCATGGTCGTCGCGCTCGACGATCTGCCGCCTCTGCTCTGGCACGCCGAGCTGGGCCGCTCGCTGCCCGACGTGTGGACCGGCGAGCACCAGCGCGGGGTCCAGCTGCACAAGCTGGCCGACGCCGTCACCACGTGGCGGCGCCGCTACGGGCAGCGCGGCTGGGTGCGCCAGCTCGAGGGCCCCATCCAGCGCGAGCACGAGGACCGGCTCATGGAGGTCATCCAGCACCACGACGGGCGCGCGTTCCCGACCACGCTGGGACTGGCCGGCCAGTGGGCGAAGGGGCGCGTGCGCCGCCGCCCGCAGCAGTCGCTGGAGGCGATCTACTGCGCCGAGCTGGTGGCCACGACCTACCAGGCCATGGGGCTGCTGCCCACCGAGCGGCCGCCGAGCTGGTACGACCCCGGCCGCTTCTGGAGCGGCGACAACCTGGAGCTCGTGCCGCCGTTCAGGCTCGGCGGCGAGATCGCCGTGTCGGTCCCCGACGCCCCCGACGCCCGTGAGGAGAGCGCCGATCGGCCCGCGGGCGCCGAGCAGGAGGCGGCCGCCGACGGCGCCCGCCGGCTCGCGCGCCTGCGCCTGCCACGGCGTCCGCGCCGGCCGGCGGCCGAGCCGCCGGCCTCCTAGGGCGAGAGCTCGGCGACCGCCTCGAGCAGGCGATCGACCTCGTCGCTGTCGTTGTAGGCGACGACGCCGGCGCGCAGGGCGCCGTCGGGCTCCAGGCCCAGCCAGCGCGAGAGCTCCAGGGCGTAGTAGTTGCCGTGCCACACCGCGACCTCGGCGCGCGCCAGGTGGGCGGCCACGTCGTGCGAGCTGTGCCCGGCGACCGTGAACATGACCGTGGCGGTGCGATCGCGTGCCGCGCCGTGGACGGTCACCCCGCCCAGCGCGCCCAGCCCTTCGACCATCTGCGCCAGCAGGCGGTCCTCGTGGGCGCGCAGCTCCTCGCGGTCCAGGCGCGCGACGAAGTCCGCGGCCGCGCGGACGCCGGTCAGCGCCTCGAAGGGGAGGGTGCCGAGCTCCCAGCGCTCGGGCACCGTGTCGGGCGAGGGGCGCAGCTTGTCGGGCGACAGCTCGCCCAGCAGCTCGGGGCGCGCCCAGAGGATCCCGATGTGCGGCCCGAACCACTTGTAGGCCGAGCAGGCGAGGGCGTCGCAGTCCAGGGCGGCCACGTCGATGGCGCGGTGCGGGGTGGCGTGCACCGCGTCGACGAAGACGCGCGCGCCGACGGCGTGGGCGGCGGCGATGATGCCCGGCAGGTCGGGGATCGTGCCGACGGCGTTGGAGGCAGCGGTCACCGCGACCCAGCGCGTGCGCGGCGACAGCACGGCCTCGACCGCCGCGGCGGGCAGCTCGAGCGTCTCGCGGACGGGCTCGGCGAAGCGCACCTCGACGCCGGCGCGGGCAGCGGCGATCAGCCACGGCGCCACGTTGGCGTCGTGATCGAGCCGGGTGAGGACGATCTCGTCGCCCGGCTGCAGCAACCGGCAGGCGGCCGCGGCGAAGCGCATGGTCAGGGCGGTCATCGACGGACCGAAGACGACGCCCTCGGGGCCGGCGCCCAGCAGGTGGCCGACCGAGGCGCGGGCCTCGGCGACCAGGGCATCGGTGCGCTCGGAGGCCTGGAACGCGCCGCCATGGTTCGCGGAATGCCCGGAGCGCATCCAGGCCGCCATCGCCTCGATGGCGTCGTCGACCATCTGGGTGCCGGCGGCGCCGTCGAGGCGCGCCCAGCCGTCGCTCAGACCGGGGAAGCGGGTGCGGTGCATGGCAGCGGACCCTAGATGGTCGGCACGAGCCATCGGGTACCGTCCCGCGCCATGCCACGCGCCGCCGTCGACGGGATCTCGCTGTTCTACGAGCGCCGCGGCGCCGGAGAGCCCGTGCTGCTCATCCAGGGGATGAGCGGGACGCGCCTGGCGTGGGGCGAGGCGTTCATGGCCGGCCTGGGCGACGACCTCGACGTGGTGGCCTACGACCACCGCGGCGTCGGGGAGTCCACGCCCGAGACCGACGGGTTCACCATCGCCCGGCTGGCCGACGACGCCGCGGGACTGCTCGACGCCGTCGGCTGGGACAGCGCCCACGTGGTCGGCATCTCGATGGGCGGGATGGTCGCCCAGGAGCTCGCCGTGCGCCAGCCTCGACGCATCCGCACGCTGACCCTGGGCTGCACCTACCCCGGCGGACCGCAGGGGCAGCTGGCCGACCCGGCCCTCATCCAGGAGCTGGCCGGCGCGCTCTTGTCGGGCGACCGCGAGCGCGCCCTGCGCGTCGGCTTCGCCGCCAACCTCTCGGCCGCGTACGTGGCCGACGAGGCCAACTGGGAGCCGTTTCGGGCAATGGCCAACGCGGCGCCGGTCGCGGTGCCCGTGATCATGCAGCAGATGCAGGCGGTCATGGGCCACGACACGAGCGCTCGCCTGGGCGCGATCGCGGCGCCCACGTTGGTCGTCCACGGCACGGAGGACCGGATGCTGCCCGTCGTCAACGGCGAGCTGATCGCGCGGTCGATCCCGCACGCGCGCCTCGAGCTCCTCCAGGGCGTGGGGCACATGTTCTGGTGGGAGCAGCCCGAGCGCAGCGCGGCGCTCGTGCGCTCACACGTTCTGGGCGGCTAGTACAGAGCCGCCGCCAGCCGGCGGCGCGCGTCGCGCGCGAGCGGGTGCTCGACGCCGAGCTCGTCCAGGGCGCCCACGACCACGCGGCGCACGTCGTCCTTGTGGCCGTCGGCCGAGGACAGGACCTCGATGAGCAGGTCGATGGCCCGCTCGGTGTCGCCGTCGTCGAGGGCCTTGAAGGCCTCGTCGAGCTCGAGGTCCTCGGCCTGCTCGAGGCGTATGCGCGCGGCGAGCCCGTCGGCGGCGAACGACCCGCTGACGTTCGCGAGCACGGCCTGGGCCTCCTCGGACTCGCCGCCGCGGTGCAGCAGGCCGGCCAGGGGGACGGCGGCGTCGGCGCGGCTGGGCTCGAGCTCCACGGCACGGCGCAGCGACGCCTCGTCGCCCTCGGCGACCAGCGCGTCGGCCTCGCTGGGGACGAGCCCGTCGAAGAAGCGCTCGACCTGCGCGGGCGGCTGGACGCCGACGAACTCGTCGACCACGCGGCCGTCCTTGAAGGCCTTGACCGCGGGGATGCCCTGGATGCCGAAGGCCTGCGCGATGGACGGGTTGGCGTCGGTGTCGAGCTTGGCCAGGACCACGTCGCCCTCGCGGGCGCCGGCGGCCTTCTCGAGGATCGGCCCGAGCGCGCGGCACGGCGCGCACCAATCGGCCCAGAAGTCGACCACGACGGGGGTCGTGCGCGAGCGCTCGATGACCTCCTGCTCGAAGTCCTGCTCGTTGACGTCGATGACGGTCATGGGTTCGATGATAGGACTCCTGCCGTGCAGCTCTACGTCGAGGAGGCGGGTGCGGGGATCCCGGTCGTGCTGCTGCACGGGCTGAGCGCCACGCACCGCTACGTCGTCATGGGCTCGAAGGCGCTGGAACGCTCCGGGCACCGCGTCATCGCCTACGACGCCCGCGGCCACGGGCGCAGCGATCCCGCGCCCTCGCCGGACGCCTACCGCTATGAGGACCTCGTGGCGGACCTCGTCCGCGTGATGGACGAGCGCGGGATCGAGCGCGCGGTGCTCGCGGGCGCCTCGATGGGGGCGCACACCCTGCTGCGCTTCGCCCTGGAGTACCCGGAGCGCGCGGCGGCGCTGGTGGTCATCACCCCCGCCTACGACCCGGTGGAGAACGACGACCCCGCGCGCCTGCGCCGCTGGGATGCGCTGGCCCAGGGCCTGCGGACCGGGGGCGTGGAGGGCTTCGTGGAGGCCTATGGCGACCCGGGCGTGCCCGAGGCGTGGCGCGACACGGTGATCACCGTGCTGCGACAGCGGCTGAGCGCCCACGAGCACCCCGACGCGGTGGCCGACGCGCTGCAGGCCGTGCCGCGGTCGCGGCCGTTCGGCACGCTGCACGACCTGGCGGCGATCGAGGCGCCGACCGTGGTCGTGGCCGACCGCGACGAGTCCGATCCGGGACACCCGCTGAGCGTGGGCGAGGACTACGCGCGCGTCATCCCGGGCGCGCGGCTGGTGGTCGAGGAGCCGGGCCGCTCGCCGATCGCGTGGCAGGGCGGTCAGCTGTCGAAGATCGTCGCGGAGGTCGCCGCGAGGGCGGGGCGCTAGACCCCGCCCCCTCGGATTGTCGCGGCCGGGCATATGCCCGCCATCGAGCGGGCGCCGCTCTCCTCCGCGGTCTCAGCTGCCCTTCTTCTCGATCTTCTTGCCGTTGGTGCCCAGGACGTACCACTCGGCGCCGAACGCGTTGAGCCCCTCGCCCTTCGTCGCGCCGGCCTTGTTGGCGTCGCCCTTGAACCGGTAGAGCGGGTGCTTGTTGTAGGTCACCTGCCTGGTGCCGTCCGAGCGCTTGGTCGTGCCCAGCAGCGAGGACTTCACGCCGCCGCTGGCCTTGGGCGTGCCCTTGGTCAGCAGGGGCGGCCAGTTCGCGGCACACGCGCCCGAGCAGGCGCTCTTGCCCTTCTTGTCCTTCTCGAACAGATAGAGCGTCTGGCTTCTGCCGTTGACGAGGATCTTGCCCAGCGACACTTTGCGCGTCTTCACGCTCGCGGGCTTGGTCGGTGCGGTGGCGGCGACGGCCGCGACGGCGCCGGCGGCGCCGAGCACGAGGACGATCGCGATTGCCATCAGGCGCTTCATGGACATCCCTCCTGGGGTGAGCCGGATCTCGGAGCGGGGGAGGGTCCGGGTCTGCGATGCAAGGACGCCGCTCCCCGAGCGATCCTTCCCGGCCTGTGCTCGTGCGCTGCTGCTTGACAGCGCGCGAACACGGATGAGAGTGTCGGCGACGTCAAACCGAGGGAGGTGGGTCGTGGCGATCGCTCAGCAGACGATGACCGACGAGCAGCGCAAGTCGGTGGCGCTCGAGTACCTGAAGGCCTTCGACAACGGGGGCGTCACGTCGACCGGCGCCAGCATCCTCGATCTCTTCGCCGACGACGCGCAGGTCCACTTCCCCAAGTGGGGCCTGGCCAACGGCAAGGAGGCGATCGGGCAGTGCTTCAGCGACGTCGGCGGGACGCTCAAGGCCATCCGGCACGACTACGCCAACTTCAACTGGATCATGAGCGGCGGCGACACCTTCGTCTGCGAGGGGACGAGCTACGGCGAGCACGAGGATGGCGCATGGCGCGCGGGCGTGACCCACGCGGGGCGCTGGTGCGACGTCTTCGAGGTGCGCGACTTCCTCATCCAGCGCTGCTTCATCTACCTCGATCCGGACTACGCCGGGGCTGACACCGACCGCTATCCGTGGCTCGCGGCCGGCGGTCGCGACGCCTCGCAGCCGCTGGGCTGACGGGCCGCTGCCGCTGTGCAGTGACTCTGGACAATCGCGTCGCTCGACGGCTACAGTGGCTCGCTCATGGCCGCCGAGTCCACCGGAGCCAAGCGCCTGCGCGACCTCACCGCCGACTTCCAGGACGGCGTCGGCCAGCGCCTGCGCTCCGAGCGCGAGCGCCACGGCGTGAGCCTGCGCGAGCTGGCGCGGCGCCTGGAGATCTCGCCCAGCGCGCTGTCGCAGATCGAGACCGGGCGCTCGCGGCCGTCCGTGGGCACGCTGTACGCGATCGTCTCCGAGCTCGACATGTCCCTCGATGAGCTGTTCGGCTCGCAGCGCACGGCGGCGTCGGCGGCGCGTGCGGCGGACGGCGGGGGCGGCGCGGAGGAGGCGGGCGCCACGCTCGTGCAGCGCCGCGACACGCGCAAGGGCATCGAGCTCGAGTCGGGCGTGCGCTGGGAGCGTCTCACGCCGACCGCCGAGCAGGACGCCGATTTCCTCTACGTGGTCTACGAGGTCGGCGGGGCCTCGAGCCGCGAGGGGACGCACATGCGCCACATGGGCCGCGAGTACGGGCTCGTGCTCTCCGGGCGCCTGCGCGTCACCATCGGGTTCGACGAGGAGCACGAGCTCGGCCCCGGCGACTCGATCGCCTTCGAGTCCTCGCGCCCGCACCGGCTGGAGAACGCCGGCGCGGAGCCCGTCGAGGCCATCTGGTTCGTCGTGGGGCGCTCGCACAGCGATGCGCGCAAGCTCGCCCTCGACGCCGCGCAGCAGCCCGCACCGGGCCCGGCCCAGCCACGTTGACAGCGGTTGGGCCCGCGCGTAAGGTGGCCCCGCGAGTGTCCAGTGTCAACGCACACTCGGCGCTCCTCACCCGGGTTGGTCGAAGAGGAGGCTTCCGAGCATGTCGGTAGACGTCAAGGGCGACCAGGCCGGGCAGGCCGTGACGCGCCCGATGAACGGCGACGAGTACGTCGAGAGCCTCAGGGACGGCCGTCAGATCTACATCCACGGCGAGCGCGTGGACGACGTGACCACGCACCCGGCCTTCCGCAACAGCGTCAGGTCGATCGCGCGGCTGTACAACGCGCTGCACGATCCCGCGACCAAGGACGAGCTGACCACCGAGACCGACACGGGCAACGGCGGCTATACGCACCCGTTCTTCAAGGCGCCGCATTCGGCCGCGGACCTCGTGGCCGGGCGCGACGCGATCGCGGCGTGGCAGCGGCTGACCTACGGCTGGATGGGGCGCAGCCCCGACTACAAGGCGGCCTTCCTCGCCACCTACGGGCCGAACGCCGACTACTACGCGCCGTTCGCCGACAACGCGAGGCGCTGGTACAAGGAGTCGCAGGAGCGCGTGTACTTCATGAATCACACGCTCGTGAACCCGCCGGTCGACCGCGACAGGGACATCCACGAGGTCTCCGACGTCTTCGTCCACGCGGTCAAGGAGACCGACGAGGGCGTCGTCGTCCGCGGCGCGAAGATGGTGGCCACCGGCTCGGCGCTGTCGAACTACAACTTCGTCTCCTACCACGGCAACGTCCCGATCAAGAAGGAGGAGTACGCGCTCTCCTTCTTCGCGCCGATGGACCACCCCAACATCAAGCTGCTGTGCCGGCCGTCCTACGAGTTCATGGCCGCCGCGGTCGGCAGCCCGTTCGACTACCCGCTCTCGAGCCGCTTCGACGAGAACGACTCGGTGCTGATGTTCGACGACGCGCTGATCCCGTGGGAGAACTTCCTGATCTATCGCAACCTCGAGATCGCCAGCACCTACCACCTCACCGGGTTCATCTGGCGGGCGATGCTCCAGGGCTGCACGCGCCTGGCCGTCAAGCTCGACTTCATCGCCGGGGTCTTCATCAAGGCGCTCGAGGCCACAGGAACGATCGCCTTCCGCGGCATCCAGGCCAGCGTCGGGGAGATCCTCGCCTGGCGCAACACCTTCTGGGCGCTGACCGACGCCATGTGCCACAACCCGGTCCCCTCGGCCGAGGGCAGCGTGATCCCCAACAACCAGGCCGGCTCGGCCTACCGGATCCTCTCGAACATCGCGATCCCCAAGATCAAGGAGATCATCGAGAACCAGGTCGCCGGCGCGATGATCGTCCAGCCCTCGCACGCCGTCGACTGGAAGAACGAGGAGCTGCGCCCGCTGCTCGACCAGTTCTACCGCGGCTCCAACGGCTACGAGGCGGTCGACAAGATCAAGCTCGTCAAGCTCCTGTGGGACGCCGTCGGATCGGAGTTCGGCGGCCGCCACGAGCTCTACGAGCGCACCTACTCCGGCAGCCACGAGCTCACGCGCCTGGAGTGCTGGTGGATGGCCCAGGGCGACGGCACCGTCGACCGCATGAAGGGCTTCGCCGAGCAGTGCATGGCCGAGTACGACCTCGACGGCTGGACGGTCGACGACCTCATCAACCCCGACGACATCAACCTGATCACGGGGAAGGGCTAGCGGTCTGCCGCGTTGCGCGGCGGCACCGCGCGGCGCCTACAGCAGCATCGAGGGAGGGTGGCCCGCCCCGGCGCGCGCCGGCGCAGGAGTGGTCGATGCGACCACGCTTCGCGCAAGCGTGGTCGTTTGTGGGGCCAGGAGCCCCACAAACGACCACTCTTCGCGAGCCGCGCCCGCCGGAGGACGACCGCCCCCGGTGGCGCCGCCTCAGGGCCGCTTCCCCTCGGTGATGGTGTAGGCGCAAGCGGCGCCGCACGCGAAGACGGCAGGCTCAGAGCTCCGCGACCACCTCATCCGGCGGCGCGTCCATGTCGAGCTCGAAGCCCATCACGCGATGAAAGCGCGCGAGGGCGTTCCACAGGCCGATGGTCGCCACGAGCTCGACGATCGCCGGCTCTGAGAACTCCTCGCGCAGGCGGACGAGCATCTCCGACGGGACGAGCTGCGGGGCGTCCGCGTACGCGACGACCGCCGGCGAGACGGTCAAGGCCTCGGCCAGCTCCAGCGCCAACCGCTCGCGCGCGTCGAAGCGGTCGAGCTCGCCGCGGGCGACGGCGACGATGTCCCCGTCCGGCACGGCGGCCGCGCGCGCCGAGCGCACGCGGTGGCTCGTGGAGTACAGGCAGTGGTTGAGCACGACCGTGCGGACCTCGACGAGCTCCTTGATGCGCTGCTCGAGCTCGCCCGGGCCGATGATCGACCGCAGATAGGGGAGGTAGGCGGTGAAGATCTCCGGGCGGTGGGCCAGCGCCTGCCAGGTGTGCAGCAGGCGGCCGTAGACGGGCTCGGCCCGGTCGTAGACGGCACGGACCTCGGCCGGCGCGTCCTCCTTGGACACCAGGCCGACGAGCGGGGCCGTCGCCTCGCCCGCCATCAGCGCGGGCGCAGGTGGAAGTGCCCGAGGCCGCCGACCGAGCCGGCGTCCCAGCCGCCGGCCTCCTCGAGGAACTCGGCGTCGGGGTCGCGGATCGCGCCGAACGCGCTGCGGTAGTACAGCAGCGGGCGGCGGCCCGGCGTCGCCTCGCAGTGCAGGACCTGGCCGATGAAGATCGAGTGATCGCCGCCGGGCACGCGCTCGTGGACATTGCAGATGAAGTGCGCGATGGCCCGGGCCAGGACCGGCGGATCGGAGCCCTCGACCAGATCGACGCCGGTGAACTTGTCCTCGGCGCGGCGCGCGAAGCGCCGCGCGAGCTCCTCGTCGCGCTCGCCGAGGACGTTGACCGCGAAGCGCTTGCTGGCGTCGATCGCCTTGTGGGTGGCCAGGCGGTTGTCGATGCACACGACGAGCAGGACCGGGTCGAGCGACAGCGAGCACACGGCGCTGGCGGTCATCCCGGCCGGGCGACCGTCGTGGGTCGTCGTGACCACCGTCACCCCCGTGGCGAAGTGAGCGATCGCCTCGCGGAAGGCGAGCCCGTCGACCGTCGCGTCCGACACCGTGCACCGTCCCCGGTTGCTGTCCGGCGTAACGCTAACACAGCCTGTATGGTGGCACTGAACGTCTCGCGATCTCGATGACCACCGCCGACCCAAGCGCGGCGGGGGAGGGCTGAGTGGAGATGCAAGCGGCCAAACCAGACGGGCTCGAGTGCTCCCGCGAGGGTGGCGTGGCGCGGCTGGCGCTGGCCAAGCCGCCTCGCAACCTCCTCGATCCCGACGTGATGTCCGCGCTGCGCGAGGCGCTCGCCGAGGCCGACGCCGACGGCGCGGTGCAGGCCATCGTCCTGACCGGGACCGGCGACATGTTCTGCGGCGGCCTGGACATCGAGCGCATCCAGGCCGGGGAGGACCCGGTCGCCTTCGCGTCGGCGCTCGCCGAGCTGCTGCGCGTCCTGCCGACCCTCGGCAAGCCCGTCATCGCCGCCGTCAACGGCGACGCGCTCGCCTCCGGCTACGCCCTCGTCTGCGCTGCGGACATCGCGGTGACGGTCGACAGCGCGCGGATCGGCACCTTCGAGGCGACCGTCGGGATCTGGCCGATGGTCGCGCAGGTCCCGCCGCTGCAGCGCCTGCATCCGCGCCACGCCCTGGAGAACCTGCTCACCGGCGAGCCCTTCGACGCGCAGCGCGCCTACGAGATCGGGGTCGTCAACGAGGTCGTCGCGGCGGGCGAGCTGTGGCCCGCCGTGGAGCGCTGGGCGCAGCGCAGCGTCCGGGCCGGCGCGGCCCTCGCCGCGGGCCGGCGCAGCTTCTACCGTTTCCGCGAGCTCTCCTACGACGACGCGCTCGAGGCCAGCCTGGAGGAGTTCCGCGGCATGTTCACAGCCACCGAACACACGATCGAGGCAGGGGAAGGGACATGAACATCGCATCGCGCGGCGCCACGATGGCCGTCGACTGGGAGCAGCGCATCGACTTCCCGCGGCTGCGCTCCCAGCGCCTGCAGAAGGCCAAGGAGGCCCTGCTGGCCTCCGACCTCGGGGCGCTGCTGCTCTTCGACCCCAACAACATCCGCTACGTCACGAGCACGCACATCGGCGAATGGGCGCGCGACAAGAACGCCCGCTACGTCTTCCTGCCGCGCAAGGGCGACCCGATCCTGTGGGACTTCGGCTCGGCCGCCCGCCATCACCAGCTCTACGCGCCGTGGCTGCCGCCCGAGAGCTTCCGGGCCGGCGTGACGCCGATGCGCGGAGCGATGCCGGTGGAGACCGGGGTGCCCGACGCGCTCGGTGCCCGCATCGCCCACGAGATGCGCGAGCACGACGTCGAGGGCGAGAAGCTCGGCGTCGACATCCCCGACATCGTCGCGCTGGAGGCGCTGCAGCGCGCGGGGGTCCACGTCACCGACGGCACGCGCGTCATGCTCAAGGCGCGCGCGATCAAGACCGCCGACGAGATCGCGCTGCTCGACCACGCCGCTGGGGTCGTCGACGCCGTCTACGAGCAGATCTACCGCACGCTGCGGCCCGGGGTGCGCGAGCACGAGGTGGTCGCCGACGCGCAGCGCCTGCTCTTCGAGCTCGGGTCCGAGCAGGTCGAGGCCATCAACGCCGTGTCGGGCGACCGCTGCAACCCCCATCCGCACGTGTTCTCCGATCGCCTGCTGCGCCCCGGCGACCAGGCCTTCTTCGACATCATCCACTCGTTCATGGGCTACCGCACGTGCTACTACCGCACGTTCAACGTGGGCGGGGTCAGCCAGTCCCAGCTCGACGCCTACAAGCAGTGCCGCGAGTGGCTCGACGCGGCGATCGAGCTCGTGCGCCCGGGCGTCACGACCGACCAGATCGCCGCCGTGTGGCCCACGGCCGAGGAGCTCGGCTTCCCCAACGAGGAGGCGTGCTTCGGGCTGCAGTTCGGGCATGGCCTGGGCGTCGGCCTCTACGAGGCGCCGATGATCAGCCGGCTGCATTCCCTCGACCATCCGGCCGTGATCGAGGAGGGGATGGTCTTCGCCCTGGAGACCTACTGCGCGGCCAGCGACGGGCGCTCGGCGGCGCGCATCGAGGAGGAGGTCGTCGTCACCGCCGACGGGGTCGACATCCTCACCCGCTTTCCGGCCGAGGAGCTCCTGGTCACCGGCAAGGTCTACGTGCGCGGCGCCGACCTGCTGGCCGACTCCGAGGCGCGGCTGCAGACGTCATGACAGACCCCACGACCGTCGCGCCCGACCGGTCGGGCACGCCCGAGGAGGCCGAGCACTACCTCGAGCTCTACCGGCGCATGCGGCTCATCCGCCGCTTCGAGGACGAGGTCCAGAGGCTCTTCCAGGAGGGGCTCGTGCACGGCACGACGCACCTGTGCTCGGGTCAGGAGGCGGGACCCGTCGGCGTGTGCAGCGTGCTGGGCGACGAGGACCGCGTGGCCGGCACCTACCGCGGCCACGGCCACGCGCTGGCCCTCGGCGTGCAGTCCGAGGCGCTGATGGCCGAGCTGCTGGGGCGCGCGACCGGGGTCTGCGGGGGCCGCGCGGGCTCGATGAACGTCATCGACCTCGGGCACCGGCTCGTGGGCTGCTACGGGATCGTGGGCGGGAGCATCGCCGCTGCGACCGGCGTCGCCCTCGCGCTCAAGCGCCGCGGCGGCGTCGCGGTCGCCTTCTTCGGCGACGGGGCCACCAACCAGGGCTACTTCCACGAGTGCCTGAACTTCGCCAAGGTCCACGACCTCCCGGTCGTCTACGTCTGCGAGAACAACCTCTACGGCGAGTTCACGCCGTTCGAGGACGTCACCGCCGGCGAGATCCCCGACCGCCCGCGGACGCTTGGCCTGCCGACCGTCACCATCGACGGCAACGACGTCTGGACGGTGAGCGCCTCGGCGTCCGAGGCCGTGGGGCGCGCCCGCGACGGCGGCGGGCCGCAGTTCATCGAGTCGCTGACCTACCGCTACGTCGGGCACTCGCGCAGCGATCCGGGCAGGTACCGCAAGGAGGGCGAGCTCGACGAGTGGAAGCTGCGCGACCCCCTGCTGGTGGCGCGGGCGGGACTCGCGGAGCGCTACGGCACGACCGAGGAGGCGCTCGACGCGATCGACGCACAGGTCGAGGAGGAGATCACCGCGACGGTCGACGCCGCCAGGGAGGCGCCCTTCCCGGACCCCGGCGCGCCGGTGACGGAGTTCAGCGCATGAGCGCCGAGATGGACTTCCGCACCGCGATCTGCGCGGCCCTCGACGAGGAGCTCGAGCGCGACGACTCCGTCATCTTCTTCGGCGAGGACGTCGCCGCGGCCGGCGGGGTGTTCGCCACCACTGGCGGCCTGTCCGACAAGCACGGCACCGACCGCGTGTTCGACACCCCGATCTCCGAGCTCGCCCTGGCCGGCGCCGCGTACGGCAGCGCGATCGCCGGCCTGCGCCCGGTGATCGAGATCATGTTCGGAGACTTCCTGCCGCTGACCATGGACAGCCTCGTCAACCAGGCGTCCAAGTACTGGTACCTCTCGAACGAGCAGGCCAGCGTCCCGCTCGTGGTGCGCTCGGCCATCGGCGGCGGCGGGCGCTTCGGCGCCATCCATTCCCAGGTCCCGATCAGCTGGTTTCAGGGCGTCCCCGGCCTGAAGATCGTCTGCCCCTCCACGCCGGCCGACGCCAAGGGCCTGCTCAAGGCGGCCATCCGCGACGACAACCCGGTGCTGTTCCTCGAGCACAAGCGCCTGTACGGGCTCAGCGGCGAGGTCGACGGGGCAGTCGCCACGATCGGCGAGGCGGCCGTCGTGCGCGAGGGCGCGGACGTGACGCTCGTCAGCGCGATGCGCACGCTGCACGAGTGCCTGGCCGCGGCCGAGACGCTCGCCGGCGAGGGCATCGACTGCGAGGTCGTCGACCTGCGCACCGCGCGCCCGATCGACGGCGCGACCATCCTGCGCTCGGTGCACAAGACCAACCGGCTGCTCGTCGTCGAAGAGGGCCCGCGCACGGGCGGGTGGGCCGGCGAGGTCCTCGCCGTCGTCGCCGAGGAGGGGCTGGGTGACCTCGACGCCATCGCGCGCCTGACGACGCCCGATCATCCGATTCCTTACAGCCCGCCGCTGGAGGACGCCTTCATCCCCGGCGCGGACGCCATCGCCCGGGCCGTCAGGTCGCTGTAGCCGCCGGGCGGCTACCGTGCCGGGCATGGCCAGCAACGAGAAGCCCCAGGTCGACGTCCCGTCCGGGCAGTCGCCCTCCTACCAGCTCGAGCTCGAGGACATCGAGGTCGGAGACGGCGACGAGGCGGTCGACGGCAAGGTCGTCGAGGTCCACTACGTGGGCGTCTCGTGGGCCACGGGCGATCAGTTCGACGCCTCGTGGGACCGGGGCGACACCTTCAAGTTCAAGCTCGGCAAGGGCCAGGTCATCTCGGGCTGGGACCAGGGCGTGGCCGGCATGAAGGTCGGCGGCCGGCGGCGCATCACGATCCCGCCCCACCTGGCCTACGGCAAGCGCGGCGCGGGCGGCGTCATCGGCCCCGACGAGACGCTCGTCTTCGTCGTGGATCTCGTGGGCGTGCGCTAGCCGCCCGCCAGGACGGCGTCGTACCCGTCGGCGCGCAGGAGCTCGAGCACGGCGTCGCGGTGGTCGCCCTGCAGCTCGATGACGCCGTCCTTGACCGCGCCGCCGACGCCGCAGCGCTTCTTCAGGCGCCCCGCCAGCTCCTTCAGGCCGGCGTCGTCGAGCGGGACGTCGGCGACGGTCGTGACCGCCTTGCCGCGGCGCCCGCTCGTCTCGCGGCGGACCTTCACGCGCCCGCCGGCGGCGACCCGGGCCTTGAGCTGCGGATCGCGGGCCTTGCGCAGGTCGCCATCGGTGCTCGACCACACGACCCGGTTGGCCTCGCGCTTGGGCATCGGCGCGACGGTAGCGCAGCGCCTGCACCGACGGACCTAGGACCAATGACCCGTAGAGACGCGGCGCCGGCGCGCGGACAATGGCCGGCATGACCGATCCGCGCACCGCGAGCCAGCAGATCACCGACGAGGTCACCTCGTGGCCGGGGGTGAGCGCCGGTCCCGGCCGCCGCGGCGAGTTCGCCTTCCGGGTCGGGCGCCGCGAGATCGGCCATCTGCACGGCGACCACGCCGCGCACTTCTTCTTCCCCAAGGACGTGTGGGCCGAGCTCTTCGAGCAGGGTCAGGTGACCCACCACCCGGTCTTCCCCGACAAGCGCGGTCCGGCGGCACGCCGCATCGAGGACGACGCCGACGTGCGCGACGTGATCGAGCTGATGCGCCTGAACTACCAGCTCGCGGTCACGCGCCGGGCGCCCGCGGCTGCCTAGGCCGCGCGCGCCAGGCGCTTGAGGTCGCGCTTGCAGGCGAGCAGGCGCTCGTCGGCGAGACGGAAGAGCTCGGCGGGGTCGGTCGTGTCCTGCGGGGCCACCGCCGACGCGAAGGTCACCTCCACCGAGGGGATGCCGTCGGGGCTGGGGGCGTCGGCGATCGCCGCGCCGAGGGCCTCGACGATGCGCTCGACGCCCGCGCCGGCCGCGCCCGGGGCCACGAGCGCGAACTCGTCGCCGCCGATGCGCGCCAGGCAGTCGCCGTCGCGGACCACGCGCGCGCAGGCCGCGGCGACCATGCGCAGGACGGCGTCGCCGGTGGGGTGGCCGTGCTCGTCGTTGACCGCCTTGAAGGCGTCGAAGTCGAAGAGGACCAGAGCGGTGGCGCCCTCCTCGGTCGAGCGCGCGAGCGCCTCGTCGAAGCTGCGGCGGTTGTAGAGGCCGGTCAGCGGGTCGCGCTCGGCCATGCTGCGCTGGACGGCCTCGGCCGCCAGGAGGCGATGCTTGAGGTAATGCACCGTGAGGGCCTGGCCGGCGACGGCCACGAGGAAGAGCACGCCGCGCGCCGGGTAGCCGAGCTCGATCGCCCGCGGGTCATAGGCCAGCGGGCTGAAGAAGGCGGAGCAGAAGAGCGCGACGAGCGGCCACGCCAGCCGCGGCGGGAAGAAGTAGGCGATGAACAGCGCGGTGAAGAGCAGCACCGGCTGCAGGTAGCTGTGCGCGCCGCCGGTGGCCCACAGGGCGAGGGCGACGACGGGCATCATCGCCGCCGTCACGACGGCGCGGCGCCCGATGGCCATCGTCCGGGCGGTGAGCCCCAGCCACAGCGAGACCACGCCCCAGCCCGCGGCGAAGCCGGCGAGCGCGAGCGCCACGGCCAGGTGCGGGCGCGGCGTGCCCGGGATCGCGAGCACGGCGACGCCGACCACGGACGTGGCGAGCCACATCAGACCGGAGATCAGGTCCGGCAGCGGGCCGTCGTCGTGCAGCGGCCCTCGGGTTCGCGCGGCGGGTGTCATGGCGCTCTGTGACCCGCGTGGTCGGCCTGCGCGCCGCCGGCTTGAGCGTCAGGGGGCGATGGCGATCTCGAGCAGCAGGGGCGCGTCGCGCCGGGCGAGCCTCGGCAGCACTTCGTCGAGGCGCGCCAGCAGGTCGGCGTGGTCCTCGATGCGGATCGCCTCGCAGCCCTGGGCGCGGGCCATCGCGGCGATGTCGATGGTGTCGAAGGCCGGCCACGGCGCGGGCTTGCCCGTGTCCGCGGCGAGCTTGTCCATGATCGCGTAACGCCCGTTGGCCATCACCACGAGCAGCGCTCCGACGCGGTAGCGCGCGGCGCTCCATAGTGCCTGGATCGCGTAGAGCGACGAGCCGTCGCCCAGCACCGCGACCACGGGCCGGTCGGGCAGCGCCATCCGCACGCCGATCGTCCCCGGCAGGGCGAAGCCGAGCCCGCCCATGGCCGCGCTGAGAAAGCCCATCGGCACGCGGGCCGGGACGCGCGCATGCAGCTCGGGCCGGCTGGAGGGGGACTCCTCGACGAGGATGGCGTCGGCCGGCAGGCGCTGGGCGAGAGCGTCGAAGACGTGGCCGGCGCGCAGCGGCTCGCCCGGCGCCGGAGGCTCGAGCGGGGCGGGCTTGGGGAACGGCCCCGGCGGCGGGCCCTCGCGTGGCGCGGTGTGCGCCACCAGGCCGCGGCACACCGCGCTCGGCTCGGCGAGGATCGTCAGCTGCGACGGGCTGCGCCGCGCCTCGGCGACGTCGTCGGTGACGAGGGCCAGGCCGGTGCCGGGGTTGACCAGCGGGCCGGGCTCGTAGGCGTACTGGCGGAAGATCGGCGCCCCGACGGCGAGGATCGCGTCGTGCGCCGCGAGCATCGCGCGCAGCCGCCCGCGGCTGGGCGACAGGTGCCCGGCGAAGAGCGGATGGTCCTGCGGGAAGCCGGCGCGCGCGCCGAAGGCCTCGGTGAAGACCGGGCACGCGAGATGCTCGGCGAGGGCCACGAGCGCGGCCCAGCCTGCGTGGGTGTCGGCGCCCGCACCGACGACGAGGGCCGGTGAACGCGCCGCGTCGAGCCACGCGGCGAGCTCCTCGACCGCCTCAGGGGCCGCGGCGCCGGCGAGCAGCAGGCGCTCGGGGCCGACGACCTCGTGGGCCTCCGGCGCCGGCGCGTGCCAGTCGTCCATCGGCACGATGACGATCGCGGGGCCGCGCGCGGTGACGGCGGCGTGGTAGGCGCGCACCAGGGCCCCCGGAACATCCTGCGCGCGCACCGGCTGGTCGACCGACACGGGGTACTCGCCCGCCAGGCCCTCCAGCCGGCCCGCGAGGAAGGGCTCCTGGGCGAGCTGGCGGCGGTCCTGCTGGCCGACCATGACGACCAGCGGGGCGCGGTTGACGCGCGCGGTGGCCAGCGCGGAGACGGCGTTGCCCAGGCCCGCGGTCGTGTGCAGCAGCGCGAAGGCCGGGGCGCCGCGCCCGAGTGCGTAGCCGGTGGCCATCCCGACCACGGAGCCCTCGTGCAGCCCCAGGACGAACTCGAGGTCGTCGGGCAGGCCGGCGAGGAAGGAGATCTCCGTCGAGCCGGGGTTGGAGAAGATCCGCGTCAGGCCGAGCCTGCGCAGGACGTCGAAGGTGGCCTCGCGCACCGTCGGTGCGGGCGTGCCCCCGTTGCCTGCCACTCCCGCCTCGCGGGCGGTCCCCACCGTCTCGCCTGCCATCGCCCGGCACTCTAACCCCGTGCGGTAGCCTGCCGCCGCCATGGGTCGACTCGAGGGCAAGGTCGCGCTGATCACGGGGGGCAGCGGGAGCATCGGGGCCGCCACGGCGCGCCTGTTCGCCGACGAGGGCGCCAAGGTCGTGCTGGCCGACGTCGACGAGGAGGGCCTCGCCCTCGTCACCGACGAGATCGGCGCCGAGCGCGCCGCCTACGTCGCGACCGACGTCACCGACTCCGAGCAGGTGGCCGCGGCGGTGCGCATCGCCACCGAGCGCTTCGGCGGCCTCGACGTCGCGTTCGCCAACGCCGGCGTCTTCGGCGACGCCACGCCGATCGTCGACTACCCCGAGGACGTCTTCGACCACGTGATGGCGGTCAACGTCAAGGGCTCCTTCCTCGTGGCCAAGCACGCGCTCGCGGTGATGCGCGACGGCGGCAGCCTGATCTTCAACTCGAGCGTGGTCGGCCTGCTGTCCGATGCGGGGATCGCCGGCTATGCGACCTCCAAGCACGCGATCGTGGGGCTCATGCGCACGGCGGCGCGCGAGGTGGCCGACCGCGGCATCCGCGTCAACAGCCTGCACCCGGGGCCGGTCGACAACCGCTTCCAGCATCGCATCGAGGTCATCGCCACCGGCGCGCCGGAGGACCGCGCGGCCGAGCTCTTCGAGGAGCGCATCCCGCTCGCGCGCCACGCCACGCCCGAGGAGATCGCGCGCTCGGTCCTCTTCCTGGCCAGCGAGGACAGCTCCTTCGTCACGGCCACGACGTTGAGCGTCGACGGCGGCCTGAAGGGCTGAGCGCGTAGGCTGCCGGGCCGTGGCCGCGGCCGGGTACAGCGCAACGCCTCTGCCGAGGAAGCTCGGCTTCAAGCCGGGTATGACGGCCGTCTTCCTCGATGCGCCCGAGCACATCGACGACCTGCTGGGCGAGCTCGAGGGCGTGACCGTCAGGCGCTCGCTGCGCGGCCGTGCCGATCTCGTCATGTGCTTCGTCACGCGCCGGCGCGAGCTCGAGCGGCGCGCGGGCCGGCTGCGCGAGGCGGTCGCGCCCGACGGGATGGTGTGGGCCTGCTGGCCCAAGAAGGCGTCGAAGGTGGCCACGGATGTCTCCGAGGACGTCGTGCGGGAGGTCCTGCTGCCGACGGGCCTGGTCGACACCAAGGTCGCGGCGGTGGACGAGACGTGGTCGGGACTGAAGCTCGTCGTACGGCTGGAGCTGCGCTGACCGAGCCGGTCTTCCACCGAGAGGGCGACGCGTTCGTGCCCACCGGGCACGCGCGCGGGCCATGGGACCCTGGCCAGCTGCACGGCGGCGCGCCGGCGGCGCTGATCGCCGAGGCGGTGCAGGAGGAGGGCTACCTCGTCGCGCGGCTGACGCTCGACTTCCTCGGTCCCGTCCCGCTCGCCCCGCTCACGGTCAGCGCCCGCACGACGAAACCGGGCCGCAGCTTCCAGCTGGCCGAGGCCGAGCTGGCCGCGGGCGGGAACGTCGTGGTGCGCGCGCGAGCCGTCCGCCTGCGCCGTGGTCACGTCGAGCTTCCCGACCGCCCCGAGGTGGACCCGCCCCCGACGCCGCCGCAGGCGGGAAGCCCGGACCCGTTCCCCACCGGCGCAGGGCCGCGGGAGGGCTTTCATCTCACGGCGATGGAGATCCGCTTCGTCGACGCCACCAGCTTCGGGCTCGGACCTGCGCACGCGTGGTTTCGCCTCACCCGCCCGCTCGTCGACGGCGAGGAGGCCAGCCCGCTGGCCCGGACGGTGGCCGCGGCCGACTTCGGCAACGGCGTCTCGCGGATCGTCGACTTCGATCGCTACCTCTTCGTGAACACCGACCTCACCGTCCACCTGCACCGCGAGCCCGTGGGCGAGTGGGTGCTGCTCGACGCGCGCACGCGGCTGGAGTCCCACGGCGCGGGGCTCGCGTCCTCGACCCTCAGCGACGAGCGCGGCCGCCTTGGCCTGGCCGCCCAATCGCTGTTCGTGGCGGAACGCTCCTAGCCATAGGGCCTGGAACTTCCCGCGATCACCGGGCTGCGCCGCAGGTAGCCTCGCGGTGCAGGTAGCGAGGACATGTCGACGGAGACCAGCGGTACAGCGCACGACCTGAGCGGCGACGAGCTGGCGCTCGTGCTCGACGCAGCCTGCGCCGTCGTCTTCCACCTCGACGTGGCCGGCGGAAACGTGCGCTGGTCCGGCTCCGTGGCCGCACTGATCGGCGCCGGCGAGCCGCCCCGGACGTTCGAGGCCTTCCTGGGCTGCGTGCACCCCGACGACCGTGGCGCGCTGCAGGCGGCCGTCCTGGCGACGGCCCACGACGGCACGCCGGGCACGCGCCAGCTGCGAGTCGCGTGGCCCGACGGCAGCACGCACTGGCTCGAGGCGCGCTGGCGCCTGGTGCCCGAGGCGCACGGAGGGCCGACGGTCGTCGGCATCGCGCGGCTGGTCGACGAGGAGCGCGCCGCGCTGGGGCGGGTGCGCTTCCTGGCCGACGTGAGCGCCGCGCTCGACGCGTCGCTGGACCCGGAGCGCACGCTGACGGCCGTGGCTGACCTGTGCGTGCGCGACCTCGCCGACTGGTGCTCGATCGATCTCGTGTCCGCCGACGACGAGCTGCGCAACGTGGCGGTCGCGCACGTCGACGCGGTCCAGGCCGAGCTGGCCCAGCGGGTGCGCGATCGCTACCCGCCCCGCTCCCGCCAGGGCGGCGGCACCGCCCGGGTGGTCCGCACCGGCGAGCCGCTGCTGCTGGCCGAGATCACCGAGGAGCAGATGGTCGCGGGCGCGCGCGACGCCGAGCACCTCGAGCTGATCCGCTCGCTCGGGCTGACGTCGGTGCTCATGGTGCCGCTGCGCGCCCGCGGGCACGTGCTCGGCGCGATCACGCTCGCGCGCACCGGCGGGCAGCGCAACTACGACGAGCAGGACGTCGCCTTCGCGGGGGAGGTGGCAGGCCGGGCGGCGCTCGCGCTCGACAACGCGCGCCTGTACGGCGAGGCGCGCGCCCGGGAGCGCGACTCGAGCGAGGCCCAGGCGCTGCTCGACGCGCTGGTCAGCGCCGCGCCGATCGGGCAGGGCTTCCTGGACACCGACTTCCGCTACGTCCGCGTCAACGACGCGCTGGCCGAGATCAACGGCGTCCCGGCCATCGACCACATCGGGCGCACGGTGCGCGAGGTGGTGCCGGCGCTGGCCACCGACATCGAGGCCGCGCTGGAGGAGGTCCTGAGCACCGGCGAGGCGATCGTGGACCTGCAGATCGTGGGCGAGACGCGGCGCGAGCCCGGCCATGACCGCCACTACGTCGCGAGCTATTACCCGGTGGGGATGGCCCGCGGCGAGCGGCTGGGCATCGGCATCACCGTGTCCGACGTGACCGACCGCGCTGAGGCGGCGCAGGCCCTGCGCGAGCAGCGCGACCTCTACGAGGCGCTCATGCGCGCCCAGAGCGAGCTCGGGCTGGCCTTCGTGCTCCTCGACGGCGATCGCATCGTCTACGCCAACGCCGCGACCGAGGGCCTCACCGGGCGCAGCGCCGCCGAGCTCCACGCCCTACCCTCGATCCTCGCCGCCCTGCCGCTCGACGTGCACCGCTCGGTGGCCGGGCGCCTCGCGGGCGTGCGCGAGGGGCGCGAGCCGGCCGAGCCCTTTCGCACCGAGATCCAGCGCCCCGACGGCGCGCGCGTGCCGATCGAGACCGCGGGCCGGCGGCTGGGCGGGCCGACCGACGCGCGCATGGCCGTCATCGCGCGCGACATCACCGATCGCGTGGCCCAGGAGCGCGAGCTGCGGCGGATGCTCGAGGTCGAGCAGGCGGCCCGGCGAGCGAGCGAAGCCGCTCACGCCCGCGTGCGGCTGCTGGCCGACACGAGCGCGCTGCTCGAGCGCTCGCAGACGAGCGACGACGCGCTGCAGGAGGTGGCCGAGCTGCTCGTGGCGCGCATCGCCGACTCGTGCGCGCTGGATGTCCTCGATCTCTCCGGGCGCCTGCGCCGCGCGGGGGCCGACGCGCGCGCCGCCGATGGTCGGGGACGCATGCTGGCCATGGACGGCGACCCGGAGCTCGCGCGGGCGATGCGGGCCGACCAGCCGATCCTCCTGGAGGACGCCGGCGAGGGCTCGGTGCTCGGTCGCAGCGCGACGCTCGTCCCGCTCGTCGCCCGCGGGCGCAACGTCGGCGTCCTGTCGCTCGGCTGGCGCGCCGCGGGGCGCAGGCCGGGCCGCGACGAGTGGAGCCTGATCGAGGCCCTCGCGCAGCGCATCGCCCTCGCCGTCGAAGGGGCGCTGCAGTACCGCGAGCGCGCGCACGTCGCCCGGACCCTGCAGGCCAGCCTGCTGCCCGCGGCGCTGCCCGACCTCCCGGGCGCCACGGTGGCCGCGCAGTACGTGGCCTCCGGCGAGGGGATGGACGTCGGGGGCGACTTCTACGACGTCTTCGCGCTCGACGACGGGTCGTGGATCCTCGTCATCGGCGACGTCCTGGGCAAGGGCGCCGAGGCGGCGGCGGTGACCGCGCTGGCGCGCTACACCGTGCGCGCCGTGGCGGGCCGCTCACCCTCGCCGGCGGCGACGCTGGCGACGCTCAACGACGAGATGCTGCGCCAGCGCAACCCCGACCGGCGCTTCGTCACCGCGGTCCTCGCGCGCCTGGAGCCACGGGCGGACGGCGGCGCGCGGCTCATCGTGGCCTCCGGCGGGCACCCGCCGCCGGTCCTGCTGCGGGCGGGCGGCGATGCCGAGACCGTGGCGTGCCCGGGCACCCTGCTCGGCGTCGAGCACGACGCGCGCAGCGTCGACCAGGAGATCGAGCTGGCGCCGGGGGACACCCTGGTGCTCTACACCGACGGCGTCACCGAGGCGAGCCGCGAGCATCCGCTGAGCCCCGAGGATCTCGGCGCCGCGCTGCGCGCCAGCGCCCCCGACGGGGCGGCCGCGGTGGCGCGCGAGGTCGTCCGCCTCGCCGAGGTCGGTGCGGCGGGCGCGCCGCGCGACGATCTCGCGGTGCTGGTGGTGGCCCTCGACGCGACGCAGCCCGACTAGATCTCCCAGCCGCCATCGGCCGCGGCCCGCGTGGCCTCGAGGGTGCGCTCGAGCTGGCGCAGAGCCCCGGGCAGCGCGGTGGCCAGCTCGCGGCCCGCGTCGGTCAGGCGCACGGTCCGGCTCGTGCGCAGCGCCAGCACGACGCCGAGCTCGTGCTCGAGGCGGCGGACGTGGCGGCTGAGCGTCGGCTGTGAGACCCCGAGCCGCGTGGCGGCGCGCCCGAAGTGCAGCTCGGACGCCAGCGCCTCGAACGCGCGCAGGTCGCGCAGCTCCACCATGCGGCGCCCAGCCTACCCATGCGGATTCTGCATCGGAAGCAGTTGCCGCGCGCCATTGATCGCGAGGGCCCCGTCCGGATAGCTTCATCCGATGCGATCGAGCATCGGCATCGTCGGCTCGGGGGTCTCGGGCCTTCACCTCGGGCTCTTCCTGCGGGTCCACGACGTCCCCGTGACGATCTACGCCGACAAGGAGCCCGACGCGATCCGGGCGGGCAAGCTGCTCAACACCGTGGCCCACCACCACCACACGCTCGAGCGCGAGCGCGCCCTGGGCGTGGACCACTGGGACGTCGATGAGTACGGCTACGTCTGCCACCACCACTGCATCGCCGGCGAGGTGCGCTTCCGCGGCGACTTCGAGCACCCCTCCTCGGCCGTCGACTACCGCGTCTACCTGCCGCGCCTCATGGAGGACTTCCAGGAGCGCGGAGGCGATCTGGCCAT
This sequence comes from Paraconexibacteraceae bacterium, assembly GCA_963757775.1. Lineage (GTDB taxonomy): Bacteria > Actinomycetota > Thermoleophilia > Solirubrobacterales > Solirubrobacteraceae > JAOPZW01. The sequence goes on along the minus strand of CAVWSH010000014.1, from coordinate 143,781 downwards.
CGTGCCCGCCACCGGCGTCGAGGACATCGAGCGCCTCTCGCAGAGCCACGACCTCATGGTCGTGGCGGTCGGCCGGCGCAGCGTCGACGAGCTGTTCCCCCGCCGCGCCGACAAGTCGCCCTACGACCGTCCGCAGCGGCGCCTGTCGGCCGGGATCTACAGCGGGATCGCCTACTCCGAGCCCAAGGGCGTCGGCGTGCACTTCGCCCCGGGCCACGGCGAGCTGCTCGAGATACCGATCTACTCGCACGAAGGCTTCGCCACCGCGCTGCTGTTCGAGAACGTGCCCGGCGGCGCGCTCGAGCCGCTGGCCCACATGCCCTACGAGGACGACCCCGCGGCGTACGACCGCCTCGTGCTCGACACGCTGCGCACCTACTACCCGATGGCCGCCGAGCGCGTCGATCCCGCGGCGTTCGGCCTGTGGTCGGGCCGCGACCTGCTGCAGGGCGCGCTGACGCCGATCGTCCGCGAGGACTACGCGCGCCTGAGCAGCGGGCGCTACGCGCTGGCCATGGGCGACGCCCACACCGTGGTCGACCCGATGATGGGCCAGGGCGCGAACTCGGCCTCGTACTCGGCGTGGACGATCGGCGAGGCCATCGTGTCCGACCACGTCTACGATGAGCGCTTCTGCCGGCGGGTCGCCCGCCGGCGCGAGGGCCTCGTGCACGCCGTCTCGGACTGGACCAACCTCATGCTCAACCCGCCACCGCACGTCCAGGAGCTGCTCGGGGCGCTGTCCCAGGACAAGGCGCTGTGCGACGAGTTCACGACGAACTTCAACGATCCCGAGCGCCAGCTCGACATCCTCGCGACGCCCGAGCGCACGCGGGCCTGGCTGGCCCTGCGCGGCCAGGACCGCGCGTCGGCGGTGGCGGCCTGACATGCACAGGTTGCTCGTCCTCTACCCGCCGCCCGCCGATCCGCAGGCCTTCCGCGACTACTACGAGGCCCACCACCTCCAGCTCGTCGCGCGCCTGCCCGGCCTGCGCGGCTATCGCTGGGGCTTCGACGTGACCGGGCTCGGCGCCGAGTCGCCGTACTTCTGCACCTTCGAGGCCGACTTCGACGACGCCGCCGCGCTCGACGCCGCCCTCGCGTCGCCGGAGGGGGAGGCCACGTCGGCCGACGTGCCCAACTACGCGACCGGGGGCGCCGTGCTCCTGCGCTACGACGTGCGCGAGGCCGGGCCCGCTACGCCGGATCGCTGAGCAGGAGGGAGGCGCCGATGGCGCCGCCGAGGTCGCCCAGCGCGGCGACCTGGACCACGGGCGGATCGCTGTCGACGAAGAGGTGGGGCATCATCGCGTCGAGGATCCGCTTGGCGTAGGGCTCGCCCAGGCGGATGCCCAGGCCGCCGCCGATGACGATCGCGTCGACGTCGAGCACGTTCTGCACCGAGGCGACGCCCGCGCCCAGCGCGGCGATGGCGTCGTCCATGAGCTCGACGGCCAGCTTGTCCTCGCGGTCCAGCGCGCGCGCCCAGATGCCGCTCGTGAGCCGGTCGCGGCCGCGCTCCTCCGCGATCGCGAAGAGGTCGGTCTTCGTCCCGCTCTTCTGCTTGGCGCGGGCGCGCAGCTCCATCGCGCCGCGGCCGGCGTAGGCCTCCATGCAGCCCTTGCGCCCGCAGGTGCAGCGCGCGCCGTCGCGCTTGACGACGACGTGGCCGATCTCGCCGGCGGCCCCGCGGCCGAGCCACGGGCGCCCGTCGAGGACGATGCCGCCGCCCACGCCGGTGCCCCAGAAGACGCCCAGCAGCGAGCGGTACGGGCGCCCGGCTCCGAGCAGCGCCTCGGCGTCGGTCGCCACCTGCACGTCGTTGCCCAGGGCGACCCGCGTGCCGAGCGCCTTGGACAGCTCGTCGGCCAGGGGGAAGCTGCCCTCCCAGTCGGGCAGGTTGCGCGCGCTCGTCACCGTGCCCTTCTCGCCGTCGACGTCGCCGGGCGAGCCCACGCCCACGCCGTCGAGCTCTGCCGTCTGCACCCCGGCCGCCTTCGCCGCCTCGCCGAGGGCGCCGGCCATGGCCGCCGCGACGCCGGAGGGCCCTCCGCTCGTCGGCGTGGGCACGCGGGTCTCCCCGCGCACCTCGTGGTCGGAGTCCACGATGACCGCCTGGATCTTCGTGCCGCCGAGGTCGATGCCGCCGCGCATGGCCCGAGCGTACCCACACCGGCGCTGCGGGAAGCGCGTACCCGCTCGTGGCGGCCTACGACGCGGCCTTCGCGGTCGAGGTCGCCTCTACGATGGGTGCGTGAGCGCCGACCCCTTCGCCGTCCTCGGCGTCGCTCCCGGCGCCTCCGGCGAGGAGGTCGCCGCCGCCTACCGGCGTCTGGCCAAGCGCTGGCATCCCGACCGCGCCGCCGGCCAGGACGCGGCGCGGCGCATGGCCGAGATCAACGCCGCCTACGACCTCGTGCGCTCCGAGCGCTGGCTCGAGCGCAGCGGGCGCACGGCGCCGCCCGTCGAGCGCCCACCGGCGCCGTCGGCGCCCCGCGCGCGCGCCGGCTGGTGGCTGGCGGCGCCCCTGCGCCGCGCCCTCGGACGCGAGCTGCTGGCGGCGCTCGAGGACGGCGAGGACGTGGCAATGGTCACGCCGACGTCGACGTGGGCCAGCCCGCAGGCCCTGCTGGCCGTCACCGACCGTCGCCTGCTGTGGCTGCTCGACGACGCGCCGACGCATCGCGTGCGCTCGCTGCGCTACCGCGACGTAGCCGACGTGCAGCAGCGCCTCGGCCGTCCTCTGCGCCGCTCGGCCGTCCTGCGCGTGCGCACCACCGGCGGGCGGCGGTTGAGCTTCGCCGAGCTGCGCCCGGCCACGGCGGCGGCCATCGCGCGGCGCGTCGCGGCGCGGGCCTGAGCTCGGCGCACGCGGAAGCCTGATGGCTCCGCGCGGCGGTACGTTGCTTGTATGCGCAACATCCCCGGCACGGACCTCGCCGTGCACCCGCTCTGCCTGGGCGCCAACGTCTTCGGCTGGACCGCGGACGAGGCCGAGTCCTTCGCCGTGCTCGACGCCTACCGCGACGCCGGCGGCAACTTCATCGACACCGCCGACGGCTATTCGCAGTGGGTGCCCGGCAACGGCGGGGGAGAGAGCGAGGAGATCATCGGGCGCTGGATGGCCGAGCGCGGCACGCGCGACGCGGTCGTCCTCGCGACCAAGGTCGGGTCCAAGCACGACCGCAACGGGCTGACGGCCGACAACGTGCGCGCCGCCACCGAGGAGTCGCTGCAGCGCCTGCAGACCGATCGCATCGACCTGCTGTACACGCACCGCGACGACGAGGTCACGCCGCCCGAGGAGACGCTCGCCGAGCTCGACGCGCTGGTGCGCGAGGGCAAGGTCCGCCACGTCGCGGCCTCCAACGTGTCGCCCGAGCGCCTCGAAGAGGCCATGCAGGCCAGCGCGCGCGAGGGGCTCGTGCGCTACGTCGCCCTGCAGCCGCACTACAACCTCGTCGAGCGCGGCTATGAGGACGGTCTGGCCGGCGTGTGCCGCCGCCATGACCTCGGCTGCCTGCCCTACTTCGCGCTGGCCAAGGGCTTTCTCACCGGCAAGTACCGGCCCGGCGCCGACGAGGTCCGCAGCGAGCGCGCCCAGGGCGCCGCCGCGTATCTCGACGAGCGCGGCGAGCGCGTGCTCTCTGGCCTGGACGAGGCGGCCGCCGCACATGACGTCCCGGTCGCGGCGGTGAGCCTGGCGTGGCTGGCCGCGCAGCCGACCGTCGTCTCGCCGATCGCCAGTGCCCGCACGCCCGCGCAGCTCACCGAGCTCATGGCGATGAGCGAGCTCGAGCTGAGCGCCGACGAGCTGCGGGCGCTGGGCGAGGCCGGCGCGTAGTCAGCGGTCGCGCAGGATGGCGGCACCCTCGGCCAGCAGCGCGGCCTCGCCCGGGGCGAGGACCTCGTGCTCCGAGCCCGCGCGGGCGCGCAGGCGCGTGAGGCTGAGCGTCCGGTCGGCGCCGGCCAGCACCACGTTGCCCGTGCGCCGGCCGGCGAGCACCGCGCGCGGCGCGATGAGCACGACCTCGGCGAAGGCGTCGAGCAGCGTGGCCGCCTGACGTCGCGCGGCGCGCCCCGGCGGCGCGTCGATGAGGTTCATCAGGTGCACGCCGCCCGCGCTCAGGACGCGGCGCACCTCCTGCTGGTACTCGACCGTCGTCAGGTGCGCGGGAACGGCGGGGCCCGAGAAGGCATCGGTGATCACGACGTCCGCGCTGCGCGGAGGGTGCCGGCCCAGCAGCTCGCGCCCGTCGCCCTCGCGCACGCGCAGCCCGGGCTCGGCGCGGAGGTCGAGCACCGTGCCCAGCGCGTGCAGCACGGCCGGGTCGCTCTCGTAGGCCTCGGAATGCGAGCCCGGTCGCGTGGCGGCGAGGTAGCGCGCCAGCACGCAGCCGCCGGCGCCGACGTGGACCGCGCGCAGCGACGCGTCGGGCCGCCAGCCGAGGTCCAGCACGTCGGCGATCCAGCGCATGTAGGGGAAGTCGAGGTGCGTCGGGTCGGCGCGGTCGACGACGGCTGCCTCCAGCCCGTCGACCAGCATCCGCGCCCGGCCGCCCTCCGCCGCCACGACGCGCACGGAGGGGCCCGCGGCGCGCGCCCCGCGCCGGCTGCCGCGCCGCGCCATCGCTAGTGGTGAAAGCCCGCGCGGTCGCCCGGGTCGACGCGGCCGCCGCCGGCCTCCAGGCGCTGCACCGCACGGGTGAGGTCGTCGACGAAGTTGCGGGCGAGGTCGCGCCCGAAGCCGTTGCGTACGACGACGCGCAGCACGTGGACGTCCTCGAGGCCGGGGGGCATCGGGTAGGCGGGGACGATCCAGCCCGACGAGCGCACGGCCTCGGAGACGTCGTAGACCGAGTAGCCCTCGACGCCGTCGCGCAGGCGGAAGGCGACGACGGGGAGCGCCGAGCCGTCGGAGACGAGCTCGAAGGGGCCGACCTCGCTCACACGGCGTGCCAGCCAGCGCGCGGTGTCGCGGCACGCCTGGGTCACCGCGCGATAGCCGGCGTGGCCGAGCCGCAGGAAGTTGTAGTACTGCGCGACCACCTGGGCCCCCGGCCGTGAGAAGTTCAGCGAGAAGGTCGGCATGTCGCCGCCGAGGTAGTCGACGTGGAAGACGAGCTCGCCGGGGAGGGCGCCAGGCTCGCGCCACAGCACCCAGCCGAGGCCGGGGTAGACGAGCCCGTATTTGTGCCCCGAGGCGTTGATCGACTGCACGCGCTTCACGCGGAAGTCCCAGGTCAGGTCGGGATCGACGAAGGGCGCGACGAAGCCGCCCGAGGCGGCGTCGACGTGGATGGGCACGTCGAGGCCGCGGTCGGCCTGGACGTCGTCGAGCGCGGCCGCGATGTCGGCGACCGGCTCGTAGCTGCCGTCGAAGGTCGAGCCGAGGATGGCCACGACGCCGATCGTCTGCTCGTCGCACGCCGCCGCCGCGCCGGCGGGCGTCAGGTGCGTCGCCTGCGCGCTGATCGGGACCTGCCGCGCCTCGACGTCCCAGTAGCGGCAGAACTTCTCCCAGCAGACCTGGACGTTGGTCCCGGTGACCAGGTTCGGGCGCCCGGCGCCACCGCCGTTGCGCCAGCGGCGCAGGAGCGCCATCCCCGCCAGCATGCACGCTTCGCTGGAGCCCGTCGTCGAGCACCCCGTCGCGGCGCGCTCGTCGCTGCGCCAGAGCTTCGCGAGCATGCTCACGCAGCGGCGCTCGAGCTCGGCGGTCTGGGGGTACTCGTCCTTGTCGACGAGGTTGCGATCGGCGGCCGCGGCCATCAGCGCCGTCGCCTCGGGCTCCATCCACGTCGTCACGAAGGTCGCGAGGTTCATCCGCGGGTTGCCGTCGAGCATCAGCTCGTCGTGCACGAGCTGATGGGCGACGCGAGGAGCGGTCGAGTGCTCGGGCAGGCGCAACCTCGGCAGAGGCTCGAGGGCGAGGTCCGAGGCGAACTCCGGACGGACCTCCAGGTACTCCTCGTCGGTCTCTCTCGCGCGCGCGGGATGCAGGGGCATGGCGCAAGCTTGGCGGATCGCTGCGCTCAGCCGAGCAGCGCCTCGGGCGCGCTGCGCTCGAGCGCCTCCCAGCCGACGTCGCGCTCCCGGATCTCCTCGTCGGCGCGCGCCCCGCCGCGCACGCCGAAGAGCCGCTTGGCGTAGAGCAGGTAGGCCACCACCGCGACGTTGACGATGAAGGCGAGGATCTTCAGAGGCGACAGCCGATTGACCAGCTCGTAGACCTCGAGCGGCAGCAGCGAGGCCGTGACGAGGAAGGTGAGGTACTCGGCCCAGCGGCGCTGGTACCACAGCCCGACGGCCTCGATGCCCTCCACCGCGGCGTAGGCGAGGATGACGATGGCGAACAGGTGCAGCTTGGAGGACTGCAGCGTGAAGAGCTTGTCGATCTCGCCGAGCAGGCCGTGATGGGCGTGCCCGCCGCCGGCCACCGCGCCACCCTGCAGGTCGGTCAGGACGCGGTAGAAGCGGTCGCGGAAGGTGGCCCGATGCGACGCGAAGAGCAGGATCGCGAGGCCGAGGAGCCCGAGCACGAAGAAGTGCACGGCCCGGTTGACGGCGATGAGGCGCAGGACGATCTTGTCGCGCAGCGGGCGCCCGCGCAGCGGCAGCTCGACCTCGTCGCGGTCGGGCGGGTGCTCGCGCGCTGGCGTCGCCGGCGGCGCCAGCGCGAGCCAGCTGTCGCAGCGCAGGCAGCGGTGCCAGCGCGCGCCGTCGATCTCGCGCACGACCAGGGCGTCCTCCGGGCGCACGTGCTCGGCGTCGAGGCCCATGAGCTCGTGGCCCGCGATGCCGCACACCAGCAACTCCCAGTGCAGGCGCGGGACGAAGCGCACAGGGCGCGCACGGACGCCCGGCGCCGCAGCGGGGGCGTCGGCCACGCCGTGACGGTACCCGTTAGGAGGCGATCTGCTGCGCCTCGCGCGGCGCGGCGGCGAGGCCGAAGGCCTCGGCGATCAGCTCGTAGGAGCGCCGCCGGGCCTCATGGTCGTAGGTGATGCTGACGACGACGAGCTCGTCGGCGGCGTACTCCTCGGCCACGGCGCGCAGGCCGGCGGCCACCGTCTGCGGCGAGCCGACCACGGTGCGCCGGCCCGGCGGCATGGCGTCGAGCGCCTGGCCCTCCGACTCGAGGAAACGCAGCGCCCTGCCGGGCTCGGGGACCGCGATCAGGCGCCCGCGGCGCAGCATCATCATCGCCATCCGCGCGCTGGCGGCCAGGCGCTGGGCCTCTTCGTCGGTGTCGGCGCAGATGGCCCACACGCCGACGGCCAGGCGCGGCGCCGGGGCGCGCCCGGTCGCGACGAACTCCGTGCGGTAGCGCTCGGCGATCTGGGCGCCGGTGGGGTTGATGAAGTCCGCGAAGGCGTAGGGCAGGCCGAGCTCGGCGGCCCAGATGCCGCTCTGCGGCGACGAGCCCAGCAGCCACGGCTCGGGCGCGTGGGGGAGGCCGGGAAGGTCCGAGAGGCGCGCGAAGGGATGGTCGTGGGGCAGGCGGTCCTCGAGCAGACCGAGCAGCTCGGCCAGCTGGGAGGGGAAGTCGTCGGGGGCGGCCTGACGGCGGTCGCGCTGCAGCGCGAAGGTCGTCATCGGGTCGGTGCCGGGCGCGCGGCCGATGGCGAGGTCGATCCGGCCGGGGAAGAGGCCGGCGAGGATGCTGAAGCTCTCGGCCACCTTGAGCGGGCTGTAGTGCGGGAGCATGACGCCGCCGCTGCCGACGCGGATGCGCTCGGTCGCCATCGCCACGGGCCCGATGAGGACCTCGGGGCTCGGCCCGGCGAGCATCGTGCCGCCGTGGTGCTCGGCCAGCCAATAGCGGTGGTAGCCGAGCGCGTCGGCCAGCTGCGCGAGGTCCAGGGTGTTGCGCAGCGCATCGGCGCCGGTCGAGCCCTCCGAGATGGGGGATTGGTCGAGGACGCTGAGCACAAACGGATTCGCCATTCCGCTTACGACGATAGCGGATGGGGTGGGTGCGAGCTCGAGGCGAGGCGATGGCGATGCCCCTGGCGCCCGCGGTCGCCGTTCGACGCGACGTCAGGGGCCGGGCGCGGGCGCGAAGCGCGCTTCGAGGCGGTGGATCTCCGGCAGGCCGATGAGGTCGGTGAAGCCCGAGAAGGACAGCGCGCCGTCGTCGTTCGGCATCCCGCTCTCGCGCAGCCGCGCCAGCGCCTGCTGGACCGCCGCGGTGCCCGCGAGCAGCGCGGTCAGCGGGCACAGGACGAGCCGGAAGCCGAGCTCGCGCAGGCGCGCGAGCTCGAGCAGCGGCGTGCGGCCGCCCTCGACGGCGTTGAACAGCAGCGGCGTGTCCGGAAAGGCCTGCGCCACCGCCACGACCTCGGCCTCGCTCTGGGGCGCCTCGACGAACAGGACGTCGGCGCCGGCGTCGCGGTAGCGCCGCGCGCGCTCCAGCGCGGCGTCGAGGCCCTCGACGGCCCGCGCATCGGTGCGCGCGATGATGACCAGGTCCGCCGAGCGGCGGGCCTCGACCGCGGCATGGACCTTCTCGACCATCTCGCTCGTCGCGATGAGCTGCTTGCCCTCGAGGTGCCCGCAGCGCTTGGGCGAGAGCTGGTCCTCGAGATGCAGCCCGGCGACGCCGGCGGCCTCGTAGGCGCGCACCGTGCGCATGACGTTGATCGGGTTGCCGTAGCCGTCGTCGGCATCGGCGATGAGCGGGACGTCGATGGCCTCGGCCAGCCGCCGCGCCTGGTCGATCATCTCGGCGAACGACAGCAGCCCGACGTCGGGCTGCCCGAGCAGCGAGGCCGACGCGCCGAAGCCCGTCATGTACACGGCGTCGAACCCGGCCTGCGCGACCAGGCGCGCGGTGAGCGCGTCGTGCGCGCCGGGCGCGACCACGGGCTCGGCTGCGGCCAGCAGCTCCCGCAGCCGCCGCGGGCCGCCGTTGTCCTGCGCGAGCATGCGGCGGACTGTATCCCCGTTACCGTTGCAGGCCGTGGGTGCGGACGCCGTCGCGGAGATCGCCGCCGCTGCGCGCAAGACGCGGGCGGCGGGCTCTGCGCGCGTGCACATGGTCGTGTTCACCGACCCGCCGCCGGACCCGGACCACGACGTCAGCTCCGCGTACGAGGGCGTGACCGACCTGGCGCGCCGGCGCACGCGCGTCGCGCAGCGGGAGATCGGCCGCTGGTCGGTGGCGCTCCAAGAGCGCATCGTCGAGCGCTGGCCGTGGCTGGAAGCCATCCTCGACGACGAGGATGACCACGATGAGGCGCTGACGGTGGGCATGGTCTACATCGGAACTCAGGCGTTCTTCGGTAGCGACGAGGGCGGCTGGCGGGCGATCGATGAAGGCGAAGTCGACGCGCCCGCACGCCACCGGGCCGATCCGGTGTGGATCCTGGAGGTCCTGAGCCGGGTTGATGGGGCGCACGCACGCGGATCCGAGGAGGTGGCCGGCGCGCCATGCACGCGGGCGGCCTCGGCAGGACCGCCGGGACGAGGCACGCGCGCGATCAATGCCTGATAACACGGATTCGGGAAACTAGAAACGGAGAAAGCGTCCGTGGCGCGGCCTACCTTCGAGTGACGATGGGACGAGCAGTCGGAGGCGCGGCGGAGAAAGTGCGGACCCTGGCGGCGGCGCAGGGTGTCGATGACGTCGACGGACATGCGCTGGCGGGATTCATCGAGGCCGAGGGATCGTTCAGCATCTCGGTGAACAACGGCGGTCGCAGCTGGCTGTGCGGGATGTCGCTCAATCAGCGCGCCGATGATGCGGACCTCCTGTGCGACATCGTGCTCGTCACCGGGCTCGGCCGGCTCTACGCCGTCCCGGCGCGGCGTACGAGCCGTCCGCAGGTCGTCTGGTCGATTGCGAGCAAAGTCGAATGCCGCGAGCTCGCGCGGCTCCTGCGCGCGGCAAGGCGGCGCTGAGCCTGCATCTGCGCGCCGACGACGCCCACTTGCTCAGGACCTTTCGGGACGCCTTTCACCTCGGGAACGTCAGCGTGTCGACCCCGGCCGGCGTCACGCCGACGGTCCGCTGGACGGTCAGCCGTCGGGCCGAGCTGGTCGACGCGATCGCCCTGCTCGATGCCGCGGTGTTGCGCGGGCGCAAGCGCCGGGAGTTCGAGGCGTGGCGCATCGGGGCCGCCGAGTATGCCCGCGGACGCCGGCGCGACGAGGCCGTCATCACGGCCGCAGCCGAGTCGCTTGCTCAAGCACGGGCGTACATCGAGCGCCCGGTGGACCTTCCGACCCGCGACCCACCGACGGAGGCGTACATCGACGTCCTGCGCGCCTTCGCCGACGAGGCCTCCGCCGGCGCGCTCACGTGCACGGCATACGCGCACGCGCGCGCGAGCCACCCCGAGTGGCCGACGCGCAACACGCTCGCACTGGCCTTCGGCAGCTGGGAGCAGGCGCTGGGCGCCGCCGGATTGGGCGCTCGGGCCAGCCCGTGGCGCCGCGCTCGGGCCTGACGGGGTGCCCACCCGTTGTGGGGGGACTTTCCCCCACCCGCGCGAGCGGCGGGCGCTGCGGAACGTTGACCGGTCATGGAGTCAGGGCAACTGGTGGCCGAGACGCGCCCGCCGGAGCGACGGTGGCTGGTGTACGCCGTGGCCGCGGCGCTGCTCGCCGCCGGCTGGCTCGCGCTGGCCCCGGCGGCCCGCGCGGCGTGTCCAGCGCCGGCCGGGTCCAACGCGATCGTCGTCGAGAACTGCCAGACCGGGAGCCCGCGCAGCGAGTGGGACGTCTCGGGCATCGGGGACAGCACCATCCAGGGCTTCGCGACCGACATGTCGGTCAACCGGGGCGCGACGGTCAGCTTCAAGGTCAGCACGCCGGCCACGAGCTACCGCATCGACATCTACCGGATGGGCTACTACGGCGGGGACGGCGCGCGGAAGGTCGCGACGATCAGCCCGTCGGCCACCCTCCCGCAGAACCAGCCGACGTGCCTGACGAACTCGAGCGGGCTGGTGGACTGCGGCAACTGGAGCGTGTCCGCGTCGTGGGCGGTTCCCGCCTCGGCGGTGTCGGGCATCTACTTCGCCCACCTCGTGCGCACCGACGTTCCGGGGTCGGAGGGCAGCCACGTCTTCTTCGTCGTGCGCAACGACGCCTCGCAGTCGGACATCTACTACCAGACCTCCGACACCACCTGGCAGGCCTACAACGACTACGGCGGCGAGAGCCTCTATGAGGGCGGGCCGCTGTCGGGCGGCAGCACCCCGCGCGCCGCAATGGTCAGCTACAACCGGCCGTTCGTCACCCGCGGGGTGTCGAGCGGGCAGGACTGGGTCTTCAACGCCGAGTACCCGATGGTCCGCTGGCTGGAGCGCAACGGCTACGACGTCAGCTACGAGAGCGGCATCGACACCGACCGCCTCGGGTCGCTGATCCGCAACCACAGGGTCTTCATGGCCACGGGCCATGACGAGTACTGGTCCGGCGCCCAGCGCGCCAACGTCGAGGCCGCGCGCAATGCGGGCGTCAACCTCGCCTTCTTCAGCGGCAACGAGGTCTTCTGGCGCACGCGCTGGCAGGCGAGCATCGACGGCTCGAACACCGCGTACCGAACCCTCGTCTCCTACAAGGAGACCCACGAGAACGCCCACGTCGACCCCTCCGGCGAATGGACGGGCACGTGGCGCGACAAGCGATCCTTCAACCCCCAGGGGCCGAAGCCCGAGAACGCCCTGACCGGGACGATCTTCACGGTCAACGCGGGGACCCGCGCGATCCGCGTCCCGGCCGACGCCGGCAAGCTGCGCTTCTGGCGCAACACGACCGTCGCCAACCTGGCCGCCGGCACCGAGGCGACGCTGTCGGACGGCACGCTGGGCTACGAGTGGGACTCGGACCTCGACAACGGCTCGCGCCCGCCGGGCCTTCTCGACCTGTCCTCGACCACCGAGAGCGGCCTGAACGTCCTGCAGGACAACGGCTCCACCTACGGTGACGGCAGCGCGACGCACAGCCTGACGCTCTACCGCGCCCCCAGCGGCGCGCTCGTCTTCGGCGCGGGCACCGTGCAGTGGTCCTGGGGCCTCGACGCCAACCACGACCGCGACACCTCGACCGCCGACCCGCGCATGCAGCAGGCGACGGTGAACCTGTTCGCCGACATGCACGCCCAGCCGGGCTCGCTGGATCCGAGCCTCACCGCGGCCTCGGCCTCCACGGACACGACGGCGCCCTCGGCGGCGATCGTCTCACCGGCCGGCGGCACGACCGTCACTCCGGGCACGACCGTCACCATCCAGGGCACCGCCACGGACGCGGGCGGCGGACGCGTTGGCGGCGTCGAGGTCTCGCTCGACGGCGGGACGAGCTGGCATCCCGCCACCGGCCGCGAGAGCTGGCGCTACACGTGGAACCCGCCGGCGGCCGGCCAGGTCACGCTGATGGCCCGGGCCACCGACGACAGCGCGAACCTCGGCTCGGCGACCTCAGCGTCGATCCGCGTCGGCGGCAGCCGCAGCTGCCCGTGCAACCTCTTCGGCGACCTCGCCCCGGCCCAGGCCACCAACGACAACCAGGCGATCGAGGTCGGTGTGCGCTTCCGCGCCGACGTCGACGGGTTCGTCACCGGCCTGCGCTACTACGGCGCGGCGTCATCGGCGCCGCGGGTCGGGCACCTGTGGACGGAAGCCGGCACCCAGCTCGCCTCGGCGACCTTCGTGGGCGACTCGCTCGTCGGCTGGCACACGGTCTCGCTCTCGCCGGCCGTCCGCGTGACCAAGGACATGACGTACGTCGCCTCCTTCCTGTCGACCGACGGCACCTATTACGCGGATGCCGGCTTCTTCAACGCGGCGTTCGACGCGGCCCCGCTGCACGCGCCGGCCGGCGCCAACGGCGTCTACAAGTACGGCGGCGGCTTCCCCACCGACAGCTTCGATGCCACCAGCTATGGCGCCGACGTCCTCTTCACGCCGACCGACCAGACGCCGCCGCAGGTCGCGGCGATGGCTCCGGCCGCAGGCGCGGCGGGCGTCGACCCGGGCGCCCAGGTCGCCGTCGCCTTCGACGAGGGCGTCGATCCCGCCACCGCCGACTCGGTCTCCTTCTCGCTGCGCAACGAGGCGGGCGCGCTCGTCCCCTCCGACGTCACCTACAACGCCGCCGCCCGGACCGCGACCCTCTCGCCGCGCTCGCCGCTGGCCTGGGCCACCACGTACACCGCCACGGTCAAGGGCGGTCCCGCCGGCTTCGCCGACGTCGCCGGCAACCCGCTGGCCCAGGACCGCACGTGGTCGTTCACCACCGCCGCGCCGCCGCCGGGCTTCAACGGCCCCGGCGAGGTCGGGACCAAGGGCTCGCCGTCCGGCGCCGGCTCCAACGCGAGCCCGCACGGGTCCACGTCGAGCGCCGCGAAGCGCCTCTCCGTCTCACCGCGGACCGTGCGAGCGTCGAAACACGGGACGGTCAAGCTGCGCGTCACCTGCCCCGCGGGCACGCGCAGCTGCCGCGTGCATCTGAGGCTCCAGGTCGCCAAGCGCACCGTCGCGACAAAGACCGTGACGGTGGCGGCGGGCAAGACGAAGACGGTCGCGCTCGTCCTGAGCCGCGCCGCCCGGGGCGAGCTGAAGCGCAAGCGCTCGCTGCACGCGACCGCCGTCGCCACCGCCAACGGCGCCGCCACGCGCGCTCCCACCCTGCTGCTGTCACCCAGACGCCACTGACGGCGAGACGGAGCCACGCCTCTCATGACACGGACCGTCACCCCCCAGAACAAGCTCCGGAAGACCATCGCGGTCGCCCTCGCGCTGGCCGCGCTGCTCGTCGCCGCCCCCGGGGCGCACGCGCAGGCCAGCCCTGAGCAGGGCCCGGGCGGACCGGTGCTCGTGGTCACCGACCCCGGAGACCCGTTCGGCACCTACTACGCGGAGATCCTGCGCGCCGAGGGGCTCAACGAGTTCGCTGTCACCGACACCGGGAACCTCGGCGCCGCGACGCTGGCCGGCTACCAGGTCGTCGTCCTGGCCCAGACCGCGGTGACCGACGCCCAGACGGCCGTGCTGACCAACTGGGTCCAGGCCGGCGGCAACCTCATCGCCATGCGCCCCGACGCGCGGCTCGCCGGCCTGCTCGGCCTCGGCGCTTCCACGGGCACGGTCAGCAACGGCTACATCAAGGTCAACACGGCGTCGGCGGCGGGCGCCGGCATCACGGCGGACACGATGCAGATCCACGGCGCGGCGGACGTGACCCCGGCCACGGACGCGAGCACCGTGGCGACGCTGTACTCGAGCGCCACGGTCAGCACGTCGCGCCCGGCGGTGACGCTGCGCAGCGTCGGCCCGGCGGGCGGGCAGGCCGCGGCCTTCACGTACGACCTGGCCCGCTCGATCGTGGCCACCCGCCAGGGGAACATCGCGTGGGCCGGGCAGAAGCGCGACGGAGAGATCGACCCCACGCGCTCCGACGACCTCTTCTTCCCCGACTGGCTGGACTTCAGCAAGGTGCGGATCCCGCAGGCCGACGAGCAGCAGCGCCTGCTGGCGAACCTCATCACGCAGATGAACCTCGACCGCACGCCGCTGCCGCGCTTCTGGTACCTGCCGCGCGGCGAGAAGGCCGCGGTCGTCCTGACCGGCGACGACCACGGCCACGCCGGCACCATCGGCCAGTTCAACCGCTACCGGGACGCCAGCCCGGCCGGCTGCTCGGTGGCCGACTGGCAGTGCGTGCGGTCGACGTCCTACGTCTATCCGGGCACCGACATCACCAACCTCCAGGCGCAGGCCTTCCAGTCGGCCGGCTTCGAGATCGCGCTGCACCTGAGCACCGACTGCGCGAACTTCACGCCGGCCTCGCTCGAGGACGACTGGGAGACGCAGCTGCCGGAGTTCGCCGACGACTACCCGAGCCTGGCGGCGCCGCGGACCAGCCGTACCCACTGCATCGCCTGGAGCGACTGGGCCAGCGAGCCGAAGGTCGAGCTCGCCCACGGCGTGCGCCTGGACACCAACTACTACTACTGGCCGGCAGCGTGGGTCCAGGACCGGCCCGGGATGTTCACGGGGTCGGGCTTCCCGATGCGCTTCGCGGACGCCAACGGCTCGCTGATCGACGTCTACCAGGCGGCGACGCAGCTCACCGACGAGTCGGGCATCGACGTCGACCGTCACATCCAGGTGCTGCTCGACGGCGCCCTGGGCTCCGACGGCTACTACGGCGTCTTCACGGCCAACATGCACACCGACGACGACGACAACCCGGGCGCCGATGCCATCATCGCCGAGGCCCAGGCGCGGGGCGTGCCGGTGGTGTCGGCGGTGCAGATGCTCGACTGGCTGGACGCCCGCAACGACTCGAGCTTCGGCGACCTCAGCTACGACGGCACCCAGCTGCGCTTCAGCGTGGCGCCGGGCGCCGGCGCACGCGGCCTCGAGGCGATGATCCCCGTGACCGCCGCGACCGGCGACCTGTCCCAGCTGACGCGCAACGGCACGCGCGTGGCCGTGACCCGCCGCACCGTCAAGGGCGTCGACTACCGCGTGTTCGACGCCGCCGCGGGCTCCTACGTCGCGACCTACGGCCCCGGCGACGACACGCCGCCCGACACCACGGTCGGCACCCCGGCGGTCAGCGGCGACAGCGCCACCGTCTCGTTCTCGTCCAACGAGGCCGGCGCGCAGTTCGAGTGCCGCCTCGACGGCGCCCCGTTCAGCGCGTGCGACAGCCCGGCTCACCTCACCGGCCTGCCCGACGGCTCGCACACGTTCTCGGTGCGCGCCATCGACCTGGCCGGCAACGTCGATCCGACGCCGGCCTCGGCGAGCTTCGTCACCGCCGGCGCACCGGCCCAGGACACCACCCCGCCGGACACGACGATCGCCGGCGCCGTCGTCACCGGCAGCCACGCGCGCCTGACGTTCTCCTCCAACGACTCCGGCGCGCACTTCCAGTGCCGGCTGGACAACGGCGCCTTCGCCGCGTGCACGAGCCCCGTCGACTACAACGGGCTGGCCGACGGCGCGCACACCTTCCAGGTGCGGGCGATCGATGTCGCGGGCAACGTCGACCCGGTCCCGGCCACGCGCGTCTTCACCACGCTCGCCACCGGAGCCGGGCCCGGCACGGGCTCCCAGGGCGGCGGCTCGGGGTCCCCTGGCGGCGGCGAGGGCTCGTCCCTGGGCCCGGCCGCCACGCGCGATCGGACCGCGCCCCGCGTGACCGTCGCCAAGCGCAGGCTGCGCGCCTCGGCCCAGGGCGTCGTGACCCTCCGCGTCTCGTGCCCGCGCACCGAGATCAGCTGCCGCATCGCCGTGCGCCTCGCGCGCGCCGGGCACCTGCTGGCGCGCAGGACGGTCACCGTCGCGGGCGGCCGCAGCGCGAATGTCCCCCTGCACATGAGCAAGAACGGCCGCGTAAGCCTGGCGCGCCGCCGGACGTTGATGACCGAGGTCACCACGACGACGCGCGACGCGGCCGGCAACCAGGCAACGACCAGGACCCGGATCCGTCTCCTCGCGCCCAGACGGCGCTAGGCCAGCCCCACCAGGACGACGCAGGACCAAGGAGAACCACATGCGACACGGACGTTTCATCACCACAGCCCTGGTGGCCACCGCCGCCATGGCGATCGGCCCGGCGTGGGCCTCGGCGGCCCCGTCGCCCCTCGTGGACGACGCGCAGAGCGACTTCGCGGCGGCCGGTGCTCAGACCGGTACATGGGCGGTCGAGCCCGGCTCGGTGCGGTTGAAGCTCGGCTCGGTGGCCGAGAACTTCGACACCGCCCTGCCGAGCGGCTGGGCGGCCACGCCCTGGCTCAACGGGCAAACCGGTCCGAACGTCGACGGCAACGCGACCGTCAGCGGCGGCCAGCTCACCGTCGACGGCGCCCGCGTCAGCGACGCCAACGCGACGCCGACCTTCAGCGCTCCGCAGACGCTCGAGTTCCGCGCGGCCTTCGGCGCCGACCAGTACCAGAACATCGGCTTCGGCAACACGTTCGACGACGGACCGTGGGCCATGTTCGGCACCGGCCCGACCGCCGCCACACCGGGCACCTTCTTCGCCCGTACCATGACCGCCGCGGGTGGCACTCAGACGGACACCGCGATCCCCGTCGGAGCGACCTTCGACCCGACGGCGACGAACCTCTACCGGATCGAGTGGGGCACGGCCGACGTCAAGTTCTACGTCAACGGAGCGCTCGTCGCCACGCACCCGGTGGTCGTCGCCGGCCCGATGCGCGCGGTCGCCAGCGACCTGAATCGCCCCGCCGCCGGCGGCCCGACCATCAAGGTCGACTGGGTCGGCATGGGTGCGGTCCCGGCCTCAGGCACGTTCACCTCGCGCGTCCTGTCCGCCGACAGCGCCCACACCGTGTGGGGCAACCTCACGAGCACCAGCACCGGGACGACGTTCGAGACCCGCACCGGCAACACCGCGAGCCCGGACGGCAGCTGGTCCGGCTTCCAGGCCGTCGGCGCCGGCGGGGACATCCAGAGCCCGAGCGGGCAGTACATCCAGTACCGCGCCACGCTGAGCGGGGCGAACGCCACCCTCGACAGCGCGTCGCTGGCCTACACGGTCGACAACGCCGCGCCGAGCGCGGCCATCGGCTCGGCCGACGTGAGCGGGTCCACCGCGACCGTCTCGTTCTCGAGCCCGGACGGCGACCTCGCCGGCTTCCAGTGCAGCCTCGACGGCGGCGCCTTCGCCGCCTGCGCGAGCCCCAAGGCGTTCACCGGCCTCGCGGCCGGCGCGCACACGGTCGTCGTGAGGGCGATCGACAAGGCCGGCAACGTCGGCGCGACGGTGTCGCGCACGTTCAGCATCGCCAGCTCGCAGTCCGGGGGCGGCGGCGGTCAGACCGGCGGTGGCAGCAGCTCCGCCGACAGGACCGCCCCGAAGGTCACCCTGATCGCCAAGTCGCTGAAGGCGTCCAAGAAGGGCACGGTCAGCTTCACCGTCAAGTGCCCGGCGACCGAGGCGACCTGCCAGATCACGCTGAAGCTCAGGAACGGCGCCAAGACCGTCGCGAGCAAGACCGTGACCGTCAAGGGCGGCAAGAGCAAGACGGTGACGCTGCGGCTCAACAAGGCCACGCGCCAGCAGCTCAAGCACCGCAGCCTGAAGCTCTCCTCGGTCCTCCGCGCGACCGATGCGGCGGGCAACCACAGGACGACGAGCAGGAAGGTCACGCTGCACAAGTCCTGACCTGAAGCCACACCCCGGGTCGGGCCGCGGGGGGAACGCAGCGGCCCGACCCGGACCCTCCACAGAACGCCGCGGCCGCTGAGGCCGCCGAGCTCGCCTAGGGCAACGCCACGACCGAGCAGCTCATCGACCTGGCCCAGCGCATCGCGGGCCAGGACCTGACCGCCTTCTCCACACCTGGCTGTCTCGACGACCAAGCCCACCACCTGGTGAGCGCCGCCCCCGGGGGCTACCGCGCGCGGACGGGTGAAGCACCACGGGAGCACGCGAAGAACAGCTCGCCGAGTGCGCCCAGCTCGCACTGCTCGGCTGCCCACGCCCGCGCCTGCTCGGGGCCGACCTCGGGGCGACTGGCGACGTACTCCTCCACGAGCGCCAGCAGGAGCCCGGTCCCGAACGCGTCGGGGTCCAGCGCGGTCGTCGCGAAGACGTGGCCCTCGGCACTGCTGGTCGTGCCGCGTGCGCGCCGGCGGGCGCCGGCGCCGCCACCGGGGTCGGGACGTGCGCTCCGACGCGCGCAGACGCCCTGCATGCGCTCGGGTCCTCGGAGTGCCAGCTCACCGTCGGCCAGTCGACGTCCACACCGACGCGCCCGGCCGGCCGCGCGCGCGGCATCTGCGCGAGCGCGGCCGGGGGTCGGCGAGTCCTCGAGCACTTGTTCGCCAGCGCGGCTCTAAGGACGCCTCCTCGACGGGCATGCGCTGCAGGTCCCCCTCGCGGAAGCTCGGCGTTGGCGTGCCGCGCGCAGCGGTGCTCGGCGGCGGCGAGCATCTGCGGGCTCGCGTCGACGCCCATGACCGCGCCGTCGGGGCCGACCTCGTCCAGCAGCTCCTCGACGAAGAAGCCTGGGCCGCAGCCCACATCGACGACGCCTTCTCCCGCATCGCCCCTCGCGCAACTGGCCCGCCGCGCACGCCTCGGCTAGCGGTACAGCTTCTCCATCTGCCGCGCGCGGCTCTCGTCGAAGGCCAACTGGCTCATCGGCTCCCGCGGCCAGCCTAGCCGCGGCACCCCGGCAAGGTGGAAAAGCCAGCCACCAGGTCCCAGGCCCGCCGCGCTATAGGCTGGCCGCCCGTGCCCGAGCGCGACCCATCGGTCATCCAGCGCAAGCTCGCGATCCCGGAGGTCAGCGAGCGGACGCTGGGCCGCCCGCGCCTGGATCGGCTGCTGGCGATGCTCGTCGAGCGCTATCCCGTCGTGTGGGTGGCGGCGACGGCCGGGGCGGGCAAGACGACGGCCGTCGTGCAGGCGGCGCACGCCATCGAGCGCCCGGTCGCGTGGCTGACCCTCGACGCCACCGACGCGGCGCCCGGGCGCCTGGTGACCTACCTGGAGGCGGCGCTGACGCGCTGCTCGCCCCAGGTCCGCGGGGTCGGGACCGGGGCGCTGGCGCGGCGCATCGCCCACGCCGAGGCGGCGGGCCTGCTGGCCGAGGCGGTCGAGCCGACCCCGGTGCTGCTGGTCATCGACGAGCTCGAGCGCCTCGCCGAGGCGCCGGAGGCGCTCGCGGCGCTCGGCGGGCTGCTGCGCTACGCGCCGCAGACCATGCGCATCGTGCTCATCAGCCGCCGGGAGCTGGCCATCGACATGGGCAACGCCCCCACGCTCGGCCGCGTCGCCGCCGTGGGCGAGGGCGACCTGGCCTTCACCGCCGAGGAGGCGGCGCGCGCGCTGGCGGACGCCGGCCGCGGCGAGGTCGACCCGATCGCCGCGGTCGCGGCCACCGGCGGCTGGGTCGCCGGCGTCCTCTTCGAGGCGTGGCGATCGGAGGACCACGTCGCCGGCCTCGGCGGCGAGGCCGATCCGCTCTACGGCTACCTCTCCTCGCAGATCCTCGAGGTGCTCGGCGACCAGGAGCGCGAGTTCCTCGTCGCCACGTCGCTGCTCGAGGAGGTCTCGCCCGAACGCGCCGAGGCGCTCGGCCAGCACGCCGCCGGCGAGCGCCTGCTGGCCCTGCGCGCCGCGCACCTGCCCGTGACCTGGGCCGCCGACGGGCTCGCCATGCGCTGTCACACGCGCTTTCGCGAGTTCCTGCTGGAGTGCCTGCGTCGCCGCGGCGACGAGCACGTGCGCGCGCTGCGCGCCGCGCACGGCGCTCTGCTCGCGAGCGAGGGCCATCACGAGGACGCCGTCGAGGAGCTCCTGCGCGCGGGAGAGCCGGATCGAGCGCGGGCGGCCGCCGAGCGGGCGATCGCCGGGGTCATCGAGCGCCTCGACCTCGCGGTCGCCGAGCGCTGGCTGAGCGCGCTCTCGGGCGCGGGGCCCGACGGCGGGCCGCTGAGCGCCGCCGAGATCATGCTGGCCATCGGACGCGAGCAGTACGGGCGCGGCGTGCGCGTGGCCGACCGCCTGAACGAGGGCGGCCACCGCGAGCGGCTGGCGCGAGCCTCGAGCCCGGCCGCCAGCATGATCGCGTGGTGCTACTGGCACGGCGGGCGCATCGCGGACGCGCGCGCGGTCATCGACGTCGCGGCGCCCAGCCCGGAGACCGAGGCGATCCGCTACCTGCTGGCGCTCGTCGATGGCGAGGTGGCCGGCGGTGCCGTCCCGCATCCCACCCTCAGCGGCGGCCCCCTCGACGCTCTCGTCATGCGCGTGCACTACGCCCACGGCCGCCTCCCCCGCCTCGCGTCGACGCCCACCTCGCGCTGGGCGGCCGCCGTGAGCGCCCCCTGGCGCATCAGCACGCTGCGCGCCACCGGCCACACCGAGCAGGCGCTCGACCTCTACGAGGCCCAGGGCCGCGCCAGCTGGGCCGCGGTGTGGTTGCACGCGATCGTCGGCGTCGAGATCCTGATCGACCTGCGCCGCACCGACGACGCGCGCCGAGCGCTGCTGCGCGCCCGGGAGCTGATCGGCGCCAGCGAGTCCCAGGTCTACGACATGCTCAGCCTGGTCATGGAGGCCAAGCTCGAGCTGCGGCTGTGCGGGGACGCCGGCGCCGCGCGGGCCGTCCTCGAGGCCCTCGAGCGCCGCCCGGCGGCGCGCGCGTACGGCTTCATCGCCGAGCAGATCGACACCTGGACCGGTTATGCCGACCTGCTCGACGGCGAGGCCGGCGCCGCGCTCCAGCGCCTGCGCGCGGCCACGGCGCGGATGCTCGCCGGCGACCGCATCCTCGAGCTGCCCACGGCCGCCGTCTACCTGGCCGAGGCCGAGTGGCGCAGCGGCGACGAGGACGCGGCCGACCGGGCCGCCGACCTGGCCCTGGCCGCCGCCGCCAAGCAGGGCTCCAACCATCTCTTCCTGCAGGCCCTGGCCGACTTCCCCGCGGTCGTCGCGCGCCGCATCGACGCCGAGCCCGAGACGCGCTCGCCGTGGCACGACCTCGGGCGGGCGCTGCTGGCCCAGGGGGTGACGATCGACCCGCGCGTCGGGTCGCTGCTCGAGCTCGAGGAGTTCGGGCGCAGGGCGCTGCAGGTCAATGGCAGCGTGGTGCGCCCGCGCATCGCGAAGGCCTACGAGGTGGTGGCCTTCCTGGCCTCGCGCCCGGAGCAGTCGGCCTCACGCGACGAGCTCCTCGACGCCCTGTTCGACGGGCGCGCCGACGCCTCCGCGCGCGCCTATCTGCGCCAGGCCTTCCACCGGCTGCGCGAGGTCCTGCCCGCTGGCGTCGAGCTGACCGCCGACAGCGCCTGCGTGGCCCTGGGCGCCGGCACCGCCATCCGCAGCGAGTCGGGCCGCGTCGAGGCGCTTCTCGCGCAGGCGGCGCGCCTGCAGGGCGAGGAGCGCCTGCAGGCCACGCTGGAGGCGGTCGCCCTCCTGGAGCGCGGCGAGTACCTGCCGGGCGTGCGCACCCTCTGGGCGCAGGAGCGCCGGCGCCACCTCGAAGCGGTCGGCGCCGACGCCCGCCTCGAGGCCGCGGAGCTGGCCTTCGCCGCGGGCCGCTACCACGACGCCGAGCGGCTGGTCGCCGCCGTGCTGCGCGACGACCCCTACCGGGAGGCGGCGTGGCGCCTGCAGATGCGCCTGGCCAGCGCGGTGGGCGACGAGGACCGCGTGATCGGCGCCTTCCGCGGCTGCGAGCGCGCGCTGAGCGAGCTCGGCGCGCGCCCGGCGGGCGCGACCCGCCACCTGCTCGACGCCCTGCGCCGCTAGACGGTCTCCTGGACGTCCTGCGCCGCGACGTAGTCGGGGCGCACGCGGATCGACGGGTAGTCGGCCTTCTCCTCGTCGAGGCGCTGCGCCAGGGCGCTGACGTCGCCCAGGCCGCAGATCTCGCGCGCGAGCTCGGTGAGCGGGCCGTCCGCCTGGTACTCGACGCGCTGCATGGTCAGCAGCCGGATGATGTGCAGCGGGGTCCCGTTGAACTTCTCGAACATCGCGTGGCGCGCGCCCCACTCCGTCAGGAAGCGCTCGTGGATCATGCGGAAGATCCGCGTGCGGTCCTCCGCGGAGGTGTTGTGGCCGCGCAACGCCGCGCGCAGGGCCCCGCCGAGCTCGGGGTTGTCGAGGTCGGCCTTGGTCGGGTAGACGACCACCCCGCGCCCGCAGAAGTCGATGAGGATCTCGATCATCCGCTGGACGTGCTCGAGGTAGTGGGCCCGGCCGAAGTCCACGAAGATGTTGTTGGGCTTGTACAGGCCGCCGGGCGACATGAAGCCGGTCTCCTCGGCGGCGATGGCGAAGGCGCGGCAGGTCTCGCGGAAGCGGACCAGGTCGGCCACCTGCGAGGCCACGATCGGCGCCTGCGCGGTCCCCAGCGCGTCGGTGATGAGGATGGCCAGGCCGGCGATGACCTCGGCGTTGACGACGTGGCGGATCTGGGTCTCGGCGTGGATCCAGTCGAACAGGCGCTGCGGATAGAACTTCGCGTGGTCGGGGTTGCCGATGTGGAAGACGCGGTCCCACGGGATGAGGACGTCGTCGAAGTACGCCATCCCGTCGAGCTCGTCGCCGCGGCTGGCCAGCGGCCGGTCGAACCCGTCGGCGTCGGGCTGGGCCAGCGACGGGCGCACCACATGCGTGACGTTGGGATCGTTGGCCGGCACGAGGGCGAAGACGACCTGCTCGGCCACGGTGCCCGGCTTCCACAGCACGCCCATGACGATCTCGTTGGCGAAGGCCACGCCCGTGCCGATCGCCTTCCAGCCGCGCACGACGATCCCCTGGTCGTTCTTCTGCACCATGCGCAGCTGGGGCGTCGCGGCCACCGTGTCGGGCGACGAGCGGTCGCCCTGGACGTCGAGGAACATCGGCGAGGCCGACAGGTCGCCGCGCATCAGGTAGTCCCACTTGTCGCGGATGTTCTGCGCGAGCGGTCGCCCGTCGTGGCCGTGGGACTCGTGCTCCCAGGGCTCGGGGTCCTGGTAGAGCGTGTAGAAGACCGGCAGCATGCTGGCCGGCGGCCGCGTGAACATCGCGCCCCGCGCCCACTTGCGGAAGACCAGCTCGTGGTACTCGCGGCGCACGCGCAGGTCCTCCTTGGTGCGCGGCAGGAACCAGTGGCGCGCCCAGCGCTCGCCGTCCTCGTCGACGAAGGTCATCGCGTCCGCGTACTGCGGATCGTGATGCATGTCGTAGTACTCGGCGACGGCCTGGGCGTAGCCGCGCGTCTTGGGGTGCGTCGTGAGGTCGTCGATCATCTCCCCCGCGCACAGCACGCGCCGCCCGTCGCGAATCGACTCGAGGTACTGCTCGCCCGTCCGGATCATCGCCTTCTCCTCGTCGCGACCGTTTCGGGCGAGGATGTCGCGCGGCCGTTAACCGTCGCGAAACGCGCTCAGGGGGCCTGACGAGGTGGGCAGCCGTCCCCTGGCAGGGCCACGAGGCGGCGCGCCTGGGCCGGCCCGTCGCTCGACGGCCGGTCCGCGCTGGATCAGTAGCGCTTGCGCTTGGTCTGCGGCGGACGCTCGCGCTTGGGGTACTTCGCGCGCTCCTCGGGCGTCATCTGACGGATCGTCAGCGAGCCCTCCGCGACCTGCTCTTCCACAGCCTTCAACTTCTCCTTGCGCTTCTCTTCGGCACGCTCGCGCTGGGAACTCATGCATGTGACGATAGCGGCAAACTCGGAAGGCACCGGCACGGCTCATCGCGTCAGCGACGAGCCGACCTGCTCCAGGAAGCCGAGCACGCGCCGCCAGGCGTCCTCGCACGCCTGCGCGTGCTCGGTGAACGAGCGGTCGAAGAACGAGTGCGGCGCCCCCGGGTAGATGACGATCTCGTGCTCGACGCCCGCCTCCTGCAGCCCGCGCTCGTAGGCCTCGATGTGCTCGGGAAGGATGTTCTCGTCGGCGCCGCCGAACAGTCCCAGCACCGGGCAGCGCGTCTCGGGCGCGTGGGCGATCGGCTCCGGCGCGCCCTCGCGGCGCGGGACGAGGCTGCCATAGAAGCCCACGGCGCCGTCGAGGCCGAGCTCGGCGCTCGTGGCGGCCATGAACGACTGCGTGCCGCCGAAGCAGAAGCCGACGGTGACGATCGAGCTCGCGTCCGTGCGCTCGCGCAGGGCGGCGATGGCGGCGGCGGCGTCGGCCTGCACCTGCGCCACGCGCGTCTGGACCACGTGGGGCATGTAGTCCCAGTCGTTGCTGCGCTCGCCCGTGCCGGCGGTGCGGCCGAAGTAGTCGTAGGCGATCGCGTGATGGCCCGCCTGCGCAAAGCGCTCGGCCAGCTCGACGTAGAAGCGGTACAGGCCGCGGACGTCGGGGAGGATCACGACGCCCGGTCCGCCGGTCGCCTCGGGGGCCTCCGCGAGCGCCGCCGAGAAGCGCGTGGCGTCGGCTGAGGTGAGCTCCAGCGCCTCGGCCGCAGCGCCTCCGGCGAGGGTCGCACGCGCCAGATCGGAGGGCAGCTCGGGCGGGTGGGCATCGAAGGCGAAGCACATGGTCTGACCGGCTCCCGGGTCGCTTACGAACGGGAAACACTAATCGGGGGCCCGCACTCGCTACGCTTCCGCCGTCAAGGTCGAGCTAGAGGCTCGAGAAATCAGTGTTCAGCGCCGGGGTCGTTGCCGCAAAAGCATCCTCCGCGTTGCAGTTCACACGTGCCGTGGAGGAAACATGGCTACCGGAACCGTGAAGTGGTTCAGCGACGAGAAGGGCTTCGGCTTCATCACCCCGGACGAGGGCGGCAAGGACCTCTTCGTCCACCACACGGGCATCAACGCGACGGGCTTCAAGACCCTCGCCGAGGGTGCCGCCGTGTCGTATGACGCCGAGGCCGGCGACAAGGGCCCCAAGGCCGTCAACGTCACGCCGCTCTAGGTCGCGCTTCGCCCACCCGGTCCGCCGGCGCCGCCGTGTGCGGCGGACCGGGTCGCGGCGCGCAGGCGCCCGCGCGCCAGATCCCCTTTCCGCGCTCGGGCGCGGGCCACGGACGCGAGGCCAACGCCTGAAGTCCGCCGGTGGACACGGCATCATGGCGCCGCATGGAGGCCACCACCGCTGAGCGTGCCCCGTCGGGAGGCTCGCCCATCGCCAACCGCCTGGACCGCTACTTCGACATCAGCGCCCGCGGCTCGAGCATCCCGACCGAGATCCGCGGCGGCGCGGCCACGTTCCTGACGATGGCCTACATCCTGTTCGTCAACCCGCAGATCCTGGGCTCCGTCGCCGCGCCCGGCGGGGTCAAGCTGCCGTTCGACCAGCTGCTGACGGTCACCGCGCTGGTGGCCGCGGTCGCCACGCTCGCCATGGGGATCTATGGCCGCTACCCGTTCGCGCTGGCCTCCGGGCTCGGCATCAACGCCTTCGTGGCCTTCTCGCTCGTCGGCGCCGACCGCCTGAGCTGGCCCGACGCGATGGGCGTCATCGTGGCCGAGGGCCTCATCATCACCGCGCTCGTCCTCGTCGGCTTCCGCGAGGCGGTCATCAACGCCATCCCCCACGACCTCAAGCTGGCCATCGGGATCGGCATCGGCCTCTTCATCACGATCATCGGGCTCGTCGACGCGGGCATCGTCGTCAAGGGCCAGGGGACGATCGTCACCATCGCGCCGAAGCTCAACACGTGGGCGATCGCCATCTTCGTCTTCGGCCTCTTCGCGACCTACGCGATGGTCGCCAGGCGCATTCGCGGCGCGCTGCTGTTCGGGATCCTCGGCACCACGATCATCGCGACGATCATCAACGAGGCCAAGGACAAGAAGGTCTTCCCCAACGGGTCGGCCACCTGGCCCAGCAAGGTCTTCGACGCGCCGCACTTCGGGCTCGTCGGGAACTTCTCCTTGCACTTCATCTCGGCGCTCGGCTTCTGGAGCGCGGTGGCCGTCGTGCTGTCGGTCCTCCTGTCGGACTTCTTCGACACGGCGGGCACGGTCCTCGGCCTCGGCCGTCGCGCCGAGCTCGTCACCGCCGACGGCCGGCTGCCCGGCATGCGGAGCGTGCTGATCGTCGACTCGCTGGCCGCGGCGGCCGGCGGCGCCGCGTCGGCATCCTCGAACACGACGTTCATCGAGAGCTCGGCGGGCATCGGCGAGGGCGCCCGCACCGGGCTGGCCTCGGTCATCACCGGGCTGCTCTTCGCGTGCTGCCTGTTCATCTCGCCGCTGGCCGGGATCATCCCGAGCGCGGCCACGGCGCCGGTGCTCGTGATCGTGGGGGCGATGATGTTCGAGCTCGTGCGCCATCTCGAGTGGCGCGATCCGGTCATCGCCCTTCCGGTGCTGCTGACCATCGTGCTGATGCCGATGACCTACAGCATCACCAACGGCGTGGGCGCGGGCTTCGTCTCCTACTCCGTGCTCACGCTGCTGAGCGGGCGTCGCGTGCACCCGTTGATGCTCGTCATCAGCGCCCTCTTCGTCTGGTACTTCGTCCACGGCGTCGTGGGCTAGCGGGGACGCTCCATCTGGAAGAGGCGGTCGAGGACCGCGTAGTCGGCGGTGTAGCCGCAGCGCGCGATCGGCCGCATGGCGGTGACGTCGAGGATGCCGTCGTCGCCGATGTAGCGCTCGTCGAGGTGCACGCCGACGACCTGGCCGACGACCAGATGGCGATCGGTGTCGTTGCCGTGGACGTCGCTCAGGTTGACCGTGTTGGTGACCTTGCACTCCAGCGCGCAGGGGGTGGCCGCGACCCGCGGCGGGGCCACCAACCGCGACGGCGCCATCTCCAGGCCGGCATGGTCGAACTCGTTCTCGCCGCGCGGCAGCGACGCCGACGTCGCGTTCATGGCCTCGCGCAGGTCCCATGTCGGCATGTTCCACACGAACTCGCGCGTCTCGATGGCGAAGGCGGCCGAGTCCTTCATCCCCTCGCTCGAGAAGGCGATCATGGGCGGCGCGCCGCAGACGGCGTTGAAGAAGCTGTAGGGCGCGAGGTTGACGGCGCCGTCGGCGGCCACGGTCGATACCCAGCCGATCGGGCGCGGGGCGATCGCCGCCTTGAACGGGTCGTGCGGCAGCAGGGATCGGTCGCGGAGATGAGGCTCGTAGAAGACCACGGCCGGGCAGCATGCCACGGCCGATCTCACCGCGCGCCCGGACGCGGAAGGCCGGGTTCGGCCGCTGCAGATGCGGCTAGCCGCCGTCCACCGGCCTCAAGCGGGCCCCCTGGGCAACCGACCCTAGGGAGGAACCCATGAGCACGCATATCGAATCCCTGCACAGCACGGGGCTGGGTGGCTTCGGCCACAGCGCCGCCGACGATGCCCGGACGGCGGGGCGCAGGGCGGTCAGCGGGGCCCTGGCGGGCCGCGTGCCGGGGGCCGGTGACCTCGTGATCATCTTCCCGTCGGCCGGCTACGACCTCGAGGCGCTGCACCGCGCCGCCGCCGCCGAGGCCGCGCCCGCCTCGGTCGTCGGCGCGACCACGGTGGGCGCCTTCACCGACGACGCCCAGCTGCCGTTCGGCTGCGTGGCCGCGTACATCGCCGCCGACGGCCTGAGCTTCGGCGTCTGCCATCTCGAGCGCGACGACGCCGACATCGCCGGGTGCACGCGTCGCGCCGCCGAGATCGCGCGCGAGCGCGCCGGCGAGGAGCTCGAGCACGCGGTCCTCATGCTCATGTGCGACGGGCTGACCTCCGACCAGCGCGCGATGGCACGCGGGGCCTACGAGGTCACGAGCTCCCTCATCCCGCTCGTCGGCGGCACGGCCGGCGACGACCTCGTCTGGCAGGCCACGTACACCTTCGGCGAGGGCAACGTCCTGTCGAACAGCACGGTGCGCCGGTGGCCGAGACCGCCGATCGCCACGCCGACCTCGCGCTCCTGCACGACCGCGATCCCGACACGGTCGTCCACAGCATGCAGGTGGCCACCCTCGCGGTCGACCTCGCCCGCGAGGGTCGGCGTCGCGGACGGCCGCCTGGGGGCCCTGCGCACCGCGGCCAAGCTCCACGACCTGGGCAAGATCGGCGTCCCCGACGCGATCCTCAACAAGCCCGCGAGTCTCCACGCCGACGAGTTCCGCATCATCCAGACCCATCCCATCGTCGGCGCGGAGCTGCTGCGCGCCTGGGGACTCGACGAGCCGGCGCGCTTCGTGCTCGAGCACCACGAGCGCGTCGACGGCGGCGGCTACCCGGACGGCCTCTGCGGCGACGCGATCACCCTCGAGGCGCGCATCATCCACGTCGCCGACCCCTTCGTGGCCATGACGCTCGACCGTCCCTATCGGCGCGCGCTCGCCCACGACGAGGCGCTTGCCGAGGTCGTGCGCCACCGCGCCATCCAGTTCGATGCGGCGGTGGTCGACGCGCTGGTGGCCCTCGAGCACCCCGGCGCGCTGCCCGCCGCGGCCTGATGGAGATCCCGCCGCGCATCTCCCTGCCCCTGCTCGGCGTCCTGGTCCTCGCCTCGCTCTTCACCGCGGGGCGCGCGCTGAGCGCCGCGCGCTCGGCGCCGCAGCCGTCGGAGGTGGCGGGCGCGCGCTATCGCCTGGACGCGGCCGGCGCCAGGCGCAGCGGCGCCCGCCTGCTCACGCAGGACGTGCGACGCGCCGGCTTTCGCTTCGCGCCGACGGTGGCGCCGGCCGACCGCCAGGCGTTCCTCGACGCCGTGGCCGCGGCGCGCCCCGAGGCCCGGCAGCTCATCGGCCTCGTCGACGGGCTCGTCGACGTGCGCATCGGGCCCACCGGGGTACCGGGCGCCATCGGGCTGACCGAGGACGGCGAACCCGGTTACCGGGTGACCATCGACCTCGACCTGGTCCTGGCCCGTTACGGAGCCCGGGGCGTGCAGCGGACCGTCCTGCACGAGCTCGGCCACGTGGTCGACCGCGCGCTGGTCACCGACGACGTCATCGCGGCGCTGGACGCCGGCATCCCGGCCGGCCTGGGCTGCGAGGAGGGCCTGCTCGGCGGCTGCGCCGGCCGGCAGGAGCGCTTCGCCGAGAGCTTCGCAAAATGGGCGCTCGGAGACATCGGGGTCAACCTCGACATCGGCTACAAGGTCCCCCCTCCCTCAGCGCCACTCGACGTCTGGGGCGCGCCGCTCGCGCGCCTCGCCGCGTCCGCCTGAGGACACGATCTCCGACACGTCCGGTCGGAGATCCGTTAGGCTTCCCTAAGTGAGCACGCGGATCAAGACCAAGAAGCGCTGCTGCAAGAGCCGGCCGCGCTGCAAGCGCTGCGCCGTGGTGTGCAAGCGCCTGGAGACGCTCGGCTACACGGAGCGCGAGAACAAGCGCACCTGGCACATGGTCGTCATCCCGCCCAAGAAGGTCCTCAAGGGCGCTCGCGCCTAGTCGACGTGCGGCCCGAGCAGGGCCAGGTCGGCCGCGCCGAGGCGGTCGGCCGCCGTCTTGGCCTGGTGCCAGTAGGGGTAGAGCAGCGGCGGCGCGCTGAGCGCGTCCAGGCGGGCGCGCTCGTCGGCTGACAGCTCGAGCCCGGCCGCCGCCAGGTTGTCGATCAGCTGCTCCTCCCGGCGCGCGCCGATGATCACCGAGGTGACGCCGGGCCGGCCGAGCGTGTAGGCCAGCGCCACCCGCGCGGCCGAGACGCCGTGACTGTCGCCGATCTCGACCAGCGCATCGACGATGTCGTGCAGCTGCTCGGGGTCGCGCACCGGCGGCTCGTCCCAGTCGGTGAGCTGACGGCCCTCCTGCGGCTGGGAGTCGCGGCGGTACTTGCCCGAGAGCAGGCCGCCGGCCAGCGGGCTCCAGACGAGGATCCCGAGCCCCTGGTCCAGCGCGGCGGGAATGAGCTCGTACTCGGCGTCGCGCGCCTGTAGCGAGTAGTAGATCTGCTGGCTGACGAAGCGCTGCAGGTGCAGGCGGTCGGAGATCCCCAGCGCCTTGAGCAGCTGCCAGCCGGCGTAGTTCGAGCAGCCGACGTAGCGCACCTTGCCCGAGCGCACCAGCGTGTCGAGGGTGTCGAGGGTCTCCTCGAGCGGCGTCTGCCCGTCCCATTCGTGGACCTGGTAGAGATCGAGGTGATCGGTGCGCAGGCGACGCAGGCTGGCCTCGCAGGCCTCGATCAGATGGTGGCGCGAGAGCCCGGCGTCATTGGGCCCCTCCCCCATCGGCATGCGCGCCTTGGTGGCCAGCAGCACGCGATCGCGGCGGCCGACGAGAGCCTGGCCGACGAGCTCCTCCGAGACCCCCGAGGAGTAGACGTCGGCGGTGTCGATGACGTTGACCCCGGCGTCCAGGCACAGGTCGATGTGGCGGCGCGCGCCCTCGAGGTCGACCGCGCCGACCGCGGCGAACGCGCCGCCGCCGCCGAAGGTCATCGTGCCCAGCGTGAGGGTGGAGATGCGCAGCCCCGATCGGCCGAGTTGGCGGTATTGCATGGCGCGGGATCCTGTCAGGTCGTGAAAGGCTGCCCGGGTGACGCGGTTGTGGACGATCGGCTACGAGCGCCTGCTCCCCCAGGCCCTCGTGGCCGAGCTGCGCGCCGCGGGCGTGCGGCGCGTGCTCGACGTGCGCTTTCGCCCCCAGTCGCGGCGCCCGGGGATGTCGAAGACCCGGCTGGGCGCGCTGCTGGGCGAGCACGGCATCGCGTATGAGAGCCGGCGCGGCCTGGGCACCCCGCCCGACCTGCGCTTCCTCTACCGGGCCGGCCGGCTGGCCGAGGCCGCGGACGGCTTCCGCCGCCACCTCGACGCGGCGGCGGGCGACGAGCTCGACGCCCTGGCGGCGGAGCTGCCCGACGCCCCGCCGACCGCGCTGCTGTGCCTGGAGGCCGATCCGGCCCACTGCCACCGGCGCGTGGTGGCCGAGGCGCTCGCGCGCCGGCGGGGCGACCTCGAGGTCATCGACCTGTAGCCAGGCCGCCGGCCAGCGTCGCCACCAGGCGGTCGAACGAGGTCTCGACGTCGACCGGGATCCCGAAGCCCCCGCTCGCCTCGAGCGCCACGAAGCCGTGGAGGGCGCTGCGCAACGCGCGCGCGGCGTGCACGGCCTCGTCGCCCTCGAGCCGCCAGCCGCGCAGCACGGCGTAGACGACCTCCACGGTCTGCGCGGCCGCCGCCTGATGCTCGCCGTCGCCCGGAGCGGGCGCCGCCACGCTGGCGGCGTAGAGCCCCGGATGGGCGCCCGCGTAGGCGCGGTAGGCGCGCGCGGTGGCGGCGAGGGCGTCGGCGCCCGACCGCCCCACCGCGGCGTCGCGCAGCGCCGCGGTGAGCTCGCGCACGCCGCGCAGGGCCAGCGCGCGCAGCAGCGCGGGGCGGCCGTCGACGTGGTTGTAGAGCGACGGAGCGCGCACGCCCAGCCCGCCGGCCACCCGCGCCAGGGTGACGGCCTCGAGCCCTTCGGCATCCGCGATGGCGGACGCCGCGTCGACGATGCGCTCGGTGTCGAGCCCGGCGCGGGGCATCCGCTAGCCGGCCGCCTTGGCCAGCGCGGCGTCCATGGCGGGCCCGGGCGCGTCGACGATCTTGCCGTGGCCCGGGGCCAGCGCGGCGGGGTCGAGCGCGCGCAGGGCGCGGGCGCTCTCGAGCTCGGTCGCGGGGTCCCACGTGGCCATGCTGGCCAGCGGGAAGGGCAGGCGGACCTTGTCGGTGGTGGCGACGCCACCCATCGTCGTGTAGGCGTCGCCGCAGAGCAGCGTGCCGTCGCGGCGGTCGAGGAAGGCGACGTGGCCGGGCGTGTGGCCGGGCGCGGCGACGACCTCCAGCGAGCCGACCATGTCGCCGGCCGCGAGGGTCCGAGTCGGCGGCGTCTTGGCCCCCGGGTAGCTGCCGCGCGGCTTGCGCTGCGGCTCGCCGGGATCGAGCGACATGTCCTTGTGCAGCAGGCGGGCGTCGCGGGCCGAGATGAGGACCTCCACCCCGGGCAGCGCGGCCGCGAGGTCGTCGAGGGAGCCGATGTGGTCGCCGTGGGCGTGGGTCAGCGCGATGCGGACGATCGGCGCCCCCAGCGCCTGCGCCGCCTTCAGGACGACTTTGGCGCTGCGGGGGACCAGCGTGTCGACGAGGGTGAGCCCGTCGTCCTCGGAGACGAGATAGGCGTTGACGAAGCCGAAGCGGGCGATGCGAGTCACGTTAGTTGGCATAGCCTAGATACTAACAGCCATAGTCTTGGCTCGCAAGGAGGGTTGCACCGCCGACCGCGGCGGGAAGATCCATGGCCATGACCGTGGTCACGCTCTCCGCCTCCTACGGGGCCGGCGGCAGCCACGTCGGCCCGCGTCTCGCCGATCGCCTCGGCGTGGCGTTCATCGACCGCGTCATCCCCACCACGGTCGCCGAGCGCCTGGCCGTTCCGCTCGACGATGCCCTGGCCCACGACGATGCCGTGCGCGGCGTCCTCGAGCGCATGCTCCTGCGCTTCGCGCCGGCGGCACAGGCCTTCTCGGGCGCGGCGGCGCCGCCGGAGATGGTCGACGAGCGCTCGTTCCTGCGGGCGACCGAGGAGGTCATCCGCGAACGCTGCGCGGCGGGGTCGGGCGTCATCCTCGGGCGCGCCGGGGCGGTGGTGCTGCGCGACAGGCCGGGGGCGCTGCACGTGCGCCTGGACGGGCCGCCCGAGCGGCGTCTGGCCCAGGCGATGGAGCTCGAGGGGATCGACCGCGAGAGCGCCGAGCGTCACCAGCGCGAGACCGACCGCGCCCGCGAGGCCTACGTCCAGCAGTTCTACGGCGCCGACGCGCGTGACGCGGGGCTCTACCACCTGGTCCTCGACTCGACGGCGCTGGCGCTCGACGCCTGCGTCGAGCTGATCGCCCTGGCGGCGGCGGCGCGCAGCGACCGGGTGGGCTGATGAGGGGCGCCACGGCGCCGGCGCTGCTGGTCATCGCGCTGGCAGCCGGGGTCGCGGGGTGCGGCGGGAACAGCGCGGCGCGCTCCGCCCCGCCTCCTTCCCCGTCATCGACGCCCGCGGCGCCGAAGCCGGCCGCCCGCCCCCCGGCGCCGAAGCCGGCCGCCCGCCCCCCGGCGCTGTGCCGGCGCCTGCGCGTGCGCATCGCGGGCCGCGTCGCCGACCCGTCGGCCAACGAGCTGAGCGGCCTCGTGCGCAGCCGTTCACAGCCGGACCTGCTGTGGAGCCACGACGACTCGGGCGCGGGGCC
The DNA here is from genome assembly GCA_963757775.1 of Paraconexibacteraceae bacterium. Taxonomy (GTDB): domain Bacteria; phylum Actinomycetota; class Thermoleophilia; order Solirubrobacterales; family Solirubrobacteraceae; genus JAOPZW01. The sequence continues at coordinate 110,238 of CAVWSH010000014.1, read as the reverse complement.
GGCGCTCTTCGGGCTGCGCGCCGACGGCCGCGTGGCCGCGCGCCCGACCGTCACCGGGGCCCAGGCCTTCGACTGGGAGGACATCGCCGCCGGCCCGGCACCGGACGGGCGGCCGCTGCTCTACATCGGCGACATCGGCGACAACGCGTCGCGTCGCCCATCGGTCGACGTCTACCGCGTCGCCGAGCCGCCGGTCGGCGCCGCGGCCACCGCGGCCGCCGCGCGCCTGCAGCTGCGCTATCCCGACGGCGCCCACGATGCCGAGGCGCTGCTCGTCGATCCGTTGCGCGGCGACCTCGTGATCGTCACCAAGGTCCTCGGCGGCGCGCGCGCCTACCGGGCGTCGGCGCGCCTCCCGGGCGGCTCGCAGACGACGCTGCGCCGCGGCCCGTCCATCGCGCTCTCGCTCGTGACCGCGGGCGACGTGAGCGCCGACGGACGGGTCGTCGTGCTGCGCGGCTACGACCGGCTCGCGGTCTGGGTGCGCCGCGGACGCGAGCCGCTGACCAGCGCGCTGCGGCGGGCGCCGTGCCTGTCGCCGACGTCCCTGGCCCCCGAGGGGCAGGGCGAGGCGATCGCACTCGACCGCCGCGGCGCCAGCTTCGTCACCGTCGCGGAGGGCTCACCGGCAGTATTGCGCCGCTATACGGCGGCCCGGTAAACCATCCGGCTACGCTGCCGTCCCGTCGAGGGTCGTTCGCCCCTGCATCGGGCACCGGTTAGAGCATGGTCTCACGACGACAGAAGAGCATCGCGGCCATCGCCGCCTGCGCACTCGCGACCGCCTTCAGCGGCGGCGTCGCCACCGCCAACACCAGCCACGACGGCTGGCCGAAGATCGACGGGGCGCTGAAGATCAACAAGAACGACGGCAACGACACGATGAGCGGCACCCGCAGGAGCGACGAGCTCCTGGGCGGCCACGACTCCGACACCATCTACGGCCGCGACAGCGCGGACGTCCTGTGGGGCGACTACAAGCCCTCCGGTCAGGGCACGGCCCAGGTCGACCACCTCTACGGCGGCGGCGGCTCGGACTTCATCTACGCAAGCCACGGGGTCAACGTCATCGAGGCGGGGGCCGGCAACGACACGATCCACGCCCACTTCGGTCGCGGCAGCATCGACTGCGGCGCAGGGCGCGACACGCTGTTCATCAGCCACCGCTCCAAGAGCGGCTACAAGATCAGGCACTGCGAGAAGATCAGCTTCAAGACGCTCGGCTACTAGAGTTCGCAGCGGTGCGGCTCGAAGGCCTCCACCACATCACGGCGATCACGGGCGACGCGGCGGCCAACGTCGACTTCTACACGCGCGTCCTGGGCCTGCGCCTGGTGGCCAAGACCGTCAACCAGGACGATCCGAGCGTCTACCACCTGTTCTACGCCGACGAGCAGGGGCGCCCCGGCGCCGAGCTGACCTTCTTCGAGTACCCGCGCGCCATCCCCGGCCGCGCTGGTGCCGGGATGGTGCACCGCATCGTCTCGCGCGTGGGCTCCGAGGCCGCGCTGGCCTTCTGGGCGCAGCGCCTGGACGGCGAGGGCGTCGCGCACGAGCGCGTCGGCGACGGCCTGCGCTTCGCCGACCCCGAGGGCCTGGGTCACGAGCTGGCCGTGCGCCCGAGCGCCGACACCCCGCTCGTGGCCGATCACCCGGAGATCCCGGCCGCCCACGCCTTGCAGGGTTTCGACGGCGTGGCCGCCTACAGCGCCCGGCCGCAGGACAGCGCGATCGTGCTCGAGCGGCTGCTCGGCGCCACGCCGCGAGGCGAGAACGCGTGGGAGCTGCGCGGCGAGGCCCGGGGCGCGACCATCGCCTACGAGGAGCCGCCGGCCGAGCCCGGCCGCCAGAGCGCCGGCACGGTCCACCACGTCGCGTGGGGCACCACCGTGGCCGAGCACCCCCGCTGGGATGAGGTCCTGCGCGAGGCCGGCGTGCCGACGTCGGGGATCATCGACCGCCATTACTTCCACTCGATCTACTTCCGCGAGCCCAGCGGCGTGCTGTTCGAGATCGCCGACGACGCGCCCGGCTTCACGGTCGACGGCTACAGCGTCGAGGAGCTGGGATCGACGATCATCCTGCCGCCGCGCCTCGAGCCGCACCGCGAGCGCATCGAGGCCATCCTCACCCCGCTGCCCGATCCGCGCGCGGTGCGCGGCCCGGCGCGCTAGGGTCTGGGGTCCGGCGGATCGCCTACTCGATCGGGTCTCCTCTCTGGGGAGACCAGCCGGGTAACGCGCCGGCCTCGTGCCGGCGGCCTGCCTCGGTGATCGGGAGTGTCACGCCACCCAGGCAAAGACACGAAGTCCTGGGACGTAGTAGTTCAGCGGCGATCCATGACCGGGCGGCGCCGGGCGGGCTTCAGGCTCGTCCGGCGATTTCCGCTCGTCGCGGCGCCGTGCTCAGGCGGCGTGGGGAATCGAGCGCGCGGGCGCGATGCCGCCCTCGCCGTCCAGCGCGGTGAGCGAGACCGTGCGGCCGTCGCGCCGGACCTCGACGATGACGCCCCACGGCCGCTGGTGGGCGCGGACGTCGGCGCCCGGCCAGCGACGGCGCAGGCGCGCGATGAGCCGTGCCTGGTCGGTGGTGAGCTCGAGCGCCATACCCCTATTGTCGGCACACAACCTGAAGGCATTACGTGAGATGCATCAACCTCACCTAAGGGTTTCGCGCGGGGATGAAGCGCGGCTGAGGCATCGAATACCGTCTTCATGGTGCGCCGAGGCCTGCTCCGCCTGGCTCTGGGAATGCTCGCCGGCGCCGTGGTCATCGTCGCGGCGGCCAACGCGGTCGTGGCTCTGGGCGGCCGCGGATGGACGCGTGACCCCGCCGCCGCACGGCCCGCGCAGGCCGCGCTCGTGCTCGGCGCCCAGGTGCGCCCCGACGGGCGTCCGAGCGCGATGCTCGACGACCGGGTGCGCGCCGCTGCGGCGCTGTACCGCGACCGGCGGGTGGCCAAGGTCCTGGTCTCGGGCGATCACGGCACCGTCGGCTACGACGAGGTCGGCACGATGCGCCGCCGGCTGCTCAGCCTCGGAGTGCCGGCGCGCGACATCTTCGAGGACCACGCGGGTTTCGACACGTGGGACAGCATGGTGCGCGCCAAAGAGGTCTTCCAGGTCAAGACCGCCATCGTCGTCACGCAGCGCTTCCACCTCGCTCGCGCGCTGTGGCTCGCCCGGAGGGCCGGGCTGCGGGCCAGCGGCCTGGCCGCCGACGCTCGCAACTATGGCTCGATCACCCGCACGCTGCAGGCGCGCGAGATCCTCGCCCGCGTGAAGGCCGTCGGCGACGTCGTGACCGGTGCCGGGCCGCGCTTCCTCGGCCCACGCCACCCGATCGCGGGCGACGGGCGCACCACGCTGGGCTGAGTCAGCTCAGCAGGATGACGACGATCAGGATCAGGATCACGATCCCGATGAGGCCCGCGATGAGCGCCGGCGGGCGCTGGCCGCGCCAGAACTCCGGCTTGGCTCGGTCGCGCGTGTAGCGGCCCTCGGGCGGCGTGCCGACCCAGTCGTCGTCGTCCTGGCTCATCCGACCTCGACCTCGGCGCCGTTGGCCGTCAGGCGCATGTCGACGTTGCCATGGGTGGCGTTGGAGTACGGGCAGACGCCGTGAGCCGCCTTGACGAGCGCGATGGCCTGCTCGGAGTCGGGGATCGACGGCAGGGTGACGGCCAGCTCGACGCCGAGCCTGAAGCCGCGCTCCTCGGTGGGGATGAGGCTGACGCTCGACTCGACCGCGACGTCGTCCACCTCGAGCTTCTGGCGCCGCGCCACCGCCCCCAGTGCGCTCTCGAAGCACGCCGCGTAGCCGACCGCGAAGAGCTGCTCGGGGTTCGTGCCGTCGCCTTCGCCGCCCATCTCCTTCGGGCGGCGCAGGTCGACCACGAGCGCGCCGTCGCTCGTCGTGCCATGGCCGGCGATGCGTCCCCCGGTGACGTGGGCATGGGCGGTGTAGATGGGCTCTCTCGCCATCCGTCAGACCCTAGCGACCGCCCGCCTGGGCCAGCATCAGCTCCCGCACGCGGGCGGGGTCGTAGGTCCACGGCTCGCGCGTGGCGATGAAGCGGGTGATCCTCGCGACGAAGCCCGCCGGATCGTCGAGCTGCGGGAAGTGCCCGGCGGCCTCGATCTCCAGCAGCTCGCTGCCCGGCACCGCCCGGTGCGCGCGGCGTCCGTGTCCGACGGGGACGATCGGGTCGCTGTCGCCCCAGACGATGAGCAGCGGCAGGTCAGCGGCGAGGTAGAGGCGATCGAGGGCGCTGACGCGCTGGCCGCCCGGCCCCACCACGGAGCGCAGCGTGTCGAGGAAGGCCAGCCGCGCCTCGCGGTCGCCGAGGTCGGCCATGCCGCGCCCCACCTCGGCCATGTCGTTGCCCGCGCGCAGGCCGACGCGCGCGAGGGCGCCGCCGACCTTGGCCCCCAGTCCGCCGGCCGCGCCGGCCACGAGCGGCAGCACCCACTCCGATCCGGGCAGCGCAGCCGCGCGCAGCAGCGGGCTCACGCTGTGCCCGAGACCGCCGCTGGACACGAGGACCAGGCGCGCGCACAGCTCGGGGTGCTGGTAGGCGAGCTGCATCGCCACGCCGCCGCCCAGCGAGTGCCCCACGATCGTGGCGCGCTCGATGCCGATCAGCTGCAGCAGGTCGCGCACGCCGCTGGCGAAGGCGCCGAGGGAGTAGTCGCCGCGTGGCTTGGCCGAGGCACCGTGACCGAGGAAGTCGGGCGCGATGACGTCGTGGGCCTCGGCCAGCGCTGACCCCACGGGCTCCCAGGTCTGCGCGTTCGAGCCGATGCCGTGAAGCAGGACGACGGTCGGCCCCTCGCCGCCTCGGAGGTAGCTGACGCGGTGGCCGTGGAGCACCGCGGTGCGGGACTGGAGCATTCCCGCACCGTACCCGGCAAAGGACCGGAAAATTGCCGCAAGAGATCCACCGGCCGGCCGTTCTCAGCAGCATGCGACGTCTGTTCGACTCCACTCTCGACCGCGACCTGCGGCTGTGTCCAGCGTGCCGGAGGCCGTTCGTCGCCCCGCGGGAGGTCCTGGCCTCGCACGACGACGGCAACCACGTCGTCGAGCTGTCGTGCGCCAACTGCGGGTGGTGGGCCATCCAGCTGCACGGCGGCGGGCGGCTCAGCGCGCTGGACGATGCGCTCGACCGCGACAGCGCTCAGATCGAGGCGGCGGCCGAGGCGCTGGCGATGACCGTCGAGCTCGAGCGCATCGACCGCTTCGCCCACGCGCTGCACGCCGGCTACATCCTCCCCGAGGACTTCTAGCCCGGCACCCCTCAGGGATCGGGCACGAGCTCGGCCCGGCCGGTCTGACGGAACTGCCACCACTCCCCCACGGCGATCTGCACCGACGCGGCCGCCGGGATGGCCAGCAGGGCGCCCGGGACGCCGAACAGCGTCGATCCGAAGAGGACCGAGACCAGGACCAGGAACGGGTGCAGGTCGACCGCGCGGCGCTGGATCTGCGGCTGGATGACCGTGTTCTCGAGCTGCTGGTAGGCGATCGCCCAGATAATCCAGATGATGGTGTCCAGCGGGAAGTCGGCGAAGAGCGTGACCAGCCCGACGAGCACCGCGGCGATGGTGGCGCCGACGAGGGGGATGAGGTCGGCGAAGCCGACGAGCACGGCCAGCGGCGCCGCGAACGGGATCCCGAGGATCTCCATCACGACGAAGCTCGTCAGCCCGGCGATGGTCGCCTGGGTCAGGGCGCCGCCGACGTAGTTGGCCACGGCCGTGCTGATGCGGCCGAGCGCCCGGTCCAGGCGCTCGCGGCGCTCGAGCGGCTGGAAGGCCAGCGCCTTGAGCACCCATCTTCGCCCGTCGGCGACCATGAAGATCGACATGATGAGGATGGTCAGCCCGGCGAAGACCGAGTTGACGACCCCGACGCCGAGGTCCTTCAGCGTGCCGGCGGCGTTGCCGAGCTTGCCCGGCAGCTTCTTGGCCTGCTCCTGGAGCTGTGAGACGACGCCGTAGTCGTCCTCGAGCTTGCGCAGGGTCTTGTTCTTCTGGACGTAGCTCTGCGCGTCGGAGGCGTACTGAGGCGCCTTCCCGGCGAGGTCGTCGAGGCCGTTGACGATCGGCGGGACGAGGATGAGCGCCAGCAGGACGGGGACCAGCAGGAGGCCGAGGTAGGACAGGCCGATCGCCAGCCCGCGGTGCATGTGGCGCGCCAGGAGGTTGACGGGCGCCGACATCGCCACGGCGATGAAGGTCGCGAGCACGATCCACCCGATCGGCTTGCGCAGCAGGTACAGGACGTAGAGGAGGACGACGACGCCCACGATCACCAGGACGATGCGCAGGACGGCGCGGAGGTTGACGTCGGCGACGGTCATGCCGGGTGCCGGGCATGATCTAGGCGGTGGCGGACGACTAGGCGGTGGTGAAGCGGATCGGCAGGCGGTCGAGCCCGTAGATGCCCGTGACCCCGCCGTACACCGGATCGCCGTCGAGCTCCAGACGCTCGACGTGCGTCGCCAGGAAGCCCAGGCCCTCCTGCAGCTCGGCGCGCGCGAGGTTCGCGCCCAGGCAGTGGTGGATGCCGGCGCCGAACGTCGTCAGGCGCCCGCCGTCGGTGCGCGTGATGTCGAACTGGTCGGGGTCCTCGACGCCGTCGCGGTTGGCCGTGCAGGCGGCCACGAGGACCACGGTGCCGGCCGGGAAGGCGACGTCGCGCACCTCCATGTCCTCGACCACGATGCGCGCCGTGAAGGGCGTGATGGGCTCGTGGCGCAGGGCCTCCTCGACGGCCCCGGCGGCCAGCGACGGGTCGGCGTGCAGCGCGTCCCACTGGTCGGGGTGCTCGGCGAGCAGGCGGATCGCGTGCGCGAGCTGGGACTGCGTGGTGTCGACGCCGCCGATGAGGACGTTGAGGACGAGGTTCACGCACTCGACCTCCGACAGCCGGTCGCCGTCGGCCTCCGCAGCCAGGAGCGTCGAGACGAGGTCCTCGCCCGGATCCTCCCGGCGGGCGGCCAGCAGAGCGTCGGCGTAGGCGTAGAACTCGACGACGGCCTCCTCGATCAGCGCGCGCTCGGTCATCAGCGCCTCGGCGTCGAACTGCTTCTGGATCCAGTTGGACCAGTGGTGCAGCCGGGGCGCGTCGGTCAGCGGCGCGCCCATGACCGTCGCGATGAGCAGCGACGGATAGGGCTTGGCGAAGGCCTCCACGAACTCGCAGCGCCCGTCGGCGCGGACGGCGGCCCACAGCTCCTGCAGATAGGTGCGCATGGCAGGCCGCCAGCGGTCCGCGGCGCGCGGCGTGAACGACGGGTTGACGAGGTTGCGCAGGCGCCGGTGGTCATCGCCGTCGATGCAGAGGATGTTGCGTCGCAGCTCCTCGGCCAGCGCGCCGGTCTCGATGCCGAACAGCTCGGCCAGCTTGAGGCCGGGGAAGGTCGTCGAGCGGCTGCGCAGGAAGATCTCGGCCGCCTCGCGCTCGAGGACCAGCACCCCGATCGGCGTCGCGGCCAGCCAGCCCTGGGCGCGCAGCTCGGCCATGCGCGGGTGGAAGGCGGGCCCGCGCAGCGCCGGGTCGGCGTAGTCGAGGAGCGGCAGCTCGAGCTCGGACAGCGACGCCATGGCGCGCCAACCTACCGCGTGGGCCTGGTTCGCCGGTGCGGCCGGCGGGCATAGGGCGGGCCATGGAGCGCGTCGATCTCGGGCCGCTGAGCGTCAGCCGCCTGTGCCTCGGAACGATGTTGATGGGCGGCCGCACGCCGCCCGAGGAGGCGCCTCGGCTGCTCGACGCCTTCCTGGCCGCGGGTCACAACTTCCTCGACACCGCCGACGTGTACGGCGACGGGGCCTCCGAGCGCACGCTGGCGCCGTGGCTGGCCCGCCGTCGCGACGAGGTCGTGGTGGCGACCAAGCTGCGCTTCACCGTCTCCGATCCGGGCGGCTCGGGGCTCGCGCCCGAGCGCGTGGTGGCGGCCTGCGACGCGTCCCTGCGGCGCCTGGGGATCGACGTCATCGACCTCTACCAGGTCCACGCGCCCGATCCCGACGTCGCCCTCGAGGACACGCTGGGTGCCCTCGACGGCCTCGTGCGCGCCGGCAAGGTGCGCGCCCTCGGCGCCTCGAACTTCCCCGCGTGGCTGCTGGCCTGGGCGGTGGCCCTGCAAGATCGCGAGGGCCTCTCTCCATTCGTCTCGCTGCAGCCGCAGTACTCGCTGGTCGAGCGCTCGATCGAGACCGAGATCCTGCCCTTCTGCCGCGCCGCGGGGCTCGGCGTGCTGCCGTGGGGCCCCCTCGGCGCCGGGTTCCTCACCGGCCGCTACTCGCGCGACGAGCCGCCCCCGCCCGGCACGCGGATCGGCGACGCGAGCGACGACCTCGAGGAGGCGATCGACCGCCGCGGCACCGAGGCCAACTTCCGCGCCGTCGACGAGGCGCGCGCGGTGGCGAAGGAGCTGGGCGCGAGCGTCGCGCAGGTGGCGCTCGCCTGGCTGCTGGCCCAGCCCGGCGTCAGCGCGCCGATCATCGGGCCGCGCACCCGGCAGCAGCTCGAGGACCTGCTGCCGGCGGCCGAGCTGACCCTGACCGAGGACCAGGTCGAGCGGCTCGGGCGCTGGACGGCGCCCCCGCGCGGCTATCCGGAGCGCATGAACGCCGATCAGAACGGGATCGACGTCGGCACCATCCGGCTGGCGCGCTGAGCCGCCGCCTGCACGTCGCCATCCTGCAAGAAATCCTGCAAGAAGCAGGGATTTTGCCTGGTAGCGTCGACGGCTGTCGCGCCGAGTCGCCGATCCGCAGGGGTCGGCGATCGGGGGAACCGCTGCGAACGCTGTGGAGGCGTCCGCGGGGGCGAATCGCCGCACGGCAGCGGCGTAGCGCACAGCGCGAGCCCGTCAGCTCACCCCGTAGGCGCTCAACCGATGCCCCCCAGAGCCGCCCACATCCGCTGCCTGGTCGTGACCGCGGCCATCGCCCTGCTGCCCGTCGCCCGCGCTCAGGCCCTCCCCACGCTGCACCACGGCGATCGGGGGCGCTCCGTGGCCAAGCTCCAGCGCGCGCTGCACCTCGGCGATGACGGCGTCTTCGGGCGCGGGACCCTGCATGCCGTCAAGCGCTTCCAGCGCCGGCACGGGCTGACGGCCGACGGCGTCGTGGGCGCGGGCACGTGGCGGATGATCCGCCGCAGCCTGCACCGCCACGCGTCCGCCCGCTCCGCCGGGGCCGCGGGCGGCAGGGTGCGCACCCGCGGCGCGAGCGTGCGCCTGCTCCAGGCGCGCCTGGGCGTGGCCGCCGACGGGGTCTTCGGCCCGGGCACGGCGCGCGCGGTGCGCCGCTTCCAGCGCGCCCACGGGCTGACCGCCGACGGGGTCGTCGGCCCCGCGACCTGGTCGGCCCTCGGCGTCAGCGGCTCGCACCCGGTCCTCAAGCGCGCGCACCTGCGCGGGCGCCCGGGACGGCCGGGGATCCCCGGCGCGGTCCTGCGCGCGGTCTCCGCCGCCGACCGCATCGCCGGCTTCCCCTACCGCTACGGCGGCGGCCATCGCTCCTTCCACGACTCGGCCTACGACTGCTCCGGGTCGGTCTCCTATGTCCTGCACGGCGCCGGCCTGCTCGGCCGCCCGCGCGACTCGAGCGAGTTCATGTCCTGGGGCCAGCCGGGCCGCGGGCGCTGGATCACGGTCTACGCGAACGCCGGGCACGCCTTCATGATCATCAACGGTAAGCGCTACGACACCACGGGCCGCTGGGACACGGGCTCGCGCTGGCAGCGCGTGGACCGCTCCAGCGCGGGCTACGTCGCGCGCCACCCGGCGGGGCTCTAGGTCTACCGCCTTCGTTGGGGCGCCGCGCGGGCAGGCATCGAGGGAAGGGTTCAGCCGCCGGCGCTTGGGCGGGCATCGCGAGCGAAGAGTGCCCGCTTGACGAGCATTCTTCGCCGGATGACGATTTCCAGACGCTCTACGTCCCAAATTCGTCGCTGACCCGCGCTCGCGGAGCAGCTCGCGCCGCGGCCGCCGCTCACTCCCTTCCCTCGATGCCGTGGCCGCAAAGCGCCGGGAGCGACCCCGGAGAAGGCCTCAGTCGTGGATGTGGATCGGCGTGCCCCGGGGGACCAGCCGGTACAGGCGGGCGATCTTCTCGTTGCGCAGGCGGATGCAGCCGTGCGAAGGGCGGCCCGGGATGAGGCCGGGCTGGTTGGTGCCGTGCAGGCCGACCACCCCGCCGCCGGGCCAGTCGGTGAGGTGCGGCGCGTAGGCGCTGGTGCCGAGCGCGAAGGGTCCGTAGGCCGGCGAGCCCGAGACGCGGAACTTCTCGCGGATGTAGAAGCTCCCGCGCGGCGTCGGGTTGGCGCCCGAGCCGATGCCGACGTGCGCGGACATCACGACCTGGCCGGCTCGGTAGAGCGTCAGCCGCAGGCTCGAGCGGTTGAGGTCGAGGAAGGTGTTGACCGCCGTGTACTGGCGCAGCGCGCGCCGCGGGACCCAGCCGGTGACGCCGTTGGGGCGCTTGGGGACGCGGATCTTGACCCACGTGTTGCCGTGGCCGTCGCGCCAGGAGGCGAGCACGAGGTAGATCTCGGGCAGGTTGTCCTCGGTCAGCCAATGCAGGGTGCCGACCCTCCGAGCGTGCCCGGTGGGGCGCGAGCGGATCTTCGCGTGGTTGTTGGGATAGGCCCAGCGCGACAGCGTGCGCTCGTCGCTGAGGCGCGTCATCCCCGGCGGGTTGGCCGGCGGGCCGGCGGCGCGGGCGACGCCCGCCGGCACGAGCGCGGCGAGCAGGGCGATGACGACGATGGTCCTGGCGTGGCGCATGGGCGTCTTTCTACTCGGAAGGCGGGCGCGAACGGTAGGTCGGGCCCGCCGGCTGGGTGGTGCCGGCGGACCCGCCTGAGGCCCCCAAACGGGGACTCAGTCCAAGGGGTGGGCGTGAGCCGTCCGACCCCTGAGCCCATTCGGGGTGCAACCGCCGGCCCCTCCCCAAGGGCCGGCGGCCGTCACCCAATCCCCCCGAGCTCGCCCGTCTCTGCTGCCGAGCCAGTCAGGAATGCGGAGCAAAGCGTAGTCCGTCAGACGGCATCATGCAAGGGTTGAGCGGTCCCCAATACTGGTCGAACGGTTGTCCACGTCGGCTCGGAACCCTAGCGCCTCCGCGCGCTCAAAGGATGTCCACCGGGGTGCCCGTGGGTGCCATCCGGTAGAGCCGCAGGATGTCGCGGTTGCGCAGCCGGATGCACCCGTGCGACGGCCGTCCGGGGATGAGGTCCGGCTCGTTGGTGCCGTGCAGGCCGACGACGCCGCCGCCCGGCCACTCCGACAGCGTGGGCGCGTAGGCGCTCGTCCCGATGGCGGCCGGCCCGTAGATCGTCGCGCCCGAGACGTGGAACTTCTCGCGGATCCAGAAGTGCCCCGCCGGGGTGGGCGTCGAGGCCTTCCCCACGCCGATGCGCGCGCTGAAGCGCTTGCGGCCGTGGTCGTAGAGCGTCACGCGCAGGGTGCGGCGGTTGACCACGAGGCGGGTGTGGACGACGTTCAGGGCGCCGAGCGCGCTCTCGCGCACCCATCCGGTACGGCCGTTGGGGCGCATCGGCAGGCGGATCTTGAGCCATGTGTTGCCAGCGTCGTTCTTCCAGCGGGCGAGCACGACATAGACCTCGGCCAGCTTGTCCTCGGTGAGCAGCCGCAGGCGCGCGACCTGGTGGGCCTTGTCCGACGGGCGGCTGAAGACCGGCTGCAGGTCGGCCGTGTGCGCCCACCGGGTGATCGTGCGCTCGTCGGAGATCCTGACCGCGCCCGGCGGGTTGGCCGAGGGCAGGCTCGCGGCCGCGCGCGCCGGAGCGATCGCCGCCACGGCGAGCGCGAGCAGCACGGCGGTGCGGGGTCGGCGCAGCATCTCCGTCGAGGATAGACGCGCGCCCGACGGCGTTAGACGGATGTTCAGCGGTGCCGCACGCGAGCCGAGCGGGCGCACACGCTCGAGCGCCGCAGCTTCGCCGACCGGACGGTGCGGCGAACCGAGGCGGCGCGCGCGCAGCTCGTCGCGCGGCCGGCCTTCCTGCGGCCGGCGCCGCGGGCCTTGGCGCGCGGATGGCCGGGCGCGGCGGCGGGCGCGCCACCGGCGCCGAAGTCCGTGGTGTAGGTCGCGCCCCACGTCTGGTCGGTCGGCGTGCCGAGCGCCAGCCCGAGCCCGACCTGGGTGTAGTCGGGGCTGAGCAGGTTCTCGCGGTGGCCGGGGCTGCCCATCCACGCGGTGACCATCGAGCGCGCCGTGGCCAGCGAGGCCTGGCCCCAGCCGATGTTCTCCCCCACGACCCACGCGTCGTCGTCGCCCAGATAGCCGACGTCGGTGAGACGGTCGACGAGCGTGCCGCCGTCGGGCGACTCGTGGCCGAAGAACCCCTGGGCCACCATCCGCTGCGAGTAGCCCGCCGACGCAGCGGACAGCGCGGCGTCCTCGGCCAGCGGGCCGACGCCGTTGGCGGCGCGCTGCTGGTTGAGCAGGCACAGGGTGGCCTGTCCCACCAGGGCGACGTTGTCGGCCGCGGGGACCACGTCGGCGCCCGGGCAGTCGTCGGCGCGCGCCGTCGCCGGCGCGCACAGGGCGAGCGCTGCGAGCGCTGCCACGGCGGCGAGTCGGCGGCGGACCATGCCCGTTCATCGGCCCGAACGGTCGCTCAGGCGAGCCCAACGGCCTGATCCTTGGACGGATGGCGGACGCGCTCAGCCCGGCCAGCGGGCCGCGATGCGGTCCATCAGCGCGAACGCGCGCTCGCGCGCCACCGCCGCCGTCGCCGCGGCCTCGGCGCGCAGGGGCTCGGGATCGGCCACCGCGCCGGGCGCGCCGTCGAGCCAGTCGCCCACGATCGCGGGCGTCACCTCGGGGTGGAACTGCAGGCCGACGCTCGGCCCCGCGGCGAAGGCCTGCAGGCCCGAGCCGGCCCAAGCGAGCTCCGTGGCCCCGGGCGGGAGGTCGAAGACGTCCTCGTGCCACGTGAACCAGCGCCCGCCGAAGCCGTCGTCGCCCTGCACGTCGACCCAGCCGATCTCGGTCGCGGGCGCGCGGCTGACGGTCGCGCCCAGGGCCGCGGCCAGCGCCTGGCCGCCGAAGCAGATGCCCACCACGGGCACGCCCGCGTCGTGGGTCGCGCGCAAGAAGGCGACCTGGTCGGCGATCCAGGGGTCCTTCGAGGCGTGCACGGAGCGGTCGGAGCCGAGGGCCACGACTGCGCTCAGCGCGCGGGGGTCGGGCCACGCGGCGGCCGTGGGCGCGTGGAGCACGTCGATCTGCGCGCCCCGGGCCACCGCCCACTCCCCCACCAGCCCGGCCGGAGCGTCGGGCTGCTGCTGGACGACGAGCAGGCGCAGCCGCTACCCCTTCACGCGGAAGGCGCCGCGCATGAACGGGTGGATGCGGCAGAAGTAGGTGTACGTCCCGTCGGTCAACGTCGTCGGAGTCTGCCATTCCCTGCGGTTGGCGGCCGGCGTGAAGCCGGCGGGCCCGAAGCCGAGCTCGCCCGAGTCGAACACGGCCGGGCCGTTGGCCAGCGGGAAGGCGATGCCGGTCGTCGCCGTGCACGGCGCACGGCACGCCGTGATGGTGTGAAAGACGTTCTGCGCGGCGTCGTCGTTGACGAAGGTCAGCGGCTGGCCGGGGCTGACCACCGGCGGGCGCCCCAGGGCGCCGGTCGAGGTCAGGTCGCCCTGCGCGTAGGCGAAGCCCGCGATGTCGACCGTCGGCGTGCGCGGGCCGTCCGGGAGCTTGGTGGCGTCGGGGAGCGTCCCCGGCGCCCCGCCGTGGTGGTCGTTCTCGGGCAGGTGGCCGTGGGTCAGCACGCCCTTGACCGCCGTGTTCGTGGTGAAGGGGTCGGCGCCGCCGGCGGGAGCGACGGTCATGGCGAGCGGCATGATGGCCATCGACTCGTACCAGGACGTCGTGCGCGAGTCGTAGGTGCCCGAGACCGAGAGCACGTCGCCCTTCTTGATCGCAACGCGCCAGCTGGGCGGCGTCGCCGTCATCGAGACATCCCAGGACACCGCGCCGGCCGGCTCGTAGTAGTGCGCGCGCGAGCGGAAGACCTCGACCGTGCGCCCGGCGCGGGTGACCTTGAGGTCGGTCCACAGCCCGCCGGGATGCAGATGGCCCGCGGTGCCCACCAGCGTGCCGTCGCGGTCGGCGGTCCAGGTGTTGCGCGGCGGGCCGCCGCCGTAGGCGTTGGGGACATCGTCGGGGAAGGTGACGCGGCCGTTGTGGCCAGTCCCCTGGATGGCGTCGAAGACCGGGTAGGCCGTGCCGCCCATGACGTCGAGCCACTGCGTCTTGACCTCGCGCATGCCGTGCGCGGCCCTGGCGCCAAGCGGGATGAAGTCCATCTCCCACGTGATGTAGACACGGGTGGCGACCGGCGTGAGGTTGTGGATCATGTGGTTGAGCAGCCACTTGTCGTCCTTGCGGTAGCGCCAGCCGAAGCCCTTGGGCTCGCGAACCGCCGTCTTCTCCTCGCCGGCGGCCCACGTCGGGCGCACGTCGCCGTGGCTGCCCACCAGCCACACGGCGTGGTGCAGGTGGATGACGTCCACGCGCGGGACGGTGCCGTTGACGTAGGTCAGGTTGGGCTTGAACGAGGTGATCCACCCCGGTCCGGGCGGCAGGAGGTTGTCGTCGGCGATCGAGATCGTGTTCTGGCCGGGGGCGATGCGCACCGGGCCCCAGCGGAACTTCATGTGGCGCACACCGTCCGCCAGCCGGGTGGTGGTGATCGTCCCCTGCGAGGTGCGCACCGTGGTCGACCGGCCCTGCGCCGCGGGCGTCAGGGCGAGGCCGGCGAGCGCCAGCAACGAGAGTAGGAGCGCACGCCGCACCGCGCGAGCCTACTGAATCGTCTTCGATGCGATGCCGCTCAGACGGCGACGGGCTCGGGATCGCGCGCGGCCAGCGCCGCGTAGCGCCCGCCGCGGGCCAGGAGCTCGCCGTGCGTGCCGCGCTCGGCGATGCGACCGCGGTCGAGGACGAGGATCTCGTCGGCCTCGCGGATGGTCGACAGGCGGTGGGCGATGGCGAGCGTCGTGCGGCCCTCGGCCAGGCGGTCGAGCGCCTCCTGCACCGCGCGCTCGGTCTCGTTGTCCAGCGCGCTCGTGGCCTCGTCGAGGACCAGCACCGGCGGGTTGCGCAGGACGGTGCGGGCGATGGCGATGCGCTGCTTCTCGCCGCCCGAGAAGCGATAGCCGCGCTCGCCGACGATCGTGTCATAGCCGTCGGGCAGGGCGGCGATGAGGTCGTGGATCTGCGCCGCGCGGGCCGCCTCCTCGAGCTCTGCGTCGGTCGCGTCGGGCTTGGCGAAGCGCAGGTTCTCGGCCACGCTGGCGTGGAAGAGGTAGGTCTCCTGGGAGACCAGGCCCACGGTGTCGGCCAGCGACGCAAAGGTGACGTCGCGGATGTCCACGCCGTCCACGGCGATCCGCCCGGCCGTCGGGTCATAGAGGCGCGCCACCAGGTAGCCCATGGTCGTCTTGCCCGACCCGGTCTCGCCCACGATCGCGGTCGTACTCCCGGCCGGCACCACGACGTCGACGTCCTCGAGGGTCGGCGCGGCGTCGGCGTCGTAGGCGAACGACACGCCCTCGAAGCGCACCTCGCCGCGCACGTCGCCGAGCTCGATCGCGTCGTCGCGCTCGGTGATGTCGACGGGCAGGTCGAGGTACTCGAAGATGCGGTGAAAGAGCGCCAGCGAGGTCTGGATGTCGATCCCGACCGACAGCAGCGACTGCAGCGGGAAGAACAGCCGCGTCTGCAGCGTGGTGAAGGCGACCACGGTGCCGATCGAGATCGCCGCGCCGCCCTGGGCGATCGACCAGCCCGCGAACCAGTAGACGAGCGCGGGCATGATGGCGAAGGCCATCTGCACGCTGGCCATGCGCCAGCGGCCGGCCATCCGGCTGCGCACCTCGAGATCGGCGAGGTCGGCGGACTCGCGCGTGAAGCGCTCCGCGAGCTCGGGCGCGCGGCCCATCGTCTTGCCCAGCAGGATGCCGCTGACGCTCAGCGACTCGGCGACCAGCGAGCTCATGTCGGCCAGCCGTCCCTGGCGCTCGGCCGTGATGCGCTTGCGCTCGCGCCCGACGCGCCGCGTGAGCCACACGAAGAAGGGCAGCAGCGCGAGGCTGAAGGCCGCCAGGCGCCAGTCCAGGGCGAACATGGCGACGATGGTGGCCAGGACCGTCGTCACGTTGGAGACGATCGAGGTCGCCGTCGAGGTGACGACGTTCTGCACGCCGCCGATGTCGTTGGCGATCCGCGACTGGACCTCGCCGGTGCGCGTGCGCGTGAAGAAGGCCAGCGACAGGCGCTGCAGGTGGCGGTAGACCGCGGCGCGCAGGTCGTGCATGACGCGCTGGCCGACCACGTTCGACAGCCACGTCTGCGCGACCCCCAGCGCTCCCGTGGCGATCGAGATGGCGATCATGCCGGCCACCAGCCACGTCAGCAGCGCCGTGTCGCGCTCGGGGATCGCGTGGTCGAGCACGGCGCGCAGCAGGAAGGGCGAGACCATGCTCAGCCCGGCGGACAGCCCGATGAGCGCCAGCACGCTGCCCAGGCGCGCCCGGTAGGGCTTGAAGAGCCGCGCGATGCGCGCGGTATCGGTGGTGCGGTCCACGGCGCACCAGGATACCGGATTAGTTGACTACTTCAACTATCGCGTGGTGGCCACGGCGGGGTCGTCGTCGGAGGCCGCCACCACCTCGGCGAAGAGCGAGCACAGCCGGTCGGCCAGTGCCGGCCACGCGAAGCGCAGCAGCACCTCGCGGCGCGCGGCCGCGCCTCGGCGCCGGCGCTCCTCGGGATGGTCGGCCGCCTGCGCCAGCGCGCCGGCCATCGCCGCCTCGTCGTCGGGTTCCACGAGCCACCCCGTATGGCCGGGGAGCACGATGTCGGCGGGCCCGAAGCGGTCGACCGCGACGGCGGGCAGGCCGCAGGCCATGCCCTCCACGAGGGCGGAGCCGAACTGCTCGCGCACCGAGGAGAGCACGACGACGTCGGAGGCGGCGAAGTACTCCGGCAGCTCGTCGTGCTCGTGCCAGCCGGCGAGGTACACGCCGCTCGCTCCGGTCGCCCGGATGGCGTCGTAGGGATGCTCGCCCTCCCACTCCCCCGGATAGCCGCCGACGAGGACCAGCGAAGCCGGTCGGCCGCTGTCGCGAAGCGCCTCGCGCGCGCGGGCGAAGGCGCGCACGAGCAGGCCGAGGCGCTTGACCTCGGTGAAGCGGCTCACCGAGAGCAGGACGGGCCCGCTGGCCACCGCGTTCGCCTCCTCGGGGCGATAGGCCACCGAGCCCTCGTCGTGGCCGGGCCGCCAGCCGCGCGGGTCCTCGACCAGGGCGTGGCGCCAGAAGGCGGCGCGGTCGACCGTCCGCGGCGAGAAGCGCTCGGGGTCGAAGCCGTTGGGCGCGATCACGCACCGGCGGGGATCGACGCCCAGCAGGCGCTCGGCGCGCTCGAGCTGGCTGTGCGACAGCAGCAGCAGGCGCTCGCAGCCCACCGCCCACCGGCGCATGCGCCGCGCCCACGCCTCGGCGTGCTCCCAGCCCGCGGGCGGCCCCTCGGCGATGCGCTCGAGCATGAGCAGCTCGGTGCCGTGGAGGTGCCCGACGACCGGGACCTCGGGCGCCACGCGGGCGGCGGCCTCGTGGATCGGCGTCAGGTGGTGCAGGTGCAGGATGTCGGCGTCGGGCGCGCCCGCCTCCTGCAGCGCCCGCGCCCAGGCGGCGACGTGCGCCTCGTACGCGTCGTCGTCGAGGGCGGCGAAGACGCGGTCGGGGGCGTCGGCGCGGTCCTCGTAGGAGGGGTGCATCGGCGCATCGCCGCGGTCGAAGCGCACCGCGTGCACGTCGCAGCCCTCGTAGAAGCGCTCGGCGTCGCCCAGACCCGGGAGCGACCCCGAGACGACGGTCACGTCGCAGCCGTGGGCGGGCAGCTCGCGCGCCAGGGCCCGGGCCACGTGCGCCGAGCCACCGCGGGGGAAGAACATGAGGGCGGAGAGCACGCGCACCCACCTGTTGTACCCGAAGCGTTACCGCGCGGTGAACGCGATCGCCGTCGAGACCGGTCGCCCGCCGGCCAGCACGACGCCGTGATCCTCGCGCGGGACGTTGCGCAGCCGCCCGGCGCACACCAGCGAGGTGGACCCGCCGCCGTCGAGGTTGAGCGCCGTGCGGGCGCCCAGCGCGACCAGCGTCTCCGCGAGCTCGGCCAGCGTGAGGCCGGCCTCGTCGTCGGCGCGCCCATCGCAGGCGACGGCCAGCAGGCGCCCGTCCGCGCCCAGCGCGAGCGCGGCGCGCGGGTAGCGGCCCGCCGTGATGTCGGAGTCGAACTGCCCCTGCCCGGCGGAGAAGCCCTCGACGTCGCCGTCGACGCAGGGCGCGCCGTCGCGCACGAGCAGCGGGCCCGCCTGCAGCAGGTCCCCGGGCGGCTCGGCCGGCAGCTCGTCGCGCCGCGCCAGCGCCACGTGGCCGCCGACGACGTGCAGGCACGACCGCACGGCGCCCCACGGCGCGTCGAACGGGCGAGCGGGCCGCGCGATGCCGCTGGTGCGCAGGTCGCCCAGCGGCGTGCCGCCCGGCCGGACGAAGAACCCGCCGACGATCGCCTCGGCCACGGCGTGCTCGCGACACCAGCGCTCCAGCGGCGTCGGCACGGGCAGGCGCACGACGCGCGGGACGGTGCGCCGCAGGTCGTGGGTGGCCACGTGCAGTGTGGTGACCGCGCCGTCGTTGAGGACGACCCGGTGGCGCTCGAGGTGGCGGGGGCGAACGCCGAGGGCACGCGTGGCGGCGCTGGCGAGCGAGCTCTGGAGGCGAGCGGCCATGGCGTCGTGGCTCAGGGTGTCAGGTCATCCGGCAGACGTCGTGAACGTGGTGTGACGGTAAACCGGCGCGCGGCCGGGGTTACTGGCCCTTGGATCAGGGTCGGCGGCCGCCGGCTCGGCGCCTGAACGCCTCGCCCTTGGTGCGGTTGCCGCAGATGCGCATCGAGCACCACTGCCCCGAGCGATTGCGCGAGGCGTCGTAGAAGGCCCATCCGCAGTGGGCGTGCGGGCAGGCCTTCAGCCGCGCGAAGGACCCGTCGGCGCGCGCGGCGAAGACGATCCCCAGGGCCAGCGCGCACGCCGCGTCGGGGCCGTCGCCCGCGGGGTCGAGCGCGCCCGTGCGCAGGCTCGGAGCGAGCGCGGCCGCCGGGGCCACGGCGTGCGCGATGCGGTCGAGGGTCGCCACCGCGCCCGGCGCGTCGCCGCTGTCGTGGTTGGCGCGGCACAGCGCGCGCAGCGCCTCGCGCAGCTCGAGCGCGCGATGCAGGTCGCCGGCCGTCGCCGCGGCGCCGTCGAAGCCGCGGGCGCCCAGCCAGCGTCCATACGCCCCGGGGGTGCTCCAGACCTCCGACCCGTCGCCCTCGAGGTCCCAGAACGTGTTGAGCAACGCCTGGACGAAGGCCAGGCGCCCGGGCGCGGGCGGGCGCCCGGCGGGCTGCGTGCCGGCATCGAAGCGGTCCACGGCGCCGGACATTGACACGAACCAGTCATGATGTCTACGCTGGTTAGCCCGATGCCGCCTACGATGACCGAGGTGCCCACGCGCACGTGTCCGCACTGCGGCTTCGAGGAGCGCTCGGAGCGCGAGCGCTGCTCGCGCTGCGGCAAGTCCGTCCTCATTCGTGCCCCCCGCCTGCGCGGGCGCCGGCGCCGACAGGTCCTCTGGGGCAGCGTGGCCGCCGGCGTCCTCGCGGTGGCGGCGATCGCCCTGGTTCTCAACGCGGTCGTCACGCACCGCAACGAGCGCGAGCGCAGGGCGGCGGCGAAGGCCACCGCCGCCGAGCGCATCCGCCTCGCGCGGCTGCAGAGCCCGCACCGCGGCTCGGCCAGGCAGCTCGCGCCGCCGGCCGGCGCGTCGGACCAGGACCTCCTCACCGCGCGCGCCGCCCTCGTGCGCGCCGCGGAGGCGTCGATCACGCGCGACGCCCAGGCCCGCGATCGCCGCGGCGAGCTGAAGGGCCCCATCTCGCACACCGAGTGCGGGCCGCTGCTGAAGGCCAAGGACGCGGTGCCCGACGACCGCATCCTCAGCAAGCCGATCGGCCGCTACGACTGCGTCGCGGTCAAGTCGTCGGTCACCGGCGAGAGCGGTCAGTCGGTCGGGCGCCTGGGCTACCCCTTCGTGGCGGCCCTGGACTTCAAGCGCTACACCTACGTCTGGTGTCGCAACACGCCGGGCCAGGGCGAGCGCGGCGTCGCGCTGGCCTTCGTGCGCCTGGATCGCGCGTGCCTGGCGGCCAAGGGCCGCGCGCTGGGCACCGGCTACGTCGACGTGCCGGGCAGCTAGCCCCGGAGCGTCGAACGTCGGTCCTACCACCCGTGGAGGGGGGAAGACCGACGTTCGACCCCCGCGCCTGCCGCGGCGTCCGCGCCGGCGGCGGCGCGAACCATCGCGCCTGCCGCGGCGGCCGCGCGAGCGGCGGCGCGAACCACCGCGGTTTGCGTTCGCTTTCCGCACACCAACCGCGGCGGTTGAGGCACCCACGCCGCGGGCCCCGCCCGCGCCCCCTCTGCCGCCGCCTCTCTCCCTCGATGCGGCCGTAAGCGCAAGCAGCCACGCAAGCGCCTGCGGACGACTCGGCAACCTGGGCGCGCTAGCGGTTCTTGCGCCGCTGCTGGCGCGCCTGGCGCGCCTTGGCCCGCGCGCGCTTCTTGGCCGCCTGGCTGTGCTTGTGCGGCACGCCCGCAGCCACCTCCTCGCCCGTGTGATGCGAGAACTTGCGCGTGCGCTCGCGCGCGTCGCCCACGATGGCGAACCCGATGCCGCCCAGCAGGATCAGGCCGGCGGCGAAGATCAGCACCTCCTGCCAGGTCTTCAGGCCGCCGCCCCCGGTGCTGGTCGTCTCCGGCGGAGGCGCCGCGGTGTCGGTCTGGGTCTCCGGCGCGCCGAGGGTCGGCGCGTTCTGCGCCACGGCCGGTGCGGCGAGGCTCAGGGCGAGCACGAGCGCCCCGAGGGCGAGCAGGGGCCTGAAGCGGACCGGCATGGCCGGCGAGTGTAAGGCCTCGATCGCCTACGCAGCCCGGCGCGGCCCGCGCGCGACGGCGTTTCGGGCGGCCGCGCCCGGGCACGCTAGATTCTGCCCTCACCATGCCGCCCAAGCCCCGTCAGATCCGCATCGAGCAGAAGGGCGCCCTGGCCGCCATGCAGGCGCTCCAGGACCGCTCCGACGAGGAGCTCGAGCGCGAGCAGAAGTTCAAGGCCGCGGCGCTCGCCATCCTCGGCGCCCGGGCGGCCGAGCGCTACGACGCCGACGCCGCGCGCGACTACTTCCGTCGCGCCATCGCGGCCTCGCGCCCGCAGGAGCGCATGCAACTGCGGCGGATGGCCGACGCGTCGCTCGCGCTCGCCGAGCGCCGCCCCGACGACCTCAAGCAGGCCGTCGAGCGCCTCGGCCAGGCGCCGCCCTCCAACCGCCAGCTCCTGCTGCTGCGGCTCATGGGCTTCCTGGCGCCGCCGGCGAACGCTCCCTGGTACCTCAAGGCGCGCGGGTTCGTGATCATCCTGCTGCTCGTCATCGCGCTGCTGGCGCTCGGCTTCGGGATCGTCAAGCTCGTGGCGCTGCCCTTCGGCGGAGCCGGCACGATCGTCAGCATCCTGCTCGGGATCCTCGTCATCGCGGCCATCCTCGGGGTGCTCACGCTGGTCGGGCGCCGGCGACAGGCGACCGCCCGCGAGAAGGCGCGCGCCGCCCAGGGCGGCTGACGTGTGCGGGCGCTACTCGCTGGCCTCGCCCGACCCGGCGCGTCTGCGTGAGCGGTTCGCGATCGGCGACGACGTGCCGGTCCGCGCGCGCTACAACGTGGCACCCGGCGACGACGTCCTGACCGTCACGACCGACCGCGAGGGCGCGCCGCGGGGCGAGCTGCTGCGCTGGGGGCTCGTGCCCTACTGGGCCAAGGACCCCAAGACGCTCGGGCTGAAGCTCATCAACGCGCGCTCGGAGACGATGCTCACCAACGGCGCCTTCCGCGACGCGCGCCGCTGCCTGGTCATCGCCGACGGTTTCTATGAGTGGGAGAAGCGCCCGGGCGAGCCCAAGCAGCCGTGGTGGATCACCCGCCCCGACCACGAGCCGTTCGCCTTCGCCGGTCTGTGGTCGAGCTGGCGCCCGGCCGACGGCGTCGAGCCGCTGCGCAGCGTGGCCATCGTCACCACCGCCGCCTCCGAGCAGCTGGCCCACGTGCACGACCGCATGCCGGTGATGCTCGCGCCCGAGGCCGAGGACGCGTGGCTGGAGCGCGCGACCGAGCCCGCCGAGCTGCTGGAGCTGTGCGCGCCGCTCGAGCAGACGGGTATGCGCGCGGTCGGCGACGCGGTGAACGACGCGCGCCATGACGAGGCCGACTGCCTCGAGCCAGCGCTGCCGCGCCTCACCCTGTTCTGAGCGTCGCCTTCTCGATGACGACCGGCGAGGTCGGGCGGTCCTGGCCGTCGACCGGCAGCTTGCCGATGTGCTGGGCGACGTCCATCCCCCGCACGACGCCCCCGGCCACCGCGTAGTCGGGCGGGAGCTTCGCGTCCGGCGCGGTGACGATGAAGAACTGGCTGCCCGACGCGCCGGCCGGATCGGCCTCGGTCTTGGCCATGGCCACGACCCCCGTGGTGTAGGCGGTGCTCTGCGGCGGGGGCTCGACCACCGAGTAGCCCGGGCCCCCGAGCCCCGTGCCGAGCGGGTCGCCGCCCTGGATGACGAACCCGCGGACCACCCGGTGGAAGATGAGCCCGTCGTAGAACCCGCGCTTGACGAGATCCGCGAAGGACGACGCGGTCTTGGGCGCGCGGCCGGTGGCCAGGCGGATCGTGATCGTGCCGCAGTTGGTCTGCAGGTCGACGTCGTAGCGCTTGCCCGCCGGCAGCGTGGTCTTCGGCCTGCTCAGGTGCTGGACGCCCTTGGGCTGGGGCGCCGCGACCTTCTCGCACTTGATGCTCGCCGCGGACGTCCCGGTGCTCGCCGAGCCCCCGTCGCCGCCGCCGCAGCCGGCGAGCGCGAGGAGGGCGGCGCACAGGGCCAAGAGGGTCGGTCGCACGGCGGCGAGGATAATGGGCGCACTCCCGTGCCCGTCGCGCCTGGCCTCGAGCCCTATGACCTCTTCCTCCTGGACCTCGACGGCTGCGTCTGGGTGGGCGACGAGCCCACCCCGGGCGCGGTCGAGGCGGTGGGCGCCCTGCGCGCGGCGGGGCGCCGGCTGGCCTTCGTGACCAACGACGCGCGCCACGCCGAGGACGACTTCGTGCGCAAGCTCTGGAGCCTCGGCTTCCAGGCCGCGCGCGAGGAGATCGTCACCGCGGGCGGCGCGCTGCAGCACGTCCTGGCCGAGTCCGGGCACGCGACGGCCTTCGTGATCGGCTCGGACGCCGTGCACCGCCACGTGACCGACGCCGGCCTGCGGATCCTCAACCACTCCGACATGGCCGATCGCGCCGAGGTCGTGGTGGTCAGCGGCCACGAGCGCTTCGACTTCGCCGAGCTCCGCGGCGCGGTGCAGGCCGTGCTGCGCGGGGCCGAGGTGTGGTGCACCAGCCGCGACGCGACCTTCCCGATGCCCGACGGCCCGTGGCCGGCGACGGGCTCGGTCGTCGCGGCGGTCGAGGCGGCCACCGGCGTCGACGCGCGCTCGGTGGGCAAGCCCGAGCCCCAGCTCTTCCTCACCGCGCTCGATCGCCTGGGCGCCGGGCGCGCGCTGGCGGTCGGCGATCGCCTCGACGCCGACGTGGCGGGCGCGCGCGCCGCGGGGATCGACGCCGCGGTCGTGCTCACCGGAGCGACGAGCCCGTCGATGGCGCGCGAGGCCGACCCCGCCCCCGCGTTCGTGGCCGCGAGCCTGGCCGAGCTGCTGCTCGCCCCGTGAGGAAGCGCACCCATCACAAGCACTCCTCCAAGAAGGGCTACCGGCGCCTGCTCGACCGCCTCGCCGCCCACCACGCCGTGCACCGGGTGGCGACCGGGCGCGTCACGCCGCGGATGGGCGCGGGGCGGCCGGTGGCGGCGATCTCGAAGGTCCGCCGGGTGGCCAGCGGGCTCTCGATCACCATCAACACCGAGGGCGCCATGGTCGACGCCTACGTGATCACCGACCGGCCCGACGAGGTCGCGGAGTTCATCCGGCAGTCGGGGTGGTCAAGATGAGCGCGCACGTGGCACGCGAGGTGGCCCTCATCGTCAATCCCTCCGCCGGCGGCGGGCGGGCGGCCAGGGCGCTGCCGGGCGTCGAGGCGCGCCTGCGCGCCCTCGAGGTCGACTTCGAGGTCGACGCCACGCGCGACATCGGCCACGCGCGCGAGCTGGCCGTCGGCGCGGCGCGGCGCGGGCGCGTGGTGGTCACGCTGAGCGGCGACGGGATGCTCGGCGCCATCGCAGGGGCCCTGCGGGAGGTTCCGGGCGCGGTCGTCGGCGTGCTCCCCGGCGGGCGCGGCAACGACTTCGCGCGCGTGGTGGGCATCCCGCCGGACCCCGAGGCCGCCTGCGACGTCATCGCTCACGGTGTCGCCCGGCCGATCGACCTCGGCCTGGCCGGCGAGCACCCCTACATCGGCATCGCGTCGGTGGGCTTCGACTCGGAGGCCAACCGGATCGCCAACTCCGCCCCCGCGCGCCTGGGCCAGCTCGTCTACGTCTACGGCGCGCTGGGCGCGCTGGCCACGTGGAAGCACGCCGCCTTCACCGTGGAGGTCGACGGGGAGGGCGTCGGCTTCGTCGGCTGGAGCGTGGCCGCCGCCAACTCGAAGGCCTACGGCGGCGGCATGTTCGTCGCCCCCGACGCCGAGCTCGACGACGGCGCGCTCGACGTCGTCTATTGCGAGCGCACGAGCAAGGCGACCTTCGTGCGCAAGCTGCTGCCCAAGGTGTTCAAGGGCGAGCACGTGCACGAGCCGGCCGTCCACGTGCTGCGCGGCAGGCACGTTCGCATCGACGCCGACCGGCCGTTCATGGTCTACGCGGACGGCGATCCCGTCGGCGAGCTGCCGATGACCTTCCGCGCTCTGCCCGCCGCCCTGCAGGTCCTGCTCCCATGACCTTCGCGATCAAGGTGGCGGCCGCGCGCGCCGCCGGCGCGCTGTCGCGGCGCACCGGGCGCGGCGGCACCTCGCTGCCGGGCAAGCTGCTGATGCGCCTCGAGCCGCACGCCATCGCGCGCCTGGGCTCGCGGCTGCGGCGCGGCAGCGCGGTGATCTCGGCCACCAACGGCAAGACCACGACCGCCGCCATGGTGGCCGGCATCCTCGAGCGCGCGGGCGCGCACCTCGTGCACAACCGCGCCGGGGCGAACATGGCCGGCGGCGTCGCCGCCGCGCTCATGGACGGCCCGCCCGACGGCGACACCGGCCTCTTCGAGGTCGACGAGTTCTGGCTGGGGCAGGTCGTCGACGAACTGCAGCCGCGCGCGCTGCTGCTGGCCAACCTGTTCCGCGACCAGCTCGACCGCTACGGCGAGCTCGACTCGATCGCCGACCGCTGGGCGGCGGTCGCCGCGCGCACCTCGGCCGCGCTCGTGCTGAACGCCGACGACCCCACCGTCGCCGACCTCGGGCGCGACGTCGGCGCCACCTACTTCGGGGTGCAGGACGACGCGATGGCGCTGGCCGAGATGCAGCACGCCGCCGACGCCAAGCACTGCCGGCGCTGCGGCGCGCCCTACCGCTACGACGCCATCTACATGGGCCACCTCGGGCGCTATCACTGCGACCACTGCGGCGCGGCGCGCCCCGATCCGCAGGTCTCGGCGCACGACATCGTGCTCGAGGGGGTGCGCGGCGCGCGCTTCACCCTGCGCACGCCGGCCGGGGCGCGCAGCATCGCCCTGCCCCTGCCGGGGCTCTACAACGTCTACAACGCGCTCGGCGCGGCCGCTCTGGCCCTGGCCCTGGGCGCCACGCTCGACCAGGTCGACGCCGGCCTGCACGCCGTCTCCCCCGCCTTCGGGCGCGCCGAGACGCTGCGCATCGCCGGTCGCGACATGTCCATCCTGCTGGTCAAGAACCCCGCCGGCGCCAACGAGGTCCTGCGCACCCTCACCCTGGAGGCCGGCGAGCACGACGTCTTCGCCGTGCTGAACGACAACATCGCCGACGGGCGCGACGTCAGCTGGGTGTGGGATGCCGACTTCGAGGTCCTCGCCCCCCATGTGCGGCGCGCGACGTGCAGCGGGACGCGCGCGGCCGAGATGGCCCTGCGGCTGAAGTACGCCGGCGTCCCCACCGACCGGATCGACGTCGAGCCCGAGCTCGGCGCCGGCCTGGACCGCGCGCTGGGCGCCGGCGACGGCCCGCTCTTCGCCCTGCCGACCTACACCGCGATGCTCGCGCTGCGCGAGCTGCTCGTCGCCCGTGGCGCCGTGCGCGGCTCGTTCACGTGACCGACGTCCTGTGGCACGACCTCGAGTGCGGCGGCTATGACCTCGACCTGCCGCTGTGGCGCGAGCTGGCCGATCGCGAGGGCTCGCCGGTCCTCGACGTCGGGGCCGGCACCGGGCGGGTCGCGCTCGACCTCGCGCGCCGCGGCCACGAGGTCGTGGCCGTCGACCGCGACCCCGTGCTGCTCGACGCGCTGGCCGACCGCGGCGCCGGCCTGGCCGTGAGCACCGTGGCGGCCGACGCGCGCGACCTGGACCTCGGGCGGCGCTTCCCGCTGGTCATCGTGCCGATGCAGACGCTGCAGCTCCTCGGCGGCCGCGAGGGCCGCGGCCGCTTCCTGGCCCGCGCGCGCGCCCATCTGGCCAGGGGCGGGCTGCTGGCCGCTGCGCTGGCCGACGCCCTCGACGCCTTCGACGCCGACCACGACGAGCCGCCCAAGCCCGACCTGCGCGAGGTCGGCGGCACGGTCTACGCCAGCCGCCCGGTCGCCGTGCGCGACCTGGGCGACCGTGCCGCGATCGAGCGGGTGCGCGAGATCGTCGCGCTCGACGGGACGCGCACCGTGACCGACGACGTCATCGAGCTCGACCGCGTCGACGTCGACGAGCTGGCCGCCGAATCCGCGGCCTTCGGCCTGCGCGCCGAGACGCCGCGGCGCATCCCCCAGACGCTCGACTACGTCGGCTCGACGGTGGCGATGCTCCGTGGCTGAGCGGACCCTGCGCGTGTGCGCGCTCTATCCCGACCTCATGAACATCTACGCCGATCGCGGCAACCTGCTGCTGCTGGAGCGCCGTTGCCAGTGGCGCGGGATCGGCTTCGAGGTCGTCCCCGCTGGGCTGGGCGAGGGCATCGACCCCGACGCGCACGACCTGTTCTACATCGGGGGCGCGCAGGATCGCGACCAGGCGCTGTGCGCGCAGGACATGGTCGACACCAAGCGCGACGCCCTGCACGCCGCCGCCGACGCCGGTCGCGTCGTGCTCGCCGTGTGCGGCGGCTACCAGCTGCTCGGCCACCACTACCAGCTCGGCGAGGAGCGCATCCCCGGCGTCGGGCTCGTCGACCTGCACACCGTGCGCGAGGACGGCCCGCGCCTCATCGGCAACGTCGCGATCGAGGTGCGCCTGCCCGGCCTCGATGGGGCTCGCGTCCTCGCGGGGTTCGAGAACCACGGGGGGCGCACGCACCTGGGGCCGGGGGCCCGGCCCCTGGGCCGGGTCCTCAAGGGCCACGGCAACACCGGCAGCTCCGGGTTCGAGGGCGTCCTGCGCGGCCACGTCATCGGCACCTACCTCCACGGGCCGCTGCTGCCCAAGAACGCCTGGTTCGCCGACTGGCTCATCGCCACCGCGCTCCGGCTCCCCGAGCCGCTGGCCGAGCTCGAGGACGAGCTCGAGCGGGCCGCCCACGCCGACGCGCGCCGGGTGGCGGGAATCTAGCTCGCTACATTTGGTGGACCCGCCCCCAACGGGTCTCTCCTCTCGTGCACACCCCGAACACCGCCCACCCCGAGGGGCCGTCGTCGCACCCGCAGGCGGCCACCCTCGAGTTCCGCAACGTCTCCAAGACGTACGACGGGTCGGCGGAGCCGGCGATCCGGGACTTGAGCTTCGAGGTCCCCGCCGGCGACATCTGCGTGCTCGTCGGGCCCTCGGGCTGCGGCAAGACCACGGCCATGCGCCTGGTCAACCGCATGATCGAGATGACCAGCGGCGACATCCTCGTCGGCGGCGCGTCGGTCCGCACGCGCCGTCCCGCGGAGCTGCGCCGCGAGATCGGCTACGCCATCCAGCAGATCGGCCTGTTCCCGCACGCCACCATCGCGGAGAACATCGCCACCGTCCCGCGCGTGCTGGGCTGGCCGCGCGAGCGCATCCGCGCCCGCGTGGACGAGCTCATCGAGCTCATCGGCCTGAACCCCGCCGAGATCCGCGACCGCTACCCCGTCCAGCTCTCCGGCGGCCAGCGCCAGCGCGTCGGCGTGGCGCGCGCCCTGGCCGCCGACCCCCCGCTGATGCTCATGGACGAGCCGTTCGGCGCCATCGACCCGATCAACCGCGAGCGCCTCCAGGACGAGCTGCTCAGACTGCAGGCGCGCATCCGCAAGACGATCGTCTTCGTGACCCACGACATCAACGAGGCGATCAAGCTCGGGGACCGCATCGCGGTGCTCAAGGCAGGCGGCGTGCTGGCCCAGTACGCCACTCCGGTGGAGATGCTCATGCACCCCGCCGACGCGTTCGTCGAGGACTTCGTGGGCTCCGACCGCGCGCTCAAGCGCCTGGCCCTCACTCGCGCCGGCGAGGTGCAGCTGCGCCCGATCGACGACGGCCTGCCCTTCGCCCTCGTGCGCGACGAGGGCGGACGGCCGGTGGCGTGGGAGCGCAGCGGCGAGCGCCATCCGGTGCGCACGGTGCGGGGCGACGAGTCCCTGCGCGACGCGCTGAGCGACCTGCTGGCCAGCCCGGTCCAGCTGGGCGCCGTCGTCGACGGCGAGGGACGCGCGACGGGCGTGATCGGCCTCGACGCCATCCACGCGTTGCTCGCGGGCGAGGAGGAGGGCGAGGCGTGAGCGGGCCGACCATCCTCGCCCAGGCCGACAGCGGCTTCTTCCGCGATCGCTCCGGCAGCGCCGACAGCTGCGTGGAGAACAACGGCTTCTGCCCGAACTGGATCGTCCACCACCTCGACCGCTACGTGTCGCCCTTCTGGCAGCACCTGTTCCTGGTCGTGGTCTCCGTCGGCCTGGGCTTCGCGATCGCCTTCGTCCTCGCCCTGGCGGCCCACCGCCGCCGCCGGCTCGTCGGCCCCGTCACCCAGGTCACCGGGATCCTCTACACGATCCCCAGCCTCGCGTTCTTCTTCCTGCTGCTGCCCATCACCGGGCGCGGCAACACGACGGCGATCATCGCCCTGACCGCCTACACGCTGCTCATCCTCTTTCGCAACACGGTCGACGGCCTCGACGGCGTGCCCGAGGAGGCGCGCGACGCCGGCCGCGGCATGGGCCTGACCGAGCGCCAGCTGCTGTGGCGCGTCGAGCTGCCGCTGGCGCTGCCGACGATCATCGCCGGCCTGCGCATCGCGGCGACGACGACCGTGGGCCTTGCGGCGCTGGCCACCTTCGCGGGCGCCGGCGGGCTGGGCGACCAGATGGCCTCCCAGAAGGAGTTCATCTCCAACATCGCGGTGGGCAGCGCGCTGTGCGTGCTGATGGCGGCCGCGCTCGACGCGATCCTGCTCGGCGCCCAGCGCCTGCTCACCCCGTGGACGCGGGTGGGGACGGCATGACCCTCGCCTTCCTGGGCAGCCTCGGCGATGCGCTGCGCTTCATCGTCACCAAGAGCGAGGGGCCGGGCGGCGCGCAGGTCGGCGGCACCCAGCTGCTGCCGCTCCTGCGCGAGCACCTGCTGCTCACCGTCGTCTCCGTGGGCATCGCGGCCGCCTTCGCGCTGCCCCTCGGGCTGTGGCTGGGGCACAGCCGGCGCGGCTCGTTCCTCGTGGTCACGGTGACCAACGCCGGCCGCGCGATCCCCTCCATCGGCGTGGTCTTCCTGTTCTTCGCGGCCCTGGGCGCGGGCTTCTTCAACATCACCCTCGCCCTCGTCCTGCTCGCCATCCCGCCCATCCTGCTCAACGCCTACACCGGGGTGCGCGCGGTGGACCCCGAGGCCGTCGACGCCGCCCGCGGGATGGGCCTGACCGGCGCGCAGATCCTGCGCCGGGTCGAGCTGCCCCTGTCGCTGCCGCTCGTCTTCGGCGGCGTGAAGACCTCGACCGTCAACGTCCTCGCCACCGCCACGCTCGGCCCCGCGGCCGGCGTGGTGACGCTCGGCGACCCGATCATCAACCCCTCCAGCTACGGCGACGCCGGCCGTCTGGGCGCGGCGATCGTGGTCGCGGCGCTCGCCATCGCGGCCGAGGTCGGCCTGTCGGCGGTCCAGCGCAAGCTCACCCCGGAGGGCCTCAAGCTCACAGGGCAGACCGCGTCCCGGCGCCGGCTGCTCTTCATTCCCAAGAGGAGGATCGCACCGACACCATGAGCAGGCGACCATTCCCACCCGCCCTCGCGGCCGCCGTGGCACTCGCCCTCGGCGTGGCCGCGTGCGGCGGCGGCAGCGACACCGGCTCGGCGGGCTCCTCGACGCCCTCGAGCAGCAGCGCGCCGTCCGCCGCGATCAAGCACAACGACGCCAACGCCAAGACCACGATCACGGTCGGCTCGAAGAACTTCACCGAGCAGAAGGTCCTGGGCGAGATCTACGCCCAGGCCTTCCAGGCCGCCGGCTACACGGTCAAGAAGGCGCTGAACCTCGGCGACGAGAAGACGGCCCTCAAGGCGGTCAAGACCGACCAGATCTCCGGGTACCCGGAGTACACGGGAACGGCCCTGCTGTCGTTCCTCAAGGTCCCGGCCAAGGACATCCCGACCGACGAGGGCCAGGCCTACGAGCAGGTCAAGACGGGCCTGGCCAAGCAGGGCATCGAGGCCTTCCCGCCGACGCCGTTCACCTCCTCCAACGAGGTCGGGCTGCTCAAGAGGAAGGCCCAGGAGCTCGGGGTGACGAAGATCTCCGATCTCAAGTCCAAGGCCGGCCAGCTCACGCTCTACGGCTCGCCGGAGTGCCGCACGCGCCTGGACTGCCTGCTCGGCCTCGAGAAGGTCTACGGCCTGAAGTTCAAGAAGTTCGTGCCGGTCGACGTCGACCAGCGCCACCAGGTGCTGACCAGCGGGCAGGCCGATGTCTCGATCGTCTTCACCACCGATCCGCAGATCAAGCGCAACGACGAGGTCCTCCTGCAGGACGACAAGGGCATGTTCCCGCCCTACAACTCGACCTTCCTGATGAAGAAGTCGACGGCCGATCAGGCGGGGCCCGACCTGGCGGCCACCATCGACGCGGTGAACAAGGGCCTCACGGCCGACGTCATGCAGGAGCTCAACGCGCGCGTCGACCTCGACAAGGACACGCCCGAGCAGGCGGCGCAGGCCTACCTCAAGCAGTTCAAGCTCATCCCGTCGTAGGCAGGCGATCGTCCGGCGTCTCCGCGGGCGGCCGTGCCCGCGGAGGCGCCGGCCCCCTAGGAGGGCTGGCGGCCGCGCACGGTCACATCGCCCGCGTCGGCCGTGGCGGAGATCGAGCGCAGCGAGCGGTCGTTGCGCACCACGCCCTCGACGTTGACGTCGCCCGCCGCCGTGGTCGCGTCGACGCGGTACTCGCCGCCCCCGGGCACGGTGACGAGCACGTCACCGGAGTTCGAGTTGGCGCTGACCGAGACGGGCTCCGTGGTGAAGGCCACGTCGACGTCGCCGGCGTTGGTGGTGGCGGCGACCGAGATCGCGTTGAGGTCCTGCGCGCGGACGTCGCCGCTGTCGGTGGTGAGCTTCAGATGGCCGGCCAGGCGCTCGGCGGAGATGTCGCCGCTGTCGCCCTGGACGACCACGTCGGCGTCGAAGGGGATCGCGAGGTCGATGTCCGCCTTGCAGCGGTTCACGGGCCCCGTGTGCGGGCACGAGCCGCTGACGATCAGCGTCGCGCCGCGCACGCTCGTGTGCACCACCGGCCTGCGCCACAGCCACTGCAGCTGCTCGCGGACCATGACGCGCTGGGACTCCGTGCCCTCCAGGTGGACCTTGCCCGTCCCGGCACGCACGACGACGCGCTCGATGTGGCGCTCGATCGTCGCCGTGGTCGTCCGGTCGTGCTTGAAGGCCTCGCTGACGCCGACCGAGATGCCGCAGACCACGAGCAGGACCCCGAAGACGAGCAGCACGAGCCTTGGCGTCGAGAGAGCCATCGCCTGGATTGTGCAATGAACATGTTTCGGTGGTCGGGCGGCCATCAGGCCTCCGCAGGTACGGGTGCCCGCACCCGGGCAATGGCTCCGGAGCGGCTGCTAGCGTCGCGAGCCATGCTGCTCTCCGACTACCAGCGGCTCTCGCGACGCACCGCGACCTATCCGGGCGCGGGCGAGAACATCGTCTACCCGACGCTGGGCCTGTCCGGCGAGGCCGGCGAGGTGGCCGAGAAGGTCAAGAAGATGCTGCGCGACGACGGCGGGGTCATGACCGGCGAGCGCCTGCAGGCGCTGGCGGGCGAACTCGGCGATGTCCTTTGGTACGTGGCCCAGGTGGCCACCGAGGCCGGCCTCGACCTCGAGGCCATCGCGCAGGCCAACCTCGACAAGCTCCTCTCGCGCCAGGAGCGCGGCGTGCTGTCGGGGTCGGGCGACTCGCGCTGAGCTGAACCGGTCGCGCCGGGGGCGACCGTCAGCGCGTGAACTTGGCGATCGGCTCCCCCACCTCCACGATGTAGGTCGACAGCATCTGCCCCGTCTCGGGCCCGAGGTCGGTCGCGTTGTGGGGGGTGCGGGGCGGCATGAGGAAGGGGTCGCTGGCGTGCAGGGTGAGCGTGGGCCCGCCCTCGATCTCCATGCGCACGGTGCCCGCGACGATGTAGCCGACCTCATCGCCGGGGTGCTGATGCCACCCGGATTCGGCGCCGGCCGGGATCTCGGTGAGCACCTGCACGATCTCACGGCCGGGGATCGAGGAGGCGGCGTGCTGCAGCTCGGTGCGCTTGAGCCTGCCGGCGAGGTCGTCGCGCCACGGGCGAGGTCGAGGTCGAGGGCGAGACGCTGTCGATTCGCGTACGCGACGACGGCTCGGGCGCCGCGGACCCGGCGGCCGGGACCGGGCTGACCGGCATGCTCGACCGCGTCGAGGCCAGCGAGGGAACGCTCGAGATCGTCAGTCCGGCCGGGATCGGCACCACGCTGCGCGCCACCCTGCCGCTCGGCGGGCAGAGCGCGCCACGGTGACCACTGCCCCCCGCCCTAGGACGGCGAGCCGTTGACCGCGAAGCGCGCGTAGCGCTCGGCCACGGTGACCGGCACGCGGCCGCGCACGCGCACGCCCTCGGCCGTGTCGACGCGCTCGAGCTCGCCGGCGAGGTCGTGCAGCTCGGCCAGCCGCCCGCCCTCTTCGAAGGGCAGCAGCAGGTCGATCGAGCGCAGGGTCTCGTCGAAGGCGTGCTCGACGCGCTCGCCGAGCTCGTCGATGCCGGCGCCGGCCAGCGCCGAGACGAGGATCCCGTCGGGGTGCGCGAAGCGCAGCTCCTCGCGGCGCTCCTCGTCGAGCGCGTCGGCCTTGTTGAGGACGAGCAGGCGCGGGCGGTCGCCGGCGCCGATCTCGTCGAGCACCGAGTCGACGGCCCGCAGCATCTCGTCCATCTCCACCTCGGGCACCGAGGCGTCGACGACGTGCAGGACGAGATCGGCCATGACCGTCTCCTCCAGCGTGGCGCCGAAGGCGTCGACGAGCTGGTGGGGCAGCTTGCGGATGAAGCCCACCGTGTCGGTCAGCAGGTAGGGCCGCCCGTTGAGCCGCGCCGCGCGCGTGCTCGGATCCAGCGTGTGGAAGAGGCGATCGGCGACCCCGACGGTCGAGCCGGTGAGCTGGTTGAGCAGGGTCGACTTGCCGGCGTTCGTGTAGCCGACGAGCGCGACGCGCGGCAGATGGGCCCGCTCGCGCTCGGCGCGCATCACGGCGCGCGACGACTTGACCTCGCCCAGCTTGCGCTTGAGGGCCGAGATGCGATCGCGGGCCAGGCGGCGGTCGGTCTCGATCTGCGTCTCGCCCGGGCCCCTGGTGCCGATGCCGGGCGCCGAGGCCGAGGCGCCCAGGCGCTCGAGGTGCGTCCACAGCCCGCGCATGCGCGCGAGGTTGTACTGCAGCTGGGCGAGCTCGACCTGGAGCTTGCCCTCGGCGCTGTTGGCGTGGTCGGCGAAGATGTCGAGGATGATGGCCGTGCGGTCGATGACCGGCAGGCCCAGCTCGCCCTCCAGGTTGCGCTCCTGACGCGGCGAGAGCTCGTCGTCGACGGCGACGACGTTGGCGTCGGCCGCCTTCGCCGCGACCTTGACCTCCTCGACCTTGCCGGGCCCCAGGTAGGTGTTGGGATGCGGCTTGTCGCGATGCTGGACGGCCTGCCCGACGACGGCCACGCCGGCCGTGCGCAGCAGCTCGCGCAGCTCGGAGAGGTCCTCGCCCTCCTCCAGGGCGGCGACGCAGAAGGCGCGCTGCTTCGGCCGGCCCTCCTGCTCGGCGGCGGTGATGGTGCGCGAAGGCGTGGTGCGACCGTGGCGACTGCGTTCCATGCTCTGTTCCAGTCTAGGGCGCCGGGGCGGGCCTTTCGCCCCGAGCCCGCCTATTCGAGCGCCACGATGCGCACCGCCTCCGGGGCGAAGGTGGCCCACGCGGTGGTGCCCGGCTGGAGGGCCAGGCGCTCGATCTCCTCGGCCGGGCGCTCGACCACGACCTCGCCGATGCGCAGGCGCACGCGGCTGCCCTCCGGCGCCACCCCGTGCACGGTGCCCGGCAGGCCGTTGAGGCCGTCGTTCGGCGCCTGCAGGGCGATGCCGACCTCCCACGGGTAGACCGCCACGCCCACCCGCCCGGAGGCCGACTCGCCCGCGCGCACCACCCCGCCCGCATCGAGCACGACCTCGACGC
This sequence comes from Paraconexibacteraceae bacterium, assembly GCA_963757775.1. Classification (GTDB taxonomy): domain Bacteria; phylum Actinomycetota; class Thermoleophilia; order Solirubrobacterales; family Solirubrobacteraceae; genus JAOPZW01. The sequence continues at coordinate 75,301 of CAVWSH010000014.1, read as the reverse complement.
CGCCGTCGGCGCGCCCGGCCAGCAGGTTGCCCCCGGTGAAGGAGGCCACGAAGGCGTCGGCCGGGTGGGCCACGAGCTCGGCCGCCGTGCCCTCCTGGCGCAGGCGGCCGTCGACCATGACCCCGATGCGGTCGGCCAGCGCGGCGGCATCGCGGAAGTCGTGGGTCACGAGCAGCGTCGGCAGGGCCAGGGCGCCGAGGACGTCCTGCAGCTCGCCGCGGACGACCGCGCGCGTGTGCGCGTCGAGGGCCGAGAGCGGCTCGTCGAGGAGCAGGACCTGCGGATCGCGCGCGAGAGCGCGTGCGACCGCCACGCGCTGGCGCTCGCCCCCCGAGAGCCCGCCCGGGCGCTCGTCGGCCAGGTGGGCGATGCGCACGCGGTCCAGCAGCTCGCGCACGCGACCGTCGCTCGCGCCGCCGAACGCGACGTTGGCGCGCACCGTCATGTGCGGGAAGAGCGCGTACTCCTGGAAGACGAGCCCGACCGAGCGCCGCTCGGGTGGCAGGTCGATCTTGGCCGCAGCGTCGAACCAGGCGCGGTCGCCGAGCGCGATGCGCCCGCGGTCGGGGCGCCGCAGCCCGGCGATGGCGCGCAGCACCGTCGTCTTGCCGGCGCCCGAGGGCCCGACGAGGGCCAAGGTCTGGGCCCCGACGCTCAGGCAGACGCCGAGCTCGTACGAGCGAAGGGCGACGGCGATGTCGAGCTCGAGCGTCTCCACGAGGAGAGCATCTTGTAGGACAGCAGCACCCCGCCGCTGAGCACCACGAGCAGCACCCCGATGGCCAGGGCGACGTCGAGGCTCGACTCGAGCTGCTCGTAGATGGTCAGGGTCAGCGTCTGCGTCTGCCCGCGCACGTTGCCCGCGAAGATGATCGTCGCGCCGAACTCCCCCACGCCGCGCGCGAAGGCGAGCACCCAGCCCGCCAGCAGGCCGCCGGCGGCCAGCGGCAGGCCGATGCGCCAGAACGTCCGCCCCGGCCCGGCGCCGAGGGTGCGCGCCGCGTCGGTGAGGTTCGGGTCGACCGACTCGAAGGCGCTGATGGCCTGGCGGATGTAGAACGGCGAGGCCACGAAGGCGACCGCGAGGACCACGGCCGCCTCGGTGAACGGCAGCTCGATGCCCGCGTCGCGCAGCGTGGAGCCGAAGAGCCCGCCGCTCCCCACCGCGGCCAGCAGCCCGATGCCCGCCACCGCCGGCGGCAGCACGAGCGGCAGCTCGACGAGCGTCACCACCAGCGCGCGGCCCGGGAACCGCCGCCGTGCGATGAGCCACGCCGTCGGCGTCCCGAAGCCCAGGATGAGCCCGTTGGCGATGAGGTTCGTCCGGATGGTGACCTTCAGCGCGTCCTGCACCGCCGGCTGGCCGAGCAGCGACGGGACGTCACGGAGCGGCACCTCGGTGAAGAGCGCCACGATCGGCGTCGCCAGGAAGGCGAGCGTGATCCCGGCGATCAGCGCCAGCAGCGCGCTGAACGCGCTCTGTCGCATCACCCGCGCGGGGGCAGCCCGAAGCCGTAGGCCTTCAGCGCGCGGCGGCCCGCCCTGCCCGTGACCTGCTTGATGAAGGCCGCCGCCCCCCTGGTGTCGGCCCGCGGACGGCGCACCGCGCAGATCTGGTAGCGCACCGGCGGCTGGGCCCACCTGGGCAGGCTGAGCACCTTCGTGCGGCTCCGCACGGCCAGTGCGTCGGTGTTGTAGACGAAGCCGGCGTCGGCCGCGCCCAGCGCGACCTGGGAGGCGACCTGGCCCACGTTGGTCTGCTGGCTGACCGTGTTGGCGCTGAGGATCGAGGAGAGGCGCATGCGCTTGAGCAGCCGGCGCGTGTAGGCCCCGATGGGCACCCCCGCGGTGCCGATCGACAGCTTGCGCCCGCCGGAGCGCAGCGAGTAGACCGACCTGATGGAGCCCGGGTTGGCGTTCGGGATGAGCAGCACGAGCCGGTTGATGGCGAAGGTGACCGGGCGCGTGCAGAGGCCTTCGCGGAACAGCGCCTGGGCCTCGTTGGCGCTCGCGGACGCGAACACGTCCGCGGGGGCGCCGCGCTCGATCTGCAGCTGCAGCGTGTTCGAGCCGCCGAAGCTGTAGCTCGGGCCCTTGTTGAGCGCCGGGAAGGCCTTCGTCAGCGACGTGGCGGCGTAGACGTTGAGCGCGCAGGCCGCCGCGGGAGCGGCGAGGGCCGCGAGGACGGCGAGGATGAGGGCGACAGTCGTGCGGCGCAGGGTCATCGCCCCCCTGCGTGGCGCCTAGGCAATTGGTCCATGACGCCTATGCATATCCCACGCTCACCCGGTAGTCAAATGGGGACTACACTCGCGGCGTGTCCCGCCCGCCTGCCGCTCAGCGCCGCGCGGCGCCGCTCGTCGCAGGGGTCCTCCTGCTCGCGGCGCTGGCAGGCTGCGGCAGCGCCGCGGCCCCCCGCGCGAAACCGCCCGACCCGGCCAAGGCCAAGGTCGCGCTGCTGCAGGCGCCCCGGCGCGCCGGCGAGATCATCGTGCGCGGGGATCTCTCCCCCGCGTCGCACGGGCCCTACGCGTTCGACGGGCGCTATCTCGTGCGCTTCGAGCAGTTCGCGCCCGAGGACCCACACGTGGACTTCACCGCCCAGACCGCGTTCGTGGCGGCCCTGGACCGCCGGGCCGAGCAGGACGGGCCCGGCAGCGTCCGGCTCTTCCGGGCGGCCCGGCGGACGGGCCGCAGGACACTCGCGCTGCACGGAAGGCTCTTCGTGGACGTGAGCTTCGGCGACTTCCCGTACGCGATCCGCATCACGCCCCTGAAGTGAGCCTGAATGTTCCCCCACCGCGGTCTCCGGTGAGGGTACGGTGGGCCTCTGACTGGCATCTCCATGGACGAGGCGATCCGCATCGGGGCCGCCGCCACGGCGCTCGGTGTCAGCATCGACACCCTGCGCCGTTGGGAGCGCGACGGGCGCGTCACCTTCGAGCGGCGCGGACAGCAGCGCTACATGAGCGCCGAGGAGCTCGCTCGGCTGCTGCGCGAGCGCTCGGCCGCGGGCGGCAGCGCGCGCAACCGCCTCGCGGGGATCGTCCTCGCCATCCGCCGCGACGAGGTCATGGCCCAGGTCGACATGGCCTGCGGCCCGCACCGCATCGTCTCGCTCATGACGCGCGAGGCGGCCGACCAGCTCGGGCTGAAGCCCGGCGACTCGGCCACGGCGGTCATCAAGGCCACCACGGTGGTCGTCGAGCGGGCCTGAGAGCCGCGCCCGGCAGTAGCGTGCCGGGTGGATGCCGACCTTGGAGGACCTCGAGCGCGTCGCCCGCGGCGGCGCCCCCGCACCTCTGACCGCCGACGATCGCGCCCGGATCGCCGCCGCGCGGGCCGTCGTCGACGAGGCGCTCGGGTCCGCCGGCGCGGTGTACGGCGTCACGACCGGGATCGGCAATCTCGCCAGCGTGCGCATCGGCGCCGGCGACGCGGCGGCCCTGCAGCTCAACCTCGTGCGCTCGCACGCCGTCGGCGCCGGGCCGGCGCTGCCGGGCGAGGTCGTGCGCGGGATGCTGGCGCTGCTGGCCGCCTCGCTGCGCCGCGGGCACTCCGGCGTGCGCGAGGAGGTCGTCGAGCTCCTGCTGGCCATGCTCGCGGGCGGCGTGCTGCCCGTCGTCCCGGCCAAGGGCTCGGTCGGATCGTCGGGCGACCTCGCGCCGCTGGCCCACGTCGCGCTCGTCCTCGTCGGCGAGGGCGAGGCCGAGGTCCGCGGCGAGCGCCTCGACGGGGCCACCGCGCTGGCGCGCGCCGGGCTCGAGCCCGTGGGGCTCGAGCCCAAGGAGGGCCTCGCGCTGATCAACGGCACGCACCTCATGGCGGCTGCCGGCGGCCTGGCGGCGCGCGACGCGCGGCGCCTGCTCGAGGCGGGCATCGTCGCCCTGGCGCTCTCGCTGGAGGCGTTCAAGGGCTCGACCGCGCCCTTCGACGAGCGCCTGGCCGGCGTGCGCCCGCATCCGGGCGCCCAGCGGGTCGCCGCCCGCCTGCGCGCCCTGCTCGAGGGCAGCGAGGTGGTGGCCAGCCACGCCGACTGCGGCCGGGTGCAGGATCCCTACACGCTGCGCTGCGCGCCGCAGGTCCTGGGCGCGGTCGACGACGCGCTGGGCTACATCGAGGGCGCGCTGGAGCGCGAGCTGCACGCGGTGACCGACAACCCGCTGGTGTTCCCCGAGGACGGCGACGTCGTGGCCGGCGGCAACTTCCACGGCCAGCCGCTGTCGCTGCCGCTCGATCACCTCGCGCTCGCCCTGTGCGAGCTGGCCTCGTTCAGCGAGCGGCGCACCTACGCGCTGCTGTCCCCCAGCTACGCCGGCCTGCCGGCCTTCCTCTCGCCCCGGCCGGGGCTGTCGTCGGGGCTGATGCTCACGCAGTACGCCGCAGCCGCGCTGGTCAACGAGTGCCAGGTGCTGGCCCATCCGGCCGGCGCGGGCTCGATCCCGACTTCGGCGGGCCAGGAGGACTTCAACTCGATGGGCGCCTTCGCGGCGCTGAAGGCGCGCACGGTGGTCGAGAACTGCGCGCAGGTCATCGCCACCGAGCTCGTGTGCGCCTGCCAGGGCCTCGAGTTCCACCGCCCGCTGCGCACGACGCCGGCGCTCGAGGCGGCGGTGGAGAAGGTGCGCGCGATCGTCCCGCGCGTCGAGGAGGACCGCGCCATCAGCGGCGAGCTCGCGATGCTGGCCGAGGCCCTGCGAACCGGGGAGGTCGTGCTGTGAGATGCCGGGGCTGGGCGCAGGAGGCTGCGCTGATGATGCTCGAGAACAACCTGCATCCCGACGTGGCCGAGCGCCCGCAGGACCTCGTCGTCTACGGCGGGATCGGCAAGGCCGCGCGCGACCACGCGTCGCTGCGCACGATCAAGCGCGAGCTGCAGCGCCTGGGCGGCGCCGAGACGCTGATGGTGCAGTCGGGCAAGCCGGTGGCCGTGTTCGAGACGCACCCCGATGCGCCCCGCGTGCTCATCGCCAACTCGAACCTGGTGCCGCAGTGGGCGACGTGGGAGCACTTCCGGGCGCTCGACGCGGCCGGGCTGATGATGTACGGCCAGATGACGGCCGGGTCCTGGATCTACATCGGGACCCAGGGAATCCTCCAGGGCACCTACGAGACGTTCGCCGCGGTGGCCCGCAAGCGCTTCGGCGGCACCCTGGCCGGCCGTCTCGTGGTCACGGCGGGGCTGGGCGGGATGGGCGGCGCCCAGCCGTTGGCCGTGACCATGAACGGCGGCTGCGCGCTGTGCGTCGAGGTCGACCTGCAGCGCATCGAGCGCCGCATCGAGACCGGCTACCTCGACGAGCGCGCCGCCGACCTCGACGACGCCCTGCGGCGCCTGGAGGCCGCGCGCGGGCGCCGCGAGGCGCTGTCGATCGGCCTGCTGGGCAACGCGGCCGAGGTGCTGCCCGAGCTCGTGCGTCGCGGTGCCGCGATCGACGTCGTCACCGACCAGACGAGCGCGCACGACCCGCTCAACGGCTACGTGCCCGCCGGGCTGACCGTCGAGCAGGCCGACGCCCTGCGCGCCTCTGACCCCGACGACTACCTGCGCCGCGTGGGCGAGAGCGCCGTCGCCCACGTGGCCGCCATCCGCCTGCTGCAGGAGGCCGGCGCCGAGGCCTTCGACTACGGCAACGCGCTGCGCGGCCTCGCCGCCGCCCACGGCGACGCGGACGCCTTCGCCTACCCCGGCTTCGTCCCCGCCTACATCCGCCCGCTGTTCTGCGAGGGCAAGGGCCCGTTTCGCTGGGTGGCGCTGTCGGGCGACCCGGCCGACATCCACGCCACCGACGAGGCGATCCTCGACCTCTTCGGTGACCAGGAGCACATCGCGCGCTGGATCGCCCTGGCGCGCGAGCGCGTCCACTTCCAGGGCCTGCCCGCGCGCATCTGCTGGCTGGGCTACGGCGAGCGCGACCGCGCGGGCCTGCGCTTCAACGAGATGGTGGCCAGCGGCGAGCTGCGCGGGCCGGTCGTCATCGGGCGCGACCACCTCGACGCCGGGTCGGTGGCCTCGCCGCAACGCGAGACCGAGTCGATGGCCGACGGCTCGGACGCCGTGGCCGACTGGCCGCTGCTCAACGCGATGGTCAACGTGGCCTGCGGCGCCTCGTGGGTCTCCATCCACCACGGCGGCGGGGTCGGCATGGGGCTCTCGATCCACGCCGGGCAGGTGTGCGTGGCCGACGGCACGCCGCAGGCCGGCGAGCGCATCCGCCGGGTGCTGACCGCCGACCCCGGCATGGGCATCGTGCGCCACGCCGATGCCGGCGAGCCGCTCGCGGTGGCGGCGGCGCAGCGCAGCGGCGTGCGGATGCCGATGCTCGATCCGGAGCCCGCCACGGCGCCGGGCGTGGGCGGCTGAGGGGCGACGATCGGTGACCGTCTGCGTCGAGAACGCCGTCGAGGTGCTGCGAGGGCCGCCCGGCCTGCCCTACCTGCGCCACGACCGCGCCGGCGAGCTCACCCTCGACCCTTCGCCGCTCTCCCTCGACGAGGGTCGCATCGCGGCGTTCGAGGCCGACGGCGGCGCCGAGACGCGCATCGACGCGACCGGGTGCGCGGTGCTGCCGGGCTTCGTCGACTGCCACACCCACCTGCCCTTCGCCGGCTGGCGCGCCGAGGAGTACGAGCAGAAGGTCACCGGCGTGCCGTACGAGGAGATCGCTCGCGCGGGCGGCGGGATCGCCTCCAGCGCGCGCGCCTTCGCCGCGACGCCCGACGCCGAGATCCTGACCCAGGCCAGGGCCCTGCGCGCCGAGATGCTCGCCGCCGGCACCACGGCCTACGAGTCCAAGACCGGCTACGGGCTCTCGGTCGACGCCGAGGCGCGCGCCGTGGGCCTGGGGCGCGAGCTCGGCGCCGACCGCGTCACCGGGCTGTTCGCTCACGCCGTGCCCGCGGGCTATGACCGCGACGACTGGATGGACTGCGTCGACGCGCTGGCCGCGTCGTGCGACGTCGACGCGCTGGACATCTACGTCGAGTCGGTCGCCTTCACCAACGAGAACCTCGCGCACCTGGGCGCCATCGCCGCTCGCGAGCGGGTCCCGCTGCGCGCCCACGTCGAGCAGTTCAACGCCAACCGCTCGGTGCCGGTGGCGCTGGCCGCCGGCGCACGGTCGGTCGACCACCTCGCGTGCCTGCACCCCGACGACGTCGCCCCCCTGGCGGCCGCCGAGTGCGCCGCGGTGCTCCTGCCGGGCGCCGAGTTCCTGGGCGCCGAGCGCGTCGCCCCGGCCCGGGCGCTGGCCGATGCGGGCGCCATCTGCGTGCTCGGGACCGACCTCAATCCCGGGACCTCGCCGGTGTCCTCGCTGCCGGTCGTCATCGGGCTCGCCGTGCGCCGCTACGGCTGGAGCGTGCGCGAGGCGCTGCTGGCGTGCACGCTCAACGCGGCATGGGTGCTCGGCCTCTCCGACGAGATCGGCTCGCTGGAGGTCGGCAAGCGCGCCGACGTGGTGCTGCTCGACACGCCCGTCGCGCACCTCCCCTATCGCTTCGGGCGCAACCCGGTGTGCCTGGTCATCCGCGCCGCCGAGGTGGCCTACGTGCGCCCGGACGCCGCATGGAGGATCGCGCCGTGATCGCCGCGCAGGACCTTGCCGGGCGCCTCGCGGACCTCGAGCCCATCGGCCTCGACGAGCGCGGGACCACGCGGCTGGCCTGGACGGCCGAGGACGAGGCGGCCGGCGCGTGGTTCGCGCGCCGCGCCGAGGAGGTCGGCCTGCGCGTCGAGGTCGACCCGGCCGGCAACCGCTGGGCCGTGCCCGAGGCGCCCGCGCCGTGGTGGGGCGTCGGCTCGCACCTGGACAGCGTGCGCGCCGGCGGGCGCTATGACGGCGCGCTGGGCGTGTGCGCCGCCTTCGCGGTGGCCGAGCGCGCGCCGGTGGCCGTCATCGCCTTCGCCGACGAGGAGGGCGCGCGCTTCAACACGCCGACCTTCGGCAGCCGCGCGCTGGCCGGCGTCCTCGATCCCGCCGTCCTGGATCGCCGCGACGACGACGGCGTGCGCCTGGCCGACGCGATGGCCGCGGCCGGGGTCGATCCGGCGGGCGTCACGCAGGCGCCGGCGTGGCTCGGGCGCCTGCGCGGCTTCCTCGAGCTGCACGTCGACCAGACCCCGGACCTCGAGCGCTTCGCCGTCGTGCGCGCGCTGGCCGCCCGGATGCGCGTGCAGGCCGACCTGCACGGCCGCGCCGACCATGCGGGCACCACCCGCCGCCACGAGCGCTCCGATGCGCTGCTGCGCGCCGCGATCCTCATCGTCGCCGCCCACCAGCGCGCGACCGAGGACATGGTCGTCACCGCCTCGCGGATGCTCGTCGAGCCCAACGCGCTGACGACCATCGCCTCCCACGTGCGCCTGTGGCTCGACGCGCGCTCGGCGAACCCCTCCTCCCTCACCGCCTGGTTCCAGGACCTGCCCGACGGCGCGGAGCTCTCGGTCGCGGCGCGGTCGGACGGCGTCGAGTTCGACCGCGCTCTGCGCGCAGCGCTCGGCGACACCGAGGGCGTCCTGTGCTTCGCGGGCCACGACGCGGGCATCCTGGCGGCGAAGATCCCCGCGGCCATGGTGCTCACACGCAACCCGAGCGGCATCAGCCATTCCCCGCAGGAGGCAGCCGACCTCGACGACGCGGCCGCCGCCGCCACGGCCATCCTCGAGGTCGTGCGATGAGGGCGGCCACCATCGCCGCCATGCCCAACGCGCACTCGCACGCCTTCCAGCGCGACCTGCGCGGGCTGGGCGAGCGCAACCCCGACGACTTCTGGTCCTGGCGCACCCAGATGATGCACCTCGCGCAGGCGCTCGACCCGGAGTCCATGCAGCGCGTGGCCACCCAGGTCTACGCGGAGATGCTGGCCGCGGGCTACGGCGCCGTCGGGGAGTTCCACTACGTGCACCACCGCCCCGACGGGACCCCCTACGACGACCCCAACGCGCTGGCGCTGGCCGTGGCCCAGGCGGCGATCGAGGTCGGCCTGCACATCGTCGTCATCCCCGCGGCCTACCACCGCGGGGGACACCCGCGCTTCCAGGACCCCGACGTCGAGAGCTTCCTGGCGCGCGTGGACGCGCTGCGCGAGTGGGCCGACGGGCGCGACGGCGTCTCGGTCGCGGTCGCCGCGCACTCGGTGCGCGCGGTGCCCCCCGACTGGCTGGAGGCGATCGCCGGCTATGCCTCCGACCACGGCCTGCCGCGCCACGTGCACGCCGCCGAGCAGCCCCGCGAGGTGCGCGAGTGCCGCGCCCAGCACGGCGCGAGCCCCATCGAGCTGCTCGCGCGGACCGGCTTCCTGGGGCCGCGCACGAGCGTCGTGCACGCGATCCATGTCGACGCGCGCGACATCGCGCTGCTGGCCGACTCGGAGACCATCGTCATCACGTGCCCCACGACCGAGGGCAACCTGGGCGACGGCCACCTGCCGGCGCTGGCCTACCGCGATGCGGGCGTGCGGCTGGCCATCGGCTCCGACTCGCAGGTGCGCGTCGACCCGTTCGAGGAGACGCGCGAGCTCGAGACCGGCGCGCGCCGCGAGGGCACCACGCGCCGGGCCCTGCTGGCCCATCACGGCGACCTCTGGGCCGAGCTCGCGCGCAACGGGCTGGCCAGCCTCGGCCTGCTGGGCGGCGCGACCATCGATGTCGACCTCGAGCATCCCGATCTGCGCGGCGTCGGCGGCGACGAGCTGGCCCTCGCGCTGGCGACCTGCGCGTCGGCCGGCGTCGTGGCCCGTCAGGCCAGCCGCGTGCGCGCGGGCGGCGGCAGCTTGTCGTAGCGGTCGGCCAGCTCGGGCACGGGCAGGACGATGACCCCCTCGCGCGGATCGCCCACCCACGACCCGCCGCCCTCGGCCAGCGCGCGTGCCGCGTAGGCCGCCGCGCAGGCGTCGAGCTCGTCGAGCGTGCGGTGCCACAGCCCGCCGTCGTCGTCGACCACGCCGCGCATGCGCAGCGCGGCGATGCGCTGCTGAAGGCCCCAGGGCGTGCGCTTGGGCGACGGGCGGTGGCCGAGCAGCGAGCAGAAGACCGCGTCGGGATAGGTCTCGCACAGCCGTCCGAAGCGCAGCGCGCCCGAGCCCACGGGCGCCTCGAGCGCGTCGGAGTCCGGGCGGTAGAGCCCGATGCGCTCGAGGGCGTCGAAGAGCTCGAAGCCGACCTCCATCCACCCCTCCCACGCCTCCAGCGCCTGCCCGGCGGCCGGGACCGGGTAGAGCGGCAGGCGCCGGCGGTAGAGCAGCGCGTCGCACACGCGCGAGCGCTGGTAGCGGCCCTCGGGCAGCCCGAGCGCGTCGCGCAGCGGACGTCCCGCGGCGAGCAGGTCCAAGCGCCGTCCCGAGGGCGCGTCGACCGCCACCACCGCCTCGCGGCCGAACCCGAGGACGGTGCGCACGACGGCCGCCACGTCCCCGGGCTCGTAGAAGGTCGCGACCAGCTCGGTGCCGCCATCGCCCGCGCGGCGCGGGTGCAGGGTGCACAGCTGCTGCTGGGCCGGCCGGGCGGAGACGTCGATCCCGCAGTAGCGCATACGCCGCAAAGGCTACGGCGAGCGCCGCGCGCCCTACGGCGTCTGGCCGGATTGCGCCGCCTGCGTGGGCTGCGTGCCGAAGGTGACCGTCACCGTCTTGGTGCTCGAGCCGCGCTTGACCGTCACCTGGACGCGATCGCCCGGCGCATGCGCCGCGACCGCCGCGACGAGGTCGTTCGTGCCCTTGATCGCCGCCGAGCCGATGCGGGTCACCACGTCGCCCGAGCGCAGGCCGGCGCCGGCGGCGGGGCCGCCGCTCGACACGCTCTGGATGAGCGCGCCCGCGGTGCCCGTGCCCAGGTCCGACGTGCTGACGCCGAAGTAGGCGTGGCGCACGGTCTGTCCGGCCTCGAGCCTGCTCAGCTCCGAGCGCACGAGGTCGATCGGGACGGCGAAGCCGACGCCCGAGCTCGTCTGCGAGGACCCGTTGGTGGCGATCTGATCGACGATGCCGATGACCCGCCCGGACGCGTCGAGCACGGGGCCGCCCGAGTTGCCGGGGTTGAGCGCGGCATCGGTCTGGATCGCGTGCGCGACGGTGAAGCCGTTGGGGGCGCTGATCGTCCGGTCCAGGCCGGAGACGACGCCCGTGCTCAGGCTGCGGTCGTAGGTGAACGGGTCGCCGATGGCCGCGACCGCGTCGCCGATCGACAGCGAGGAGGAGCTCCCGAGCGCCAGCGGGTGCAGGTTCAGGCCCGACGGATCGACCGAGAGGACGGCGACGTCGGTGGCCTCGTCGGTGCCGAGGACCTTGGCCGTGCGGGTCGTGCCGTCCTGGAGCTTCACGCTGATGGAGGAGGCGCCTTCCACGACGTGGGCGGCGGTGACGATATGGCCCTTGCCGTCGACGACGAACCCGGTGCCGGTCGCGGTCGCGGACTGGCCCGAACCGCCGAAGGGCGAGCGGCCGGCGCCCGAGGACGAGATGCCGCGGGACGTGATGTCGACCACGCCGGGATTGGCGTTGGCGTACAGCGTGCGCGCGTCGAGGCCGGTGGAGGCGTCCGAGCGCTGCGCAGCGGCCGCGGTCGTCGCGGTGGTCACCGTCGTGGTGCTCGTCGTGCCGTCACCGGCGCCGGTGAGCAGGAGCAGCCCGGCGCCGGCCACCCCGCCGGCGAGAGCCGTGAGGATGAGCAGGAGGGCGAGCCCGCGACGCCCGGGACCGCGGCCGTCGCGGCCCGGGGGCGCGGGCGGGGGCGGCGCTCCTCCCGGCGGGCGGCGGTCGTAGTCGTAGCCCTCCGGCTCGGAGGGTGGCGTGGGGTTCAGCAGCGAGTTCGCCATGTCGGGCCTTCCTGGTCAGCGCGATCCGTCACCCCATGATGCGCCCGGGCCCTCACGCCAGCCTCAAGGGAAGGCAAGAGAACTCTGAGAAAACGAGCTGCTCCAGCGTGTGTCGCCTCGACAACCCGCCCCGACACGAGGAAGCTTTGTAACCGGCGCAGCCGGGAACCATTGCTGCGCCCGTCGATCGACCAGAAGGTGCCGCCATGAAGTTCCGCCCGTCCCCGCCCCGCCGTCCCCGCTCGCATCTCACCGGTTCGCTGGACGGCCCGTCACGCACGATCACGGTCGAGCCCGTCGAGACGCCGACCCCCGCACCGCCCCCGATCGTGCACCCCGAGCGCGAGCCCGAGCGCCCGGCGAAGCCCGCGCGGCCGGCCGTGCCTGCGCGCTGACGGCGCACGGCCCGATGCAGGCCATCGCTCCCGACCTGATCCGCGCGGTCATCGGCTTCCGCCAGTGGCGGCTGCACGGCGAGGAGCTCTGGTCGCTGCACGCCGACGATCGCTGGGTGCGCGGCCTGCAGACCGCCCGCTGCCTCGGCGAGGACGCCCACGACGGCGCGGCGCCACAGAACGGCTGCACGTGCGGGTTCTACGCCTGGTACTCGCCGACCCCGCGCACGGCGTCGCTCGGCACCTCAGAGCTGGTGGGCGGGGCGGTCGCGCTCTGGGGCCGCGTCGAGCTCCACGCCCACGGCGTTCGCGCGCAGCACGCGATGATCGTCGCGCTGGCCCTGCCGTTCTCGAGGGGGGCCAAGCGCCGGCGGCTGGTCAGGGTGGCCAACGCCCTCGAGGTCCCGACGGTGCCGGCCCGTCGACTCAAGGCCGCCGCGCTCGAGCACGGCGACATCATCCCGCGCAGCATGCGCCCGCCGGACACGACGCCCAACAAGCGCGCCGCTCCGGGGCCCCCGGACCCCGCGCGGCTCTACGCGGTGGCCGACGGCCTGCGCCGGCCCGGATCGTCGAACGTCGGTCTTCCCCCCTCCTGAGGGGGTAGGACCGACGTTCGACGCGCGGCGGACCGGCGGGGCCGCTGGATAGCCTCCGGGGCGTGTCCCTCGCCGACCGCCTCGCCGCACGCACGCTCGAGCTCGTCGACATCCCCTCCGAGTCGCGCGACGAGGCCGCGCTCGCCGCGCACGTCCTGGGCGTGCTGCGCGCCGGCGGCGTGGAGGCCCGCGACGCCGGAGACACGTGCGTGTTGGCCGGCACCACCGAGCGCGGCGAGCGCCCGCTCGTGCTGCTGGCCGGGCACTTCGACACCGTCCCGGCGCAGGGCAACCGCCCCGGACGGCGCGACGCCGACGCGGTCCACGGCCTCGGCGCCAGCGACATGAAGGGCGCGGTGGCGGTCATGGTCGAGCTCGCGCTGGCCGGGCTGCAGGCGACGGTCGACCTCGGCTACGTGTTCTTCGGGCGCGAGGAGCTCGCGGTCAGCGAGAGCGCGCTGGCGGGACTGCTCGCGCGCGAGGCGGGGCTGCGGACCGCCGACCTCGTGCTGGTCATGGAGCCCACCGCCAACGCCGTCCACGCCGGCTGCCTGGGCAACGTCAACGCCACCTGGACCTTCCACGGGCGCTCGGGGCACTCGGCGCGCCCCTGGCTGGCCGACAACGCGATCCACCGCGCAGCGGCGGGGATCCACGCGCTGGCCCAGGTGCCGCCCGCGCCGCGCGAGTTCGACGGGCTGCGCTTCACCGAGGTGGTCTCGGTGACGCGCGTGGCCGGCGGGATCGCCGACAACGTCGTCCCGGCCGAGGCGGTCGCGCACGTCAACTACCGCTACGCCCCCGATCGCAGCGCCGACGACGCCGAGGCGTGGCTGCGCGACCTGTGCGACCGCTACGGCACGCTGGTCATCGACGGCAACGCGCCGAGCGCGCCCGTCGCCGTGGCCAATCCGATGGCGCAGCGCCTGATCGCCGCCGGGGACCTGGCGGTCGAGCCCAAGCAGGCCTGGACGCCCGTCGCCGAGTTCGCGGGCGCGGGCGTGGACGCCATCAACTTCGGCCCAGGCGACCCCGCCCAGGCCCATGCCCGCGACGAGCACGTGCGCGTCGACGCCCTGGTGCGCTGCTACGAGACGATCGAGGCCTTCGCGTGCGCCTGAACCCGGTCCTGGCCGGCATGACGAGCTATCCGTTCGTGCGCCTCATCGAGGCCAAGCGAGCGGCGATGGCGCGCGGCGTGGACGTCATCGACTTCGGCATCGGCGAGCCGCGCGAGGTGACCCCGGCCTTCATCCCGCGGGCGCTGGAGCAGGCCCTCGCGGACGAGCCGGTGTCGACCTACCCGACGGCCGACGGCCTGCCCGAGCTGCGCGAGGCCATCGCCGGCTGGGCGCAGCGGCGCTTCGGGGCGACGCTCGATCCCGCCACCGAGATCGTCCCCACTCAGGGCTCCAAGGAGGCCGTCTTCCACCTCGCCCAGGTGGTGGCCGGCCGCGGCGACCGCGTCGTCGTCACCACCCCGGGCTACCCCGTCGCCGCCCGCGGCGCCCTGTTCGCCGGCGCGCAGGTGGTCGACCTCGCGCTCGACCCGGGCCGCGGCTGGCAGCCGGACCTCGACGCCGTCGACTGGGACGGCGTCGCGCTGCTGTGGCTGAACCATCCCAACAACCCGACGGCCGCCACGGCGTCGCCCGCGCTCTACGAGCGCGCCGCGGCGCTCGCGCGCGAGCACGACTTCGTCCTGGCCTCCGACGAGGCCTACTCGGAGCTGTGGTTCGCCGGCGATCCGCCCGTCAGCGCGCTGGAGCTCGGCGACCGGACCAACGTCGTCGTCTTCAACACGCTCTCCAAGCGCTCTTCGATGCCGGGCTATCGCTCGGGATTCGCCGCGGGCGACCCGGAGATCATCGCCGCCCTCAAGCGCTACCGCCCGAACGTCGGCGTGGCGCCGCAGACCTTCATCCAGCGCGCCGCCGCGGCGGCGTGGGCCGACGAGGAGCACGTGACCGAGGTCCGCGAGCGCTATCGCGCCAAGCGGTCGGCGCTCCTGCCGGCCCTGCTCGAGGCGGGCCTCGCGCCCTCCGGCGGCGACGCCTCGTTCTTCCTGTGGCTGCGGCTGCCCGAGGGCGAGGTCTCCGAGGGCTACGCGCTGCGCCTGCTCGAGGAGCACGGCATCGTGGTCGCTCCCGGCCCGTTCTTCGGCCCGGGCGGCGAGGGCCACGTGCGCGTCGCGCTCGTCCCGACCCCCGAGGACTGCCGCCGCGCCGCCGAGCGCCTAGCATCAGGACCATGACAGCGCGTCATCGCCCGCCCATCGCACGCCGCCGCTCCCGCCTGGAGCCCTAGCGATGAGCGCCGGCACCGACCTGACCGCCCTCGCCGCCGAGATCGACGGGCTCTACGAGCGCGCGACGAGCGATCTGGGCGAGGAGGCCGCCGCCACCGTCGAGGAGGCGCTGGCCCTGCTCGACGACGGCAGCGTGCGCGTCGCGACGCCGACCGACACCGGCTGGCACGTCAACGAGTGGGCCAAGAAGGCGATCCTGCTCTCGTTTCGCACCCGCGGGATGGAGACCCTCGAGGTCGGCCCCTACGAGTACCACGACAAGATGCCGCTGAAGTCCGGCTGGGCCGAGCTCGGCGTGCGCGTGGTTCCCCCCGCGACCGCCCGCCAGGGCGCCTACGTGGCGCCGGGCGTCGTGCTCATGCCCTCGTACGTCAACGTCGGCGCCTGGGTGGGCTCCGGAACGATGGTCGACACCTGGGCCACCGTCGGCTCGTGCGCGCAGATCGGCACCGACGTGCATCTCTCCGGCGGCGTGGGCATCGGCGGCGTCCTCGAGCCGCTGCAGGCCAATCCGGTCATCGTCGAGGACGGCGCCTTCGTCGGCTCGCGCTGCATCGTCGTCGAGGGCGTCCGCATCGGCCGCGAGGCCGTCCTCGGCGCCAACGTCGTGCTCACCGCCACCACGCCGATCATCGACGTGCGCGGCAAGAAGCCCGTCGAGCTGCGCGGCGAGGTGCCGCCCCGCGCCATCGTCATCCCGGGCACCCGCAAGAAGAAGTTCCCCGCCGGCTCCTATCGCATCCCGTGCGCGCTCATCATCGGCGAGCGGAGCGCGTCGACAGACCTCAAGACCTCGCTGACCGACGCGCTGCGCGAGCACGCGGTCAGCGTGTGAGGCGGTCTGCTCGGCGGTCAGCTCGGCGGTCTGCTCAGCGGTCTGCGGCGGGCTGAAACGGCGGCATCGAGGGAGGGTGGCCTCGCGCGTCGTGCGCGGGCCGCGGGCCCCGTGCCGAGACCCCGCCCGTGCCGAACCACTGTCGATTGGGTCCGGAATCCGGGACGAATCCACAGTGGTTCGCGCCCGACCGGGCCAGCGGGCGGACCCCGCCCTCGGTGAGGCTGTCTTGCGCCCCCTGTACGTCGGTCCGCGCACGGACGCACCACTCAAGAACGCTGAGCGCCGGACGATAGGAGCGCCATGATCGCTCGCCGCTCGCTCCTGGTCGCGGCTGCCGCCCTCGGGCTCCTGGTCGCCGCCCCCGCCGCCCCTGCCCACCACGCGTCCGCTGCCGTCTGCAGGAGCGCCACCATCGGTGGCCAGCACAAGTGCATCGCGCGCGGGCAGTACTGCGCTGCCCGCTTCGCCAGCCAGTACCGCCGCTACGGCCTGTCGTGCACCAAGCGCGACGTCAACGGCCGCCTGCACCTGCGGTAGCCGCATCGATCTCGCCGGCGAAGACCGGCACGGCCCAGCCCGTCAGGTCGACGTGGAGGTCCTCCCCCACGTCGACTTCGAGCTCGCCGCCGTCGAGCCTGACCGTGACCGGCGAGTCCCCGCCGCGCAGGACATGGGCGATGGCCGCGCCGCACGCGCCCGTGCCGCTCGAGGCGGTCTCGCCGACGCCGCGCTCGAAGATGCGCGCGCGGATGGTGGCGTCGTCGACGGTGGTGAACCACGAGACGTTGGTGCGCTGCGGGAACTGCGGGTCGGTCTCGATCGGCGGGCCGATGGCCGCCAGGTCCAGCGCCTCGAGGGTGGCGGGGTCGGTGATGTGGATCGCCGTCTGGGGGTTGCCGATGACGAGATGCTGGAAGTGGAAGCCGTGGGCCTGGCCGGTGTGCTTCAGCGACGCGCGCCCCATGTCGACGCGGCACGTCGTGTCGGAGAGGATGGTCGGCCGGATCTCGCCGGCCGCGGTCTGGATCGAGAACTGGCGCGCGTCGGTCCAACCGGCGCGGCGCAGGTAGAGGACCGCCTCGCGCGCGCCGTTGCCGCTCAGCTCGGCCTCGGAGCCATCGGCGTTGAAGATCCGCAGCCGCGCCACGAACCCGGGCTCGTCGGGCGCGGCGAGCACGAGCACGCCGTCGGCGCCGATCCCCGTGTGGCGGTGGCACAGCGCGCGCACGAGCTCGGCCCCGGGCTCGCCGCCCTCGAGCTCCGACGCCTCAACGATCACGTAGTCGTTGGCGAGCGCCTGCCACTTCTCGAAGCGCATCGCGGTCAGCCGAGCGCGGGCAGTCCGTCGATGCTCACCGCGTTCTTCTCGGCCACGTAGTCCTCGAGCGCGCGCGGGCCGCCCTTGGCCAGCTTCGTCTCGGCCCACGCCTGCGACTGCGGGCGCTCGCCCTCGTACGTCATCAGCGGCACCCCGAACCCGCACGAGTCGGCGATCCGCTCCACGTCGACGCGGATCACCGTGCGATGCTGCTCGGGCAGGGCGGAGACCTCGGGGAACTCCAGGACCCCCGGCTCGAGCACCTCGCCGCGGCCGTGCAGGCGCAGGATGCGCGGCGGCCCGTCGAACGAGCAGAGCATGAGCACGATCCGCCCGTTGTCCTGCAGGTGCGCGACGGTCTCCGCGCCGCTGCCGACGAGGTCGAGGTAGGCCACGGTGTGCTCGTCGAGCACGCGCAGCGTCTCGATCGGGCCCTTGGGCGAGACGTTGACATGGCCGCCGCCGCCGCTCGGCGCGGTGGCGACGAAGAACATGTGCTGGCGGGCGATCCATGCCCCCAGCCGGGCGTCGATCGCGTCGAAGACCTTGGCCATGCCTCCGGAGGCTACCGGCGCACCGCGCGGCGGCTACCGGCGCACCGCGGCCGCCGGCCCGTCCGCGACGAGCTCCGCCGCCACCTCGCGCGCGTCTCGGCCCGTCACGTCGACGACCTCCACCCCGGCGAGCTTGCGCATCCAGGTCAGCTGGCGGCGGGCGAAGTTGCGCGTGCGGCGCTTCATCGCCTCGACGTCGCCCGCCAGCAGCTCGTCGAAGCCCAGCGCCTTGCGTGCGGTCTCTGACGCCCCCGCCGCGTGCGCGGCGCGCACCTCGCGGGCGGCCCCCGCGGCCACCATGGCCTCCACGCGGGCGTCGATGCGGGCGTAGAGCGCGTCGCGGTCCATGACGAGGCCGATGAGCCGCGTCGGGTGCCGGGTCTCGGCCGTCCACAGCTGGTTGGGCCCGGTGGGTGCCTCGAGCTCGCCAAGGTCGTCGAGCTCGAGCAGGCGCACGATCCGGCTGCGGTCTCGGGGCGCCACCGAGGCCGCGGCCCATGGCGCGCGGCGGGCGAGCTCGGCGTGCAGCGCCTCGGGCCCGCGAAGCGCCAGCTCCGCCTCCCACCGCGCGCGCACCTCGTCGGGCGCGGCGGGCCGCAGGGCGAGCTGCGCCAGCGCCGCGCGCAGGTAGAGCCCGGTGCCCCCGACGACGATCGGGCGGGCTCCCTGGGCGAGCAGCCCGTCGATCTCCGCGTGGGCCAGCTCGGCGTACTCTCCGACCGAGAAGCGCGCGTCGACCGGCAGGATGGAGACCAGCTGGTGTTCGAGCCCCTGGCGCTCGGCGAGCGAGGGGACGCCGGTCAGGGTCTCGAGACCCTCGTAGACCTGCAGCGCGTCGGCCGACACGGCCACCGGCCGCTCGCCGCGGGCCCGCAGCCGCTCGGCGACGGCCACGGCCAGCGCCGTCTTCCCCACGCCCGTCGGCCCGAAGATCGCCAGCACGGAAGGCTCGGAGGCGCCCACGGGGCAGGAGTATCGTCAGCCGGGTGAGCGTGCGCATCGGCTGCGGGCTGTCCACCGGCCCCGACCCGCGCCTCGCGGCTATCGAGGCCGGCCAGCAGGCGCACGCGGCGCTTGGAGGGCCGCGTGCCGACGTGGTCTGCGTCTTCGCCTCCGGCTCGCATCTGGCGGCGCCCGAGGCCACCCTCGAGGGCGTCCACGAGGCGCTGGCGCCGGCGGTGCTCGTCGGCTGCGGCGCCGGCGGCGTGGTGGGCGGCGGGCGCGAGGTCGAGCGCGGGACCGCGGTCGCGGTCTGGGCGGCGGCCCTCGGCGAGGGCCGCGCTGAGGCCTTCCACCTCGATGTCACCCAGGGCCCCGACGCGATCGCCGTCGGCGGCATGCCCGAGCTCGACGACGCGACCGCGATCGTCCTGCTCCCTGACCCCTATTCGTTCCCCACCGACCTCGTGCTCGGCGAGCTGTCGCGTCGCGCTCCGGGCGTCCCGGTCCTCGGCGGCATCGCCAGCGCGCGCACCCTCGACGGCAACGCCGCGCTCTTCATGGGCGACGAGCTGCGCGGCGACGGCGCCGTCGGCCTGGCCTTCGCTGGCGTCGAGGTCATGCCCTGCGTGTCCCAGGGCGCGGCGCCGGTCGGCCCCGAGCTGACGGTCACGGCGGCGGAGGGCCACGTCATCCACGAGCTCGCCGGGCGCCCGGCCCTCGACACGCTGCGCGAGGCGATCGAGGGCCTCGATCCCCACCAGCAGGCGCTCGTGGCCAGCGGTCTGCTGCTCGGGATCGTGATCGGGGGCGGCAAGCCCGAGTACGAGCAGGGCGACTTCCTCGTGCGCGGTGTCATCGGCGCCGACCCGGAGGCGGGCACGCTGACCGTCGGGGCGCCCGTGCGGCCCGGCACGGTCGTGCGTCTGCACGCGCGGGACGCCATCTCGGCCGACCGCGACCTGCGCCAGGCGCTCACGCTGCGCCGCGAGGCGCTGGGCGGCGGCATGCCCGCCGGTGCGCTGGTCTTCACCTGCAACGGTCGCGGCGAGGCGATGTTCGGCACCCCCGACCACGACGCCCTGACGCTCGAGGAGGAGCTCGTCGGCGCGCCGGCCGCGGGCTTCTTCGCGGCCGGTGAGATCGGCCCGGTGGGCGGCGACCCGTTCCTGCACGGGTTCACCGCCACTGTGGCAGTCTTCCCGCCGTGAACCTCGCCGGGCGGACCGTCCTGCTCACCGGCGCGACGGGCGGCCTGGGCCACGCCATCGCGCGGCGCCTGCGCGCCGAGGGCTGCGAGCTCGTGCTCACCGGCCGGCGCACGGAGGTCCTCGAGCCGCTGGCGGCCGAGACGGGAGCCCGCTCGCTGGCCGTCGACCTGAGCGATCCGGAGGCCGTGCAGCGCCTGGCCGCCGAGTGCGCCGAGGTCGATGTGCTCGTCTCCAACGCCGGCCTGCCGGGCACCGGCCAGCTGACGTCGTTCACCGTCGAGCAGCTCGACCGTGCGCTGGCCGTGAACCTGCGCGCCCCGATGGTGCTGGCGCGCGAGCTCGCCGGGCACATGGTGGCGCGCCGCAGCGGTCACCTGGTCTTCATGTCCTCGCTGGCCGGGAAGGTGGGCACGCCCCGCTCGGCCGTCTACAGCGCGACGAAGTTCGCCCTGCGGGGGCTCGCGCAGAGCCTGCGCGAGGACCTGCGCCCGAGCGGCGTCGGCGTGAGCGCGATCTTCCCGGGCTTCGTCCGCGACGCCGGCATGTTCCACGACACCGGCACGAAGCTTCCGCCGGGCGTCGGGACCGTCTCCCCCCAGGAGGTCGCCGAGGCGGTCGTGCGCGCGATCGAGCGCAACCGCGGTGAGGTCGACGTCGCGCCGGTCGGGCTGCGCGCCGGCGCCAAGGCGGCGGGCCTGGCCCCCGACCTCGCCGCGACCGTGCAGCGCAAGCTGGGCGGACACCGGATCGCCGAGGACCACGTCAGCGCGCAGACGACCAAGCGCTGATATGGAGGTCTGGATGTCAAGGGGGCGTGCGGGAGCGCGTCCTTGCTGGGCGTCGGGGTCGGCTGTCGGCGGCCGGGGGTCCCGGGGCGGCGCGAGCGGGCTCAGCTGTTCGGCGGCGATGCCAGGCTGATATTCGAGGGCTGGGTACCTCATGACCCTGTGTTCGTCGCGGTCCGCGGTCTAGGAGCGGGCGCGGCCACCGACTGGTGGTTGCCCATAGCGCTTGCGCGGACTGCTCGTCGCGACGAGCTGTGGCCCGGTGGTTCTCGCGCGCGCCCCGGCAGCACCGGGCCACACGTGGTTGTGCGGGTGGAGTTAGGTGAGGGTTGCGGCCTCCCAACAGAACGCGGCGAGCTCGCGGGCGCAGGCGATCGCGACAACGCCGGTGGGCTTGCGGCGTTGCAGGCCTAGGACCTGCCAGCGCTGGTGCAGCCGGCGCTGGGCGCGCCAGGAGATCTCGATCACCCTGGGGTCCTGGCCGTGCTGACGGCGCGCGAGGCTGTCACCGACGATCGGACGGTGGCGGTAGTGGTGGGCGGCTTCGACCAACAGTCGGCGGGCGTGCGTCGAGCCGGCCTTGGTGATCGATCCCTGGCGGCGCTTGGTGTCTGAGGTGTACTCAGTCGGGACGATTCCGAGGAACCCCGACAACTGCTTGGGGCGAAAGCGTCGCCAGTCGCCGATCTCGGCGCACAGACCGGCCGCCGAGAGCGTGTCGATCCCGCGAAAGCAGCGCAGCGTCGCGATCGTCGGTGCGTGGCGGCTGTCGGGGATCACCTGCTCGAGCGCGGCGACCAGCGCCGCCCGGCGAGCGACGAGCATCTCGACCCCGGACAAGTAGTCGACGAACGTCGCCTGTGAGCAGACATCCTCGAAACGCAGGCTGCGCAACCAGCTCATGTGCCTCTGCGTCCACGCCGACCCGGGCGCTGCCCAGCGCAGGTCGCGGCGCAGCAGCATCTTCGACAGTCGGTGGCGCGCACGCATCAGATCGCCGCGGCAGTCCTCGATCGCGCGGATCACGTCACGAAACTGCTCGTCAGCGACGCTCGGGATGAACGCGAAGCGAAGCTCGCCCGCTGCGAGCAGCCTGGCCAGGCGCTCGGCATCGCGTCTGTCGGTCTTGACCCGGTCGCCCGACGCGCGCGGGACCTTGCCCGCGGCCACGACACGCACATCGATCCCGCGATCGACCCCCGCGCGCGCCAAGCCAAAACCGGTCGGCCCGGCCTCATAGACCGCGCGGACCCGACCGGGCAGCGTCGCCAAGAACTCCACGACCTGCCCCGGCGCCATCCGCAGCTTCACGCCGCGCAACTCCCCGGTCGCGGTGTCGAGGATCGCCGCATGCGTCTGCGACGCGTGCACATCAAGCCCGACGAGAGACATACTCTGCGCCATGGTCGGCACCTCCCAGAGCTGGGGTGTCGGCGACAGGACCACCCTGCCGCCCAGTCCCCGCACATCTCTGCGCGAGGTGCCGACCGATCTACACCTCAAGCCGGATCGGACCGACCTCCATAGGGGCTAGGACTCCCCTTTCCGGCGACCATCGGCGCTCGCCGGGCGCGGGCGCCGGGGCGCCGGGCCCCGGGCACCGAGGCACCAGGCAGCGGGCGCGATCTCGACGCGAGCCGCGCCGCCGAGCCGGCGATCGCTCAGGCGGCGCGATCGGTCTAGGCGGCGACGGCCTCGAGCACCTCGCTGGCGAGCCGGGGGCCGTCGGACGGATGCTCGGGGGTGGCGGAGATGCGCACGACGACCTCGTCGCCGTCCAGCTCCTCCAGCGTGATCTGCGGCTGGCTGCGCACGGGCGTCCGGATGGCCGACTCGAGCACCTCCTGCACCTCGAGCGGCGTGACGTCGGCCGGCAGCCGCGCCCGCAGGTCGACCCCGTCGGGCTCGCGCAACGGCACGATGGCCACGTTGAGCACGACCGAGTTGGGCACCATCACCTGGTCGTCGCCCTGGGCGAAGGTGGTGTAGAGCAGACCGAGCGAGCTGACGATGCCCTCGATCTGGCCCGCGATGCCGCCGCCCTGCAGGCGCACGCGCTCGCCGACGCGGAACGGCCGCGCGCTCAGCAGCACGGTGCCGGCGATGAGGTTGCCGAGCGTCTGCTGGGCCGCGAGACCGACGATGACCGCGGTGAAGGCGCACCGACGGCCAGCGTGCGCGGGTCGAGCCCGGCCACCCTGAGCGCGACGATGAGCGCGAGCCCGACGAAGACCAGGCGGATGAGGAAGCCCACCGTGCCGGCGGTGCCCGGGTCCAGGCGCCGGAACAGGGTCGGGCCGAGGGCCCGCCCCACGTCGCGCGCGATCTGCCAGCCCAGCACGATGAGCACCACGGTGGTGGCGATCTGGACCGGCGTCTGGTAAGCGCTGCCGAACAGCTGGTCGCGATAGCCGTACCCGACGAGGATCCCGATGAGGACCGGGACCATCACGATGGCCTGGATGCGCGCGCGCTTGACCGCGCGCACGCTGAGCTGCCGGGCGGGCCCGGCCTCGTGCCAGGTGTGGCTCTGCGTGTCGAGCAGTCGCTTCATCAGTCAGCGTCGCTGTGTGGGTGATGAACGCTCACGCACAAGGACAACACCACCCTCCCCGGTCGGTATCGCGACCAGGCTGTGACGGTGGTCACAGAGCGCTGCTGTCCACTTGAGTGGCTACGACGAATCGGTCTAGCGCCAGGGCGACCGGGGGCGTCACGTTGCCAGGGTCGAATGGCACACTTGACAGATTGAAGCCTCGGTGCGCCGGGAACTCGACACGCTGACGGGCCACATGAGGGCTTGCCGGGAGGTCGCAGCAGGCGTGGGCGCAGGAACCGTGCCTGGCCCTGCGGCGCTTGACGATGCGGGCTTCATGAAGGCCATGACGTGGGCCAAGGCGTCGGGTGCCCTGCAAGTGCTTGAAAGCCTTGGGCTCATCTCGGCGGACGAGCGCGAGCGGTAAGAGGCCGAGGCGCGCTCTCTCGTCGCGGATCCCGTGGCGCCGCCGGCGACCTAACGCCTCTGGTCCAGGCCGCTCTTCGGCCGAGGAAACGGGAGCGGCTACTTGCCGGGCGGTCGGTGGCGACCCATGAAGCGGACGGCGACGGTGACGTACACGGTCAGACTCACGGCGAAGACCACGAGCGCAGCGGGCACCGACCACCAAATCCTGGCGGCAATCACGGGGAGGCCGACCAGGACCCACGCGCCTGCGGCGCGGCTGAGTAATCCCCTCGCGCTGCGTTCTGTGAACCATTCAGCGAGGAGCACGACCTCAGGGTACGCCCAAGAGCGCCGCGACGTTCCCGCGTCGCCCATATCCACGCAACTGGACAGCAGACAGAGCGTCCGCGCGTCGGCGGGCCGGTCAGAAGAGCTTCGTCTGCTCCGCCTCGGGCGCCCGCGGTGGTCGCTCCGGGGCCGGACCCGCCGGCCCCATGGGCTCGTACTCGCGCCCCGGCTCACGCCGGAAGGCGCCGAATCGCGGCGCCCTGGTTGCCGCCCGAGCGCGCCGGACGAGCCCGCCGATCCGCTCCTGCTCTACCCGCGGCAAGTACGCACCTCGTGCATAGAGCTCCTCGTAGCGCTCCA
This sequence comes from Paraconexibacteraceae bacterium, assembly GCA_963757775.1. Lineage (GTDB taxonomy): Bacteria > Actinomycetota > Thermoleophilia > Solirubrobacterales > Solirubrobacteraceae > JAOPZW01. The sequence goes on along the minus strand of CAVWSH010000014.1, from coordinate 50,949 downwards.
CGAGGTCGGGACGATAGGAGCGCAGCCACTCCATGAAGACGCCGCGCACCTCACCGCGCAGGTGCAGCCCGATCCCGCTGACCCCGGTCGCCCCCGCGTCCGCCGCGGCCTGCAGGATCTCCTCCACCTGAGCGGGGTCGTCGTTGATGCCTGGCATGAGCGGCGCCACCAGGACGCCGGTCGGGATCCCGGCCCGGTTGAGCTCCCCCACCGCCTCCAGGCGCGCCCGTGGGTTGGGCGTGTGCGGCTCGCTCGCTCGCCACGCCTTCTCGTCGATGGTGGGGACCGACAGGTTCGCGCTGATGTCGGTCACGGCCGCGATCTCCTTCATGAGGTCGAGGTCGCGCAGCAGCAGCGGCGATTTCGTCAGCACCGAGCACGGGTTCGCGGCGTCGCGCAGCGCCTCCCAGATCCCGCGCATGAGCTTGTAGCGCCCCTCGACCCACTGGTAGGGGTCGGTGTTGGTGCCCATCGCGACGTGCTCGCCCTTCCACGACGGCCGCGCCAGCTCGACCCGCAGCACCTCGGGCGCGTTGACCTTGACGACGATCTCCTTCTCGAAGTCGCGACCCGCGTTGAAGTCCAGGTACGTGTGCGTGGGTCGGGCGAAGCAGTTGTGGCTGACCACGCCATTGGCGATGAAGTCGCCGGTGCCGGTCGTGATGTCGTAGAGGCGCCTCGCCAGGCCAAGGGGCTCGACGCTCACCACGCGCGTCTGCGCATCCGACTTCAGGGCCGTGTCCTGCACGGTGCGCTTGCGGGTGATCGCCGGGTCAGTGAGATGAAAGAAGCGCAGACGTTCGCGCAGGCCGCCACGGATCCGGATGCACGCGACGCCGCCTTGTCGGGCCTGGTCCTCGACATGCCGGAAGCCGAAGTGCGACAGGCAGGCGGCCGTCCAGCCCAGGATCAGCCGGTCGGCGTTCGCGATACGCAGCGCCTGGCCGCCGCAGGATCCCTCGGCGTCGAAGATCCCGGCCAGGAACCCCTTGCGCCACTCATCGCTCGGCGAGAGCGGCCATGCGATGAGTCTCTCGATGCGCTCGACGCTCGGTCGCGCGGACGTGCGAGTGGCCCGGGCTGCCCGAGTGGTGGCTGTGGCCTGATGGAACTGGAGGCTCCGGGTGGCAACCCCCTCATCGAGGAGGTAGGCATCGGCGCGCTCGAGAGCCTGGTCGTCGCAGAGCGCCAGAGGGAAGCGATGGTGCTCGTCGCGCGTGCGCCCCGGGCGCGAGTACGAGCACGAGCCGATGTGCCCATCGCCGCGCACGATCCCGCACAGATAGCCGCGCTTGTAGTCGATCGATCCCTCGGGGCCGGCGGCGAAGCCTCCGGTACCGAGCAGCTCGTGGCTCGTCGTCAGGTGCGGACGCTGCTCGGGGCCACCATAGGCGCCGGTGACGAACTTCCATCCACGATTGGTCAGGAAGCGGTGATCGCCGCTTGCGATGAGCTCGGTGCCATCCTCGAGCGTCACGCGATAGGCCGGTTTGATCGTCGGCCAGCGCGCGAGAACCTCGGTGGTGACGTAACGGCGATACCGTCCGCGCACCTCGGTGCCCACGATGCGGTCACCGGGTGAGAGGTGTGCGATCAGCCGGGTCCGACCGTCCGCCATGAGGATGGGTGTCTCGGGCCCGAGGCAGTACGCACAGGCATGGCTGCATCCCCTGTACGGGTTGATGGTCCAGCGAAATGGCATCCGCGAGCGCTCAGGGACGCGGTTGAGCGCCGACTTGGCGCGGACCTCGTAGAAGCGGGTGTCCAGCGCCTCCGGCGCGTCGAAGTGGCGGACGACCGCAGGCTCGCGGTAGCCGGGCAGAGCGGTGCCCTCCTGGGCTTCGATCGTGAGGTTGTCCCAACGCACGAACGTATGTTCGCAGATGCGGCGGACGGGGCGAGGCGGCGCGGCCGTACGGGGCGAGGCGGCGCGGCCGCACGGGGCGAGGCGGCGCGGCCGTACCGGGCCTGGCGGCGCGGCCGCACGGGGTGCGCGGCGCGGTCGTAGTGTGCACGCGTGCTCTCGGACCCGCGCGCGCACGAGCCGCTCACCGACGTCGCGTGGGCGCCGGACGCGATCGGGGACGCGATCCGCGCCATCGCGCGCGACGCGGACGACGCGCTGCGCGCGGAGGACTGGTGGCCATGGCATCCGCTCGACAGCGATGGCCCGACGCCCGCCCCGGTCCATGGGGTCTACCTGGGCGCCGCGGGGGTGCTGCTCGCGCTCCAGCGGCTCGCCGAGGCTGGACTCCACCAGCCCGGGCACGACTACGCGCGCCTCGCGACCGCCGCGCTCGAGACCTACCGCAGGCGCCCCGAGTTCGGCGGGCCGGTGCCGAGCATGTGGATGGGCGAGAGCGGCATCGCGCTGGTCGCGTGGCTGCTGGCGCCGGCCGGCGCGCAAGCGGACCGGCTCGCCGAGCTGGTCGTCGCCGACCCGGCGCACGACACGCTGGAGCTCATGTGGGGCAGCCCCGGGCTGCTCCTCGTCGCCGACGCGATGCTCGCGCGCACCGGCGAGGAACGGTGGGCGACGGCATGGCGCGCCATCGCCGAGTACCTGCTCGGCCGCTGGGGCGCAGGCGAGGTGCGCCTCTGGACCCGGGATGGTTACCTCGGCCCCGCGCACGGGTTCGCCGGGGTCATCGCCGCCCTGGCGCGGCGCCCGGACCTGGTGGCGGCCGAGCGTCTCGCGCCCGGCGCCACGGCGGCGCTCGCGGCGACGGCCGTCCGCGAGGGCGACCTCGCGAACTGGGCGCCCGCACTCGGTCACCCGCTGGAGGATCCGCGGGGCATCCGCACCCAGTGGTGCCACGGCGCGCCCGGCATGGTCGCGTCGCTCGCCGGCCTCCCCCGCGAGGCCGAGCTCGACGGGCTGCTGCTCGCAGGCGGCGAGCTGACCTACGCGGCCGGGCCGCTGCGCAAGGGCGCCAACCTCTGCCACGGGACCGCCGGCAACGGCTTCGCGCTCCTGAAGCTCTTCACGCGCACCGGCGACGAGCGCTGGCTGGCGCGCGCCCGCCGCTTCGCGATGCACGCGGCGGCCCAGGTCGGCGCCGCTCGCGAGCACCATGGTCGCGGCCGCTACAGCCTGTGGACGGGCGACGTCGGCACGGCGCTGTACCTCCACGCGTGCCTCGAAGGCGCGTCCGACCTGCCCACCATCGACCGCTGGTGAGCTAGGCCCTCCCGTCGCTGGCCGCGTGCAGGAGCGCGGAGACCGTGTCGGACACCGGCGTCGACACGCCGTGGCGGCGGCCCAGGCGCCCGATCACGCCGTTGCGCGCCTCCCACTCCAGGGCGCGGCCGGCCACGCGGTCGGTGAGGATCGAGGAGCCCGCGTCCTTCGGCAGCGCCTCGAGCCAGCCGATGACCTCGTCGGCGTCGCGCTCGGTGAGCTCGACGCCCTCGGCGCGCGCCACCGCCGCGCACTCGTACGCGAGCGCGCGGGCGACCTCGCGCACGTCGTCGAGGGCGAAGATCTCCGCCGGCCGGCCGGCGAGCGCCATCACGCCCGACACCGCGTTGGCGCACAGCTTGCGCCATGCCTCGCGCTCGAAGGCACCGCCGACGCTGACGTCGGCGTGCGCGCCGAGCAGCGCCGCCAGCCCCTCCCCCGCCGCGCCCGCCGGGACCGCAAGGCGCAGGGCGTCGCGCTGGCGCACGCGCCCCGGCGCCACGGGTTCGACCGGGCACCAGTTGACCACCGCCAGCACCGCGGCGCCGCCGGCCAGCGGCCCGACGCGCTCGACGTGGTCGATGCCGTTCTGCAGGACGGCGACGGTGCTCCGCGGCCCGCACAGCGCGGACAGCCACCCGGCCGCCCCCGCGGTCTGGTGGGCCTTCACGGCCAGCAGGACCCAGTCGGCCGGTGCGTCGACGACCGCGGGATCGACGAGCGAAGGGCCGGGCACCGAGACCTCCGACCCGTCGGGCAGCTCGACCACGACCTCGTCGAGCGGCCGGCGGCCGCACAGCAGCAGCTCGTGGCCGCCGGCGCCCTGCACGGCCGCGGCCATCGCGGCGCCGATCGCGCCGACGCCCACGACCGCCACACGCGCCATCGCGCTGCTAGGCCGCCGCGCGCGAGAGCAGCGACTCCTCGCCGGCCAGCGTCGTGCTGGTGGCCGCGTGGATCTCGACCGGCACGATCTCGCCGGGCGCCGCGAGGCCGGTGAAGTTCACGGTCTTGCCGTGGCGCGAGCGCCCGCGGATGCGCGAGGCGTCGGTGCGCGAGGGGCCCTCGACGAGCACGTCCAGCGTGCGCCCGACGAAGCGCTGCGCGCGCTCGTGCGCCCGGCGCTGCACGACCTCGACCAGCCGCTCCATCCGCTGCACCTTGACCTCGTGCGGGACGAGGCCCTCGGTGATGCTCGCCGCCTCGGTCCCGCGCCGGGGCGAGAACACGAAGGTGAAGGCGCCGTCGTAGCCGACCTCCTCGCACACCTCGAGCGTCTGTGCGAAGTCCGCCTCGGTCTCGCCCGGGAAGCCGACGATGATGTCGGTGGTGATGGCGCAGTCGGGCACGTGCTCTCGGATGAGCGCGACGCGGTCCAGGTACCGGCCGCGGTCGTAGGTGCGGCGCATGGCCTTGAGGATCGGGCTGGAGCCCGACTGCAGCGGCAGGTGGATGTGCTCGCACACCGAGGCGAGCTCCGCATGGGCGCGAATGACGTCCTCGCGCATGTCCTTGGGGTGCGGGCTCGTGTAGCGCAGGCGGTCGAGCCCGTCGATCGCGTCCAGGTCCTGCAGCAGCTCGGCGAACGAGCGGCGGTCCGGCCGCAGGTCGCGCCCGTAGGAGTTCACGTTCTGGCCCAGCAGGGTCACCTCGCGGGCCCCGTCGGCGACCTGGGCGCGCACCTCCTCGACGAGCTCGTCGAAGGGCCGCGAGACCTCCCGCCCGCGCGTGGAGGGCACGATGCAGTACGAGCAGCGGCAGTTGCAGCCGACCGAGATCTGCACCCAGGCCTGGAACTCGCGGGCGCGCTTGGCGGGCAGGTGGCCGGTGAAGCCCTCGAACTCGAAGTAGCCCTGCGCGGTCAGCGAGTCGGAGGTCAGGAACTCGGCGAGCTTGTGGACCTGGCCGGGGCCGAAGGCGACATCGACGAACGGGAACTGGCGGAAGACGTCGTCCTTGACCGACTGCGCCCAGCAGCCGCCCACGCCGATGACGACGCCGGGCCGCGCGCGCTTGACGCCCTTGGCCTGGTGCAGGTGCGCGACGAAGCGGCTGTCGGCGGCCTCGCGGATCGAGCACGTGTTGAAGAGGATGAGGTCGGCCTCGTCGCGCGCGGGCGCCTCGGCGTAGCCCAGCGACTCGAGCATGCCCTTCATGCGCTCCGAGTCGTGCTCGTTCATCTGGCACCCGAACGTCGTCACGTGGAAGCGCTTGGTGGCGGCCATGGGTCGCCTCAGGGTACCGGCGGCGCGTGGTCAGTCGCGGGGCGGCCAGGGGGCCGGCACCGCGCTGTAGTTGCGCTCCAGGTCCGCGTAGGCCTCGCGGGGCGACGTGGTGGGCTGCGCGACCGACGCCCCGTAGCGGGCGGCGAGCTCGTCGACGGTGTACTCGGTCGCCTCGACGTCGGGTCCGCGGGTGCCGACCATGAGGATCACGCACGGCCCGTCGCCGGCGCCAACCGTGATGTGGTGGGTCCCGGGCGGGCAGTGCAGGTAGTCCCATTGGCGCATCCGGCGCTCCTCCCCCTCCACGATGGCGATGCACTCGCCGCTGAGGACGAGGAAGCCCTCCTGCGCGGCCTCGGCGTGGTAGCGCCCGTTGGGCTGGCCCGGCATGAGCATGTGCGGCCCGATCCCGAACTGCGAGAACGGGACGTCGACCGCGCCGAGGCTGCACCAGGTCCCGAGGTCGGGGTCGCGATCCCAGCGCGCCTCGCCCAGGTTGAGGATGAACCAGCCCTCGCCGCGGACGATCCGCCCGGTTTCGGTCTCCTCGACTGTCGCCTCGGCAACCGGGCCCACGCTAGTCGCCTCCTCCGCCGCCGGAGTCGCCGCCCCCGCCCGAGTCGCCACCCCCGCCCGCGTCCCCGCCGCCCTCGAAGCCGCCGCCGCTGTCGTAGCCCGCCGCTCCGCTGTCGCTACCGCCGGTCCCCGGGTCGTGGCCCGCGCTGGCGTGCTCGGCGGGCGGCACGTTGCCCTCGGGCGCGATGGCGGCCGCGCCGGTGGCCGCCGCCGTCGTCCCCGAGTCCATGGTGGACGAGCCCGTGTCGCCCGCCGGGCGCCGGCGGCGCAGGAAGTCGAGAAGTCCCATGCCGGGTGGATATCAGGTCGGTCCTACTTGGCGTAGTCCACCGCGCGCGACTCCCGGATGACCGTGACCTTGATCTGCCCGGGGTACTCGAGCTCCTTCTCGATGTCGCGCGCGATCGACCGGCTGAGGAGGATCGCGGCGTCGTCGTCGATGGCGTTGGGCGCCACGATCACACGGATCTCGCGGCCGGCCTGCATCGCGTAGACCTTGTCGACGCCCTCGTGGCGCGTGGCGATGTGCTCGAGGTCGCGCAGGCGCTTGACGTACTGCTCGAGCGACTCGCCGCGGGCGCCGGGGCGCGCGCCGGACAGGGCATCGGCCGACTGGACGATGACCGCTTCGACGGTCTGCGGCTCCACCTCGTTGTGGTGGGCCTCCATCGCGTGCGCCACGGCCTCGGGCTCGCCGTGGCGGCGCGCGAGGTCGCCGCCGACGAGCGCGTGCGGGCCCTCGATCTCGTGCGAGACGGCCTTGCCGATGTCGTGCAGCAGGGCCGCGCGGCGGGCGGTCTTCGGGCTGGCGCCGAGCTCGTGGGCCATGATCGCCGCCAGCTGCGCGCATTCGACCGAATGGGCCAGGACGTTCTGGCCGTAGGAGGTGCGGAAGCGCAGGCGCCCCAGGAGCTTGGTCAGCTCGGGGTCGAGGCCCTGCACGTCGGCCTCGAAGACGGCCTTCTCGCCCAGCTCGGTGATGTGGGACTCGAGCTCGGACTTGGCCTGGTAGTAGGTCTCCTCGATGCGCGCCGGGTGGATGCGCCCGTCCTGCAGGAGCTTTTCGAGCGTCATGCGCGCGACCTCGCGGCGCACGCCGTCGAAGGCGCTGAGGACGACGGCGTTGGGCGTGTCGTCGATGATGAAGTCGACGCCCGTGAGGTTCTCCAAGGCGCGGATGTTGCGCCCCTCGCGCCCGATGATGCGGCCCTTCATGTCGTCGCTGGGCAGCTGCACGACCGAGACCGTCGTCTCGGCAGCGTGGCTGGCGGCCAGGCGCTGCATGGCGACCGACAGGATCGAGCGCACGCGCCGCTCGGCGTCGCGCTTGGTCTCCTCCTCGACCGAGCGCAGGATCTTGGCCGAGTCGTGGCGCGCCTGATCCTCGACCTCCTTGAGCAGCGCCTGCTTGGCCTGGCCGGCGCTCAGCCCGGCGACGCGCTCGAGCGCCCGCTGGTGCTCGTCGCGCAGGTGGGCGAGCTGCTCCTCCTGGGCGGCCAGCCGCTCGACGTGGGCCTCGAGGTCGCGCTCGCGCGCATCGAGCTCGGCCGAGCGGCGATCGAGCGCGTCCTCCAGCGACCGGGCCCGCTCGGAGGCGCGCGCGTCGGCGGCGGCCGCCTCGCGATGCCTGAGGTCCGCCGCGGCCGGCACTTCTGGGTGCCCGCCGTTGGCGGTGGCCAGCCGCCCGCGGTACAGCGTGGCAGCCGCGACGAGGCCGAATGCCAGAACGGCCGCCGCGATCACGATTTCCATTGCCTGTCCTCTCCCCGCGTGCCGGGATGGCGCCCGGCCCCGACGGTCTTCTTCCGTGGTTCATGGGGCGGACGACCGGCCGGACGGGCGGCGGGACCAGGACGAAGGTGGCTTGCGGCCTCGCGGGCCGCGCTTCAGGTGCGCTGGAGGTGTGGGGTGTGGATGGGTGTCGACGGGCGGGTTCGCCCGGGTGAGGCTCTCATGATGATCGCGTCGATGCTGAAGCTGCCGATGACGGAAATGCGCTGATTTGCTGGTCTTTCGTCGCCCTTGCGGGCAGTCGTTCGCTGGCTGGATCGTAGTACCGCGCGAGGGCGGGCGCAATCAGGCCCCGGCTCGTGCCTTGGGCGGGCGGGGATCCTCCGTTCCGACGGTTCGCCGCGCGAAGAGCGCGAGCGCGCCGACGGCCGCGCGCGCTGCTCGGTGCGCTGCGCGAGGTCGGAGCGGCGCGAGCGGCCGGTCAGGCCGCGTCGCGCTCGAAGGCGCGCACCGCGTCGTAGGCGAGCTCGAGCTCATAGCCCTTGCGCACGAGCAGGCCGAGCGCCCGGTCGCGGTCGCGATCGTGGGCCGGCGGCTGGGCGAAGCGCTGGCGCAGGACCGCAAGCGCGGCCTCGAGCTCCTCGCCCGCGCCCTGCTCGCCCAGGGCGGCCTCGATCAGCTGCGGATCCACGCCCACCGCCAGCAGGCGCCGCTCGATCCGCTCGGCGCCCCACGCGTCAATGGTGCGCCGGTCCTCCGCGAAGCGCTGGGCGTAGCGGGCGTCGTCCAGATAGCCCAGGTGGCGCAGCTCCTCGACGGCATCGTCCACGACAGCCTCCTCGACCCCTTCGGCGCCGAGCCGCTCGCGCACCTCGGCCACCGTGCGATCGCGATGGCCGAGGAAGCGATAGGCCAGGTCCAGCGCGTGCTGCAGACGTTCGGGGTCGGTCACGCCGCCTGTTCGATGGGAGCGGGCGGAGCGTCGACGCCGGCCACCGGCACGTCATCGGGCACGGCGACAGCGTCGGGGTCGATCGGCTGAACGAGGTCGCGATCGATGCCCAGCGCCTCGTAGATCTTGGACTCGATCTCCTTGGCGACCTCGACGTGCTCATCGAGGTACGCCTTGGCGTTGTTGCGCCCCTGGCCGAGACGCTCGTCGCCATAGGAGAAGAACGAGCCCGACTTCGTGACCACGTTGTGCTCGATGCCCAGGTCGATCAGGCAGCCCGAGGTGGAGAAGCCCTTGCCGAACTCGATGTCGAACTCGGCCTGGCGGAAGGGCGCGGCGACCTTGTTCTTGACCACCTTGACGCGCACGCGGTTGCCGACCGCCTCGGTGCCCTCCTTGAGGGTCTCGATGCGGCGGATGTCCAGGCGCTGGGACGAGTAGAACTTCAGCGCTCGGCCACCGGGCTGGGTCTCCGGCGAGCCGAACATCACGCCCACCTTCTCGCGGATCTGGTTGGTGAAGATGCACAGCGTCTGCGTGCGGTTGAGGTTGCCGGCCAGCTTGCGCATGGCCTGGCTCATCATCCGCGCCTGCAGGCCGACGGTCTGGTCGCCCATCTGCCCCTCGAGCTCGGCCCGCGGCGTGAGCGCGGCGACCGAGTCGATGGCCACCACGTCGACCGCGCCCGAGCGCACGAGCATGTCGGCGATCTCGAGCCCCTGCTCGCCGTAGTCGGGCTGCGAGACGAGCAACTCGTCGATGTTGACGCCGATCTCCCGCGCGTACAGCGGATCCATCGCGTGCTCGGCGTCGATGAAGGCGCACACCCCGCCGAGCTTCTGCGCCTCGGCCAGGACGTGGTAGATCAACGTCGTCTTGCCCGAGGACTCCGGGCCGAAGACCTCCACGATGCGCCCGCGGGGCACGCCGCCGATGCCCAGCGCGAGGTCGAGCGACAGCGCGCCCGTGGGGATCGCGTTCACGCGGACCTGCGCGCCCTCGTCGCCCATCCGCATGACGGTGCCCTTGCCGAATTGGCGCTCGATCTGCGTGAGCGCGCCCTGCAACGCGGCGTCGCGGGCCTTGGTGGCCTTCTCCTCTTCGGTGGGCATGCGGTGGCGGACCTCTCTGGGGTTGGTGCTTCGTGAGCAGTGCAGTGTCGACGCCCGATCGGACGGAACACGACCGTACGGGTGTTCGTGTCACGGCTCTACGCGCGTTCGTCGAGAAAGCGCGCAAATGCTCCCGGTCTACTGCGCGACGACGGCGATGAGCGCCCGCCCGCTCGCGGCGGGATCGACACGAGCGCCAACGCGCCAGGGACGCGAACCAGTTCAAGCTTGGCCCGGATTCCGGGACGAACTCGGACTGGTTGGCGCCCAATCCGAGCGCGGGCGGCTTCCCTCCCTCGATGCCTTGGCCACAAGCGCCCGCGGCAGGCCGCGAGCGGCGGCGCCCTGCGCGGCGTCCGACGAGCGCTACGACGCCAGCTCCACCCTCTCGAGCGGCTCGTAGCGAGCGGGTCCGCGCCCGCCCAGGTGCGAGCGGAAGAGCACGACCGCGCCGGCGGTGAAGGTCGCCTTCGGGGCCTCGGGCAGGTCGTCGAGCCGCGGCCGCCACTCGCGGCGGACGCGCGCGACCGTGATGTGCGCGCGAAACGGCCTGGCCTCGGGCTGCCACGGCAGGGCGTCGGCCAGGCGCTCGACCACAGCGGCCTGCAGCGCGGCGAGCACGCCGCCGGCCTCCTCCAGGCCCACGGTGAGGACGTGCGGCCGGCGCGGAGCGAGCCACAGCGGGTCGGCGAGGGTGAGGACCGGCGCCGGCGAGCCCGCGACCCCGCGCACCGCCTCGCGCGCCGGTTCGATCTCGTCGAGCGCTCGGTGGCCGAGGAAGGCCAGCGTCAGGTGCAGGCCGTCCTCGCGCGTGGGCCGCAGCGCCCGGTCGCGCGCGGCGGCCTCGCGCCCGAAGGCGACCAGGTCCGCCCGCACGTCGGCCGGGAGCTCGAGCGCCGCGAACAGGCGGGCGCTCACCGCGAGGGCCTGGGTGCGCCGGCCACCGTCGCGCCGTGACGTGCCGTCACCGCGTGTCGAGGAGCAGGCGCCGCACCATGTGCATGGCCACGGTGGTCGAGCGGTCGCGGATGTCGGCCCGGCTGCCGGGCAGGTTGATCGAGCGCGTCAGCCGGGCATCGTCGGGCCCGGCGACGCTGAGCCACACGAGCCCGACCGGCTTCTCGGGCGTCCCGCCGCCAGGCCCGGCCACGCCGGTGATGCCCACGCCGAGGTCGGCATCCAATGCCGCCCGCGCGCCGTCGGCCAGCGCCTCGGCCACCTCGCGCGACACCGCGCCAACCCGCTCGATGAGCGCCGGATCGACCCCGGCCAGCTCCGCCTTCGCCTCGTTGGAGTAGACGACGAGCGCGCCCAGCACGTAGTCCGACGAGCCGGCGAGGTCGGTCAGGCGCGCGGCCAGCAGGCCGCCCGTGCACGATTCGGCGGTGGCGACCGTCAGCCCGCGAGCGCGGAGGAGATCGGCCACCTGCTCGTCGACCGTGCGCCCGTCGTCGGAGAACAGCGTGTCGGCGTGGCGCTCGCGGACGGTCTGCGCGAAGCGCTCATACGAACCGGCGGCGGCGGGCGAGAAGCGCGTGACGACCTCCACCTCGCCGCGGCGCAGGCACGTCGTGATCTCGAGGCCCTCGAGCCCGTGGGCGTCCTCGGCGAGGCGCAGCGTCTCGGCGATCTCGGACTCCGGGATGCCGTACAGGCGCAGCATCTCCTGGCGCAGCTCGACCGCGCCGGCGACCGCCGCGCGGAAGGCGTCGGTCGCGACCGCTGCGGGCCACATCGCGTGCAGCTCGCGCGGCGGGCCGGGGAGCACGACGACGGTCGGGCCGCCGTCGACCGGGACCACCAGCCCGGGCGCGGTGCCCACGGGCTCGAGCACCGTCGCGCCGACCGGCACGACGGCCTGCTTGCGGTTGGAGGCGCGGATCGCGTCGGGGTCCAGATCGGGCCAGCGCGACATCAGCGGGCGCAGGATCTCGGCGATGCGCTCCTCGAGCGGCTCGTCGAGGACCATCTCGCGCCCGGCGAACGCGCCCACCACCTCGGCCGTCAGGTCGTCGGCGGTCGGCCCCAGCCCGCCGCTGGTCACGATCAGGTCGACCCCGCGGGCGGCCAGGAAGCGCAGGGCCTGCTCCATGTCCTCGCGGCGATCGCCGACGATCAGCGTGTAGGCGTGGTCGACCCCGAGCTCGCGCAGCCGCTCGGACAGCCACGGCCCGTTGCGGTCGGTCACGCGGCCCGTGAGGACCTCGGTGCCCGTGACCACGATGCCGGCGTGCGCGCTCACGCGGTCGGGCACCGCGGCCACTGCGAGGACGGCAGCCGGCGCATCTTGGTGGGCGTGATCTCGTAGCCGATGCCGTTGGCCGCCGGCGGGACGCTGCGCGACTTGCCGTTGACGATCAGCCGCGCCTCGGAGGTCCCGAGCTGCAGGCGAAAGCGCGACGACTTGTACGGGCCCTGGCGGGCGCCGCCGGTCAGGACGATCCCGGGCACCGGCGTGCGATTGCCCGCCGCCTTCAGGCACACGTAGACCTGTCCGGTGGCGACGATCTGAAGCCGGGCGAGCTTCGGCTTGGCCTTGGCCTTCTTCTTCGTCGTGCGCTTCTTCTTCGATGGCGATGCCTTGCTGCCCGCCGACGTGGTCGTCGACGGCGTCGAGACCGGCGGCGCGGTGCCGCTCGGCCCGCCGCCGTCGCCCTGGTTGCGGTTGCCGATCACCCAGAGCCCGGCGAGCAGGGCGAGGACGACGACCCCGACCAGCCAGCCGCGCGAGAGAGCGGCCCGCGGGCGGCGCCGGCGCTCGCGCTGACCGGGCGGGGCGATCGGCTGCAGCTCGACGTCGCTGAGACGCTCGTGGCGCAGCTTGTACTCCTCGATGAGGAGCTTGCCGTCCAGCCCCAGCGCGTCGGCATAGGTGCGCAGGAAGCTCTTGACGTACGTCGGCCCGGGAAGGAGGTCCCATTCCTCGTTCTCGAGCGCGCGCAGGTACTTGGCGCGGATCTTCGTCTCGGCTTCGATCTCCGAGATGTCGATACGGGCGCGCATGCGCGCCTCGCGCAGGGTTGTGCCGATGTCCGGCATCGGCGGCGAAGGCTACCTGCGCCCCCGCGAATCCCCTGCGAGCGCGAGGATTCGTGCAAGCGTCAGCCCAGGTCGTCGTCCGGCGGCACCCGGACCGGCGCTGACGGCGGCTCGGACGCGGGCTCCAGAGCGGCCAGCACGCGCGGCAGATCGCCCTCGGTGACCAGCACCTGGCGCGGCTTGGAGCCCTCGTAGCCGGAGATGATGCCGCGGCGCTCGAGCATGTCGATGAGCCGGCCCGCGCGGGTGTAGCCCAGGCGCAGGCGGCGCTGCAGCATGGAGGTCGACGCCGTGCCCATCTCGACCACGAGCGAGATCGCGTCGCCCAGCAGCGGGTCCTCGTCGGGGTCGAAGCCCTCCTCCTCGGCCTTCTCGACGGCCTCGGGCTCGATCTCCTCCAGGAGGTCCTCGCGCAGCTGGGGCTCGCCCTGGCGCGCCCAGAAGCCGGTGAGCGCCTCGATCTGCGGCTCGTCGATGTAGGCGCCCTGGATGCGCTGCAGGCGCGAGGTGCCGACCGGCGAGAAGAGCAGGTCGCCCTGGCCCAGCAGCGACTCGGCGCCGTTCTGGTCGAGGATCACGCGCGAGTCGGTCTGCGAGCTGACCGAGAAGGCGATCCGCGAGGGCACGTTGGCCTTGATCATGCCGGTGATGACGTCCACGCGCGGGGACTGCGTGGCGAGCACGAGGTGGATGCCCACCGCCCGCGCCTTCTGCGCCAGGCGGATGATCGAGTCCTCCACGTCGGCGGGGGCGACCATCATGAGGTCGGCGAGCTCGTCGATGACGCACAGGATGTAGGGCAGCGCCTTCTCGCCCTCGCGCACGCGCAGCTTGTTGAGCTCGATGAGCGACCGCGTGCGCTTGACGCTCATCACGCCGTAGCGCCATTCCATCTCGCGCACCAGGTTCTGCAGGGCGTTGGCGGCCATGCGGGGGCTGGTGATGACCGGCGTGAGCAGGTGCGGGATGGCCTCGTAGTGGTTGAGCTCGACCTGCTTGGGGTCGACGAGCACCAGACGCACCTCGTCGGGCGTCGCGCGCAGCAGGATCGAGGAGAGCATCGCGTTGATGGCGCCCGACTTGCCCGCGCCGGTGGTGCCGGCCACCAGCAGGTGGGGCATCTTGGCCAGGTCGGCCGGGATCGCCTTGCCAGAGACGTCCTTGCCCAGCCACACGGTCAGCGGCGAGAAGTCGCGCGGCGGCTCGGAGAACACGTCGCCCAGCGTGACGACCCGGCGGTGGCGATTGGGGACCTCGACGCCGACCGCGCGCTTGCCCGGGATCGGGGCGAGGATGCGGATCTCGGTCGCGGCCAGCGCGTAGGCCAGGTCGTTCTTGAGGTTGGCGACCTTCGCCATCTTCACGCCGGGCGCGAGCTGCAGCTCGTAGCGCGTGATGTGCGGCCCGGCGACGGCCCCGATGACCTGCGCCTGGACGCCGAGATGCCCGAGCGCCTCGACGAGCCGCGCCATGGTCTTCTCCTGGCCGGCGGTGTCGGGCTTGACCTGCTCGGCGCTCGAGCGCTTGAGGATGCGCGCGTCGGGCAGGCGGAACTCGACGTCGCCGGGGTCGAGGTGCTCGAGGTGGGGCGCCTCGCCGTCGTCGGGCGGGGCGGGATGGTGCGGCTCGGGCTCGGGCTCGGGGTCGGCGGGCGGCTCGGGCGCCTCGGCCTCGGGCGCGGCCAGCGGAGCGACCGCCGCCTCGAACAGGTCGGGATAGCGCAGCGCGCCGTCGAGCTCTCCAGTCCTCGCGCCCGGGCGGATCACGACCTCCTCGTCGTCGAGGTCGGGCGGCAGGAGCGGCTGCGTCGGGTCGGGATCGCGCTCGGGCTCATGGCGCGGGCGCGGCGGCGGGCGCAGGGTGCGGGCCGTCTCGACCACCTGCTCGCTCGTGGCGCGCAGGACCCCGGCGACGGTCGCGCCGGTGAGCAGCAGCAGGGCCGCGCAGAACAGGAAGATGGCCAGGATGTGGGCGCCGACCTCGGAGAACAGGCGCGTGCTGGCGTCGGCCATGACCTGGCCCAGGTGCCCGCCGCCCTGCGCGACCGGCGCGCCGTCGCCCGGCCCGAAGCCCAGCGTGCCCACCGCCAGCCCCAGGCAGGACGCGGCCAGCAGGCACAGGGCGCCCGCGCGGAAGGGCCTGACCCCGGCGGGCAGCGCGGGGCGCATGACGAGCAGGGCCCCCGCGGCCACGAGCGCGACCGGCGTGGCCCACGCGACGCGCCCGATCGCCCAGGTCAGCCCGTCGACGATGGCCTGGCCGGCCTCGCCCCCCTCCCAGCCCGCGTAGAGCGGGAAGGCCAGGAAGACGCCGATGGCCACCAGGCCGAGGCCGATGAGGTCGAGATGGCGCTGCTCGAAGACGGGCAGGCGCGGCGGCCACGGAACCGGCGAGCGCCGGGCGCGGGCCTTCTTCGAGCGGGACTTGGCGGGGTTGCGGGCAGGGGGCATCGTGGACCTCCCTCCGTTCGACGCGCGCGACTTGCCTCCTGCGGGGCGGGTATGAGCCCGAGGTGGCCACGACGCGCGCCCAGCCCGCTCGCTCCACGCCGCGCTCGGCCGCCGCGCTCGGCGCGCTCGGCCTCGGCGTGCTGTGCGTCTCGCAGTTCGTCGACGTCCTCAGCGTCAACACGGCGGTCATCGCCCTGCCCGACATCCGCCGCGACCTCGGGATGGGAGCCTCGAGCGCGCAGTGGGTGATCAGCATCTACGCGCTGCTCTTCGGCGCCCTGCTCGTGCCCGCCGGGCGCGTGGCCGATCGCGTCGGCCACCGGCGGCTCTTCACGACCGGGCTGGCGGGCTTCGCGGCCGCGTCCCTGCTGTGCGGCGCGGCGCCGTCGGCGCCGGTGCTGATCGGCGCTCGCGCGGCGACGGGCGTGGCGGCCGCGCTCACCGTGCCCGCGGCGCTCGCGCTGCTCGTCGCGGGGACCGACGAGGCGCGCCGCCCGCGGGCCCTGGGCTGGTGGACCGCGGCCGGCGCCGGCGGGGGCATCGCCGGCCTGGCGCTGGGCGGGGTGATCACCGACCTGGCCGGCTGGCGCGCCGCGTTCGTCGCCCCCGCCCTCCTCGCCGTCGCGTGCCTGCCGTTCGTCAGCAGGGTCGGCCCGGGGCGCCCCGGCGAGGATCGCCGACCGCTGGACGTGCGCGGCACGGTCGCCGGCGTCGCCGGATTGGTCCTGCTGCTCGCCGGCCTCAGCGCCATCGGGCGGGGAGGCGCCGGGTTCCTGCCCTGGGCCCTGCTGCTCGCCGCCGCCGCGACGCTGCTCGCCTTCGCGCGCATCGAGTCACGCGCGCCGTTCCCGCTGCTCGCGCCCGGCTTCCTGGCCGACCCGCGCCTGGCCGCCGGGACGCTGGCCTCCGCGGTCAACACGGCCGCCACCGGCCCGCTGGCGGTCCTCGGCGCGGTCTACCTCCAGGACATCCGCGGATGGTCGCCGGCGGCCAACGGGCTGAGCTTCGTGCCCTTCAGCGCGATGGTCATCGTGGGCTCCGCCCTCGGCGCCGCGCTCCTCGGGCGCCTCGGCGCGGCGCGCACCTTCGCGCTCGCGCTCGTCGCGCTGGTGGCCATGCCGCTGGTCTCGTGCGCCATCAGCGCCGACGGCGGCGAGGTGCTGCTCATCGCGGCGCGGGCGATCGACGGCCTCGGCCTCGGGATCGCGGCGGTCACGGCCACCACGCTCGGCACCTCGGGGACCGCCGAGGCGTCGCGCGGGTTCGCGGCCGGGCTCATCAACACCGCCACGCAGCTCGGCACGGCGCTGAGCATCGCGCTGCTCGTCCCGCTGGCCGCCGGCCCGAGCGATGCGATCGCCGGCCTGCGGCTCGCCTTCGTGGGCACCGCGGCGATCGCCGGCGCGGGCGGCGCGGCCGTGCTCGTCCTGCTCAGCTCCGCGGACCGGCGGCCCGCGCGGTGACCCTCACTGCACGCGCCACTCCGTGTCGAAGCTCGCGCTGACGTGGATGTCGAGCTGGCGCAGCGGGCCGTCGCCGGAGTTGACGAACGCGTGCCATTGGCGCGCGGGGATGACGACCATCTCCCCCGCGCCGACCTCGCGCTGCTCGCCGTCCTCGCCGAGGTGGAAGGTCGCCGTGCCCTCCTGGGTGATGATGATCTCGGGGTAGGGATGGCGGTGCAGCGAGGGGCCCGCGCCCGGAGGGGCGTCGACGAAGATCGCGCAGATGCCCACGCCTCCGTGATCGACGCCGACGAACTCGCGCGCGATGTTGCTCGTCGGCAGCTCGTCCAGGCTGAGGATCTCGACGTCGCTCATGACCGCGATTGTGATGACTTCACCCATCGTTCACGAGCGTCGCCTACCGTGGTCGCGTGATCGTCGTCGCGGCGCGGGGTCTCGTGAAGACGTACGGCAGCGGCCGCGCCGCCCGGCGCGTGCTCGACGGCGCCGCGATCGAGGTGCGCGGCGGGGAGCTCGTGGCCGTCGTCGGGCGTTCGGGATCGGGCAAGTCGACGCTGCTGCACCTCCTCGGGGCGCTCGACCGCCCCGAGGCCGGCACCATCGAGGTGGTCGGCCACCGCCTGGACGGGCGCCGCGAGCGCGAGCTGACCCGCGTGCGCCGCGATCACGTCGGCTTCGTCTTTCAGGCCTACCACCTGGTCCCCGAGCTGACCGGCGAGGAGAACGTCCTGCTCCCCACCCGCCTGCCGGGCAGCGGGCCCGACGCCCCGTCGCGCGGGCGCGCGCTCATCGACCGTCTCGGGCTCAACGGCGCGGCGGCGCGGCTGCCGCACGAGCTGAGCGGCGGCGAGCAGCAGCGCCTGGCGGTGGCACGGGCGCTCGTGCACGACCCCGAGCTGGTCCTGGCCGACGAGCCCACGGGCAACCTCGACCCCGAGGCGGGCGCCGCGGTCCTGGCGCTGCTGCGCGGCGCGGCCGACGACGGGCGCGCGGTCGTCCTCGTGACCCACGAGGAGGCGGCCACCAGCGCCGCCGATCGCGTCCTGCGCCTGGTCGAGGGACGCCTGGAGCCGTGAGGCGCGGCCGGCTGGCCTTCGTGGGCGTGCTCCTCGCCGCGGCGATGGCGGGCGCCGCGGTGACCGTCGCGTACGGGCTGGCCACGGGCTTCGACCGCGCCGCGCGCCAGGCCGACCTGCCCGACGTCATCGTCAGCTTCCGCACCGAGGCGCGCGACGAGATCGACCGGATCGTCGGCGCGCTGCCGAACGTCGCCGCGCGCTCGTACCGCCTCGAGGTGACGGGCGTCGGCGTCAGCGGGCGCGACGGGTCCTCCGAGAAGGGCAGCATCGAGCTGGTGGACCCCGGGCGCCGGGGCTACGCCATCGTCGCCGGGCGCGACGTCTCCGGACGCCCGAACGAGGTCGTGATCGAGCGCGGCGTGGCCAACGCGTGGCACGTCGGGGTGGGCGACGACGTGCAGGTCGGGCGGCTCGGATCGCTGCGCGTGGTGGGGATCGCGGTGGCGCCCGACAACGTCGCCTTCCCGCTCGCCTCGGCGCCGCGGATGTACATCTCGCGCGCGTGGCTCGAGCGCGAGGCCCAGCGGCACTTCGGCGTCGACCAGGCGCTCATCTGGGCTGCGGACCCAGAGCGCGTCGACGTGCTGCTGCAGCAGGCGCGGGCGACCAGCACCCAGGTCCAGGGCGTGCGCTTCGTCACCCGCAGCGGCGTGCGCGTGCTCATCGACTCGGCGGCGGGGATCGTCATCGCGCTGCTCATCGCCTTCTCGCTCATCGCCCTGGGCGCGGCGGCGACGATGCTCGCAGCCACCACCGCGGCCGATGTCCAGCGTCGCCTGCCGGCCATCGGCGTGCAGCGGGCGATCGGCTTCTCGCGCGCGCGGATCGCCGCCGAGCACGCCTGGCGCGCCACGCGGACGGGGGCGGTGGCGGGCGTGCTGGGCATCGCCGCCGGGGCGATCGCCGTGCGCGGCGCGGCCGGCCGGCTCCTGGAGGCGCTCAACGAGCAGCCGCCCGGCTGGGCGCTGCTCGCGCCGCTGGCCGGCGCGCTGCTCGCGATCGTGGCGGTCGTGGCCGCGGCCGCGGCGTGGCCCGCGTGGCGGGCCACGGCGCGACCCACGGTCGCCCTGCTGCGCGGCGCCGAGGTCGCCGGCGCGCGGCGCCTGCGCCTCGGCGGCGGCTTCGCGGCGCTCGGGGCGCGGCTCGCGCTGGCCCGGCGCGGCCGCGCGGCGGCGAGCATCGCGGTGCTGGCGGTGAGCGCCGCCGTGGTCCTGCTCATGCTCGGCCTCGCCTCGCTGGTCGCGGCGCTGCGCGACGACCCGGGCTCGGTGGGCAAGCGCTATGACCTCACCGCGCGCCTGCCCGCCGACCGCGCCGCCGACGTCCGCGCGCTGCCCGGCGTGGCCGACGCGGCGCCGCGCTACGTGGCCCAGGGGGCGGACTCCTTCGCGCTGGGCGAGCCCGTCAAGCTCGTGGCCTTCGCCGGCGACCACACGCGCTTCGAGAACCCGCCGCTCGACGCCGGGCGCCGCCTGCGCCGCAGCGACGAAGCGGAGGTCGGCGTCGGCCTCGCCCAGGCCCTGGGCATCGGAGTGGGCTCGACGCTCGCGGTGCAGCTGCCGGGCGGGGGTGAGGCGCGCTTCCGGGTGGTCGGCACCGTGCGCGCGCTCGACGACAGCGGACGCGTCGCCTACGTGCGCCCGGCGCGGGTGCTGGCCGCCGACCCGGGCGCCAGCCCGCAGATCGTGGTCAAGCTCGCGCGCGGCGCCGACCGCGCGGCGGTCACGCGGCGCCTGGCGACGCTGGGCGCCCAGCCGGCCGCGGTCGGGGGCGCCACCACCCGCAACGGCGCCTTCCTCGGCACGCTGGCCGCGCTGCTGCGCGTGGTGGCGATCGTCGACGCGCTCGTCTGCCTCTACGCGCTCGTGCAGGGGCTCGGCCTCGTGGCCCGCGAGCGCGCGCCGACGCTCGCCCTGCTGCGCGCCACCGGCGCCGAGGGGCCCACCGTCGCCGCCGTCCTGGCCGGCGCGGCGCTCGCGGTGGCGCTGCCCGCCGCCGTCCTCGCCTTCGCGCTCGAACGCCTCGTGCTCGCCCCGCTCGTGGGCCACCTGGCCGCCGGCTACGCCGACCTCGGGCCGCAGTCCTCGCCGGCCCAGGTCGCGCTCGCCCTCGGCGGCCTGGCGCTGCTCGGCCTCGTCGCGGCGGCGTGGGTCGCGCGCCGTGCCACCGCCGCGCCGCCGCTGCAGGGCCTGAGGGAGGAGTGATGCGCGCGGCCTTCGCCCTCGTGCTCGTCGCACTGGCCGTCGCGAGCTGTGGCGGCGGCGGCTCGCACGCGACCGCTCCCGGCGGGTCGACGCTCGCCGCGACGTGGCGCGACCCCGACGGCGACGGCGTCCTGGCCCGCGGGCCCGGCGAGCCGCTGCGCGACCGCACCGACCTCGCGCGGGCGCGCGTGCCCGGGCCGACCCTGGCCACCCTGGCGGTCCTCACGGACGTGCACGTGCGCGACGAGGAATCCCCGGCGCGGGTGCCGTTCCTCGACCGCCTGGGCGGGTCCTTCTCCTCGACCTTCCGCCCCCAGGAGGCGCTCTCCGCCCAGGTGCTGGACGCCGCCGTGCGCTCGGTCAACGCCGCGCGCCCCGACGCGGTCCTCGTCACCGGCGACCTGATCGACAACGCGCAGGCCAACGAGCTCGCGCTCGCCCGCACGGTCCTCGACGGCGGCCGCGCGCATCCCGACTCGGGAGCGCGCGGCTACCAGGGCGTGCAGGCGGCCGCCGATCCCGACCCCGCCTACTACCGGCCCGACGTCGACCCGCCGCGCCATCGCGGGCTGCTCGACGCCGCCCAGCGCCCCTTCCGCGCCGCCGGGCTGCGCGCGCCGTGGTACGCGGTGCCGGGCAACCACGACCTGCTCGTCGCGGGCGAGCTGGCCCGGACGCCCTCGACCGACGCCGTGGCCGTCGGGGGCGAGCGCCTGGTCACGCCCGAGGCCGGCCTCGACGTGCCGCGCAGCGAGAACGCGCTCACCCCGCAGCTCGTGGACCGCGTGCTGAGCGGCGGGCTGCCCGGGACGACGGCGCGCGTGACGCCCGATCCCGGGCGCCGCGAGCTCACCCCGCAGCAGGCCGTCGCGGGGCTGCGCGCCGCCAGCGGTCACGGCGGCCACGGCGCGCGCATGGACTACGCCTTCGACGCCGGCCGTGGCGTCCGGGTCGTCGTGCTCGACACGGTGCGCCGCGACGTGGGCTCGGGCGGCGTGCTCTCCGCCGGGCAGACGCACTGGCTCGCGGCCCAGCTCGCGGCGGCCGGCGATCGCCGCGTGATCGTCGTCTCCCACCAGCCGCTGACGGGCGTCGACGGCGGTGAGGCGGCGCTTGCGCTCCTCGACGGCGATCGCCACGTGGTCGCCGCGCTGGCGGGCGACACGCACCACAACCGCGTCGTCGCGCGCCACACCGCGACCGGCGGCTATTGGCTCGTGCAGACCGCGGCGCTGGCCGACTACCCCCAGCAGGCGCGCGTACTGCGCGTGCGCGCGACCCCCGGCGGCGGCACCGTGCTCGAGACGTGGATGCTCGACACCGCGCCCGATCCCCTGGCCGACACCGCGCGCCAGCTCGCGTATCTCGACGCGCAGGGCGGGCGCCCCCAGGGCGAGGCCGGGACCGCGGAGGACCGCAACGCGCGCCTCTATCTGCCCTGAGCGCGGTCAGCCGCCGAGCTTCTTCTCCACGCGGTCGAAGCCTCTCCTCTGCCGGCCGAGGGACGCGGCCGTGCTGGCTGCGAACCTCCCCGACCCGGCGCGACGCCAAACACCGGCGGATGGAGCGAAAACGCCCGCCCCGTGCGGCGCGATCTGCCTTAGCGCGGCTTGACGTGGCGCCCTACAGTGGTGCTCTGCACATGAGTCTCACCGGACGCGACCCACGCGTGCTCGTCGTCGAGGATGACGAGGAGATCGCCCAGGTCCTGCAGCGCTCGCTGCGCCTGGAGGGCTACGAGGTGCGCGTCGCCGGCGACGGCGAGACCGCGCTCGACCAGTCGGCCGCGTTCAACCCCGACCTCGTCATCCTCGACCTCGGGCTGCCGAAGCTCGACGGCATGGAGGTGGCGCGCAGGCTGCGCTCGGCCGACGACGTCCCGATCCTCATGCTCACCGCCCGCGACGCCCTCGAGGCGCGCGTCGAGGGCCTCGACGCCGGCGCCGACGACTACCTGGTCAAGCCCTTCGAGCGCCAGGAGCTACTGGCCCGCATGCGCGCGCTGCTGCGCCGCCGCCCGCCGCGCGGCAGCGCCTCCGTCGTCGTGGGCGACCTCGCGCTGAACCCCGACACCCACGAGGTCAGCCGCGCGGGGCGCGACATCGACCTCACCCAGCGCGAGTTCGAGCTGCTCGAGTACCTCATGCGCAACGAGCGCATCGTCGTGCCGCGCCAGCGCCTGCTCGAAGAGGTCTGGGGCTACGACCCTTTCGCGACCACCAACACGATCGAGGTCTTCGTCTCCAACCTGCGCCGCAAGCTCGAGTCCGGCGGCGAGGCGCGCCTGCTGCACACCATCCGCGGCGCGGGGTACGTGCTGCGTGCTTGACCGGATCGCGATTCGGTGGCGCCTGGCGCTGCTGTCGGCCGGGCTGACCCTCGTCATCCTCTCGGGCTTCGCGGTGGCCATCGGGCAGGTCACGTCCTCGCGCGTGCGCTCGGACTTCAACAACGAGCTGGCGGCCGCCGTCGACAACCTCTCCGATCGCGTGGTCCTCGTCTGCGACATCCGTGCGGGCAAGTGCGCCCCCGGAGGGCCGAACCTGCGCGACTTCAGCGCGGCGGGCAATGCGACGATCCGGATCCTCTGGCCCGACGGCCGGATCCTCGATCGCACGCCGGGCGCGCCGAACTTCGGCCTCATCTTCCCCACGCGCCACGCCGAGTACGACGGCCTCCGCGTCGAGGTGCGCAAGCGCCCCGTCAAGGTCGTCGAACCCAACGGCCACCACAGCCCGGTCGTCGTGCAGATGGTCCTGCAGTACGGGCGCAAGGTCTCGGACATCGAGGCGACCATCCGGCGCATCCGGCTCTTCCTGTCCGCCGGGGTCCTGGGCGGCACGCTCCTCGCGCTGCTGGGCGGTGTCCTGCTCGGGCGCCGGGCGATGCTCCCGGTGGCGCGGATGACCAGCGCCGCGCGCGACATCCAGCGCACGCGCGACCCCTCGAAGTCGATCCCCCAGCCGGCCGCCGACGACGAGGTGGCCGAGCTCGCGCGAACCCTGCAGGCCATGCTCGACTCCCTCGAGGCGGCGCAGGAGGAGACCGAGGGGGCCCTGCAACGCCAGCGCGAGTTCGTGGCCGACGCCTCGCACGAGCTGCGCACGCCGCTGACCTCGATCCTCGCCAACCTCGAGCTGCTGACCGACGTCCTCGACGGCGAGCGCGGCGAGGCGGCCAACTCGGCCCTGCGCTCCTCGCAGCGCATGCGCCGCCTCGTGGGCGACCTGCTCCTGCTGGCCCGCGCCGACGCCAACCGCCAGCTCCCCCACGAGCCGACCGACGTCAGCCGCGTGCTGGTCGAGGTGGCCGCCGAGCTCGGTCCCGTCGCCGACGGCCACCACCTGACGGTCGACGTCGACGACGCGGTCGTCGACGGCACCCGCGACGAGCTCTACCGCATGACGCTCAACCTCGTCGAGAACGCCATCCGCCACACGCCCAAGGGCACCCACATCCGCGCCACGGTCGGCCGCGACAACGGCGAGGTGGTGCTCGCCGTCCAGGACGACGGCCCCGGCGTGCCCCCCGAGCTGCGCGATCAGGTCTTCGAGCGCTTCGTCCGCGGCGCGGGCGACCGCGGCTCCTCCAGCGGGCTGGGGCTCTCCATCGTGCGCGCCGTGGCCGAGTCGCACGGCGGCAGCGTCGTGCTCGAGGACGTCACCCCGGGCGCGCGCTTCGTCGTGCGCCTGCCCGGGGCCGACGTCCCGGCGCGCGAGCCAGAGCCGGTGGCGTAGACCAGCGCTCGCGGCCCCGCGCGGCCGGGCACCGAGGCGAAGCAGGCCCCGGGCGCGACCGTGAGCGGGTTGTCCTCCGCCGGGGTGAGCTACCCCGGACGATGGTCGTTTGTGGGGCTCCTGGCCCTACAAACGACCACGCTGGCGCGAAGGATGCTGCGGGTCCCCGAGTCGCCTAGCCCAGCGCGCGCTCGAACGTCACGAGGTCGCACCCGACGACCAGCAGCGCCGCCGGCTCGGGATGCGTGAGGGCGAAGTCCGCGCGCCCGACGACTCGGTAGCCCTGGCGGCGGTACCAGTCGGCAAGGCGGACCTTGAAGGGGTGCGAGCCCTCGCGCGAGACCAGCAGCGTCAGCCGCATCGCGGTGTGGCCGCGCGCGCGGGCGAGGTCGTGCGCGAAGGCCATCAGCGCGCGGCCCACGCCGGAGCCCGCGCGGTCCCCCGCCACCGCGAGCAGGCCGAGCTCGGCGGTGCGCGGATCCAGCGAGGTCACCCGCACGCAGCCGACCACCCGCCCGCCCTCGCGGGCGGCCGCCAGCTGGCACGACGCGACGAGGGCGCGCAGTTCCTCGTCGGCGATCCGCTGCGTGCCCTCGCTCCACAGCCCGCCCTCGCCCCGCGCGTACGCCTCGTTGACGACGTCGCGCACCGCGGCGAGCAGCCCGGCGTCCGCGGCGGCCGCGCCGTCGAGGAGGGCGACCGCGACCATGGGCGCGGCCCCGTCTAGACCTCGACGACGACCGGCAGGACCATGGGGCGCCGGCGCAGGCGCTCGTAGACGAACTCGGCGAGATCGTCGTGCAGGACCTGCTGCAGGAGGTCGATCTCGCGGATCTCCTCGCTCGCCGCGCGCGCCAGCGAGCTCTCCACCGTGGCGCGGATCTCGTCGAGCATCTCGGTGGCGTCCTCGGGGTACGGGACCCCGCGGAAGATGACCTCGGGCTCGGCCACCGACGAGCCGTCCTGCTCGGAGATGGTGGCCACGACGACGAAGATGCCGTCCGCGCTGAGCATGCGCCGGTCGCGCAGGGCCACGTCGGTCGGGTCGCCGATGTCGACGCCGTCGACGAAGATCATCCCCGAGCGCTCCGGCCTGGCGAAGCGCGCGCTCCTGCCGTTGAGCTCCAGCGGCAGGCCGTTCTCGCCCTTGAACACCTTGTCGGCGTCGATGCCGACCGCCTCGGCCAGGCGCCCGTGCAGGTGAATGCGCTTGTGGTCGCCGTGGAAGGGCATCACGTAGCGCGGCCGGGTCAGGTTGAGCATCAGCTTGAGCTCCTCCTGATAGCCGTGGCCCGAGGCGTGGATCGGCGCCTCGCGGGTCGTGATCACGTCGCAGCCGATGTGGTAGAGGCGGTCGATGGTCTCGTTGACGGCGCGCTCGTTGCCCGGGATCGGGGTGGCGCTGAAGAGCACGGTGTCGCCCTGGTGCAGCTCGACCTGCGGGTGGTCGCGGTGGGCCATGCGCCGCAGGGCGCTGAGCGGCTCGCCCTGGGACCCCGTCGAGATGATCACGAGCTTCTCGTCCGGCCAGTCCTCGAGCTCGCGCGGCTGCACGAGGATCCCCTCGGGCACCTCGATGTGGCCCAGCGAGCGGCCGATGTTGACGTTCTTGCGCATCGAGCGCCCGACGAGCGAGACCTTGCGCCCGTGAGCGGCCGCCGCGTGCACGACCTGCTGGACGCGGTGGATGTTCGAGGCGAAGGAGGTGACCACGATGCGCCCCTCGCAGCTCAGGAAGATCTCCTGCAGCTTGGGCCCGACGATCGCCTCGCTGGGCGAGAAGCCCGGGCGGTCGGCGTTGGTCGAGTCCCCGCACAGCAGCAGCAGGTCCTCCTGGCCGAGCGCGGCCAGGCGCCCGACGTCGGCGGGGATGCCGTCGACCGGCGTCTGGTCGAACTTGTAGTCGCCGGTGACGAGCACCGTGCCCACCGGCGTGGTGAGGATCACGCCCGCCGCATCGGGGATCGAATGCGTCATGTGCACGAGCTCGACCTCGAAGGGCCCGAGCTCGAAGCGGTCGCCGTCCTTGACGTCGTTGACGTCGACCTCCTTGAGGCGGTGCTCGTCGAGCTTGGAGCGCGCCATCGCCGTGGTCAGCGGGCCGCCGAAGACGGGGATGTCGACCGCCAGCTCGCGCAGCACCCAGGGCAGCGACCCGAGGTGGTCCTCGTGGCCGTGCGTGACGACGATGCCCTCGATGTCGTCCACCCGATCGCGCAGGTAGGCGAAGTCGGGCAGCACGAGGTCGATGCCGACCATCTCGGCCGTCGGGAAGCGCAGCCCGACGTCGACGACGACGATCCGGTCCTCGTACTCGAAGACCGTCATGTTCTTGCCGATCTCGCCCAGCCCGCCAAGGGGCAGGACCCGCAGGGTGCCGTTCGCCACGTCTACGCTCCGGCGGTCTGCAGCAGCCCGTGGCGCTCGAGCACCGAGCGCACGGCAGCCTGCTCGTCCTCGTCGGCCTCGACGAGCGGCAGCCGCAGCCCGCCGACGCGATGGCCGAGCATGTTCAGCGCGGCCTTGACCGGGATCGGGTTGGTGGTGACCCCCATGGCCTGCCAGACGTCCCGCAGGCGCGCGTCGATCTCGGCGCGCTGGCCGGGCTCGTCGACCATGCGGCGCATCTCGTCGCCGACCACGTGGCTGGCCACGAGGATGCCGCCGAGGCCCCCGAGGTCGAGGGTGCGGGCGAAGATCTCGTCGTTGCCGGCGTAGAGCCCGAGCCCGTCGACCAGCGCGAGGTTCGCGTTGTTGGCCTGCTTGACGTACTCGACGCGCTCGATCTGGGCCAGCTCGGCCAGGAAGTCGTTGGGGAGGTCCACGACGACGCGCGAGGGGATGTTGTAGAGGACGATGGGCTTGTCGGTCGCCCGGGCGATCTCCTCGTAGTGGCGGCGCAGCCCGCGCCGGTTGGGCTTGTTGTAGTACGGGGTGACCGAGAGGATCGCGTCGGCGCCCGCCTCGGTCGCGCGCTCGGTCATGTGGCACGCGTGGCGCGTGTCGTTGGAGCCGGTGCCGGCGATGACGGTCGTGCCGTCGGGGCGCTCGCGGGCGGCGAGCGCGACGAGCCGCAGGTGCTCGTCATCGGACAGCGTGGGGGCCTCGCCGGTCGTCCCGCAGACCACGAAGCCGTCGGAGCCATGGCGCGCGAGGTGCGCCATGAGCTCGACGAACGCCTCTTCGTCGACCTCGAGCCGTTCGTCGAACGGCGTGACGATGGCGGTGATGACCGACCCGATGCCCGGCACTGCCGCCATCATCCCACACGTGGTGGAGGTCGAGGCACGCGACGACGTGCGCGTGGTGGTCGACGAGCGGCCGTGGCCGGTCGATCCGGCCCTGCGCGCCGGGGGCGCCGCGCACCTCGCGGCGCTGCGCGGCCGCGCGCCGGCGATGCACGACGGCCCGGTGCTGGCCATGAGCGCCGTGCGCGGCGGGGTGGTGCACGCGCGGCCGGCGGGCTACTTCGACATGGTGGCCACCGCCGACGCCCTGGCGCGCTACCCCGCCCTGCGCGCGCGGGCGGCCACGCTGGCCGGCGGGGACCCGCTGCATCGCGGCGACGGGCGGGTCGCCGCCCTGGGGCTCTCCGTCGCGGCGACCCTGCCCGGCGGCCGCGTGCTGCTCGGCCGCCGGAGGTCAGAGCTCCCGCTCGATCCGGGCGCCTGGCACGTCGTCCCCTCGGGCATGCTCGAGCCCGAGCCCGACCCGGTCGGCGCCGCGGTGGCGCGCGAGGCGCTCGAGGAGCTCGGGGTCGCCGCCGACGCGCGCGCCGTCAGGACGCTGGGGCTCGGCTGGGACCTCGCGCGCCTGCGCCCCGAGGTCTGCGTCGCTCTCGCCCTGGAAGCGGTTCCGGCGCGGGCGGGCGGCGACGAGTTCGACGTGGTCGAGGCCTTCGCGGTCGCGCGGCCGCCCTCGCCGCTGACCGCGGGAGCCGCCTGCGCGCTGGCGCTGCTGGCAGCACGCTGAACGCTCTGCGCGCGGCGCTGCGCGGCGCCAAGCGGCAGCACCGAGGGAGAAGAGCGGCCGGTGGCGAGGTCGCGGCGCCCGGGCGGCGCGAACCGCGTCGGTCTTTGCCCGCTTTCCGAGCAGAAGTCGAAGAGGTTCGCGGCAGAACGCCCGCGCCGGCCGGCTCCCCGCGGTCGATGCCGAGAGCCACCAACGCCCGCTCGCCACGAGCAGCGGCGCTCTCATCCCACCGCGCCGGTCTCCATGTCGCCGCGCCGATGAGGCAAGGGGGCGAGCGCCGCCGCGCCGGGCGCTACCTTCGCCTGGTGGAGCCCTTCGACCCCGAACAGACCGCGCTCAGCGTCGAGGTCGCCGCCGTGCGCTGGCGGGCGCCGGACGGCGCCTTCGCGGTGCTGGCCGGGGTCAGCGAGGAGGGCGAGGAGGTCGTCCTCGTCGGGGCGCTCGATCACGTCCACGAGGGTGAGTCGGTCGCCGTGCAGGGCGGCTGGCAGCGCCACCCGCGCCACGGCTGGCGCTTCGTGGCCGAGCGCGCCCGCGTCGAGGAGCCCGCCAGCGAGCCGGCGCTGCTCGCCTACCTGGGCTCGGTCAAGCATGTCGGGCCGCGGGGAGCGCAGTGGCTGCTCGAGCGCCACGGCCCCGAGCAGGTCCTCGCGGCCGTCGATCGCGATCCTGATCGGACGCTGCGCGAGGTGCCGGGCATCGGGCCGGGGCGGATCGCCGCGGCGGTGCGCTCGTGGGAGGACCAGGGCGCCCTGCGCGCGGTGCGGCTGTTCCTCGAGGAGCACGGCGTGCCGGCGGCGGTGGCCGCGCGCATCTACCGCGCCTATGGCCCGGGCGCCATCGAGACGCTGCGCGCGGATCCCTACGGCCTGACCGAGCTCGACGGCATCGGCTTCGCCACGGCCGACGCGCTGGCCCAGGCCCTCGGCACCCCGCCGGACTCGCCCGGGCGGCTGGACGCCGGGCTGCGCCACGCGCTGCAGGAGGCCGAGAACGACGGCCATTGCCACCTTCCCCGCGCCGAGCTGGCCGAGCGCGCGCGCCGCATGCTCGGCGCCGACGCCGACGACCGCATCGACGACCTCGCCGCCCGCGGGCGGCTGGTGGTCGAGGGCGACCGCGTCTTCGACCCCGTCATGCACGGCATCGAGACGCGCCTGGCCCGCCACGTGCGCGAGCTCATCGACGACGAGCCGCGCCTGCGCCTGATCGCCGTCGAGCGCCCGACCGGCGACCTGGCCCCGACCGACGCGCAGTGGGCGGTCGTGCGCGCCGTGCTCGAGCGCCGTCTGGCCATCCTCACCGGCGGGCCGGGCACCGGCAAGACGATGACGATGCGCGCGCTGGTCGACCTCCTGCACGCGCAGAAGCGGACGGTCCGGCTGTGCGCCCCCACCGGCAAGGCGGCGCGCCGGCTGGCCGAGATCACCGGCGCGCCGGCCACGACCATCCACCGGCTGCTCGAGTACGCCCCGGACGAGGGCTTCGCGCGCGGGCCCGAGGACCCGATCCCCGGCACCGACGTGCTCATCGTCGACGAGGCCTCGATGCTGTCGGTGCGCCTGGCCGAGGCGCTCTTCGGCGCGGTCGGCCCGCGCACCCACGTCCTGCTCGTGGGCGACGTCGACCAGCTCGCGCCGGTCGGCCCCGGCCGCGTGCTCGACGACCTCATCGAATCGGACTGCGTGCCGGTGGTGCGCCTGACCGAGATCTTCCGGCAGGCCGCGCGCTCGCTCATCGTCCGCGCCGCGCACGCGGTCAACGCCGGGACGGCGCCGCCCACGGTCGCGGCGCCGGGCGACCTGCGCGACTTCTTCGTCATCGAGCGCACCGGCGCGGACGCCATCCGCGACGAGGTCGTGGCCCTCGCCGCTCAGCGCCTGCCGGCCCACTACGACCTCGATCCGCGCGCGGAGGTGCTCGTCGTCTCCCCCATGCACCGCGGGCCGGCGGGCATCGACGCGCTCAACGCCGAGCTGCGCGCGCGCCTGAATGCCGACGGCGCGGCCATCCCGGGCACCCCGCTGCGCGTCCACGACCGTGTGATCCAGAGCAGGAACAACCACGAGCGCGAGTTGATGAACGGCGAGATGGGGGTCATCGCGCTGCATGACCGCGAGCGCGACCGCGTGGTGCTCGCGTGCGACGACGGGCGGCGCCTGAGCCTCGATGTCGGCGAGCTCGACACCATGCGCCTCGCCCACGCGGTCTCCATCCACAAGGCGCAGGGCTCCCAGGCCCCGGCCGTGATCGTCGTCCTGCACCGCGGTCACCACGTGATGCTCACGCGCAACCTCGTCTACACCGCGATCACGCGCGCGGAGCGCGTCTGCGTCGTGGTCGGCGAGCGCGCCGCGCTGCACGTCGCCCTCGGGCGCCGCGACGCCCACGCGCGCTACACCCGGCTGGAGGAGCTGCTCTGCGCCGCTACGTCGCGCCCGAGCGCGATCCTGAGCGCATGAGCGACGCGACGCGCTCGAGCATCGGCCGGCGCTCGGGCGGTGCCTGCGGGCGCGCCGGCGCGGGGCGGCGTACCGGCACGGCCACGTGGCGCACCTGGCAGTCGGTGAGCTTGGCCACGCGATGCGGGAGGTCGATCTGCAGCCACTGGGAGGAGCCCGCGGCCAGCGTCGAGACGACGACCTCGTCGTAGCGGCCCGGGTTCCACGCCTCCTGGACGGCGACGATCGGGTCGGCGTCGCCGAGCATCGCCTCGGACTCGATGCCCGCGGCCCCGAGGTGCGCCGCGGCGCGCTGCAGGCGATGCTGGGCCTGGCCGCGCTCGGCGTACGTGCAGGGCGCCAGCATCGTCACGTGCAGTGGCCCGGACTCGGCACGCGATCGCAGGGCATCCAGCAGCTCGGGCGAGTCGACGGTCCGATTGGCGACGACGAGAAGATGCGTGGTGAAGGCCATGTGGCGCCCTTCCTTCCGGCGGTGTTGTCCTGCAGCCGAAGGTACCACTCAGCCCGGTCCGCGCCGACGGCTTTCCGTCCAGCGGCGGCCCACGCGCGGCGGGGCCGCGCCGCCCTCGGCCTCCCACAGCGTGATCACCACGACCTCACCGGCCGACCGGTCGTGGCGGCAGACGAAGACGAGCGAGCGGTCGACGAGGTCGCGCACGTAGACCGAGCCGCGCGCGCCCGTGGCGCCGGGCGGCGGCTGCTCGTCCACCCTCCCGGCGTCCCACGCGCGCGCCACGCGCCCGATGATCTCCGGGCGCACGTCGACCTCCCCCGCGCGCCCGCCGATGCGCTGGCGAAAGCGCTCGACGGCGTGGTCGGTCACGGCGACCAGGACGCTCATCGCAGGTCTCGCTCGTAGCGCCGCCCTGGCGCCCGCCAGCGCCCCACGCCCAACAGCCCGCCGACGGCCACCCAGCCATGGCGCTCGTAGAAGGCGCATCCTTGGCCGTTCTGCGCGTAGACGTAGAGCCACGCGCGCTCGTGCCCGGCCGCACGGATACGCTCCTGCGCGTCGGCCAGCAGGCGGCTGCCCACTCCGGCGCCCTGGGCCGCAGGATCGACGTAGAGGCTCTTGAGCTCGTCGTCCTCGATGGCCGAGTAGGCCACGACCGCCCCGTCCTGATCGAAGACGCGGACGCCGCCGCCGGCGATGTGCTCGCGCCACAGGGGCGCGCGCTCCTGCGCGACCGGCATGTCCTCGGGCGCGATGAAGTCGCCGTAGGCCCAGCGCCAGGTCCGCGCCTGGATGTCGGCGATCACCGGGGCGTCCGCCTCGGTCGCCGGTCGGATCACAGCAGGTGCTCGAGCCCGATCGTCGGGGACTGGGGCAGGTCCGCGACGCGGCGCACGGCCAGCAGCACCCCGGGGACGAACGACGTGCGGTCGGTCGAGTCGTGGCGGATGGTCAGCGTCTGTCCCACGTCGCCGAGGATGACCTCCTGGTGGGCCACGAGGCCGGGCAGGCGCACCGAGTGGATCGGCACCTCGCCGTCCATGAGCTGCGCGGTCCGCGCGGCGGTGCCGCTGGGCGCGTCGAGCTTGCCGTCGTGGTGCAGCTCGATGATCTCGGCCTTGGCCATGTAGCGCGAGGCCTCGGCCGCGAAGCGCATCATGAGCACGGCGCCGATGGCGAAGTTGGGGGCGACGAAGACGTTCGCGCCGCGCTCCTCGCTCAGGGGCTCGGGATCCCATCCCGTGGTCCCGACGACGGCGTGCACGCCCGCTCGCACGCACGCCAGCGCGTTGTCCAGCGCGGCGTCGGGGGTCGTGAAGTCGACGACGACGTCGCAGTCGCCGAGGATGTCGGCCAGCGCGACCCCGAGCCGAGGGTCTGCGCGGCCGGCGAGCTGCAGGTCCTCGGCGCTGTCGACGGCCGCGCAGACGGCGGCTCCCACCCGCCCCGCGGCGCCGGCGACGCCGACGCGGATCATGCCGCGAGGGTCTCCGAGACCGGCTCCAGCGCCGTGCGGAAGGCGGACTCGTCGGCGCCGATGCCCGCGGCGCTGAGGCGCTCGGGCGCCAGCAGCTCGCCGGCCAGCTCGCTGACGTCCTCGAGCGAGACCGCGTCGATGCGCGCCTCGACCTCGTCGACGCTCAGCAGCGGCATGTCGGCCAGCACCGACGACCCCAGGCGGTTCATGCGCGCGGTGGTCGACTCGAGGGCGAGCAGCACGCGGCCCTTGACGTTCTCCTTGGAGCGTTCGAGCTCCTCGGCGCTCGCCGGCTCCGCGCGGAAGCGCTCGAGCTCCTCGGCCACCACGCCCAGCGCACGGGCCACGTTGTCCGGCCGCGTGCCCAGGTACAGCCCGATCTGCCCCGAGCCCGCGTACAGCGACTGGAACGAGTACACGCTGTAGGCCAGGCCGCGCTTCTCGCGCACCTCCTGGAAGAGGCGCGACGACGAGGTCCCGCCGAGGATGTTGTCGAGCACGCGCAGCGCGAAGCGGCGCTCGTCGTCTCGCGCCAGGCCGGGCGCGCCCAGGCACACGTGGTACTGCTCGGTGTCCTTGGCGAAGAAGCGCCGGCGCGCGGGCTGGGCGTCGGGCGCTGCGGGCAGCGCGGGCGCGCGGCCGCCGAGGCGCTCGATGCCGGCGCGCTCGACGAGCGCCACCAGCGCGTCGTGGTCCACCGAGCCGGCGGCGGCGACGACCACGTTGGTGGGCACGTAGCGCGCCGCGTGGAAGGCCCGCAGGGCATCGGGGCCGGCCGAGCCGACGACGTCGGCGCGGCCGATGATCGCCCGTCCGAGCGGATGGCCGCCGAACACGGCCTCGCCGAGGACGTCGAAGACCTTGTCCTGCGGGTCGTCCTCGTACATGGCGATCTCCTCGAGCACGATCTCGCGCTCCTGCTCGAGCTCGGCGAGGTCGAACGCGGGGCGCCAGACCATGTCGGCCATGACGTCGAAGGCGCGCTCGAGGTGGCGATCGAGGACGCGCGAGTAGACGGAGGTCGTCTCCTTGCCCGTCCCGGCGTTGAGCTCGGCGCCCATCGT
The DNA here is from genome assembly GCA_963757775.1 of Paraconexibacteraceae bacterium. Taxonomy (GTDB): domain Bacteria; phylum Actinomycetota; class Thermoleophilia; order Solirubrobacterales; family Solirubrobacteraceae; genus JAOPZW01. Next base: position 17,765 of record CAVWSH010000014.1, on the reverse strand, counting down.
GTCGAACAGCTGGTCGATCTCGAGCGAGCCGTAGCGCGCCGTGCCCCGGAAGAGCATGTGCTCGATCAGGTGGCTCAGGCCGGCCTCGGGCTCGTCCTCGGCCGCCGAGCCGGTACCGATCCACAGCCCGAGGGCGACCGAGCGGACGGACTGCATCCGCTCGGTGACGACCCGGACGCCCGAGTCGAGCACGGTCAGCTCGTGGCCGTGCTCGACCGCCTCGGCGTGCTTCTCCGCCAACAGCGGCGGACGCTCGTGGTCAGCCACGCTCCGGGTCGCGCCCGGTCCCCGAGCGGTGGCGCGGGCGACCCGAGCCCCGCGCTCCGCCGTTGCGCTCACGGTCGCGGCCGTCGCGCCCGCCACGGTCTCCGCGGTCGCCGCGATCGCCGCGGTCGCCGCCGCGCTTGGGCCCGCCGGCGGCGGCCAGGGCGGCCAGCTCGTCGACGGACTTGCCCGCGATGTCGGGATCCTCGGCCAGGCGCAGGCCGATGCGCCCGCGCTCGCGGTCGACCTCGACCACGCGCACGGCGATCTCGTCGCCCTTGTTGAGCACGTCCTCGACGGTGTCGACCCGCTGGCCGGGCGACACGTTGGAGATGTGCAGCAGGCCGTCGGTCCCCTTGGCCAGCTCGACGAAGGCGCCGAAGGTCGTCGTCTTGACGACCTTGCCGGTGAAGGCGTCGCCGATCTCGACCTCCTTGGTCATCGACCGGATGCGCTCGGCCAGGGCCTCGCCCATCTCGCCGTTGGAGGAGTAGACGAGCACGTGGCCGTCGTCGTTGACGTCGATCTGCGCGTCGAACTCGTCCTGCAGACCGCGGATGGTCTCGCCGCCCTTGCCGATGAGCAGGCCGATCTTGTCCGGGCTGATGTCGACGCTGACGATGCGCGGGGCGTGCGGCGACAGGCTCTCGCGCGGGCCGGCGATGGCCTCGCGCATCTTGTCGAGGATGGACAGGCGCGCCTCACGGGCCTGGGCGAGCGCGTCGCGCAGGATGTCGAAGGTGACGCCGGTGATCTTGATGTCCATCTGCAGGGCCGTGATCCCGTCTCCGGTCCCGGCGACCTTGAAGTCCATGTCGCCGAGGTGGTCCTCGACGCCCGCGATGTCCGTGAGGACGGTGTAGTCGTCGCCCTCCTTGATGAGGCCCATCGCGATGCCGGCGACCGGCTTGCGGATCGGCACGCCCGCGTCCATCAGCGCCAGCGACGAGCCGCACACGGAGGCCATCGACGACGACCCGTTGGACTCGAGGATGTCCGACACGACACGAATCGTGTAGGGGAAGTCCTCGGTGGTCGGGACGACGGGCACCAGCGCCCGCTCAGCCAGCGCGCCGTGGCCGATGTCGCGGCGCTTGGGGCCGCGCATGAAGCCCGCCTCACCCACGCTGAAGGGCGGGAAGTTGTAGTGGTGCCAATAGAACTTGTGGGTCTCGAGACCCAGCGTGTCCAGGCGCATCTCCTCCTTCAGCGTGCCCAGTGCGGCGACGCTGATGGCCTGGGTCTGCCCGCGGGTGAAGAGCGCGGAGCCGTGCGTGCGCGGCGCGACGCTGACCTCGATCGAGATGTCGCGGATCTCGCGCTCACCGCGGCCGTCCGGGCGCTTCTTGTGGACGGCGATGCGCTGGCGGATGATCGACTTCTCGAGCTTGTCGAAGGCCAGCTGCGCCTTCTGGCGGTACTCCGCGTACGTGTCGGCCTCGGGATCGCCCGAGTACTGCTCGAGCACGGCCTCCTCGACGGACTTCGTCGTCGCCTGGCGGTCGAGCTTGTCCTCCACCTGCGTCGCCGCGTCGAGGGCGGCGCCATGGCTCTCAGAGATCTCGCGCATGAGCGCCTCGTCGATGACGGGCGGCTCGATGACGAGCTTCTCCTTGCCGGCGATCTCGGCCAGCTCGCGCTGAGCGGCGCAGATCTTGCGGATCTCGGAGTGCGCGATGTCCAGCGCGTCCAGGATCTCGGCCTCGGGGATCTCGTTGGCGCCCGCCTCGACCATGAGGATGGCGTCGTCGGTGCCGGCGACGATGAGGTCGAGATCGGTGTTGCCGACGAGGTCGGCCTCATCGGGGTTGACCACGAAGTTGCCGTCGATCTTGCCGATGCGCACCGCGCCGACGGGCGTGGGCAGCGGAACCGGCGAGAGCATCAGCGCCGTCGAGGCGCCGTTCATCGCGAGGATGTCGTAGGGGTTGACGTGATCGATGCTCAGTGGAATGGCCACGAGCTGCGTCTCGTAGTGCCAGCCCTTGGGGAAGAGCGGGCGGATGGGACGATCGATCATGCGCGCGGTCAGCGTGCCCTTCTCGCCCGCGCGACCCTCGCGCTTGAAGAACGAGCCGGGGATCTTGCCCGCCGCGTACATGCGCTCCTCGACGTCCACCGTCAGCGGGAGGAAGTCGACGTCACGCAGATTTCCGATGGTCGCGGTGCAGAGGACCATCGTGTCGCCCTGGCGGACGACGACCGAGCCGGAGGCCTGCTTGGCCATCTTGCCGGTCTCGAACGAGATCGTCTTACCGGCGATCTCCACCGAGACCGTCTTCACGGCGTCAGTGCTCATATGTACTGCCTTTCCTGGTCGGCCTTCGGTCGCCGACCTCAGTCGTGTCTCTCACGGAATCCGAACCCGGTCAGTCTAGCGTCCGGAGCGTTGAGCGCCCCCGCCGCCACAGGGCTCCGCGGGCCACGTGAAGAGGGTCGGCGTGGTGGTCGCGCCCGCCCGCAGCGCATCGCGCACGTCGCGGCGCACGCGCTCGGCGACGGCCGCGTCGCGGCGGTCGGCCTGAAAGCGCTCGAGGTCGAGGCCGAGCGCCTCGCAGCGCTCCCACAGGTGCGGGTCGTCGATGCGCCCCTGGTCGGCGTAGAGCGCGTCGTGGAAGGCCCAGAAGGCGCCCTGGCGCGCGGCGGCCTCGGCCGCCTGGGCCAGCGCGACCGCGCGCTGGTGCTTGGCCTTCAGGGCGAAGTGGCGGAAGACCACGCCGGCCCCGTCCTCGCGCAACCGGCGCGCCTCGACCGCGCAGCGCGGGCAGGCGAAGTCGCCGTAGAACACGACGAGCGGCCCGCCGTTCGTCCCTTCGCGGACGTGGTCGTCGTCGCGCAGGGGCGGGACCGGTGCGCTGCGCAGGTCGCTCATCCGTAGCCATGATGATGGCCATCCACACGCTGCACCGCGAGCAGGTCCTCGAGGCCGACGTCGACACCGTCTTCGCCTTCTTCGCCGACCCCCTGAACCTCGAGGCGATCACCCCGCCGCTGCTTCGCTTCGCAGTGGTCACGCCGGCCCCGATCGCGATGGGCGTCGGGACGTTCATCCAGTACCGCCTGCGCCTGCGCGGGGTGCCGATGCGCTGGGACACGCTGATCCAGGCCTGGGAGCCGCCGCGGCGCTTCGTCGACGTGCAGGTGCGCGGGCCCTACCGCCTGTGGCACCACACCCACGAGCTGACGGCGCTCGACGACGGGCGGACGCTGATGCGCGACACGGTGCGCTACGACCTGGGCTTCGGAGCGCTGGGGGAGCTGGCCCACCGCGCGATCGTGCGCCGCGACCTCGAGGCGATCTTCGCCTACCGCGCCGAGCGCGTGCCGGCGCTGCTCAGCTGACGCTCGCCGCTGCGAGGCCGTCGAAGATGAGCCCGACGCCGGGCAGGTCGCCGGGCGAGTCGGCGAGGTGGCTCCAGAGCACCACGCCGTCGGGGCCCACGATGACCAGCGCGCGGTTGCTCATGCCTCCGGGCTCGAAGTAGGCGCCGAAGGCGCGCGACGCGGCGCCCTTGGGCTCGAAGTCCGAGAGCTGCTCGATGCTGACGCCGAGCTTCTCCTTGAACGCCCTCTGCGACCAGCTCGCGTCGGTCGAGACGCCGTAGAGCGTCGCGCCCTGGGCCCCGAAGTCCTCGAGCGCCTCTTCGTAGATCTGCAGCTGGTCGGTGCAGACCGGGCTGAAGGCGAAGGGATAGAAGACGAGGACCGTGGTGTGGCCGAGCAGGTCCTCGCGGGTGAAGTCGCTGCCGTCCTCGCGCTTGAGCGTGAACTCCGGGACCGGCGTGCCCGGAGCGAGGATGCTCATCGACGCAGGCCGAGCTCCTTGATGAGCTCGCGATAGCCCTCGAGGTTGCTGCGCTGCATGTAGTTCAGCAGCCGCCGGCGCTGGCCGACGAGCATGAGCAGCCCACGACGCGAGTGATGGTCCTTCTGGTGGGCGCGCAGATGCTCGGTGAGCTGGTTGATGCGCTCGGTGAGCAGCGCGACCTGCACGCGGGTGTTCCCGGTGTCCTGCTCGTTCGTGCCGAACTGCTTGGTGAGCTCGGCCTTTCTCTCTTGCGTCAAGGGCATGGCGACGTGGCAAGGTAGCAGAGTGCCCGCGCCGACCAACGCACGGCCACATGGGAGTTTCCTCGCCTCGGAGGCCGGCGAGCTGGCCGGCGTGTCGGGGACCACGATCGGCCAATGGGCCCGTCGCGGGCTCATCCGCTCGTCGGTCTCCGATGCCGATCCGCGGGTCTACAGCGTCGAGGATGTGGCCGAGGCGGCGCTGGTCAGGGCGCTGCTCGAGCGCGGCATCCGCCATGCCGACGTCCACCGCCTCGTCGCGCGCCTCAACGGCTACGGGCCGTGGCCGCTCAGCGAGGCGACGCTGGCCACGACCACCGACGGCTCGCCGCGCATCGTCCTGCGCGAGGACGAGGGCGACTGGGTCCTCACCGCGCGCGGGTGGCAGCGCCCGGCGACGTTGCCGGCGCTGCGCGAGGTGCGGTTGCGGCTGCGGCGCAGCTCGCGGTAGGGGCCTCGTCCGCGCGGCGTCTGGCGGCGCTGCGCGGCCAGGGCATCGAGGGAGGAGGACCGGCCGGTCGCGGGCGCCGGCCCGAACCACTGACGTTTGCGTGCGGTTTCCGGACGCAAAGCGAAGTGGTTCGCGCCCATCGCGGGCGAACGTCCCCGTTTCCCTCGGTGCCCTGGCCGCGAAGCCCGCGAAGCGACCGCGGACGACGCAACCGCGGACGACGTGACCGCGGAGACGACCTACTGCGCCATCGCCCCCGCGTCGACCGAGAGCGCCGTGCCGGTCACGAACGACGACCGGTCCGAGCAGAGCCACACGACCGACTCGGCCACCTCGCTGGGCTCGCCGAAGCGCTTCATCGCCTGCGGCGCGAGGAGCTCGAGCTGGCGCTCCTCCGGCAGGACGTCCATCATCGCCGTGCGGATCGCGGCCGGGCAGACGCAGTTGACCCGGATGCCCTCGTTGGCGACCTCGACGGCCGCGGCGCGGGTCAGGCCGACGACGCCGTGCTTGCTGGCGATGTAGGCGGCCAGGGTGGGCACGGCCATCAGCCCGGCCAGGGAGGCGGTGTTGACGATCGAGCCGCCGCCGTGCTCGCGCATCTGGGGGATCTGGTGCTTCATCCCCAGCCACACGCCCTTGAGGTTGACCGCGATGACCCGCTCCCAGTCGCCCTCCTGCGTGTCGACGACCGTCGCCTGGAGCTCGACGCCCGCGTTGTTGTGCGCGAAGTCCAGGCGCCCGAAGGCCTCGACGGTCTGCGCGACCATCGCAGCGCAGTCGGCCGCGACGGTGACGTCGCCGGGGAGGAAGACGGCATGGCCGCCCTCCTGCTCGATGAGGTGCACGGTCTCCTGGCCGTGCTCCTGGCGAGAAGGCAGATCGGTGACGAGCACGCCGGCCGCGCCCTCACGCGCCAGGGCCAGCGCCGTGGCGCGCCCGATCCCGCCCGCCGACCCCGTCACCAGTCCTGCCTTGCCCTCGACCAGACCCGGCATCCGCCCTCCTTCTCGCTCGTTCAGGCCGCGATCGCCCGCGCGTCCTCGACGTCGCGGCCCATCTGCTCCACCAGCGCCTCGATCGATTCGAAGCGCCTCTCCCCCCGCAGGCGCTTGAGGAACTCCACCCGCAGCCGCGCGCCGTAGAGGTCGCCGTCGAAGTCCACGAGGAAGGCCTCGATGAGCTCGCCCCGGCCGGTGACGAACATCGGGCGCACTCCGACGTTCGTGGCGGCCACGTGCACGGCGCCGTCCGGGGTGTGCGCGCGGCACGCGTAGACGCCGTGGCCGGGGACGACGTACCCGTCGACGGGAACGAGGTTGGCCGTCGGGAAGCCCAGCGTGCGCCCGCGCTTGTCGCCGTGGGCGACCTCGCCGGCGACGGTGAAGGGAGCGCCCAGCAGCTTGTCGGCGTACTCGACGGCGCCGCCGAGCACCAGCCCGCGGATGTGGCTGGAGGACACGACCTCGCCATCGACCTCGAGCAGGTCCACGACGCGCGTCTGGAAGCGGGTGTCGGCGCGCAGCAGCTCCTCGTCGCCGGCCGCCTTGTGGCCGAAGCGGAAGTTCTCCCCCACGCTGACATGTTCGGCGTGCAGCGTCCCCACGAGGACGTCGTCGATGAAGCTCTGCGCGCTGCGCCCGGCGAACTCGCTGTCGAAGGGGATGACGACCAGCTCCTGGACCCCGAGGTCTTCGATGAGCTCGATCTTGCGCTCCAGCGGGGTCAGCAGCCGCGGCGCGCCCCCCGGGGCGACCACCGCCGCGGGATGCGGCTCGAAGGTGACGACCGTGTCGGCGTCGCGGATGACCTCGCGGTGGCCGAGGTGGACCCCGTCGAAGGTGCCCACCGCGACGCGGCGCGGGCGCGGCTCGACGTCGGGGAGATGGGTGACCTTCACCCGCGGAACCCTACGACGGGCTTCAGCAGACCGTCCTCGCCAGGCTCGGCGATGGCCACAGGACCGTCGGCGTCGGCCACCAGCACGTGCTCGGCGCCGGGCTCGGCCTCGGCGTGGATGGCCTGCCCGTGGCCGGCGCGCCACGCGGCGTCGGCGTCGACGTCGACGCGCGGCAGGAAGGCGAGCGCCTGCTCGAGCCCCAGCACGCGCTGCGGGTCGGCGTCCTGCACGTCGAAGGGCCCGATCCGCGTGCGCCGCAGCTCCTCGCAGTAGCCGTCGCCCAGCTCGGCGATGAGCGAGCGCACGTAGGTCCCCGCCGAGCACTCGATGACGAACTGGGCGCGGTCCTCCCTGCGCCACTGCTGCTCGAAGCGGTAGACGTCCACCTCGCGCTCGGGGACCTCGAAGTCCTCGCCGTCGCGCGCGCGCTCGTAGGCCTTGCGGCCCTGCACGCGCACGGCCGAGTAGATCGGCGGGCGCTGGACGATGCGCCCGGTGGGCAGCGCCACGTCGGGCGGCGGGACGCGGCCGGTGTGCGTGATCTCGCCCTCGGGGTCGCCGGTGGTCGAGATCGCGCCCAGCCGCGCGACGGTCACGTACTGCTTGGGCAGCGCCATGAGGAAGCGCTGCACGCGCCGGGCGCGCCCGACGAGGACGAGCAGCAGGCCCGTCGCGAACGGGTCCAGGGTGCCCGCGTGGCCGGCCTTGCGCACGCCCAGCAGCCGCCGCGTGGCCAGCGTGAGATCGTGCGAGGTCTTCCCCGGGGGCTTGTCGACGAGGACGAGACCGTCCACTAGATGGAATCAGCCATCTAGAGCTGCGCGGCGACCTGTTCGCGCAGGAAGGCGACGAGGTCTGCCTCGGACAGCTCGGTGGAGAAGCCCGCGGCCTGGCGGTGACCGCCTCCCCCGCCGGCGCGCGCGATGACCGAGACGTCGACGCTGCCGTCGGTGGCGCGCAGCGAGACCTTGCGCCGTCCCCGGCTGCCGTCGGGCAGCTCGCGTGCGAGGGCGGCGACCTTCGTCCCCTCGACCGACCGCAGGTGGTCGATGATGCCCTCGGAGTAGCTGTCCTCGGCGCCCGAGAGGCGGAAGTCGTCGCGGGTGAGGCGCGTGAAGGTCAGGCGTCCCTCGTCGAAGCGCTCGACGTGGGCCAGGGCGTGCGCGAGGAGCTCGAGCTTGGCGTAGGGCATGCCCTCGTACAGGCGCCGGTAGATGCCGTGGACGTCGACGCCGGCGTCGATGAGCTCGGCCGCCATCACGTGCGCGCGCACGCCGGTGTTCTCGTACATGAACTTGCCCGTGTCGGTCACGAGGCCCACGTACAGCGCCTCGGCGATCTCCATCGCGGGCTCGACGCCCAGCGCGCGCATCAGGTCCCAGACGATCTCGGCGGTGCAGGACGCGTCCTCGACCACGTGGTTGACCGTGCCGAAGCGCGTGTTGTCGTGGTGGTGGTCGATGTTGAGGATGTGCGCTTCCTCGCGCTTGAACGCGCCCACCGGGTTGCGGTCGATGTTGCCGCAGTCGAGGAAGACGATCGTGCGCTCCTCGAGGTCCTCGGGCAGCGTGCTCTGCAGGCCGTCGAGCTCGAAGAAGCGGTACTCGTAGGGCAGCGGGAACTCGTCGGCGGCCATGTACATGACCGAGTCCTTGCCCAGCGCGAGCAGGATGCGGTGCATGGCGACGAGCGAGCCGAGGGCGTCGCCGTCGGGGTTCTCGTGCGTGACGAGGACGAAGCGCGTCGCGTCGCGCAGCTCGTCGAGGACCTCCTCGCGGGTGTCGGCCTCGACGGTGCTCACGCCTGCTCGTCCATGAGCCGCTCCAGGCGCTGTGCCCGCTCGGCCGTGTCGTCGTGGAAGAAGGTCAGGGTCGGCGTGTGCTTGAGGCGCAGCTCGCCGCCGATGCGCCCCTGCAGGAAGCCCTGGGCGGAGCGCAGCCCCTCCAGCGAGGCGCTCACCGCCTCGGCGTCGCCGAGAACGCTCACATACACGCGAGCGTGGCTCAGATCAGGGCTGGTCTTGACGTCCGTGACGGTCACAAATCCGACCCGAGGGTCCTTCACTTCATGGGTGAGCACGTCGCTGAGGACCTCTCGCACGGCCTCGTCGACGCGACGCATCCTCTCCAGGCTCATCCTATCCCTCCCGCGTCCTCGAACGAGGTCAGGCTGCGCTCCATGCGCACGCCCTCCGGGTAACGGCTCAGCAGCCACGCCTCGACGTGGTCGGCCGCCTGCGCGAGCTGCCGCAGCGAACCGCTCGTCAGGGCCCCGGCCAGGGTCGAGCGCTGCCACGTGTCCTGACCGTCGACCTCGGAGACGGCGACGCCGAGCCGGGTGTGCAGCTGCGCCTTCACCGAGGACAGCTCCTTGCGCTTCTCCTTGAGGCTCGTGGCGTCGGGAAAGTGCAGATGGATGAGCAGGAGGGCGACATACGCGTGGGGCACCGCCCCTCGAAGGTACCGTGCGGCGCGTGCAGGCGACCCTCGACCACGCCCGGGCCGCACTGGCCGCCGCCCGCGGCGCGGGCCTCGCGGTCGAGCGAGCGGAGGTCGCGAGGGTCGCGTCGAACGTCCTCGTGCGCCTCGAGCCCGGTCCTTTCGCCGCGCGACTGACCGGCGCCACCGAGGGCTTTCGGGACTCCGCGGCCAACCTGCGGCGCGAGGCCCGCCTGGCCGCGGCGCTCGCCGCGCGCGGCGCACCGGTCCTCGCGCCGCTCGGCGGCCCGTACGAGGCGGGCGGGCGCAGCGTGACGCTGTGGCCGTGGCTCGAGCTGCATGGCGAGGCCGGCGACGCCGAGCAGGCCGGCCGCGCGCTGCGCGCCTGCCACGACGCGCTGGCCGACGTCGACCCGGCCGGCCTCGAGCTCGCGCCGCTGGCGATGCTGAGCGAGGCGCGCGGCCTGGCGGTCGGCGCGCTGCCCGAGATCGTGCCGGCCATCGAGCGGGCGCTGGGCGCGCTGGCCGCGGCGCCGCAGCGCATCGTCCACGGCGACAGCCACCCCGGCAACGTCCTGTGGACCGCCGCCGGGCCGCTGTGGAGCGATTGGGAGGACGCGCATCTCGCGCCGCTGGAGTGGGACCTGGGCTGCCTGGTGGCCGCCGCGCGCCTGCGCGGCAACGACTTCGGCTGGGCGCAGGCGGCGCTGGCCGCTCATGGCGGTCCGTTCGACGCGACCCTGCTGGAGGCCTGCGTCGACGCGCGCGTGGCGCAGGGCGCGGCGTATCTGGCGGCGACGGGGCGTGGGGAGGTGAGCGGGCATCTGGAGTGGCTGGGGTTGCGGGCTTCGTGAGGCGGCGGCAGCGCGCGGCGCGGCACCGAGGGGAAGCGGGCCGGTCGCCAGTGGCCACGAGCGTCGAACGTCGGTCCTACCCCCTCCTGAGGTGGGAAGACCGACGTTCGACCTCCCAGGGCCGGCGGGCCGCCCTCGGTGAGCAGTTGGCCGCGCAGCGCCGCAGGCGCTGCGCGGACGACCAAGCCCGGCGGCAGCTACGACAGCGCCCGCTCGACCTGGCGCGTCTCGTAGGCCTCGAAGACGTCGCCCTCCTTGACGTCCTGGTAGTTGGCCAGGACGATGCCGCACTCGTAGCCGGCGGCGACCTCGCGGACGTCGTCGTTGAAGCGCTTGAGCGAAGCGATCGTCGTGTCGTAGACCACGGTGCCGTCGCGGACGATGCGCACCTTGGCGCCGCGCGTGATGCGCCCGTCGGTGACGTAGCAGCCGGCGATGGTGCCCACGCGCGAGGCGCGGAAGGTCTGGCGGACCTCGACGGTGCCGACGGTCTCCTCGACCTCCTCGGGGCGCAGCATGCCGGTCATGGCGTCGCGCAGGTCCTCGAGCGCGCGGTAGATGACCGAGTAGTGGCGGATCTCCACGCCCTCGCGCTCGGCTGCGGCCCGCGCGTCGCCCACCGGGCGCACGTTGAAGCCCAGCACGACCGCGTCCGAGGCGGCGGCGAGCATGACGTCGGACTCGGTGATGCCGCCGACGCCCGAGCTGATGACGTTGACGTGGATCTCGTCCTGGGGCAGCTTGGCGATCTCGTCCTCGAAGGCCTCCAGCGAGCCCGACACGTCGGCCTTGAGCACGAGGTCGAGCTCCTGGTAGTCGCCCTCCTGGATGCCCTTGAAGATGTCCTCGAAGGAGATCTTGCGCCCCGAGCGCCGCGCCTGGGCCTCGTTGCGCAGCCGGACCGCGCGCTCGTTGGCCTGCTGGCGCGCGGTGCGGTCGTTCTCCACCACGTGCGCGAACTCGCCCGCGTCGGGGACGCTGTCGAAGCCGAGCACCTCGACCGGGTCGCCCGGGACGGCTTCGTCGAGCCGCTCGCCGTTGTAGGCGACCATCGCGCGGACCTTGCCCCAGTGCGCGCCGGCCACCAGCGCGTCGCCGACGCGCAGCGTGCCGCGCTGCACGAGGAGCGTGACGACCGGTCCGCGGCCCGGGTCGAGCCGCGACTCGATGACGACGCCGCTGGCCTCCGCGCCGGGGTTGGCCTCGAGCTCCTCGAGCTCGGCCACGACGAGGATGGTGTCAAGCAGGTCCTCGAGCCCCTGCTGGGTCTTGGCCGACACGTCGACGAACTCGGTCTCGCCGCCCCACTCGGAGGGCTGCAGGTTGAGCTGCGTCATCTCGGTGCGCACGCGCGTCGGGTCGGCGCCCTCCTTGTCGACCTTGTTGACGGCGACGAGGATCGGCACGTCGGCGGCGCGCGAGTGGTCGACGGCTTCGCGCGTCTGCGGCATGACGCCGTCGTCGGCGGCGACCACGACGACCGAGATGTCGGCCACCTGACCGCCGCGGGCGCGCATGGCGGTGAACGCCTCGTGCCCCGGGGTGTCGAGGAAGGTGATCGTCTTGTCGTTGTGGTGGACCTGGTAGGCGCCGATGTGCTGCGTGATGCCGCCCGCCTCGCCCGAGGCGACCTCGGTCTGGCGGATGGCGTCCAGCAGCGACGTCTTGCCGTGGTCGACGTGACCCATGATGGTCACGACCGGCGGGCGCTCGACGAGATCCTCGTCGGAGTCCTCGAAGACGACCTCGTCCTCGGCCTCGTCGCCGGCGTGGATGATCTCGACCTCCTTGCCGAACTCCTCGGCCAGGATGGAGATCGCCTCGTCGGAGAGCGTCTGCGTGAGGGTGACCATCTCCCCCATGCTCATGAGCTTCTTGATGATGTCGGCGACCGCGATGCCGAGGTACTCGGCCACGTCGCGGACGGTCGAGCCGGAGTTGACGCGCACCACGTCGGTGCGGCTCATCACGTCGGCCTGCAGCGGAGCGGCGACCTCCTCCAGCACCTCGCGGCGACGGCGTCCGCGGCTGCGGCGCCCGGGGCGCCGGCCGGGAGGTCCGCCGGCGGGCGGGCCGCCGGGACCGCCCGGTCCGCCGGGACCGCCGGGACCGCGGCGGGCGGCCTGAGAGTCGATGACCACGCGCCGGCGCCCGCCGGCGGCGCCGCCGCCCTCGTTGCGCAGGCCGCCCCGCGACGGGCGCGAGGGCTGCGACTTGGTCTCGTCGCGGGTGGGGCGCTTGGGCTCCTCGGGCTGGGCGATGATCTTCGGCCCGGTGCCGGGCGCCGGGCGCTTGGCCGTGGGCGGCTCGGCCTCGGCGGGCTTCTCGGCCTCGGTGGCGGCCGACGCCTCGGGGGCGGCCGGAGCCGCCGCCTCGGGCGCGGGCGCCGCGGGGGCGGCCGGAGCCTTGGCCTCCGGCGCAGGCGCGGCCGGCGCCTTGGCCTCGGTCTTCGGTGCGGCCGCGGGCGCCTCGGCCGGCTTGGCCTCGGCCTCGGCCTTGGCGGGCGCGGGCGCAGAAGGAGCGGGAGCCGGCGTCGTCGCGGCGGGCGCTGCCGTCTCGGCCGCGGGCGCCGGCGCCTTGGGCTGCTTGGGTTCGGCGGCGGGCGCCGCCGGCGTCGCCTCGCGGGCCACCGGTGCCGGCGCGGGCGCGGGACGGCGCGGCATCGGCGGCGGCGTCGCGGGCGGGCGCGGCGGCATGGGCGGGCGCGGGTACTCCTCCTCCTGGCGGCGCGTGGGCACCTTCAGGGGCGGCCCGTCGGGCTCGAAGATCCGGCGTGGGCGCGGCGTGGCGGCCCCGGCGCCGGCGGCGCCGGGAGCGGCGGGCCGAGCGGGCGCGCCGGGGCGCGCGGGCTGGCCGGGGGCCGCAGCGCGCTGGGGCGGCGCCGCGCCGGCGGCGCGGGCGGCCGGCTGCCCCGGGCGCGCAGCGGCAGGCTTCGCCGGAGCGGTGCCGTTGCCGCCGAGGGCGCGCAGCGCCTCGGCCTCGTCGACCGTGGAGGCCGCAGCCGTCACGTCGAAGCCGGCGTCGCGCAGCTTGGTGAGCACGTCCGCGCTGGACATGCCCTGTTCCTTGGCGATCTCGTGAACGCGCTTGTTCGTCATCCGCTCACCGATTCTACGAGGTCATGGTCAACGGACACCGCCCGGCGAAAGGCCCGGGGCAGCGCGCGTCGCTCGATTGCCGTCTGCGCGCAGGCCGCGCCGCAGACGTAGGCGCCCCGGCCGGGCAGCGACCCGCCGGGATCCGCGACGACGCGGTCGTCGCGCAGGGCCAGCCGCCGCAGCGCCGACTGGGGCGCGCGGCGCCCGCAGGCCACGCAGCGTCGCTCGGGGATGTGCCGTGCCGGCGTTATGAGGCGGGCTCCTCCGCCGTCTCCTCGGCGGGGGCCGACTCGGCAGTGGCCGCCTGCGGCAGAGGCTCGCCGTCGGGCGTGTCGAGCGGAGGCTCGGTGTCGGCGGCGAGGGCGTCCGGCTCGGCGGCCTCGGGGGCCGGCTCCAGCGCGTCGTCGTCGTCGTCGGCCTCGACCGCGACGTCCTCCTCGCCCTCGACCGGCGCGACCGCCACGTCCTCCGCGACGACCTCGTCGGCCGCCGCCTCGGCCACGGCCTCCTCGACGAGCCCGTCGTTGGCCTCCGGGGACTCGAGGCCCCCGACCAGCGCCTCTTCGGCGACGGCCTCGTCGACCTCGCCGTTCTCGCCCACCAGCTCCGCCGGCGGCTCGCCGGCCACGTAGACGGTGCCGGTGCCCTCGAGCGCCTGGTGGCTGTCGAGCCCGCAGAAGCGCGAGCCGGGCAGCGCGGCGTTGGGGCAGCGACGCCCGTTGCCGAGGATCGCCGCGCAGCGTCCGCCGGTCTCCTCCTCCGGGTAGGAGCCGTCGGGCTCCTCGGTGGCGAACTCGGTCTCGGACTTGATGTCGATGCGCCAGCCGGTCAGCCGCGCGGCCAGGCGCGCGTTCTGGCCCTCGCGCCCGATGGCCAGCGAGAGCTGGTCGTCGGGGACCACGACCGTGGCCTGGCGGGCGTCGTCGTCGACGAGCACCTCGCGCACGCGCGCGGGCGACAGCGCCTTGGCCACGAAGCGGGCGGGCTCGTCGTTGTAGGGGATGATGTCGATCTTCTCGCCGCGCAGCTCGGAGACGACCATGCGCACGCGCGAGCCGCGCGGGCCCACGCAGGCGCCGACCGGGTCCACGCCGTCGGCGTAGGAGACGACCGCGATCTTCGAGCGGTAGCCGGGCTCGCGGGCGACGTTGGCGATCTCGACCAGGCCGTCGGCGATCTCGGGGACCTCGAGCTCGAAGAGCTTCTTGATGAGCTCGGGGTCGCGCCGCGAGACGATGATCGACGGGCCCTTGGTGGAGGGCGAGACCTCCTTGATGACGGCCTTGATGCGCTGGGAGTGGTCGTAGCGCTCGCCGTCGACCTGCTCGGACTTGGGCAGCAGCGCCTCGACGCGCTCGCGCAGCTGGACCAGCGTGTAGCGCGAGTCGGACTGCTGGACGATGCCGGTGATCAGCTCGCCGACGCGGTCGCGGTACTCCTCGAACATCATGTCGCGCTCGGCCTCGCGGATGCGCTGCAGGATGACCTGCTTGGCCGTCTGGGCGGCGATGCGCCCGAAGTCGTCCGGGGTGACGTCCTGCTCGTCGATCTGGTCGCGGTACTCCTCGAACTTGGCCGGGTCGATCTCGGGGTCCTGCGGCTCGACGGGCTCGCCGGTCTCGGGGTCGATGTAGGTCCCCTCGTCGATGGTCTCGACGATCAGGTGGGCCTCCAGGCGCTCGGGCACGATGAGCTCGATCACGCGGTAGTCGCCGGTGTCGGGGTCCATCTCCACGCGCGCGTACTTCGCCGCCCCGGGCTGCTTCTTGTAGGCCGACAGCAGGGCGTCCTCCAGCGCATGGATGAGACGGTCGGGGGCGATGCCCTTCTCGATGGCCAGGGCCTTCATGGCGTCCAGGATCTCTCGCGACATGTCGGCTACTCCTCGACGAGGTTGGACTTGCGGATGTCGGCGTACGGGATCGCGATCAGGGTGGTGTCCACGGCGATCGTGACCTCGGCCTCGGTCGCGCCGACCAGCTCGCCCGTGAACGACGAGTGGCCGTCGTGGGCGTCGCGCAGGCGCACGCGTGCGCGACGACCGAGGAAGCGACGGAAGTGATCGGGCTTGGTCAGCGGGCGCGCGCCGCCCGGTGAGGACACCTCGAGCGCGTAGTGCTCGCGGACCTCGGGCAGCAGATGGGTGACGCGCTCGCAGAGGGCGACGGTGACCCCCTCGGGGTGATCGATGAAGAGGCGCACGGTGTGGCCGCCGAGCACCTCGGCGAGCAGCACCTCGACATCCGGCGCGGTCTCCGCGAGACGCGCCTCGATGTCTGTCTGCAAGCTGTTCATCAATCCTCCTTCCTGACAACAAAAAAGCGGGCGAGCGCCCGCTTTCAACTGCACCGGCCGGGGACCGGCCCCGAAAGCTGTAGCGGCAAGATAGCACCGAGCCCGGTGTTCGGGCGGGCAGTCCTGAGCGCGGATCGCCGGCCGCGCGGGGTGCCCTCAGGCTGCTCGGCGGCGGGCCTGGCCCAGGTACTTCGAGTAGTCCTCGCGCTCCGGGCGCAGGCACGAGGCGAGCGCCAGCGGCTTGCGCGCCTCGGCGTGGCGGCCCTGCAGCTGCAGCGAGCGCCCGAGGCAGAAGAGCGCGTAGTCGTTGGTCGGCGCGTGCTCGACGACGGCCTCGAACTCGGCCGCCGCCTCGCGGTAACGGCCCGCGCCGAAGAGCGCCCGCCCGAGCGCCTCGCGCACCGAGGCCTTGTCGGGCTCGAGCTCGCGTGCGCGCGCCAGGGGCACGACGGCGGCGTGGAAGTCGCCGTTGTCCAGCAGGGCGGTCCCGTTCATGAAGAGGTCGTACGCGCTGTCCATGCCTACTTCGGAGTGTACGACCGGCGCCGACGATCCTTGAGCGCTCCGGAGGGCCGCGGCGGCAGCGCCCACCACGCGCGCAGGGCGCCCCGCAGGCCGAGGCCCGAGCCGAGCTGGCGGCGCAGCGCGCGGCGCTGGGCGGCCGTCGGCGGCGCCGACGAGCGCGCGAAGCGACGGTCGCGCACGGCGCGCACGTAGGCCGCGGCCGCCTCGGAGCCGCCGAGCAGGCCCTCGAGGCGCGCGAGCGTCACGTCGGGCGCCGGGTCGCGCCCTGAGCGGTGCAGCGCGCGCTGCAGCTCGGCCACCTCGGGCGCGAGCGTCGCGAACGGCGTGCGCCGCCGCCACAGCACGACGGCGCTGAAGAGCGCCGCCAGGGCGAGGACCGCGGCGCCGGCCGGGAGCTTCCAGCCGCCGCCCCCGCTCGTGGGCGCCAGGCCCGAGCCGGGGTCGCCGGCCGCGAACGGGCGGTCGCCCGACTGCCCCAGGCGCCCGCTGAAGTTGGGCGGCAGGGTCGGCCCGCCGTTGGGGCTGGGGCCCGCGTCGTCGAGCTGCGAGCTGGCCGGCGACGCCGCGGGCGTCGGGTCGAAGGTGATCCAGCCGTACGGCGGGAAGTAGGCCTCGACCCACGAGTGCGCGTCGGTGTCGCGCACCACGTAGTCCTTGCGGTTGCCGTTGTAGCTGCCCGGGCTGAAGCCCGAGGCCACCCGCGCTGGCACGCCGCCCATGCGCAGCATGAGCGCCATCACCCCGGAGAACTGCTGGCAGTAGCCGCTCTTGGTGTCGAAAAGGAAGGACGCCAGCGGGTAGGGGCGCTGCGGCGGGTTCTCGTCGTAGGTCGTGCCCTGCTGCACGCGGTCGATGACGGCCTGCACGAAGTCGAAGGGCGTCCTGGTCTCGCGCCTGATCTGCTGGGTCAGCGCGTAGAGCTGGGCGTAGGGCGAGTCGGCCAGCACCTTGTCGCCGGCCTGCTTGACGCCGAAGCCGCTGGGCCACACGATGCCGGCCGTGCCGTCGGTGCCGTAGGGCGCGAAGCGGATGTCGGCGGTGGAGCCCAGGGGCTTGCCCGTGGCCTGGTCGACGAGGCCGAGCGACGCGCCCCGCAGGGGCACCTGGAGCTCCAGGAAGTCCTGCGTGTAGCCGGGGTAGTCGGCCGCCGAGCGCTTGAGCTGCGCGTCGGTCGGGTGCGGGACGTAGACGAGGGCCTGGTAGCTGTCGCCCGGACGCAGCGGCTTGTTCGAGGTCACGAAGGTGCCGTCGCTCTGCGGCAGGGCCAGGCGCGAGGCGCCCGGGAGGATGTCGCGCACGTCGCCGGCGCCGACGAACTGCGTCGAGCGCAGCCCGCGGTCGACGACCTTGATCGTCTGCAGCCACCTGCGGTTGAAGCGCGGCTGGATGGGAGCGTCGCGCGACGGCGGACCCGTGCGCCAGCGCACCCCGTCGAACTCGTCGAGGTTCGTGGCCTTCCAGTAGGCCGGGGAGCTGGCCTTGATGCGCAGCAGCTCGCGCCCGTCGCGCGACCAGGTCATCGGCCCGTAGCTGTGCGTCCACGAGAAGGCCTCGGCCTTCGTGGGCTCGAGCTTCTCGGCGAAGTTCTCGTAGTTGAACCACGGCTGGCGGGCGTCCAGGCGCGGCCCGATGATCGCTCCCACGACGGCGGCGGCCACCACCACGGTCACGGCCACCGCGAGCTGCTCGGAGCGCACGCGCTCCAACCACAGGAAGCCGGCGAGGACGATGCAGAACAGCACGCCGTCGAGGTAGGGCGAGTCGGGGCCGTGCTCGACGATGGGCACCGCATAGAGCGTGCCGAGGGCCACGGCCGCCGCGATCGGATAGCCCGGCGTCCTGCCGCTGCGCGGCCAGAAGGCGAGCAGCGCG
>CAVWSH010000013.1:0-24401 GCA_963757775.1 Paraconexibacteraceae bacterium | reverse complement strand
GGCAGCGCGGCCGCTCAGCGCCGCACCGTCGCCGCAGGCCCAGACTGCCGCGAGGTAACGGGCTTCGACGCTCGGCGCGCGGTGTCCGACTCGATAGACGCCGCGGTGTTCTCGCAAAAGCGCACCGAGGGAGAGCCGGTGCGCGATCTCATCGCTCGTGATTCCCGCCGCGAGCAGCTGGGCGCGCGTGACGACGCCATGCGACCGCCCCGCCAACTCGGCAAGGATCGCCTCCACGGTGGTCGATTGTGGGGCCACTGGCCCTACTAGTGACCACTCTGGCCGGGTTCGCCCCTCCCTCGCTGCCCAGAAGAGCCGCCGACGCGGGCGGCAAGACCCCTACCAGCGGTAGTGCGCGAAGGCCTTGTTGGCCTGCGCCATGCGGTAGATGTCGTCCTTGCGCTTGTAGGCGCCGCCCTGCTGCTGCTGGGCGTCGAGGAGCTCGTTGGCCAGGCGCTGAGCCATGGTCTTCTCGCGGCGCTGGCGGGCGAACTCCACCAGCCAGCGGACGGCGAGGGTCTTCGCGCGGCGCGCGGGGACCTCGACGGGCACCTGGTAGGTCGCGCCGCCGACGCGGCGGGAGCGAACCTCGAGGACGGGGGTGAGCGCCTTGATCGACGTCTCGAGCGATTCGACCGGGTCCTTGCCCGAGCGCTCGCTGAGGACGGCGAGGGCGTCGTAGACGATCGCCTCGGCGGTCGACTTCTTGCCGTCCAGCATCACCTTGTTGATGACCTGCTGGACCAGACGGGAGCGGTGCAGGGAGTCCGGCTCGATGGGCCGGATCTGAGCGGCGGCGCGACGGGGCATTACTTCCTCTTCACTCCGTACTGCGAGCGCGCCTTCTTGCGATCGCTCACGCCGGCGGCGTCGAGCGTGCCACGCACCACCTTGTAGCGGACGCCCGGCAGGTCCTTGACGCGGCCGCCGCGCACGAGCACCACGGAGTGCTCCTGCAGGTTGTGGCCCTCGCCCGGGATGTAGGCCGTGACCTCGATGCCGCCCGAGATGCGCACGCGCGCGACCTTGCGGAGGGCCGAGTTCGGCTTCTTGGGCGTCGTCGTATAGACGCGCGTGCAGACGCCGCGGCGCTGAGGCGCGGCGACCTTCTTCTTGCGGCCCTTGCCGGACTTGAGGCCCGGTGTGGACAGCTTCTTGCTCTTCGGAGTGCGCCCCTTGCGGACGAGCTGGCTCGTGGTCGGCATGCGGCGCGCATGGTAGCAGCGGCCCCGTCCCGGACGGCGTCCCGGGCCGGGCCCGCTTCTCAAGTGGCACGCCTTGCGCGCCGATACAGAGGTTGCTAATCTTTTGATACCTGAAGATCTTGAACCTCAGCAAGTATCCGGAGCGCCACTGACATGAACACCGAACGCATCGAGCCGCACGTCTGGCGCATCGCCGCCGTCGTCGTCATTGGCGCGATCCTCTCGATCCTCGACACGACGATCGTCAACGTCGCCCTCGACACGCTCAGCCGCGATCTGCACTCGCCGCTGGCCGACATCCAGTGGGTGGCGACCGGCTACATGCTCGCGCTGGCCGCCGTCATCCCGGTCTCGGGCTGGGCCGCCGGGCGCTTCGGCGCCAAGCGCCTGTGGGTCGCCTCGGTCGTGCTCTTCACGCTCGGCTCGGCCCTCTCCGGCCTGGCCTGGTCGACCGAGACGCTCGTCATCTTCCGCGTCCTGCAGGGCATCGGCGGCGGCATGATCGTGCCCGTCGGCACGATGATGCTCACGCGCGCCGCCGGCCCCGCCCGACTGGGCCGCATCATGTCGATCATCGGGATGCCGATGATCCTCGCCCCCATCTTCGGACCCACCCTCGGCGGCCTGCTCATCGACCACCTCTCCTGGCGCTGGATCTTCTACGTCAACGTGCCCGTCGGCATCGTCGCCGTCGTCATGGGCCTGCGCCTGCTGCCGAACGTCGAGGAGGGCGTCTTCCGCACGAAGCTCGATCGCCTCGGCCTCGCGCTGCTCTCCCTCGGGGTGCCGCTCTTCGTCTACGGCCTGGCCGAGATCGGCCAGAGCGGAGGCGTCGCGGCGCCTCAGGCGTACGGCCCGCTGATCGCCGGGGCCGCCCTCGTCGCCGCCTTCGTGGCCCACGCGCTGCGCGTCGACGAGCCCCTGCTCAACGTCCGCCTCTTCCGCAGCGCGTCCTTCAGCGCCGCCGCGGTGACGACCTTCGTCCTCGGCGCCTGCCTCTTCGGCGCCATGATCATCATGCCGCTGTACTTCCAGCTCGTCCGCGGCGAGGACGCCGTGACGACCGGCCTGCTGCTCATCCCGCAGGGCATCGGCGCTGCGATCGCGATGCCGCTGGCCGGCCGCTTCAGCGATCGCGTCGGTGGCGGGCGCGTCGCGCTCGTCGGCCTGGCCGTGACCCTGGTGACCACCCTGCCCTTCATCGCGCTGCAGGCCGATACGTCCTACCTGCTGATCTCCGCGGCGATGATCGGGCGTGGCCTGGGCATCGGGCTGACGATGATGCCGGCCATGACCGCGGCCTACTCGCGCCTGCGCCCCGAGGACATCGCCCACGCCACGCCGCAGCTGAACGTCCTGCAGCGCGTGGGCGGCTCCATCGGCACGGCGCTGCTCACGGTCGTCCTCCAGCACGGCCTGACCGCCGGCGCGCATACGCCCGCCGGCGCCGCCGACGCCTTCGGGCACACCTACGTGTGGGTCATGGCCCTGACCGCCGTCGCCGCCATCCCGGCCTTCGTGCTCGCCCGCTCGGAGAGCGCCGACCGCGAGCGCGCGCTGCCGGCCGGTGTCATCGCCGAGGCGGCGGCCTAGGATGCCCACCATGTCAGCCAGCCGCGCGGACGTCGCCGTGGAGCTGCGCGAGGCGGTGCAGGCCTTCACGGCCGCACAGCGGCGCCTGCGCGGTCGGGACGCCAAGGCCGGCGGGACGAGCTTCGCGCAGTTCCACCTGCTGCGCCGTCTCGCCGAGGTCGACGAGTGCCCGGCGAGCAGGCTCGCCGCCGACGCCGACCTGAGCCCGGCCTCCGTCACCCAGGCGCTCGACCACCTGGCCGAGCTCGGCCTGGTCGAGCGCGTGCGCAGCGAGACCGATCGGCGCGTGGTCCTCAACCGGCTCACCCCGGCCGGGCGCGAGCGCTTCGAGGCCAAGCGCGCCGCCCTCGAGGAGCGCTGGAAGGAGGCGCTGGCCGACCTGTCGTCCGAGCAGCTCGGCCAGGCCGCCCAGGTGCTCAGGCGCATGGCCGAGGTCCTCGACGAGATCTAGCCGTCGCGCAGCGCTGCCACGGCGTCGGCGAGCATGAACACGTCGATGCCGCGCAGCAGGGCGCGGTAGCCGCGCCCGGCGAGGTCGGCCGCGCGCGGCGCGTCGAGCGCGACGCCGCACAACGGGACGCCCGCCGCCCTGACGGCCCGCTCGACCGTCTCCACCGCCTCGACGAAGCGCGGCTCGTCGAAGCGGCCCTCGAGGCCCATGGCGCAGCTGAGGTCGAAGGGGGCGATCATCACGAGGTCGACGCCCGGCACCCGGGCGATCGCGCCGATGTCCTGCACCGCCTCGAGCGTCTCGATCTGCACGCAGCACGTCATGTGCGGGCCGACGGCCGTGGAGTACGCGCTCCGCGCCGCCGCGTGGCGCGCGTGCGCCACGAACGGCCCCCAGCCCCGTGTGCCGGCGGGCGGATAGGTCACCGCCGCCACGCAGCGCACGACGTCGCCGGCCGACCGGACCATCGGGAAGAAGATGCCCTCGGCTCCCGCGTCCAGCGCGACCTTGACCTCGGCCTCGTCGAGGCTCGGCACGCGCACGAGCGGCGCGCACGCGGTGCCGGCCGTCGCGGCGATCATCGCCTGCATCGCCTCGCGGCCGATCGGCCCGTGCTCGCGATCGATGACCAGGAAGTCGGCCCCCGCCGCGGCGATCGCCTGTGCCGCCACGGCCGAGGGGATCGCGCCGAGGACGCCGTTGAGGACGCCGCCCTCGCCGGCGAGCCGCTCCTTGAGGAACATCGCGCCTAGGCGGTGGGCACCGCGGCGAGGGCGTCCTGCGGCGGCGTGTACTCGAGATCCTGGTCGCGGGCGACGGGCTCGTAGGTCAGCTTGCCCGCGGCCACGTTGAGGCCCTTCATGAACCCCGGGTCGGCGCCGAGCGCGCGATGCACGCCCTCCTCGGCGAGCCTGACCAGGTAGGGCATGGTCGCGTTGGTCAGCGCCCACGTCGAGGTGATCGGCACCGCGCCCGGCATGTTGGCCACGCAGTAGTGGGTGATCCCGTCGACCTGGTAGGTCGGGTCGGAGTGCGTGGTCGGCCGCGAGGTCTCAAAGCACCCGCCCTGATCGATCGAGACGTCGACGAGCACGGCGTTGCGCTTCATGAGCTTGAGCTGCTCGCGCGTGATGACGCGGGGCGCCGTCGCGCCGTGGACGAGCACCGCGCCGATGACCAGGTCCATCTCGGGCAGCCGCGACTCGATCTCGAGGGTCGAGGCGAAGCACGTCGACACGCGCCCGTTGAGCAGCACCTCGAGCTCGCGCAGGCGGTCGATCGAGCGGTCGTAGACGTAGGTCTCGCCGCCGAGCCCGACGGAGATCTCGGCCGCGTTCTGGCCGACCACCCCGCCCCCGATGACCATGACCTTCCCCGCGGCCACCCCGGGCACGCCGCCGAGCAGCAGACCGCGCCCGCCCATCGGCTTCTCGAGCATGAAGGCGCCGGCCTGCGTGGCGATCTTGCCCGCCACCTCGCTCATGGGCGCCAGCAGCGGCAGCCGCCCGCGGGCGTCCTCCACCGTCTCGTAGGCGATCGCGGTGGCGCCGGAGGCCAGCAGACCCCGCGTCTGCTCGGGGTCGGGCGCGAGGTGCAGATAGGTGAACAGCGTGTGGCGCGGCTGGAGGCGGGCGACCTCCTCGGGCTGGGGCTCCTTGACCTTGACGATGAGGTCGGCCTCCCCGAAGACCGCCTCGGCGTCGGGCAGGATCTGCGCACCCTGGGCCTCGTACTCGGCGTCGCTGATCGCCGAGCCCTCGCCGGCGCCCGCCTGCACGACGACCTCGTGGCCGCGGTCGCTGAGCTCGCGCACGCCCGAGGGCGTCAGCGCGACGCGGTACTCGTCGGTCTTGATCTCGGTGGGAACGCCGACCTTCACTGGTGGACCTCGCTGTTGACGGGGGGACGGGAGACGATCTCGCGCCCGCGCAGCGCCAGCCAGAACTCGATGCGGTCGCGGGCAGAGCTCAGATCGCGCCCGGTGAGCTCCTCGACCTTGCGGATGCGATAGCGCAGCGTATGACGGTGGCAGTAGAGGCGTCGCGCGGCCGCCTCCCACTGTCCGTTGCACTCGATGAAGGCCTCGAGCGAGCGCATCAGCTCGCCGCCGTAGTGGCCCTCGCCGTGCTCGATGGGCCCGAGCAGCGATTCGCAGAACAGGCGCAGCGCGTCGGTGTCCTGCAGGGAGAGCAGCAGTTGGAAGGAGCCGAGGTCGCGGTAGGTCGCCACCCTGGGCGGCTGCGCGCCGTTGCCGTTGGTCGCCGGCGCCGAGCCGAGCTCGCGGGCCTCGAGCGCGCAGCGCGCCTCGTGGTAGGCCTCACGCGCGCGACCCGAGGCCACCGCGCGGCCCACCCCGGCCGCCGGTCGCCCGCCGACGGCCTGGCCCGTCCCCGCCACGGCGCGCTCGGCCAGCTCGAAGAGCTCGTCGTCGAGGAAGCCCGGCAGGAGCGCGACCACGTAACGGCCGGAGGGCGCGACGAGCCCGCTGACCGCCTCGCTGCGCAGCGCCTCGGTCAGCGCCGCCTCGCACGCCTCGGGGGTCGTGCGCTCGGGCGGGCTGAGGACGAGCGCCGTCACGCGGCCGCCCAGGCCGAAGGGCTCCAGGCGCCGCCCCAGGTCCGCGCCTTCGAGCTCACCGGCGATGACGGCCGAGAGCACGTCGCCCGCCAGGCGGCGCTCGGTGGTGTCGGCCACGCGCCGGCGCAGCAGCTCGAGGGCCACCACGGTGACGGCCTGGTGCAGGATGAGGCGGTCGATCTCGGCCAGCCCGTCGGAGTCCTTGGCCGCCACCAGCCACGCCTGCGGCAGCGCGCCGGCGCCGCCGGACGTGCGCGGCGGCTCGCCGCTGGCGATCGGCAGCGCGAGGGCGCGCGGGGCGAGGTCGGGATGGCCGGGCACGAAGCCGCGCCCGTCGCCGCGGCGCGCGCGGTCGCGCACCTCCTCGGCCAGCGCCGTCACGACGTCGGGCTCGAGCTCGCGACGGAAGGTGCGCATGGCCTGCAGCTCGCCGCGCCCGTCGAAGACCAGCGCGGGCCCGCCGATGAGCGTGGCCAGGGCGCCGACGATGGCGTCCAGCCCGCGCTCTGAGAGGACGATGCGCTGCAGGCGCTCCTGCGCGGCGATCGAGCGCTGCAGCAGGGCGTACTGCTCGTTGACCAGTCGCGTGAAGGCCTGCTCGGTGAGCGCGATGAACGGCAGCTCGTAGGGCACCTCGAAGAGCGGGAAGTCGCGCTCGCGGGCCGCCTCGATCAGCGCCTTGGGCACCTTGTCGTGGGTGAAGCCGGTGCCCAGGCCGAGTCCCGCCAGCCCGTGGTCGGCCAGCGTGGCGATGTACTCGCGCTGCTGCTTGGCGGTGTCGAGCCCCAGCCCCGTCGTCAGCAACAGCTCGCCGCCCGACAGCCACGGCGTCGGATCGGGCAGCTCTGAGATGTGCACCCAGCGGACCGGCATGTCGACGTTGGCCTCCCCCGCCAGCAGGGCGACGTCGATGTCCGCCAGGACCTCGCGGATGGTCAGCATGGCCTCATGCGTGCAGCATCCGGCGCGATGCCTCCTCGAGCACCGGGCGCAGCACGGCCTCGATCTCCTCGAACTGCTCGGGGCCGGCGATGAGCGGCGGCGAGAACTGGATCACCGGGTCGCCGCGGTCGTCGGCGCGGCAGATCAGCCCGCGGTGGAACATCTCCGCCGAGAGGTAGCCGCGGATGAGCTCCTCGCTCTGCTCCTTGGTGAAGTGCGGCTTGGTCTCGCGGTCGGGGACCAGCTCGATGGCGTGGAAGTAGCCCGCCCCGCGCACGTCGCCGACGATCTCGATGTCGCGCAGCGACTCGAGCATGTCGCGCAGGTCGCCCTCGTGCTCGCGCACGTTCTCGAGGATGCCCTCGTGCTCGAAGACGTCGAGGTTGGCCATGGCCACCGCGGCGGCGATCGGATGCCCGCCGAAGGTGATGCCGTGCAGGAAGGACGTCTTGCCGCTGGCGAAGGGCTCATAGACGGCGTCCGAGGCGATGACCGCGCCCATCGGCGCGTACGCCGACGTGAGGCCCTTGGCCGTGGTGATGATGTCGGGCTGGTAGCCGTAGCGCTCGGCGCCGAAGTAGTAGCCCAGCCGCCCCCAGGAGCAGATGACCTCGTCGGAGATCAGCAGGACGCCGTACTGGTCGCAGATCTCCCGCACGCGCTGGAAGTAGCCCTCCGGCGGCGTGAAGCACCCGCCCGCGTTCTGGACGGGCTCGAGGATCACGGCCGACACCGTCTCGGGCCCCTCGAACTCGATCCGCTGGGCGATCGACTCGGCGAGGTTCTCCACCCCGAACCCGGGCGCCAGGCGATAGACGTTCGTGTTGGGCACGTGGCAGCCGCCGGGCGTGAAGGGCTCGAACGGCGTGCGCATCGGGGTGATCCCGGTCGCGCTCAGCGCGCCGAGGGTGGCGCCGTGGTAGGCGGTCTCGCGCGCGATGACCTTCGTACGGTTGGGCGAGCCCGTGAGCTTGTGGTACTGGCGCGCGAGCTTCAGCGCGGCCTCGACCGCCTCCGACCCGCCGCTGGTGAAGAAGACGCGGTTGAGGTCGCCCGGCGCCAGCGAGGCGATGCGCGCGGCCAGCTCGATCGCGGGCGGGTGAGCGTAGGACCAGTTGGTGAAGAAGCCCAGCTCGCGCGCCTGGTCGGCGCCGGCCTGGGCGACGTCATGGCGACCGTGGCCGATGTTCACGCAGAACAGTGCGCTGAGCGCGTCGAGGTACTTCTTGCCGTGGTCGTCCCAGACATAGCAACCCTCGCCGCGGGCGATGATCGGGATCTCGTGGTCCTCGCCGTAGCCGCCCATCCGGGCGAAGTGCAGCCACAGGTGGCGCTGGGCGAGCTCCTGCAGGTCCGTGCGCGTCGTCGGTTCGGTCGTCGCCATGCTGTCTTTTCTCCAATCCGTCACGGCGTTGATCGGATTGGACAAGCTATCGGGCGGATTCTTCGGGGGCAACAGGTGGGCGGCCGGCGGTGGTTATCCAGAGTGGAGCAGCCCTGCTCGTCCGCCGTGCTTTGCGGGACTTCTGAACAGCATCACCGAGGGGAAGGGAGGCGGGGCCGGTTCGCGGCGCGCGTCGTCGTCCTCAGGCGCGTGCGCCTTGGGGGTGCGATCGCGCGCGTTTCACAACAGCTTCTGGAGCCGCGGACGTCGAACGTCGGTCCTACCCCGTCCACAGGGGGGAAGACCGACGTTCGACCGCCCGGCCCGGCGGAAGGTGTTGCAAAACACGCGCGAAGTGCACCGGGACTCCGCGGCCCGCCGGCCGGGCACCGCCGACGCCGGCGGAGCCGCCAACGCCACGGCCGACGCCACCCTCCTTTCCCTCGGTGATGCTGTAAGCGCCGCGCAGCGCCCAAGACGACGCGCGGACGGACTGAAAGACGCACGCGGCTAGGCTCCGAGCCGCACGATGGCCCTCGCCTTCGAAAGCCACGGCTCAGGCCCGCCGCTCGTCCTCCTGCACGGCACCGGCAGCCACCGCGGCATGTGGGACCCCGTGGTCGAGACCCTGGCGCGCGAGCGCCGCGTGATCGCGGTCGATCTCCCCGGCTTCGCGGGCTCCGCGACCGAGCCTGCCGACCCGAGCCCTGCCGGCCTCACGGATGCCGTGCAGCGCTGGTTCGCCGAGCAGGGGCTCGATCGCCCCCATGTGGCGGGCAACTCGCTGGGCGGCGGCGTGGCGCTCGAGCTCGCGCGCCGGCGCGTCGTCGCCTCGGCCACGGCGCTGTCGCCCATCGGCTTCTGGAGCCCGCGGGAGCTCGTCTTCGCCCAGCGCTCGCTGCGCGCCGCGCGCGCGATCGTCACGCGCCTGCGCCCCGTCGTCCCCGCGCTCACGCGCACGGCCGCAGGGCGGATCGCGCTGTTCTCGCAGTTCTACGGGCGGCCATGGCGCCTGTCGCCCGGCGAGGCTCTGGCCGCGGTCGACGCCTTCGTCGACGCCCCCACGTTCGATGCGGTGCTCGAGGCCTCCGGGCACTACCGCTTCGGCGCGGGCGACGAGCTGCGTGGGGTGGCCGTGACGATCGCGTGGGGTACGCGCGACGCGCTGCTCATCCCCCGCCAGGCGACACGGGCGCGGCGGCTGCTGCCGTGGGCCCGGCACGTCGCGCTGCGCGGGTGTGGCCACGTGCCGTGTCACGACGACCCGGAGGCGGTCGCCGGAACGCTGCTGGCCGGAAGCCGCGACGCCTAGGTGGTGGCGGCGGCCGCGCGCTCGGCCGAGCGCACGGGCGCGGGCGTCAGCGCCGAGGCGGTGACGACGAGCACGAAGGCGATGCCCTGGACGGCGATCCCCAGCGCGGTGCCGGGCATCGGGTCGCCGAAGACGATGATGCCGCCGGCGATGCACGAGATGTTGGCCGCGGTGCCCGTGATGGCGATGACCTCGACGGCCTCGCCGTCCTGCAGGCTCTTGGCCGAGGCGTAGAAGGCGCTGGCCGAACCGAGGGCCGCGACGAGCAGCCACGGGCTGGCGAGGCCGAGGACGCCCTCGTGGCCGACGAGGCCGGTGAGGGCCTTGACGGCGACGTTGCAGACGCCGAAGAGGATGCCGGAGGCGGCGGCGAGCATGACGCCGTGGTGCTCGGCCGGGGCGCCGGCGCGCGGGCCGAGGATGAGCAGGCCGCCCATGCCGAGCAGCGCGCCCTCGAAGCCGATCATGGCGGCGAGCGAGAAGGCCGAGTTCGACCCGTGCGGGTGGGGCATCGTGATGCCGAGCAGGATCAGGCCGACCGCCGTGAAGGCGAGGCCCATCCACTGACGCCGGCCGACCTCGTAGCCGAAGATCCGATCGGCCATGACGGCGATCAGGACCACGCCGCCCGAGAGGACGACCTGGACGACCGAGAGCGGGACGAGCGAGATGGCGGCCACGTGCAGGGCCCAGGCGCCGCCGCCCACGACCATGCCGATGCTGAACCAGCGCGAGGAGTACAGCGCCTTGGCCGTGCGCCACGGATGACGAACGTCGACGGCCGGGGCCTCTCGAGCACCGCGGTGCTTGAAGAAGAAGCTCAGGTTCGAAGCGATGGCGCACAGCAGCGCCAGCAGGATGCCGAGTTGAAGAGTCATGCAGGGTTCATCGGGCCGGTTCGATCAACATGGTGGTGCCGGCCGATGACCACCTCATCGGCACCACCGGATGCGTTCTTGATCAACCGGCGAGGGCGACAGGCTAGCGAACGATCCCGGACCATGCGCAACAACCAGAAACCCCTGCTCTTCGTGGACATCGACGGTGTGCTCTCGCTCTTCGGCTTTCACTCCGACAGGCGTCCACCGGGCCTGTGGCTCAACGTTGAGGGCATCGTGCATCTGATTTCGGCCAGCGCTTCCGAGAACCTGCACCGCCTGGCCGCCCCCTTTGACCTGGTCTGGTGCAGCGGATGGGAAGAGAAGGCCAACGAGCACCTCCTCGGTGCGCTTGTCCTGCCCAATGCGCTGCCGTTCCTCACCTTCCCGGCGCAGGAAGGCGCAACCCGGCACTGGAAGCTCGCCGCGATCGAGGCCCACGCGGGCGACCGGCCGCTGGCCTGGATCGACGACGCACACGACGACTCGTGCCGCGCCTGGGCCGCCGAGCGACCCGCGCGGACCCTGCTCGTCACCACCGACCCGGCCACCGGGCTGACCAGCGCGCACGTCGAGGCGCTCGAGCACTGGGCGGCGGGTCTCGCGCCGGACTGAGCCACCGCGCGGCCGCGCACACCGGCCTAAGCTTGGCTCGGATGTCGGACGAGGATCTCTGGGAGGCCGCTCGTGCCCGCACGCGGGAGGACGTGCGCCAGATCTTCGCCCGCACCCCCGAAGCGCCGCAGCGGACGTGCCCGCACTGCGGCGCGCAGGCGCAGACGCGTGAGGAGCGCTGTCCCCGTGCGGGCGCTCGTACTTCGAGCGTCCGGACCGCTTCTCGCGGCGCACGCGGCGGATCCTGCAGGGCGCGGGCGCGCTCGCCACCGCGGCCGCGCTCGCCCTCGTGGTCGTCGTCCTCGTCCACCTGGCCACCGACAACGGCACGAGCGCGCGCGAGCGCCGCGCCGCGGCGGCGACCGCCGAGCGCGCGCGGCTGACCCGCGAGCAGCGTCCCCACCACGCCGCCATCCCCGCCCTGCGCGACGACGACCCCGGCGCCCCGCGCGACGTGCGCGTCCAGCGTCGCGTCGGACTCGTCGATCGCCTCGAGGCCGCCATCACGGTCGACGCGCGCGGGCGCGTCGCGCGCCACGAGCTGCGCGCCCGCAGCATCCGCTCGACGAGCTGCCACGCCCTGGCCAACAACACGCGCGGCGACGAGCTCGACCTGCGCAGGTCCCTGGGGCGCTACGCCTGCGAGGCCGCGGTCGAGACGGCCAGCAACGACGGGATCACCTCGACCCTCGGCGTGCCGTTCGTGGGCACCATCGACTTTCCCAGGGGCCGCCTGACCTGGTGCAAGGACAACCCCACCAGCGCCTCGGACATCAAGAGCGCGCTGGCCTTCGTGCGCCTGTCGCGCGAGTGCACGGCGGCGCGCGGCCCGGTCTTCGGCTCGGGCTACCTGATCGAGCCGCGCCGCTGAGTGGCAGGGTGTCGCGACATGTCGCACATGCGAAGCACCCTGCAGACCCAGCCCGACGAGCTGCGGCGGCTGCTGGCCGAGCGCTACCCGGCACAGGCGGCCGCGCAGTGGATCGCCGGGCGGCGCACGTGGCTGGTCGGCATCGGGACGAGCTGGCACGCCGCGCATCACGGCGCCTGGCTGCTCGGCGCGGCCGGCGTCGACGCCTCCGCGCTGCACGCCGCCGACGTCGCACCGTACGCCCGGCCCTTCGCGGCTGCCGACGCCGTCATCGTGCTCAGCCACACCGGGCAGACCGGCTACACGGCGCAGGCCCGCGAAGCGGCACGCGAGGCCGGAGCGGCGGTGATCCACATCACCGGGATCGGCAAGGGCGGCGACCTCGAGACCGTCGCACCCGAGACCTCGTACGCCTACACCGCCAGCCACACCGGGGCGCTGATGCGCCTGGCCCAGATGGCCGAGGCGCTCGGCGCGGACCTGGGCGACCTGGCGGCGGTGCCCGACGCGGTGGCCGGCGTGCTCGCCGCGCCGGGACCGGTCGTCGACCCGCCGCAACGACTGCTGGAGCTGATCGGCGCCGGCCCCAACGCCTGGACCGCCGCCGAGGGGGCGCTGAAGATCCGCGAGGCGTCCTACATCGCCACCGAGGGGTTGTCCTCCGAGCAGTTCCTGCACGGCCCGAGCGTGGCGCTCGACGCCCAGGACACGCTCGTCGCCCTCGACGGCGGCGGCCCCGCGGCCGAACGCACCGAGGCGATCGCCGCCGCGATCGAGGTCAGCGGCGCCCGCGTGGTGCGGATCGCCGAGCGAAACCTCGGCGAGGCGCTCTCGGTCTTCCCGCTGACGGTCTGGGTTCAGCGCATCGCCCTCGAGCTGGCCGAGGCCCGCGGCGTGAGCCCCGACCGCTTCCGCTACGAGGAGGATCCCGCCCGCGAGCAGGCCATCGAGTCGCTCGGCTTCTGATCGGCCGGGGTCAGAGTCGCTCGAGGACGTCGGTCATGTGCTCATGGCCGCGGACCTCGAACCCCACGACGGTGACCGCCGGCGCCAGCGCGAGGACGACGAGGCAGGCGGCGACGCTCACGCCCGCCGCGGCCAGGACCACCGACAGCACGAGCAGCGCCGCGGTGGCGGCGAGCAGGCGGGCGTGGAGCGGGTCGTATGTGCGCATGAGCACCGAGTACAGCGCGTAGGACATCGCGACGTAGACGGCGAAGGGGATCGCGACGGTGAGCACCGCGGCGGTGGGGCCGAGCTTGGTCTGGTCCTCGAGGGTGAGCGCCGCCACGTGCAGGCCGGCCCCCATCGCCGCGAGCGCCGCGAAGACGACCAGGTGGCCGTAGCCGAAGCCGAACGCGCGCTCGCGGTGGCGGGCCAGCGCCTCCCCCCACGGCACCGTGAAGTACATCCACCAGCTGCCGAAGGTCAGCCCGACGCCGGCCACGCCCAGCAGCACGGCGTCGACGGTCCAGCCCGCCTCGCCATGGACGACCGTGTTGAGCGAGGCCACGGTCCCGAGGATGACCTCGCCGAGCGTGATGATGACCAGCAGGCCGTAGCGCTCGGCGATGTGGTGCGGGTGCCACGGCGTGCGGGCCTTGCGCTCGGCCACGAACGGGCCGGAGAGCTCGAAGGCGATGAGCACCGCGAACAGCGCGAAGCTCGGGCCGATCGGGAGGGCGAGGACGGCGACGAGGATCCAGCCGAGCTGGGCCAGGCCGACCGTGGCCATGTACGAGCGGGCCGCCGGCGCTCGCTCGCGATCGTGGCGCGAGACCTGCCACCACAGGAAGACGAGCGCCACGCGCATGACCACGTAGCCCGCCACCATCACGCGGTTGTCCAGCGCGCCGCCCTGATCGATCGACACGAACATGGGCTGCAGCCCGAGCGAGAGCACGAGGACCCCGGCCATCTGCACCATCGTGGCCAGGCGGAAGACCCAGTCGTCGGTGTCGTAGGCCGAGGCGAACCACGAGTAGTTCAGCCACGCCCAGCTCACGGCGAACGAGGCGAAGACGAAGCCCGCGAGGCCGGCGCCGACGTGGTCCTCGGCCACGTAGTGGGCGAGCTGGTCGGCGGCCGTGCCGAAGGCGACGACGATGGTCAGGTCGTAGAGCAGCTCCAGCGGCGTGGACGCCCGGCCGGCCTCGTCGGGGTCGCGGCCGGTGAACCGCCGTCGGCGATGGGTCCGATCGTCGGCCGGGGGCGAGAGCATGGCGGGCATTCTCCCGTGCTGCTCATCCGCGGCCGGCGCCGCGTGCCGACGGCCGCCTCCACGCGCCGGTACGGTCGGCGCATGGCGCATCCGGGTGACCTCGACACGACCTTCGGCAGCGGAGGGAAGAAGACCGTCAACTTCGGGGGCACCGATGCGGCGAGGGCGGTGCTCGTGCAGCCGAACGGCAGGGTGATCGCCGCGGGCGGCGGCGGTCCTGCGAGCTCCTTCTGCGTCGTGCGCCTGCGGTCGGCCAATGGCACGCTGGACCCCACCTTCGGATCGGGCGGAAAGCGCGTGATCGACTTCGGCACCGACGACGAGTCCGTCTACGGCGCCGCGCTGCAGGCCGACGGCAGGATCGTGCTGGCCGGAGACTCGCGCCTGCAGCCCGCCGTCGTGCGCCTCAAGGCCAACGGCGCGCTCGACACGAGCTTCGACGGCGACGGCCGCAAGCTCCTCAGCTGGGGCCCGATCGGCCGCATCACGGCCGTGGTCGTGGCGCCGAACGGCAAGATCCTGCTCGGCGGGTTCTCGGGCCCCGAGGGCGGCGACATCCAGGTCGCGCGCCTGCACGCCAACGGCGCCCTGGACGCGACGTTCGGCACCGGCGGGATCGCGGCCGTCGACTTCGGCGCCACCGAGTACGGGGAGGCGCTGGCCCGCCAGGCCGACGGGCGCATCCTCGTGGCCGGGCGCTCGTCGGCCACCGGCGCGGTGGTGGCGCGGCTGCGCGCGACAGGCGTGCTCGACCCCGACTTCGGCTCCGGCGGACGCGTGACGCTCCCCGGCGGCGGCACGGTCAGCGCGCTGCTGGTGGCGCCCGATCGCAACATCATCGTCGCGGGCAACGCGAGCGGGAGCGAGACGATGACCGTCACGCGGCTGCGGCCCGACGGCTCGCTCGACGCGACGTTCGGGAGCGCCGGGACGGCGACGGTCGCCTTCGGATCGCTCGCCAACCCCCTCGGGGGCGCGGCGCGCCAGCCGGACGGCCGGATCGTCATCGCCGGCTACACGCAGGACGGCGAGGACGTCGCGGTCGCGCGACTGGACGCGAGCGGATCCCTGGACGCGACCTTCGGCGCCGGCGGCAAGGTGACCGTCGAGTTCGGGACGGCGACGTTCGGCAACGCGGTCGCCCTTGCGCCCAACGGGCGGATCCTCGTCGCCGGTCAGAAGACGGGCGGCGACGACTTCGCGGTGGCGCGCCTGGTGGGCTGACTTCGGCACGTCGGCGCGCGGGTAGGACTCCCGGCATGCCCAGCCCACCGCTTCCCTCCGAGCTCCAAGAGGTGCTCGCCAAGCCGAACCCGGCCGTCATCGGGACCGTCACCCCCGAGGACGCGCCGAACACCGTCGCCACCTGGTACCTGTGGGAGGACGGGCGAGCGCTCGTCAACATGGACGAGGGCCGCCGGCGCCTCGAGTACCTGAGAGAGGACCCCCGCGTCTCGCTGACCGTCCTGGACGGCGAGGAGTGGTATCGCCACATCACCCTGCACGGGCGCGTCACGCTCCACGACGACCCCGGCCTCGTCGACATCGACCGCATCGCCAAGCACTACACGGGCGAGCCGTACAGCCAGCGTGATCGCGGCCGCGTGAGCGCATGGATCGACATCGACAGCTGGCACGCGTGGAACGGCGGGCGCCCCTGGACCTGACCGGTGGACAACCGCCGGATCGCCGAGCGCCTGGACGCGTTCGCCGCACTGCTCGAGCTCGGCGAGGCCAACCCCTACACGGCCCGTGCCTACCGCCGCGCGGCCGAGACGATCCGCGCGACGCCGGCGCCGGTCGCCGAGCTCGTGCGCGACGGGCGCGTGCGCGAGCTGCGCGGGATCGGCCCCGGGATCGAGACGCGCCTGCGCGAGCTCGTCGAGACGGGGGCGCTCGCGGAGCTGACCGAGCTCGAGCGCGAGCTCGCTCCCGCGCTGGTGGGCCTGGGGCGCTACCTCGGCGTCAGCGCCAAGCGCTCGGTGGAGATCGCGCGGGCGCTCGACGTCCGGACCCCCGACGAGCTGCGCGAGGCGGCGGCCGCGGGGCGCCTGCGGTCCGTCCGCGGGATCGGGCCGAAGACCGAGGCGCGGCTGCTCGAGGCGCTCGCGCGGGAGGCCGAGCCGCGACCGCAGCGCGCGCTCCTGCTCGACCGCGCCCGGGAGCTCGTGGGCGCCATCGCGGATGCGCTCGGCGGCGAGGTGGCCGGGGACGTCCGGCGCTGGCGCGACGCGTGCGAGCAGCTGGCCGTGGTGTGCGCCGCGAAGGACCCCTCGCCGGTCCTGGAGCGCTTCGCGGCGCTGGCGCAGATCGTCGCGGTGATCGAGCAGGCCGACCGGCGCGCCGTCGGCGTGACGGTGGACGGCGTCCCGGTCGAGCTCATCGTCGCCGCTCCGGAGGCCTTCGGGACCGCCCTCGTGCGCGCGACGGGCTCGCCCTCCTACGTCGGCGCGCTCGAGCCGCTGCCCGACGCGGCCGGCGAGGCGGCCCTCTACCGCGCGCTGGGGCTGGCGTGGTGCCCGCCGGAGCTGCGCGAGGAGCCGTTCGAGGGCGAGCCGCCCGGCCTCGTCGAGGAGGGCGACATCCGTGGCGATCTGCACTGCCACACCACGTGGTCGGACGGCAGGGCCAGCGTGGAGGAGATGGCGCGCGCCGCCCACGAGCGCGGCTACGAGTACCTCGCGATCTGCGACCACACGCCCGCGGTCGGCGCCGTGCGCGGGCTCACGGCCGTCGACGTGCGCCGCCAGGCGGAGGAGATCGCGGCCGCCAACGAGCAGCTCGCCCCGTTCCGCGTCCTGCGCGGCATCGAATGCGACATCCTGCCCGACGGGCGGCTCGATCTCCCCGACGACGTCCTGGCCGAGCTCGACTGGGTCCAGGCCAGCGTGCACGGCGGGCAGCGGATGGCGCGGCGGGAGCTGACCAAGCGCGTCGAGGAGGCGCTGCGCAACCCCTACGTGAGCTGTCTGAGCCATCCCACGGGGCGGATCATCAACCGCCGCCCCGAGAACGCGCTCGACCTCGAGCGCGTGTTCGAGGTCGCCCTGGAGACCGGCGTGGCGCTCGAGGTCAACGGCCTCTCCCCCCGCCTCGATCTCCGCGGCGAGCACGTCCGCGAGGCGCTGCGCGCCGGCGTGCGGATCGTCTGCTCGACCGACGCGCACTCGACCCGGAGCCTCGCGAACATGACCCTCTCGGTCCACACTGCGCGCCGCGGCGGGGCGACGCCAGCCGACGTCCTGAACGCCCGACCGCTGCGGTCGCTCCTCCTCCAGGCGCGCCGGCCGGCGTCGTGAGCCGAGCTAGTGCAGCGGCTTGCCGCCGGTGGCCCCGATCACCTCGCCGCTGATGTACTGCGAGGCCTCGGTGGCGAGGAACACGTAGATGGGCGCCAGCTCGCCGGGCTGCCCCGGCCGGCCCAGCGGCGTGTCGGCCCCGAACTCGGCGTTCTTCTCGCCCGGGAAGCTCATGACCACGAGCGGGGTCCAGACCGGTCCGGGCGCGACCGCGTTGACGCGGATCCCGCGCTCGGCCACCTCCTGCGCCAGCCCCTTGGTGAACGTGCTGATGGCGCCCTTGGTCGCCGCATAGTGCAGCAGCTGCGGACTGGGCTGCGCGGCCTGGATCGAGGTGGTGTTGACGATCGTCGAGCCGGGGCGCATCTTCGGCACCGCGGCCTGGCACAGGTGGAACATCGCGATGATGTTCGTGCGGAAGACGAAGTCGATCTCCTCGGCCGGGATCTCGAGGAACGACTCGTAGGCCATCTGGAAGCCGGCGTTGTTGACGAGCACGTCGAGGCTGCCCAGCTCGTCCACCGCCCGCTCGACGAGCGCGAAGCAGTGCTCGCGGTCGCCGATGTCGCCGGGGACGGCGATGCAGCGCCGTCCCGCGTCCTCGACGAGGCGCCGGGTCTGCTCGGCGTCGTCGTCCTCCTCCAGATAGGAGCACAGGACGTCGGCGCCCTCGCGCGCGTAGGCGATGGCGACCGCGCGGCCGATCCCGGAGTCGGCGCCGGTGATGAGGGCGACCTTGTCCTTCAGCCGGCCGTGGCCCACGTAGCTCTCCTCGCCGTGGTCGGCGAGTGGCTGCATGTCGGACTCGCGCCCGGGCGGCTCCTGCTCCTGCTCGGGGAACGGCGGCTCGGGCTCGGCGTGCGTGGGGTGCTGGTTGGCCATGGCGTGCGGCCTTCCCGCTCGAGCCGTGTCGAACGCACGGGTGCCGACGTAGTGTTCCCACATGACCTTCGTCGTGGCCGCGGACGCATACGACCGCTTCATGGGCCGCTACTCAGGACCCCTTGCGCCGCGGCTCGCCGACCTGGCCGGGGTGCGCGCGGGGCAGCGCGCGCTCGACGTGGGCTGCGGGCCCGGAGCGCTGACCACCGAGCTCGTCGGGCGCCTGGGCGCCGAGGCCGTGGCCGCCGCGGATCCGTCGGAGCCGTTCGTGGAGGCCGCCCGCAAGCGCCACCCGGGTGTCGAGGTCGCGGTGGCTGGAGCAGAGGACCTGCCCTTCGAGGACGGCGCCTTCGACGTCTCGCTCGCGCAGCTCGTCGTGTCCTTCATGAGCGATCCGACGGCCGGGCTGGCCGAGATGCGGCGGGTCACGCGCGCGGGCGGGGTCGTCGCGGCCTGCGTGTGGGATCTCGCGGGAGGCACGGCGCCGCTGTCGCCGTTCTGGCGCGCGGCGACGCAGCTCGACCCCGGCGCGCACGACGAGTCCGGGACGCCGGGCGCGAGCGAGGGCGACCTGCCCGCGCTCTTCCTCGCCGCGGGGCTCGACGACGTCGAGCCCCACGAGCTCTGGCTGCACGTCGAACACGCGCGCTTCGAGGAGTGGTGGGACCCGTTCACCCTGGGCGTCGGGCCGGCGGGGGCCTACCTGGCCGGGCTCGACGCCGACGCCGGCGCCGCGCTGCGCGAGCGGTGCCGCGAGCTCCTGGGCGACGGCCCGGTGAAGCTCGCCATCCGCGCATGGGCGGCGCGCGGCCGGGCCTAGGCGAGGCGCAGGAGGGCGTCGAGCGAGCGCTGCGGACCGCGCCAGTGCTCGCGCACCAGCTCGGGACCCCCCGAGCGCAGCACGGAGCGCACCACGAGCGCGGCGACGATCGCGTCGTCGAGCTGGCCCGCGATGGGGATGAAGTCCGGGACGAGATCGATCGGCATGGTCAGGTAGCCGAGGAGCGCGAGGAGCAGCAGCTTGCGGCGCCGCGGTACCCGGGGATCGCGCACGAGCACGTGCAGCAGGACCAGGCAGTCGGGAACGAAGGTGGCGAGGGCGCGCGCGTCGCCGCGCCGGCCGGCCAGGGCCAGGACGGCGAGCAGCGCCGCGTAGACGGCGAGCGTCGCGCCGAGCCCGACCAGGAGCCACTGCCATCCCGTCATCGCCGTCCACGCTACCGCGTGGCGTGCGCCGATAGGGTCGGGTCCGTCACTCGATCACAGGAGGCAGGGCGCAGTGGACGTTTCCTCGCGGTTCGAGGTGGCCGGGTTCGGCGTGATCGTCACCGGCGGTGCCAGTGGGCTGGGGCTCGCCTACGGCGAGGTCCTCGCCGCGCATGGAGCGCGCGTGACGCTCATCGACGTCGACGCCGACGCGGTCGCCGCGCAGGCCTCACGGCTGCAGGGCGAGGGGCATGACGTGCGCGGGGCCGTGGCCGACGTGACCGACCACGCGGCGCTCGATCGCGCGATCGACGAGGCGGCGGAGAGCTACGGCCGGCTCGACGTCGCGTTCGCCAACGCCGGCGTCGACTCGGGCGCGGGCTTCGTCGGCTCCTGGGCCGGCGGCGAGCGTGGCCGCGTGGAGGAGGGCGCGATCGAGCACTACGCCGACGAGCGCTGGAACCGCGTCATCGACATCAACCTCAACGGCATCTTCGCGACCGCCCGCGCCGCGGCCCGCCACATGCGCCCGCGCCGGTTCGGCCGGATCATCGTCACCACGTCGCTGGCGGCGACCAAGGTCGAGCCGGCGATCGGCTCGGCGTACATGGCCGCGAAGGCCGGCGCGCGGCACTTCACGCGCTGCCTCGCGCTCGAGCTCGCGGGCGAGGGCATCACGGCCAATGCGATCGCGCCGGGATTCTTCGTCACGAACATCGGCGGCGGTCACGCCCACGATCCCGCACAGCAGGCGGCGATCTCCAAGGACATCCCGATGCACCGCGTCGGCTGGCCGGACGACATCAAGCCGCTCGCCCTCTTCCTCGCGTCCCCGGCCTCGGAGTACATCACCGGCCAGGAGATCGTCATCGACGGCGGCTGGGGGCTGGGCACCGCGGACTGACGGCGCCGGCTCAGTGCCCGGTCGACGAGAAGTGCATGTAGTCCTTCGTGTTCCCCGTCCAGGAGCCGCCCCAGCCCCAGCCGACCGACCGGAAGGCGCCGATCGCCTTCGGCGTCACCATCCCGCGCCGGTGGCGTGAGCGGTCGAAGTACGGCTTGGCCGAGGGATCGCGGCTCTGGCCGCAGCCGACGTAGGGGTTCTCGACCGGGTTGACGTCGACCGCCAGGCCGTAGGCGTGCATCGACCACGTGCCCGTGCCGCGCCCGCCGGTGCACGGCGAGGGCACGGCCTGACGGCAGTCGAACGACCCGCTGACGTCGCCGTCGCGCGGACGCTCGCGCGTCGGGCCGTACATGTCGGCGAGCTGCAGGTGGCGGATCGGGAAGTGCAGGGCGTAGAGCTTTCGGAACACCCGCTCGAGCGCAGGCGCCGCCCTCGCGTTGACGACGAGCTGCCCGGTGTGCGCCCGCCCGTCGAAGCCCCAGTGCGAGACGGTGAGCAGCCGGAGGTCCGAGAGCCCGACCGGGCAGCTCGCGCGCCACAAGCCCTCGGCCTTCAGCTGGGCCTTGACCGGAGCGGGCAGCGGCGCGCTCGAGGCGTGGAACGGAGCGAGCGCGAGGAGCACCGCCGGAAGCGCGAAGACGCCGGCCACAGCGCCGTCACTCTACGCGCGCGCCACGTCGGACGCGCCCGGCCGCCCACGGTGCGGGCAGCAGCCCCTCGGGCCGCAGCAGCATCACGAACAGGATCATGGCGCCATAGACGCCGGAGGCGATCGAGGAGAAGTCGAAGTCGAGACCGACCCTGCGCGGGAGCGAGTAGAGGACGTCGGGCAGGAGGTAGCTGTTGACCAGCGAGAGGGCGATGGCGCCGACGACCACGCCGCGGATCGAGCCCACGCCGCCCAGGACGACCATCGAGAAGATGAACAGCGAGAAGGAGAACTGGAACTGCGCGGCGTTGACGGCCGAGAAGTAGGAGGCCAGGAACGCCCCGGACACGCCGCCGAACGCGGCGCCGGTGGCGTAGGCGACGAGCTTGGTGCGCGCGATGGGAATCCCCGACGCCGCCGCCGCGCCCTCGTCGTCGCGCAGGGCGGTCCAGGCCCGGCCGATGCGCGAGTCCCGCAGCCGCACGGTGACGACGAGGGCGACGACGACGAGGGCGAGCGCGAACCAGTACCAGGGCCGCGGGTCCAGAGCATCGAAGGGCGCCAGGAAGGGCAGGTCGATCTTGTCGATCGGCCCGATGTTGTTGGGGCCCGCGGTCAACGTGCCGCCGAACACCCTGATGTCGCCGCCGTTGGCGGCGATCTGGCCGATGATCTCGCCGAAGGCCAGCGTGACGATCGCGACGTAGTCGCCGCGCAGGCGCAGCGTGGGCACGCCGATCAGCGCGCCCGCGACCGTCGTCGCCGCCACGGCCAGGAGGAAGACCAGCAGGAAGTTGACGTGGATCCCCTGCAGGTGAGCCACGGGCCCGCCGACGAGGATCCCCACGCCACGGCCGTCCGATCCGGCATCGGCCCAGAAGCCGGAGGCGAAGTACGCCGCGGTGTAGGCGCCGATCGCCACGAAGGCGACGTAGCCGAGGTCGAGCAGGCCGGCGAACCCGACGACGACGTTCAGCCCGAGCGCCATGACCACGTACGCGGCGGCCAGAACCATGTCGTCGAGCGCGCCGGCGCCGCGGCTCAGGGCGAGCGGAGCCAGCGCGGCCAGTCCGATCAGCGCCGCGAGTGCGATCGAACCCAGGCGGTGGACCGCGTGCGCGGCGGCCCGCGGCCGGGTCAGCGCGGGTGACGCGTCGTGCATGACCGGCTCATCCGCGGACACGATGCGCATCGGCAGCGTGCGTCACCGGGCACCGGTGCGGGTGCCCGCAGGCGTGCGGCTCGCACAGGCGGCACGTCCGCTCGGCCGCGCGCAGCGAGTCGATCCGCCGCGCGAGCAGCGTCGCGCAGATGCGGTCGAGCGCCGCGCGGTCCTCGGCGTCCAGGGCATCGACCTGCGCACCGAGGATCTCCAGCCGCGCGTTCGCGATCTCCCGCGCGAGCGACCACCCCGAGTCCGTGAGGGTCACGTTCACGGTGCGCCGGTCGGCGGTGCCACGGGCACGCGTGACATGCCCGTCGGCCTCGAGCTGGTCCACGAGGCGCACGACGCGCGAGTGGCTGAGCCCCAGACTCCAGGCGAGCCGGTCGATCGGGCTCCCCGACGCGAAGGCGGCCAGCGCGGCCACCGCGGCGGCACGGCCGCCCGGGCCCGACGCGGACGCCGACGTGGCCGCTTGCACGTCGCGGGCGAGCCCGTCGACCACGGCCCCCAGCACGTTCGCGGTGTGTGCCGTCGCGGAATCTATGCCCCGAGCATATATCGAACTGCGGGTAGCGTGCCCGCGTCATGGAGCGCACCAGCCCCTCACCCCCCGACGCGGCGGCGGTGACCGAGCTCCTCACGGCGCTCGAGGCCTCGCTGTACGGCCACAGCTCGTTCTCGCAGGGCGACCTCGAGGACGAGTGGTCGACCCTCGACCTCGAGCACGACGCTCGCGTGGTCCGCGACGGCGATCGCATCGTCGGCTACGCCGCACTGCACGAGCTGGGCGAGCTCTGCCGTGCGGAGGGCTTCGTGCACCCGGACGCGTTCGGCCGCGGTGTCGGGAGGCTGATCGCGACCTGGCTCGAGGAGGACGCGCGCCGCCGCGGCGCGCGCAGGATCCAGAACAACGTCTTCGAGGTCGACGCCGCCGCCCGGGAGCTGCTCGAGTCGCTCGGCTACGCCGCGGTGCGCGTCTTTCGCGAGATGCGCACCGCGCTCCAGGCGCCGCCGCCCGCGCCCGAGTGGCCCGACGGGCTGCGCGTCGTCGCGTTCGATGCGGAGCACGACGCGCGCGCGTTCCACGCCGCCCACCAGGAGGCCTTCGCGGACCACTGGGACTACGCCCCGCGCGACTTCGAGACATGGTCGAAGAGCCACCTGCGCAGCGAGCGCTTCGACCCGACGCTGTGGTCGGTCGTCCGCGCCGGCCACGAGATCGCCGCCGGGACTATCTGCACCGCCGACACCTACGGAGGCGGCTGGGTCCAGGTGCTCTTCACGCGCCGCCCGTGGCGCAGGCAGGGCGTGGGCGCGGCGCTGCTGCACGACGCCTTCGGGCGCTTCTGGGAGCGCGGCGAGCGCAGCGTGGGGCTGGGCGTCGACGCGGCGAACGACACCGGCGCGTTCCGCCTCTACGAGCGCGCCGGGATGGCGCCCGTGCTCGGCTGGGTGCTCTACGAGAAGGACCTCGGCGCGGGCGCGTGAGCGCCGCCATCGCTCGCTAGGGTCGCGCGATGAGCCGCATCGCCGTCATCGGCGCCACCGGCCACGTCGGCAGCTACCTGGTCCCGCGGCTGGTGCGCGCCGGGCATGAGGTCGTGGCGCTCAGCCGCGGCGAGCGCGAGCCCTACGTGCCGGCCGCCGAGTGGCGGCGCGTCGAGCGCGTGCGCGCCGACCGCGAGGCCGATGACGCCGCGGGAGTCTTCGGCGAGCGGATCGCCGACCTGGCGCCGGACGCCGTCGTCGACATGCTCTGCTTCACGCCCGAGTCCGCGCGGCAGCTCGTCGACGCGCTGCGCCCGGCGCGGCCGCTGCTCGTGCACTGCGGGACCATCTGGGTCCACGGCCCCGCCGCACGGGTGCCGGTCACCGAGGACGAGCCGCGCACCGCCTCGTGGTGGCCGAGCAGGCCATGACCCTGCGCGGACTGGACTCCGGCGTGGCCGCCTGGTTCGGCCGCGAGCCGGTCATCGACCTGGTCGACTGGGCCGAGTTCGAGCGGCGCGTCGGCGCCGAGCACGCCGAGATGACCCGCGAGCACGTCGGCCGCGGCATCGCCGCGAGCATCGACCGGGCGCGCGACGTGCTCGGCTACCGCCCTCGCTTCAGCGCCCTCGACGCCCTGCGCGAGTCACTGCGCCGGCTTGCGACCGACGGCGAGGTCGACCTGGACGGGCAGGAGCTCTGAGCCGCGACCGGGCTTCGCCCTAGCCCACGGCCCGAGCGACCACCCAGTGGTGC
>CAVWSH010000012.1:0-490647 GCA_963757775.1 Paraconexibacteraceae bacterium | reverse complement strand
TCTTCCTGGTCGACCGGGGCACGCCGGGCATCGAGGTCGCCGACGACCCGCCCTTCACGCACAGCTATCCCCACGGCCATCCGACGCTGCGCTTCACCGCGGTCGAGGTCCGCGACGACGCCGTCATCGGCGGCCTGGGCGGGGGCGAGGACCTGCAGCGCGGCTGGTTCGCCGAGGAGCGCCTCGGCATCGCCGCCCGCGGGGTGGGAGCCATGTGGCGGCTCATCGAGGAGACGACGGCCTGGGCCCTGCAGCGCGAGCAGGGCGGCACGCGGATCATGGACTACCAGGGGGTCTCCTTCCCGCTGGCGGACTCCGCCGCCGACGCGGCGGCCGGGCGGCTGCTCGGCCTCGAGGTCGCGCGGCTGGTCGACGCCG
The DNA here is from genome assembly GCA_963757775.1 of Paraconexibacteraceae bacterium. Classification (GTDB taxonomy): domain Bacteria; phylum Actinomycetota; class Thermoleophilia; order Solirubrobacterales; family Solirubrobacteraceae; genus JAOPZW01. Next base: position 490,269 of record CAVWSH010000012.1, on the reverse strand, counting down.
ACGCCGACCCCAAGATCGTCCACGCCAAGGCCGCGCTGGCCAAGCTCTTCGTCAGCGAGGCGGCCAACCGCTGCGCCGACCGCGCCGTGCAGATCTTCGGCGGGCGGGGGTACATGCGCACGAACGTCGCCGAGCGCCTGTGGCGCGAGCTGCGCGTCGACCGCATCTGGGAGGGCACGAGCGAGATCCAGCGCCTGATCGTGGCGCGCGCGCTCGAGCGCCGCGGGGTGGAGCGCGTGCTGCAGTGAGCGACCTCACGCCGTTGCTGGCGCCGCGATCGATCGCGGTCGTCGGTGCCACCAGCCGCCCGGGCGCGTACGCCGGCGAGACGCTGCGCAACCTCGGGCGCACCGGCTTTCGCGGGCGCGTGTGGGGCGTTCACCCGACGCGCCGGCGCGTGCACGGACGCACCTGCGTGCCCACGGTGGCCGACCTGCCCGAGCCCGTCGACGCGGTCGTCGTCGCCATCCCGGCGGCGGCCGTGCCCGAGGTCATCGACCAGGCCGGCGCGCGCGGGTGCGGCGGCGCCGTCGTCTACGCGGCGGGCTTCGGCGAGACGCCGGACGGGCGGCGCCTGCAGGTCGCCCTGCGCAGCGCGGCCCACCGCCACGACCTGCCCGTGTGCGGGCCCAACTGCGACGGGATCGTCGCCTTCCACGATGGCGCGGCGCTGTGGGGCGATGCGCTCGTGCCCGCCGAGGCCGGCCACGTGGCCGTCATCTCGCAGAGCGGCAACGTCGCCGTCAACGCGCTGGCGGCGCGCCGGGGGCTGCGACTGCACACCGTGGTCTCGTGCGGCAACCAGGCGGTCGTGGAGGCCGGCGACTGGCTGGACGCGCTGGCCCAGCGCGAGGGCGTGCGCTCGGTCGCGCTCTTCCTCGAGAGCGACGGCGACGGCGCGCGGCTGTGCGAAGCGCTCGCGCGGTGCGCCGACGCCGGGATCGGCGTCGCCGTGCTGAAGGTCGGCGCCTCCGCGGCCGGGGCGAGCGCGGCGGCGGCGCACACCGGCGCGGTGGCCGGCGACCACGCGGCCTTCCGCGCGCTGGTCCAGGAGGCCGGCGCGGCATGGGCGCACGACGTCCACGAGCTGCTCGAGCTGGCCAAGGTGCTGGCCGTGCGCCGCGCTCGCCCGCGCGGCGACGGCGGGCTGGCCATCCTCACCTGCTCGGGCGGCGACTCGGGGCTTGGCGCCGACGAGGCGCACCGCCGCGGCCTGGACCTGCCCGCCCTGCGGCCGCAGACCGCCGCGCGCGTGCGCGCCCTGCTGCCGGCCGCGGCCACCGTCGCCAACCCGCTCGACTACACGGCCGTCATCTGGGGCGAGGTCGAGACGCTGCGCGACATGATCGGCGCCGTCGGCGAGGACCCGGGGATCGATCACGTGCTCGTCTTCTACGACCAGCCCCACGGGCTCGAGGGAGCGCTGGGCCAGAGCTGGGACGCGGTGCGCGAGGGCATCCGCGCCGGCGCCGCGGTCAGCCCGGTGCCGACGCTCGTGGCCTCGACCCTGCCCGAGCTGCTCGACGACGCGGCCGCGTGGGAGCTGGCGGGCGCCGACGTGGCGGCCGTCGCCGGCCTGCGCACCGCGCTGGCCTGCGCGGCGGCCCTGCGCCGCCCGCCCGGCGACGGTGCCCGCCTGCGGGCCATCGCGGCGGCCGCCGCCGGCGGGCGCGACGAGGGCGCCGGGCCCTGGCTCGACGAGGCGAGCGCCAAGGCGCTGCTGGCCGGCGCCGGCATCCGCGTACCGCCCGGGCGCGTGGCCCGCGACGAGGAGGACGCGGCGGAGATCGCCGAGCGCCTCGGGCGCCCGGTCGCGCTCAAGCTCGTCGCCGCCGGGCTGCGCCACAAGACCGAGGCCGGCGCGGTGGCCCTCGGGCTCGAGGACGAGCGCAACGTGCGCTGGGCCTATCGCGACCTGGTGCGGGCGAGGAAGGCCGCGCACCCACCCCCAAACCACCACCCCCATGCCGGTGCGCGGGTCCTCGTCGAGGCGATGGCGCCGGCCGGCATCGAGCTGCTGGTCAGCGCGCGTCGCGATGCCGTGGTGCCGGTGCTCACCGTGGGCCTGGGCGGCATCTGGACCGAGGCCTTCGGCGACGTCGCCGTCGTGCCGCTGCCCGCCGACGCCGCGCGGGTCGAGCGCGCGCTGCGTTCGCTGCGCGCCGCGCCGCTGCTTCAGGGCACGCGCACGGGCGCGCCGGTCGACGTCGCGGCGGCCGCCGAGCTCGCCGCGCGCGCGGGCGCGCTGCTGCTCGATCAGGGCCTCGAGCTGCTCGAGCTCAACCCCGTGCTCGTCAACGCCCGTGGCGCCGTCGCCGTCGACGCGCTGATCAGGACCGGCTCGCGCGAGCCCATCGCCGCATCCCGCGCCGCAACCAACGAGGAGAGAAGCCCATGAACGAGATCGCAGCCCGGCTCGGCGAGGTCGGGCTCCCAGAGCCGCTGTCCGAGCTCGCCGCGCGCGACTGGGACGCCGTCGTGGTCGGGGGCGGGCACAACGGTCTCACCGCCGCCGCCTACCTCGCGCGCGCCGGGAGCTCCGTGCTCGTCCTCGAGCGCCGCGAGCGCCTGGGCGGGGCGTGCACGCTCGAGCGCCCGTTCCCCGACGGGCGCTTCGTCGTGAGCCCGTGCGCCTATGTCGTCGGCCTGCTCGACCAGCTGGTCATCTCAGAGCTCGACCTGCGCCGCCGCGGCTTTCAGTGCTTCGTCGCCGATCCCAACCTCTGGGTCCCGTTCGAGGACGGCACGTCCTTCGGGCAGTGGCTCGACGATGCGCGCACCGAGCGCAACCTTCGCGACCTCGGCGTGGTCCCCAAGGACATCGAGGGCTACTGGGCCTATGAGCACCTGTTCGACGAGATCCGCCGCAAGCTGCGCACGGGGGCGCGCGACACGTGGGTGGGCGAGACGCCGACGCGCGCGGAGATCGAGGAGCTGCTGGGCGGCGAGCAGACGATGCTCGATGTGGTCTTCCGCGCCTCGATCGCGGAGGTGCTCGACGACCACATGAGCGACCAGCGACTGAAGGACGCGCTCTTCGGCCAGGGCGTCATCGCCGCCTACGGCGGGCCGAAGGACGCGGGCACGGCATCGATCAAGCTCATGCACTACCAGGGCGACCTCGAGGGCCAGGGCCCGGTCTGGGGCTATGTCCAGGGTGGCATGGGGATGGTCAGCTTCGCCCTCGCCGATGCCGCTCAGGAGGCGGGCGCCGTGCTGGCCTGCGGCGTGCCGGTGGCGGCCATCGAGCCCCAGGAGGGCGTGGTGCTGGACGACGGCACCCGCATCCGCGCGCGCACGGTGCTCTGCAACGCCGACCCGAAGGTCGCGCTCTCGCTGCTCGAGGGCCAGGAGGTGCCGGCCGATTATCGCCGGCGCCTGGAGGACTGGAAGGTGCGCAGCCCGGTGGTCAAGTTCAACGCCGCGCTCAACGCGCTGCCCGACTGGACCGCCGCGCCGGGGGAGACGTGGCCGGCGCGCGCGACCATCGACGTCACCGGGGGCCTGGAGGACGCCCAGCGCGCCTTCGAGGCCTGCGAGCGCGGCGAGCCGGCGGTGGGCTTCGGCGAGGTCTACCTGCAGACCGGCTACGACGCTTCGCCGGCGCCGGTGGGCAAGCACCTGCTCAGCGTGTTCGGCCAGTACGCGCCCTACGACCTGGCCGAGGGGACGTGGGACAGCCGCCGAGAGGAGGTCGCGCGTCAGTTCATCGACCTCATCGACCGCTTCGCGCCGGGGTTCGACGGCTGCATCGAGGCCTACGAGGTCCTCGGCCCGCCCGACATCGAAGAGCGCATCGGGCTGACCGGCGGAAACATCTTCCAGGGCGAGGTCTCGCCGGATCAGATGTGGGAGCACCGCCTGACGCCGCGCACGCCGGTGCCCGGGCTGTACTTCTGCGGCGCCGCCACCCACCCGGGGGGCAGCGTCATCGCCCTGAACGGCCGCAACGCCGCCATGGCCGTCCTGGCCGACGCCCGGGAGCTCGCGGCGCGATGAGCGAGAGCGCGGATCTCGTCGTCGTCGGCGCCGGAACGGTCGGCGGCTGGGCGTCGGTCTTCGCGCGCGAGGACGGCGCCGGGCGCGTCGTCGTCGTCGACGCCGCCACCGCGGGGCAGGGCGCGAGCTCGCGGGCGGCGGGCATGGTCCGCACGCAGGGCGGCACGCCGACGGCCGTCGACCTGGGGCGCTGGACCGTCGGCTTCTACCTCGGCCAGCACGAGCGCTACGGCATCGACTCGGACTTCCGCGCCCTGGGCTACCTCATCGTCGCCACCAGTGAGGACGACGTGCGAGCCGCACAGCTGCGGCTGGCGATGCAGCGCCAGCGCGGGCTCGACGCCCGCTGGGTGACGCCCGCCCAGGCCGCCGAGCTCCTGCCGCTGCTCGACCCCCAGCGCATCCTCGGCGCGACGTTCTGCGCGCAGGACGGCGCCATCAGCCCGTCGCGCAACGTGGCGGCCTACCTCGTGATGATGCGCGAGCACGGCGTGCGGCTGCGCGAGCGCGCGGCCGTCGCGCGCCTGCGCCTGCAGGGCGGGCGGGTGACCGGAGTCGAGACGCGCGACGGCGTGATCGCTGCCGAGCGCGTCATCCTCGCCGGCGGCGTGGGGCAGCCCGCCCTGGGCGCCCTCGCCGGCGTCGCGCCGCCGGTGGGCGGGGTACGCCACCATGTGTTCGTCACCAGCCCGGCGCCTGAGCTCGCCGCCGGCCCCCTGCCGATGGGCTTCGACGTCGAGGCCGGCCTGTACTGGCGCCAGGAGGAGGGTGGCCTGCTCTTCGGCATCAGCGATCCGGGGGAGGCGCCGGGCGAGGCGCGCGCGATCGACGAGGCCACCCAGCACGCGGCGCGCGAGCACCTGGCGCGCCTGCTGCCGATGGCCCGGGCCCTGGGGCTGCGCCGGGCCTGGGCGGCGACCATCGACTACACCCCCGATCACCTGCCGATCCTCGGGCCGGCGCTGGCGCAGGACGGCGAGCCGATCGGCGGCCTCACGCTCGCCTCCGCGGCGGGCCACGGGATGATGTGGGGCCCCGCCGTGGCCCGCATCGCGGTCGACCTGGCGCTGCACGGAGCGACCACGGTGACGGACGTCTCGCCCCTCGGTCTCGATCGCTTCGACGCGGCCGGGCGCAGCCGGCTGGCCGCCGACCCGATCGCCCTGCCGTTCCCCGCCGCCATCGGCCCCTGACCGCCGGGGGAACGGCCTCATCCCTGCATCGAGCCCTGACGCCTCTAAGATGGCGCGTGTGAACAACGGCGCGCTGCCACAGCGGCCGGAGTTCGAGGTGACCGTCAGCACGGAAGATGGCGTCCGCGTCGTGGCCGTGAGCGGCGAGCTCGACCTCGACACCCTGGCGGAGCTCAACGCGGCCCTCGCGGCCGGGCTGCCGGCGACCACCGTGGTCGACCTCCGGGGCCTGACCTTCATCGACTCCTCGGGCGTCAGCGGCGTCCTGACCGCGGCGCGCCGCGCCCGCGACGCCGGCGGGCGGCTGGTGTGCGTGCCGGGCCCGCCCGCGATCCGGCGGGTCTTCGAGCTGACGGGGGTCGACACGGTGGTCGAATGGGTCGACGGTCCCGGCGAGGTCGCCTGAGTGCGGGAACCGCTGGGCGCCGAGCGGGGTAATGGGGGCGTGACTGCGCTGCGCTGGATGGCCCCGCTGATCGTCGCCGCCGTGGCGGCGGCCGCCACGATCGCCGTGTCCGCGGGCTCCTCGCCGGCGCCCGCCTGCCACTCGGTCGTGCACAAGGGCGTGCTGCCGACCTGGGCGCGCACGGGCTTCTCCGATCCGCGCCCGCGCCTGCCGCACGTGATCGGGCGCTCGGACGAGATCGCGGCGCTGGTCTTCGGCTACCCGCTGCGCTCGCCGCCCGGGAAGAAGGTCGCCAACAAGATCCTCTGGGTCTCGCGCCGCGCGGTGAAGCCGCTCTCCGACCTGCGCATCCGCGCGCAGCGCATGGAGGGCCGGCGCCGCGTCGGGCGCCCGGTCACGCGCGTCGTCGTCGGGGGCCCGGGGCCGTCGGGCATCGACCTGCCCGCGCCCGGATGCTGGCGGCTGAGCCTGCGCTGGTCGGGGCGCAGCGACGAGCTCGACCTGCGCTACGTCAGGCGCTGAGCGGGGCGGCCTGCGCGATCAGCCCGTCGAGCTGCTTGCACAGCTCCGGCGCCAGGCTCGCGGTGAGAGCGAGCTGGAGCATGACCGTGTAGTGGCGCAGCTTGCGCTCGCTGACCTTGGTCTGGGTGAGCAGCGCATGGCGCAGCGAGGCGATCTTGTCGGCCAGGGCGACCTCGACCACCGGCGAGCCGGCGGCCATGGTGCGCGTGCGCAGCTCGCGCTTGCGCTGCGCGTAGCGCGTCGTCGAGGGATCCTCGGTGAGAGCGCCGACCATGGCGGTCATCGGGTCGCCGAAGGCGTCGCGGACCTCCTCGAGGGTGCGCGGCGTGTCCTCGACCACGTCGTGCAGGAGGGCGAGGACCTGCGTGCCCTCGTCGTAGCCGGCGTCGCGCAGGACGTCGGCCACCCCCTGGGCATGCGGCAGCCCCTTGCCCGGGCGCACGCCGACGCCGTCGTAGGCGTCGATCAGGAAGGCGATGGCCTCGGCGCGAGCGGCGCGGGATGAGGTCAGGACGGTGGCCACTGGGCGCCAATACTACGGCCCCCGGCCCTTCGGTATCAGCATCTTCACGAGCGGGAGCCTGAATCGGGAATGTCTCGGCCGTGGGCTCTGAACTGCTTCTCATCATCGTCGTGGTCACCGCGCTGGCCTTCGACTTCACCAACGGCTTCCATGACACCGCCAATGCGATGGCGACCTCGATCGCGACCGGGGCCCTGCGCCCGCGGGTGGCGGTCGGCATCGCGGCGGCCATGAACCTCGCCGGCGCCTTCCTCTCGATCAAGGTCGCGACCACCATCGCCACCGGGATCGTCGACGCCAAGGCGCTGACCCTCACGATGGTCTTCGCCGCCCTCATCGGGGCGATCGCCTGGAACCTCGTCACCTGGGCGCTGTCCCTGCCGTCCAGCTCGAGCCACGCGCTGGTGGGGGGCGTGGTCGGAGCTGCGATCGCGGCCATCGGCACCGACGCGATCAAGGGCGAGACCCTCGTCGAGAAGGTCATCGTGCCGGCCGTGCTCTCGCCCGTGATCGCCGGGCTGGTCGCCATCGCGGGGACGATGTTCGCCTACGCCATGGTCGCCCGGCTGCGCGCGGGCGAGGCCCGCCGGGGCTACCGGCTGGGCCAGATCGGCTCGGCCTCGCTGGTCTCGCTGGCGCACGGCGAACGATGCGCAGAAGACCATGGGCATCATCACGCTCGCCCTCATCGCCCACGGCAACCTCGACGCCGACCACTTCACCGTGCCGCTGTGGGTCAAGATCGGCTGCGGGGTGGCCATCGCCGCCGGCACCTACGTCGGCGGCTGGCGGATCATCAACACGATGGGGAACCGTCTGACCGAGATCGAGGCGCCGCAGGGGTTCGCGGCCGAGTCCTCCGGCGCGTCGGTGATCCTCGCCTCCTCGTACTTCGGCTACCCGCTCTCGACCACCCACGTCGTGTCGGGCGCCGTGGTGGGCTCGGGCGTGGGCAAGCGCCTGGCCGCCGTGCAGTGGGGGACCGCCGGGCAGATGGCGAGCGCGTGGCTGCTGACCATCCCTGGCGCGGCCGTCATCGGCGCAGCTGCCTTCGAGGGGGCCGACCTCTTCGGCGAGGGCAACGCGGGGCCGGTGATCGTCGGGCTCATCGCCGCTGCGCTGGCCGCCGCCCTCTACGTCGTCACGCAGCGCACCCCGGTGCGCGCCGACGACCTGGACCGCTCGCGAGGCGCCGACGAGGTGCGGTCGCCCAGCGGCGTCGCGGTGCCGGCATGATCCCCGCCTCCTCGCTCGTCGACTTCGACGCCCTGTGGAAGATCGTCGCGGCCGGGCTGGCCGGCGGCGCGGGCGTGGTCATCGCCTTCGGCTTCCTGCTGCTCGGGCGCTCGCGCTACGAGGAGGCGCGACAGGGCGACGTCGTCACGCGCGGCGCGGCCGTGCTGCTCGCCGCCCTGGGCGGCGCCCTGTGCGCGGCCGCCCTCATCGCCGGCTTCATCGCGCTGACCAAGAAGTAGCGATCGATAATCCACGCGGAGGTGCCCAGGGCGAACTAGAGTGCCCGGCGCGAGCACTCGACGCGGGAGGAACCGATGGCCAGACCGATCACGCTGTTCACCGGCCAATGGGCCGATCTCAGCCTCGACGAGCTCGCGGGCAAGGCCGCCTCGTTCGGCTTCGACGGCCTCGAGCTCGCGTGCTGGGGCGACCACTTCGAGGTCGACCGCGCGGTGGCCGAGCCCGACTACGCCGCCGGCCGGCGCGAGCTGCTCGAGCGCCACGGCCTGGGCTGCTGGTCGATCGGCGCGCACCTGGTGGGCCAGGCGGTGTGCGATCCGATCGACGCCCGCCACCAGGGCGTCCTGCCCCCCGAGGTGTGGGGCGACGGCGATCCCGAGGGCGTGCGCACGCGCGCCGCCGAGCGGATGAAGGACACCGCGCGCGCCGCCGCGGCGCTCGGCGTCCCGGTGGTCACCGGCTTCACCGGCTCGGCCATCTGGCACCAGCTGTACTCCTTCCCGCCCAACGACTGGACGCAGATCGAGCGCGGCTACGAGGACTTCGCCGAGCGCTGGGGGCCGATCATCGACGTCTTCGACGCCGAGGGCGTGCGCTTCGCCCTCGAGGTCCACCCGACGGAGATCGCCTACGACTTCGTGACCACGCGCAAGGCGCTGGCCGCCATCGGCCGCCGCGAGGGCTTCGGCATCAACCTCGACCCGAGCCACTTCATCCCGCAGTTCCTCGACCCCGCGGCCTTCGCGACGGAGTTCGCCGACCGCATCTACCACGTGCACGTCAAGGACTCGCAGGTCATGCTCGACGGCCGGCGCTCGATCCTCGGCTCGCACATCGACTTCGGTGAGGCCGACCGCGGGTGGACGTTCGTCTCGCCCGGCCACGGCGACGTCGACTTCGAGGCGCTCTTCCGGGTGCTCAACCGCATCGGCTACGACGGGCCGCTGTCGGTCGAGTGGGAGGACTCGGGCATGGACCGCGAATGGGGCGCGACGGACGCCGTCGGCTTCCTGCGCCAGACGGACTTCTCGCCCTCGTCGGTGGCCTTCGACGCGGCCTTCCAGGGTTCGGAATGAGCGCCTTTCACACGCAGGGCGACGCGCGCGGCGCGGGCGACGTCCCCACCATCGGCGTGGGCATGCTCGGCTACGCGTTCATGGGCAAGGCCCACGCCAACGCCTACCGCACGCTGTCCTACATGACGTGGCCGCCGCCGCTCATGCCCGACCTCGTGGCCATCGCCGGGCGCAACGAGGAGGCCGTGGCCGAGGCCGCGCGGCGCTACGGCTTCGCGGGCCACGTGACCGACTGGCACGCGCTGCTCGACGACGAGCGCATCGGCCTGTTCGACAACTCGGGGCCCAACAACCTCCACGCGGAGCCGACGATCGCCGCCGCGCAGGCGGGCAAGCACGTGATCTGCGAGAAGCCCCTGGGGCGCGACGCCGACGAGAGCTACGAGACCTGGCAGCGCGTGCACGCGGCGGGCGTCAAGCACATGTGCGCGTTCAACTACCGCTTCGTCCCGGCCGTGCGCCTGGCCCGCCAGCTCATCGAGGCGGGCGAGATCGGCGAGATCCGCCACTTCCGCGGCGCCTACCTGCAGGACTGGGGCACCACGACGGAGGCGGTCTGGCGCTTCGACAAGGACGCCGCCGGGTCGGGCGCGCTGGGCGACCTCGGGGCGCACGTGATCGACCTCGCCCGCTACCTCGTCGGCGAGATCGAGGCCGTGTCGGCCCTGACGGCGACCTTCCAGCCCGGGCGCGAGGTCGACGACGCGTTCGAGGCGGCGGTGGCCTTCGCCGGCGGCGCGGTGGGGACGATCGAGGCGACGCGCTTTGCCACCGGGCGCAAGAACGCCTTCCGCTGGGAGGTCAACGGCAGCAAGGGGTCGATCGCCTTCGACCTCGAGCGCCTCAACGAGCTGCAGGTCCACCTCGAGGGCTCGACGCCCGGCGCGTCGGTCCAGGGCTTTCGCACCGTGCTCGTGAGCGAGGCCGAGCACCCCTTCTGGGAGTACTGGTGGCCGCCCGGGCACATCATCGGCTGGGAGCACACCTTCGTGCACGAGCTGCATCACCTGCTGACCGCGATCCGCGACGACGGCGACGTCGCGCCCCACGGCGCCACGCTGGAGGACGGCTACCGCGCCGCCGAGGTGTGCGACGCGATCGTGCGCTCGGGGCAGTCGGGGACCCGCGAGGCCGTGTCCTACCGCGCCTGATGGCCGGCGCCCGCTTCGAGGGCCGGCGCGCGCTCGTCACCGGCGCCGGGTCGGGGATCGGCGAGGCGACCGCGCGCGCCCTGCACGCCGAGGGCGCCGACGTGGTGCTGGCCGACGTGTCCGGCGAGGGCGTGGAGGCGCTGGCCGGCGAGCTCGGCGCGCGGGCGCGGCCGCAGGCGCTCGACGTCCGCGACGAGGACGCGGTCGCCGCCGCGATGGGCGACCTCGACGTGCTGGTCAACGTGGCCGGCGTGGGCTCGACGACGAGCGCGCCCGAGACGCCGCTGGAGGTGTGGGAGAACGTCTTCGCGGTCAACGCGCGCGGGACGTTTCTGTGCTGCAAGCACGCGATCCCGGGGATGGTCGCGCGCGGGGGAGGGGCGATCGTCAACATCGCCTCGGTGGCCGGCCTCGTGGGCCTGCCCAACCGCGCCGCCTATTGCGCGTCGAAGGGCGCGGTCATCGCGCTGACCCGCGCGATGGCCATCGACCACGTCGGCCAGGGAGTGCGCGTCAACGCGGTGTGCCCGGGCACGGTCGACTCGCCCTGGGTCCGGCGCCTGGTCGAGGAGGTCGGGGAGTCGCTCGACGCGCTGCGCGCCCGCCAGCCGATGGGCCGGCTCGGCACCCCCGAGGAGGTCGCCCAGGCCGTGCTCTACCTCGCCTCCGATGCCGCCGCCTTCGTCACCGGGACGGGCCTCGTCATCGACGGGGGCCTGACGGCGGGCTGACCGAGGAGCGTCACGGCCAGCGCGTGACCTCCATCGCCGTCCAGGCCGGGCGGAAGCCCAGGCGCGCGTAGAGCTCCTTGGGCCGGTCCTCGTCGTCGGCGGCGATCCACAGGTCGCGCACGTCCCCGGCCGCGTCGATGGCCGCGCGCGTCATCGCCGTGCCGCGCCCCGCGCCGCGGTGGTCGGGATGGACGAAGACCTGGGTGATCTCCGCCGAGTCGCCGGCGCGCTCGAGCTGGGCGAAGGCGATCGGCCGGTCGCCGTCGTGCACGGCCAGCACGCGCACGTCCCGGCTCATGGCGACCTCGCGCGCGTGCTCGAAGAAGGACACGGCGCTCTCCTCGGTGGCACCCTGGCCGTGCCAGAGGAGCCGCAGCTCGTGCACGGCGTCGTAGGGGACCTCCTCCACCGCGATGTCGGGGCCCGGCGGCGGCGGGGCCTCGTGGCGCATCCACACCAGGCGCATGGCCTTCCAGCCGAGGGCCTCGAAGCCGGGCCGCAGCGCATCGGCCGCGGCCACGACCTCGAAGTCCAAGCGGCGGTGCTCCAGCCCGGCCAGCGCCTCGTCGGCGACGGCGACGAGGGCTTCGACGCTCATCGCCGGGTCGTCCTCGACGCGCACCAGGTTGAACTCGTAGTAGGTCGGATGGCGTGTGGCCCGGACGACGGTCCCGTGCGCCCACGGCGCGATGACGTCGCACACCGCGGCGTGGGCGCCGTGGCGCCAGGCCCGGGCGCGGGCCTCCACGTCGCTGTGGGAAGTGCTCATGGCGTCCTTGACTTCACCAGGTAATGGGCGCCGGGGCCCTTCTGGGCGGCCTCGTCGCCGGGGTTGAGCAGCGCGCAGCGCCGCAGCGACAGGCAGCCGCAGCCGATGCAGCCGGTGAGGCGACCGCGGATGCCCTCCAGGGTGGCGATGCGCAGGTCGAGCTCGGCCCGCCAGCTGCGCGAGAGCCGCTCCCAGTCGCGCTTGGTCGGCGGTCTGCCCTCGGGCAGGGTGTCGAGCGCCGCGCGGATGCGCTCGAGCGGGATGCCGGCCGTCCGCCCCGCCTGCACGAGCGCGACACGCCGCAGGGCGAAGGCCGGATAACGGCGCTGGTTGCCGCTGCTGCGCTCGGGGGAGATGAGTCCCTTGCGCTCGTAGAAGCGCAGCGCGGACTGTGAGACGCCGCTGCGCGCCGAGAGCTCGCCGATGGACAATTCGCGGGCCACCCTTGACCTGAACCATAGTTGAGGTCTTACGGTGCGGCAATGGCTGCCACCACGACCTTCGACTACGACCAGCTGCCGGCCCTGCTGACCGAGCTGACCGGCGACGAGAAGCACGACCGCAGCGCGCTCTCCACGCTCGACGTGCTGTGGGTCCTCTACGACCGCGTGCTGCGCCTGGACCCGGGCGCCACCGGCGATCCCGAGCGCGACCGCTTCCTGCTCTCCAAGGGCCACGGCCCCGCCGCCTACTACGCCGTCCTGGCCGCCAAGGGCTTCGTCGACGTCGACCGCCTGGCCGGCTTCGGCGCCTTCGACTCGCCGCTCGGCTACCACCCCGACCATCTGCTCGTCCCCGGCGTGGAGATCTCGAGCGGGTCGCTCGGGCACGGCCTGCCCATCGCGGTGGGCACCACCCTGGGCCTGGAGGCGCACGGGCGCCGGCAGGCCCGGGTGTTCTGCCTGGTGGGCGACGCCGAGCTCGACGAGGGCAGCAACTGGGAGGCCGTGCAGCTCGCGGGCCGGCTCGGCCTCGGGCGCCTGACCGCGGTCGTCGTCGACAACCGCTCCTCGACCTACCACTGGCCGGGCGGGATCGCGGCGCGCTTCGAGCTCGAGGGCTGGAGCGCGGCCACCGTCGACGGCCGCGACCACGACGCGCTCGAGCGAGCGCTGACGACCACCGGCGACCGGCCGCACGCGGTGGTCGCGGAGGTGCGGTCATGACCACCATGCGCAGGCGCTTCTACGCGCTCGCGACGCGCGCGCTCGACGACGATCCGCGCACGGCGATCGTCCTCGCCGAGATCGGCGTCTCCGAGCTGCCCCGCCACGAGCGGGTGTTCAACGTCGGCATCCGCGAGCAGCTCATGATCGGCGTGGCCGCGGGCCTCGCCTTCGAGGGCCTGCGGCCGGTCGTGCACTCCTACGCGCCCTTCGTCGTCGAGCGCCCCTACGAGCAGATCAAGCTCGACCTGGGCCACCAGGACGTCGGGGCCGTCCTCGTCAGCACCGGCGCGTCGTACGACGGCGCCCAGTCGGGGCGCACGCACCAGGCGCCCGGCGACGTCGCGCTGCTCTCCGCGCTGCCGGGCTGGACGATCCACGTCCCCGGGCACCCCGACGAGCTCGAGGCGGCGTTCGCCGCCGCGCTCGCCGGCGACGACCGCGTGTACATCCGGATGTCCGAGGAGTCCAACGCCGCGCCGGTGCGCGCCGAGGGTCTCACCGTGCTGCGGCGCGGCTCGCCCGGCGCGCCGGTCGTCGTCGCGGTCGGCCCGGCGCTCGACGAGACGCTGGCGGCCGCCGGCGACCTCGACGCCACCGTCGCCTACCTGTCGACCGTGCGGCCCTTCGACGCCGGCGGCCTGCGCGCGCTGGTCGCCGACGGCGCCGACGTCGCGCTCGTCGAGCCCTATCTGGCCGGCACGTCGGCGCCCGAGGTGGCCGCGGCGCTCGCCGACCGCCCGCACCGCCTGCTGTCGCTGGGCGTCGCGAACGTCGAGCTGCGCCGCTACGGCAGCGGGCGCGAGCACCGCGCCGCGCACGGTCTCGACGCGGCGGGCCTGCGGCGCTCGTTCACGGGATTCCTCGACAGGCCGGCGGTCGCGGCTGTGTAGGTTGCGCTCTCGGCCCCACCCCCGAGGAGCAACCGACATGCCCGCTTTGCCGAACCTCGTCCTCGTCCACGGCGCCTGGGCGGACGGATCCTGTTGGAGCGCCGTCGTCGAGGGGCTCCAGGCCGACGGCTTCACCGTCACCGCGCCGCAGTTCCCGCTGACCTCGCTGACCGACGACGCCGAGCGCCTGCGCCACGTGCTGCGCCTGCAGAGCGGCCCTACGGTCGTCGCCGGACACTCCTATGGCGGCCAGATCATGACCGCGCTCGGCGCCGACGCGCCGAACGTGGTCGGCCTCGTCTACATCGCGGCCTTCGGGCTCGACGAGGGGGAGACGATCGGCGGCCTGCTCGCGAGCGGACCGCCGACCCCGGCGCTCGCCAACCTGAGCATCGACGACAAGGGCCTCGCGTGGCTGCCGCAGGACGACTTCGTCGGGCACTTCGCCGCCGACGTCGACCCGGTGAAGGCGCGGGTGATGCACGCCGTCCAGCAACCGCTGCACACCAACTCGCTCGGTCAGGAGATGGGGGCCGCGGCGTGGAAGGCGCTGCCGGCCTGGTACATGGTGGCCGAGAACGACGAGGCGATCCCGCCCGACGCCGAGCGCCGGTTCGCCGAGCGCATGGGTGCGACCACCGTCGAGGTCGCGTCGAGCCACGTCCCGATGGTCTCGCACCCCGACAAGGTCGTGGAGCTCATCGAGACGGCGGCCGCGGCCGTCCCGGCGGCGGCCGCGTAGGCCGGCGGGCGCGTGGGAAGACCCGGGCGATGGCCAGCTACTCGGTCAACGAACGCGGCGTGGAGCGCGCGCGCCAGCTCATCGCCGCCCGCCAGTACGTCCTCGACAGCGAGTGGGGCGCGGTCCAGCCGCGGGCGCCCGACGAGAACGCGTTCCTCGAGTCGCACTCGTGGGACGAGTACGCCTCCTGGCATCTCGGGCTCACCGACGGCGCGAACGACGAGACCAAGGCGCGCTACGCGTTCGTCTACGGCGACTTCCGCCGCCTGCACCGCATGGGGTTGATCGCCTGCCGCTACCGCGCAGCCGAATGGCGTCACAAGGAGATCGAGCTCGTGTGCCACGACCTCCTGCAGGAGCTGGACGCCAGGAGCGGCTGACGCGCGCGGCTCAGAAGTCCAGCGCGTGGACGCGCGTCGTGTAGTCGGTGAAGCCGATCGTGCGCTGGTCGCCCCACACGTAGAGGATCCGGCTGGCCGCCTGCCCGAGGCCGCGGGGAGTGACCGGGCGGATGGCGTAGCCCGACGGGTCGCTGGTCAGCTGGCGGTGCGTCCACGTGCGCCCGGAGTCGGGGGTGAACCACTGCTCGACCTGGTTCCAGTTGCCGATCGTGCGCGAGAGGTAGACGACGCGCGGGTCCTCGTGGTCGAGGGTGGCGCCGCCTGAGTGAAAGGACGGCCGCCCGGCCCCGGCCTCGACGATCTTGCGGCTCAGCCACTTCGTGCCGTTGTGGTAGGCGTACCAGAACGTGTCGCGGTTGTTGACGCGCCGCGTGTAGACGACGCGCGGCCGGCCATCGGCGGTCAGGGCGATGTCGTGGCCCCAGGCGCGCCCGCCCGCGTCGGAGTAGTTGTAGATGTGGTCGAGCTTGGAGGTGTGCAGCGGGATGTCCTCGAACGTCCCGAGCTTGCGCCCGTCCATGGCGTAGAGGGCCTCGTTCTCGTAGCGCGCGTAATGCAGGCTGTTCTTCCAGTTCTCGGGGTGGCCGTCGGTGAAGATGCCGTGGATCCGGCGCTTGCCGTCGGTGACGTACTTCGTGTACGGGCGCTGGGCGTGGCCGAAGTACACGAGCTCGCGGGCGGGCACCCAGTGCAGGCCGTCGGTCGTGTAGGAGAACGTCGGGTTCCAGGCGCCTCCGCGCCAGAAGAGCCACAGCTTGTCCTGCAGCTGCATCGGGTTGGGATAGGTGTAGCCGAGGCCGCCGGGCACGTTGGTGTCGACGGTGTGGACCTTGCCGAACCCGTCGATCGAGTACGGGTTCAGGGAGACCATGTAGTGCATCGCCTTCGGGATGCCGGGCGGCGGCAGGTGGTGCCCTGAGTGCGGCGAGAAGAAGACCATGATGTGGCCGTCGTGGCGGAAGACGAGCGAGGGGTTGTTGTGGTCGTCGCGTCCGAGGCCCTTGAAGATCACCCGCTTGCTGAGCTTGCCGTCGGCCGTGTAGCGGGCGACCCAGACGTTGCCGGTCGTGGAGATCCAGCCCGTGAACGTGTCGCCGGCGTGCGAGATGGCACGCGCATCGCCGAAGTACGACCAGGAACCGGCTCCGAGCTCGCGATCGACTGCCATGGCCCCTCCTCGTGATCGTAGGAGCGCCCAGTATCGCGCTAGGCAAGACGCGCGACCAGCAGAGCCGCGCGGCGCCGCGCCGCGGGCCCGAAGCGCGCGCCGTTCCAAGCGATGAGCGCGCCCCCGCTCGGCAGCAGTCGCGCGGGTCCGATGGTCGCCGCCGACCACGCCGTCCCGAGGGCGACCGGGGCGGCGAAGGCCGGGGCGCCCACAGGCGCCGGGCGCAGCGCGGCGAAGGCCTGCTCGCGGCGCGCCGAGACGCGCTGTGACCAGGCGACGACCGCGCGCCCGTCGTCAGCGGCGGCCACGGCGATGGGCGCGGCGCTCACGTCGGCGCCGAGCTCGCCGATGGCCGCGAGCGGCTGGCCGGGCGCGGCCTCGGAGAGGTGCACCCGCGCGCCGTGCACCTGGTCGCGCCAGGCGAGCAGCACGCGGCCCGCGGGCGTGACCGCCGTACCGGCGATCGTCACGCCGCCACCGGGGTTGACGTGCTCGGCCGGCCCGAAGGCGCCCGCGGCTGACGCGCGCCGCAGCTGCAGCCCGTCGCGGGCGCGCAGCGGGACGTGCTGGGTGCTGTAGACGAGCGCGACCGCGCCGCCGTCGCCGACGACGGCCCGCGGCGCGTCGCTCGCGTCGCGGGCCAGCAGCCGCGCCGAGCCGAAGCGCCGGGTGGCGCCGCGCAGCGCCGCCCACACCGCGGGGCGCGCGGTCGATGTCCATGTCGCGGCGGCATCGCCGCGCGCCCCGATCGCCACGGACACGCTGGTGCAGCACGGCCGGCGCACGAAAGCGGAGAGCGCCTGGGGCGCCCCGAACCGCGCGCCGTTCGGTTCGCGCGTCGCCGCCTCGAGGCGCCAGCGCCCGGCCGCGGTGGCGAAACCAGACGACGACCGCCGCCCCGCTGGGGGCGACGGCCGACGCGGCGAAGTCCGCGCGCGTCCCTTGGCTCGACAGCGCCTGTGACGGGCCGAGCCGCCCGCTGGGGTCGAACGCCACCGCGCGGACGCTGCGCCCGCGCTGCACCACCACGACGCCGCTGCCGTCGGCGGCGACGCCCGCGTCGACGGCCCCCGAGCGCATGAGCACCCGCGACGCGCCGAAGGCCCCGCCCGGGGCCGCTGAGCGCCGGCGCACGCCGGGAAGCGTTCGCGCGTCGGCCCGCGCGGTGGGGCTGACGACGAACGACCGGCCGTCGCGAGCAACCGCGAGGGCGGCCGAGACGTCGCGCGGCGCGATGACCTGCGCGGCCGGAGCGGGCGCGGCGAGGACGAGCGCCAGCCCGATGGCCCAGCCACACGCGCGCGTCGCGTTCACGCATGGGGAACACCTCGCGCGGGGCGCAGGTTGCGCCGCGCCGCCCGGCGCGCGCGGGGTCTTCCGCTCGGCGCTTCGCGCGGGTACGCGGCCAACGGCTCATCGAGGGGGCAGGCGGCGGGCGGTCGGGGCGCGTGTCGTCGTGCTCGATGGCGTCCGTCTTCGTGTGCGAACCACGTGCGCGTTGCGACACCTCCCGAGCGCCCCGCCCCCCGCGATCCCTTCCCTCGATTGATGCTGTTCGCGCCGCGCCGCCCGCCTACGCCGATCGATTATTGACGGCGTGCGACGCGGCGCATAGATTCGCGGCCATGCCGGGGTCCACGCTCCACGAGCACCCGGACGCCGGACGCGACGGGCTGCGCCGGGTCCTGGTGGACGGCGCGCCCACGCTGGTCGTCGCGCGCGGGGGAGAGCTGCATCCGGTAGAGGGCTCGCTGGCCGAGCTGCTGCGCATCGGCCGCGAGCGCCTGCACGCCGCGGTCGACCGCGCGCTGCAGCGTCCCCCGCTGACCGCTCCGGCCAAGCTGCTGTCGCCCATCGACGAGCAGGAGGTCTGGGCCAGCGGCGTGACCTACCGGCGCTCGGCCACGGCGCGCGTGGGGGAGTCCTCGGTGGGCGACGTCTACGAGCTCGTCTACGAGGCGCAGCGGCCCGAGCTGTTCCTCAAGGCGCCCGCCTGGCGCGTGGGGGCGCCCGGCTGTGCCCTGCGCATCCGGGCGGACTCGACCTGGGACGTGCCCGAGCCCGAGCTCGCCCTCGTCATGGACGCCCGCGGCGAGATCGTCGGCTACCTCGCGGCGGACGACCTGTCGTCGCGCTCCATCGAGGGCGCCAACCCGCTCTATCTGCCGCAGGCCAAGCTCTACGACGACTCGCTCGGGCTCTCGGGGACGATCGTCCTGGCCCGCGACGCGCCCGATCCGAGCTCGGCGACCATCGAGCTCGAGATCCACCGCGGGGCAGAGCGCGTGTTCGCCGGCGAGACGTCGGTCAGCCAGATGAAGCGCGGCTTCGACGAGCTGGTCTGCGCGCTCTACCTCGAGCTGTCCTTCCCGGCCGGCGCCGTGCTGCTCACGGGCACCGGCGTGGTGCCGCCCGACGAGTTCACGCTGCAGGACGGCGACCGGGTGAGGATCGCCGTCGAGGGCGTCGGCGTGCTCGAGCACGACGTCTACCGCAGCAGCGGGTAGGGTCACGCGCGTGCCACTATCGATAACCCGCCCGGGCAAGATCGTCTGCGTCGGGCTCAACTACCACGACCACGCCGAGGAGGGCGGCCAGGAGCTTCCGAAGGCGCCGTTGCTCTTCGCCAAGTGGCCGAACACGCTGATCGGCGACGGCGAGCCGATCGTCCTGCCCGAGGAGTCCACGCAGGTCGACTACGAGGCCGAGCTCGGCGTCGTGATCGGGAGCATGGCCAAGCACGTCTCCGAGCGCGACGCCCTCGACGTCGTCGCGGGCTACATCTGCGTCAACGACGTCAGCGCGCGCGACCTGCAGTTCGGCGACGGGCAGTGGACGCGCGGCAAGTCGCCCGACACCTTCTGCCCCGTCGGCCCGCGGCTCGTGCCGCGCGACGAGATCGAGGACCCGCAGGCGCTGGCCATCCGCTGCGTGCTCAACGGCGAGACGATGCAGGACTCCTCGACGAGCCAGATGATCTTCTCGGTCGCGGAGATCATCGCCTACGTCACCCGCGTCATCACGCTGGAGCCGGGCGACCTGATCGCCACCGGCACCCCGGCCGGCGTCGGCGTCTTCCGCGACCCCAAGGTCCTGCTGCAGGACGGTGACGAGGTCTCGGTCGAGATCGAGGGCCTCGGCACCCTGACCAACCCCGTCCAGAAGGAGCGCTGAACCCGATGGCCTTCGTCCTCGTTGCCCGCATGACCGCCAAGGACGGCGAGCAGGACCGCATCGCCGAGCTCATCCCCCAGCTCGTCGAGGCGTCGAGCGCCGAGCCGGGCAACATCCACTACATCGCCCACCGCGATCCCGAGGATCCGCGCGTCTTCCTCATGTACGAGCAGTACCGCGACAAGGCGGCCTTCGAGGAGCACGGCCAGACCGAGCACTTCCAGACCCTCGGCGTCGGCGAGATCTTCCCGCGCATGGAGACCCGCGAGCGCAGCTTCTACGAGACGTTCGAGTAGCGGGACGCCGGCGGCGGCCGCACTGCCTCACCGAGGGGAACGGCCCCGGGGCGGCGCGACCGGAGGCGGTCGTCCTCCGTCCCGGCTGAGCTACCCGAACGATGCTGACTTCTGCGGCTCCTGGCCGGAAATGTCAGCACGGTGGTCGATTCTTGGGCTCCTGGCCCCACTATCGACCACTCTTATCGTCGGCGGCGGCCCGGCCGGGCGCCGCGGCGGGACTCCCTCCCTCGGTGATGCTGTAAGCGCGAGCAGCGGCGGCGGCGCACGCGGCAGACCGCGCCGGCGGCAGACCGCGGCGCCTAGAAGACCGCGCGCCCGCCCGAGATGTCGAACGTCGCGCCGGTCGAGAACGTCATCCGCTCGCCGGCCAGGAAGGCGATGAGCTCGGCGACCTCGGCCGGCTCGCCCAGCCGGTTCATCGGGATCTTGGAGACCATGTAGTCGATGTGCTCCTGGCTCATCTGGTCGAGCATCGGCGTGGCGATCACGGCGGGGGCGACGCAGTTGACGAGCACGCCGGTGGTGGCGAGGTCCTTGCCGAAGGACTTCGTCATGCCGATCACGGCCGCCTTGCTCGCCGAGTAGGCGGCGGCCATCGGGTTGCCCTCCTTGCCGGCGATGGAGGCGACGTTGACGATCCGCCCGCGCCCGCGGGGGACCATGACGCGCGCCGCCTCGCGGTTGACGTAGAAGACGCCGTCGCAGTTGAGGGCGAAGACCCGGCGCCACTCGTCGTCGGTGACGTCGACGGTCCGCAGCGAGTCGCCCGCGGTGCCGGCGCAGCAGACGACGGCGTCGAGCGGCCCCAGCTCGTTCTCGGCGCGCGCCACCGCCTCGGCCACCGAGGAGGAGTCGGTGACGTCGCCGTCCACCGCCAGCGCGCCGCCGGGGCTGGCGGCGGCGTTGAGGTCCACCGAGGCGACGGCCGCCCCGCGCTCGAGCAGCAGCGCGACCACCGCGGCGCCGATCCCGCTGGCGCCGCCGGTGACCAGCGCGACCTTGCCGTCGAACTCGCGCACGTCAGCGCTCGACGTGGGTGGCGCCGCCCTCGGCCAGCACCAGGTCGCGCTCGCGGTCGGGCACGTGGTCGAGCGGCACGGGCGAGAGCGCCTCGAAGAAGGTCACGCCGCCCTCGGAGTGCAGCTCGTGCTCGATGCCGCGGTTGACGCAGACCACGTCGCCCGGTCCGAGCTCGCGCACCTCGTCGCCGATGGTCATCGTCACCGAGCCCTCCACGACGGCCATGAGCTGCTCGGTGTGCTCGTGGGCGTGGCGCTTGACCTGCTTGCCGGGCTCGTACTGCACGCGGCAGAGCAGCACCTGGTCGCCGCCGATGGCGTGCAGGCGCACGCCGTCGACGAACTCGAAGGCCGGCACGCCGTTCCAGGTGCCGAAGCCCGATGACTCAGGCATCAACGCCCCAGAAGGCCTGCCCGCCGTCGGAGCTCAGCGCCGCCACCGAGATGTCCTCGTCGTAGATCACGCGCTTGCCCTCCCGGCGCGGCTCGCGCTTGGCGTCCAGGGCGCGCAGGACGCGCTCGGGCGTCGCGGGCATCTCGGTCACCCACACGCCCACCGCGTCGTGGATGGCCGCCGCGATGGCCGGCGGCTGCGCGTTGTTGGCCATCTCGCCGATGGCCTTGGCGCCGAACGGCCCGTCGATCGACGGGTTCTCGAGGATGACGTTGTCGAACTCCGGCAGGTCCTCGAGCGACGGGAACAGATAGGAGCCGAACTGCTCGCCGCGGTGCTCCACCGACGGGTAGTACGGATAGGAGTTCTCCAGCAGCCCCAGTCCCAGGCCCATCATGGCGCCGCCCTCGATCTGGCCCTCGACCAGCGTCGGGTTGATGGCCCGGCCCACGTCGTAGACCTGGAGCATCTTCAGCACCGTGGTCTCGCCGGTCTCGTCGTCGACCTCGACGTCGATGACGCAGGCGGCGTAGGAGATGGCCGAATGCGGCTCGGCGGTGACCGAGCCGTCGTCGTCGTCGACCTCGGCCAGCGGCTTGAGCGCCGTGCCGTTGCCGGTGATGAGCTCGCCGTAGACGTAGGTCGCGGCCCCGGCGACGTCGGGGATCGAGATCTTGCGGTCCGGCGCGCCTTTGGCCAGGACCTCGCCGTCGACGATCTCGAGGTCGTCGGCGGAGATCTCGAGCTCCTTGGAGGCGATGTCGAGGATCCGCTCGCGCGCCTTCTCGGCCGCGTAGCGCACCGCGTTGCCGCCGATGAAGGTCCCGCGCGACGCGAAGGTGCCCGTGCACACCGCCGAGGAGTCGGTGTTCGAGTTGTCCATCGTCACCCAGTCGAAGGGGACGCCGAGGGCGTCGGCCACGATCTGGGTGTGCACGGTCTTCGAGCCCTGGCCGATGTCGACCGTGCCGGCGAAGACGTCGACGCGCCCGTCGGGCTTGAGCTTGATCCAGGCCTGGCTGGGGTCGCCGTTCTGGTTCATGCCGGTCGGGTACTCGATCGTCGCGAAGCCGCGACCGCGGTGCTTGGCCATCAGCGCGCTCCTCCGTTGGTGGCCCGGTAGGTGGCGAGGTGCTCGCCGTCCGGGGCTTGCTGGGCGACGAGGTGCTCGGGCAGGAGGTCACCGCTGCGCCGTTCGGGCGTCATCGCCCGGTAGGCCTCCCCGAGCTCGTAGCCGGCGGCGTCGGCCGCCGCGAGGGTGACCGGGACCGTCGACGGGTCGTGCATCACCACGCGGTTGCCGGTGGTGTCGCCGATGCGGTTGGCGTTCTTCAGGCGCAGCTCGAGCGGGTCGAGGTCCAGCTGCTCGGCGATGCGGCTCATGTGCATCTCGACGGCCAGCGAGACCGAGGTCACGCCGAACCCGCGCATGGCCGTGGTCGGCACCCGGTTGGTGAAGAGGACGAACCCGTCGAAGCGCAGGTTGGGGATCGTGTAGGCGCCGGTGTGGTGGAAGGCGTGCTTGGTCAGCCCGTACGGCGAGAAGCGCGCATACGCGCCCGCGTCGTGCAGGGTGAGCATGCGCCGCCCGAGGATCCAGCCGTCGCTGGTCACCGCGTCGCGGATCTCGATGTGCCACGGCGCCCGCGTCGAGGAGGTCAGGAACTCCTCCTCGCGGGTGAAGCGCCACTTGACCGGCCGCTGGGCCTGGATGGCCAGCAGCGCGCAGATCGTCTCGGTGGCCGTGTCGACCTTGCCGCCGAAGCCGCCGCCGACCGTGCCGCCGACGAACTTGAGCTTGTTCAGCGGCCACTGCAGGTGCGCGGCGACCACGCCCATCGAGAAGTACATCGCCTGCGTGCACGAGTAGATGGTCAGCCGGCCGCTGGGCTCGGGCACCACGAGCGAGACCTGCGTCTCCATCGGCGCGTGCTCGATGGCCTGCGGGCGGTAGGCCCCCTCGACGATGAGGTCGGCGGCGTCGAAGGCCGATTCGACGTCGCCCTTGCGCACGCGGCGGTGGTTGTGCGGCCCGAAGTGCGGATAGATCGCGCCCCACTGATGGAAGTGCTCCGGCGCGTCGGGGTCGGCGGCGGTGCGGATGTCGAGGATCGGCTCGCGCTCCTCGAAGCGCACCTCGATCGCGTCGACCGCGGCCTGCGCGGCGGCCTCGGACTCGGCGGCGACGGCCGCGATCGGCTGGCCCTTCCAGCGCACGTCCGCGGCGGCGAGCAGGGGCTCGTCGGCGGGGACGCCGAGGGCCTCCAGGTGCCCGTAGACGTTGTGCGGCACGTCCTGGTGGGTGACGATCGCGTGCACCCCGGGCAGGGCGCGGGCCTTCGCGGTGTCGATCGAGACGATGCGGGCGCTGTGGTGCGGCGAACGCAGCGCCTTGCACCACAGGGTCCCGTGCACGCGGACGTCGTCGACGTACTGCGTGCGGCCCGTGACGTGGGCGATGCCGTCGTAGCGGGGTAGGCGGGCGCCGACGGCCTTCATGCCGGGCTCCCGGGCAGAGGGGTGACGGCGTCTTCGCCCTGTGGCCCGGTGTCGGCCGAGGCGTGCGCGGGCGACGTGTCGCCGCGGACGGCGGCCGTGACCGCGTCGACGATCTTCACGTAGCCGGTGCACCGGCACAGGTGCCCGCTGAGGGCCTCGATCACCTCCTCGCGCTCGATCTCGCCGTCGCCGCGCTCGACGAGCGCCTGCGTCGCCATGACGAAGCCCGAGGTGCAGAAGCCGCATTGCGCGGCGTAGTGCTCGTGGAAGGCGGCCTGGACGCCGGAGAGGTCGTCGGGCGCGCCCAGGCCCTCGACGGTGGTGACGTGCGCCCCCTCGACCGCGCCGACCGCGAGCAGGCAGGAGCGCCGCGGCTCGCCGTCGACCAGCACCGTGCAGGCGCCGCAGCCGCCCTGCTGGCAGCCGGCCTTCGGGCTGGTCACGAAGAGCTCCTCGCGCAGGACGTGCAGCAGCGGGGTGAGCCCGGGGGCCACCACCTCGTGCTCGGTGCCGTTGACCGTCAGTCTCATCGTTCTCCTTCAGCGCAGGTCGTCGAGGGCGCGGCGGACGAGCACGGGCAGCGTCCGGCTGCGGTACCAGCTCGAGGCCAGGGCATCGTCGTGGGGGGTCACGTCGTCGAGCACGCGCTCGGCGGCGGTCGCGTGGTCGGCGCCGCCCGAGACCGCGTCCTCGACCGCGCGGCTGCGCACGGCGATGGGCCCGGCTCCCGAGACGGCGACGCGCAGCTCGCCGCCGACGCGTGCGGCGCAGACGCGCATGATCGTGTAGGCGTGGGCGTGCGGGCGCCGGACGCTGGCGCTCGCGCCGGCGTCGGGATCGGCGAGCTCGACGTCGAGCACGAGCCTCCCCGAGGGACCGGCGGTGAGGAAGTCCTCCACGGGCTCGGTGCGCTCGCCCCCGGCGCCGGTGGAGCGCACCTGGGCGTCGAGCGCCAGCAGCGCCGCCTGCAGGTCGCCGCGGGGGGACTCGGCGCCCGGCGGCGCGCACAGGTTGCCGCCCAGCGTGGCCTGGCCGCGGATCTCGCGGTCCGCGAGGCCGCGCGCGCAGGTCCCCAGCGGCTCGACGGCGTCCTGGAGATCGGCGACCGACGTCGTCGCGCCGATCGTCGTCCGTCCGCGCTCGCTGCGCACCCCCGACAGCCCGGCGCGGCCGATGAGCAGCGCCCTGCGCGGCTGCAGGCGGCCGTGCGTGATCTCCGGCATGACGATCGTCCCGCCCGCGACCACGGTCACGTCCGACCCATCGCCGAAGGCGCTCACGGCCTCCTCCCGCGACGCCGCGACGATCACTTCCGGCGCCTCAACGACCCCCATGTTTGCCCTCTCTCTCCGACGGCCAAGACTGGACGAGGGTCCTTATACATGACCCTTCCGAGGCAGTCCACCGATTATCGTTAGCAACAGATCGATCAATGTCCATTAGGCTGACCAGGTGACGAGCGGCACGGGCTTCCAGTCGATCGCCGACCTGGAGGACGCGCTCCTGCGCCAGTCCTATCTGCCTCAGCGGGGCCTCGCCACGGCGGTCTTCCTGTCGCTGGCGATCGAGAAGCCCCTGCTCCTGGAGGGCGAGGCGGGCGTCGGCAAGACCGAGCTGGCCAAGGCGCTGGCCCGCGCCTGCGGGGCCCGGCTGATCCGCCTTCAGTGCTACGAGGGCCTCGACGTCTCCCACGCCGTGTACGAGTGGAACTACGCCCGCCAGCTGCTGCACATCCGCGCCGCGCAGGAGGGCGCGGTCGACGAACAGGAGCTCTTCGGGCCCGACTTCCTCATCCGCCGCCCGCTGCTGGAGGCGATCAGCGCCGAGGAGCCCGTCGTCCTGCTCATCGACGAGATCGACCGCGCCGACGACGAGTTCGAGGCCTTCCTGCTCGAGGTCCTCTCGGACTTCCAGATCACGATCCCCGAGATCGGGACCATCGAGGCGCGCCGGCGCCCGACCGTCATCCTGACCTCCAACCGCACGCGCGAGCTGCACGACGCGCTCAAGCGCCGCTGCCTGTTTCACTGGATCTCGCATCCGCCGCTCGAGCGGGAGGTCGAGATCCTGCGCCTGCGCGTGCCCGGCGTCTCGGAGAGGCTGGCCGCCGAGACGGCGTCGTTCGTGGCCGGCCTGCGCGGACTGGACCTGGCCAAGGCGCCGGGCGTGGCCGAGACGATCGACTGGACGCAGGCGCTCGTGGCCCTCGGCTGCGAGGAGCTCGACGCGGCCGTGGTCGAGCAGACGCTCGGCGCCGTCCTGAAGTACTACGAGGACTTCGACCTGGTCCGCGACGACGCCGTCGTGGCGCTCATCGGCGAGGCGCGCGCGGCGGCCGCGGCCGCCGGCGCGTGAGCGAGGCCCTCACCCGCCACCTCGTCACGTTCGGCCGCGTGCTGCGCGAGGCGGGCCTCGAGGTCGGGCCGGGGCGCATGGAGGACGCGCTGCGCGGCCTCGACCGCGTCGACCTCACGCGCCAGGACGACGTCTACTGGACGCTGCGCACCACGCTCGTGGCCCGCCGCGAGGACCTCGAGCCCTTCGACCGGGCCTTCGAGGCCTGGTTCCTGCGCCGCTCGGTGCGCGTGCCGGCGCGCCGGGAGCTCGATCCGCGCTCGATGCCCAAGGACGCCAGGCGCGTGCGCCGCGATCCTCGCGCCGGACGCGAAGCGGCGCCCGCCGACGGCGAGCCCGACACCATCGGCCACAGCGCCCACGAGATCCTGCGCCACAAGGACTTCGCGGCCATGAGCCGCGAGGAGCTCAACGCGGCGCGCGCGCTCATCGCCGCGATGGTCACCGACCGCCCGACCCGCCGTTCGCATCGCCTTCAGCCCCACCGGCGCGGACGCGTGCTCGACATGCGCCGCCTGGCCCGCGACGCCATCGCCACCGGCGGCGACCCCGTGCGAAGGCGCTTTCGCCGCCGCGCGCAGGCGCCGCGCAAGCTCGTGGTCCTGTGCGACGTGTCGGGCTCGATGGAGCCCTACACCCGCGCCCTGCTGCTCTACCTGCACGCCATGGTCCGCTCCGGGCGGGGCGTCGAGGTCTTCGCCTTCGGCACGCGCCTGACCCGGCTGACCGCCGAGCTGCGCACCCGCGACCCGGAGGTGGCGCTGGCGCGCGCGGCCGAGCGCGTGGTCGACTGGGCCAGCGGGACGCGCATCGGCGCCTCGCTGAAGCACTACAACGACGTGTGGGGGCGCCGGGCGCTGACGCGCGGCGCGGTGGTGCTCATCGCCTCCGACGGCTGGGAGCGCCAGGACCATGACCTCGTCGGGCGCGAGATGCAGCGCCTGCACCGCGCGGCCTACGCGGTGGTGTGGGTCAACCCGGTCAAGGGCAGCCCGGACTACCAGCCCCTGGCCGCCGGCATGCGCGCCGCGCTGCCGTCCGTCGACCGCTTCGTGGCCGGCCACAACCTCGCCAGCCTCGAGGCGCTCGCGGGACTGCTGACGAGGATCGAGCGCCGACATGGGCGCTGAATCGCCCTTCCATCGTCGCCCCGGCACCTGTTAGGTTCGCGCCCGGTCGCAGGCAATCGATAATTAGGAGAGGGGTCGCCATGGGAGTCCAGGTCAAAGCGGACGCCTTCCTCGAGCTGGTCGACGAGAGCGCCGAGGTCGAGCAGCTGGGGACCGGCTTCACCTTCACGGAGGGGCCGATCTGGAACCCCGAGGGCTTCCTGCTCTTCAGCGACATGCCCGGCGACGTGCGCCGGCGCTGGGATCCGGGCTCGGGGGTCAGCGAGGTCGCCAACCCGTCCAACAAGGGCAACGGGATGACGATCGACAACGACGGCCGGCTGGTCGTCTGCGAGCACGTGACGAGCTCGGTCGTGCGGATGGACCCCGACGGCCGGGGCGGCGGGCGCGAGGTGCTCGCCACCCACTACGAGGGGCGCGAGCTCAACAGCCCCAACGACGTGGTGGTCAAGAGCGACGGCGCCATCTACTTCACCGATCCCACCTACGGCCGGATGCCGGGCTTCGGGATCGAGCGTGAGCAGGACCTCGACTTCCAGGGCGTCTACCGCATCGCCCCGGGCGGCGGCGACCCGCAGCTGCTCGTCGACGACTTCGACCAGCCCAACGGTTTGTGCTTCTCCACCGACGAGTCGCTGCTGTACATCAACGACACCACGCGCGCCCACATCCGCGTCTTCGACGTGCAGTCGGACGGCACCATCGCGAACTCGCGCGTGCTGGCCGAGGGCATCGGCTCGGGCAGCCTGGAGATCGGCGACCTGGTCGACGGCATGAAGCTCGACGAGCGCGGCAACGTCTGGGTCACCGGGCCGGGCGGGGTGTGCGTCTTCGACCCCGACGGGAACCACATCGGCACCGTCGAGGTCCCCGAGAACGTCGGCAACCTGAATTGGGCCCGCCCACCCGGCGGCCCGGATTGGAACTGGCTCATGATCCCGGCCACGACCTCGGTGTACCGCATCCAGTGCAAGGTCTCAGGCAACCGACTCCCCTACATGAGGTGAACCGCTCGTGAGCGACGAAGTGCTGCAGCTCGACCCCAAGCGCTCCGCGCTGATCATCCAGGACCTCCAGAACGACGTGATCATCGAGGGCGGGGCCTTCGCGGACTCCGGCGCGCCGGCCCATGCGACCGCGCAGAACGTCGTGGGCAACGTCGCCGACCTCGCGGCCGCCTGCCGCGCGGCGGGCGTCCCGGTCATCCACGTCTGGTACATCGTCGAGCAGGGCGCGGCGGGCCTCAAGCAGAACGCGCCGCTCTTCCAGGGCGTCAAGGAGGCCAACGCGCTCGTGCGCGGCACGTGGGGCGCGGCGCCGGCCGAGGGCCTCGAGCCCCACGACGGCGATCACGTCGTCGAGAAGATGCGCATGAACGGCTTCTACGACACGCAGCTGGACATCCTGCTGCGCGGCCTGGGGGCCGACACGATCATCGTTTCGGGCGCGTGGACGAACATGTCGATCGAGCACACCGCGCGCCACGGCGCCGACGCCGGCTACGAGGTCGTCGTCCCCTCCGACGGCACCTCGACGACCGGCGACGAGTGGCAGAACGCGGCGCTCAACTACGCGATGACCAACGTGGCCAAGGTCGCCACCTGCGCGGAGATCAAGACCGCCCTCGGGTCGTGACCGGCGTTCAGAGCGACCTCCTCCTGCGCCAGGGTCACATCGACGGCCGCTGGGTCGACGCCGATTCGGGCGCGACCTTCGCCGTGACCGACCCCGCCAGTGGCGAGGTCGTGGCCGAGGTGCCGCGCATGGGCGCGCAGGAGACCCGCCGCGCGATCGAGGCGGCCCAGCGCGCGCTGCCGGGCTGGCGCGGGATGCTGGCCAAGGAGCGCGCGGGCATCATGCGCCGCTGGGCCGACCTCATGATCGAGCACCAGGAGGACCTCGCGGCGCTGCTGACCACCGAGCAGGGCAAGCCGCTGGCCGAGTCGCGCGTCGAGATCGCCTACGCGGCGAGCTTCCTGGAGTGGTTCGGCGAGGAGGCCAAGCGCGTCTACGGCGACACCATCCCGACCTACATGCGCGACCGGCGCATCGTGGTGGCCAAGGAGCCGGTAGGCGTGACCGCCGGCATCACGCCGTGGAACTTCCCGGCGGCCATGCCGACGCGCAAGGCGGCGCCGGCGCTGGGGGCCGGCTGCACGATGGTCCTCAAGCCCGCCGAGCAGACGCCGCTCAGCGCACTGGCCGTCATGCGCCTGGGCGAGGAGGCCGGGCTGCCGCCAGGGGTGCTGAGCATCGTCACCGGCGACGCCGGCGACGCGCCGGTCATCGGGCGCGAGATGACCTCCAACCCGCTCGTGCGCAAGCTCGGCTTCACGGGCTCGACCGAGGTCGGCAAGCTGCTCATGGCCCAGTGCGCAGGGCAGGTCAAGAAGGTCTCGCTCGAGCTGGGCGGCAACGCGCCGTTCATCGTCTTCGACGACGCCGACCTCGAGGCGGCCATCGCCGGGGCGCTGACCTGCAAGTACCGCAACTCGGGCCAGACCTGCATCTCGGCCAACCGGATCCTCGTGCAGGACGCGATCTACGACGACTTCCTGGCCGGCTTCACCGAGGGCGTGACGCGGCTCGTCGTGGCCGACGGCTTCACGGAGAACGTCAATGTCGGCCCGCTCATCGACGTGCCGGGCGTCGAGAAGGTCGAGCGCCACGTGGCCGATGCGCGCGAGCGCGGCGCCGAGCTGCTGCTCGGCGGCGAGCGCCACGAGCTCGGGGCACAGTTCTTCCAGCCGACCGTGATGACCGGCATCACCGACGCAATGGCGATGAGCAACGAGGAGACCTTCGGCCCGGTCGCCGGCATCAGCCGCTTCGCCACCGAGGAGGAGGCCGTGGGCAAGGCCAACGACACGCCCTATGGCCTGTCGGCCTACTTCTACTCCCGCGACATGGGCCGCATCTGGCGGGTCTCCGAGGCGCTCGAGTACGGCATCCTCGGCATCAACACCGGGGTGGTGTCGACCGAGGTCGCGCCCTTCGGCGGCGTGAAGGAGTCGGGCATCGGGCGCGAGGGGTCCAAGTACGGGATCGACGAGTGGCTCGAGACCAAGTACCTGTGCATGGGAGGCGTCTGAGGTGATCGTCGAGGAGCGCAGCTACCACGTGTACACCGGCAAGCTGCCCGAGCTCGTGCGGCTCTACGCCGAGGAGGGCACGCACGTCCAGCAGGAGCACCTGGGCAACCTCATCGGCGCCTTCACGGTCGACGTCGGCGACGTCAGCACCATCGTCCATCTCTGGGGCTACGAGTCCCACGCCGAGCGCGAGCGCCGGCGCGCGCTGCTGCAGGCCGACCAGCGCTGGAAGGACTTCCTGACCAAGATCCAGCCGCTGATCCACACCCAGCGCACGCGGATGCTGCTGCCGACGCCGTACTCGCCGGTCCGATGAGCGCGCTGGACGGCAAGGTCGCGATCGTCACCGGCGGTGCCCAGGGGATCGGGCGCGCGATCGCCGGCGCCCTGGCGGCCGACGGCGCGCGGATCGTCATCGCCGACCTGCAGGGCGCCGAGCAGGCGGCGGCCGATTTCCCCGACGGCGTCGGCCTGACCGTCGACGTCGCCTCCGAGGACGACGTCGCGCGGATGGCGCAGGAGACCGTGGAGCGCTGCGGCGCCATCGACATCCTCGTCAACAACGCCGGCCTCTACGCGTCACTGGCCATGCGTCCCTTCGAGCAGATCCCGGTGGCCGAGTGGCGTCAGGTCATGGACGTCAACGTGCTGAGCATGTTCCTGACCTGCCGCGCGGTCGTCCCGCAGATGCGCGCCCAGGGCGGAGGGCGGATCGTCAACATCTCGTCGGGCACGCCCTTCCGCGGGGTGCCCTTCCTGCTGCACTACGTCACGAGCAAGGGCGCGATCGTGGCCCTCACGCGGGCGCTCGCCAAGGAGCTCGGCGGCGACGAGGTGCTGGTCAACTGCGTGGCGCCCGGCTTCACCATGAGCGACGGCGTGCGCGAGCACCCCGAGGTCGTCCAGGCGCTGCAGGACGTGTCGGTCGGCGCGCGCACGCTCAAGCGCGACCAGGTGCCCGAGGACGTCGTCGGCGCGGTCGCGTTCCTGTGCGGTCCGGCCGCGACGTTCATCACGGGCCAGACCATGGTCATCGACGGAGGCCAGTACTTCCATTGAGGCTCTCACTCACCGAGCACCCCGAGGGCGCCGAGCCCACCGGCCCCAACCGCATCGTGCACGAGCTCGACGATGGCCGGGCCCTCGTCTGGGAGCTGGGCGACGACGAGCCCGACGGCGCGCTGCTCTCGTGCAAGGTCGAGCTCGACGACGCCACCGAGTGGCTCATGCGCTGCGACCGCGTCGACTTCGAGCCGGGGGGCATCGCCTATCGCCACACCCATCCGGGGCCGGGCATCCGCTATCTGCTCTTCGGCGCGATCACGATCGACTCGCTCGGCGCCGAGCACACGCTGGGCCCCGGCGAGGCCTGGTTCGAGCGCGGGCCCGACCCCGTGCTGGCCACGACGGCGCCCGACGAGCCCTCGGCCTTCGTCCGCGTCATGCTCCTGCCCGTGCAGTGGGCCGGTCAGCGCACGATCAAGTACGTCGATCCGGCCGACGCCGACAAGCCCAAGACCCAGCGCGCGACGATCTTCCTCGAGCAGCCGGTGCGCCGTTGACGCGCAGCGGCGGGCAGGTCCTGGTCGACCAGCTCGTCCTGCACGGGGCCGACCTGGCCTTCGGAGTCCCGGGCGAGAGCTACCTCGCCGTCCTCGACGCGCTGCACGACGCGCCGCTGCGCCTCGTCGTCACGCGCCACGAGAGCGGCGCGGCGAACATGGCCGAGGCCTACGGCAAGCTCACCGGCCGCCCCGGGATCTGCATGGTCACGCGCGGGCCGGGGGCGACGAACGCGTCCAACGGCGTGCACACCGCCTTCCAGGACTCCACGCCGATGCTGCTGCTCATCGGACAGGTGGCGCGCGACACCGTAGGGCGCGAGGGCTTCCAGGAGCTCGACTACCGCGCGATGTACGGGGCGATCGCGAAGTGGGCCACGCAGGTCGACGATCCCGCCCGGCTGCCGGAGATCGTCGCCCGGGCCTTCGCCGTGGCGACGTCGGGACGGCCGGGGCCGGTGGTCCTCGCGCTGCCCGAGGACGTCCTCTCCGAGCGCGTCGACGTGGCCGACGCGCGCCCGCATCGCGCCACGCCGGCGGCACCGGCGCCCGCCGCCATGGCGCGGCTCGCCGACCTGCTGGCGCAGGCGCGGGCGCCGCTGGCCGTCGTGGGCGAGGGCGGCTGGACGGCGCAGGCGGGCGCCGACGTGGCCGCCTTCGCCGAGGCCCAGGCGATGCCCGTCGCCGCCTCCTTCCGCTGCCAGGACTACGTCGACAACGCGTCGCCCGCCTACGCCGGCCACGCCGCGCTGGGGATGGACCCGGCATTGGCCAAGCGCATCCGCGAGGCCGACCTGCTGCTGGCCATCGGCGGGCGCCTGGGGGAGATCCCGACCGCCGGCTACACGCTCGTGCGCCCCGGCGCGCCGACCCAGCGCCTGGTCCACGTGCATCCCGATCCCGACGAGATCGGCGCCGTCTACCCGGCCGAGCTGGGGATCGCGGCCGGCCTCGAGGCCTTCGCGGCCGCAGCCCGGCGGCTCGAGCCGGCGGGCGCCGAGGAGCGCGCCGGGCTGCTCGAGGCCGCGCACGGCGAGTACGAGCGCAACCTGGCCGAGACGCGCGAGCTGCCCGGGGCGCTGCAGATGTCGGCGGTCATGGCGACGCTGCGCGACCGCCTTCCCGCCGAGGCGATCCTCACCAACGGCGCCGGGAACTTCAGCGTCTGGGCGCACCGCTACTACGAGTTTCACCGCTACCCGACGCAGCTGGGCCCGCGCAGCGGCTCGATGGGCTACGGCGTCCCCGCCGCGGTGGGCGCCAAGGCCGTGCACCCCGACCGCCCGGTGGTGTGCGTGGCCGGCGACGGCGATTTCCTCATGACGGGCCAGGAGCTGGCCACCGCGGTCCAGGAGGAGCTGGCGATCGTCGTGCTCGTGGTCAACAACGCCATGTACGGGACCATCCGCATGCACCAGGAGCGCCATTACCCTGGCCGGGTGGTGGGCACCGATCTGCGCAACCCCGACTTCGTGGCCTACGCACGGGCCTTCGGCGCGCACGGCGCCCTGGTCGAGCGCTCGGAGGACTTCCCCGCCGCCCTCGACGAGGCGCTCGCGTGCGGGCGCCCCGCGGTCATCGAGCTGCGCGTCGACCCGCAGGCCATCACTCCGCGCCAGACCCTCGACGAGATCCGGGCGGCGGCCGGGTCGTGAAGCGCCGCGACGTGATGGTCGAGGGCGTGGCCGAGCCCATCAGCCACTACGCCCACGCCGTCGTGTCGGGCGACGCCCTGTACGTGTCGGGCATCGTGCCGGTCGACGCCTCCGGGGCGCTCGTCGGATGCGACGACGTCGAGGCGCAGGCGCGCCAGGTCTTCGCGATCATGCAGTCCGTGCTGGCCGCCGCCGGAGCCACGGCCGCCGACGTGGTCAAGGTCACCGTCTACCTGGTCGACATCGACGACCGCCCGCTCATCAACCCCGTGCGCCAGGAGTTCTTCGGCGACACGCGCCCCGCGAGCACGCTGGTCGAGGTCAGCCGGCTCGCGGTCCCCGGGGCGCGGCTGGAGATCGAGGCCATCGCGCACCTGCACCGGTGACGGCGACGGAGATCGCGGCGCGGGTGGCCGCCGGCGAGCTGAGCGCGGAGGAGGCCGTGGCCGACGCGCTCGCGCGCATCGCCGCCCGGCCGGAGCTCAACGCGGTGATCACCGTCTGCGAGGAGCAGGCCCTCGCTCGTGCGCGCGCGGGCGTGAGCGGGGCGCTGGCCGGGGTCCCGGTGCTCATCAAGGACCTCGTCGACACCGCGGAGGTGCGCACCACGTACGCCTCCTCGATCTACGCCGACCATGTCCCGCGCCGCAGCGCGCCGGCCGTGGCTGCGCTCGAGGCGCAGGGCGCGATCGTCGTCGGCAAGGCCAACGCCGACGAGTTCGCCTGGGGCGTGTGCGGCCAGAACACGTTCTACGGCGACACGGTCAACCCCGCTGCGCCCGACCGGGTGGCCGGCGGGTCCAGCAGCGGCAACGCGGCCGCGCTGGCGGCGGGGATGGTCCCGCTGGCGCTGGGCACGGACACCGGCGGCTCGGTGCGGCTGCCCGCCGCCTGCTGCGGCGTCGTCGGGCTCAAGCCGGCTCGCGGCGCCGTCTCGACGCAGGGCGTCTATCCGCTGGCCGCGAGCTTCGACACCGTCGGGCCCATGGCGACCACGGTGGCCGACTGCGCGCTGGCCCACGCCGTGCTGACCGCCACCGAGGTGCCGGCCGCCGCCCTGGCGGGCCTGCGCGTCGGCGTGCTGACCGCCCATCCCGACCTCGCCCCGCCCGAGGCGCCGGCTGCGCGCGACGAGCGCGCGCTGGCCCACGCCGACCGGCTGCGCGCGCTCGGCGCCGAGGTCTCGGAGCTGTCGCTCCCGGTGCCCGAGAGCGACACGTGGGCCGTGTTCTACGCCGAGACGGCCGCTGCTCACCGCGAGACCTTCCCCAGCCGGCGCGACGAGTACGGCCCGCTCATCCGCGCCAAGCTCGACCACGCGGTCACGGTCACGGCCGAGCAGGAGCGCGAGGGGCGCCGGGCGCTGGAGGCCTGGCGCGCGCGGGCCGCCCGCGAGCCGGACGTCGACCTCGTCCTCGCCCCGACGCTGGGCTATGACGAGCTGCCGCCGGCCGGCGTGGACGAGCTCGGGGTGCGGCTGCCCTTCTCGGCCTACACGCGGGCCTTCAGCTACCTGGGCTGGCCCGCCATCGCCATCGGCCCGCTGCAGCTCGCCGGCCGCGACGCCGCGGTCGTCATCGGCGCCGCGCTCGCACTGGAGCGCGAGGGCGGCGTGCGTTAGCGTCGAGTCCATGCGCGCGACCCGCTTCACCCACGTGAGCATCCACGCCTACGACCTCGAGGAATCGACGCGGTTCTACGTCGACGTCTTCGGGATGCGCCGCGTGCCGGCGCCGGACTTCGAGCACCCCGTCGTGTGGCTGGAGATCGGCGACCAGCAGCTGCACCTGTTCCATCGCGACACGCCGGCGCCGGATTTCCACCACATCGGCCTCGACGTCGACGACTTCGAGGCCGCCTACGGCGTGGCGCTCGAGCGCGGGCTCTTCGACCGCGACGCGTGGTCGCCCAACGTGCGCGTGCTCAACGACGGCGCCGTGCAGATGTACCTCCGCGACCCCGCGGGCAACCTGGTCGAGGTCAACTGGCCCGACGCCGGCACGCTCGATCGCTCGGTCGTCACGACCATGAAGAGCATCGCCGACGAGCGCCCGCAGAGCGACGAGGCGATGCGCGCGACGCTCTACCCGGAGCGTGAAGTCCCGGTGTAGCGCGCCGGCGCCGTCAAGTACCGATTCTCGATAGTTCTTCTTGCAACATGGTTCGGGCTCGTTTAGGTTCGGCCCGCGTGACGGGGTTTGCTGCATACGGGTCACTGCGCCACGTCGGTCGCGCCGTGCTGGCCGCGGTCGTGGTCTTCCCGGCGATCTGGGTGCTCTTCATCGCCTCGGGGACGAGCTTCGGCCCCGCGATCGACGACCCCAAGGACTTCCTCATCACGCTGCTCAACGGGCTGACCGCGGCGGCGCTGTACTTCGTCGTGGCCAGCGGCTTCACCCTGATCTTCGGGCTCATGCGCGTGGTCAACATGGCCCACGGCGCCTTCTTCCTGCTCGGCGGCTACGTCGCGCTGCGCACCCAGCGCAACATGGTCGGCGGCGACGCGGGGCTCGGGCTCTCCAGCGCGCAGGTCAGCCTGGCGCAGTGGGTCATCCCCGCCCTGGCCGGCGTTGCGGTGGTCGCCGGGGTGGGACTGATCATGCAGCAGCTGTTCCTGCGGTGGACCCAGGGCCAGGACCTGCGCCAGGCGCTGATCACGATCGCCATCGCGATCATCCTGGCCGATCAGATGCTGGCCCACTACGGCGGCGTCGCGCAGGACATCTCGTGGCCCGGCACCTTCGACAAGTTCGTCAACCTGCACGTCGCGGGCATCCAGTACACGATGACCCGTCTGGTCATCCTCGGCTTCGGGCTGGCGATCGGCGCCGCGCTGTGGTTCTGGCTGCAACGCACGCGCAGCGGGATGGTCATCCGCGCCGGCGTCGACGATCGCGACATGGTCTCGGCGATGGGGATCAACATCCAGCTCACCTTCGCCATCGCCTTCGTCGTCGGCTCGGCGCTGGCCGGGTTCGGCGGGGTGATCGGCGGGTCGTTCGCCAGCCTCGCGCCCGGGGTCGATGCCAACTGGCTGCTCAACTCGCTCGTCGTGGTGATCATCGGCGGCATGGGCTCGCTGGCGGGGGCCGCCATCGGCTCGCTGCTCCTGGGGCTGACGACGAACTTCGCGGCCGCCTACCTGCCGGCCAACTACACCTTCTACGCGATCATCTTCACCTTCGTCCTGCTGGCGATCGTGCTCGCCGTCCGGCCCCTCGGGCTCTACGGCCGACCCGCATGAGCGCGGCACGCAGCTCGTCGCTGTCGGCCGATCGCGTCGCCGGGGCGATCTTCGTCGTGCTCGCGCTCTTCGCGCCGCTCATCTTCAGCGAGTACTGGGTGGCGACGCTGCTGACGCAGATGCTCTTCCTGGGCATCGTGGCGGCGAGCCTGATCTTCCTGTCGGCCTACGGCGGCATGGTCTCGCTGGCGCAGGTGTCGATCTACGGCGTGGCCGGCTTCGCCCTGGGCAACCTGACCACCAACGGCAACACCAAGGGCATGAACCTGGGGTGGGCCGAGGCGCCGGGGATCGTCGTGGCGCTCATCGTGGCGCTTATCGTGGCCTTCGTCTTCGGCGCGCTGGCCAACCGCAGCTACGGCATCTACTTCCTGATGATCACGCTCGTCTTCTCGGTCATCGCGAACCTCTTCTTCGGCCAGGTCACGAGCGTGTCGGGCTTCGGCGGCATCAGCGGGATCCCGATCCCGGACTTCCTCAGCCGCACCGCCCATCCGGACCGCCTGTACTTCGTCACGCTCGCCGTGGCGCTGCTCGTCTACGCGCTGCTGCGCTACGTCGCGCGGGCGCCGTTCGGGCTCACCCTGCAGGGCATCCGCGACGACCCCGTGCGCATGAGCTCGCTGGGCTACAACGTCGCGCTGCATCGCACGCTGGCCTTCGCCTTCGCGGGCTTCATCGCCGCGATCGGCGGCATCCTCTTCGTCTGGTGGAACGCGCAGATCGCGCCGTCGACCATCGGGCTGAGCGCGACCATCGACGTGCTGGTCATCGCGGTCATCGGAGGCCTGTACCGCCTCGAGGGGGCGTGGCTGGGGGCGCTCGTCTTCGTGCTCATCAACAACTACGCCCAGGACATCGGCTTCGTCTCCGAGCGCTTCCACACGCTCATCGGGGTCATCTTCCTGGTCATCGTCCTCGTGTCGCCCAACGGCCTCATCGGGCTGTGGGAGCGCGTCACGGCGGGGCCGCGGCGGGAGCTGCCACTGGACATCACCCAGGAAAGGGGGTCGGCAGAACCCACACCCGCCGGTTAAGAGGTATCCGTTTCGAGGAGGAGACACATCCATGCCTGTCGCACGACATCCGAGCCGGGGGGCTTTCTGGCTCGCGCTCAGCATCGCAGTACTCGCCCTGGTGATAGCGGGGTGCGGGTCGAGCAACGACAACAAGACGAGCAGCAGCTCGGCGAGCACCCCGGCGCAGTCCACCAGCACTCCAGCGGCGGCCGCGCCGGCCGACGCTCCAAAGCCGCAGCCGGCCGTCGCGCCGCGCAGCGGCGGCTCGGGCACGCCCATCAAGATCGCCATCATGTCCGAGTGCAAGGGCGCCTTCGGCTCCTTCGACAACCAGAACATGGCCGGAGCGGTCGCTGCGCTGTCGCAGTTCGCCGGCGCCAAGCCGAAGAACCCGAACAAGCCGCGTGACGGCTTCACCGGGGGCGCGATCAACGGCCACCCGCTGAAGCTCGTGGGCGTGGGCTGTGGCGACGACACGTCGGATACGGCGATCAAGGAGACCCGCCGGCTCATGGAGCAGCTCGACGCCGACGTCATGATCGGCCCGCTCTCGGGTGATGAGTCGATCGCCATCGCCAACTACGCCAAGCAGCACCCGGACAAGACGTTCGTCGACGGCGCAGCGGGCGCGCAGGACACGACGCTCAAGGTCCAGGCGCCGAACTTCTTCCGCTTCAACGGCGACGGCGCGCAGTGGAACGCGGGCCTCGGCGACGTGGCCTACAACAAGCTCGGCTGGCGCAAGGCCGCGGTCGTCTCCGACGACTACAGCTTCGGCTGGACGTCGACCGCGGGCTTCATCGCGGAGTTCTGCGCGGCCGGCGGGCAGGTGACCAAGCGCATCTTCCCGCCGCTGAACACGACCGACTACTCGTCGTTCGCCCAGCAGATGCCCTCCGACGTGGACGGGACCTTCGTGGCCGTCGGCGGCGCGGGCCTCATCCCGTTCCTGAAGGCCTACGAGCAGGCCAAGGGGCCGATCGACTCCAAGAAGTTCATCGGCAACCTGTTCTGGGGCACCCCGGGTCAGTTCGAGCAGCTCGGCCCGCGCGTCGCGGGGGCCTACATCGGCGGCGCAGGCACGGCCGGCGACCTCGACACCCCGGCGGCTCAGGACTACGCGACGAACATCATCGGCAAGTGGTTCAAGGTCATCCCGCCCGGCAAGGACGCGGCCTCGGCCGCCCCGAGCACGTTCACGTACGGCTACTACCTGAACACCTGGGGCCTCATCAAGGGCCTCGAGGCCGTCAAGGGCGACATCAAGGACCAGTCGAAGCTGCAGGACGCGCTGGCCAAGGTGGAGCTGCCGGCGCCGTACGGCACGATCAAGCTGGACGAGAACCGTCAGGCCATCTTCACGGTCTACGACCAGCAGCTGTACATGAAGGACGGCAAGCTGGCGGTCAAGACCGTGACGAGCATCCCGGACGTCGACCAGACGTTCGGCGGCACGTTCAGCGCCTCGACGCCGGCTCCGGGGCGCAACTTCCCCGGCTGCCAGAAGAAGAACCTCCCGTGGCTCGGCAAGGCTGCCCCGGTGAAGGTCGTCGGCGGGTAGCGGGGACGTGGAGGGCGTCACCACCGAGGCCGCCGGTCCGATCCTCCGCCTGCGGGGGGTCGGCCGGCGGTTCGGCGGCCTCGATGCCGTGCGCGACGTCGATCTCGACGTCGCGCACGGCGAGCGTCGCGCCATCCTCGGGCCCAACGGCGCCGGGAAGACGACGCTGTTCAACGTCATCTCGGGCGACATGCCCGCGACCTCGGGCACGATCGAGTTCCTGGGCCGGGACATCGGCCACCTCCCCGCCCCGGGGCGCACCCGGCTGGGCATGGGGCGCACCTATCAGAAGTCCCGCCTCTTCCTCGGCCTGAGCGTCGAGGACAACCTCTACCTGGCCGTGCTCGGCTCACGCGGGGGCCACCAGCGCCTGACGCGCAGGGCGATCGACGGCGAGATGCGCGAGCGCGCGCGGGAGGTGGCGCGCACGGTCGGTCTCGAGGGCCGGCTCTCGAGCCTCGTCGGCTCCATCTCCCACGGCGAGCAGCGCCAGCTGGAGGTCGCCATGGCGCGCGCGACCGAGCCCAAGCTGATGCTGCTCGACGAGCCGGCGTCGGGCCTCTCGCGCGGCGAGCGCGTGGCGCTGACCGACCTGCTGCTCGAGCTCGACACGAGCATCACGCTCATCCTCATCGAGCACGACATGGACGTCGCCCTGCGCGTGGCCCACAGCGTCACGATGATGCACGACGGGCGCAAGATCGTGGAGGGCACGCCCGACGAGATCCGCGCCAACGACCTCGTCCACGAGCTCTACCTCGGCGGGCGCGTCACCGACGACGGCATCGAGGTCACCTCGTGACCGGACCCGAGCCCGGCACCCCGCCCGCGGGCGCCGAGCAGCCGCGCGCCGCGGCGCCCGAGAGGGCCGGCGGCGGCCCGCCCCTACTGGCGGTCAAGGACCTCAACGTCTTCTATGGCCGTGCCCATGTCCTGCAGGACGTGAGCTTCGAGATGGCCAACGAGCCCGTCGCCCTCATCGGGCGCAACGGCATGGGCAAGACCACGCTGTGCAACGCCATCATGCAGATCCGCCCGGCCCACGCGCGGGGGTCGATCGCCTTCGAGGGGCGCGAGCTCGTCGGGCGCCCCTCGTACAAGATCGCGGGCGCGGGCATCGGGTACGTGCCCCAGGGCCGGCGCCTGTTCGAGTC
Organism: Paraconexibacteraceae bacterium; assembly: GCA_963757775.1. GTDB lineage: Bacteria > Actinomycetota > Thermoleophilia > Solirubrobacterales > Solirubrobacteraceae > JAOPZW01. The sequence continues at coordinate 449,896 of CAVWSH010000012.1, read as the reverse complement.
GCTCACCGTCGACGAGCACCTGCGGATGGCCGCGCCGCGGCGCGGCAGCCATCGCTGGACGCCCGACGCCGTCTACGAGCTCTTCCCGCGCCTGGCCGAGCGTCGCGAGAACGGCGGCATGCAGCTCTCGGGCGGCGAGCAGCAGATGCTGGCCATCGGCCGCGCCCTGCTGGGCAACCCCAGGCTGCTGATCATGGACGAGCCCTCCGAGGGCCTCGCGCCGACGATCATCGAGATGCTGATCGAGACCTTTCGCGCGCTGGCCGCAGACGGTTTGGCCATCCTCGTCGTCGAGCAGAACCTGGCCATGGCGACCGCGATGGCCGAACGCCAGCTCGTGATGGTGGCCGGCCGGATCTTCGCCGAGACGACGGCCGCCGAGCTCGTGGGCGATCCCGAGCTGCAGCGCCGCTACCTGGGCGTCGAGCGCGGCTGATGGCGACGGTCGTCCTCGTCGGCACGCTGGACACCAAGGGGGTCGAGTACGGCTTCCTGCGCGACCGCCTGCGCGAGGCCGGCGTCGACGTCGTGCTCGTGGACGCCGGCGTGCTCGGCGAGCCGCAGATCGAGGCCGACGTGAGCCGCGAGGAGGTGGCGCGCGCCGGAGGCGCCGACCACGCCGAGCTCGTGCGCGCCGCCGATCGCGGCGCCGCGGTGGACGCCATGGGGCGCGGAGCGGCGGCGGTGCTCGAGCGCCTGCACGGCGAGGGCCGCCTCGACGGCGCGGCCGCCGTCGGCGGCTCGGGCAACTCGTCCATCGCCGCGCAAGCGATGCGCGACCTTCCGGTGGGCGTGCCGAAGCTGATCGTCTCCACGGTCGCCTCGGGCGACACGCGCCCCTACGTGGGGGCCACCGACGTCACGATGATGTACTCGGTCGTCGACATCTCCGGGATCAACCAGATCTCCTCGCGGATCCTCACCAACGCCGCGGGGGCGATCGCCGGGATGGCCACCGCCACCGCTCCCGAGCGGACGGACGAGCGCCCGCTGGTGGGGGCGACGATGTTCGGCGTCACCACGCCGTGCGTCACGGCGGCGCGCGAGCGCCTGGAGGAGCTCGGCTACGAGGTGCTCGTCTTCCACGCGACGGGGACCGGCGGGCAGTCCTTCGAGGCGCTGGCCACCGGCGGCTTCCTGGTCGGCGCGCTCGACGCCACCACGACCGAGCTGGCCGACGAGCTGGTCGGCGGCGTGCTGTCCGCGGGCCCCGATCGCCTGGAGGCGGTGGGGCGCGCCGGCCTGCCGCAGGTCGTCTCGCTCGGCGCGCTCGACATGGTCAACTTCGGCCCGCGCGAGACCGTGCCCGCACAGTTCGAGGGCCGCAACCTCTACGTCCACAACCCGACGATCACGCTCATGCGCACGACGGCCGAGGAGATGGCCGAACTGGGGCGGCGGATCGCGCGCAAGCTCAACGGCGCCGACGGGCCGACCGTCCTCTTCGTGCCGCTGAAGGGCGTCTCGGCCATCGACGTCGACGGCCAGCCCTTCCGCGACGCCGAGGCCGACGAGGCGCTCTTCGCTGCGCTGCGCGAGGGGATCGACCCGGACAAGGTCGAGGTCCATGAGGTCGATGCCGACGTCAACGACCCTGCCTTCGCCACGGCGATGGCCGACCGGCTGCACGAGCTCATCCAGGAGGCCTCGACGTGACCCGCCAGGAGGCGCTGGCGCGGCTGCGCGAGCAGGTCGCCGCCGGCAAGCCGATCATCGGCGCCGGCGCGGGCACCGGCCTGTCGGCCAAGTGCGCGCAGGACGGCGGCGCGGACCTCATCATCATCTACAACTCCGGGCGCTACCGGATGGCGGGGCGCGGGTCGCTGGCGGGGATGATGCCCTACGGCGACGCCAACGCGATCGTGATGGACATGGCGCGCGAGGTCCTCCCGGTCGCCCGCGAGACGGCCGTCTTGGCCGGCGTCTGCGGCACCGATCCGTTCCGCCTCATGCCGAGCTTCCTGCAGGACGTCAAGCGGGCGGGCTTCACCGGCGTGCAGAACTTCCCCACCGTCGGCCTCATCGACGGGACGTTCCGGGTCGGTCTGGAGGAGACCGGCATGGGGTATGGCCTCGAGGTGGAGATGATCCGCGCGGCCCACGAGGTCGACCTGCTCACCGCGCCCTACGTCTTCGACGAGGACGAGGCGCGGGCCATGGCGCAGGCGGGCGCCGACGTCCTCGTGCCGCACATGGGCCTGACCACGGGCGGGACCATCGGCTCGCGCTCGGGCATCTCGCTCGACGAGGCCGTGGCGCGCGTGCAGGCCTGCGGCGACGCGGCCCGCGCGGTCAACCCGGACATCCTCTGCCTGTGCCACGGCGGCCCGATCGCCGAGCCCGACGACGCGCAGTACGTCCTCGAGCGCACCGCGGGGATCGTCGGCTTCTTCGGCGCCTCGAGCATGGAGCGCCTGCCGACCGAAGTGGCCATGACCGAGAACATGCGCCGCTTCAAGTCCATCCCGATCCAGGAGACGGCATGAGCCAGTTCATCACGCAGGGCGACATCGTGCGCGACCAGTTCGACTGGGGCGAGGCGGGCTGGGTCAGCCGGCCCGAGCTGACCGGATCGCGCGGCATGTGCGTCATGGACGTCACGCTTCAGCCGGGCGCCGGGCATCCCTTCCACCGCCACCCCGACCAGGAGGAGATCATCTGGGTGCGCGAGGGCCGCATCGAGCAGTGGCTGGAGGACGACAAGCACGAGCTCGGGCCCGGCGAGGCGGTCTACATCGAGAAGGACGTCGTCCATGGGTCCTACACCGTCGGCGACGAGCCGGCCAAGCTGACCGTCATCCTGACGCCCACCGCCGGGGAGGGCGGCTACGAGGTCATCGATGTCTTCGAGGAGGAGCCCTGGGCGTCGCTGCGCTGAAGCGCGAGCTCGGCGGCTCCGAGCAGCCGCTGGAGGTCCTGCGCGGCGCCTTCGAGGTCGACCGCGTGTCGTTGGCGCGCATCGACCTCGAGCACAGCCGCTTCGAGATCACGGCGGACGTGGGCGCCAAGCTGCTGGCGCCGGGCACGGAGCTGCCGCTGAGCACGTGCTCCTACTTCGCCCAGGTCTCCGAGGGGCGCGCGTTCCACGACGAGGACTTCGACGCCTCCGCCGCCTTCGACCGCCCGCTGGACAGCATCGTCCTGCTCACGGGGTTTCACTGCGGCTGCTCGGTCCCCCTGCGCGAGGACGGCCACGTGGTCGGCGCGCTTTCGCTCTCGGCCACCGCGTCGCACCGGGCCATGAGCGACTTCGCCCTCGAGCTCGAGGCGCTCGGGACGGAGCTCACGCCGCTGCTCGGGGCCGACACGGCGCGCGCCGACGCGGTCGCGCTCACCCGGCGTGAGCGCCAGCTGCTGCAGAGCCTCGAGGAGGGCCTGCGCTTCAAGCAGATAGCGCGGCGCCTTCAGATCAGCGAGGCGACGGCCAAGACGCACGCGCGCAACCTCTTTCGCAAGCTCGACGCGACGTCGCGCGCCGAGGCCGTGCACGCCGCGCGCGAGCACGGCCTGTTCCGCTGACCGATTCCACGAACCGATCACCGGCTGACTCATCCGAACGTGCGATGGCGCTCGCGCCGCGCGCGGCGGATAGTCGACTCCATACGTCATCCATCCATCTAGGAGGAGCGAATGGGTCTCGAAGTGAAGGTCCTCGACCTGGGCGACATCGAGCTCGACACGAGCTTCCTCGTGCTGGCCCTCGAGCCCGGGCAGGCGCAGCAGGTGCCGACGCTCGGCTTCCTCATCACCGGCGGCGAGGCGCCGATCGTCGTCGACACGGGCTTCAGCGATCCGTCGATCATGGGCAACCTCGGCATGAAGGGCTGGTGGCGCGACGAGCAGGGCATGGAGAAGCAGCTGGCCAAGCACGGCCTCGAGATGAGCGACGTCCGCTACGTCCTGCACACCCATCTGCACATCGACCACGCCGGCTACGACGACCAGTTCCCGATGGACGGGACCACGGTGGTCATCAACCGCCGCGAGCTCGAGTACTCCGTCTCGGGCCTGATGGGCGAGCAGTACCCCGCGCCCTACATCAAGCACCTCGTCGACCGCCTGCACCATCCCGGCGCGCTGCGGCTGCTCGACCTCGAGGTCGTCGAATACGAGGAGATCATCCCCGGCGTGCGCTGCGTCGCCGCGGGCGGGCACACCGAGGGCTCGATGAACATCCTCGTCGACACCGACGAGGGCGTGGCCTGCATCTGCGGCGACGTCATCTACGACGTCGCCCACCAGCTCATCGACCCGCACCTGCAGGTCATGGAGCTCGACCCGGCGGTGACCGGCAATCACGGCGGCAGCAAGCGCGGCGAGAAGGCCGCCATCCGCAAGGCGCTCTCCGGCGCGCGCTTCGTGCTGCCCGCCCACGACCGCCCGGGCGTCGTCGAGCACGGGCGCATCGTCGGACGGACGTTCGACTCGACGCCAGGGCCGCTGATCGCCAACGACGAGTTCCCGGGCAAGCTGACGTCGGATCACAAGGCGGGCGCGCCGGCCTGAGGCGCGGGCCGTCTAGGCTGCGGGGAGCATGCCCGAGGGGAGGACCCAGCCACTGACAAGCCGCGTGGCCATCGTCACCGGGTCCTCCTCGGGCATCGGCCGGGCGATTGCGACCGAGCTCTCCGCCCGCGGCATGAGCGTGGTCGTCACGTCGCGCTCGGCGCAGCGCGCGCAGGCGACGGCGGCGGCGATCGAGGAGCAGGGCGGGACGGCGCTCGGCGTGGCGGTACAGCTGACCGACCCCGACGCCCCCGCCGCCCTCGTGGCGCGCGCGCTGGAGGCCTTCGGCCGCCTCGACGTCCTGGTCAACAACGCAGGCGCGGGCCAGGTCGCCGACTCGCAGACCCTCGCGCTCGCCGACTGGCAGCGGATCATCGACCTCGACCTGAGCGCGCCCTTCCGCTGCGCGCAGGCGGCCGCCGGGCCGATGCTCGCGGCCGGCCGTGGCGTCATCGTCAACGTCTCCTCGCTCGCCGGCCATGCCGGGCTCCCGCGGCGCGCCGCCTACGGCGCGGCCAAGCACGGCCTGGAGGGGCTGACCAAGACGCTCGCCGTCGAGTGGGCACGGCGAGGCGTGCGAGTGGTGAGCGTCGCTCCCGCCTACGTGGCGACGGAGCTGCTGGCGGGGACCTCGAAGGCCGGCGGCTTCACGCTCGCCGAGGTGGCGCAGCGCACCCCGATCGGGCGCCTGGCCGAGCCCGAGGAGGTGGCCCGCGTCGTGGCCTTCCTCGTCTCCGACGACGCGTCCTACGTGACCGGCTCGAGCGTCCTCGTCGACGGCGGCTGGATCGCCGACGGCGGCTGGGCCGGGATGAGCCCCACGACGACGACGATTGGAGCGCGATGACCGCGACGCCGACGGTCGAGCTGCCCGAGCCGCTGCGCCTGCTGGCGCCCGACGGCACCCTGCCCGAGGGCCACGTGCCGGGGCTCGAGGGCGCCGCCCTGCTCGGGGCGTGGCGCGCGATGCTGCTCTCGCGCGTGTGCGACGAGCGCTGCTTCTCGCTTCAGCGCCAGGGACGCCTGGGAACCTTCTCGCCGGTCAACGGCGAGGAGGCGGCCGTGGTCGGGTCGGCCTGGGCGCTCGAGCCGGGGCGCGACTGGATCGTGCCGCAGTACCGCGAGCTGCCGGCGATGCTGCGCTTCGGCTACCGGCTGACCCAGGCGATGCAGTACTACACCGGCAAGCCGGCAGGCAGCCGGATGGACGCCGCCACCAACGTGCTGCCCTTCCAGATCTCCCTGGCGGCGCAGATCCCGCACGCCGTCGGCCTCGCCTGGGGGCTGCGCATCCAGGGCCTCGACGCCGTCGTGTGCACGTACTTCGGCGACGGCGCGTCCTCGGAGGGCGACGCGCACGAGGCCCTCAACCTGGCCGGCGTGCGCCGCGCACCGGTCGTCTTCGTGCTCAAGAACAACGGCTGGGCCATCTCCACCCCGGTGCGCAAGCAGACCGCGGCGCCGAGCTTCGCCGCGCGGGCGGCCGGCTACGGCATCGCGGGCGAGCTGGTGGACGGCAACGACCTCTTCGCGATGCACGATGCCTGCAGCCGGGCGGTGGCGCGGGCGCGCGCGGGGGAGGGGCCGACCCTCATCGAGGCCCGGACCTACCGCATGGGCCCGCACAACACCTCCGATGACCCCACGCGCTACGTCGATCCCGTCGAGCTCGACGAGCATCGCCCCTTCGACCCGGTGGAACGCGTGCGCCGCTACCTGAGGGCGGAGGGGCTGGCCGACGAGGCCTCCGAGCAGGCGCTGGTGCAGGAGCTGCGCGCGGAGGTCGATGCGGCCTTCGCCGAGGCGGCGGAGAGCGCGGCGCCCGGCGTGGAGGGGATCTTCGACCATGTCTACGCCCGGGCCCCCGGGCGCCTCGAGGACCAGCGCGCGGCGGCCGGACAGCGCGCCGGGGCGCAGCGCGACGCCGCCCGCGCGCGCGAGCAGCGCTGATGGCCGAGATGACGATGATCGAGGCGATCCGCTCGACGCTCGGCGCCGCGCTGGAGGCCGACGAGCGCGTGATCGTGCTCGGGCAGGACGTCGGCGTCAACGGCGGCGTCTTCCGCGCCACAGAGGGCCTGCAGGAGCGCTTCGGCGCCGAGCGCGTGGTCGACATGCCGCTGGCCGAGGCGGTCATCATCGGATCGGCGGTCGGCCTGGCCTGCAGCGGGATGATCCCGATCCCCGAGCTGCAGTTCCTGGGCTTCGGCAGCCAGGCCTTCCACCAGATCGAGGGCCAGGTCGCGCGCTACGCCTACCGCTCGCAGGGCTCCTACCCGATGCCGATGGTGATCCGCGCGCCGTGGGGCGGCAACGTCCGCACCCCCGAGCTGCACTCCGACGCCCACGAGGCCAAGTACGCCAACGCGCCGGGCCTGAAGGTGGTCATGCCGGCCACTGCCCGCGACGCCAAGGGCCTGCTGGCCGAGGCCATCCGCGACCCCGACCCGGTGCTCTTCTGCGAGCCGCTGCGCGGCTACCGGCTGATCAAGGACGAGGTCCCCGAGGAGGACTACACCGTCCCGCTGGGCAAGGCCCGCGTCGTGCGCGAGGGGTCCGACGTCGTCATCGTCGCCTACAGCGCCGCCGTCGTCATCGCCGAGCGCGCGGCCGACCGCGCCGCCGAGGAGGGCTACTCGGTCGGCGTTCTGGACCTGCGCAGCCTGGTGCCGCTCGACGTCGACGCGCTGCGCGAGGCGGTCGCCGCCTGCGGGCGCGCGATCGTCCTGCACGAGGGCTCGCTCACCGCGGGCTTCGGCGGCGAGCTGGTGGCGACCATCCAGGAGGAGGCCTTCTGGTCGCTGAAGGCGCCCATCGCCCGCGTCGCCGCCCCCGACGCGCCCTACCCGCCGGGGACGATCGAGGAGCTCTACGTTCCCTCGGTGGAGCGCGTGGTCGACGCCATCCGCGCGACCATGGAGAGCTGAGCGATGGCCATCGAGTTCCGCCTGCCCGACGTGGGCGAGGGCATCGCCACGGCCGAGATCATCGCTTGGCAGGTGGCCGAGGGCGATCGCGTCAGCGAGCACCAGGACCTGGTCGAGATCCAGACCGACAAGGCGACCGTCGTCATCCCCTGCCCGGCCGACGGCGTCATCACACGGCTGTGCGGCCAGCCCGGCGACACGCTCGACGTCGGATCGGTCCTGGCGGTGATCGAGGCCGACGGCGCGAGCGCGAACGGCGACTCGGCCGCGCCGGCCGCGACGGCGGGAGCCGCGGCCGCGCCGGCGCAGGCGCCGTCGAGCGGCAGGGACCCCGGGGCCGACGCCGTCGGCAGCGCAGCGCCGACCGCGTCCTCCTCGCCCGCCGCGCCGCGCACGGGCCCGCCGCTCGCCGCCCCGACGACGCGCAGGCTCGCGCGCGATCTCGGAGTCGCGCTCGAGGAGGTGGCCGGAAGCGGCCCGCACGGGCGCATCCTGCGCGAGGACGTCGAGCGCGCGGCGGCCGTCGCCGCCGCGCCCGGCGCGCCTCCGACCGCGGACGCCCCGGTGCCCGGAGCCCCCGCCCCCGACGGTGCCCCGGCCCGGGCCGCCGCCGCCTCGTCGCGCGCCGCCCGCGCGCTCGCCGCTCCGCCGGCGCGCCAGTCCCAATCGGGCACGCCCGGCGAGGTGGTGGCGCTGCGCGGCGTGCGCCGCACCATCGCCCACGCGCTCACGCGCGCGTGGCTCGAGGTCCCGCGCATCATCGACTACCGCGAGGTGGACGCGACCGCGCTGGTGCGCGCCCGCGCGAGCCTGCGCCGGCGCGCGCACGATCGCGGCGACGAGGCCCTCGCCAAGGCGCTGACGCCGACGCCGTTCGCCGTGCGGGCCGCGGTCCTCGCCGCGCGCGAGCACCCCTACGTGAACGCGTCGATCGACCTCGAGGCCGAGGTGATCACGCTGCACGGCCACTACCACGTCGGCATCGCCGCGGCCGGTCCCGACGGGCTGACCGTCCCCGTCGTCCACGACGCCGACGGGCTCTCGCTGGCCGAGCTGGCGCACGAGATCGTCGCGCTCTCGCAGGCCGCGCGCGAGCGCAGGCTGCGCCCCGAGCAGCTCTCCGGCCCGACCATCACGGTCAACAACTTCGGCAGCCTCGGCACGTGGATGGGCACGCCGATCGTGCGACCGCCGGAGGTCGTCAACGTCGGCGTCGGCGCCATCCGCGACAGCGTGGTGGCCGTCGACGGGGCGCCGGTGGTGCGCCCGACGCTCGTGCTGTCGGTGGCCGGCGACCACCGCGTCCTCGACGGCGACGGGCTCTCGGCCTTCGTCGATCAGGTCCAGCGGCTGCTCGAGGATCCCATCCTGCTCTTCGAGGACCTGGGCTGATGGTCGTCGGCGAGTTCGCCGACGCCGTCGACCTGCTCGTCCTCGGCGGAGGGCCTGGTGGCTACGCCGCCGCCATCCGCGGCGCCCAGCTCGGCCGCCAGGTGACGCTCGTCGAGCGCGCCGGCGCCGCCGGCCTCGGCGGGGTCTGCCTGCTGGTCGGCTGCATCCCCAGCAAGGCGCTCATCGAGCTGGCCGACGCGGCGCAGCGCACCCGCGACCTGCACGCCGCGGGGCTCAGCGTCGAGGGCATGGCCGTCTCGTTCGAGCGCTTCCAGGCGTGGCGGGGCGAGCTGTGCGCCGGCCTCGCCCGCGGCGTCGGCCGGCTGCTCGAGGCCGGCGACGTGCGCCTCGTCCACGGCGAGGCGCGCTTCAACCGCGCCGACCGCGTCGCGGTGCGCACGCCCGACGGCGGCGTCGCCTTCTTCGAGTTCGAGCACGCGATCATCGCCACGGGCTCGCGCCCGGTCGCCCTGCCGGGCCTGCCCTTCGACGGCGAGCGAGTGCTCGACTCGACCGGCGCGCTGGCCCTCACCGACGTCCCCGACAGCGTCGTCGTGGTGGGCGCGGGCTACATCGGCCTCGAGCTGGGGACCGCGCTGGCCAAGCTCGGCGCCCGGGTGACCGTGGTCGAGGCGCTCGACCGGATCCTGCCGACGGTCGACGAGTCGCTCACGGCGCCCGTGGTCGAGCGCCTGCGCGCCCTCGATGTCGACCTGCTCCTCGAGACGGCCGCGCAGCGCCTGGAGGACGGTGCGGTCGTGGTCCGAGGGCCCGGCGGCGAGGACCGCCTCGAGGCCGAGCGCGTGATCGTCGCCGTGGGCCGCGTGCCCAACACCGACGCGCTCGGTCTGACGGAGGCCGGCGTCGCGCTCGGGCCCGACGGCCTGATCGCAGTCGGCGAGGACATGCGCGCCACCGAGCGAATCGCGGCGGTGGGCGACGTGGTGGCCGGGCCGGCGCTGGCGCACAAGGCCACCGCCGAGGCCGCCGTCGCCGCCGAGGCCCTCAGCGGGCAGCCGGCGGCGTTCGACGCCCAGGCCATCCCGATCGTCATCTTCACCGACCCCGAGATCGGCTCGGTCGGCCTCAGCGAGGCGCAGGCCCGCGACGCCGGGCTGGATCCCGTGGTGGCCACCTTCCCGCTGGCGGCCTCGGGGCGGGCCGGCACGCTGGGCGCGCGCGAGGGCTTCACGCGGATCGTCGCCGACGCGGCGACCGACCGCGTGGTGGGGCTGCACGTCGTCGGTCCCCACGCCAGCGAGCTGGTGGCCGGCGGCGCGCTGGCCATCGAGCTGATGGCCGCGCCGGGCGACGTCGCCGCGACGATCCACCCGCACCCGACGCTCAGCGAGGGCCTGCGCGAGGCGGCCGAGCTGATGGTCGGCCGCCCGCTGCACGTCGCGCGGACGCGGGCGAAGGCCTGAGCCCGCCGGGCGTCGCGCAGCGCCCGGACGTTGGGATGGCTACCGCCGCGGGCTCAGGCCGAGACGGTCGTCGCCGACCGGTGCTGCGGGCTCCGCTGCGCCGTGGCGGTCAGCATCTCCTCGAACCACGCCTGGTGCTCGCGGCTGACGCGGCACGCCGACTCGATGTCGCCCGCGGCGATGGCATCGACGATCGGTTGGTGGGACTCGGCGATCGCCTTGAGGTCGGGCGACAGCGTGACCATGGTCAGCGCCGTGTGGTCGGTGATGCTGAGGCTGCTCCACACCGTCTCGAGCAGCTGGTTGCCGCTCGCCTCGATGATCAGGCGATGGAAGCGCTCGCTGTGCTCGACGGTGGCATGCACGTCGTCGGCGATGGCGGCGGCGGCCATCGCGTCGACCTCGGCCTGCAGCGAGCTGACGTCGTTGCGCAGCCGCGGCGTGGCCATGCGGGCGGCGAACTCCTCCAGCGCGCCGCGCAGCTCGTAGAGCTCGAGCATCCCGCGCTGCCACGGATCGCGGACGTAGGTGCCGCGATGGGGCTCGCTGCGCACGAAACCGAGCATCTCGAGCTCGCGCAGCGCCTCGCGCACGGGACCCTGGCTCGTCCCGTACTCCTTGGCGATGTGCATCTCGATGAGGCGGTCGCCCGGACCCAGCTCCCCCTCGAGAATCCCCCGCACGATCCCGTCCCTGACGTCATGACGCAACGCCCGACGGCTTGTGTTCATGGGGCACAAGGTACCGCCCCGCCGCCTCCGCGGGGAGATCCTGCGCGAAACCGCACCGGTTTCCCGATCGAGACGGGCTATCCGACGCGCTGTGGGTGCGTGTAGACGTTGACCGTGCCCCCGCGCGCGAAGCCCGCCAGGGTCAGGCCGCGGTCGGCGGCCAGCTCGATGGCCAGCGACGTGGGAGCACCGACGCCGACGAGGATCGGCGCGCCCGCGACGGCGGCCTTCTGGACGAGCTCGAACGACAGCCGGCCGCTCACGCACAGCACGCGGGGGTGCAGCGGGACCAGCCCGTCGAGCAGGGCCCGGCCGACGACCTTGTCCATCGCGTTGTGGCGCCCGACGTCCTCGCGCACGAGCAGCAGCTCCCCCTCGGGGCTGAACAGGCCCGTGGCGTGCAGGCCGCCGGTGCGCGCGAAGCTGGGCTGGCGCAGGCGGTCGGGGAGGTCGGCCAGCAGGTCGCGCGCGACAACGGGACCCTCGCCGGCGACCTCGGCGTTGACGGCGACCTCCTCGAGCGACCCGCGGCCGCACACGCCGCACGACGACGTGGTGTAGAAGCGGCGCGCCGACGGGTCGCGGGTCAGCGGCCCGCCGACCTCGACGATGTTGTTGGCGAGGTCCTCGGTGAGCCCCGCGGGGCGCACGCCGTCGATCAGGCCCTCCCCGAGCAGGAAGCCCAGCGCGAGCTCCTCGTCGTGCCCGGGCGTGCGCATGGTGACCGACAGCGCCTGGCCGTCGACCCGGATCTCCATCGGCTCCTCGACGGCCACCTCGTCGCGCTGGCCGTCGCGCTCGATGACAGCGATCATGCGGGCGGCCATCAGGCCTTCGAGCATAGCGAGCGGCTCGAGGGCCGACGGCGGGTAGCGTGCAGCCATGGTCGAGCCCGTGTCCAGGACGCCGGGCAGGGCGCGGGCCGCGGGCATCGTGCTCGCCGGCGGGCGCTCGTCGCGGATGGGCGCGCCCAAGGCCGCGCTGGAGTGGCACGGCTCGACCCTGCTGCGCCACATCGTCGGCGTGGAGCGCCGCGCGCTGGACGGCCCGGTGGTCGTCGTCCGCGCGCCGGGGCAGGCGCTGCCCGAGCTGCCCGACGGGGTGGAGGTCGTCGAGGATGCGCGCGAGGGGCGCGGCCCGCTTCAGGGCCTCGCCGCCGGGCTGGCCGCCGTCCGCGGTCGCGCGCGCGCGGCATATGCCTCGTCCACCGATGTGCCGCTCCTGCATCCGCGCTTCATCCACCGCGTCCTCGCGGCCCTCGACGACGACGCCGACGTGGTCCTGCCCGACGTCGGCGGGTTCCGTCATCCGCTGTCGGCCGCCTACAGGACCGAGCTCGTGGACCTCGTCGAGCGCCTGATCGCCGAGGAGCGGATGCGACCGGCCTTCCTGTTCGAGGCCTGCCGCGTGCGCCGCCTCGAGGCCGACGCGCTGCTGGCCGATCCGGTGCTGGCGGCGCTCGACCCGCGCCTGGACTCCCTGCTGAACCTCAACGAGCCGTCGGACTATGAGGCGGCGCGCGCCCGTCCGGCGCCCCAGGTCGCGGTCCGGGTCCTCGGGGCGCTGCGCCGAGACGGCGTGGGGGACGGCGATCGCACCCTGCCGGCCGCCACGCTTGGCGAGGCGGCCGCCGCCAGCGGGCTGGGTCTCGACGGGCCGGTCGTGGCCATCCTCAACGGCGACCGGGTCCCGGGCGACCCGCACGTGCCGCTGGTGGCCGGCGACCGCGTGTCGTTCGAGCCCGCGGACGCCGGCTGAGCGGGCCGCGACGGCCCGCAGCCGCGAGGATGCGGCTCAGACCACCGGCGGCGGCGTCCCCTCCGCGCTGGCCGCGAGCTCGGGGCTCCATCCGCACACGAGGCAGGCGTGCCGGAAGGCCGATCGGGCGAACTCCACCGCGTGGGGGTGTGGGTCGGCGGCGGCGATGACGTCGTCCCAGTCGAGGACGTACTCGCCGAGCTGCGCGTCCCAGCGCCCCGCCGAGAGCTCGGCCTCGGCGAAGCCCGCCGGCGCCGGGTGCGCGTAGGCGTAGAAGGCGGCCTTGCCGTACCGGGTGTCGCCCGGCCACCATCCGACGGCGACCTCCTGGGAGTCCATCGCGTTGCGCATGATGAAGTCGTCGGACGGCGGGTCGGCGGGCAGGCCCGAGAACAGGTTGACCGCGAGGTCGAACGAGCCCCACCAGGCGTTGACCGGGGTGGAGCGCCCGCGATACGGCGCGCGGAACGCCGCGAGCACGAGGGCGGCCTGTGTCGCCGCAGCGTGGTAGGCGGCCACCTGGCCGGTGTCGTAGGTGGCGTGCTCCTCGTCCTCGTCGAGAGGGACGCTCCACGGCACCTCCTGGGGCTGCGGATCGATCTCGACGGGCCCGGCGAGGGCGCGGACGGCGTCGAGGACCTCGCGCGTGACCGCCCCCACCGGCCGGTCGGGGATGAGCGCGACGCGCTGCGCGCGGCCATCGCTGTGCGCGACGAGCGCCTCGTGGGCGTGCAGGTCCAGGACGACGCCGACGGCGCCCGAGCCATCCGGCGCGGGCAGCGGGAGGGTCTCCCACCCGCGCGCCGTCAGCCGCAGCGCCGCGTGCTGGAGCTGCGGTTCGGGCGGCGCGAGCTCCGCCGCCAGCTTGCCCAGCACCTGGGTGTGAGCATGGAGCGTGTCGCACGTCGCGCTCCACGCCTCGTAGTCGAGGGCCGGCCACGGTAAGGGCATGGACGGCACGCTATCGAGCGGGGCCCGTCGGCCGGGGGCGCGGGGCTATCGTGCTGGCATGGTCGACGTGGTGACCGAGATCGAGATCGCGCGCCCGCGCGGGGAGGTCGCCGCCTACGCCGTCGATCCCGACAACGCGACCCGCTGGTATCGCAACATCGAGTCGGTCGAGTGGGAGACCGCGCCGCCGGTGGCGGTCGGGTCGAGGATGGCGTTCGTGGCGCGCTTCCTGGGCCGGCGCCTGTCCTACACCTACGAGGTGCGCGAGATCGTCCCCGGCGAGCGCTTCGTGATGAGCACGGCCGAGGGGCCGTTTCCGATGGAGACGACCTACACCTGGGCCGACACGCCCGGCGGCGGCACGCTGATGACGCTGCGCAACCGCGGCGAGCCGGCGGGCTTCTCGAGGATCGGCGCGCCGATGATGGCCATGGCGATGCGGCGCGCCAACTGGAACGACCTGCGCGAGATCAAGCGGATCCTGGAAGCGGAGAACGGCTAGCGGCGAGCGCCGTCGCCGCCTGCACGCCGACGGCGGCCAGCGCGGCCACGGCGAACGTCGGCCCGACGCCGGCACGGTCGACGAGCACGGCGACCACGGCGCAGAAGACCACGAACCCCGCCATGCCGCTCAGCATCCCGCGCAGCAGGAAGACGACGGCGCGCGCGCCGTGCTGCTCGTGGGTGAAGACGGCGAGGATCGAGGCGAGCACCGGCAGGGCCGCCAGCACGCCGCCGACGACGGGCCCGAGCCGGCTCGCCGCCGCCGTCAGCACCACGACGAGCGCGGCCGTGAGCCCCATGCGCAGGGCGAGGTCCCACCGGGGCGGGCGCGACTGCGCCGTTGCCAGGGTTGCGGCGCCGGCGGGCAGCGCGGTGCGGGCCACGAGCAGCGAGAGCGCGGCGGCGATCAGCCCGGCCAGCGGCCCGGCGTCGACGCCACCGAGCAGCGCCGCGATCGCGGCCGCGGCCGCCCAGCCGGCGGCGAGGCTCGCACGCGAGCCGGCGCGCACGGCCGTGCGCCCATAGGCGAGCGCGAAGCCGCTGAGAGCGACGAGCCCGAGCAGCGTCCCGCTCGCCGTCTTGGCCGCGAAGGCGCTGCCGTGCTCCTGGGCGGCGATGAGCAGGACGGGCCCGACGATGGCCGGGAACGCGCTGACCAGCCCACCGATCGCCTCGCCCCACCGGCGCGCGGCCAGCGTGGCGGCCCCGACGAGGGCGGGGGCGAGGAGGAGCTCGAGCAGCGCGACGCGCACGCGTCCGAGGTTAGTGGCGGTGGCTCGAAGGCAGTCGCAGGCGGTAGGCCGAGCGCCCGTACGTGGCGGCGTACAGGACGCGTCCGGAGGGCACGATGGTCAGCCCGGGGACCGAGGCCAGCGGCAGGCCGGCGGCGGCGTTGCTCCAGTGCCGCGCCCGGTCGGGCAGGCGCAGGACGCCGTAGTCGGTCGCCGCGTAGAGGTCGCCCGTCCCGTCGTCGTAGGCGACGTCGGTGATCGGCTGGTCGGCGAGGCCGAACGAGATGTCGCGGAAGCGCGCGCGGCCCCGGCGGGGGTCGAAGCGCACGTCGAAGACATGGCCCGGCGTGGCCGGGGTCGCCGCGTTGTAGCCCGAGTAGGACACGAAGGCGTGGTTGGGGTCCTTCGGGTCGACCGAGATGCCGCTGATGAAGCGCGACGGCGTGCTCGGCGTGTCGATGCGCGTGAACGTCACCGCGCTGGGGTCGGCGGCGTCGGCGTTGCGCGTCACGAAGAGCCGCCCGAGGCGGGTGGAGACCCACATCGTGCCGCGATCGCCGGGCGCCCTGGCCATCGAGGCGATGTACTGCCCGCCGCGGTCGCTCGGGTCACCGGCGGTGAGGTCGGGCCCCACGGCGACGAAGTCGCCGCAGGTGATCGCGCCGTCGTACTGCGGCACGCCGCCCGGCCCGGCGCAGTGGGCTTCGAGCTGGGCCTGGTCGCCGCCGTCGTCCTTCGTGCGCCACAGGTGCTGGGCGCCGATGAAGGCCGTGCCCGGGACCCTCGGGTCGGCCACCAGCGGCGTGTAGAACGACACCGCCTCTCCGGACTCGAGGATCGGCTGCGTGACGAACGTCCACTTGAGCGGGTCGGCGCCGTGGTGGTTCACGTCGGCCAGGCCCAGGAAGAACGTGTGCAGGCGCACGTTGGGGTCGGCGGCGTCGAACCCGGCGGGGCCGCCATCGCCGTTGACCGACTCGAACCACGAGCGCGGCGAGCCGGAGAAGGCGAACGTGCCGTTGTCCTGGGTGCCGCCCATGAGGTCGCCGGTCGGGTGGCGCGGATCGGCGGCCAGGTCGACGAACTGCAGCGTCGCCAGGCCGGCGTTCATGTTCACCAGCCGGTGCGGGATCTTGGACAGCCACTGCTTGCACTCGGCGAGGTCGACCGGGCTCGCGGCGACGCCGTCGCGCGTGGCGCACTGCCCGGAGGCGTCGTCGAAGGTGCCGTCGGTCCGCACCAGGCCGCCGTCGGAGCCCACGAACGCGATGTTGGTGTTGCGCGGGTCGAAGACCAGCGCGTGCTGGTCGGGGTGCATCTGCTCGTAGTGCGGTGTCTGCGTGTCGGCCGTCATGTCGGTGAAGTGCACGCCGGCGTCCTCGGAGCGCATCACCGCGCGCCCGTTGGAGCGGTTGGGCGCGACGCCGATCAGCGACTGGTCCTGCAGCGGGCGGATCTCCTCGTAGACCATCGAGCCGCCGTACCACACGACGTCGGGGTTCCTGGGGTCGGCCACGACGAAGAGGTCGTAGTCGCACTGGCCCTGGCAGAGGTTGAAGCTCGCGAAGCCCGGGTCGCCGTTGGTCGGGCTCGAGAGCTTGGTGAAGCCAGGGTTCGAGCCGTCGCCGACGAGCGCGGAGGCCGGCCTGTCGGCGTTGTCGGTGCGGTAGAACTCGCCGAAGGTGTCGAAGTCCGGTGTGAAGCCGCCGTCGCCCACGTAGATGCGCGTGTGCGTCTGGCCGGCCTGGTCCTTGACCTTGGTCAGCGCGTACTCGGTGCGCTCGAGCCGCGCGGTGGGCGAGCCCTGCTGCGCGGCCTTGAAGATCTGCTTCCAGCCGGCGTCGCCGCTCTCGAGGCTGGGGGCGCTGCGCCAGATCCCGTACCCGAACAGCGACGCGTAGACCGTCGTGTGGTCGGTGGGGTCGAGCTGGAGGTTGGTCACGCCGCCCAGCGACGAGCGGCCGGCCTCGCCGGGCTGGCTGAACTGCAGGCTGAAGTGCCGGCCGCCGTCGGTCGAGCGATAGACGCCGAGCGTCGGGGCGCCGGGCGGCACGGCGGTGCCGCCGTTGATCGAGGACTGGCCCTGCGTGCCCAGCGCGGTGCCGATCCAGATGGTCCTCGGGTCCGTCGGATCGATGGCGATGGCGCCGACCGAGCGATCCTTGGCGACGTCGAAGGACCCGGGGACGAGCGACCAGCTGCCGCCGCCGTCGGTCGACCTGTAGACGCCCAGGCCGGCCTGGTTGATCGCGTTCGCCTCGCCCGTGCCGGCGTACAGGGTGTTGCCGGAGGGGTCGTTGGGATCGACCACGAGCGAGCCCAGCGCGTTGGTGGGCAGGCCGGCCGTCACCGCGTGCCACGCCGGCTGCGGGTCGAGGCCGTTGTTCGTGCGCCAGATGCCGCCGCCCGCCGCCGCCACCCACAGGCGACAGCCGGAGCCCGCGCCGCAGTTGGGGTCGACGGCCAGCGCCGTGATGCGCCCCGAGGTGATCGAGTCGCGCAGGCTCTCGGTCGTCGGCCCGGGCGCGACGCCGACCGTCGGGCCCAGGAACTCCCACGGATTGCGGATGCGGCCGCGGTCGCGGGCCCACTGGGTGCTCGTGCCGGGCTGGAAGTCGCTGACGCCGAGCTGCTCGGGTAGGTCGACGAAGGCGCGGCGCGCGTTGCGGACGTTCTCGGCCGTGATGTAGCCACGCGGCAGCGCGCGGTCCTCGTAGGCCTCGAGGTTGGGGTTCTTGCCCGGCTTGCCGCCCTGGTCGGGGTCGCGGACCTCGATCTTGGCCTCATGGCCGCCGGCCCTGTCGCGCTCGCCCGGCGCGCCTTCGCGCTTGGCGGTGGTGTGCGTGGTGGCGCCCCCGCAGCCCGCCACGACGACGACGATGGAGACGAGCACGGCCTGCGCGGCCCTGGACCTCAGACGCATCTGCACCCCTCCTCAAGGATGAACCCGCGCGAAGCTACTCCTCCTACGAAACGACGGACAAGCGGCCGGTTCGAACGCGGCGGGCGACCCCGCGGCAGTCATTGCATGCGGGGCGGAAGGTCGCGCGAGCAGGCCCGGATCGGCAGGAGCCTGAGCATCGTGGCCCGGCTCCCGGCGCTTCCGGTCGCCACGATCGAGAAGCCTCCGCAGCGGTTGATCCTGACCCCCGGGAAGGTGGCCTCGAAGCTCCCGCGGGCGTCTGCGCGGGCGTGGGCGACCGTGGGCGCGCCGACGCGCCGGCGCAGCGCGAGCCGCACGCGCTCGTGCGCGCGAAAGGCGCTGCCGCGCACGACGGGAGGGGCGGTGGCGAGGAGCTTCAGGTGCGCAGCCGACCGACCGGCATCGCTCTCCGCGGCCCCGGCGGCGAGGACCAGCAGCACGGACGCCGCCGCCAGGGAAGCGGTCCTGCGGCGCATGGGCTCAGTATGGCGCCCGTGACCCGTCCCGCAACCGCGCCCAGGTCCCGCGACCGCCTCCTGCGGCGGGGCCTGCGCCTGGAGTACGCGACGCTGGCGTGGAACGTCGCCGGCAGCGTGATCCTGCTCGCGGCCGCGGTGACCGTCGGGTCGCTCGCGCTGGCCGGCTTCGGCGTGGACTCGGTCATCGAGATCGTCGCGTCCGCCGTGGTGGTCTGGCAGCTGAAGGGCACCGCCGGCGACGGGCGCGATCGTCGCGCCCTGCGCATCATCGCCGCGGCCTTCGTCCTGCTGGCGCTCTACATCGCCGCCCAGGCCGCCCGCACCGTGCTCGTCGCCGACCATCCGGGCACCTCCGCCGTCGGCATCGCGTGGCTGGCGCTGACCGTCGCGGCCATGCTCACCCTCGCCGCGGCCAAGCGCGACACCGGGCAGCGCCTGGGCAACGCCGTGCTCGCCACCGAGGCGCGCGTCACCCTCGTCGACGGCGCGCTGGCCGCGGCCGTCCTGCTCGGCGTCGCGCTCAACGCGGCCGTGGGCTGGTGGTGGGCCGACCCGTGCGCGGCCCTGGTCATCCTCGCCTACAGCGTCCGCGAGGCTCGCCACGCCTGGGGCGAGGCTCAGAACCCGTAGCCGCGCTGCCAGCCGCCGATGTGCCCGAGCAGCACGAGCGCGAGCACGAGCCCGGCGCAGAGCGAGGTCGCGACGAGCAGCGCGGCCACGGCTCGCCCCGGGCCCCGCGGACGCGGCGCGGGGCCGGTCGCCCAGGCGGCGCGCAGCGAGCGCGCCGCACGCGGCAGGTAGGCCAGGAAGTGCGCTCCGAAGGCGCCGCTCCAGACGATGAAGGCGACCTTGTGGAGCATGAGCACCCGGTCGGAGTGGTGGCCGAGCAGCAGCAGCCAGACCCCGGTGGCGAAGATCATCGCGGTGCTGGCCACGAGCAGCGGGGCGAGGGCTCGCAGCACGACGTGCGGCGGGCCCTTGGCCACGTAGGTGGGCGCGCCGGTGTAATAGCGCACCATGCGGTAGCCGGTGCTCGCGAGCTTGAGCGCGACGGGCCCGATCAGCACCAGCCCGATGAACATGTGCGGGCCGAGGAGCCCGCCGATGTCGAGGATGGTGATGCCCTCGGAGATGAGCAGGATGACCAGCAGCGCGGCGGCGGAGCTGGTCAGCAGCTCGTTGAGCTCGATGCCCCCGAGGCGCCGGCCCGCGCGCGCGGATCGGGTCGCCGGCCGGTCAGCGAGCTCGGTCACGGCGGGTCTCCAGCAGCAGGGCGAGGGTGGGGCAGGCGGCCTCGGCGCGGCGCGCGAGCTTGACGAGCTCCGGCGCGACCGGCTCCGGGTCGACGATCGGGTAGCCCCAGTCGTCCAGATGGATGTGCTCGGGCAGCAGCTCGGCGCACAGCCCGTGGCCGTCGCACATGATCGGGTCGACGCGGATGGTCGTGCGCCGGGTCATGCGGCCGCCCGCGTCGCGGTGGGCAGTGGCATCGACGGGGCGTGCACGGCGGCGCACCGGCCGGCGCGGTGGCCGTCGATCTCGCGCGCGAAGGCCGCGAGAGCGCTGGCCAGGAAGCGCGCCGCGCCGTCCGGGTGCCGGCAGGCGCCGCGCGCCGTGACGTCGGCGCCCCAGCGCGTCAGGCGCGCGCGCTGGTCCTCGCGCGCGCCGCGGGCCAGCAGGTCGAAGCTGTCGGCGATCGCGCGCAGCCCGAACAGGCACGGGCCGCACTGCCCGGCGCTCTGCTCGGCCAGGTAGTCCAGCACGCGCGCGGACTCCCACACCCCGCACGATCCCTCGCCCAGGACCCAGAGGACGCCGGCCCCGATCGACCCGGAGGCGAGCAGCGGATCGCCCTCGCTCAGGGTGAGCTCCTGCAGGTGGCGCGCGTCGAGCCAGGCGCCGCCGTAGCCGCCGACCAGGAGCGCCTGCGGGCGCTCGGTGACGCCGCCCGCCGCACGCAGCAGGTCGGCCATGGGGCTGGCGAAGGCGATCTCGTAGACGCCGGGGCGCGTGACCGCGCCGCCGAGGGTCACGAGCACGCTGCCGGGCTGCGTCGGCGATCCGACGGCGCGGAACCAGTCGGCGCCGTGGCGCGCGATCAGCGCCATGTGCGCCAGCGTCTCCACGTTGCTGACGAGCGTCGGGCGGTTGGCGACGCCGCGCTCGAAGGGACGCGGCGGAACGGTCGCCGGCAGCGCCGGCTTGCCGTTGAGGTGCGCGATCGCCGCGGTCTCCTGGCCGCTGACGTAGCTGCTCGGCGCAGCGACGACCCGCAGCGCGGGCCCGCGGGCCCCGGTGTCGCGGCGCTCGTCGACGGCGCGCAGCACCGCGGCCCAGACCCGCGGATCGGAGCGCTTGACGTACAGCACCACCTCGTCGGCCCCGACCGCGGTGGCGGCGACCAGCGCGCCGTCGATGACCAGGTGCGGCGTGTGGGTGAGCAGCACGGCGTCCTTGCGGCTGGCCGGCTCGCTCTCGGAGCCGTTGGCCACGACCACCGCGCGCCGGCGCCGTCCGGCGACCGCGCGCAGCTTCAGCGCGCTCGAGACGTGCGCGCCGCCGCGCCCGCGCAGGCCGCTGTCCTCGATCGCGTCGAGCAGCCGGGCACCCGCGCCGCGGCCGGTGGTCGCCAGCGCGCCGTGGACGCGCAGGTGCTGTGCGAGGGACAGCGTGCCGGCGCCCTCGATCCCGCGCAGCAGGCGCGGAAGGCCGCTCGCCGCGCTCATGACGTCACCTGCGCGCCGGCCGTCCCGACCACCGCGCCGCCGGCGCCGATCTGCAGCGCCAGGCGCAGCTGCACCGGGCGCGCGCGGGGCGACGTGAGACGAGCCACGACCAGATCGCCGCGCAGCCCCACGACATGGCCTCGGTAGAGGTCCGCCTGGCCGCTGGGTCCGAGGCGCACGCTGCTGGAGACCATCTGCAGCCCGCCGCCGGGCAGGGCCCGGCCTGAGAGGCGCAGCGCAAGGCGCAGCGGCGCGCCGGCGACGTGGATCCGAGCGGCGATGTCGACCTGCGCGCGTCCGTTGCCGCCGGAGCCGACCTGCGTCGAGGTGCCGTCGAGCGGGGCGGCGAAGGGCAGCGCGACCGTCGCCGGAGCGCTGACGGCGCCCGTGGCCACCGGCGCCCGCGTGGCCGCGAGCAGCGTCGGCGGCGTCCCGGCGCGCCGCGCCCAGCCCGGCCTCAGCGGGCCCTGCAGCGAGAAGGCGACGGTGCCTGCCACCGAGGCGGCCACCAGCGCGAGAGCGCCGAGGCGCAGCCCCGCCCGCGCCGGCCAGTCGCGCAGCAGGCGCGCCGCGAGGGCGACGACGACGCCGGCCACGCAGACGGCGGTCAGCAGCTGAAGCCACGCCGAGCGCGCGTCGGTCCCCGTGCCCAGGCCGTGCAGGACGGCCACCGGCCAGCACAGATAGGCGGCCCAGTGCACCGCCTTCCAGGCGCGCAGGCCCAGGCGCGCGCGCAGCACGCTGGTCACGATCAGCGCGACCAACAGGTCGAAGGCCAGCGCCCCGAAGCCGAGCCAGAGGGGGCGATAGCGCGACGCGAGCGGGACGACGGCGTCGATGAGGCGCAGGTGGGCGAACGGGTCCAGCAGCGAGGTCGCGATGTGCGCCGCCAGCAGCACGACCACCAGCAGCGAGACGTTGCGGTGCAGGCCGTCGACGACGAAGCGCGGCGTGCGGGCGCCCAGCCGCCAGCGCAGCGTGCCCGTGATCCCGAGCATCACCGAGGCAGAGAGCCCGACCAGCGTGATCGCTCCGGTGCCCCGGCTCAGGTACCACAGCGGGCTGGGGCCGGCGGCGGCGAGGATCACGATGCCTCCGGCCACGCGCCGACGGTGACGACGCGCCCGTCCGGGGCGACCAGGCGCGCGGGGAGCCCGAGCGACTGCAGCCACGACGGCGCGGACGCTCCGCGCACGATCGCGGCCGTGCTCGCGGTGTTCGCATCGACGCACGAGGCCGCGGCGACGCTGACGGTGCGCCACACCGCAGCGGCGGGCTCGCCCGTGGCAGGGTCGACGATGTGGTGGACGGGCCGCCCGGCGCGCCGCCAGCGGCGCACCACGGTGCTCGACGTGGCCAGGCCGCCACCGCTGACGGTCACGCTCTGGCCGTCGGCGTCGGGGCCGGCGCGGTGGTCGTCGGTCACGTGGACGACCCAGCCGCCGGCCGGGGCGGGGCCGGCGGTGGCCACGTCGCCACCGAGATCGACGAGGGTGGGCGACCCGGTGGCCGCGGCGATGACCCGGGCCGCACGATCCGCGGCCAGCGCCTTGGCCGTCGCGCCGAGATCGAGACGGCACTCCGGGCTCATGCGCAGCACGCGGCGCGTCGCGTCCAGGTGCACGCGGCGCCAGCCCGCGGCCGGTATCCCGCGCACGTCGTGCGCCGCGTCGGCGTCCACGGCGGCGAAGTCGCGGTCGTAGCCCAGGGCTTCGAGTGCGGGGCCGACGGTGGGGTCGACCGCGCCCTCGGTCTGCGCGGCGGCTCGCAGCGCGACGTCCACGGCCTGCGAGAACAGCTCGCCGATGGGGGTCGGGCGCCCCGCGGAGGCGTTGGCGCGGCTGAGCTCCGAATCGCTGCGAAAGCGGCTGCACGCGCGGTCGATGGCGTCGAGCTCGGCCGCCAGCAGCCGCTCGGCCTCCTCCACCGCGGGCGCCTCGACGACGACCATCGCGGTGGTGCCGATCGCCTCCAGCGCCCCGAGGGCGAAGACCTGGCTCACGAGCCACCGGAGGTGACCGGGGGCGGGGTGGGCGCCGGCTGCACGGCGGGCGCCGGCTGCGGGGGTGCGGGGGGCGGCTGCGGGGGCGGGGTGGTCGTGGTGGTCGGGGCCGGCTGCGTCGCCGCCGTCGCCGTGGACGCGCCGTCGGACTTCGTGTGGCGGCGCTCATGGTGGCGGCGGCTGCGGGACCGGCTCGGCGCGGAGCGCCGGGGGCGCTGCGTGTCGGCGCGCCGCGCGACCTGCGCCGTGGCCTTCGACGCGCCCGGCTTGGTCGCCGCCGCCAGCGCGCTCACGCTGGCCACGGCGAGCACCGCGACAGCCGCGATGACGGCCGTCATGCGCCGCAGCCGCCGCAGGGCGCGGTCGCGGTGGGCGACGTCGTGGCGGACGAGCGAACGCGTCCGTCGTGCCGGAGGAGCCATAGGACCACTTTCGGCACGCAGGGTCGGTGGCACCTAAGGATCGCGTGAGAGTTCTCTCAGCGAGGCGGGGACGGCGCGCCCTACGATCGCCCCCTATGCGCATCCTTCTCGTCGAGGACGAGCGCGGTATCGCGGACTTCGTCGAGCGTGCGCTGCGCGCGCAGGGCCACGCGGTCGAAGTGGCCGCCGACGGCGTCGAGGGCGGCCGGCGCGCCATGGGCAGCGACCTCGACCTCGTGATCCTCGACGTGATGCTCCCCGGCCGCAGCGGCCTCGAGATCCTCGAGGAGATCCGCACGGTCAAGCCGGCGCTGCCGGTCATCATGCTCACGGCGCGCGCCGAGGTGGCCGACAAGGTCGCCGGCCTCGACGCCGGCGCGACCGACTACATGACCAAGCCGTTCTCGGTCGAGGAGCTGCTCGCCCGGGTGCGGGCCCATCTGCGCACCCCGGTGCAGGCCGAGACGACGCGCCTGAGCGTGGCGGGCATCGAGCTGGACATGCTGCGCCGCGCCGTCAGCCGCGACGGATCGCCGGTGCACCTCTCGGCGAAGGAGTTCGACCTGCTGGCCTACTTCATGCGCCACCCTGGGCAGGTGCTCTCGCGCGAGCAGATCCTCAACGGCGTCTGGGACTACAACCACGATCCGGGCACGAACATCGTCGAGGTCTATGTCGGCTACCTGCGCCGCAAGCTGGCGCTCGCCGACCGGCCGGTGCCGATCCAGACCGTGCGCTCGGCGGGCTACCGGCTCGTGGACGATTGATGGGCCTGCGAGGGCTGCGACCGCGGGTCACGCTGCTGATCGTCGCGGTCGTGGTCGTCTGCGTGGGGATCGCCTTCGTCGCCGTCTATGCCGGGACCGCGAGCGAGCTGTCCAAGCGCTCGCGCCAGGACCTGCGCGCGGACATGGTGGCGCTCGAGCAGGTCGTCACGACCGGCTCGTCGCGGCCCTCGGCGCTCGCCGCGCGCGCTCGCGCCTATCTCGCCCATCAGCCGTTCCGGCCCACGAGCCACGTGCTCTTCGTCGTGCCGGCCGGCGGGCCCGCCGTGAGCAACGAGCCCGAGCTCCTGGCCCTCTCGCCGCCCGACGAGAGCGAGGGCGCCGCGCGCCAGCGCGAGGAGAACCAGGCGGCGGACGCCTTCCTGGCCGCTGAGCCCGGCTACAGCTTCCATCAGCTCCCCGACGGCGGTCGCATCCAGCTGCTGGTCAGGGTCGCGCGCAGCCGCGGTCGCGCGGTCGCCCGCCTGGGGGTGGGCGAGCCGACCGCGCCCACCGACCGCGCCAAGCGCGCGGTGCGCGACGAGTTCCTGCTGGCGGGCGCGCTGGCCGTCCTGGCCGCGCTGACCGGCGGCTTCGCCGTCGCATCGCGCGTGGCGGCCCCGCTGCGCCGCATGGCGCGCGTGGCCGCGCGCGTCGACGCCGGCGACCTCGGCCCGCGCATGGAGATCGCCGCGCGCCACGACGAGGTGCGCGTCCTGGCCGAGGCCTTCGACCACATGCTCGACCGCCTCGAGGACGCGTTCGACCGCCAGACCGCGTTCGTGGCCGACGCCTCGCACGAGCTGCGCACGCCCCTGACGGTCATCCGCGGCCAGCTCGAGGTCCTCGCCCTCGCCGACGAGCCCGATGCAGACGAGATTCGGCGCGTCGAGAAGCTCGTCGCTGTGGAGGTCCAGCGCATGAGCCGCCTCGTGGAGGACATGCTGCTGCTCGCGCAGGCGGGGGAGGAGGGGTTCCTGCGCCCCGCGCTCATCGAGCTGCGCCCGTTCCTGACCGACCTGGTCCGCGGGCTGGCCGACGCCGGCCCGCGCCGCCTGGAGCTCGGCGCGATCCCCGAGCTGCTGGTCGAGGCCGACGAGGGGCGCTTGGCCCAGGCCCTGCGCAACCTGCTGCGCAACGCCATTGCCCATACGGCGGACAACGGGGTCGTCGAGCTCAGCGTCGAAACCGGGGGCGGGCGGCTGCGCTTCATCGTCGACGACGACGGCCCGGGCATCCCGGAGCAGCAGCGCGCCGCGATCTTCGACCGCTTCCATCGTCTCGACGGGGCCCGTTCGCGCGACGCGGGCGGGGCCGGGCTGGGCCTGGCCATCGTCTCGGCGATCGCCTCGGCCCATGGCGGGCGCGTGTGGGCGGAGGCCTCCCCGACGGGGGGCGCGCGCATGGTGCTCGAGATCCCTCTGCGGCCCAGCCCGGTCCGCGCCTGAGAGCATTCTCATCGCGCGATCGGCATGGGCGGACGGTCCTGCGGGGACGCACTGGGCATGACCGAGACCACCGACGAGCGGCGCTTCACGCGCCCATCATCGAGCGCCACCACCGTCACCGCCGACGCCGTCGAGCACGCGATCCGCCACACGACGCTGCGCGCCCTGGGCTTCGGCGGCATGCTCGCAATCGCCCTGATCCATCTCCTCGACGTGATCGGGAAGATCAAGGAGACGCCCTACCTCGGCGTCATGTACATCGCCCTGATGGTCGCCAGCGTCGCGGTCGCGTTCTACCTGCTGCACACCGGCTCGGCGCTCGCGTGGGCGGCCGCCGGCCTGCTCGCCGCGGCCACGCTGACCGGCTTCGTCCTCAGCCGCACGACGGGCCTGCCGAACGCGACGGACGACGTCGGCAATTGGCCCGAGCCGCTGGGTCTCGCGTCGATGTTCGTCGAGGGAGCGGTGGTCATCCTCGCCGCCTACGCCTGGAACCTCGCGCGCCACGAGCGCCGTCCCGGCGTCCACGCGTCGGTGGCCCGGCGGGTCGCCGCCGGGCGCTGACGCGACGCGGCCGCCGCCCCTGACCGGGCGGCGGTCGCTGACGTCTTGGGCGGTCAGGGCCCGCCGGCCGCAGCGACGTGCGCCGGGGCCGCTGGGCGCGGGCGGCGAAGGGGCGCCCGGGGCTTGGGCAGCTGCCCCTCGGCCCACATGGCCGCGAGCGCCACGCGCGGCAGCGCCAGGGGCCGGTCGAACAGCAGGTAGCGCGGCTGCCAGCGCGGCCCGAACTTCGCGTTGAAGCGATACAGGCGCTCGATCTGAAACCAGCGGTCGCCGATGCGCAGCAGCCGGCCCAACCACCGCTCGAGCACGTTGGAAGGAGCGCGCAGCCAGCGTCCGAAGGCCGCGAAGTTCAGCGAGAACTCGGTGATGCCGCGCTCGGCGAGCAGCCGCGCCGCGTGGACGACGAGGAAGTCGGTGAGCCCGTTGGGCGTGTCGCGGTCGCGGCGCATGAAGCCGAGCGACACCACCGGCCGCCCGAACACCGGGGCGAAGTGCAGGAAGCCACGGACGCGCTGGTCGGGGTCCCGCGCCAGCACCACGAGCGCGTCGGGCAGCAACTCGTCGACCAGGTCGTCGTGGGCCATCGAGAAGCCGCGGTCGGGCGCTCCGTCCAGCCAGCGTCCGCTGACCTCGTGCAGCTGGGCGATCGTGGCGGCGTCGAGCTCGCCGACGGCGTGCAGCTCGGGCACGTAACCGTGGCGCTCGACGCGGTGCACGGCCTTGCGCAGGCTCTTACGCTCGCCGCCGGAGAGGTCCATCGTGCCGGTGGCGAGGATGGCCTCGTCGCCGAGGTACAGCCTTCGCAACCCGGCCCGCCGGGCGGCGGTGGCGAACGCCTCGCTGGCACCGACGACCCCCAGGGCCAAGCCATGGCGGCGCGCGTGGGCGACCACCGCGTCCAGCACGCCGGCCGTCGCCTGCGGTGTGCCGACGGGGTCGCCGGCGACCAGCACGGTTCCGGCCTCGACGCGGTAGGCGGCCATGGCGCGGCCGTCGGGCGACCACTGTCGCAGCACGTCGTTGCGCAGCTTGAAGGCGCTGAGGGTGTCCGCACCGTGACGGCGGACGAGCGCGGCCGCGCGGCGACGGTCGAGCCCGTCGGCCAGCCGCTTGGGACGCAGCGGCGCGAACAGGAGCGCGGCGGCCACCGCCACGGAGGCCACCCCGAGCAGGGCGAGGCCGAGCGGCAGCCACGCGAACGGCCCGGCGGCATGCACGGCGGCGGTGTTCAGCGCGAGCAGCGCCAAGGCCCGGCCCGGGGCGGAGTCGGCGGGGGCCACCGGGGCCAGTCCCGGTCCAGCGGCGAGCACGGCCGCGACGGCGAGGGCGAAGGCGCCGCCGAGGACGGCCCCGGCACGTGCGAGCGCGCGCGGGAGGCCGGCCACGCTGTGGTGGACGGCGAAGGCCGACCGGGCGCGCCAGAGCACGGCGGCCAGCGCCCAGCTGATGGCCGCTTCCTCGACGTCGAGCCCCTTGAGGAGGTTCAGGACGCCAAGGACGCCGAGCAGGCAGAGCGCGACGGTCAGGGCCCGGCGACGGCGGCGCGCGAGCTGCCACGCGGCGCCGAGGAGGGCGAGCCCGGCGGGGAGGGCCAGCGCATGAGCCAGGGCGACCTCGTGGACGGGGGCGATGGCCAGGAGGGCGCGCAGCCGCGCCGGAACCGTGGGGGTGAGCGCGGAGGCGACGTTGACGACCCCGACCAGTGCGGTCGCGCAGGCCGCGAGCACCGGCACGCGCTGATTGACCGGTGTCGGCGGCAGATCCGCGGGCCGGTGAAACCCGGGCCGCCACATGGCCGTGTCGCGCGTGGCCGGGTGCAGGTCGCGCCAGTCCTTCACCACCAGCCAGGCGCCGGTCGCGAGCAGCACGGCGAGCGGCGCACCGCTCAGCCCCGCCAGCGCGAGGATCCCGCCGGCGAGCAGCGCGGCGATGCCGAGGTGGCATTCGTGCACCCGCCGCCCGAGCACGAAGAGCCGCGGGCCGAGCGCGTGGCGCTCGACCAGCACGACGCGCGCGATCGCTCTGGTGGGCATGGGCCCATGGTGCATTCCGCGCCGCTGGCCCGGCTTTGCGCCGGTGTTGGGATCGTGTTAGCGAGCCGGGCCGCGGGGCTGGTGGCCGCGCTCGGCGCGCGGCTACCCTGACGCGATGCCCCGCCTGTCGCTTGCCTCGCTTCGCGTGCACGGGCGCAGGACGGTCGGGCTCGGTGGGGTGCTGGCGGTCGCGTACTTCGCCGCGGTGGCGGCGATCGCCGTCGCTCGCGGCCTGGGCGGGGCGCCACACGCCGGGATGCTGGCCTCCAGCCCGGCCGGCGTGGTCCGTGGCGAGCTGTGGAAGCTGTTCACCAGCGGGCTCGTCGTCTCCGGTCCGGTGGGCGCCGAGCTGCCGGCAGCCGCGGCCATCGCCGCGCTCGCCGTGCGCAGGCTCGGGGCGCGGACGTTCTGGGTCGCCGCCGCCCTCGGTCACGTGGGCGCCACGCTGCTCGCCTACGTCGGTGTGGGCGTGGTGTGGCTGGCTGCGCGGGCCGACGTCGACGGGGTGGTCGATGCGCCGGACTACGGGATCTCCTGCGTGTCGCTCGCAGCGGTTGGTGCCCTGGTCGGGGAGGCCATGCGCGCGCGACGAGAGTCCGTCGGCCTGGCGGCGGTCGCCGCAGGCGTCGCGGTCCTGGCCGTCCTCGGCCTCGGATCCGGGCTGGCGGGCATCGAGCACGTCCTGGCCTTCACGCTGGGCTTGGTCGCGCCGGCGCTCGCGCGGCGCTCGCGCCGAGCGGCGCTCTGACCTCGTCATTCCTGCTCGAGGCGCGCCTGCGCGGGCGCCAGCCACCATGCCGCCGCGCCGGCGAGCAGGAAGCCGAGCGCGTGCAGGAGACCGAGGCCCGGGCCCGCGCCGAGCGGGTCGCCGAAGACGACGAGGCCCGCGCCGATCGCCACCACGTTCGTGGCCGCGGTCATGAGCGCCAGGACGGGTACGGCCGGACCGAGTTGCAGGCCGCGCTGGAAGCAGACGAAGCCGCCCGCGGCCGCACCGGCGAGGATGGCGAGCCAGGCGGTGGCGGCGCCGACGCCCAGCCCGCCATGGGCCGCCGCGGTCAGCGCCTTGGTCGCCGCGTCGCCGATGCCGTACAGCGCGCCGCCGGCCGCGCCCAGCGCGTGGGCGCGGCGCGGCCCGCGGACGGCTGCCAGGAACGCGGCGAGCGCCGCGCACGGCAGCATGAAGAGCGCCGCAGGCCCCGCCGCAGGCGCCGCGCCGGGCGGCCCGCCGACCGCGCCGGCGGCCAGGAGCGCCAGGGCGAGGACGATCAGGACGATCGCACGCCGCTCGCGGGCGCCCAGCGGCTGCCGCAGCACGCGGGCGCCCAAGGGGGCCGCCAGCGCGAGCCCTCCGGCGGCGAAGGCCTGCACCAGCGAGAGCGGCGCGAGCGACAGCGCGGCCACGTGCAGGGACCATCCCGACAGACCCAGCGCGAGGCCTGCCATCCACATGCGCGAGGAGAGGAGCCCGCGCAGGGCCATCACCGGGCGGCGCACGGTGACCGGCGGGCCCCCGCGCGAGCCGGCGTGCTGCAGCAGGTAGCTGCTGTTGAGGGCCAGGGACGCCAGCAGGGCGAGGCCCAGGCCGGCCGCGAGGGCGTTCACGACGCCGCCAGGTGAGCGTCGCCACGGCGATTGAGGTGCAAGCCGTTGGCCGCGCCGGTGACGCACAAGCGCATGGCGCGGCCCGCTTCGCGCTCGCGCGTCGCGGTCATCGCACCAGCCTCACGAACTCGCGGTGGTTGGCGAGGCCCGTCGGCAGGCGCGTCGGGTAGTAGCCGAAGCTGTGCAGGATCCCCGGCAGCTGCGGCAGGCCCCCGACCACCAGCCAGCAGGTGGCGATCGCCGCCACGGGGACGAGGACCCGCGGGCGGCCGACCGCGATGAACGGCAGCGCCCAGACCAGGTACCAGGGCATGACCCACGGTAGGGCCAGGACGGCGCAGAAGAGCACCGTCCCGATCGCGGCCAGCGCCCACCGCCGCCGCACCGCGACCGCGACGGTGCCCGCCGCCGCGATGGCGATGATCGCGACCCGTGCCACCGACCGCACGGCCGCATCGGAGCCCCCGTGGCCGGCCGCGAGCCCCAGCAGGTTGGGCACGCTCAGAGGGGTCACGAGCGCGCCCTGCGTCGCGATGTCGGGCAGCGCGCCGCCGTAGACGAGAACCGTGACCAGGCCGACGCCGAGCGCGGCCACGGCGGCGCCCGCGATCGCCCGCGGCCGGTGGCGGGCGCCCAGCACGACCATCCCGACGACAATCGCGAACGAGGGCTTGATGCCCGCCGCGGTGACCGCGAGCGCGCCGGCCGCCGGGTCGTTCCACCACGGGGCGTCCGCGTCGCGACCCCGGACCAGGCACCACGCCGCCGCGACCAGGCACAACATCGCCGGGACGTCGTTGTGCAAGCCGCCGACCTCGGCGATGAGCAGCAGCGGGCTCAGGCCGAAGCCCGCGATGGCGCGCTGGCGGGACACGCCCAGCCGTGCCGCGATCGCCGCCACCAGGGTGACCGTCGCCACCCCGCACACCAGCACGACGGCCTTCCACGCCCACAGCCAGCCGTGGGCGCCGAACGCGACCAACGCCTCGGAGAGCCACGTGAACAGCGGGCCGTACGGACTGCGCAGGTGATGCCAGTTGGCCAGCGCGAAGACCGGATCGTGTGCGGCGGCGATCGGCAAGGCGCGGTAGGGGTTCAGTCCGTGCAGAGCGGCCATCCGCCCGTAGAGCTCGTAGTTGAAGACGTCGGTCAACGGCAGCGGCGGCCCCAGGACGAGGATGCCCTGGGCCAGCGCACTGGCCGCGAGCAGCATCCCCGCCCGCACCCCGGGAGCCGCGGCCCAGGCCAGCCCCCACGCCGCGCCGGCGAGGATGAGGGCCACCACCAGGTCGGAGTGCAGCCGAGCCGTCCCCGTGGTCAGGTGCGCCAGCAGGCCGTGGAGCGGTCCGAGCAGCCAGCCGGCGGGGGCACGCAGCGTCGGCGGCGAGAGCGTCGACCGCCGCTCGGCCGCGGCCGTTGCTAGCCACGCCACCGCCCCCAGGACGCCCCCGATACCCACGCACGCCAACGCGGCCCAGGCCGCTCGCTCGAGGCTCATCGGGGGGCGGAGACGCGCGGCGGTTCGAGCCGGGGCGCTGGCCATGTCCCGACGATCGCTCCGGCCCGGTGAGCGTCGAGTTCACGCCCGGTTAGGATCCGCTTTGCCCGGCTCCCGAGGCCTGGACGGTCGGCCGCCCGGTGTGCACCGTGACGCCATGCGACGAGCAGCGGCACTGGCCACCATGGCGTTCGCGGGGATGCCGATCGCCTGCGGGGCGAGCACGACAGCGGTCACGTCCTCGCCCGTCGCGTCCGCCGCCGCCGGGTCCTGCGCCAACGTGGCCCACGCCGAGCTAGTGGCCGTGGCGCGCCGGATCTACGCCCAGGGCGCACACGGCCGCAACGAGGTCTCGGCGGTCCGGCGTCTCGCCCGCTCCGCGAGCCTGGGCCGAGCCGTCGCGGCCCGCGACCCGCGCGCCGTCCGGGCGGCGCTGGCTCCCCTGCTCAAGCACCAGATCACGCGCATCGACGTGACCGCCGGCGCGCGGACGCTCGCGCGCATCGGCTCCGCACCGGCCTACGCGCCGGTCAGCGGCACCATCCGCTCTAGGGGGCGCGTCGTCGGGCGCTACGTGCTCGCCGTCAGCGAGGACCGCGCCTTCGCGGGGCTCGTGCACAGCCTCACCGGAGCAACCGTGCGCTTCGATCGCGCGCCCGGCTCGGGCGCCGCGTTCGCGGCCACGCTGTTCCCGTCGGGGCACGCCGCGATCTCCCTCGCGCTGCCGAGGCTGTCGCCGTCGCTGTGCGGCCCCACCGCCGTCGACACGCGCCTGAACACGATCGGCTACGTGGCCCGCAACATCATGGGCGGCGAGGTGCGGGGCTCCGCGGTGGCGCGCACGCTGCACCATGCGGCCATCGACCCGGCCTTCCGCAGCGCCGTCGCCTCCGGCGACCCCGCCGCCGTCCGCGCGGCCATCGTCGGCCTGTTCCGCGACAACCGCTTCCACATCGTGCGCGTCCGCGCCTGGCGCGGCACGCACCTGATCAACGACGTCGGCGGTCCGTACGTCCTGAGCCCGGCGACGGGCACGATCGTCGGCCCGGGAGGTGCGCCGGCCGGTCGCTTCATGCTCTCCGTCCAGGACGACACCGGCTTCATCAAGCTCGTGCACCGATTCACCGGCGCCGAGGTCGTCCTGCACACGAGCACCGGCACCGTGCCCGGCAGCACCCTGAGTCCCGGCCCGGCGTTCGTACCCGGGCTCGGCTCCGTCAGCTACCGCGGCCTCGCGTACCGCTCCTACGGGTTCGTCGGCACCGCGTTCCCGTCGGGCAGGCTCGAGGTCACGCTGCTCGTGCGCTAACGGCATCGCAACGTTTCCTGCGCCCGGCCGCAATCGCCTCGGTGCGAGCTTGCAGCTGTCAGCTCAGCCGCACCAAGGAGCAAGAGCGATGCATCACCCGATCGAAGCCGAGCCGGCCGTCGGCGCCCCCGTCGCCGACGGCGATGCGCGGGCCGCCGCGACGTCCGTCGCGCGGGCCCAGCGCGCCGCCAACGCCCTGCCGGGCCTGACCATCGTGCTGCCGTGCTTCAACGAAGCCGAGAACGTGGCGGACGCCATCCGCTACGCCACCACCGCGGCCGAGCGCTGCGCGACGGCACACGAGGTCGTCGTCGTCGACGACGGCAGCAGCGACCCCACCACCGCGATCGCCGCCCGCTTTGCCAGTCGCGATCGCCGCGTGCGCCTCGTGGTGCACTCCGGCAACCAGGGCTACGGCGACGCGCTGCGCTCCGGGATCGCCGCGGCGCAGATGCCCTGGGTGCTGCTGACCGACGCCGATCTGCAGTTCGACCTCGACGACCTGGAGGACTTCCTGCCGCTCGCCGCGCGGGCCGACCTCGTCGTCGGCTGGCGGATCCTGCGCCAGGACCCCCTGAACCGGCGCCTCAACGCCGCGGCATGGAACTGGCTGGTGCGCCGCGCCTTCGCTCTGCCCGTGCGCGACGTCGACTGTGCCTTCAAGCTGATCCGGCGTGACCTGCTCGAGCGCTGCGACCTGCGGGCGACAGGCGCCATGATCAGCACCGAGCTCCTGGTCCGGTGCCTGGCCGCAGGCGGGCGCCTCGAGCAGCTGGGAGTCCATCACCGCGCGCGAGTCGCCGGCCGGCAGAGCGGCGCCAGCCCGCGGGTCGTGGCGCGCGCCTTCCGCGAGCTCGCGGTGCTGCACCGGAGCCTGCGCGCCGCGCAGGCATAGCTCCTGACGGACCGCTGGGCGGCCACCGGGGGGATACGGTAGGCGGCGAGGTGGCCGCCCAGAACCTCGACATCCTGGTCTGCGACGACGATCCATCGCTGCGCGAGGCGCTGCGCCAGTCCTTCGAACGCGAGGGCCATCGCGTGCTGGCGGTCGCGGAAGGGCGCTCGGCGATCGACCGAGCGAGCACCCAGCACTTCGACGTCCTGCTGCTCGACGTCGCGCTGGGACGAGCGAGCCTCGACGGCTACGAGGTATGCCGGACCCTGCGCGAGCGCCGCAACAACGTGCCGATCATCATGCTCACGGCGCTCGACAGCGAGGCCGACGCCGTCCTCGGCCTCGAGGCGGGAGCCGACGACTACGTCGTCAAGCCCTTCCGCCCCGCCGAGCTGCGCAGTCGCATCCGCGCCGTGCTGCGCCGCGTCGGTCCCGGCGCGCGCACGGACGCGCCGCTCACGGCGGGTGGGGTGACGCTCGATCCCGGGCTGCGGGAGGTCCAGCGCGACGGGCGGCCGGTGGCGCTGACCTTCTCGGAGTTCGAGCTGCTCCACGCGCTCATGTCGCAGTCCGGTCGCGTCCACAGCCGCCACGACCTGCTGCGGGCCATCTGGGGCGACAGCGCCTACCGCGACCCGCGCGCGATCGATGTCCACGTCCGCCATCTGCGCGAGAAGCTCGAGGCCGTGCCCGAGCAGCCGCGGCTGATCCTCACCGTGCGCGGCGCCGGCTATCGGATCGGCGAGCCCTGAGCGATGCACCTCGGCCTGCGCGCGCGCGTGATCGCAGTGCTGGTCGTCGTCAGCGCCTTCACCCTCGCGGTCGCCGCCGTCACGCTGCTGTCAGCGCTCGACCAGCGCCTGCGCGACAGCGCAGTCACGAACTTCGCGCTCTCGCTGCGCAACGAACGGGGGGCGCTCACCTCGCTGCGCGCCGCCGATGTCGTCGCCGGCGACCAGCGCCTGCTGCGAGCGGCGCGCGTGCTGGCCCGCCACAACGGAGCCGAGGTCAGCGTGCTCGCCCCGGGCGGCGACGTGCTGGTCAGCACCGATCCCGACCGTACCGACCGGTTCAGCACGGCGGCGGCCGCCGCTCGCTCCGGCAAGACCGAGAGGATCGTGACGGGCGAGGGCCGACGCGCCGAGGCCGAGGTCGCCTTCCCCCTGACGATCCACGAGCGGCCCGTGATCGTCGCGGCGCGCAAGCCCTTCAACGACGTCCAGGACGCCACCGGCGTCGTCAGGCGGGCCTTCACGGTCGCCGCGGCCGCCGGGCTCGCCGGCGCGCTGCTGTTCGGCCTGCTGCTCGCGGGGCGGCTCATCCGCCGCCTGCGCCGCCTGCGCGACACCGCGCTGCGCCTCTCGGACATCGGACCGGAGGCCGAGCTCAAGCCCGACGACGGCCGCGACGAGATCGGCGACCTCAGCCGGGCGTTCGCGACGATGCAGCACCGCCTGCGCGAGCAGGAGCAGGCACGGCGCGCGTTCGTCGCCACGGCGTCGCACGAGCTGCGCACGCCGTTGGCCTCGCTCAGCGTGATGCTCGACATGCTCGTGGACGATCTCCACGCCCAGCCCGCCGACGTGCGCAGCGCGCAGACCCAGGCGGCCAATGCGGAGGCCCAGGTACAGCGGCTGTCGCTGCTGTCGGCCGAGTTGCTCGACCTCAGCCGAATCGACGCCGGCATCCCGCTGCGCAGCGAGCTGGTCGAGCTCCCGGCCGTGGTGCGCTCCGTCGTCGCCGAGCTGGACGTGCGCGTGGAGCGGCAGGGCCGCAGCATCGAAGTGGACGGCGACGCGGCGCTGTGGGCCGTCGGAGACCCGGGTGGCGTGGCCCAGATCGTGCGCGTCCTGCTGGACAACGCGCTGCGGCACACGTCCTCCGGTGGGCACATCCGCGTCCGAACCGAGATGCGCGACAGCATGGCCAGCGTGATCGTCGAGGACGACGGCACCGGGGTGGCGCCCGAGGACCGTGAACGGATCTTCGAGCGCTTCGCGCGAGGAACCGACGCGACCGAGGGCGGCTTCGGACTGGGGCTGGCCATCGGGCGCGAGCTGGCGCGCCAGATGGATGGCGACCTCACCCTCGAGGACGACTCGCCGGGCGCGTGCTTCGCCCTGCGGCTGCCGGGCGCGCCCGCGCCCTGACGGCTCACCGGCCACGCGGCCGCGAGCAGGGGCGCCCGGCGAGGCGCGTGAGATCAGACCGGGCGCCCGTCGTGGACGATGAGCGGCGCGGCCCGCACGACGGAAGGACCCCGCCACCAGCGTCGTCCCGACCGTGCGCAGGTAGTCGTGTCCGCTCTGGGAGAGGAAGCGCAAGGCGCCGGGCGGGTCGATCGCGAGCGCGGCGGCGGACGCGCGGGCGGTCACGCGGTTGACCCCGTCATAGCCGAACACGACGCTCCAGATGCTGCCGTCGGTCGACCCGATCGGCCACGGCCGATGGCCCAGTGGCGTCAGCGACGCGACGGCGATCCAGCCCGGGCCGACGGCCAGCAGCGCGGCCAGGCTCCCCCGCCCGGCGCGATGCTCCGCCGGCGGACGGAACCCTCGGGTCAGCGCAGGGCGTTGACCGAGGCCGCCGTGCGTGCGGGCTCGATGAGCGAGCTCTGCAGGCGCCGCGCGGCGTCGAGGTGGTCGCCGGTCCAGATCATGCGCACGGCGGTCGCCGTGGCGTGGCCGTCGCCGCCGCGCAGGTCGTGGCTGACCGCATCGACGAGGCGCTGGTCGGCGCGCGCATCGGGCTCCAGCGGCTCGGGCACCTGCCCGCCTCCGGTGAGGCTGGCGGCGAAGGCGCGATACCAGCGCGCCATCTGCTCGGTGCCGGCGAACAGCTCCTGTCGCGCCGCCGTCCGGTCGCCGTCCCCGTCGCCGTCCTGGCGCCACAGGTCGAGCACGGCGTCTCCGGCCAGGCGCAGGCCCAGGACCCCCGTGACCAGGCTCGTGACCTCGGCGAGCGGGACGGGCTTGGCGCCGCGCTCGGCGAGATAGCTGCGGAAGGTGTCGTCCAGGCGCCGCGCGGCGGCCGCGGCGCGCGCCGCCTCCTCGGTCGGCGCCGGCGCCGGGAGCGCGACGGCGTCGCAGCGCCCGATGCCGAACCGCGCGGCGCTCGCGAGGTACTCCGCGCTCTGCGCATAGGCCTGCGCCAGCGCCGTGCCCAGCGCGGCGCCGGCCCCGCGCGGCCAGAAGAGCACTCCGACCGCGAGGCTCACCGCGCCGCCGATGGCGACGTCCTCGATGCGCACCAGCCCGATCTGCCAGCCCTCCGGCGCGAGGATGTTGAAGAGGATCAGCAGGGCCAGCGTGAACGCGGCCTGGCCGGCGGCGAAGGAGATCGCCGCGGGCGCCAGGCCGGCGAAGAGGACGGCGGGCGGCAGCAGCACCCACAGCAGCGTCGTGTTGGTGCCGACCAGCTCGACGAGGATCCCGCCGGCCACGAAGCCGGCGACCGTGCCCAGCAGCCCGCGCAGCACGTTCTCCCCGGTGCTCAGCGCGTTGGAGCGCAGCACCGAGAGCGTGCCGAGGACGACCCAGAAGGCGTGCTGCACGCCGGCCAGGTTCGCCACGAGCACCGCGAGGCCCAGGCCGATCGCGCCGCGGATGCTGTTCTGCAGCCACACCGAATGCTGCTCGACGTGGGCGCCGGCGCGCTCGTGGGCGGCGGACACGGGGCCGGCGAGCCCCTCCGGCCGGCGGCCGAGCGTCTGCTCGAGCCAGGAGCGCCGCTCGGCCGCGGCGGCCCAGTCGATGTTCGTCGCGATCTGCGAGACCACGAAGCTCAGCTCCTGCGCGCGGAAGGTGGGATCGAGCGAGGAGATGACCTCGCTCGCCGGGCGTTCCGTCGTGGCCGCGCCGGCCGTGGCGCTGCCGGCCGGCAGCTTCGTCGTCGCGGCGCGCTCGAGGTCGCTCAGCCGCGCGCGCAGCTCGGTCAGCGCCGCGTGCAGCGCGTCCGCCGACTGCTGCGGGACGTCGAGCAGATCGGCGCCGCGCTCGAGCACCGCGGCGGCCGCGGTCTTGACCGCTGCGACCTCGGGGTCGGGGGCGCCCGCGTGCGGGTGCGGCGCCGCCTGCAGGACGATCGTGTTGAGCCACTTGAGCTCGTCGACCAGTCGCACGACGGCCCGCGCGGCGGTGCTCAGGCCCGTCGGCCGGTAGGGCGTGGCGAAGAACACCGCGTGCAGCGCCTCGACGGCGCGGTCGGCCTGCGCGATCGCCGCGTCGCGCTCGGCCGCCAGCGCCGGCGCTGCCCCGCCCAGGACGTAGGCCACCTGCGCGCGCAGCCGGTGGGCCACGGCGCGGGTGCCCGCGATCGCCGCGCTGCGCACGGGATCGCGCGCGGGCGCCGGCCACAGCAGCGCGATGGCGAGCAGCGACGCGGCCGAGGCCAGGCCCCACCCGGCCAGGCGATCGGGGATCGACGAGATGGGCCCGGGCAGCGAGACCGGCAGGATGAAGGCCAGCAGCAGCGACGTCGTCGCTCCGGCCAGCACGGAGCTGACCACGCCGGCGAAGATGACCCCGAAGGCCACGAGGGCCATCGAGACGGCGGCGAGCCCGGGTGACCGCGAGGCCACCGTCCCGAGGGCCACGAAGACCCCGCCTGTGACTGCGAGCGCCACCTGCGCCTGCAGACGTGCGCGCATCGGGCCCGGGAAGTCGACGAGCAGCAGCATGGCGAACGAGCCGAAGGCGGCGAACGTCGCGACGGCCGCGTTGCCGATGACCACGTCGCCCAGCGCGAGCATCGCCGGCATGACGATCGCGGCCCGCCCGGCGCGGCGCAGGGCGCTGAACCGGGGGTCGTGCGCGCCCAGCCATGCCAGGGCAGACGCGTACATCTTGCGGTCGCCGAACAGCACGGCGCGAGAGCTTGACAGCCGGTGTGCCTTCGGCGCTAGACTCGCCGCGCCGCGGGCCTGGGTGGACCGCGGCGCACGTGGGAAGGGAGGTGGTGCGAGGGATCCGATCTCGGCCACGGAAGGCCCTCTCGACGCTGTTCTCAACGTGGCGATGTCCGACGAGATCGGGCACTTCGAGAACTGCCTGCAGCTCGACGCGGAGAACAACTGCGCCGTCCCCGGCACCCAGGACCCGGGTGGCCTTGACGAGGACGACGACAACAACTTCTGCGTCGCCGGCACGGACTCGACCCTCGTCATGATCAACGGCTGCTTCAGCAACGACGCGGACTGGGACGGGCAGTCGTATCGCAACGACTGGCCGGGCACGTTCCCCAACCCGTTCCTCGACCGGCTGCTGCACCCGTCGCCGGTGCTGTTCACCAGCCCGCTGGCCAACGGGAGGACGAACTACTCGACGGTCGCCTTCGAGACCGACCTCCCGCGCATCGAGGCCGCCGACGCGCAGGACAACCCGCCGTTCTGCGACCGCACGACCGGGGCCAACTGCGTCAACCCGCCCAACGGCGCGCAGTTCTATCCGTTCTTCACCACCGGGATCCACCACGGCACCTGCACATGGCAGCAGGGCGGGAACTTCATCCCCCGCACCATCAACCACTTCGGAGGGAGCTCCACGACCGAGTTCGGGCGGCTGCTGCAGACGGTCTATCCGGCCGCCGGCTTCACCACCGTCCGCTTCTTCAACAACTTCAACAGCGGTGACAGACGCAATCCCTGCCCAGTGGGCTGAGCGGGGTTGAAGGAGGGGGAGGGGCGATCCACCCGGGTCGCCCCTCTCCGCCGCCTCGCGGCCCGGGCCGCGAGGCCGCGAGCGGGCTGCGGTCGCCAAGGCCGAGCGCGTCCGACATACTGGCGGGGATGGCGCTGCGTGGCCGGCGACTGGTGGTGGCGTGGTTCGCGCTCGTGGTGGCGGCGTGGACGGTCTTCGCGCTGCTCAGCGGCGTCGAGACCGGCCTGCTGTACCTCGCGCCGGCGCTGCTGCTGTGCGCCCCGCTCATCTTCGGGCGCTACCTCGGCGAGGAGCAGCTCGCCGAGCTCGCCAACCGATCTCCCCGCTGCACGGCCCGGCGCGGCGTGCGCCTGCCGGTCCCGCGCAGCCACGTGCGGCTGATGCAGCGCGGCGGTCGCCTCGTCGCCTCCTCGCTGGCCAAGCGCCCGCCTCCGCCGGCCCCGGCGTTCCCCATCGCGTAGGGACCCGGGCGCCTCGCCGGTGAACGGGTCCGTTCCCGTTCATCGTGCAGTGCCTCGGAGGTTCTCGTGTCTCGCAATCAGCGTTTCGTCGTACTCGGCCTGGCGGTCGTCGTCCTCGTCGTCGCGGTCGTGGTCATCGGCACCGGCGGCTCCTCGAACGCGACCAAGGACGCCGGCCCGACGACGGTCGTCGTGAAGAACGCCCAGCCCGTCGGCGGCGTCAAGGACGTCACCTTCAAGAAGGGCGGGACCGTCGACCTGACGGTCAGGAGCGACACGGCCGACGAGGTCCACTTCCACGGCTACGACGTTCACAAGGACGTCGCCAAGGGCGGCTCCGTGCACTTCAGGTTCCCGGCCAGCATCGAGGGCAAGTTCATCGTCGAGCTCGAGAACCACAAGCAGACCCTGGCCAACGTCACCGTCGCCCCATGATCGGTCCTCGCCGCCTGCGCCGCGCAAGCGCCCTCGCCTCGCTCTCGCTGGCCGCGAGCGCCGCGAGCGCCGCGCTGCCGGCGTCCGCCTCCGCTCACGGGCTCGTCGGCAAGCAGGACCTCCCGATCCCGCGCTGGCTCTTCGCGTGGGCCGCCGCGGGCGTGCTGGTCGTCTCGTTCGTCGCCCTGGCCACGCTGTGGCCGCGCCCGCGCCTGGAGCGGGCGGTCGAGCGGCGCGTGTGGCGGGCGCCGGCCATCCTCGAGGTCCTGTGCGGGGCGCTCGGGGTCGCGGCCTTCGTGGTCACCGTGTGGGCGGGCTTCGCCGGCACGCAGACCGCCACCGCGAACCTCGTGCCGACCGTCGTGTACGTCGTCTTCTGGGTGGGGATCCCGTTCGCAACCCTCCTGCTGGGCGATGTCTTCGGCGCCTTCAACCCGTGGCGCGCGGCGGCGCGAGGCGTGGCGTGGGCCTTCGGGCGCCTGCGCCGCGGTGACCCGGCGCCGGCCGCGATGGCCTATCCGCAGTGGCTCGGGCGCTGGCCGGCGGCCCTGGGGATCCTGGCCTTCGCGTGGGTCGAGCTGGTCTACGTCAATCGCGACGACCCCAGCCAGCTCGCGACCATGGCGCTGCTCTACGCCGCCGTCCAGCTGGTCGGGATGAGCGTCTACGGCATCGAGCCGTGGTCGCGCAACGCCGACGCCTTCGGCGTCTACTTCCGGCTGTTCTCGATGCTCTCGCCGCTGCACTGGCGCAACCGCGAGCTGTTCGTGCGCCCGCCGCTGGCCGGCGCCCCGAGGCTCGACGTCGGCGCCGGGACCGTGGCGCTCTTGTGCACGATGATCGGCACGGTCAGCTTCGACGGGCTCTCGCAGGGCGCGCTGTGGACCGGGACGAGCGGCCTGGCCCCCAAGCTCCAGCAGCGCTTCATCAACCTCGGCTTCACCGGCGAGGTGGCGCTCGAGATCACCTTCACCATCGGCCTGCTGTTCATGGTGGGCGTCGTCTCGGGCGTGTACCGGCTGGGCGTGGTCGGGATGCACTCGGTCGGCCGCGGCCACACGACCACCGAGCTGTCGCGGCGCTTCGTGCACTCGCTGATCCCCATCTCGCTGGCCTACGTCGTCGCGCACTACTTCTCGCTGCTGACCTACCAGGGGCAGGCGATGGCCTACCTGGTCTCCGATCCGCTCGGCCACGGCTCGAACCTGTTCGGGACCGCCACCGCGACCATCAACTACAACGTGATCGGGGCCAACGGCGTCTGGTACGTCCAGGTCGTCGCGCTCGTGCTCGGCCACGCGTGCGGGCTCGCGCTGGCCCACGACCGCGCCCTGGTCGTCTACCAGCGCGTCCGCGAGGCGACGCGCTCGCAGTACTGGATGCTGGCGGTCATGGTCGCCTTCACGAGCCTGGGGCTGTGGCTGCTCTCGGCCGCCGCGCAGTGACGATGGCGGCGCAGGGCGACCCGGCGGTCGCGGCGGCGATGGCCGCCATGGAGAAGTACACCGGGGTCGTGCCGGGCCATCGACGGGCCCACGCGCGCGGTCACGGGTTCGTCGGGCACTTCGAGGCGACCGCGCCGGTCGTCGCCCTGACCGTGGCGGAGCACCTGCAGGGCGACCGGGTCGACGTGGTCGTGCGGCTCTCAAACGGCGCAGGGAGCCCGTACGCCCCGGACCTGCAGTCGGCGCGCCACGGGGCGACCCTCGGGCTGGGCATCGCCTTCGCGCTGCCCTCGGGCGGGCACGCGACATGGGCGGCCGCGAACCTGACGGCGTTTCCGGCCGGCACGCCACAGGAGTTCATCGCCGTGACCACCGCGCAGCGGCGCAACGCCCGCGGGCATCGCAACCTCCTGGCGCTGCTGGCCTTCGCGGTACGCCACCCGCGCACGGTCCCGGGCCTCATGGCCCTCGTCCGCCACCCGCCGGTCCGCAGCTTCGCGGCGGCGGACTTCCATGGCCTGCACGCCTACCACCTGGTCGACGGCCGGGGCGGGCGGCAGGCCTTCCGCTATCACTGGACGTCGACGATGACGGACGGCCGCACCGTCCGCGCGGGGGAGGCGGCACGCCGGCCGCCGCAGTTCCTCGTGGAGGAGATGCGCCGGCGCGTCGCGCGGGGACCGGTGCGCTGGGAGCTGATCTTCGAGCTTGCGCAGGCCGGCGATCCGACCGACAACCAGCTGCGCGCATGGCCGGCGTCGCGCGCCCGGATCCACGCCGGCATGTTGACGCTGACCGGCGAGCACCCCGACCAGGAGGCCGTCGACGGCATCGTCTTCGACCCGACCAACGTCCCTGCCGGCATCGAGTGCTCCGACGACCCGCTGCTGGCCTTCCGGTCGGCGGTCTACGGCGCCTCCCACGCGGCGCGCACGCGCGAGACGAAGCCGCCGTCCGACCTGGTCGACGGCGGCGACCGCGCCGGCGGCTGACGGTGCGGCGCGTCGGCTCGACACGCGTCGCGCGGCGAGCGTAGGTTCGCGCCGGTCCGGCACCCAACCGTAAGGGAGTGCCAGCATGCGCATGATGATGAAGGTCCAGGTGCCGACCGCAGCGGGCAACGCCGCGATCAAGGCCGGGACCCTGGGGCAGATCATGGGCTCGTCGCTCGAAGCCCTGAAGGCGGAGGCGGCCTATTTCACCGCCGAGGACGGGATGCGAACGGGGTTGTTCTTCTTCAGATGGACGACTCGAGCGACATCCCGCCCGCCGCCGAGCCGTTCTTCCTTGGGCTGGACGCGACGGTCACGTTCTCGCCCGTGATGAACGCGCAGGAGATGCAGGCCGGCGTCGCCAAGGCGACCGGCGGGGGGGCGTAGCGCCGCGCGGCGAGCACGAGCGGCTGCTGGCGGCAATAGTCATCGACGGAGATGGTTGTAGTGTTATAATCGTTGTATGAATATCACTACCACGTCGGCGAGCAGCGCGCAGGGCGTCACGCGCACGCGGCCGTGGCTGGTGCTCGCCATCTGCTGCATGAGCCTGCTGATCGTGGGGATGGACGTGACGATCGTCAACGTCGCGCTGCCGTCCATCCAGCGCGATCTCGATGCGCCGGTCTCGGCCCTGCAGTGGACGACTGCCGCCTACACCGTGGTCCTCGCGAGCCTGCTCATGCTCGGCGGGTCGCTCGCCGATCGCC
The DNA here is from genome assembly GCA_963757775.1 of Paraconexibacteraceae bacterium. Classification (GTDB taxonomy): domain Bacteria; phylum Actinomycetota; class Thermoleophilia; order Solirubrobacterales; family Solirubrobacteraceae; genus JAOPZW01. The sequence continues at coordinate 406,604 of CAVWSH010000012.1, read as the reverse complement.
TCGGTCGCGCGCGGGTGTTCAAGGTCGGCCTCGCGCTCTTCACCGCGGCGTCGCTGGCCTGCAGCCTGGCGCCGGGCGTCGGCTGGCTCATCGCCTTCCGCGTGCTGCAGGGCGTCGGCGGCGCGATGCTCAACCCGGTGGCGATGTCGATCATCCGCAACACGTTCGAGGACCCGCGCGAGCGCGCGCAGGCGATCGGGATCTGGGGCGCCGTCGTCGGCCTCAGCATGGCCGTGGGGCCCGTCCTGGGCGGCGTCCTCGTGGGCCTCAGCTGGCGGGCCGTGTTCCTGGTCAACATCCCCATCGGCCTCGCCGCGATCGCCCTCACCGCGCGCTTCGTGCCCGAGTCGCGCGCGCCTCGCCCGCGCCGGCCCGATCCGGTCGGCCAGGCGCTGGTCATCCTCGCGCTGGCGACCCTGACCTCGGCCATCATCGAGGGCCCGCGCCTGGGCTGGGGCTCGCCGTGGATCCTCGCCCTCGCCGCCACCGCGGGCGTCGCCTTCGCCACGCTCCTGCGCCACGAGCTGCGCCGGATCGATCCGCTCATCGAGCCGCGCTTCTTCGCCAGCCGGCCCTTCTCCGCCGCGGCGGTCATCGCGGTCGCCGCGTTCGCGGCCTTCGGCGGGTTCCTGTTCCTCAACACCCTCTACCTGCAGGACGTGCGGGGGCTCTCGCCGTTGAGCGCCGGCCTGTGCACGCTGCCCCTGGCGGCGATGACCGCGGTGGTCAGCCCGATCGCCGGGCGCGTCGTCGGGACGCGCGGGGTGCGGGGCCCGCTGATCGTCGGCGGCCTGGGGATCGGCGCGGGCAGCCTGATGCTCGTGTCGCTGAGCGTCGACACCTCGCTCGGCTGGTTGTTGGCCGCGTACTCGGTCTTCGGACTCGGGTTCGGCGCGGTGAACCCGCCGATCACCAACGCCGCCGTGTCGGGCATGCCGGCGAGCCAGGCGGGCGTGGCCGCGGCGGTCGCCACGACGAGCCGCCAGGTCGGCCTGACGCTCGGCGTCGCGGTGTTCGGCGCCGTGGCCACGGCGGGGGTGGACGGCCCGCTCCAGGACCATCTCGCCTCCGCCAGCCATCTGGCGTGGTGGCTCATCGCGGCTCTCGGGGGCGCCATCGTGTCGCTCGGCCTGGCCGCGAGCACCGGGGCGGCTCACGCCAGCGCCGAGCGGACCGCGGCGCGCCTGCGCGAGGCGCCGCTGGCGGCGTGATGAGCGCGGCCGACCCCGAGCTCACGCGCCGCGCCTGGCGCACGATGCTGGACGTCGTGCTCGACCACGACCGCAAGCTCGCGGTGTCCGAGGCGCTCGGCGTGAGCTGGGCCCGCGTGCGCGCGCTGCAGCGCCTGGCCATCCAGCCGCGCACGCTGAGCGAGCTCGCCGTGGAGCTGGCGGCCGACCGGCCCTACGTCACGCTGATCATCGACGGCCTGGAGGAGCGCGGGCTGGTGGCGCGCACGCCGCATCCCGAGGACCGGCGGGCGAAGGTCGTAGCGCTGACCGACGCGGGCCGCGCCGCCGCCGCACGGGCCGACGCGATCCTCGACGAGCCGCCGGCCGCCCTGCACGACGCGCGCGCCGAGGACCTCGAGGCGCTGCTGCGCGTGCTCGAGCGTCTCGCGCGCCCAGAGCGGTAGGATCCGCGGGGGCGGGGGCGCAGAGGCCCTCAGCGCGGGCGGCGAGGGCTCGTCAGCTGTATGGGGTGACGCCGGCGGTTCACCCGCGCAGGGTGAGGCCGCGTCACCCTGCCCGGCGCGAGGGTCTGTCTCGCAGGTCGCTGACCGCGTGACCAAAAGGAGCCTGACGACATGCCGATCGCTGCGGACTATCCGTTCCTGGACATCCTGTGGAGCATGATCATCTTCTTCACCTGGGTGGTGTGGATCTGGATGATGATCATCATCCTGACCGACGTCTTCCGCAGGCGCGACCTGTCGGGCTTCGGCAAGGCGGCATGGACGATCTTCCTCATCATCCTGCCGTTCCTCGGCGCGCTGGTCTACCTCATCGCCCAGCACGACGGGATGGCGCAGCGCCAAGCAGACGCCGTGCGCGGCCAGAGGGCGCAGATGGACGACTACGTCAGGTCGGTGGCCACCAGCGGCGGTGCGGCGGCCGAGATCGACAAGGCCAAGCAGCTGCTCGACAGCGGCGCGATCAACCAGACGGAATTCGACGCGCTCAAGGCGAAGGCCCTGGCGGCGTAGCGGGCCCCGGCGGGCCGTGCGCAGCGCGCCGTGATGGCGGTTCGGCTCGCGCGTGGCCGGCGAGGCTGGCGGCGGGGTCGACGCCGGGTGGGCCGGACCGAGATGAGCGATGCGACAGGCGCTCGAAGCCCATCTCGGAAGCCGTCAGGTCGCGCGCGTCATCTACGGCGCGATCATCGGGATGGCGCTCGTCGTCTCGCTCGAGTCCCACCCGCCCGGCCCTGGGGTGATGGCGGGAACGCTGCTCGCCGCCGCCGCCGCGGTCGGCCTGGCTGAGCTCTACAGCGAGGTGGTCGGGGCCGAGACGCGCAACCGCCGGCGCGTGGAGCGCGAGCAGGTGCGCGAGCTCCTCGATGAGGTCGTCGCGGTCGCCTTCGGCATCGCCTTCCCGGCGGTCTTCTTCGTCCTCGCCGCGGCGGGCGTGCTCGAGCCGGCCACGGCGTTCACGATGGCCAAGTGGTCGGGGCTGGGCCTGATCAGCTGCTACGGCTTCGTTGCGGGCCGGCTCGCGGGAGCCGGTCGCAGAGCATCACTCCTGCAGGCGCTGGCGGTCGGTGTCATCGGCGGCGCGCTCATCGCGTTCAAGGCGCTGGTTCACTGAGCCGGGTCCTCTTCTTCTCCTGCACCGCAGCGCTCTATCCGACGCTGCTCGCCGCCACCACGGCGATGCTCGTGCTCCCCAACCCGAGGCGCCTGCTGCTCGGCTACCTCCTCGGGGCGATGATGACCAGCGTCACGCTGGGGCTGCTGATCGTCTTCTCGCTCGACGGCTCGTCGGCCGGCACGTCCACGGCCGAGCACACGGTCAACCCGGTCGTCGATCTCGTGCTCGGAGGGCTGCTGCTGGTCATCGCGTTCGTCGTGGCCACCGGGCGCGACACCCGGCGCCGGGCTCGCCGCGAGCGCAAGCGCGCCGCCAAGGCCGACAAAGGGCCACCCAGATGGAAGCGGGCGCTCACTCGTGGCGGCGCCCGCACGACGTTCGCCATCGGAGCGGTGCTGACCCTCCCGGGTACCTCGTACCTGCTCGCGCTCGACGCGACCGCCAAGCAGGATCTGTCCGACGCGGAAATGGTCCTCACCGTGCTCGCCATCAACGTGATCATGCTGGGCCTGCTGGAGATCCCGCTCATCGGCTACACGGTCGCGCCGGCGAAGACCGCCGCAAGGGTCGAGCGTCTCGGCGTCTGGCTCAGCCGCGACGGGGGCAAGATAGCGCTGGTGCTCGTCGTCGTCCTCGCCCTAGCGCTCATCGGACGCGGCATCGGCGGTCTGCTCAGCTGACGCCGTCCGCAGGCGCCGTGCGGTCCAGGTCGCGCGCAGGGTCGAGGCGTCTGCCGGCCGGTGCGTGTACTCCTCGCTGACCGCGGTCACCGCGAAGCCCGCGTCGTGGAGGCTGGCGCGAACATCGGCATCCGTGTGGAAGTACTGCCGGTGGCGCTCGCTGAAGGGGTCACCGTCGCGGGGCCGCGTGAGCTCGATCGTGGTCTGGCACGTGCGCGTGCCGGGATCTACGACGCTCGTGATCGCGAAGTCGTTCCCCGCCGACGCGCCGGCGACGTCGGGGTTGGAGATCGTGAACTGCATCATCGCGTCGGTGTGGAGATCGAAGACGAACCACCCGGCGGGCCGGACGCGCAGGGCGAGGGCGGCCATCGTCATCCGCAACTGCGCCGGAGCGAGGTAGTTCAGGCCGTCGAACGTGCAGACCGCCGCGTCGAAGACCCCGTCGATCGCGAGATCGGGAAGCGTCATCCTGCTCAAGGCCACCTCGCCGCCAAGACGCTCGCGAGCCCGCGCCAGCATCGCCTCGGCCGCGTCCACGCCGACGACGCGGTAGCCGCGTGCGATCAGCTCGCCCGCGAGGAGCCCGGTGCCGCAGCAGAGATCGAGCACCGAGCGCACGCCCTGCGGGTCGCTGCTCCACAGCTCGTGCAGGAACGATGCCCAGCGGTCGTGGCAGGGGTCGATGACGATCTCGTCGTAGACTCCCGCCAGCCGCGAGTACGCCTCGACGTGCGTCACTGCGCCTCGGGGCGTCGGGTCAGATCCCGAGGAGCTTGGCCTTGGCCGCTGCGAACTCCTCATCGGTGAGCACGCCCTGCGTATGCAGCGCCGCCAGCTTCTGCAGCTGCGCGGTCGCGTCGTCCTCCGCTGCCGCCGGCAGCGGCGGCGCGTACTGCTGCGGCTCCTGGGCGTACTGCTGCGGTTCCCCGTAGGGCGACTGCTCTCCGTACCTGGCGGCCTGACGACGTGCCACGCGGCCGGACACGGCCGTGGCGGTTCCCGCCACGACGGCGGTGCGGGCTGCCATGCGTAGAAGTCCCATGTCGTTTCCTCTCGATCTCGAAGGTGGGGGTCTAGCCTGCGTCGAGCGCGGCTGTCACGACGTCGACCGGGATCCGGATCGAGTCGATCACGAAGGCGTCCGAGGCCTGGAGCGCGTCGACCAGCTTGCTGGCCCAGGCGTTCTCGAAGGCGACCAGGAGGGCCGAGCTGTTGGCCGGCAGGTCGTCGCTGACCTCTTCGGCGTCCTCGGGGCCCAACGCACCCGGCTGCGTGACGTCGATCGAAACGAAGGCAGCGCCGTCCTCGTCGAGGTCCGCGGCCTGGAGCGAGGTCACGACGCCGTCCGCGTCCTTGCTCACGAAGAGCAGATCGAGCACGCGGATCGTGCCGCTCTCCACCAGCTCCATGATGGCCGGGGCGATACGCCCGGTGAACTTGTTCTCGGGAAAGCCGATGATGTAGACGTCGACGGGGCCGACTGCCATGACCTCTCCTTGTTCGGTAGCGCTCACGGGAGCTCCTTTCACACTGGGATTCGGCGCCATGCGGGCAGGTCACCCGCGCCTGCGCCGTGGGCGACCGGCGCTCGCCTCGTGAAAGCGCACGCGCCAGAGGCGCCTGCCGATCCACCAGGCGGTGCGAACATCGAGCGCCGTACGCGCGTACCAGCTGGGACCGCGACGTCGACCTCGGTGCCTCATGTGACGAGCATGGCCGCGACCTGGGTGAGCCCGGCTCACCCGCAGGGGGTGATGCGGCTTCGCCCGCGACGGCGGAACGATGATCGTCGTGACGCGCGATGACGAGCGCCTGACCTGGGTCGGTCACGCCACCGTGCTCCTCGAGCTCGGGGGCGCGCGGCTGCTGACCGATCCGCTGCTGCGCACGCGCCTGGGTCATCTGCGCCGTCACGGCGCGCGGCCGCACCCGGACGTGACGCGGGACATCGACGCCGTCCTCGTCTCGCACGTGCATCTCGACCACCTCGACGTCCGGTCCCTGCGGACCGTGGCGCGCGGGGCGCGCGTCGTCGCCCCGCAGGGCGCCGGGCGGCTGCTGGGGCGCATCGGGTTCTCCGCGATCGACGAGGTGCTGCCCGGCGATCGCGTCACCTTCGGCGATGTCAGCATCACGGCGCTCGCGGCGGTCCACGACGGCCGCCGGCGTCCGCTGGGGGCGACCGTTGCGACGCTGGGCTACGAGATCGCCGGCGGCCATCGCGTCTACTTCGCGGGTGACACCGAGCTCTTCGACGGGATGCGGAGCTTCGCCGGACGCTTCGACGTCGCCCTGCTGCCGGTCTGGGGCTGGGGGCCATCGCTCGGGCCGGGCCACATGGACCCGCTGAGCGCGGCGCGCGCCGCCGCGATGGTGCGCCCGGCGGTCGCGGTGCCGATCCACTGGGGGACCTTCTTCCCGGTGGGCCTGGAGGCGCTGCGCGGAAGCGCGCTGGTCGAGCCGCCGAAGGTCTTCGCGCGCCACGTGGCCGAGCTCGCCCCTGAGGTCGACGTCCGCGTGCTCGCTCCCGGTGACGAGCTGGCGCTGGGCCGGGTCGCGTCGTGAGCCGGCCGGCGGGGCACGGTGCCGGCGGCTTCCGCTACGGCGGCGTCCTGCTGCTCACCCTCACGATCGCCGTCTTCGCCCTGATCGCCAAGGACGGCGGCGCCGTACGGACGATCGAGCTCGTCGCCGCGGGGGCGACGCTCCTCGTCGCGGTGCTCACCTCGCGCGCGCCGGCCGCCACGCGCCGGCTGGCGGGGGCGGCCGTCGGGATCGTCGTGCTCGTCGGCGGCCTCACGGCGGCCTTCGTGGGCCCGCATCCCGCCTTCACCTTCGCGGCGACCAGCGTCCTGCTGGCCGTGACCGGGGGTGTCATCCTCGCCGGGCTCGTGCGCCTCGTCATCGAGCGCGGCGTCGTCGTGCAGGCCGTCTTCGGCTCGCTGGCGGTGTACATGCTGGTCGGCCTCACCTTCGCCTTCCTCATCGGCGCAGTGGCGACCGGCGGATCCGCCCCGTACTTCGCCTCTGGGACCGATGCGACCCAGAACGCGCGCGTCTACTTCAGCTTCACCGCGCTCACGACCACGGGGTTCGGCGACTACACGGCCGCCACCCGCGGGGGGCGGGCGCTGGCGGTGCTCGAGATGCTGGTCGGCCAGCTCTATCTGGTGACGGTCATCGCGACGCTGGTGGGCAACCTCCGCCATCAGCGGCGGTGATCGGGCGCCGGCCTCGCGCGCGCGAGTGACCGAGCCTCACCCGATGCGGGTGACGACGGCTCACCCCGGGGCGGCCTAGCTTCGCGGACGACCCCTACGAGGAGGAAGGACCATGTCCGACGTCGCGCAATTGGCGAAGGAGTGGTGGCTGCTGGCGTTGCTGGGCGTCGTGTCGCTCGTGTGCGGCGTGCTGGCCATCGTCTATCCCGACGTCACGCTGCTCGCGGTTGGGATCATCTTCGGCTTCTACCTGCTGATGGCGGGCGTCTTCGAGCTCGTGGAAGCGGTGGTCGGCGATCCCGCGTCGCGCGCCCTGAGCGCCATCGTCGGCGTCGTCGCCCTGCTCGCCGGCCTGATCTGCCTGCGCCGTCCCGGCGACAGCCTCCTGGCGCTCGTCGTCGTGCTCGGTGCCTACCTCATCGTGACCGGGGTCGCGCGGCTGGTGCGCGCGCTCGCCAGCGTCGAGCACCGCGGTCTGCCGCTGTTCAGCGCGGTCATCGACCTCGTCCTGGGCATCCTCATCCTCTCCTGGCCCGACGAGAGCCTCGTCACGCTCGCGATCTTCTTCGGCATCTCGCTCATCTTCCGGGGCGTGTTCGCGCTGCTCGCCGCCTACCAGCTGCGAAAGGTGCACAAGGAGGGCGGCTCCGACATGGCGCCGCCGGTCACCGCCGCTCCCGCCTGAGCCCCGCGCGCGACCGCCTAAGCGGTCGCGTGCGCGCGCAGCGCGTCCTGCAGGGTCTCCTCGGCGTGCTCGCTCAGCGAGCTGTGGATGACCTCGCCGCCGAACTGGGAGATGCGCGGCAGCACCTTGTCGGGCGTCGACTGGCTGACGAGGACGAAGATCGCGGCGCCGCCGGGCTGCAGCTTCTCGCCGAGCGCCTTCATGAACTTGTCGTCGACGCCGACGTCCGTCGCTGCGCCCGTGGCCGCGCCGGTCGCTGCGCCGATGGCCATGCCGAAGAGCGGCATGAGGAAGATGAGCCCGATGAGGCCGCCCCACAGGGCGCCTCCGGCCGCGCCGGTCCCGGCCGGGCTGAAGCTCTGCTTCAACTTGATCTTCCCGTCGTCCTTGCGGATGGCGACGACGAGATCGTCGAGCTGGATCGAGCGCTCCTTCTGGAGCTGGATGAGAGTCTGCGCCACCTCCGAAGCGGTGAACTCGTCGGGATAGGCGACGGCGATCAGATTGCTCATGCGTCCTCCGTGGTCAGGGATCGCCGCCCGAGGGCGGCCGGTCGAAGGCCACTATCGAGCGCCGATCGCGACCTGTCCTCATCCACTTCGGGTGACGGGCCTTCACCCGCTTTGGGCGATGCGCGGCGCCCGTCCGCGCTCCTAGCGTGGACGGGCGGTCATGAGACTCCTCTGGACCATCCTGATACTGCTGGCCGCCAACGCGGCGACCATCGGGGCGATGCTCCTCGTCCGCCGTCGAGCTCCGGAGGGGAGCTACTTCAAGGACGGCGACCGGGCCTCGGGGGTGTTCGGCGTGCTCGCGGGCGGCTTCGCGATCTTCGCCGGCTTCATCATCTTCCTCGCCTTCACGACCTACGACCAGTCGCGCAGCGGCGGGGAGGCCGAGGCGCTCACGGCCATCCAGCAGTTCGAGACGGCCGAGCTCCTGCCCGTGGCGGTGCGCGACCGGTTGACCGGGGAGATCGTCTGCTACGGACGCTCGGTCGTGCACCAGGAGTGGCCCCAGATGCAGCACGGGAAGGGCGGCGACACGATCAACCCGTGGTCGATCGCCCTCTTCTCGAGCCTGCGGCTCGTGAACCCGAAGAGCGCCAGCGAGCAGGCTGCCTACAGCAAATGGCTCGATCAGACCTCCGACCGCGAGGAGGGCCGGCGCGATCGACTCCACGGCGCGGAAGGCATCATCCCCACGTCGATCTGGATCGTCCTGTTCGTGATCGCGGGCGTCGTCTTCACCTTCATGTTGTTCTTCGCGGACAGCGGAGAGGGGGTGGGCTCCCAGGCGATGCTGATGGGCTCGGCGACGACGGTGATCGTGCTCACGCTGGCCGCGATCAACGCCCTCAACCACCCCTACAGCGCCGGCGTCGGTCAGATCAAGCCGGTGGCCATGCAGCGGTCGCTGCGGATGCTCGATACAGCGCGCACCGTGCTGAACGTCCGCGCACGGGTGCCGTGCGATGCGCGGGGCGCCCGGGTCTCGTCTTGACCGAGGACCCGGGGCAGACCCGCTTCGACCGTCACTTCGAGCTCGTGGCCACCGTGCTGCTCGCGGTGGCGGCGGTCGCGACCGCCTGGGCGTCATATCAGTCGGCGCGCTGGCACGGCGAGCAGGCGCGGGCCCAGAGCGCATCGGTCGCCGCCCGCGTCGAGTCGACGCGTGCAGCGAACGTCGCGAACCGGCAGGGGCAGATCGACGTCGCGTTGTTCACGCAATGGGTCGACGCGTACGCGCGCGACGAGAACGAGCTCGCCGCGTTCTACGACAAGCGCTTTCGCCCGGAGTTCAAGCCGGCGTTCGAGGCCTGGGTGGCCACCCGGCCGCGCAAGAACCCCCGCGCTCCACTGTCACCGTTCGCCATGGCGCAGTACAGGCTCGCGGCCAACGCCACGTCCGCCCGCCTCGAGGACAAGGCCGCCGCGGCCACCCAGCGCGCGGGCGCCTTCATCCAGCGCGCCGACGACTACTCGCTGGCCGTCGTGCTCTTCGCGTCATCGCTGTTCTTCGCAGGCGTCAGCACCCGCCTGCGGTCCTCCACGACCCGGATGGTGGTCCTCGGGCTCGGCTGCGTCCTGTTCCTCGGCAGCGTGATGTGGATCGCGACGTTCCCGGTCAGCGTGTCGGTTTGAGCTGCTTGGAGAAGAACTCGAGCGCCTTGCGCGTCTTCGTGGTCTGCGCGCCGCCGTCGATCTCGATGCCGCGCTCGGCCAGGAAGGCGCGGCTCTCGGCCGCAACCTGGAACGCCTCCGCCGGCGCGCACTTCGTGGAGAGCTCGAGGATCCGCGTCCCGTCGGGGTACAGCCACAGCTCGACGACCATCTTGCGCGCGAAGCCCTCCGGCACCCCCTTGAGCTTGAGGACGAAGATCGGCCCGAGAAGCGAGAGCTCCTCGAACCCGATGCCGTCGGGCGCGTGCTCGGCGAAGAAGGCCCGCTGGCCCTTCGAGAAGAGCTTGCGCAGTGGGGCGGCGCCCTGCGCGACGTCGCGGACCGACGTGTGCGGGGTGCTCTTCAGCGACGCCGAGCAGACGTAGCCGCCGGGGACGGCGTCGACCTCGACCACGCACTCGGGCGACTCGCGCAGCTCGGCCGGCAGGTCCTCGACGACGACGGGCCGCAGCTTGACGACCGAGTCATCGCCCTTCTGCGCCACGCGCCGCGCGCGCACGACGACGCCGGCCTTCTCGAGCCTCAGGTCCGGCGTGTCGTAGAAGTGCACGAGCCGGACCTGGGCGCCGAGCGGGTCGATCCCGAGCGCCTGGATGGTGAGGCGCTGGGCCGTCTCCGGGATGGTCAGCTTCAGCTCGACGCTGTCGGCGCCCCTGATGAGGGCGAGCATCTCGACGAGCTCGTCGTCGGCGAGCGCGGGTGTGGCGACACTGGGCATGTCGTGGTTGTCCTCTCTGGTTTCTCAGGTCGTCAGGCCGGCGCGCCGCCGGTCGGCAATGGGCAGCGCGTCGCCCGAGCTCATGCCGCGATTCTCGGCTCTCTCCCGCGCCAGCGCCTCATCCCGATCGGATGAAGCGAGGACGTGGGGACCGCAACGGCGCGGTCACCCGGTTCGGGGGAGGCGAGGGTGATGGCCCGTGCCCGATGCTGCGGGTGGATCCGATGTCCCCACGGCTCACGAGACGCATCCACCGCACGCGCGCCCCGGCCTCCGACGCCGGCGAGGAGCCCGACATCGTCGAGCTCGAGTCGGTCGAGCTCTCCGGCGTGTTCTCCGCGCCGCAGTGGCTGAGGGACCTGGGGTTCGCGTCGTGGATGCTCGCGGGCGTCGGGGCCGTGCTCATCGGCGCGACGTGGGTCGCGGCGCTCACGAGCACGATCGTCGTCCCCGTCGTCGTCGCGGGGGTGGTCGCCGCGGTGACCTCCCCGCTGGTGCACAAGCTCCAGCGCCGCGGCCTGCCCCGGGGCGCGGGCGCGGCCGTGGTCTTCCTCGTGCTGCTCGCGATGGGCGCCGGCTTCGTGGTGATCATCGTCGGTGGGATCTCGAGCCAGGCGTCCGCGCTCACGCCGAAGCTCGCGCAGGGCGCCGACAGGATTCAGGGCTGGGTCCACGATCTCGGCGTGAGCTCGGACAGCGCGCAACAGGCCAACAGCGACGCGGCGGCCGGGCTGAGCAAGGGCTTCCACGCCCTGCTCACCGGGGTGGCGACCGGGGTCCAGGCCCTGGCTTCGCTCGCGGTGTTCCTCTCGTTCACCGTTCTGAGCCTGTTCTTCTTCCTCAAGGACGGCCCCATGATCCGCGGGTGGGTGGAACGCCACCTCGGCGTGCCGCGGCCGGTCGGTCACATCGTCGTCGGCCGCACGCTGCAGTCGCTGCGCGGCTACTTCGTGGGCGTCACCGCGGTCGCCGCGTTCAACGGCATCGTCATCGGCCTGGGAGCCCTCATCATCGGCGTGCCGCAGGCGGGGTCCATAGCGATTGTCAACTTCGCGGCGGCCTACATCCCGTTCCTGGGCGCCTGGAGCGCGGGGGCGTTCACCGTCCTCATCGCGCTCGGGTCGAAGGGGACCGAAGCGGGCATCGCCATGGCGGTGATCACCCTGCTGGCCAACGGCGCGCTCCAGCAGCTCGTCCAGCCGATCGCGATGGGCGCGGCGCTGGGGATCCACCCCCTGGCGGTCCTCGTGGTGACGATCGCGTCGGGCGCGCTGTTCGGCATCGTCGGGATGGTGATCGCGGCGCCGCTGGTCTCCGCGGGGGTGCGGATCTCCGGCGACCTGGCGGCCAGCCGCGAGCGCGCGGCCGAGGAGGTGGCCGTCAAGGATCGCGCTGAGCCGGGGCCGGTGGTTGCGCGGCCGGGTCAAAGCTGACCGCGATGTGCTCACGCAGGTCGCGCTGCTCGGCCTCCGCGGCCGTCCGCATCGCTCGCTGGTCGGCCGCCGCCAGGCCGCCGAAGAGCGACCGCGGCCACAGGCGCTGGGCGAGGACGACGTTGAGCTCGCCGGCGATGAGGCTGAGCTGTGCGGCCAGCCACAGCCACGAGAGCAGGCCGATGACCGCCGCGAAGACGCCGTAGGTCTCGTTCGCCCGGGCGACGACGTGCTCGACGTAGAGGCCGCCGAGCGTCTGCAGCCCAACCCAGCTGATCGTCGCGAGGACGGCGCCGGGCAGCACGTCGCGGGCCGTGACGTCGGCCGCGGTCAGCACGCGAAAGGCCGTGAGGAAGACGAGGAAGTCGATCGCCGCCGAGCCTCCGAAGCTGGCGATCCCGGCGGCCGGCGGCTGGATCGTGCCGTTGCGCGCGAGCGTGACGACGATGGTGGTCAGGATCTGGGCGGTGCCCAGGACGACGAGGATGGCCAGTCCGCGCAGGCGCGCGTGCACGTAGTCGGGTCTGTCCACGCGCCGCACGGCCCAGATCGTGTCGAGCGCCCTGCCGAGGGCCAGGGTCACGCCCAGCCCGGCCCACACGGCGCCGGCGATGCCGATGGCGAGGGCGACGCCGCTGCCCTTCAGGGACGTCACGTCGCGGCTGAGCTGCTCGCCGATCACGGGGATCTGCGCGACGGTGGAGTCCAGCACGTCCTCCTGGAAGCCCGGGTTGTCCTCGAGCAGGAAGCCCAGGATCGAGGCGAAGGCCAGCAGCAGCGGGAAGATGGAGAAGAAGCCCCAGTAGGCGATGAGCGCCGCCAGGCGCGACGCCCCGTCGTCGGCGAACTTCTTCGCGACCGCGCACGGCACGGCCGTCTGCGGACGTGCCTGCTGCCAGCGATCGATCGCGTCCCTGACCGGCTGCGCGGTCATCGCGCGCGCCTCATGCGCCTCAACCCAAGGCCATCTCCGCGGCGTCGGATGGCGCGGGATCGGGCCGTCGCATCATGCGCATGCCGTTGAGCAGCCCGAGCAGTCCGGCGAGGATCGGGACGAGCAGCGCCACCTGCAGCGCGAGCGGTCGTGCGTCGGTGTTGATGGAGATGATCTCGGCCTTGATTTCGGGCGGCTGACCAGCGAGCTGCTTCTCGAGGCGGGTGTTGCTCATCACCTCCGCGTCGTGCTCGAGGGCGTCGGCGACCTGTTGCTGGGTGGCGGGCGGCAGGACCGTGCTGTCCTGCGCCTTCTGCGTGAAGGCGATCGAGAGCGTGGCGAGCATGATCGCGCCGGCGAAGGCCAACCCGAACGACAGCCCGAAGGATCCGGCGGCGGAGTTGACCCCGGCGGCCTCGCTGACGCGTTCGTCGGAGATCGGCGAGAGAGTGTAGTTGTTGAGCTGCGAGACCAGCAGTCCCAATCCGGCCCCGGCGATGATCAGGGGGATGACGAGCGCCCACCCCGAGTGCGCGCGCGGGACGATCGGCAGCAGCAGCAGCATGCCGACGGTCAGCAACCCCGACCCGGCGCGGATGAGGCTCGCCGGCCGGCGCCGGCCTGACCGCTTGCCGGCGACGAGGGCCGTGGCGAACATCGTCAGCGACAGCGGCGCGAGCGTCAGCCCGGTCTGCAGTGCGTTGTACTCCAGGACCATCTGCAGGTAGATCGGCAGGGCGATCATCGCCCCTCCGAGCGCGACGTTCTGCAACAGCTGGGAGGAGATCCCGAGCCGGAACAGGTCCAGCTTGAAGAGGTCGGGATCGAGCAGCGTGGGCTTGCCGGCGCGCTTGCGCCGGACGAGCCACCGAGCCAGCGAGCCGAAGGCGATGAGGCCGACGGCGAGCAGCACGCCCACGAACTCGCCGCCCTCCTGCCAGACGAGGATCCCGATGACGAGACCGCCCATGCCCAGGGCCGAAAGCAGCGCGCCGACGACGTCGACGGCGCGCTCACCGGTATAGGGCACGTCGCGGATGCGCCCCATCCCGCTCAGGACCACCGCGATCACGACGACCTCGAGCAGGAAACCGACCCGCCAGGACAGGAAGGTGGTCAGGAAGCCGCCGAGCAGCGGCCCGACGGCGGCGGCGATCGCCGCCGCGGCGCCCACGAGCGCGTACGCCTGCTTCTGGGCGGCGCCCTGGAAGTTGCCGTGGATCAACGACTGCATGGCCGGCAGCAACAGCGACGCGCCCAGCCCGCCGATGATGGCCCAGAACACGATGATCGCGGTGAGGCCCTGGGCGAAGGCCATCGCCACAGCGCCCAGCGCGTAGCCGAGCAGACCCAAGACGAAAGCCCGCTTGCGGCCGATGAGATCGCCGACCTTGCTGCCGATCAGGATGAACGCGGCCGACACCAGCGCCTCGAGCGCGATGGCGCCCTGCACGCCGCTGACCGTCGTTCCGAGGTCCTCGACGACCTTGGAGATCGACACGTTCATCAGCGACGTGTCGACGACGAGCACGAACATGGCCGCCGCCAGCAGCACGCTCAGGCGCCGGTCGGCAGCCGCCGACCGCGGCTCGCCCGCGGCCGTGTTGCCGGTCAGCGCTGACGATTCTCCACCGCCCCCGACGACTGACTCACCGGAGCTCATCACCCGCTCAGCTCACTGCGCAGGCGTCGGCTGCGCCACCACGGCCCGCTGCTCCGGCGATGGCTCCTCCGTGGCCGCGTCGCGCCGGCGCAACAGGTACTTGCGGATCTCCGAGGCCACCACGATCGGCAGCGCCGCCCCGATGCAGATCAGCCACTGGTTGCCGGTCAGCTGCACGGTGTCGAGGATCCGCTGCAGGAACCCGAACGAGGTGGCCAGGATGATCGACAGGGCCGAGGCCAGCGAGGCGAGCACGAACATCCTGTCGTTGAACGTGTCCACGCTGAACACCGAACGGCGGTCGTCGCGCGTGGTGAACGAGAAGACGAGGTTCGCGATCGCGAACGTCGTGAGCGCCATCGTGCGCGCCAGCTTCTCGCCGTGGTCGTGCTCGGCGCCCGCCGCCACCGCCAGCGTGCCGGTGGCCAGGATGAGGCCGGCGATCACGAACCACTTCGTGTCCGCGCGGGTCAGGATCGGCTCCTTCGGCTTGCGCGGAGCACGTTGCATGACCCCCCCGCTGGGGGTGCCATAGCCGAGGCCCACCGACTGGAAGACCTGCGTGGTGAAGTTCACGTACAGCGTCTGCAAGGGCAGGAACGGGATCCCGCTGGCGACGTTGAGGATGCTGGCGCCCAGGAAGGTCAGGATCAGGCCCGACAGCACGCCCATCTGGAAGCGGATGTACTTGACCAGGTTGTCGTAGAGGCCGCGGCCGAGCTCGACCGCCTTGACGATCGTCGCGAAGTTGTCGTCGGTGAGGATCATCGCCGCGGCCTCCTTCGAGACCTCGGTGCCGGTGATCCCCATGGCGATGCCGATGTCGGACTGCTTGAGCGCCGGGGCGTCGTTGACGCCGTCGCCCGTCATGGCGACGACGTGGCCCTTGCGCTTGAGGATGTCGACCAGGCGGACCTTCTGCTCGGGCGTCACGCGGGCGATGACGCCGATCTCGTCGATCTCGGTGACGGCCCGGTCCTCGTCGAGCTCGGCGAACTGCGCGCCGGTGATCGCGCGTCCCCGGATCCCGAGCTCCTGCGCGATGGCCTCGGCGGTGATCGCGTGGTCGCCGGTGATCATCCGCACCTGGATGCCCGCCTCGTGCGCCTTCGCGATCGCGGCCTTGGCCGCGGGGCGCGGGGGATCGACGATCCCGACCAGGGCCAGGAGCGTCAGGCCGTCCATGAGCTCGAGCAGGTCGGCGCCGGGATCGAAGTCCGCCGGCTCGAAGTCCTTGCGGGCGGTGGCCATGACGCGCAGGCCCTTCCTGGCCAGGCGCTCGTTCTCGGCGAGGTAGCGCGCCCTGAAGTCCTCGTCGACCGTCGCCGCGGTCAGCGTCGGGTCCAGATGCGACGACGCGCGCGCCAGCAGCTGATCGGGCGCGCCCTTGACGAAGCAGCGCACGACCTCCCGGCCCGCGTCGTCGGTCATCCGGTGGAACGTCGCCATCAGCTTGTAGGCGGTGTCGAACGGCAGCTCGGCGAGGCGGGGGTAGCGCTCGCGCGTGGCGCCGATGGCGACGCCGCCCTTCTCCGCCAGCACGACCAGCGCGCCCTCGGTGGGGTCGCCGATCATCTCGCCGGTGGGGGTGAGCACGGCGTCGCAGGCGAGGGCCAGCGGGAACATGAACTGCTCGAGGGGGACGTCCGGCTCGCCGGCGACGTGCTTGATGGAGCCCTCGGTCGAATAGCCGGTGCCCGACACCTCGTAGCGCCGCCCCGGGATCGTCAGCTCCACGGAGGTCATCTGGTTGAGGGTCAGCGTGCCCGTCTTGTCAGAGCAGATCGCCGAGGTGGCGCCCAGCGTCTCCGTCGAGCGCAGCCGCTTGATGATCGCGTTGGCGTCGGCCAGCAGCCGGGTGCCGCGCGACAGGATCGTCGTCACCACCGCGGGAAGGCCCGTGGGGATCGCCGCGATCGCGAAGGCCACCGCGACGGTGAAGACCTCCTTGAAGCTCTGCCCGCGCGCCATGTTGAGCACGACCGAGGCGACGAGCGCCAGAGCGGCGATGGTGACCAGCTGCTTGGTCAGCTTCTCCAGCTGGACGGTCAGCGGCGACTTCGACTCGTCCTGGGCCTGGAGCATCCCCGAGATGTGGCCGACCTCCGTGCCCATGCCCGTGGAGGTGACGATGAACTCGCCGGTTCCGCGCGTGACGTTGGTGTTCATGTAGACCATGTCGGTGCGGTCGCCGAGCGGGGCATCGGGCGCCGCAACGGACTCGACGCCCTTGCCCACGGGCAGGCTCTCGCCCGTGAGCGCCGCCTCGGCGACCTCTAGCGTCGCGGCCGCGAGCACGCGCCCGTCGGCGGGAACGACGTCCCCGGCCTCGATCGCGACGACGTCGCCCGGCACGAGCTCCTCGGCCGGCAGCTGCGTGAGCGCGCCGTCGCGTCGCACGCGGGCCTTGACGATCATCATCTTCGCCAGGGCCGCCACGGCGGCCGCGGCCTTGCCCTCCTGTTGCAGGCCGAGCGCCGCGTTGAACAGGGTCAGCAGGAGGATCACGATGCCCGTGCCCGCCTGCTTGACCGGGTAGATCGAGATCACGCCGGCGACCAGGAGGACGATCTGCATCGGGTCGCGGTACTGGCGGATGAACGCGTGCCAGCGCGACTCCGACTTGGCCTCGGCGAAGCGGTTGGGACCGTACTGCGAGAGCCGCTGCGCCGCCTCGTCGCCCGTCAAGCCGCGAGCGGGCTCGACGTGCAGCTCCTCGGCGACCGCCTCGCGGGAGCGCGTGTGCCAGGTCGCCGCCTCGGTCGTCGGCGTCGGAGGGGCTTGCGCCGTGGCCATGCGCGCAGCATCGGCCGGGGAGCAAGGGGTGCACAATGATGCCGGCCAGCTTCCGGCCGGTGGTGCCAGCACGCGCGTGCTTCGCCCGCCGCCCCCGGGGCCGCGTCAGCGCGCGACCGGCTCGGCCTCGAGCTCCCTGCGCGCCTGCAGGTTGGCGGCGTGCTCCTCGGCCGAGACCTCGGGCCAGCGGAGGTCCAGGGAGCGAAGCGTCTCGACGAGCACCATCGCGACCAGCGCCTGGGTCAGCCACTTGTGGTCGGCGGGGATGACGTACCACGGAGCCCATGGGGTCGACGTCGCGGTCAGCGCGTCCTCGAACCCGCTCATGTAGGCGTCCCAATGGGCGCGTTCGGCGACGTCGGCGGCGTTGAACTTCCATTCCTTGCCCGGGGTCTCGAGGCGCGCGATGAAGCGCTCCTTCTGCACGTCCTTGGACACGTGCAGGAAGAACTTCACGATCCTGGTCCCGTTGCGATCGAGGTGGCGCTCGAAGGCGTTGATGTCCTCGTAGCGCTCGCGCCAGAACGCCTCGTCGCGCGGTCCGGGCGGCAGGCGCTGCGGCACGAGCCACTCGGGGTGCACCTTGAGCGCCACGACCTCCTCGTAGTGCGAGCGGTTGAAGATGCCGATGCGCCCGCGCTCGGGCAGCGCCCGCGCGGTGCGCCACAGGAAGTCGTGGTCGAGCTCCTCGGCCGAGGGCTTCTTGAAGGAGACCACGTGCACGCCCTGCGGGTTCACGCCGGACATGACGTGCTCGATGGCCGAGTCCTTGCCGGCCGCGTCCATGGCCTGCAGGACGACGAGCACGGCGTAGCGGTCGCTGGCCCAGAGGAGCTCCTGGGCGTCGGAGAGCTCGGCGATCCCGCCGGCGAGGGCCTCGCGCGCCCGCGCTTCGAGCTGGTCGTGGGCGAGGTCCGCGAACTCGGGGCCGCCCATCCAGCCGGGGTCGCGCTCCGCGATCCCGGCAGGCTGCCCGGGTGTGACGACGAGCTGGTTGCGGATCTGCTCCCGGGTGTCCATCAGGCTCCTCCTTGCTCGCTCTGCACGCCTGGGCGCCGGACGCTCTTCTACCAGGCCGGCGCGGGGATCTTCAGGCAGCACATACGAGTCTTCTCGGGGTGCACGCACCGTTGTTGCGCGATGAGCCGGGGTCTAGCTTTGGGCCAATGCGGCGCGCGTCGGGCGCGCAGGCGATCGACCTTCGGCGGAGGTCCGTGATGTCATCGGGGCCCTATGTCCCTACGACCGGCAGTGAGTCCGGCGGCTCTCTCTACAGCTACTACGACCCCGACGATGCGCATGGTCAGGGGCTCGTCACCTTCGCGGGCGTCATGCTCATGATCGCCGCGGTGCTCAACACGCTCTACGGCATCGCCGCGATCGGCAAGGCGAACGTCTTCGTCCACCACGCGCGCTACGTCTTCGGCGACCTGAGGACGTGGGGGTGGTTCGTCCTCGCACTCGGCGTGGTCCAGTGCCTCGCGGCGCTGGCCATCTGGCGCGGCGCGGGCTGGGGGCGCTGGTTCGGCGTGGCCTCCGCGAGCGTCAACGCGATCCTGCAGACGCTGTGGCTGCCGGCCTATCCGATCCTGGCGCTGACCATCCTGCCGCTGGACATCATCGCCATCTACGGGCTGCTGGCCTACGGCGGTCGGCGTCGAGCCGCGCTCCAGGCCGAAGCCCGCCGTCCGGCCTGACGGACGTCACAAGGGCGAGCAGGCGCGCGCCGCTTGTCGGTGGGCGATGCGCACCTGCTCAGAGAAGCTGCCGAGCGACCGGCGTGCCCTCCGATCGGAGGGGGGTGAGCACGCGCGGATCGGGGGTGTCCGCGCCATTGCCCGCCCGGCGCGACTGCGGGAGTCTGGTCGCATGGCGAACAGCGACGCCAGCGGTCCCTGTCCGGCGGCGCCTCAGCGCGATGGCGCGTGGCGCGCCCAGAGCTCGCGCAGGACGCCGGCCCTGAGCCGCTCCTTCGGGACGAAGGCAGTGGCGGCCGAGGTGTCCATGTCGGCGCGCGCGTCGCTGGACATCAGCACCACGACCGTCTTGCGGTGCGTGGCCCGGATCCGCGACGCGGCCTCGATCCCGTCCATGTCCGGCATGCGCACGTCGAGGAGCACGAGGTCGGGATCGAGCTGCTCGACGGCGCTGAGCGCCTCGTGCCCTGAGGCCGCCTCCCCCACGGCCTCGAACTCGTCCGCCGTGTCGAGCAGCACCCGCATCGTGCTGCGGACGATGGGTTGGTCGTCGACCACGAGGACACGAACGGGATCGGTCACGCCGCCAAGCTTCCCCAAGACAGGGAATCTCAAAATCACTTACCCCTGCTCATGACCGACGCCTCTGCCGACACCGAGACGGCGCCATCCGGTCTCGAACCCCGGGACGGCACGGGTGCCCTCACCGTCAGGGTCGCGCTGGCCGATGACAACCTCCTCGTCCGCGAAGGCGTCGCCCAGCTGCTGGCCAGACAGCGCGACATCGAGGTGGTGGCCTCGTGCTCGGACCTCGACTCGCTCCTGCACGTCGTCGAGGAGCGCCGGCCCGATGTGGTGGTCACCGACATCCGCATGCCGCCTACGCACTCCGACGAGGGCATTCGCCTGGCCGCCCTCCTGCGCGAGCGTCACCCCGAGATCGGCGTGGTCGTGCTCAGCAACTACGCCGAGGCCGCGTTCGCGAAGGCGCTGCTGGAGTCGGGGTGCGAGGGGCGCGCGTACCTGCTCAAGGAGCGCGTGTGCTCGCGCACACAGCTCGCCTCGGCGATCCACTCGGTCGCGGCCGGCAGCTGGGTCATGGATCCCACGATCGTCGCGCCGCTGGTGGCCGCCAGGTCGCGCTGGGAACGCTCACCGTTGGCAGAGCTCACCGCGCGCGAGCGCGAGGTGCTCGGGCAGATCGCCGAGGGCATGAGCAATGCCGCGATCGCCGAGTCGCTCGTGCTGAGCAAGCGCGCGGTGGAAAAGCACATCAACTCGATCTTCCTCAAGCTCAACCTCTCGGACGTCGAGGACGTCAGCAAGCGCGTCAAGGCGGCGCTCATGTTCCTCGCCGACGACAACGCGGCGGGCTAGGGCGCCGTCGCGCCGGGGAAGGCCGCCCGGCCGCAAGGGGCGCCGGCCTCCCCGGGCAAGCGCGCGCACACACGCCCCCACACACCGTCGGCGTGCGCGATGTCACCCCCCGCGGGTGATGTGTGCTCACCTGAAGGCGCCCATAATCAATGCCCGGTGGCCAGAGCCCCGAAGAATGGCGGCTCGCGGATCGAGCACGGTGCGACGACGGCGATCGCGTTGACGATCGGGGTTGCGCTGACGGCCTTCGCCGTCGCCTTCACGGTGAGCCACAGCTCCAGCACGGAGCCCTGGGCGGCAGCGATCGCGCGGGGCACCATGGTCGCCGTCCCCATCGGGGTCGGGGCCTATGCCCGCACGTGGCGGCCGTATCGCCGATTCGGGCTGCTGCTCGTCCTGGTAGGGGCGGGCTGGTCGGTCGCGGCGTTGGCCGAGTCGAGCGATGGCGTCCCTTACAGCGCCGGGCGCGTCGCCGCCTGGATCGTCGAGCTCGGCTTCGTCTGGGCGATCCTCGCCTTCCCATCCGGCACGCTGACCGGCCGCGGGGCTCGCCTGCTGCTCAGTGCGCTCGCGGTCCTCGTGCTCGTCGGGTACCTCCCGACCGCCCTGCTGGGCGACGCCTATCCGATTCCCTCCCCATGGACGGCGTGCAGCGCCGACTGCCCGGCCAACGCCTTCCAGGTGGTCGACAGCGCGCCCGCGTTCGTGAGCCACGGCCTGCCCGCCGTGCGCGATGGGTTGACGATGTTGATCTTCCTGGGCGTCGCGGCGATCCTCGTCAGCCGCATCCGGTCCTCGACGCGGCTGACGCCGCTGATGCTCGCCCCCGTGCTCGCCGTCGCCGTGGCGAGGCTCCTGGTCGAGGTCGTCGGCCTCGGCCTCCGGGCGGCCGATTCCGACTCGCCGCTGCTCGGCGCGCTCGCCTGGACGATCGCGCTGCTGGTGCCCGCGATGGCCGTGGCCTTCCTGATCGGCCTGCTGCGCTGGCAGTTGTTCAGCGCGCGCGCCCTGGAGCGGCTCGCGGTCCAGCTGCTCGAGCGTCCCGATGCGCGGCGCCTGCGCAACGCGCTGGCGGCGGCGCTCGGCGATCCTTGGCTGGACCTCGCCTTCTGGAGCGGGGGCAGGGATGGCGACTGGGTCGATGCCGACGGGCGTCGCGTCGACCTCAGGGCCGTGGCGCGACGTCGGTCGGTGACCACCCTGCGCGAAGGGGGCGTGCCGGTGGCGGCGATGGTCCACGACTCCGCCCTCGACGAGCACCCGGACTTCGTGAGGGCCGCCGCCAGCTACGCGGCGATGGCGCTCGACAACCAGCAGCTCGTCGCACAGGTGACGTCGTCGCTGCGCGAGGTGCAGGACTCCCGCGCGCGCATCGTGGCCAGCGCCGACGCGGTCCGCCGGCGCATCGAGCGCGATCTGCACGACGGCGCGCAGCAGCGGCTGGTCGCGCTGCGGATCAAGCTCGAGCTGGCGGAGGAGGCGCTGTCGGAGGACCCGGACCGCAGTCGTGAGCTTCTGCACGAGATCGGCGACGAGACGGTGGAGGCGCTCGAGGACGTGCGCTCGCTCGCGCATGGTGTCTATCCGGCCCTCCTGATGCAGCGAGGACTGCCCGATGCCCTTCGTGCGGCGGCCCTGCGATCGCCGATCCCCGTCAGGGTCGACGCCGGGGGCGTCGGCCGCTACGCGCCCGAGGTCGAGAGCGCCGTCTACTTCTGCTGCATGGAGGCCATGCAGAACGCCGTCAAGCACGGGCTCGGCGCACATCTGATCGCGGTCGCCCTCAGCGACGACGGCCGGCTGCGCTTCGAGGTCGCCGACGACGGGGGCGGCTTCGACGCGGCGGGCACGCCGCGCGGCGCGGGGCTCGCGAACATGCTCGACCGGCTCGCGGCCGTCGGCGGCGGTCTCACCTATCGCTCGAAGGTCGGGCAGGGCACGCAGGTGGTCGGGGTCCTGCCCGCGACCTGAGCTCGTCGGCGCGGCACGGCGCGAGCCTGCACCACCGCCATCCGGGTGGCGACGCCCTGGCAGCGCCGTCGAGCGCCCGCAAGACTCGCACGGCGGTCCCCATGACAAGGAGCAAGCGATGTGTTGCCGGACGGCCTGGCTCATGAATGCCTGAGCTCGCACCCAGCGCGCGCTGGAGCCGGGCCGGCGCCGATCGCCCGTGGACGGTCGGAGTCGAGGAGGAGGTGATGCTGCTCGACGCGCGCACCCGCTCGATCGCCAACCGGATCGACGACGTGCTCGCCGCCCTGCCCCCCGAGCTGGCCCGCCACGCCTCGTCCGAGACGCATGCCTGCGTGCTCGAGCTCAAGTCCGCGCCGCACGCGACGGTCGCCGGCGCCGCGGAGGAGCTCACCACCCTGCGGTCGGCGCTCGACGACGTCCTGCGCTGCGAGCTCGGGCTGCGCGCGGCCGCGGCGGGAACGCATCCGCTGGCCGTCCGTGCCGACGTCGCGGTCACGGCCGACCCGCGCCACCGCGAGATCGTGGAGACGATGGGCGCGCTCGCGCGTCGCGAGCCGACGATGGCGCTGCACGTCCACGTCGCGGTACCCGACGGCGCGGCGGCGGTGCGCGCGCTCGACGGCCTGCGCGATGACCTGCCGCTGCTGCTCGCCCTGGCGGCCAACTCGCCGTTCTGGCGCGGTTGCGACTCGGGCTTCGCCGCGATGCGGTCGCCGATCTTCGCCATGTTCCCGCGGGTCGGGATCCCGCGGCGCTTCGGCACCTACCAGCGCTACACGGCCGCCGTCCAACGGATGCTCTCCTCGGTGGCCATCCGCGATCCGAGCTTCCTGTGGTGGGACGCGCGCCTGCGCCCGCCCCTGGGCACGGTGGAGGTGCGGATCATGGACGCCCAGTCGCGGCCGGCCGACGTCGGCGCCATGGTCGCGCTCGTTCAGTGCCTCGTCCGACGCCACGCCGAGGAGGGGGGAGAGGCCGCGACGGAGGCGGAGGTGCTCGACGAGAACCGCTTCCTGGCGGCGCGCGACGGCATGGACGCCGTGTTCGTCGACGAGCGCAGAGGTCGCCGCCCAGCCTCCGACGTGCTCGCCGAACGCCTGGAGGCCTGCGAGCCGTACGCCGCCGCACTCGGCTGCCTGAGCGAGCTGGCGGACGTCGCGGCGCTCGCCCGCGATCCCGGCCACGTACGCCAGCGGCGCCTGGCCGCGCGCAGGGGCCTCGACGGCCTGGTCGCCGCGCTGGTCGAGGACTTCGCCCGCGCCGGTCAACCGGTCGCCGGCTGACGGTCGCTCGTCGCGCGGGCACGGGCCGCCGTCGTGCTCAGCCAGGGGCGCCTCCGGCTTCGTCGAGGAAGAGGAGAACCGCGCGAACGCGACGGCTGACGTCGTCGGACTGGGGCAGATCGAGCTTGGCGAACACCGAGTTGATGTGCTTCTCGACCGCCCGTTTCGTCAGGCCCAGCGCCTCGGCGATCGCGCCGTTGCTCGCGCCGCGCGCCATCTCGACGAGGACCTCGTGCTCGCGCGGGGTGAGGGCGTGCAGCGGCGAGCGTGCGTGCACCAGGGCGTCGACCACCTCGGGGTCGATGACGGAGCCGCCGCCGGACACGGCCTCGATCGTCGCCAGGAGCTGGGCCCGGCTGTGGAGCCGATCCTTGAGCACGTAGCCGCGGCCCTCCGATCCGGATTGCAGCAGGGCGAGCGCGTAGGCCGGATCGGCGTAGGCGCTCATGACGATGACACCGACGGCGGGGTGGGTCGTGCGCAGCCGCGTGGCCAGGCGGATGCCCTCGTCGGTCATCGTGGGTGGCATGCGGATGTCGACGAGCACGACATCGGGCTCGTGAACCTCCATCGCCGCCGCGAGCTCCTCGCCGTCCGCGCACACGGCCACGAGCTCGACCTCGTCGACGTCGCTGAGCAGACGGGTCAGCGCCTCCCGGACGAGGAAGCTGTCGTCGGCGATCCCGACCCGCACGGCCATGTGGCCAGCGTCACCCGCCCGCGGGCTCCCGCGCAAGGGCGTACGCCTGCGCGACGGGCACGTGTCAGCACTCAGTCGGGTGAGGCTCGATGGCCTCGCAGGTCCGCCACGCGACGCGCCGGCTGGGCGCTCGCCGCCTGGATTTCACCCTTTTCGGGGGATGGCAGGGCCCCGTGATCTGCCCACAATCGGGCCGTTGTCGGAGACCCGGCCGAGGAGGCCACCTACGTGACGCAGCAGGAGACCTATACGGGCAGCCGGTCGACCTATGCCGAGCAGCGCAGCGGAGGCGGCTGGATCACCTTTGCCGGCGTGATGATCGTGATGTCGGGGATCCTCAACACCATCGACGGCATCGCCGCGATCTCGAAGTCGAGCTTCTTCATCGGCAACGCGAAGTACATCCTCAGCGATCTGAAGACGTGGGGCTGGATCGTCCTGATCATCGGCGTCATCGAGCTCTTCGTCGCCTTCGGCATCTGGGGCGGCAGCAACGCGGCGCGGTGGGCCGGCATCGTGATCGTGTCCATCAACGCGATCGCCCAGCTGCTGTTCATCCCCGCCTATCCGTTCTGGTCGCTGGCCATCTTCACGGTCGATCTTCTCGTGCTCTACGGACTCGTCGCCTACGGCGGGCGCCCGACGTTCGGCTGAGCGCCCAGACGCCAAGGAAACCCCATGCTCCTCGCTGTCCTCATCGCCATTCCGCTGTTGTTGATCTGGGTGCTGACCCTCGTCGACCTCGTGCGCCGCCACGACCTCAGCGCGGGGCGCAAGGTGCTGTGGGCGCTCTTCGTGCTCGTGCTCCCGGTGCTGGGCGTGATCATCTATTTCGTCGCGCGCCCGCCGCAGGCCACCGACCGGCCCGCGACGCTTGACCCGGTGGGCGACCAGGCCTATGAGCCCATCCGCCGGCGCCACGGGCCCGCGTAGCAGCGTCATGGACTCCGCGATGGCGCGCATGGTCGCGCACTACAGCCACCTCCAGCAGCGTGATCGCCGTGGCCAGCGGATCGTCGAGCACGTCGCCCGGGTCGCCGCTGCGGTCCCGGATGAGGCGCAGACGCTCGCCTGGCTGCACGACGTCCTCGAGCACTCGCCGACGACCACGGCGGAGCTCTCCGAGCACGGCCTGACGCGCATCGAGCTGGACGCGCTGGACCTGCTGACACGGCAGGCCGGCGAGTCCTACGAGCTGTACATCCTGCGCGTCGCCTATGCGCCGGGCGCCGCAGGGCGCATCGCCCGCCTGGTCAAGCTGGCCGACCTGGACGACCACCTCGCGCGCGCGTGGGACCCCGGCGACCCGCCCTACGCGTGGGCGCGCCGGCACGTCGCGGTCGGCAGCGACCGGATCGACTACAGGTCGAGCAGGCCCAAGGCCCCGGCCCGGGTCACGGCCTCCGAGCGCGACGACGCGTCGAGCTTGCGGTAGACGGCCTGGGCCTGTGTCTTGACCGTGTTGGGGGAGACGTAGAGGGTCGCCCCCATCTCCCGGAAGGAGAGGTGGGTCGGCAGGAGCGCGAGGATCCTCAGCTCCGCGGTCGTCAGCGAAGCCGGTGCGTCGACCGCGCACGACGAGTAGGCCTCCACCTGCGCCGCAGCGTCATCGAGCGCCGCCGCCAGGACGGGCGCGTCCGCGATCGCGCGCACCGCGAGCCTCGCCGCCTCGACGAGCGCACGGGCGCCCACCACGTCGCTCAGCCGCAGCGCGACGCGCGCGAGGACGATCCGGACCTCCGCGACGTACCACGGGGCGAAGTCGTCCATCTCCTCGAGCAGGCGCGCCGCTTCCGCGCAGTCGTCCTTGGCGGTCTGCAGGCGGCCGCGCTGCGCCTGGGTCAGGGCGGCGACCGCGAGCACGAGGCTCATCGTCGGATACGTCCCCAGGCGGAATCGATCGAGCTGCGTGCGGGCCCGCGTGGCCAGCTCGGTGGCGCGAGCCCAGTCGTCGCGCTCGATCGCGAGCAGCGCGAGCTGAGCGAGGCACAGCGCGTTGACGCTCGGGGCGGCGACCGCGCCGCGGCGCGATCCCTCCTCGAGCAGCGCCGACGCGCGCTCGCGCATGCCCAGGAGGTGGCAGGCCGTGCCTTCGAGGAGCCGATCCATGGCTCGCGAGGGACTGTCGTCGGCGGCCAGTGCGTAAGCGCGCGCCGCGTCCACGCGCATGCGCTGCACGCCGTCGCGCGCGATGGCGGCCCGCATGGCGGCGACGCCGGCCTCGATGGCGGGCGCGCGGTCGCGGGCCGGCACCCGGTCCAGCGCTCGCGCGGCCGCGGCCGTCCAATGCTCGGCATGATCGCGGTCGCCGTCGGCGTAGTGGGCGTTGGCCGCCACGAGCGCGAGCGAGGCGTGGGCGCCCATCTGCTCGTCGGTGAAATGACCGAGCCAGCGATGGACGGTCGGGTTGTGGCCCTGGGGGATGTACCGGGAGGCGTGCGTCCACAGCAGATCTCCTGCGAGCTGCGGGTCGCCCGCCGCCGCGGCGTGACGGATCGCGGCGTTGACGTCATCGTGCTCGGCGTGCCAGCGGCTGGCGCGCCGGTGCAGCTCGCCTTCGAGGTGCGGCTCGCGGCGCCGCAGATCGGCGCGCAGCATCTGCGACAGCATCCCGTGGTAGCGGTACCACTCCTCTGAGCGGTCCAGGCGGACGATGAGGGCGTTGGCGCGTGCGAGGTCGCGGAGGACCGCGCCCGATCCCGGCTGCGCGAGGACCGCATCGCACAGCGGCCCGGAGAGCCGATCGAGCACGGAGGTGCGCCGCAGGAACGCGATCTGCTCCGCCGCGAGGTCGGCGAGCAGCGCATCGGTCACGTAGTCCGACACGATTCGATCGTCCCCGCCGAACCGTGCGACCGCCGCGGCCGGGTCGGGTTGGTCGCGCAGCGAGAGGGCGGCGAGGTAGAGCCCGGCGGGCCAGCCCTCGGTCCGGCGCATCAGCGTGTCCACCTCCGCGGCGGCGAGGGTGACGCCGGCGAGCTCCAGCAGCGCGCCCGCCTCGCTCCGGGTCATGGTGAAGTCGCGCGCCGTCAGCTCGAAGAGCTCGCGGTTGGCGCGCATGCGTCCGAGCGCCAGCGGCGGCTCGCACCGCGAGGCGAGCACGAGACGCGCACCGGCGGGAGGCTGGTCGACCAGCCTGGCGAGCACGTCGAGCGCGGCCGCCGATCTCAGGTGCTGGACGTCGTCCAGGACCAGGACGAACTCGCGGTCGCGGTCCGTCAGCGGGTCGGTGGCCCGGGCCAGGGACGCTCGCAGGTGCTCGGCGTCGTCGTCGGACGGCCCCAGCGCGACCCAGGCGAAGGACCGCTCGTCGTGCTGCGTCCACTCGAGCAGCGTGGTCGTCTTGCCGTAGCCCGCGGGCGCGGCCAGCACCACGAGGGGGACGTCGCGGATCGCCATCAGCCGGCGGACCAGACGGGCGCGTCCGACCAGGTCGCGGCCGAAGACGGTTCCGGGCGCCGAGGGCAGCGCGACGAGGTGCGGAGCGGGGGGAGAGGGGAGGGTGGCAGTCGCGGTCATCGGACGCGTCCGTCGGGGCGATCCAGCATCGCCGTCCCGCCAGCCGGGCGGCAAGGGCGCACGCCACCGTGTTTGTCGAGGGGGACACGCATGCGCGTACGCATGCCGCCCCACTTTCGTCGAGGGCCTGTCACCGCCGAGATCGACGTGCTCTCATCCCGCGGGCGGTGGACCCCGACAGTATCTCCCGCGACAGCAGCGCAGCCGTGGCAGAGGATCGCGTGGCGTCAGGCCGACGCGGCTCGACGCCGCGTCCGCCCGGGCGGCCCTCAGCGACCGTCCCAGACCTCGGCGACGTCCTCGACGTCGTAGTCGATCGCCAGGGCCAGCCGCGGCGCGGCGCCCACGACCCGCGCGCCGCCGACCGCGGGTGCCACCGCCACCAGCACGCCGACGATCTCGCCGTCGGTCGCGCCACCGGCGCGCGCGCACTCGACCGCCGTGCGGCACGAGGACGTCGCGGCCCCGACCGAGAGCAGCGCCGCGAGCCGCACGAGCGCGCTGGTCTTGGCATCGAGGTCAGCGCCATGGTCCAGGAACCGTGCATCGCCGCCGACGGCGGCACGCACGACGTTCTCGTCGTTGAGCGCCAGCCTCCGAAGCAGCTGTTCCGCGTCCAACATGTCCTCCTGCGCGGGTCGTGCGCGCGGCGCGACGCCGCGCGGCACCGAAGGTAGGAAAAGCCTCGCACCGGGGCATCCTCCGAACCGGGTGATCTTCGGTCGAGCGCGCCCAGCCCGCAGCGCGGCCCGGTGATGGGCGCCGCGGCCTTCACCCGCTTCGGATGACGACCCGTCGCGGGGCCGGCGAGACGATGGCGCGACATGTCGACCGACGACGTGCTGCTCGGCCTGGGGCTGGTGATCGTGCTCGCGGTCGCCTCGCAGCTGCTCGCCGGGCGGCTGCGGCTGCCGGCCATCGTCGTGCTCCTGCCCGTCGGCTTCCTCGCCGGCATCGCCACCGACGACGTCCACCCGGACGCGCTGCTCGGCCCGATCTACCAGCCGTTCGTGTCCCTCGCCGTGGGGCTGATCCTGTTCGAGGCCGGCCTGCGCCTCTCGGTGCGGGAGATCGGCAGGGACGTCCGCCGGACGGTCTGCCTGCTCGTCACCGTCGGGGTGCTGGTGACGTGGGCCGGCATCTGGGCCGCGACGGCGCTGCTCTTCGGCGACCTCGGCGACCTCGTGCCGCTGCTCATCGGCGCCGTGCTCGTCGTCTCGGGTCCGACGGTGGTGCTGCCGCTGCTCTCCTACGTCCGCCCGGCGCCGCGGGTGCGCTCGCTGCTGATGTGGGAAGGGGTGCTCGTCGATCCCGTCGGCGCCCTGCTCGGCGTCATCGTCTTCCATGCGGCCCTCTCCGCCGGCTCCAACGGGCGGCTCTGGCGCCCGGGAGAGATGCTCGTGAGCATCCTGGTGGGCGCCGCAGTCGGAGCGCTCGGCGCCGCGGTCCTGTGGCTCCTGCTGCAGGAGACGCAGCGCACCGTTCCGCGCCAGGCCGTTCCGGCGGTCCTCATGATGGTGGCCGCTGCTCTCGTCGGCGCCGACCTGATCCGCGAGGACGCGGGCTTCGTCGCCACCACGCTGATGGGCGCCGCGCTGGCCAACCAGCGCAAGATCGATGTCTCGCTGATGCTGGAGTTCCACGGCACGCTCGTGCAGATGCTGATCGGCGCCCTGTTCGTGCTCATCTCCGCATCGGTCTCGCCGTCGGACGTGAACGCCGTGCTGCCGGAGGCGCTCGCGCTGGTCGGCGTCATGGTCCTCGTGATCCGCCCGCTCGCGGTGGCGCTGGCGACCTGGCGCTCGGGGCTCGGTCTCCGCGAGCGCGCGTTCGTCGCCTGGATGGCACCGCGCGGGATCGTGGCGGGGGCGACCGCATCGGCCTTCGGGATCGAGCTCGAGCAGGCGCGTGTCGCCGGCGCGCAGCACATCCTGCCGATCGTGTTCGTGGCGATCTTCGCCACCGTCGTGATCTACGGCCTGACCGCCACGCCGGTCGCGCGGCTGCTCGGTATCGCCGAGGCCACGGGCCGGGTGGTGCTCGTCGTCGGCGGCACGCCGTGGGCGCGCGCCATCGCCGCATCGCTCAAGAGCGCTGGGCTCGGGGTGCGGCTCTGGAGCGGCCGCACGGTCGACCAGGAAGCCGCGCGCGCGGCGGGGCTGACGGCCGAGCGCGGGAAGATGATGCTCGATGCGATCAGCCGCGAGACTGATCTGGAGGACGTGACCGACGCCTTGCTGCTGACCGGCAACGACGATTTCAACGCCCTCGCGGCCCTGGCGCTGAGGACCGAGCTCGGCCACGGTCGCGTATACCGCGTCGCCCCTGATCGCGACGAGACCGACCTGTTGGCGCCGGCCGGCGAGAAGGGGATCCTCGGCACCGACATGCTCACCTCGGCCGAGCTGCACCGGCGCTTCGCTGCGGGTGCGCGGCTCGCCGAGGGGGCGGTGAGCGGCGGGGTGGCCGACGGCGACGTCGCGCTCTTCGTGGTGACCGCAGACGGCGGCCTGCGCGTGGCGGCCGCCGACAAGTCGCCGCCCGTGAAGGCCGGCGACCGGGTGATCATGCTGGTGGGGGCCGCGTGATCGGCTCGCGCGTCGTCGATGGCCTCCCCGCGCTGACCCTGACGTCGGCGGCGGCCGGCCACATCGAGGCGACGTTCGTTCCCGGCGCGGGGATGGTGGGCTGCTCGCTGCGCCACCGCGGCGACGAGCTGCTCGGGCAGCGGCGAGGGCTGCGCGCCTACGTCGAGGAGCGGGCCACCATGGGCATCCCGCTGCTCTATCCGTGGGCCAATCGGGTGGGTGGCAGGCACTTCGAGGTCGCCGGTCGAACGGTCACGATCGACCCCGAGGTCACGCCGGTGCGCCTGGATGCCGACGGGCTGCCCATGCACGGCCTGCTCTCCGCGGCGACCGGCTGGCAGGTCGAGCGCCACGAGGCGCTGGCCGACGGCGCGCTGCTGAGCGCCCGCTTCGACTTCGCCGCCCACGAGGCGCTCATGGCGGCCTACCCGTTTGCCCACGAGCTGGGCTTCGAGGCGGCGCTGGAGGGGCGGAGACTGACGATCACCACCACCGTGCGGGCGTCGGCGGATGGGCCGGTGCCGATCGCGTTCGGCTATCACCCCTACCTCCGGCTGCCCGGTGTGGCGCGCGAGGACTGGCACGTCGAGGCCCCCGTCCGCGAGCAGGTGCGCCTGGACGCGCAGATGCTCCCCACCGGGGAGCGGGTGCGCGCGGAGGTGTTCGCGGGCCGCCTGGGAGCGCGGACGTTCGACGATGCCTTTGTCGCGCCCGCCGGCGGCGAGCCCTTCGTGCTCGCGGGGAACGACCGCCGGATCGAGCTTGCGTTCCTCGCCGGCTATCCCTACGCGCAGATCTTCGCTCCCGCCGAGGACGACGTGATCGCCTTCGAGCCCATGACGGCCCCGACCAATGCGCTCATGGTCGGCGGGGCCGAGCTCCCGTTGCTGGCGCCCGGCGAGAGCTACGAGGCGCGGTTCTCGATCACGGTGGCCGACGGCGGGTGAGCGCCTCTTGCGCCATGAGCGTCAGCGACCCGCCGAGCAGCAGCATCGCCACGTTGACGGCGAGCACGGCCAGCGCGCCCTTCGCCTTGTCGACCTCGCCGACGCCCGCCGCGACGCCGAGGTAGGCCGACGCCGGGATCGTGGTGACCGAGATCGCGACACCGACGGCGGCGCCCGCACGGGTCTCGAGGGCGAGGATGCCGGCCACCCCAGCGACGAGGGCGACGACGAAGGTCGAGTTGTTGACCGACGTGAGCCCGGCAAGGCCGTTCTCGCCGACCTGGAAGCTCGGGGGCAGGAGATCGAGAGCGTCGAGCAGGACCGTGAGCAGGCCCGCGGTCACGCCCGCGGTGCCGAGCCCCGCGGTGAGCGTCCAGAACGCGCGCCCGACGAGCCGCGGGCGCCGCGCGACCAGGCCGATGCACGTGGCGGCGATGGGCAGGAAGTCGGGGCTCACCGCCATGGCTCCCACGACGAGTATCCCGTTGCCGTAGAAGACGCCGTAGGCCGCGATGACGCCGGCGACGGCCATCAGAACGAGAAAGCGGGCGACCGGTCGGGCCTGCTCGCCCGCCTGCCCGAGCAGGTCGGCCCACACCACCGCGCTGCTCCCGCGCCGCCGGGTCAGGCGTCCGGGCTGCAGCCCCTCGAGGCGTAGCAGCCAGACGTCGTCTGGGGGCACGCCGAGAGCGGTGAGCGCCTGCAGCGCCTCGTCGGCCGCGGCGGGCTCGACGTCGGCGGTCACGAGCGCCTGGCCGGCCCCGTTGCCGGCATCGGTCCGCGTGACGTGCGCGGCGCCCGGCAGCGCGGAGACGCTCTCAGCGACACGCTCCATCGCCGGCGCGGCGCCGAACACGCGCAAGTGCAGCATCGCCTCGCGACGCTAGCCAGCGGACCGGCCGCGTATGTCACCCGATCCGGATGATTGCCCCGGCCGGCGGGGCGCCATACCGTTGGTCCGCATGACCGTGCCCGACGCCCGCCCCGTGGTAGTCGCCTATGACGGCTCCGCGGAGGCCGAGGCCGCGCTGCGCGAGGCGGTCGCGCTGTTCGGGCGCCGGCCGCTGATCGTCGCGAGCGTCTGGGAGCCCGGGCTGGCCATGATGACGATGATGCCCCCGGCCGGCGAGCCGAGCATGGGCTACATGCCCGACCCCGACGAGGTGGCCGCGATCGACCAGGCCCAGTCCGGCCACGCGGCCGGCATGGCGCAGGCCGGCGCGCGCCTGGCGCGCGAGCTGGGTGCGACGGCCGAGGCGCTACCGGTGCCCGACGCGGTCAACGTCGCCCAGACGCTCGTCGAGATCGCCGACGCGCGGGACGCGCGCGCGATCGTGGTCGGCTCGCGCGGGCTGGGCGGGATCAAGGCGCGGGTGCTGGGCTCGACCTCCCACAAGCTCTTGCACGACACCCACCGCCCGGTGCTCGTGGTCCGGGCACCGCAGTAGCACAGGAGCGCATCCCGGTTCGTCCCATCAGGGTGATGCCGGCCCTCCGGCGTGCATCTCTAATGGGAGCCGTCAACTCGAGGAGGCGGACATGCGAGGAACCGGTCGAGTCGCGCTGGCAGCGACGCTGCTGCTGATCGCCGGCGTGCTCAACATCATCTACGGCATCGGGGCCCTGGACGGCGCCAACATCTTCGTCAACGACAAGCGCTACATCCTGACCGACCTCAACACCATGGGATGGGTCCTGATCGTCCTGGGCGTGATCCAGCTCGGCGGAGGCCTCTCGCTCATCGGCGGCAACACCTATGGGCGGGTCATCGGGATCATCGGCGGCAGCCTCGGAGCGATCGGGGCCCTGCTGTCGATCGGCGGCGCCTACCCGTGGTGGTCGCTGGCGATCTTCTTCCTGTGCATCTACATCGTCCACGGCATCTTCATCTTCGGCGAGGACGAGAGGGGGCGCAGAGCCTGAGCTGCGTCGGGCGCGCGGCTCGTCGCTTCAGGCGCGGCTGGTCAGCGCGTCGATGGCGACGGTGATCGCGAGAACGAGCGCGATGTCCTCGCCCGGCGCGACGTCGACGCCGTAGGACTCGCGCACGCGAAACCACTTCTTGGAGATGGTGGCGACCGTGTCGCCGCCGCGTTCGATCTCGTACTCGTGGTCGAGGACGTTGCCGTGGGCCTTCATGTCGTCGCCGCCCTCGACGTCGATGGCGAAGCGATCGCGGATCCCGACCAGCGCCTTGTGCACGGTCGCGGCGGTGTCGCCTGCGCGCTCGATGGCGATCTTGTCGCGGATGCTCAGCTTGCGCTCCTGGATCCGCGCGACCTCGTCGCCCGAGGCGTTCTCGAGCACGAACGTGTCGCGGAAGCGGATGGCCTTGCCGTTGACCTTGTAGGCCCGCTCGCCCTGCTCGTTCTCGATCCAGTAGTCGTCGCCGATGGCCAGCAGCTTCTCGCGCATGAGAAAGCGCTCGCCCATCGGCTCGTTGCGATGGCGTAGAAGGCCCATCGCCCGACCGTAGGCCCGCTCGTGGCGTGGCGCATCGCCCAGTCCGGGTGAAGCCCGATCACGGCGGCGCAGCTGCTGGTCGGCGTTTCACTCGCATCGGGTGATGACCGGTCCGCCCGCGCCCGGAACCATCTGCGCCACGACGACGAACACGGCTCACAAGGCGGATCCATGAACACGGAAGTGAGACCCCACGCGGGCGCTGCGGCGGCCCGGACCACGACCGACGGGGCGCGGCCGGCCGACGTCCTCGTTGTGTTCGGGATCACCGGCGACCTGGCCAAGCAGATGACCTTCCGGTCGCTGTACCGGCTCGAGCGCCGCGGCCTGCTCGACTGCCCGATCGTCGGCGTCGCGGTCGACGATTGGACGGTGGTGGACCTGCGCGAGCGGGCCCGCGCCGCGATCGAGGGCACCGGGGAGACGATCGACGGCGAGCTGTTCGACCGCTTCGCGGCCCGTCTGTCCTACATCTCCGGCGACTTCGGCGACGCGGAGACCTTCGAGCGCCTGGCCGCGGCCATCCACGACGCCCACTCGCCGGTCTTCTACCTCGAGATCCCGCCCTTCCTCTTCGGCAACGTCGTCAAGGGCCTCTCCGACGCCGGTCTCACGCATGGGGCGCGCGTCGTCGTCGAGAAGCCGTTCGGCCACGACCTCGAATCGGCGCGCGCGCTGGCCGATGAGATGCACCAGTACATCGACGAATCCCAGCTCTATCGCATCGACCACTTCCTGGGGAAGATGGGCGTGGCGGAGATCCTCTACCTGCGCTTTGCCAACGTCGGGCTCGAGCCGATCTGGACGCGCCAGCACGTCTCCTCGATCCAGATCACGATGGCCGAGAGCTTCGGCGTGGAGGATCGGGGCCACTTCTACGATCCGGTGGGCGCTCTGCGCGACGTCGTGGTCAACCACCTTATGCAGGTGGTCGCCGCCGCCACGATGGAGGTGCCGTCCAACCCCGAGGCGAATGCCCTCAAGGACGCGCTGCACACGCTGTTCAGCGCCATCCCGCCGGCCGACCCCGCCCAGTACGTGCGCGGCCAGTACGACGGCTATCGCGACATCGACGGCGTCGCCGCGGACTCGACGACCGAGACCTACGCGGCGCTGCGCCTGGACGTCGAGAACTGGCGCTGGTCGGGCGTGCCGATCTTCATCCGCACGGGGAAGCGCATGCCGGTGACGCAGACCGAGCTGCGCCTGGTCTTCCAGCGACCGCCGCGCGTCGGCTTCCACGTGATGCGGGCGCGCGAGCCGGAGCCCATGCAGCTCGTGGTCAAGCTCGACCCGGCCACCGGCGTGCGGCTGCTCGTCGAGGCCCAGCGCGGCCAGACGGCCGAGCCCGAGCAGATCAGCCTCGACATGGAGTTCGCCGACGAGGGCGGCGAAGGGCCGACGCCCTACGAGGTGCTGCTGGCGGCCGCCATGCGCGGAGACCCGACGCGCTTCACGCGCCAGGACGGCGTCGAGCAGACCTGGCGCATCATGCAGCCGCTGCTCGACGCGCCTGCGCCCGTGCACCCGTACGAGAAGGGCTCGTGGGGGCCCGAGGAGGCCGACCGGCTGCTCGCCGGGACCGGTCGCTGGCACGACCCGTGGGTCAGGTCATGACCGCCGTCGACGGCAAGACGGAGACCGCCCCGCAGAGCGCCGCGGCGCCCTCGCCGTTCCCGCCGATCGCGCAGTACGCGTTCCTCTCGGACTGCCACACCGGCGCGCTCATCGCGCCCGACGGCGGCATCGCCTGGCTCTGCGTGCCGCGCTTCGACGCCCCCAGCGTCTTCGGATCGCTGCTCGACCGCCAGGCGGGCTACTTCCGCCTGGCTCCGTTCGGGATCAACGTGCCGTCGAGCCGGCGCTACGAGCCGGGCACCAACATCCTCGAGACGACCTGGCACACCCCGGGCGGCTGGGTCGTCGTGCGCGACGCGCTGACCATGGGCCCGCGCCGGTCCGAGGACACGATCACGCCGCATACCCGGCCGCCGACCGACGACGATGCCGAGCACTTGCTCGTCCGCACCGTGACCTGCATCGAGGGCAGCGTCGAGATGGAGCTCGTGTGCGAGCCCGCCTTCGACTATGGGCGGGTCCCCGGGGAGTGGGAGCTCGTCGGCGACGAGCGCCACGTCGCCGACGCCCGCGGAGCCGAGCACACGATCAGGTTGAGCACGGACATGGCGCTGGGCATCGAAGGCAACACGGTGCGCGCCCGACACCTGCTCTCCAAGGGAGACGAGCTCTTCTGCTCGCTGTCGTGGGCCGAGGCCCTAGCCTCTCCGGCCGATCTCGACGACGCCAAAGCGCGCCTCGCGCAGACGACCCGCTTCTGGCGCTCGTGGCTCTCGCGCGCCCGCCTGCCCGATCACGAGTGGATGACGCCCATCCAGCGCTCGGCGCTGGCCATCAAGGGGCTGACCTACATGCCCACCGGCGCGACGGTGGCCGCGCTGACCACCTCGCTGCCCGAGACGCCGGGCGGCGAGCGCAACTGGGACTACCGCTACACCTGGATCCGCGACTCGACCTTCACCCTGCAGGCGCTGCATTTCCTCAATCTCGACTGGGAGGCCGACGAGTTCATGCAGTTCATCGCCGACCTCGAGACCAACGAGGACGGCGCGCTGCAGATCATGTACGGCATCGACGGACGCCGGGACCTGACGGAGTCCACCCGCGACGACCTCTCGGGCTACGCCGGTGCGCGCCCTGTCCGCATTGGCAACGGCGCGTTCGACCAGCGCCAGAACGACGTCTTCGGGGCCGCGCTCGACTCGATCCTGCTGCACACACGGCGCAGCAAGCGGCTGCCCCGCCGGCTGTGGCCGATCGTGCAGGCGCAGGCGGAGTGCGCGACGGCCGTGTGGCGGGAGCCCGACCAGGGCATCTGGGAGGCGCGCGGCGAGCCCCAGCACTACGTGTCGTCCAAGCTCATGGGCTGGGTCGCGCTGGACCGCGCGGCCAAGCTGGCCGAGATCGCCGGCGACCCGGAGCTGAGCACGACCTGGCGGGCGACCGCAGAGGAGATCAAGGCCGACATCCTCGAGCACGGCGTCGACAGCCGCGGGGTCCTGCGCCAGCACTACGCGACCGACGCCCTGGACGCCTCGACCCTGCTCGCCGCGCTGTTCGGCTTCCTGCCCGCCGGCGACGAACGCCTGCGGGCGAGCGTCCTGGCCATCGCCGACGAGCTCACCGAGCACGGGTTCGTGCTGCGCTACCGCACGGGCGAGACCGACGACGGGCTCTCGGGCAAGGAGGGCACGTTCCTCATCTGCTCGTTCTGGCTCGTGTCGGCGCTGGCCATCATCGGCGAGCACCAGCGCGCCCGCGACCTGATGGAGCGTCTGCTCAACATCGCCTCGCCCCTCGGGCTGTACGCCGAGGAGTTCGACGCCGAGACCGGCCGGCATCTGGGCAACTTCCCGCAGGCGTTCTCCCACCTGGCGCTGATCGAGGCGGCCGGCCGGATCATCGTCGCCGAGCGGCTGGAGGAGTTGGCGTGATGAGCACCTACGACGTGATCGTCATCGGAACCGGTGCCGGCGGAGGGACGCTCGCCCGGCACCTCGCCCCGTCCGGGAAGCGCATCCTGCTCCTCGAGCGCGGCGACTGGCTCCCGCGCGAACCGCAGAACTGGCTCGCGCGGGACGTCTTCGTGGACAACCGCTACGTCTCGCCCGACACGTGGTACGACGGCGACGGCAAGTCGTTCCAGCCACAGGTGCACTACTGCGTCGGGGGAGCCACGAAGCTCTACGGCGCCGCCCTCTACCGCCTGCGCAAGGAGGACTTCGGCCTGCTGCACCACCACGACGGCACGTCGCCGGCATGGCCCATCGAGTACGACGAGATGGAGCCCTACTACACGCGCGCCGAGTGGCTCTACCGCGTCCACGGCGCCCGCGGCGAGGACCCGACCGAGCCGCCCGCCAGCGCTCCGTATCCGTACCCGGCGGTGAGCCACGAGCCGCGCATCCAGCAGCTCGCCGACGACCTCGCGGCGGCCGGGCACCAGCCGTTCCACGCGCCCTGCGGCGTCATGCTTGCCGAGGACGACATGCCCCACAGCGCCTGCGTGCGGTGCTCGACGTGCGACGGCTTCCCCTGCCTCGTGCACGCGAAGTCCGACGCCGAGGTGCTCGGCGTGCGGCCGGCGCTCGAGCACGCCAACGTCACCCTGCTCACCAACGCGCAGGCCGTGCGGCTGGAGACCAACGACGCGGGCACCGCCGTCACGGGGGTCGTCGCCCAGCGTGACGGCGAGCTCGAGACCTATTCGGCTGACGTGGTCGTCGTCTCGTGCGGGGCGGCCAACAGCGCCCGGCTGCTGCTCGCGTCGGCCAGCGACGCCCACCCCAACGGCCTGGCCAACGGATCCGACCAGGTGGGGCGCAACTACATGTTCCACAACTGCGTGGCCGTGCTGGCGCTCTCCAAGGAGCCCAACCCCACCGTCTTCCAGAAGACCCTGGGGCTCAACGACTTCTACTTCGGCGCCGACGACGTGGACTACCCCTTGGGCAACATCCAGATGGTCGGCAAGTCGTCGGCCGAGATGTACCGCGGCGAGAAGCCGATCCAGACGCGGCTGGCGCCTGAGTGGACCCTGGAGAAGGTGGCGACCCACGCCGTCGACTTCTGGCTGTCGACCGAGGACCTCCCGGTGCCGGACAACCGGGTCACCCTGCGCGACGACGGGAGCATCGCGCTCACCTACCGAGCCACGAACGACGTCCCCAAGAAGCGGCTCCTGCACGAGCTCAAGTCGCTGCTCAAGGACCTGGGGATGCAGCACGACCACCTGGTCCCGCGCCACGCCTACCTCAAGAACGACATCCCGGTGGCGGGCTGCGCCCACCAGGCGGGCACGTGCCGCTTCGGTAGCGACCCGGCCGACTCCGTGCTCAACACCGACTGCCGGGCCCACGAGGTCGACAACCTCTACGTGGTCGACACGAGCTTCTTCCCGAGCATCGGCGCCGTCAACCCGGCGCTGACGGCCATGGCCAACGCCGTGCGCGTGGGGGACCACCTCCTCGAGCGCCTGGGGGCCCCGCGGGCCGCACCGGAGCCGGCGCATGTCGGTTGACCTGACCGAGGGCCAGCTGCACGTCGTCATCGTCGGCGGCGGCTTTGCCGGCATCGGCTGCGCTCGGCGACTGGCCGAGCGCGACGACGTCCGGATCACCCTGATCGACCGCAAGAACTACCACCAGTTCCAGCCTCTGCTCTACCAGGTCGCGACGTCGCAGCTGGCCTCGAGCGACATCGCCTACTCGCTGCGCAAGCTCTTCCACGATCACCTCAACGTGGACGTCAAGCTGGCCGAGGTGGCAGCAATCGATCCGGCGGCGCACTCCGTGACCACGACCGAAGGGGAGGTCTTCACCGGCGACGCGCTCGTCCTGGCCGCGGGGTCGCAGCCCAATTTCTTCCGTACCCCCGGGGCCGACACCCATGCCTTCCCGCTCTACAGCCTCGACCACGCGCAGCGGCTGCGCTCGCGCATCATCGGCGTCTTCGAGGACGCCGACCGCGACCCGGCCCTCGTCGACGAGGGCGCCCTGAACTTCGTCATCATCGGCGGGGGCCCGACCGGCGTCGAGATGGCGGGCGCGCTGGCCGACCTCATCCACGACACGATGAGCGCCGAGTACCACCATCTCGCGGTCACGGCGGCGCAGATCCACATCGTCGACCTCGGCCAGACGCTGCTCGGCGCCTTCTCCGACCGGGCCCACGACTACGTGGCCAAGGTGCTGGGCAAGAAGGGCGTCCGCCTGCATCTGGGCGTGGCGGTCACCGAGATCGGGCCCGGTCACGTGACGCTCGCCGACGGCTCGTCCATCCGGACGCGGTGCGTCGTCTGGGGCGGCGGCATCATGGCCCCGCCCGTCGCCGGCGCGGCCGGTCTCC
The DNA here is from genome assembly GCA_963757775.1 of Paraconexibacteraceae bacterium. Classification (GTDB taxonomy): domain Bacteria; phylum Actinomycetota; class Thermoleophilia; order Solirubrobacterales; family Solirubrobacteraceae; genus JAOPZW01. The sequence goes on along the minus strand of CAVWSH010000012.1, from coordinate 367,005 downwards.
CGCAGGGGCGCGGCGGGCGCATCGAGGTGCAGCCCGACCTCACGGTCGACGGCTTTCCCGGGGTCTACGTCGTCGGCGACGTGGCCAACATCCCCAGCCCCGACGGGAGCACCCACCCACAACTCGGCTCCGTGGCCCTGCAGAGCGGTGTCGCGGCGGCCGACAACCTCATCGCCGACTTCAAGGGCAACCCGCGCAAGGCCTTCCACTACCACGACAAGGGCATCATGGCCATGATCGGCCGCGGCGCCGCGGTGGCCGAGGTCGGTCCCCATCGCCACGAGCTGCACGGCGTCATCGCCTTCTCGTCGTGGCTGGGCGTGCACGCCATGCTGATGACCGGCGTGCGCAACCGCATCGACGCCTTCGTCAACTGGGGCTGGGACTACTTCGGCAAGACGCGTGGGCCGCAGGTCCTCGACCGCTCCGACGCCGCACGGATCGACTGGGAAGAGGACGCGGCGCCTGAGCCACTCATGGCTGCGCGGTGACCCCGTTCGCGGTCACGACGGTCGACCTCGCGCGCGTCCAGTTCGCGATGACGTCGATCTACCACTTCCTCTTCGTGCCGCTCACGCTCGGTCTGGCGCCGCTGGTGGCGATCATGCAGACCGCGTGGTACCGGACGGGGGTCGACGCATGGCTGCGGCTGACGAAGTTCTTCGGGACGCTGCTGCTCATCAACTTCGCCATCGGGGTGGCGACCGGGCTGGTGCAGGAGTTCCAGTTCGGGATGAACTGGTCGGTGTACTCCGAGTTCGTCGGCGGCGTGTTCGGTGCGCCGCTGGCGATCGAGGGACTGGCCGCGTTCGCGCTCGAGGCGACCTTCATCGGCCTGTGGGTCTTCGGCTGGGACCGCCTGTCGCCGCGCGTGCACCTGGCGACGATATGGCTGACCGCAGCCGGCACCTGGATGTCGGCGTACTTCATCCTCGTCGCGAACTCGTGGATGCAGCACCCGGTCGGCTACAAGATGGTCGACGGCGAGGCGCAGCTGACGAACGTCTGGGCGCTGCTGTCCAACGAGTTCGCGGTGATCGCGTGGGTGCACACGATCCTCGCCGGACTGATCTTCGGCACGACCGTGGTGCTGGGGGTCTCGTGCTGGCACCTCCTGCGCGGGCGCAACATCGAGCTGTTTCGCCGGGGCGCGGCGTTGGCGCTCGTCGTGGCCGTGCCTGCGACGCTGATCCAGCTGTCGGTGGGCAACCGCTTCGGGGAGGCGGTCACGAGCGCGCAGGGCATGAAGATCGCCGCCTCCGAGGCGCAGTGGAACACGTGCCAGCCGTGTGGCTTCTCCCTGTTCCAGATCGGGGGCTTCTCCGCGCAGCACCCGAATCCGAGCTTCTCGATCACGGTCCCGCGCCTGCTGTCGTGGATGGCCACAGGCTCGTTCAGCGGCCCGGTGCAGGGGCTCAACCAGCTGCAGGCCCAGGAGGAGAAGGACTTCGGGCAGGGCAACTACATGCCGCGCGTCCGCCTGATGTACTGGTCGATGCGAGTCATGGCGATGCTCGGCGTGGCGATGTTCCTGATCGCCGCCGTCGGCGCATGGCTCTACCGCAAGCGGAGGCTCGAGAAGGCGCGGTGGTTTCAGTGGACGGCCGTCATCGCCATCGCGTTTCCGTTCGTCGCGGCGACGTTCGGCTGGATCCTCACGGAGATGGGACGCCAGCCGTGGATCGTGCAGGACCTGCTCAAGACGTCCGACGCGCACTCGCCCAGCGTGGGCACGGCGATGGTCGCCAGCAGCATCGGCGTGTTCGCCCTGCTGTACGTCGTGCTGGGGGTCGTGGACTTCGTGCTGATGCGCCGCTACGCCCGCATCGACCCGCCGCCGCTGCGGGAGGAGAGCGCGGCCGCGGTGCCGGCGCTCAGCTACTAGGAGCCGAGCATGGATCTCGCGACCATCTGGTTCGTCCTCATCGCGGTCCTCTGGAGCGGCTACTTCCTGCTCGAGGGCTTCGACTTCGGCGTGGGCATGCTGCTGGCGGTGCTGCCGCGCGACGAGGCTGAGCGCAGCACGATGTTCGAGTCCATCGGGCCCGTCTGGGACGGCAACGAGGTGTGGCTCGTGATCGCCGCCGGCGCGACCTTCGCCGCGTTCCCGGCGTGGTACGCGACGATGTTCTCGGGCTTCTACCTCGCGCTGCTGCTCATCCTCGTCCTGCTCATCGTGCGCGTGCTCTCCTTCGAGTGGCGCGAGCGCTCTGACAGCCCGCGCTGGCGAAACGCGTGGCGATGGGCGAACACGGTCGGCAGCGTCGGCGCCGCCTTCGTGTGGGGGGTGGCGCTCGCCAACCTCCTGCACGGCGTCCCGCTGAGCTCGAAGGGCGACTTCACCGGCAACGTGCTCGACCTGTTCAACGCCTACACCGTCCTGGCGGGCATCTCGGTCGTCGCCCTCTTCGCCCTGCACGGCGCCGTGTACCTGACCCTGCGCACGCGCGGCGAGCTGAGCGGGCGTGCTGCGCTGGCCGCGCGTCGGCTCGCGGTACCGGTGACGGTCGTCGTCACGGTCTTCCTGGTCTCGACCGTCGCCGTCGCCATCAACCGCAACGACCGCGACGCCTTCCCTGCCGTGCTGCCCGCGGCGATCGGCGTGCTCGCGCTCATGGCCGCTGTCGCGCTCGTGTTCGCGCGCCGCGGCGGCTGGGCCTTCGTCGCCTCGGCGGTGACCGCGGTGGCCTGGGTGGCGACGGTGTTCACGGGTCTGTATCCACGCGTGCTCGTCTCGCACCCGGACTTCGGCAACAGCCTGACGATCTCGGGCGCGGCCGCCGGCCACTACGCGTTGAGCGTCATCACGGTCGTGGCGGCGATCTGCGTCCCGATCGTGCTCATCTACCAGGGCTGGACCTACCACGTCTTCCGCGCCCGTCTCGGCGGCGCGCCCTCGGGCGTCGCGCCCGTCGAGCCCCTGCCGCCCCGCGTCGCCGGCACGCCGACGGGCTGAGCGGCCGTGCGCGCGCTCGATCCGCGCCTCGTGCGCCGAACGCGGTCCGTGCGCCCGCTCCTGATCGCGGACACCGCGCTGGGCGTCGTCACGACCGTGCTCGTCCTGCTCCAGGCGACGCTGCTCGCGCGGATCGTCGCCGGGTCCTTCGCGCGCGCGCCGGCTTCGGACCTGCGCCGCGACGGCGTCCTGCTGGCTCTCGCCTTCGCCGGGCGCGGGGCGCTGGCCTGGGGGATGGAGGTGGCGGGCCGCCGCGCGGCGGCGAGCGTGCTCTCCGAGCTGCGCCTCGCGCTCGTCGCGCGCCGGCTGGCGACCCAGCCGACCGCGGCCGACGGGACGCAGTCCGGCGAGATCGCGGCGGCCGCCGTGCAGGGGGTGGACGCGCTCGAGGCCTACTTCGCGCGCTACCTGCCGCAGGTCGTGCTCGCGTCGATCGTCCCCTTCGTCGTCGTGGCCTGGGTGGCCACCATCGACCTGGAATCGGCGCTGGTGATGGCGGTCACGCTGCCGCTCGTACCGGTCTTCATGTGGCTCATCGGCCGCGCCACCGAGCAGCGCACCCGCGAGCGCTGGCACGCCCTGCGCCTGCTGTCGACGGACTTCCTCGACGTGGTGCGCGGCCTGCCGACGCTGCGCGCGTTCAATCGCGGCAGCGCACAGGCGGCCCGCATCGCCGAGGTCAGCGACCGCCACCGCCGCGCGACGATGGGGACGCTGCGCCTGACGTTCCTGTCAGGGACCGTGCTCGAGCTGGCGGCCACCCTCGGCGTCGCGCTCGTGGCGGTGACGGTGGGTGTGCGGCTGGCCGACGGCGGTCTCGGCCTCCAGGCCGGGCTGACGCTGCTCGTGCTCGCGCCCGAGCTGTACCTGCCGCTGCGCCGGCTGGGCGCCGAGTACCACGCGAGCGCCGACGGCCTGGCCGTCGCCGATCGGATGCTCGCGCTCCTCGACGCGCCCGCCGCGGCGTGCCGGGGAGGACGCCAATCGGTCCCGAGCCCTGCGGTGGCGACCGTCCGACTGGAGCGCGTCACCTTCTCCTATCCGGCTCGTGCCGGCCTCGTCCTCGACGGGCTCGACCTCGAGCTGGCGCCGGGCGAGACCGTTGCGCTGGTCGGCGAGAGCGGCGCCGGCAAGAGCACGGTGGCGGCGCTGCTGCTCGGGTTCCTGGAGCCGGCGGCCGGTCGCGTCACCGTGGGCGGCGTCGACCTCGCCGGCTCCCGGATCGACGAGTGGCGCGGGCTCGTGGCGTGGGTGCCCCAGCGCCCCGTGCTCGTGCGCGGCAGCGTCGCCGACAACATCAGGCTCGGGCGGACGGCCTCCGCTCGCGCCGTGCGCGCCGCCGCGGCGCTCGCCGGCGCGGATGCCTTCGCCGGCGCGCTGCCGAGCGGCTACGGCACGCTCGTGGGCGACGGCGGGCGGCCGCTGTCGCCGGGCGAGCGCCGGCGGATCGGGCTGGCGCGCGCCTTCCTGGGCGATCCGTCGCTCGTCGTCCTCGACGAGCCGACGGCCGATCTCGATCCCGCCAGCGTGGAGCACGTGAGCCGCGCCGTCGAGCGGCTGGGCGCGGGCCGGACCATGCTCGTCATCGCCCATCGCCCCGAGGTGGTGGCGCACGCCGACCGCATCGTGCGGCTCGAGGCCGGTGCGGCCGTCCCCGCGCCGGCGCGGTGGGCGGCATGACCGCGACCCTGGGCCGCCTCCTGGCCCTCGCGGACGCGCCGCGCGCGCGAGCAGCGCTCGCCGCCGCGCTCGGGGCCCTCACGGTCATCCTCGGGGCGGGCCTGATGGCGACCGCCGGGTACCTGATCTCCCGTGCGTCCGAGCGCCCCGCCGTCCTGTCGCTGACGGTGGCCATCGTCGGGGTTCGCTTCTTCGGCCTCTCGCGGCCGCTGACCCGCTATCTCGAGCGGCTCGCCGCGCACGACCTCGCGCTGCGGGTGCTGGGCCGCGTGCGCGTGCGGGTGTACCGCGAGATCGAGCCGTTGGCGCCGGCGCAGCTCGAGGGCTACCGCCAAGGCGACCTGCTGGCCCGCATGGTCGCCGACGTCGACGCGCTGCAGAACCTGCACCTGCGCGCCGTCGGGCCGCCACTCGTCGCGCTCCTGGCCGGCGCCGTCGTCGTCGGGGTCGCCGCCGCCTTCCTGCCCGCCGCCGGGCTCGTGCTCGCGGCCGGCCTCCTCGTGGGCGGCGTGGTCGTCCCGGCGCTCGCGGGCTGGCTCGGCCGGCGCGGTGGACGGCGTCAGGCGCCGGCCCGCGGCGAGCTGTCCGCCGAGCTCGTCGAGGTCCTGCGCGCCGCGCCCGAACTGGTCGCCTACGGCGGCGCGAGCGATGCGCAGGCACGGCTGCGCGCCGCCGACGGCGCGCTGGTCGCGCTCGCGCGCCGCGATGCCCTCGTCGGCGGCCTCGCCGACGGCGCCGGGCTCGTCGTCGTCGGCGCGACCGTCGCGGGCGTGCTCGCGGTGGCCGTGCGCGCGTCCGCGGACGGCCATCTGGACCGCACGCTCATCGCCATGCTCGCCCTGCTCGCGCTGGCGTCCTTCGAGGCGGTCCAGCCGCTGGCCGCCGCCGCGCGCGAGCTGTCAGCCACGCTCGCCGCCGGGGGGCGGGTGCTCGAGCTCACCGATCGTCCGGCCGCCGTCGTCGATCCCGTCGCGCCCCTGCCGGCGCCGCGTTGGCCGTTCGCGGTGGCGCTCGAGGGCGTGCGCGCGCGCTACGCCCCTGGCGAGCGCGCGGCGCTCGACGGGGTCACCCTCCGCCTCGAGCCGGGCTGCCGCGTGGCGCTCGTGGGTCCGAGCGGCGCCGGGAAGACGACCATCGTCAACCTGCTCCTGCGCTTCCTCGATCCCGAGGCAGGGCGCGTGACGCTCGCGGGGCGCGACCTGCGCGAGTACCGCCAGGAGGACGTGCGCCGTGCGATCGCGGTGGCCGGTCAGGAGTCGCATCTCTTCTCGGCGAGCATCCGCGAGAACGTCTGCCTCGCGCGGCCCGGCGCGAGCGACCACGACGTCGAGGAGGCGCTGCGCCGCGCGCGCCTGTCCTCATGGGTCGCGGGGCTGCCGGATGGGCTGGACACCGCGGTGGGAGAGGAGGGACGCGAGCTCTCGGGCGGCCAGCGCCAGCGGCTCGTCCTCGCCCGGGCGCTGCTCGTGGATGCCCCCGTGCTGGTGCTCGACGAGCCCACGGCGCACCTCGATCCGCCCACGGCGCGCGCGCTCGTCGACGATGTCTTCGCCGCCGCGCGGGACCGCTCGGTGCTGCTCATCACGCACCGCGCCGAGGGGCTCGACCTCGTGGAGGAGATCATCCGCATCGGGTGAGGTCGGGCTCCCGGCAGCCGGGGTGAGGAGGGGAAGCCGCCCGCTCACGCAACGGGCGATCGAGCTGGGCAGCAAGCCTCACGCAGAGTCGCCCGGCGCACGTCGTGCCGCGTCGCGCGCCGCCGCTGACCGCGGCCCCTCCTCACGGCGGCTGCTCGGCCTCGCCGGGCCGCCGCCGTGGCGCGCAGGGGTGCTCGCGCCGCCTGCGCTCGCGGCGCCCGCGAGGAGATGCGCGCTCAGCTTCACCGCCTTGACCGCACCCGTCGCGCCCGCCTGCAAGGTGAAGCCCACGGCCACGACGAAGATGCCCGGGATGAAGAGCGCGTGCGACCCGAGCATCAGGATGCCGATGCGACCGAGCGCGTAGGGCGGGGTGCTGACGGCGGCCCCGAGCGCTCCGCTGAGGGCGCTGGCGGTCAGCTTGTCCCTTCTCGAGATCGCGGGCTTGCTGACGCCGATGAGGCTCGACGGCACCGCGACGTAGCACACCATCAGCAACCCGATCACCACGCCGAGCGACAAGCCGAACCACGGGCTTCCCCAGCGGGTGACGACGATCGTCGACAGGCCGAGGAGCAGACCGACCACGGCTCCCCAGCCCAGGACGACGCGCAGATGCCGGCGAGCGCCGGCGAAGCCCGCGCGGACCTCCGGCGGACCGGCCCTGGCGATGGCGAACGCGAACACCGCGTTGAGGAAGAAGGCCGCGGCGGTGATCGCGGCGACCAGGACGACGAGCGGGATGACGATCGGCCCGCGGAGCGCGTGGAACGACCTCCCGTGCAGGGCGTGGGCCTTGAGGTCCAGCATCGCGAGCCAGATCCACATCGCCGGCAGGATCTGCACCACGGTCAGGCGCCAGTTGGAGAACACGAGCTTCACGCCCTCGAAGAGCATCTCGAGGGCACCCACCGCGAGCGCCAGCGGTGCCAGCCAGCGGCGCGAGCGGCTCACGCGCAGGACCGCTGCCTCGACCATCGCTTCGTCGCCGTCGCGGATGGCCGCGACCAGCTCGCGCAGGCGGCTCACCACGGCGACACCGAGCGCGCCCGCGACGCCGTCGAGGTCAGTAGCCCGTGCCGGTCTTCACGCGCTGACGGTCGATCTCGTGGAGCCCGCCCTTGGCCGAGAGCGTCTCCACGGCGTGCGCGACGTCGTCGGCCAGCGTCGAGACGCGCGAATGCCCGAGGGTCTGCTTGACCAGCGCGCGCATGATCGTCACGTGCTGGGCGTTCGGGGGCAGCGTGTAGGCGGGAACCATCCACCCGCGCTCGGCGGCGAGCTGGGAGGCCACGTCGAACTCGTCGAAGTTGCGGGCCTCGGCGAGCTTGAAGGCGACGAGCGGCAGCTGCTCGGCGCCCGCGTCGCCGACGAGCTCGAAGTCGGCACCCTCGATCAGCTTCTTGGCCAGCGCTCGGGCGTTGGCCTGCATGGTCTCCATGATCACGCGGTAGCCCTCACGCCCGTAGCGGACGAAGTTGTAGTACTGCGCGAGGACCATGGCGGCGCCGGTCGAGAAGTTCAGCGTGAACGTCGCGTCGCGCTGGCCGAGGTAGTTCTCGTAGAAGACGAGGTCCTCGGGCAGGTCGCTGCGCTCGCGGAACACCAGCCAGCCGAGCCCCGGGTACACGAGCCCGTACTTGTGGCCGGAGACGTTGATCGAGCGCACCCGCTCGAGGCGGAAGTCCCACGGCGAGTCGGGATACAGGAACGGCCACACGAAGCCGCCGCTGGCGCCGTCGACGTGCAGCGGGATGTCGATGCCCTGCTCGTCGAGCAGGCGCACGAGCAGGTCGTTGATCCCGACGATGTCGTCGGCGTGGCCCGTGAAGGTCGTGCCCAGGACCGCGGCGACGCCGATCGTGTTCTCGTCGAGATGGGGCTCGACGTCCTCGGGCCCGATCGTGAACTTGTGCGACTGCAGCGGGATGATGCGCGGCTCGACGTCGAAGTAGCGGCAGAACTTCTCCCACACCACGTGCACGTCACCGCCGAACACGAGGTTCGGGCGGTCGGTCGCCTTGCCGGCCGCCTCGCGCCGTGCGCGCCATTTCCACTTCAGCGACAGGGCGCCGAGCATGATCGCCTCCGACGACCCCTGCGTGCGCGTGCCGGTCGTCTCGCCCGGAGCGTGGTACAGGTCGGCCAGCATGCGGATGCAGCGCTGCTCGATCTCCGCCGTCTGCGGGTACTCGGCATGGTCGATGTAGTTGCGGTGGAGGTTCTCGGCGATGACCCGCTGGGCCTCGGGCTCCATCCACGTCGTCACGAAGGTGGCGAGGTTGCGCCACGGGATGCCGTCGAGGATGAGCTCCTCGCCGAGCAACCGCATCGCGTCGACCGCCGGCATGCCGACCTCCGGCAGCTGGTGGTCCGGCGCGTCGGTGAGCAGGAAGGCGTTGCCGTAGCGGTCGCGGTGGGTGTCGACGGATTGGCTGGTCGCGCTCATCGGTCCATCAAACCGCAGCCCTCGTCCCAGCTCATCACCCGGACGGGATGACGCGCGTCAGCCCTCCCGCGCGGCTTCGGGCGCCAGCATCAGGGCGCCGGCCAGGAAGCACAGCGCCCCCACGGTGGTCCCGGCGTTGGCGATCGCCGCGCTGACGGGCTCCTGCGTGGAGGGCTCGATCAGCGAGGTGACGGCCGAGATCCCGAAGGCGATCGAGCCGACGAGGTTCAGGGCCGCGATCCGCCATGACAGCGAACGCGGGCGCAGGCAGAACCAGCGCTCGCAGACGTCCGCGTAGGCGAGCTGGCTGGAGACCAGGAAGCAGATCGATCCGAAGACGTCCGGCGTCCACACCCGCAGGTTGGTCTGGCGGGCGTCGAGGCCGTGCTTCAGGCCCGCGAAGGTGCTGACGTTGAAGAACAGCGTGCCGGCGAGCTGGATCGACGCTGCCCACCACGCGGAGCCGCGCGGCTCCCGCGGGGCCGACCTCCACTGCAGGTAGGCGGCCGCCGTGAAGAAGATCGATCCCACGAAGAAGGTCACGCCGATGGCCGGCCGCGGTGCCGACGCCCATTGCGACGCGAACGCCGCCACCGCGAAGCACACTGAGCCGACGGCGAAGAGCAGGCCCATCCACCAGGCCGCGCGGTCCGGGCGCCACCAGACGCCGTGCCGCTGCCCGCCCTCGGGGACCTCGGTCGAGCTGGGCGCCGCCGTCATGCCCTGCACGCTCCTAGGGCCGTCGCCGCTTGGCGTTCGTCGATCCGGGAACCCTTCGCCGATGATGTCCCGACCAATCCGAACCCGGGCTCAGGTGATCCTGACCTGCGCCTTCGTGGCGTTGACCGCCGTGATCTGCTCCGGCCTCATGACCGCGGCGGTGCTCGTGCCGGCCCCGCCGGCGGTGCTGCCGCTCATCGTCGCCACCTGCATCGGCTGCCCGATGCTCGCGGCGCTGCAGCTGCCCGCGTTGGCCGTCGCGCTGCGCGACGGCCGCACGAGAGGGTGGGCGCTCGAAGCCCGCCTGCTGGCCGACATGCGCCGCTATCTGCGCCAGCTTCCCGAGACGCAGCATCCGCTCGATCGCTGACGGCATCTACACCGCCGCGGGGCTGCGATCGGCCGCAGGAACAGCGGTGGGCTCGGTCGCCGGCGCCCCCGACAGGGGCGCCAGCCGCGCCGACGTCACGTAGGCCACGACGACGGCGACGATCACGACCGGCATCACGTTCACGCCGTCGGTCCCCAGCAACAGCGTCGCCAGCAGCGTCGCCGTCAGCGGCAGGGTCAGCATCGCGGTGCACATCGCGCCGATGCCCATGGCGACACCGGGCACCAGCGTGAGGCCCGGCAGATGCGACGCGGCGATCCCGGCCGCGGCGCCGATGAACATCGCCGGGAACACCGGGCCGCCGCGGAAGCTCGAGAGCGACAGCGCGTAGGCGAGGCTCTTGCAGAGCATGAGCGCCAGCAGCGCCCCCACTGACCATTCGGCGGCGTGCCCGACCAGGCCGGGCAGCGCCGACTGGCCGGAGAAGAGGACCTCGGAGGAGCTCTTGTCCGTGGCCTGCCCGAAGCCGATGGCGAGCCCCGCGACGAGCGCGCCGACGACCGGCATGAGCAGGACCATCCGCCGCTCGACGTAGGGGCGCACCTCGAGCGCCAGCCATTGGATGGCGCGCCCGAGGAGGGCCGCGCCCACGCCGAACACGAGCGCCCACAGGAACATCGCTCCCGTGGGCTGCCCGACGGGTGGGAGTCCGGGGATCGCGAGGGAGAAGGTCCCGAACCCCGTCAGGGAGTCCAGGCCGATGAAGACGAGCATTCCGAGCCCCGCGGCGAGCAGTCCCGGGACGAGCACCAGCCCGAGCATCGGGCCGCCCAGGCCGGACGCCTCCAGGAGCAGGAACGCGCCGAGCAGCGGCGAGCCGAGCAGCGCGCTGATGGCGGCGAAGCTGCCGGCGGCGGCGACGACCGTCGCGGCCGTCGGCGGGGCGTCGCGCGCGGCGAGGCGGACGGCCAGGGCGCCGAGCCCGCTGCCCATCAGGATGAGCGGAGCCTCGGGACCGAGGACGACGCCGAAGCTCAACGTCCCGAGGGCGGCGAGCAGGATGCCCGGAAGGTCGATCGGTCGCGTGACGCCCCCTGCGTGAAACCCGTCGGCGGGCGAATGCCCGCCCGTGCCGGGCAGACGGGTTATCGCGACGGCCACGACCACGCCGGCGATCATGAGCAGGGGGAGCGGCCACCAGGCCGGCGGCGGATCGAAGCCCAGGTCCTTCGGAAGGCTGGTGAAGAAGGCCGACTGGAGCTCGTCGACGAGCTTGAGGAAGCCGTAGGCCAGCGCCGAGACCGGCACGCCGATCAGCGCGGCGAGCACGAGGAGTTGCGCGTAGCTGCGACTCCTCAGAAGGGCCAGAGGATCCGCGGGGGGCTCGATCCACCGAGCCTACGCACGCCGCCTCGGCCGGTGCTCACCCCAATCGGATGATTCCCCGCCGCGCGGTCACCCGGTACGGATGATGCGACCAGCGCCGCGCCCTGGTTGGATCTGCGCATCATGGGACTGGCGTGGCCCATCCGCAGCGTGTGCGCCGGCGCCGCCGGCACGGCCGCGCTGACTGCGGCCTATGCCGCCGAGCGCCGGGTGCGACGCAGCCACCGGGGCCAGCTCGATTACGACGACTCGCTGGTGCCGGGGCAGATCGTGGCGAGCGTCATGCACCTGCCGAATGTCACCGCGCGAGGCGATCGCGAGCTCGGGCTGGTCCTGCGCTGGGGCTACGGCTCAGCGTTCGGCCTGCTGCACGGGGCGCTGCGCCGCGCCGTGGGCGAGCCGTGGGCGAGCGCGGCGTTCGGCACCACGCTCATGACGGCGACCGTGACCCTGTTCCCGCTGCTGGGCCACACACCCCCGCCGTGGCGCTGGCCGACCGACGTCATGGCGACGAGCCTCGGCACCCACGTCGCCTACGTCGCTGCGGTCGCTGCCGTCGACGACGGCATCCGCCGCGGGGCGCGCTGATCGGTTCGCGCCGCAGGAGGCGCTGATCGGTTCGATCAAGGCGCGCTGGTCGTGCCGGTCGTCTTGGCGGTGGTGGCGCTCTGAGCGGGCTCCGGCGCGCCGCTCGCGTTCAGGGTGACGTTCGGGGCGACGGTGACGTTGGCGGGAGAGGACGGCGCCGTGACGGTCGTGGTGCTCTGCACGGTGGTCGTCTTCGCCGTCACGGTCGGGGTGGTGGCGGTCTCCCGGCCCGAGTCGCCCTTGGAGATGATCGCGGCGGCCAGCCCCCCGAGCGCCAGGACCAGCACGACGGCGAAGGCGATCATCCACCCGCTGGTGCCGGAGTGCCTCTCCGGGGCGGCGGGCGCCGGTACGTAGCTCGGCGGGGGCGGCGGCGCGGCGGCGCCTGGCGTCGGGGGCTCGTCGTAGCTCACGTGATGAGCTTCGCTGGGCGGCCGGGGGGCCGGCAATGGTGCAGGTCGGCGTGTCCCAGGCGTGGAGGCACCACCGGATGCAGCCGGTTCATCTCATCCGGGTGAGGCGGCACCGGCACGCGTCGGTCACCCTCGACGTGTGAGGCAACTGCTCCTCTACGGCTTCGGGCCGCAGGCGGACTTCGAAGGCCGCCTCGTCGGGGCCCTGGAGCGCCTGGAGAGCGGCGGCGCGCTGCGGATCCTCGACGTGCTCTTCGTCCGGCGCGACGCCGAGTCGGGCGACCTCGACGCCATCGACCTCCACGGCGACGGCGCCGGAGGGGTGGTGGCGCCGCTGCTCAACTTCCGCCTCGACGAGGGCGAGCGGCGCCGGGCCACCGAGCGGACGCTGCGGACCAACGCCGGCGTCGTGCGCGACCTCGGCGCGGCGCTGGAGCCAGGGGCCGCCCTGGCCGCTGTGCTCGTCGACCACGTCTGGAGCGACGCGCTCGACGACGCCGCGTCACGGAGTGGCGGCCGGCTGCTCGCCGGCGACTTCGTCGCCGCCACCGCTCTCAGCGAGCTCGGACCCGATCTGCTCGCTGCCGCCGGGCGCCGCGCCGGCTAGGCGGGCGGCCTGGGCCGAGGGCGGCCCCTGGAGCATCCGGCGCCAGCCCGACAGCACGCCGTGCACGGCGGCGGCGCCCACGATCGGCTCCGACGGGAGCGCCAGCCGCGGGGGGACGAGGAGGAAGGCGCGCGTCTGCGGCCCGCCCAGGCCGCCGTGGAACGAGATGAGCTCCTCGAACGCGCACCCCTCGTCGAGCATGGGGTCGTAGAAGCTGCCGACCATGATGTCGGCCACGTGCGCGAAGCCGTCGGTGCGCAGCAGATGGCGCGCGGCCGCGGGCGCGAAGGGCGCCAGCGGATCGACGCCCTCGACCCTGCCGTCGTCGAGGTGGTGGACCCCGTGGGGCCCGAGGACCACCGCGCCATGCTCGGCCGAGCGCACGAGCAGCCAGCCGATGTGGGGGTGCGCGCGCAGCGCCGGGATGAGCTTGGGATGGCGCTCGTCGATCTCCTCGCGGGTGAGGCGGCGGTCGACCTCCATGAGGTAGACGAGCCCGAGGTTGCCCGAGCCCAGGACGACGACGTCGCGCTCGGAGACGTCGTTCTTCGCCTTCGGCTTCTCCTTGGTCCCGGTGGCCTCGCTGACGGCGTGCTGGACCATCGCGTTCTGCTCGTCGCCGCCGGCGAAGCCGGAGACGCGTCCGCGCGAGAGGGAGCGCTCGACGAGCTCGTCGAGCCCGTAGCCGTGACGCTGCTTGAAGGTGGCGCCCTGGGTTTGCCCATGGTCTGAGAGGACGACGATCTCGTACGGGCGCGGCGCGTAGGGGCGCGCCCGCGCGATGCGGCCGAACTGCTGGTCGAGCTTGCGCAGCGCCTCCATCGTGTCGGCGCGCTCGAGGCCCGAGTGGTGGGCGACCTCGTCGTAGCTCGAGAAGGTGGCGTACACCGCGGGGCGCCCGCGCATCATGTCGGTGAGGACGCCGAAGACGATGAGGTCGCGGACGATCACGCACATCGCGCCGCGCATGAGCGGATAGACGCCGCCGCGATGGCCCCGCGGGCGCACGTCGCGGCGTGCCGCGCGCGCGGCCGCCGTCAGCTCGAGCACGATCTCCCAGAGGAAGAGCACGAACGCGCGCGTGACGTTGAAGCCGTTGGCCAGGAAGGCCCGGTAGCCCGGGTTCGCCTTGCGCTCCGCCTCCGAGCGGCTCACCGTGAGGATGACCTCCTCGGCCTCGCCGGAGAGCAGGTTGCCGCGGCTGGCCCCGCCGTCGACCAGCAGCCCGACCCCGGTCGCGTGGCGGCGTTCGATCTCCGCGCAGTCCGACGGCGACGAGCACTCCATCATGACGCCGCGCTCCTTCTCCACCCACCGGAAGGCCGGGATGTCCTCGTTGGAGCCCAGCAGGATCCCCGCCTGGCTGGCGCCGGTCTGCGACGAGAGGTCGGTCTCCCACTCGGCCAGCTGGTAGCCGTCGTCGGCGATCCAGCGCGCCATCGTCGGCGCGCTGCCGTCGCGCAGCGCGTCGCGTAGCACGGGGAGGGCCAGGCCGTCGATCTCCAGGAAGATGATGCCCGGGACATCGCTGCGCTCCTGAGCGCCCTGGCGCCGCGCGATCCGCCGGGTGACCTTCAGCGAGTACTCGTCGTCGTCGTTGGTGCCGAGAATGGCCTGCAGCACCACGCTGACGGCGGCCATCACGAGCGCGGCGAGGAGCGCATCGCCGAAGGAGCCGACGTGGATGTCGCCCGGCAGGACCTCGTGGGCGATGACGAGGAGCAGCGCGTCGGCGACCAGGACGAGCAGGAAGCCGGCGATGAGCATGAACGGCAGGCGCAGCGCGGCCAGGACCGGCGGCAGCAGCGCGTTGAGGACGGCGATGAGGGCCGCGACGACGAAGGCGGCCCCGGTCTGCTCGAGCGCGACTCCGGGCACCACCGCGGCCGCCGCCCAGATCGAGGCGGCGGCCACGATCCACGAGGTCAGCAGCCGCAGCGGGCGCAGGCGCGGCGTCGCGGGGTGCCAGATGACCTGCTCGCCGTACGGCGCTGTCGTGCGGACAGGGTCCTCGCCGGCCACTAGGTGCAGTCGACCCGCGCGAAGCTCTGCTTGTACGCATCGCCGAGCTGCTGCAGCGCGCTGGTCAGCTGGGCCTTGACGTCGCTGAGCGACGTCCCCTTGCCCACGCTCCCCGCGACGTTCTGCACCTGCGAGGTGAAGGTCTTCGTCGCGTCCTGCACCTGCTGGCGGCGGCTGTCGGAGAGGTCGCCCTGGGCGTCCTTGATCTTCGACAGGTCGCTCCTGATGGCCTTGAGGCTCTTCTGCACGCCGTCGAGCGTCACCGTGGAGACGGTCAGGCCTTTGAGCTGGTCGACCTGCTTGCTGATGTCCGTCCGCGCGTCGCAGACCGTGCTCTTGGCCTTGTCCTGCTTGGACTCGCCGCAGGCGCTGAGCCCGAGGGCGGCGAGGAGCGCGATGAGCAGCAACACGATGGACGGTCTCATGGGCCCAACCCTCCCAGCGTCGGCCGGCCGCGCACAACGGGGCGTGCCTGCCGCGTCGCGTGAGCGGGCACGACCGGGGAACGTGGTGCACGCATCCGTCCAGCCTCAGACGGGCCCGGGCGCCCGCAGGACGCAGCGAAAGCCGATGTGCGTCGTCGAGGTGTCGACGGCCTCGCCCTGCCGCGCCGCGGGGCGGAAGCGCAGGCAGTAGTTCGAAGCGCACAGGTGCGAGCCGCCCTTGATGACGCGCCGCGGGATCGTCTCGCCGGGCAGCACCCCCGGCGCGCAGCACGCGCGCTCGCCGGCGTGGCCGTCGCGCGTCGCCCAGTGCTCGGCGGTCCACTCCCAGACGTTGCCCGTCATGTCGTAGAGCCCGTAGCCGTTGGGCGGGAAGGCCCCGACCGGGGAGGTCCCCTCGTAGCCGTCGGCGCGCAGGTTCTGCCACGGGAACTCCCCCTGCCAGGTGTTGGCCATGCGCCGGCCGCCGGGCGAGATCTCGTCCCCCCACGCGAAGATCGCGCCTTCCAGGCCGCCGCGCGCCGCACGCTCCCACTCGGGCTCCGTCGGCATCTCCTTGCCCGCCCAGGCCGCGTAGGAGGCGGCGTCCTCGTAGGCGATATGGGTCACCGGGTGGCGGTGGCGGCCCGCGGCGGTGCTGTCCGGGCCCTCCGGGGCGCGCCAGAAGGCGCCGGGAACGTAATGCCACCAGGACCCGACGTCGCGCAGATCGACCGGCCCGCGGGTCTTGCGGAAGACCAGCGAGCCCGGGACGAGGTCGGCTGGGTCGGCCTCCGGGTAATCGGCGGGGTGCAGCGGTCGCTCGGCCACGGTGACGTAGCCGGTCTCGCCGACGAAGCGCCCGAACTGCGCCACGGTCACCGGGTGACGATCGATCCAGAAGCCGTCGACCGCGACGCTGCGCACGGGGCGCTCCTCGGGATAGAAGAGGTCCGAGCCCATCGCGAACGCGCCCCCCGGCACCCAGCTCATGCCCTTGACCGACGCCTTGACCGCGTCCGCCAACCCGGCACGCGATGTCCCTTGTCGAACCTGGTTCACCGATCGGGAGCCTCGCGCTCGCACGGGTGACCGGGCATCACCCGGTGTGGGTGATGAGCGCTCACCCGACGGGCTCATACCGTCTTCGCGAAGCCCGACCAAGGAGTCTCGATGCCCCGGCGGCCGTTCAAGGGAAAGATCAACGTCGACGTCCGCGACTCGGTGCCCGATTGGGAGCCGTACATGCCGCCGCGCGCGCCGGAGGGCTCGCCCAACGTCCTCATCGTCCTCTACGACGACACCGGGATGGCGGCCTGGGAGCCCTTCGGCGGGCGCATCCGCATGCCCACGCTCGAGCGCCTGGCAGAAGGCGGCCTGCGCTACAGCCAGTGGCACACCACGGCGCTGTGCTCGCCGACGCGCTCGTGCATGCTCACCGGGCGCAACCACCACCAGAACGGCATGGCGTGCATCGTCGAGGGCGCGACCGGCTACCCGGGCTCCAACGCGCACCTGCCCAAGGAGTGCGGGACCGTCGCGCGCGTCCTGCGCGACAACGGCTGGAACACCTACTGGGTCGGCAAGGACCACTGTGTGCCCCAGGAGGAGGCGAACCCGGGCGGTCCGAAGTTCAACTGGCCGCTGCAGCAGGGCTTCGATCGCTTCTACGGCTTCATCGGCGGCGAGACCAACCAGTGGTATCCGACGCTCGTCGAGGACAACCACTCGATCGACCAGCCGTACACACCCGACGAGGGCTACCACCTGTCCCAGGACCTCGCCGACCAGGCGCTGCAGATGATCCGCGACAGCAAGTCCTCCTCGCCGTCGCGGCCGTGGTTCATGTGGTTCTGCCCGGGCGCCAACCACGCGCCCCACCACGTTCCGACGGAGTGGGCCGACAAGTACAAGGGCCAGTTCGACGACGGCTACGAGGCCTACCGCGAGTGGGCGCTGGCGCGCATGGTCGAGAAGGGGGTGCTGCCGGCGGGCACCGACCTCACGCCGATCAACCCGCTGCCCGAGGGCACCCACAGCCCGCTGGACGACGTGCGCCCGTGGGACTCGCTCTCCGACGACGAGAAGCGGCTGTTCGCGCGGATGGCCGAGGTCTTCGCGGGCTTCTCGGAGTACACCGACCACCAGGTCGGGCGGATCGTCGACTACCTCGAGGAGTCCGGCCAGCTCGACAACACGATCGTCCTCTACTGCGCCGACAACGGGGCGTCAGGCGAAGGGTCGCCCAACGGATCGGTCAACGAGAACAAGTTCTTCAACGGCTGGCCCGACGAGATGCAGGCCAACCTCGAGCACATCGAGGACCTCGGCAGCCCCAACACCTACAACCACTACCCGACCGGCTGGGCGGTGGCCTTCTCGACGCCGTACAAGATGTTCAAGCGCTACTCCTACGCGGGCGGGACGTGCGACCCGCTCGTCATCCACTGGCCGGCCGGCATCGAGGCCAAGGGCGAGGTGCGCCACCAGTACCACCACGTCACCGACATCGTCCCCACGCTGCTGGACTGCTGCGGCCTGGGGTTCCCCGGCGAGATCGACGGGGTCGACCAGGTCCCGCTCGCGGGGGAGTCGATGCGCTATTCCTTCGACGCGGCCGACGCTCCGACGCCGCGCACGCGTCAGTACTACTGCATGCTCGGCACCCGCGGCATCTGGGAGCAGGGCTGGAAGGCGGTCGCGGTCCACGGGCCGACCTCCGGGATCGGGCACTTCGACGACGACCAGTGGGAGCTCTTCCACGTCGACGAGGACCGCGCCGAGGCGGTCGACCTCGCGGCCGAGCATCCGGACACGCTCAAGCGGCTCATCGAGGTCTGGTTCGAGGAGGCGGGCAAGTACGACGTGCTGCCGCTCGACGACCGTCACCCGTGGGAGATCATCGCCGACGTGCGGCCCCAGACCGAGGCCGACCGCGACCGCTACACGTACTACCCGCACACCGCCGAGGTCCCCGAGGCGGCGGCGCCCAACATCCGCGGGCGCTCCTTCAAGGTCCTCGCCGAGGTCGAGATCGAGAGCGCCGGCGCCGAGGGCGTGATCTTCGCCCAGGGCGGGCGCTTCGGCGGCCACGCGCTGTTCCTCAAGGACCGCCGCGCGCACTACGTCTACAACTTCCTCGGTGTCGCCCCCGAGCAGCTCTTCTCATCGGACGAGCTGGCCCCCGGTCGCCACGTGATCGGGATGGACTTCGCCAAGGAGGATGTCGGCGACCACGGCGAGGCGACGGGCACCACACGGCTGCACGTCGACGACAGCGTCGTTGCCGAGGGGACGATGCGCACCCAGGTCGGGATGTTCACGCTCTGCGGCGATGGCCTGTGCGTGGGGCGCGACTCGAGCGACGCCGTGAGCAGCGCGTACACCTCGCCCGCCGAACTGACGGGCGCGAGCGTGCTGCAGGTCGAGATCAACCTGAGCGACGACCAGTACATCGACCTCGAGCAGGAGGCGATGGCGGCCCTCGCTCGCGAGTAGCACGTCACCACTTCTCGAAAGGAGGCCTCTCGTGGAGGCCGGCGCACCATTCCATCAGGACCCCGAGCACATGACTCGATCGCCCCGCGCGGGCGCGGTGCGGGACGCGGGCGACGCCGGCAGCGGCTGGGTCGCCTTCGCCGGCGCCTATCTGCTCGTCGCCGGGTTCATGAACGCGATCTGGGGCATCGTCGCCCTGTCCAACAAGTCCGCCTTCCATGAGAGCGGCCTCGTGTGGTCCACGCTCGAGACGTGGGGCTGGATCGCGATCGTCACCGGCACGCTGCAGGCCGTGGCCGGGCTGATGATCGTCGCCCGGCGCTTCGCCGGCCAGTGGCTGGGCGGCGTGCTCGCCCTGGTGGGCATCTTCGTGAGCTTCTTCTCCGCGGGCGCCTATCCGATCTGGTCGATCATCGCGCTGGTGGCCAACGGCCTCGTGCTCTGGGCCGTGACCGCGCACGGCGACGAGTTCGACGACTGAGGCGCCGTTCGCGTCGTGGCGGGCCTCACCCGAGTGGGGTGATGCCGGATCATCCGGGTCAGGCGACAATCGCCGCGTGAGGCGTACCGGCGTTGTCATCCTGCTCGTGCTCGCGACGCTCCTGTGGACGGTGGCCATCGTCGCGATCTGGGCGCAGCGCCAGATGCTGGACACCCAGAACTGGGTGCAGACGAGCGATCGCCTGCTCGAGAACCAGCAGATCCGCGAGGCGCTGTCCACGGCCGTGCTGCAGCGCGTCTATGCCAGCGCGCCGGTCGAGACCCGGCTGCGCGAGTCGCTCCCGCCCAACCTCCAGCCGCTCGCGGCGCCGATCGCCGCGGGCCTGCGCGAGGTCGCCAACCGCAATGCGCCCAAGGTGCTGGGCAGCGCCGCCGCGCAAGTGGCGTGGGAGAAGGCCAACCGCGCCGCCCACGGGGCGCTGCTGAAGGTCCTCAACGGCGACGTCGCGCGCGGGGGCACGGTGACGCTCAACCTCCATGACCTCATAGCACAGGTGGCCGCCGGCACCGGGCTGCCGCCGGGGGTCGCCGATCGGCTGCCGGAGAACCTCCAGCAGCTCGAGCTCCTGAAGACCGACAAGATCGAAACGGCGCAGAAGGCGCTGAAGACCGCGAAGACGCTCGTCGTCGTCCTCATCGTCCTCGCCGTGCTGTTGATGGTCGGGGCGATCGCGCTGTCGACCGACCGCCGACGCACCGTCGTGGCCTGCGGCGGATGCGTGCTCTTCGCCGGCGTCGCGGTGCTCGCGCTGCGCCGGGTCGGGGGCGACGCCGCGGTCAACGCGCTGGCCGAGGCGCCGAACGCGCGCCCCGCGGTGCGCGCGGTGTTCACCATCGGGACGTCGCTGCTGACCGCTGCGGCGTGGGGTTCGATCGTCTTCGGGCTGTTCCTGATCACGGGCGGGTGGCTGGTGGGCTCCGGGCGGCGCGCGACGGTGCTGCGGCGCGTCAGCGCCCCGGCCCTGCGCGATCACGCGGTCTATTTCCGCGTCGGGCTGGGCCTGCTGCTGCTGGCGCTCGTGGCCTGGGGCCCGGTCCCCTGGACGCGCTCGTTCTGGCCGCTGCTGATCTTCGCCATCGCCGCCTTCGTCTGGCTCGAGTATGGGCGCCGCGTCACACTCGCGGAGTTCGGCGACGTGCCGGCGGGCGAGCTCGGGCGCAGCGTGCGCGACCGCTGGTCTCGGCGCCCCGGGCACGCGCCTCAGCCCGGTGCCGGATAGCGCCGGCGGTGCGCGACGAAGCCGACCGCTCCGAGCGGCAGCGGCAGCCAATAGGAGAACAGCCGATAGGCGAAGGTGGCCAGGACGGCCGCGCCCGCCGGCACGCCGGCCAGCTTGAGCATGGCCGTCAGGCCCGCCTCGACGAAGCCCAGCCCGCCCGGGGTGACCGGGATCTGAGCCAGGAGCTGCGCCCCGCAGAAGGCGAGCAGCACGAGCGCGGGGCGTGGACGCGACCCGACCGCCGCCAGCGCGGCCAGCAGCGTGGCGTAGTCGAAGAACCAGCGGCCGACGGTGGCCGCGAGCGCACGCTTCCACTTCGGGCCGAAGGTCTCGAGGATGCGGTCGCGCTCGTGCAGCAGCCGCTTGGGGAGGCCCGTGAGCGGCTCGGAGTGGCGTCGCAGGCGGTTGCGCACGCGCTGGATCGTGCGGCCGAGGAAGCGCAGCGGGACGTCGAAGGCCAGGCACGCGGCGCCGAGGACGAAGAGCGCGACGAAGACCACGGCACCGACCACCGTCGCCTGCACGAGGCCGTGGTCGACCCCGCCGCGGATGATCGTGGGCACGGCGAGGACGGGAAGCCCGAGCACCGCCGCGAAGACCAGCAGGTTCACCGCGGTGAGGCCGGAGACGATCGTCGCCGGCCGCGACCCCGCCTGCACGAGCATGCGGTACTGCAGCGCCGCGCCGACCGCGCCGCCGCCGGGAGCGACCTTCGAGAGCGCGTTGCCGGCGAGCTGGGACGCGATCACGGGAGGCCACGCCTTGGCGTGGATGGCCACGTGCTGCAGGCCCCAGAGGCAGGCCAGGGTCGCGAGCTGCAGGGCGGCCATCGCGCCGAGCCATCCGGGGCCGAGCTCGTTGAGGTCCTTCCACGAGGAGAAGAGGTCGAGGAGGCTGGGGAAGACGAGGTACAGCGAGATCGCCGTGATGGCCAGCCAGATGGCCCGACGAACGAGGCGTCGGCGCGGGGTCGGCTGCGCCTCGCCGCGCTCGATGACGTGCTCGACGTCGGCGCGATCCTCGATGGCGCGCTCGACCCGATCGCCGACGCGCGGGCGCGACGGCGCCGTCATGGCCGGATCCTCCTACCTGGGCACGCTCGCGTCACGAAGCATCCCCGATGAGCTCCGCCCCGATCACGACGCAGAGGGCCGCCATCGTCGCGGCGACGATGGCGACCGGCGCCAGCGCCGCGCCGGCGCCGATCGAGCGGACCTGTCCGATGGCTCGACCCACGGTGCGACGGTATGCGCGCGGCGGGCGATCGCGACTCACCCAGGGCGGGTGATCGCGCGGCCGTCCCGACTGGTTGGCCGCGCGCCCAGGCGGGATGATCACCGCGATGGCTGACCCGGCCGTGTCCGACGCCCTGCTGGCGACGAAGCTCTCCGTCCCCCGCGGCCCGAAGGCGGCCGTCAGGCGCCAGCGGCTGCTCGATCAGCTCGACATCGGCGTGCGGGGGCCGGTCACGCTGGTGGCCGCCCCGGCCGGTGCTGGCAAGAGCGCGCTGCTCAGCGCCTGGATCGCCGAGAACCGGCCGCCCGGACCGGTCGCCTGGCTGTCGCTGGCCACCGACGACGCGGATCGCCGCCGCTTCTGGCGCGGAGTCCTCGCGGCACTGGCCCAGGCGACGGGCGACGAGGCCGTCGCGGCGCTCGCGGTCAGCCCTCGTGAGCCGATGAGGATCGGCCTGGTGGCACCCGCGCTGGCCGATGCGCTCGAAGGGGCCGGGCAGCCGGTCGTGCTCGTGCTCGACGACGTCCACGAGGTCATCGACGCCGTCGGCGAGGATCTGAAGCAGCTCCTGCGCTTCGCGCCGCCCGCGCTGGCGCTGGTCATCGTCACGCGGGCCGACCCACCGATCGGGCTCGGCCGCCTGCGCCTCGACGGCCGCCTCACCGAGATCCGCGCCGCCGACCTGGCCTTCTCCATGGACGAGGCCGACGCGCTGTTCCGCGCGTCGGGCGTCGTCCTGGCGCCCGAGGACCTGGCGCCACTGTGGCGTCGCACGGAGGGCTGGGCGGCGGCGCTGCGCCTCGCGGCCGTCTCGCTGCAGCACCATCCCGACCCACGCGCCTTCATCCAGCACTTCGCGGGCACCGACGCGAGCATCAGCGACTACCTGGTCAGCGAAGTGCTGGCCCGCCAGCCCCCGCAGCTGCGCGACTTCCTGCTGCGCACCTCGATCGTCGGGACGCTGAGCGCGGAGCTCGCCGACGCGCTCACCGGGGCGACGGACGGCCGCGCGATGCTCGCGCGCCTGGAGCACGGCGGGGTGCTCATCACGCCGCTCGACGAGCGCGGCGCGTGGCACCGCTACCACCCGTTGTTCGCCGAGCTCCTGCGCGCCGAACTGCGCGCGCAGCGGCCCGACGAGGTGGCGCCGCTGCACCGGCGGGCCGCGACGTGGCTCGCCGCCCACGGCGACAACGCGGCGGCGCTGCGCCATGCGGCCGCCGGCGGCGCCTGGGAGCTCGCGGCCGACCTCACCACGACCCGCTGGTTCACGATGATGATCAACGGCGAGATCGGCACGCTGCGCCCCATCCTCGAGACGATGCCGCGCAGATTCGTCGAGGCCTCGCCCGAGCTCGCGCTCGCCTTCGGCGGGGCGCTGCTCGCGCGCGGGGACCACGCGGGCGCGCAGCCGTACCTGCGCCGCGCCGAGGACGGCGAGGCGCTGGTGGCGCCCGAGCGCCGGGCCTCGTTCGCCGCCAGCCGAGCGGCGATGGGCCTGTACGAGGGTCGCCTGCGCGGCGATCCGAGAGCCGCGCTGTGGGCGGCCCGCGAGCTGCGCGACCAGGGCGCCGTCCTCGAGAGCGGCGAGCTGAGCAGCAGCGTGCGCTCGTTCGTCCTGGTACAGCTCGGCATCGTCGAGCTCTGGACCGGCGACCTCGACTCGGCGGCCGCTCACCTCGAGCGGGCCTACGCCAACGCCGTCGAAGGGGGCAACGACTGGGCGGCCCTCGCCGCCACGGCCCACCTCGCGGTGGCGTGCGCCTTCCGTGGCGAGGTCCAGCGCGCGGTGCGCCACGCCGACGAGGCCGCCGAGCTCGCGGTGCGCCGCGGCTGGGGGCGATCGGAGCCGGCGTGCGCCGCGTACTGCGTGCAGGCCGCCGTCGCCATCCAACGGGGCCGGCGCGAGGAGGCCGAGGGGCTCGTGGCGCGGGCCTCCGAGGCACTGGACGACACGCGCGAGGGCCCGCTGCGCGCCGTGCACGCCCTCAATCGCGCGCTGCTGTTGAGCGACGCCGGCGACCCGGAGGCCGCGCTCAGGGTCCTGCAGGTGGCGCGCGACGAGGTCGGCGAGTGGCCGCTGCTCGGCCCGCTCGACGACCAGCTCCTGGCCCGGGAGGCGCTGTTGCGCGCCGCCGTCGGCCAGCGCGCCTCGGGCCGGGCGCTGCTCGAAGGCGCCGAGCGGGCGACCGCGACGTCGATCCCGGTGGCCAATGCGCTGGCCCGGCTGAGCCTCCTGGAAGGCGATCCCGGCGCGGCGCGCGACGTGCTCGCTCCCCACCTCCCTGCCGGCGACGGCGCGCCGGTCGACGGCGCGCCGATGTCGGTCCGCGCCGAGGCCTGGCTGCTCGATGCGCTCGCGCTCGACGCGCTCGCCGAGCCCGAGGACGCCGCAGCCTCGCTGGAGCGCTCGCTCGACCTCGCCGAGCCGGCCGGCCTGAGCCGGCTCATCGTCGAGCACGGAAACCGCGTGCGGCCCTTGCTGCAGCGTCACGTCCGCGGCGGGACCGCGCATCCGGCGATGGTCGCCGAGGTGCTCGAGAAGATCGAGCACCGCGGAGGAGACGGGTCGAACAAGGTCGCGGTGCTCCTGGCCGAGCCGCTCAGCGAGCGCGAGCAGGCGATCCTGCGCTACCTGCCCACGATGATGTCCAACCACGAGATCGCCGGTGAGCTGTTCGTCTCGGTCAACACGGTCAAGAGCCACCTGAAGGCGATCTACCGCAAGCTCGATGCCTCCGGTCGCCGCGACGCCGTGCAGCGCGGCCGCGAGCTCGGGCTCATGCCGTGAGGCCCTGGCCGCCCTCGGGCAGCCGGCGCACCTCGATCAGCTCCAGGCCGAGCGACTGCAGCCTGTGCAGCAGCCCGTGCAGCTCGGCCTGGTCACGGACCGGGCCGTGGAGGATCGTCTCGACGGGCTCGACTTCGCTCTCCATGTCGTCGAACGTGTCGAGCACCGCCGCGCTCACGCGGCCCCGGATACGGATCTCGTAGTGGGTATCAGACACCGGACACCATGTCGGCACAGACTCTCTGCCGGCGGGGTGAGCGTTCGTCACCCGCGCAGGGTGATCGCAGCGCGCGCAGTCACCCCGGCCGGGTGAGGACAGGTCACCCGTCGGCGCTTGATCGTGGCGGGTGACCGGCCGCCCGCGTGGCGGCGAGCCGAACCGCGGAGGACCGCATGAGCAATCTGGTAGCCGTCGCCTATCCCGATGAGGAGACCGCCCGCGAAGTCGGGCAGACCCTCATGGAGCTCCAGAAGGAGCACTCGATCGAACTCGAAGACCTCGCGATCGCCGTCCGCCAGAGCGACGGCAAGATCAAGCTGCGCCAGACCTTCAAGCCGGCGGCCAGCGGAGCGGCCGGAGGCGCGCTGTGGGGCGGGCTCATCGGCCTCATCTTCCTCATGCCGCTGCTCGGCGCGGCCATCGGCGGGGCCACCGGCGCCGCCGCCGGCGCCGCGACGGACGTCGGCGTCGACGACGGCTTCATGAAGGACCTGGGAGCCAAGCTCCAGCCGGGCGGCGCCGCGGTTTTCGTCCTCGTCCGCCAGTCCACGCCCGACAAGGTCCTGCCGCGGATCTCGCAGTACGGGGGGGACGTCATCCACAGCTCGCTCAGCCAGGATGCCGAGGAGACGCTGCAGGAGGCGCTGCGCGACCACGCGACCGCCTGAAGCGCTCGGGGGGTCGAGCCGCCGGTGCGATGTGCGCCGGCGGCTCCGCGGCGCGCGGGCGTCTCAGGGGAAGACGCCGAGCTCCCGTGCGCGCTGGACCGCCTCGCGGCGCCCCGGCGCGTCGAGCTTTCGGTAGATCGCCTTCAGGTGGGTCTTGACCGTGTTGACCGAGATCATCAGCGCGCCGGCGATCTCCTGGTTGGACATCATGCTCGGCAGGTAGCTGAGGATCGCCTGCTCGCGCTCGCTGAGCGGCTCGGCCAGCGCGCCGGGGGCAGCACGCTGGCTGGGGCGGCCGCGGCGCTCGATCGTCTCCAAGAGATCGCCGACCATCGCGGGATGCGCGGTGTCGTGGCGCGCATGACGGCGCAGGAGCGGTCCGATGCTGTCGCCGTGCATCACGACGATCCTGCGCACGCCCGCCGGCTCGGCGAGGTCGAGTGCGAGCTCCAGCGAGCGCGCGGCCGCCTCGTGCTCGGCCAGGGCGTCCAGGGCCAGCGCATCGAGGAGCCAGGCCTCGGCGCGTATCGGCAGCGGCTCGCGCTCGCGCCTGTCCAGGTCGGCCAGGTGCGCGGCCAGCGTCTGGCGTGCCGCCATGGCTTCGCCCTCGAGCAGGTCCAGCCGGGCCAGCGCGTTGGCGACGGCCAGGGACCTCCCGGGGGCCTGGAGCAGCAGCGCGCGGCCTGACCTCGTCTCGCCCGTCGCCGCGTTCAGGAGACCTTCCTCGGCGGTCAGGAGATCGCGCAACGGCGCCGGCAGCGGCCAGTCGCCGAGCAGCTCGCGCATCGCGTGGAGGACGTCGAGCGCGTCGACCGGCTCCCCGCGGTCACTCAACAGCCGCACGCGATTGAGGGCGTGGACGGCGACGAGCGGCCGCTCGCGCGTGGTTCGCACCGCTGCCCCCGCCTGCCCGATGAGGCGCTCGGCTTCGTCGAGCTGATCGCGCTGGATGCAGACGGCGCACAGCACGCTGGCGGCCACGGCCGCGGGCTCCGATCGCGACTGGCCGCGGCGCGTGCCCATGTCCAGCGCCTGGTTGGCGCGCCGGACCGAGCGCGCGAGGTCGCCGCGCAGCAGGCTCGCCAGCGCCAGATAGGCGCACGAGGCGAACGCGATCCACTCGACGCCCTCCTCGGCGGCCACGGCGTGAGCGCGCTCGAGGTGCTCGACGGCCGCATCGAGCTCGCCGGTCCAGATCTCCACGGTCCCGAGCTGGTTGAGGAGCAGACCGCGCAGGTTGGGCCTCACGCCGCGACCCTCGAGCACGGGGCCGTGTCCGAGCCACTCCCGCGCGGCAGCGAGGGCGGCCGCCGGGTTCCGGCCGAAGCGCCCCTCGTAGAGGTCCACGGCGGCCGATGCGGCGGCGAACTGCGCGCGGCGCTCCGCCGGCACCTGCTCCACCGTGGCTACGGCGTTGCGCAGATGGGGCTCGGCCAGCGCCGGCTCGCCGTAGGCGAGCATCGCCGCCCCGCACGCCAGCGACAGCTCAGGGGAGGCCTCGACGCGCTGGCGCGGCATGCCTTCAAGGACCGGCCGCAGCGCAGCCATCTCGCCGTTGATCATGCAGTCGACCCAATGGTCGACGACGAGCTGCGCGCCCAGATCCCACACCCGCCCCGTGGCCACGTGACGCAGCGCGGCCGTGCGATCGCCGTGGGCGGCGAGCCACTCGGCGGCGCGCCGGTGCAGGCCCTCGATCTCGCCGTCGAGCCGCGCGCGCAGCTCCGCGCGCAGCAGCTCCGCGAACAGCGGGTGATAGCGGTACCACGCGCCGTGCTCGTCGAGCGGTGCCAGCAACGCGCCGCCATGCTCGAGGCGGGCGAGCGTCCGCTGGCCGTCCGAGCCGCCGGTCAAGGCGTCGGCCAGCTCACCGCAGACCATGTCGACGATCGAGGTCCGCAGCAGGAAGTCGCGCAGCTCGGGCGGCTGACGAGCGAGCACCTCGCTGAGCAGGTAGTCGCTCACCGTGGCGTCGGTGCCCGCGAAGTGCTCGATGAACCGGCTCGGCTCGGGATGGGCGCGGACCGACAGGGCGGCCAGGCACAGCGCCGCCGACCAGCCTTCGGTGCGCCGCCACAGCGTCGCGAGGTCGTCGCGTGCGATGGGCACATCGAGCGCCTCGAACAGGGCAGCCGACTCGTCCAACGTGAAGGCGAGATCACGCGCGCGGATCTCGGTCAACCAGCCTTCGAGTCGCAGCCTCCCGAGTCCGATCGGCGGGTCCGCACGGGTGACGAGCACGAGGCGCAGCGACGGCGGCGGGTAGCGCACGAGGCGCTCGATGTCCTCGCGCACGACCTCGGCCACCAGGTGCAGGTCGTCGAGCACGAGCACGAGCGGCTCGTCGCGTGCCTCGAGCGCGTCCACCAGCGCCGGGAGGACGAGGTCCATGTCCATGGGCTCGCGCGGGCTGCTCGCGAGCGCAGCCAAGCGCGCGTCGCCCGTCGTCTGGCTGAGTGTGCCGAGCACTGCATGCCAGAAGCGGCCGCGATCGGCCTCATCGGCTTCGAGCGAGAGCCACGCGACCGGACCCGGCGCGCGGCCGGCCGCGACCCACGAGCTGACCAGCGCGCTCTTGCCCGCGCCGGCGGGGGCGGCCAGCAGCGTGAGCGGACCCTGGGCGCCGGCGTCCAGGCACTCGAGCAGCCGCCCACGCGACACCATCGCGGTCGGCCCGCGCGGCACGCTGAACTTCGTCTTGAGCACGGTGTGCTCCGGCGGTCGGCTCCGCGCCACCGCGTCCTGGATCGGCCGCTCGGCGATCACCGGTGCGCCCTGTGCGGCAGGCCGAGGGCCGATGCCGACGCGAGCATGGACAGCATCGACACGTCGCGGGCCGCATGCATAGGCAGAGCGTCGCACCGCCCGACCACCGCTCACAATGGAGCGCGCACGCCAATGCCGCTGGGGGCACGCACCCCCTCGTGGCGCGGGCTAGGCGCGCTCGGCGGCGAGATAGAGCAGGACGGCTGCCACCCGCCGGCTCACGACCCGCTCCTCGGGCAGGCCGAGCTTCGAGAAGATCGAGCCGACGTGCTTCTCGACCGCCTTCCTGGTCAGGATGAGCTCCCGGGCGATCGCGGTATTGCTCTTGCCTTGCGCCATCTCCGCAAGCACCTGGTGCTCGCGCGGCGTCAGCTCGGAGAGTGCGCTCGCGCCGCCGGCTCGGCCGGCGACGAGCAGCTGCACCATCGCGGGATCGAAGACGGAGGCGCCGTGGGCGACCGCCTCGATCGCCGCGTGCAACTGGCTGGGATCGTGGACGCGGTCCTTGAGCAGATAGGCGCGGCCGTCGGCCCCGGCCCGCACGAGCTCGAGTCCGTAGCGCGGATCCGCGTACTGCGTGAGGACCACGACCCCGAGCTTCGGATGGCGCTGGCGCAGGCGGTTGGCGATGCGGACTCCCTCCTCATCCCCCCAGGGCGGCATGCGCATGTCGGTGACCACGACATCCGGGCGCTGCTCCTCGACCGCGGCCAGCAGCGCGTCGCCGTCGGCGCAGCCGGCCACGACCTCGATCCCGTCCAACCGATCCAGGACCGCCTCCAGGGCCTGGCGCATGAGGAACGAGTCGTCGGCGTAGGCCACGCGGAGGGAGCGGAGCGGGGTCTCTTCGGTCTCCGCCATCGCTCAACGCTATCGAGCGGCCTCGGCCGCGACCTGAAAGTCGTGGCCCGCGGTGGCGCGGGAGCGCTAAAGGGCGCATGCTGTGCGCAATATGGCCGGCCCGAAGCCCGCAGCGTTCGCAGCGCTCCCCGGTGCCTCGCGCACTTTGGCCGGCCGCCAGGTGATGGGCTCGCGTGGTCGCTACCTGGGCCAGGTCCTGGCGCTGGCGATCACGTACTACGTCGCCGCCCAGATCGGCTACGCGCTCGAGTTCGCCGGTCCGGTCGCCGCCATCGTGTGGCTGCCGGTGGGGGTCGCCATCTCCTTCCTGTACCTCGGCGGCATCGGCCTGTGGCCGGGGGTGCTCGTCGGCGATCTCCTGGTCAACGACTACTCAGCGCTTCCCATCGGCTCAGCCGTGGGCCAGACCTTCGGCAACCTGCTCGAGGTGGGGGTCGCGACGCTGCTCATGCGCCGGCTGATCGGGCCCCGTGCGCCGCTGGCCAGCGTCCGCAGCCTGGCGCGGATGGTCGCGGCCATCGCCTGCGGGGCGACGGTGAGCGCGACGGTTGGCGCGCTGTCGCTGCGCCTGGGTGCGGTGATCGGCACGGGAGCCCTGCCCGACGTCTGGCGCACGTGGTGGCTGGGCGATTTCGCCGGCGCCCTGGTCGTCATCCCTGTCGCTCTGGCTTGGTATCGACCCCTGCCGCGCAGCTGGGCCACCAGTCGCGCGATCGAGGGGACCCTGATGGTCGCGGCCGTCTGCGCAACGAGCGAGCTCGCGTTCCACAGCAACGAGCCCCTGGCCTACCTCGTCTTTCCGACGCTGTACTGGGCGGGCCTGCGCTTCGGCGAGCGTGGAGCGACGCTCGCCGTCACGATCGCGGTCGGCTTCGCGGTGTGGAACACCACGCACGACGAGGGGCCGTTCGCCTTCAACTCGATCGACCACAGCGTCCTCGCCACGCAGCTCTATCTCGCGGTGGCGGCGCTCTCCACGCTGTTCCTGGTGGCAGCGGTCAGCGAACGCGAGGCCTTCGCCGGTCGGCTGGCGGCGTCTCGCTCGCGCCTGGTCGAGGCTGCCGAGTCCGAGCGACGGCGGCTGGGCCGCAACCTGCACGACGGCGCTCAGCAGCGCCTGACGGCGCTCGTCGTCCGGCTGGGACTGGCCGCCGAGGATGCCCGGCGGTGCCCCGAGAGCGGTGCGCCGCTGCTCGAGGAGGCGGGCGCCGAGGTGACGCTCGCCATCGAGGAGCTGCGCGAGCTCGCCCATGGCATTCATCCGGGCGCCCTGAACCTCGGCCTCGCGGCCGCGATGAGGAGCGTCGCCGACCGCTCCTCGGTCCCACTCGCGATCCTCGCCGTGCCCTCCGAGCGGCTCGACGACACCGCGGAGGCCACGGCGTACTACGTCCTGGCCGAAGCGGCGACGAACGCCCAGCGCTACGCCCAGGCCTCGCTCATCACCGTCCGTGCGATCTCGGCGCCGCCGGTCCTGCGCATCGAGATCGTCGACGACGGCATCGGCGGGGCGCACGAGACCGTGGGCTTCGGTCTCGAGGGACTGCGCAATCGCGTCGAGTCGCTGGGCGGCAGCTTCGAGGTCGACAGCCCCGCGGGTCACGGGACGCGAGTCGCCGCGGTGATACCGGCGGCCGCGCGCTGATCACAGACCGGTCACCGCATGAGGAGTGAGGCCAGCTGATAGCCGTCGCCGCGATCGAGTACCTGCTGTGGCGTCAGCCCCTCGACGACGGGGAGACGACGACGGTCTACGCCGTCCGGTATCCGCTGCGGCGCACGCGCGTGCGCGTCGTGTTCTTCCCGGCGCCGCGGCGCCTGGACGTCGCGTGCCGGTCGGCGGCCGTGGAGGAGGCGGTGGTCGGCGGGTTCTTCGTGCGCGATCCCTACCGGCCGCTGGGCGAGGTGTGGGCCGCCGGGCGCGCCGTCCGCCACGAGCCGCTGCCCGAGCGCTACGCCCCGCGCCGCGCGTGCCTGGTCAGCGACGGCGACGGGGTCCGGATCCTCGCGCGCGGCGACGCGCCCGAGCGGCCCGACGGCGACCTGCTGCAGGCCGGGCCGCTGCTGGTCGCCGACGGGGCCGTGGCCTTCCATCCCGAGGCCGATCACGAGGGCTTCAGCGCCGCCGCCGAGCAGTTCGACTCGGACATCACCCAGGACCGCCATCCGCGGGCGGCGTTCGGGCTGTGCGGCGACACGCTGGTGGCCGTGGCCTGCGACGGGCGGCGCACGAACGTCGACGCCGGGCTGTCGATGCTCGAGCTCGCCGGGGTGATGGTCGGTCTCGGCGCCGAGCGCGCGATCAACCTCGACGGGGGCGGCTCGACCACCCTCGTGCACCGTGGCCACCTGCTCAACCGCCCGTACTCCAACCAGGACCAGCCCGCACCCCAGACCCGCAGGGTCGTGACCGCCCTGGCCCTCGAGCCGGCCGGGTGACGCGGGGGCGTCGCGCGGCCGCGGTCTCCTGGGTCCTGGCGGCCCTCAGCGCGCTCGCGCTCGCAACCGCCGGCCTCCTCGCCTACGCCGACCACACCGTCTTCGCCTCGGATCCCTTCGCCGACCGGGCGGCGGCGACGCTGGATGCCGCGCCGGTCCGCGACGCCGCGGCGCGGCGGCTGACCGACGTGGTGATCGGCGCCCGGCCCAACCTCCTGGGCTTGCGACCGGTCATCGAGCTCGCCGCGCGCAGCGTCGTCGGCACGCCGCAGTTCCGTTCGCTGGTGCGCCGCGCAGCGCTCGAGGCCCATCGCTCGGCCTTCGACGCGCGCGCCCGCGAGCTGAGCGTGCAGATCCGCGACGCCGGCCTGCTGGTGGCCGACGTCGTCCAGCGGCTGGCGCCGCGGGCGGCCGAGCGGATCCCCACGGGCGCGGTCACGCGCGTGGCGCGCATCCACGGCGGCGTTCAGGGCTTCATGCTGCGCCTCGCCGAGCGCGCCGATCGCGCGCGCTCCGTCAAGTGGATCGCCCTGGGCGCGGCGCTGGTGCTCGCGCTCGGCGCCCTGGTGGTCACCGACTCACGCCGCGCCTCGGTCCTCCGGCTCGGTGTCGCGTGCGCCGTGGTGGGCCTCGCCGTCGCCCTGGCGGCCGCGCTCGCCCCGGCGCTCCTGGCCCGCAGCGTCGGCCACGCCGACCGCGCGGCGGCGCGCGCGGCGCTGGGAGTGTGGCTGGATCCGGTGACGGCGTGGGCGCTGGCCGCGGCCTTCGCCGGGGTCGTGGTCGCCCTCGCGGCCGCGGCGGTCGTGCGCCCGATCCCCCTGATGGCGCTGCTGCGCCGGGCCTGGTCCGTGGCCGCAGCCCCGCCGCGCAACCGCCTCGAGCGTGTCCTGCGCCTGGTGGCGGTGGTCGCCGTGGGCGTCGCGATGGTGCTGTGGCCGCGCGCGATCCTCGGGGCGCTGATCGTGGCGGCCGGGGCGCTGCTCGTCCTCGCCGCGACGGCCGAGGCGCTGGCGCTGGCCGCCGGGTCGCCCGACCCCGCGCCGCGGCCGCGCGGTCCGAGCGCCGGACGCGCTCTGCGCGTCGCGGTGCCGGCGGTCGTGGTCACGGCGGCGGTCGCGCTCGCGGCCCTGCTCTCGGGCGGCGGGGACCCGGCGGTCGCGCGCGTCGGACGCTGCAACGGCCACGCGGCCCTGTGTGACCGCCGCGTCGACCAGGTCGCCTTCCTCGGAACCCACAACGCCATGGCGGCTGCCGACGCGCCGGGCTGGTTCTTCGCCGCCCAGGACGTGGGAATCTCCCAGCAGCTGGCCGACGGCGTGCGCGCGCTCATGATCGACACGCACTACGGGATCAGCACCCCGCGCGGCGTGGCCACCCAGCTCGCGCCCGAGAACTCCAAGCGGGCCAAGCTCGTGGCCGAGATCGGCGAGCGCGGGGTGGCGACCGCCGAGCGGGTCGGCCGGCGTATCGGCCGCAACCCCAAGGGCCCGCGGCAGCTGTTCCTCTGCCACACCCTGTGCGAGGTCGGCGCGACGCGGGCGCTCACCGCGCTTCAGGGCGTCCATCGCTTCATGGTCCGCCACCCCGAGGAGGTGGTGGTGCTGTCGATCCAGGACGAGACCAGCGCGGCCGACACCGCGAAGGTCATCCGCGACAGCGGCCTGTCCGACGAGGTCTACCTCGGCGACGCCCGACGGCCGTGGCCGACGCTGCGCGAGCTCATCGACCGCGACGAGCGCGTGATCGTCCTCGCGGAGAACCATGCCGGCGGCGCGCCCTGGATCCATCATCAGCCGGCGACCATGCAGGAGACGCCGTTTCTCTTCCGCAGCGTCGCGGCGCTCGAGGGGCCCCGGAGCTGCGAGCCCAACCGCGGCGGCACCACCGGCTCGCTGCTGCTGATCAACCACTGGGTCGACACCCCGCCGCTGCCGCTCGTGTCGATCGCCCGCCGCGTGAACGCCCACGCCTTCCTCGCCGGCCGCGTCGCGCGCTGCCGCAACGAGCGCGCCATGCTCCCGAACGTGGTGGCCGTCGACTTCTACCGCGAGGGAGACGCGGCGCAGGTCGTCGACGAGCTCAACCGCGTGCGCTGACGGCGACGACGCCGCCGCGCAGGAACTCGAGCGCCTCGTCGAGTCGCTGGAGCTTCTCCCGCGGCGGCAGCTCCTCGGAGCCGGGGTCGTCCGGACGCATCGCCATCAGGGCGGCGATCGCCGCGGCGGCGATCATCCGCGGTCGCAGATCGCTCGGCGCGTCGCCGAGGTCGGCGGCGACGGACTCGGCGATGATCGCCTCGAAGCGGGCCATGAGATGGCGCTCGTGCGCGGCGATGGACTCGTATTCCGAGCACAGGCGGTGGCGCAGGGCCTCGCGGCTCTCGTCGGCCTCGAGGTCGGGGAGCAGGCCGATGAGCCAGGCGCGCAGCGCGTCGAACGTCGACTCGCCGGGCAGCCGGTCGCGAAGCCTGCCGGCGAGGGCTTCGGAGGTCGCGTCGAAGTCGGCGAAGACGACGTCCTCCTTGGAGGGGAAGTAGGCGAAGAACGTGCGCGGTGCGACGTCGGCGGCCTCAGCGATGTCGGCCACGGTCGTCGCCTGGAACCCGCGTTCGGCGAACAGCCGGAATGCGGCGTCCTCGATCGCTCGACGCGTGTGCTCCTTCTTGCGCTCCCGGAGACCCATTGGGACGGATCGTAGCATCCGTTGCATACGCAGCAAATCTGCATTGATTGCAATTTTGCGCTGAGTGTGACATCGTCGTCGGCATGCGCCGCCTTGCCGCCTTCGCCCATGACCACCGCCGCATCGTCGTGGCCGCCTGGATCGCCGCCATCGTGGCCGCGTCCGCCCTCGCCGCCGCAGCCGGCGGCGGGTTCGTCAACAACTTCACGCTGCCCGGGACCGAGTCCCAGCGCGCGCTGGACCTCCTCAAGGAGCGCTTTCCCCAGCAGTCCGGGGACTCCAGCCAGATCGTCTTCGCCGTCCGCGACGGGCGCCTCACCGATGCCCAGCGCCGCGCACAGGTCGACGGCGTCGTGCAGCGCGTCCAGCGCCTGCCGCACGTGACCGCCGTGCAGAGCCCGTACGCCGGGCCGGGCGCCGTGTCCCGCGACGGCCACGTCGCGTTCGCGACCGTGCTCTTCGATCGCCAGGCCAACGAGCTCGACAGGGCCGACGTCGAGCGCGTGGTCGACACCGCGCAGGCGGGGGCGACCCGCGGCCTCGAGGTCGAGCTGGGCGGGCAGGCCATCCAGGTCGCCGAGCAGGCGCCGCAGGGCGCCGGCGAGCTCATCGGCGTCGCCGTGGCGGTCGTCGTGCTCCTGCTCGTCCTGGGCTCGCTGGCCGCGATGACGATGCCGCTGATCGTGGCGTTCGCCGCCATCGGGCTGGCGATGGCGCTCGTCTTCGCCGCCTCGGCCGTCTTCGACATCGCCGACTTCGCGCCGACGCTGGCGGTGATGATCGCCCTGGGCGTCGGGATCGACTATGCGCTGCTGATCATCAGTCGCTTCCGCAGCGAGCGCGCCGCCGGCGCCGACCCGCGCGCCGCCACCCTCACGGCCATGGACACCGCCGGGCGCTCGGTCCTGTTCGCGGGCTCGACCGTCGTGGTCGCGCTGCTGGGCATGGTGCTGCTGGGCATCTCGTTCCTCAACGGCCCGGCGATCGCCGCGGCGCTGGCGGTGCTGCTGACGATGGTCG
This sequence comes from Paraconexibacteraceae bacterium, assembly GCA_963757775.1. Taxonomy (GTDB): domain Bacteria; phylum Actinomycetota; class Thermoleophilia; order Solirubrobacterales; family Solirubrobacteraceae; genus JAOPZW01. The sequence goes on along the minus strand of CAVWSH010000012.1, from coordinate 331,892 downwards.
GCTCGCTGACGCTCCTTCCGGCGCTGCTGGGCGCCTTCGGCCGCCGCGTCAAGGTCCCCGCGATCGCCGATGGCGAGCACGAATCGCCACGCTGGGCGCGCTTCAGCGCGCTGATCGAGCGGCGTCCGCGCGCGTTCGCGGTGGCGGCGACCGTGGTCCTGCTGCTCGTCGCGCTCCCGGTCACCGGCATGCGGCTGGGCACCAGCGACGCCGGCAGCAACACCGCGTCGTCGACCACGCGCAAGGCCTACGACCTGCTCTCGCAGGGGTTCGGCTCCGGCTTCAACGGCCCCTTCCTCGTCGTCGCCGAGGTCAACGGGGACGGCGGCCGTGCACAGCTGGACCGCCTGACGACCAAGCTGCGCGCCCAGCCCGGCGTGGCCGCCGTCGCGGCCCCCACCTACAACCGCGCGGGGGACACCGCGACGCTCACGCTGTTCCCCGCCAGCAAGCCGCAGGACGCGGCGACCAAGGACCTGCTCGAGCGCCTGCGCTCCGACGTCGTGCCGCGCCACGGACCGTTGCGGGTCAGCATCGGCGGCGCCACGGCCGCGAGCGTCGACATGGGAAGCGTCCTGTCGGCCAAGCTGCCGCTGTTCGTGCTGGTCGTCGTCGGCCTCGCGCTGCTGCTGCTGGCGGTCGTCTTCCGGTCGCTGGTCATCCCGGCCAAGGCCGCCGTGATGAACCTGCTGAGCATCGGCGCGGCGCTCGGCGTCGTCACGTTCGTCTTCCAGAACGGGCACCTCGGGTCGCTGATCGGCGTCGACTCGACCGGGCCGATCGAGCCGTTCATCCCGGTGTTCATGTTCGCCATCGTCTTCGGGTTGTCGATGGACTACGAGGTCTTCCTCGTCACGCGCATGCACGAGGAGTGGGAGCGCACGAGGGACGCCGGCTTCGCCGTCCGGCACGGGCTGGCGCTGACCGGCAAGGTCATCACCGCGGCCGCCATCATCATGATCAGCGTCTTCGCGGCGTTCATGCTGGGCGACGACCGCGTGATCAAGCTGTTCGGCCTGGGGCTGGCCTCGGCCGTCCTCTTCGACGCCTTCGTGATCCGGCTCGTCCTCGTCCCGGCGCTCATGCACGTGTTCGGCCGCGCGAGCTGGTGGATGCCCGCCGGCCTGTCCCGACGGCTTCCGCGCCTGTCGATCGAAGGCCCCGAGCCGCAGCCCCAGGAGGGTTGAGCCGGCCTCGGAGGCGACGCCCTAGGAGACCGCTATGCGCTGGCGCTTGTCGGTGATCGCCTCGAGCATCTCCGCGTAGGCGTCGGCGAACTGCTGCACGCCCGCGCGCTCGAGCTCGTCGGTGATCTCGTCGAGGTCGACGCCCGCCTGCGCCAGCGCGGTGAGGTCGGCGCGCGCGCGGTCGATGCCGTCGAGGACGGTCAAGCGGTCGGGCGCGGGCTCGGATGCGTCGCGGAACGCGTCGAGCGTGGCGTCGGGCACGGTGGTGACCGTGTCCTCGCCGATCAGCCCGTCGATGTAGAGCGTCGGCGAGTAGGCGGGGTTCTTGCCGCCGGTCGAGGCCCACAGGGGGCGCTGCGGGTTCGCGCCGGCGGCCGCCAGGCGCTCCCACGCCGGGCCCGAGTGGGTGGGGAGGAACACGTCGGCATAGGCGAGCTTGGCGTTGGCCACGGCGATGCGGCCGCGCAGGGGCGAGTCCTCGGGCAGGCGCTCGTCGGCCTGCACGTCGATGCGCGAGACGAAGAAGCTCGCGACCGAGGCGATCGCGCTGACGTCCTCGCCGGCGTCGACGCGCTCGCTCAGCGCCGCGATGTACGCGTCGGCGATCTGGCGGTAGCGCTCGCGGGAGAACAGCAGCGTCATGTTGATGCTGAGCCCCTCGCGCGTCAGGCGGCGGAACGCCTCGACGCCCGCGTCCGTGCCGGGCACCTTGACCATCACGTTCGGGCGATCGACCAGGGCGCGCAGCTCGTGGGCGCGCGCCACCGCAGGCTCGACCTCGAAGGCCAGATCGGCCTCCTCCTCGATCGAGATGTAGCCGTCGCGACCGCCCGTGCGCTCCCACACCGGGCGCACGAGGTCGCAGGCGCGCTGGATGTCCTCGATCCAGCAGCGCTCGAAGACCTCGGCGTCGCTGTCCGACGCGGGGGCCGCCCCGAGCTCCGCGTCGTAGACGTCGGACTCGAGCACGGCCTTGGCGAAGATCGACGGGTTCGACGTCCCGCCGGTCACGTGATCGCGCTCGACGAGCTCGGCGAGATGGCCGCTGACGAGGGCGGGACGCGCCACGTTGTCGTACCAGACGCTCTGGCCCAAATCGGCGACGGCGACCCAACGGCTCTCGGCACTCATGACTGCTCCTCGGCTCTCGGACTGAAACCAACATGATGGCGCAGGCGCGCCTTCGCGCTCACGGCGTCCACGCGGCCGTGAGCTCTGACCGGTAGATCTCCTCGGCCGGCGGGACGTCCACGGCGTGCCCGGCGATGATCCGCAGCTCCTGTGCGACGAGCGCCAGCGCCCTCGCCACGAGTGACGCCGACGCGCATGTGCCCGCGTCCGTCCGCCTACGGCGAGGTCGCGTAGGCCGAAGCGCCGCCGGATGCCTCCGGCGCCCCGCTCGCGTCGAGCGCCAGCGCCGCCCTGACCGCGCGCTCGAGGTCGGCGCGGCCGGCCGGCCCGCGCGAGCGCCAGGCGACGATGCCGTCGGGGCGCACCAGCGTCGCGCCGCCGGCCGACAGGCCGTAGCTCTCGGCGAACGGCTCGGCCTCGATCACGTGCGACGCGACGCCGGGCAGGCCCCAGTCGTCGACGTCGTCGCCCGCGGCGCGCAGGACGACGAGCTGCGAGCCGAAGAGGTCCAGCGTGGAGCGGCCGTCGGCCAGCGTCACGTGCGGCGCCCGGGTTCCCGGCCGGCCGCGCAGCGCGGCCGCCGGCAGGTGCAGCGCTCCGTCGTCGTCCTCCTCGCGCTGGATCGCCGCCGAGCGCATGACCCCGCCGATCTCGAGCTCGATGTCGGGGATCTGCGGCTGGACCCCGTCGGTCCCGCGCTCGGGGACCACGCGCGTCGCGTAGCGGGTGTAGGCCTGCTGGACGGTGAGCTCGCACAGCGGCAGGCGCTCGGCCTCGTAGGTGTCCAGCAGGGCCGGCCCCGCCTCGCCCTTGACGACCGCGGCCAGCTTCCAGGCGAGGTTGTGCGCGTCCTGGATGCCCGTGTTGCCGCCGAAGCCGCCGTTGGGCGGGACGACGTGGGCCGCGTCGCCCGCCAGGAACACGCGGCCCTCCCGCAGGCGCTCGGCGCAGGTCGCCTCCGCCCGCCAGTTGGCCACGTTGACGATCTCCATCGGCATGTCGGTCCCGATCGCCGTGCGCAGGAGCGCGAGCGCGCGCTCCTCGGTCAGCCCCGACTGGACGTCGACGGCGGAGTCCTGCGTCACGTCCTCGCCCACGGTGTTGATGACGAGGAAGCCGTTGCCTCCGCTGCGGTCGATCCGGAAGAACCCGCGCAGCTCGGGGTTGTGGATGTAGATGACGCCCTGGTTGCGGTCGCGCAGCAGCTCGGCGCAGTCGGCGCGGAAGTAGATGGTGATGCTGCGCGACAGCTCGGCATGACCGCGCATGGCGATGCCCAGCCGCGCGCGCATCGGGCTGCGGTTGCCGTCCGCCGCGACGACGTAGCGGGCGCGGACCCCGCGCTCGTCGCCGGAGTCGAGGTCGCGCAGGGTCACGGTCGCGCCGTCGTCGTCCTGGTCGACGGCCACCGCCTCCGTGCGGTTGCCGATGGTGGCGCCGAGCTCGAGCGCGCGCTCGCGCAGCAGCGGCTCGAGCGCGTCCTGGTTGATGAACACGCGGACGGTGGGGCTGAAGCCCTCGACGCCCTCGTTGAGCTCCCGGACGTAGGTGGCGAGCTCGCGTCCCGCCAGCGACTCGACCGCGATGATGCCGCCCGTCGGGCTGTAGGTCTCGAGCGACTTGGCGCGCACGCGGTCCTCGAGCCCCATCTGGCGGATCACCTCCATCGTGCGCAGCTGGAAGTGGCCGGCGCGCGGATGGATGGCCGTGCCCGCGTGGCGCTCCACCGACAGCGACGGCACGCCATGGTGGCCGAGCAGCATGGCGGTGGTCAGCCCCACCAGGCTGCCGCCGACGATCAGGACGGGGATCTCCTCTTCGGGCATGGCGCGACGCTAGAGCGCCTGCGAACATGTGCCAACTGAATCTTGTGATACGTGGGATTCACCGCAGCAATGGACCTCGGCGGCCTGGACCTCAACCTGCTCGTCGCGCTCGACGCCCTGCTCAGCGAGCGCAGCGTCACGCGCGCGGCGCAGCGCGTCGGGCTCAGCCAGCCGGGGATGAGCAACGCGCTCGGCCGCCTGCGCCGGCTCTTCGAGGATCCGCTGCTCGTCCGCCAGGGCGCGACGCTCGTGCCCACGGCCCGCGCCGAGGCGCTCATCGGCCCGGTGCACGAGGCCCTCGAGATCATCGGCCGCGCGCTGGACGTCCCGGCGGGCTTCGACCCCGCGACCGACCGCCGTTCGTTTCGCCTGAGCTGCTCGGACTACAGCGTGCTCATGCTCATCGGCCCCCTGGTCCGCGCCGTCGCGGCCGATGCGCCGGGGGTCCTGGTCGAGGTCCTGCCGCGGCTGGCCGATGCCGGCCGCGCTCTGCTCAACGGCGACGTCGACCTCGTGATCGAGCCGCCGGAGATCATGGGCAACGCCGACCTCGAGTCGCTGCGCCTGTGGGACGACCGCTGGGCCTGCTGCGTCTGGGAGGGCAACGCGCGCGTGGGCCGGCGCATGACCGTGGAGCGCTACACCGAGCTCGGCCATCTCATCTACTCGATGGGCGGCGCGGGGCAGCCCGTCGCGCTGCCCGACCTGCACCTCGGGCGCCTCGGCGTCCCGCGTCGCATCGAGGTGAGCGTCGAGAGCTTCCTGCTCGCGCCCTTCCTCCTGCAGGGCACCGATCTCGTCACGCTCATCCCCAAGCGCGCCGAGGCGTTCCTGCGCCGCACCGGGGACATCCGGGTGCTCGAATCGCCGATCGAGCTGCCCGCGCTCGTGGAGATGCTGTGGTGGCACTCGCGCGCGACCGCCGACCCCGCCCACGCCTGGCTGCGCATGCGGATCGGCGAGGTCGCTGCGGCGCTGGGACACTGAGCTATGGCAGGCGACGAGCCGCACGGCGGCAGGCGCTGGGGCGTAGACCGCGAGCGCGTCGTGCGGACGCTGACCTTCTGGCTGCGGCCGCAGTTCGTGCTGCGCGTGGTCAATCGCTTTCAGAAGGTGGCCGGCTTCGACCGCTCGATCGCGCTGGCCTCCAGCGCGCTGACGGCCACGATCCCGCTGACGATCATCGCCAGCGCCGTCGCCTCGCGGCTGGGCGGCAAGGGCACCGCCGACCGCATCATCGAGCGCTATGACCTGAGCGGAGGCGGCGCCGAGGCGGTCACGGACATCTTCTCGCCGGCGTCGGGCACGAGCACCAGCCTGGGCCTCGTCGGGTTCCTCCTGCTCCTGGTCGCGCTGCTGAGCTTCACGCGCGCCGTGCAGCGGCTGTTCGAGCAGACGTGGGAGCTCGCCGCGCTGAGCGTCCGTAACACGTTCAACGGTTTGCTGTGGATCGGCGGGCTCGCGGCGTACCTCGCGCTCGGCGGGGTCCTGCGAGCCGCGCTGGGGGACAGCCGCCTCGAGCTCGCGGCGACGCTGATCGACGTGCCCGTGTCAGCCGTCTTCCTCGGCTGGAGCGGCTGGGTCCTCAGCGCCAAGCGGATCCCGCGCGACGCGCTGATCCCCTTCGCGGTGGTGGGATCGGTGGCGCTCGCGATCTACTCGGTGGGCGCGGTGGTCTACGTCCCGCACCTCTTCAGCACGTACGCCACGCGCTACGGCGTGATCGGCGCCGTGTTCGCCATGATCTCGGCACTCTTCTGCGTCATGGTCGCCGTCGTGGGATCGGCCGCGGCCGGGCGCGAGGTCGACGACGAGCTCGGCCGCATCCGCCGGGGCGAGCGGCCCGCCGAGGACGAGGTCCGCCGCCAGTGGGACGAGATCACCACCCAGGCGCGGTCGCGGTGGGACACGCTGCGCGAGCAGGTCCAAGAGCGCCGTCGCCGACGTCACGGCGACTGAGCGGTCCTGACCCGTGTCTAGGCGATGATCTCGCGGTGCAGGTCGGCCTGGACGGCCAGGCCGCCGGACTGCGGCAGGTGGTCGGCGACCGTGTCCTCGTCGAGGGCGGCGAGCCACGGCGTCAGATAGCGGCCGTTGATCTTGCCGGGCGGCCACCACAGCGTGTGCGTCGTCGCCTCGCCCTCGCCGTCGCCTCCGCCCGCGTCATAGCGCATGTAGCGCGGGCCGCTGCTGGTCAGCAGCCGCCCGCGCAGGACGGGGCGGAAGGGCTTGCGCTCGACGACCGCGCCCGCGTCGGCGGCGATGTCGGCGGCGGCCGCATCGGCCTGCTCGGCGGCGAGGCCGCCGAACTTGACCGGGAAGTCGATGCCGTCGCCCGCGGCCCAGACCCCCGGGAGGCCGGCGACCCGCCCGTGGGTGTCAACCTTGACGAAGCCGTCGGCGTCGGCCGGGACGCCCTTGGGATTGCGCCCGCGCAGGCGCGGCAGGGCGAGGATGCGGTTGACCTCGAGCCGGCGGCCCGACGGGCGCATGACGATCGCGCGCGGCGGACCCTCGACGATCTCGGCGTAGGCGCCGAGCTCGACCTTCACGCCGGCGCGCTCGAGGTCCGCGCTGACGACCTCGATGGCGCGCGAGCCGAAGATGGCCAGCGGCGCGCGCTCGGGGGTGACCAGCGTGATCTCCGGGCTCATGCCCATGCCGCGGGCGTCGCTGGCGATGAGCAGCGCGAGCTCGTAGGCCGGAAGCGGCCAGCCGGGGCCCGGGGGAATCACGACGGCCAGGCGCTGGCTGTAGCCCTCCTCCAGATCGCGCAGCAGCCCGCCCACGGCATCGACCTCGGACGAGTCGTCCCACGTCAACACGTTGCCCATGGTGTAGGCCGGCTCCGCGGCGGCGCCCATTGCGAGCACGAGGGCGTCGTAGGCGAGCTGCTGGCCGTCGCCGAGCGTCACGGTCTTGGCCGCGGGGTCGACGGCGGTCAGCGGCGCCTGGACGAAGGCGGCGCCGGTGGCCTGGGCCGCCTGCGACAGCGGGGTCCGGCGCTGGTGGCCGAGCGCGAACGGCTCGGCGACCGCCAGCGGTCGGTACACGAAGTCGGGCGTGGGAGAGACGAGCGTCAGCTCGACGCGAGAGCCCCCCAGCGCGTGGAGCGCGAGCAGAGCCTCGAGTCCGGCGACGCCGCCGCCGGCGACAACAACGCGATGGGGAGTGTGGGTCATGAGTTCACCGAGGTCGTGGACCAGGTCAGATAGGTGTGCGAGGCGCGGACCTCTTCGGCGATCCGTCGCCACCGCCGAAGCGGGGCCGCGGCCGAGTCTGACAGGGCGGCCGCATCGAGTTCGAGGCGGCTGAGCGCCCGTTTGCGCGCCTCGCGTTCGAGCGCGTCGATCAGCGCGAGGGCGATGGTCGTCGTGGGGGCGAGCTCGAGGTGGACCTCCGCTCGCATGCCGTACAGACGGCTGAGCGACGCCCGCCCGACGACCGAGCCCGTGCCGTCGACGGCGACGACCGACGCGCGGTCGAGGGTCTCGGGCCCGGCGGAATGGACGAGGACAGGATCGGGAGCGGCGCTCATGGCGTGATGGTGGCGTTCGGTGCTCTGGCCGCCATCGGGACGTGCCCGCCGCCGTGCTGCGGGCGACTACGGACCGCGGTCAGCGCCCGCGCGCGCTGCTGATCCCCCCCGTGGGCAGCTTGCGGACCGTGGGCGGTGGACGACCCTCGACGTCGCGCGCCGCGAGCCACGGTGTCAGCCAGCGCGCCGCCACCTTGCTGGCCGGCCACCACAGGCACTCGTCGGAGACCTCGGCCGAGGTGGGTTCACCGGGCGGCTCGGCGCGCAGGTAACGAGGGCCGTCGGCCGTCCGAAGCAGCCCGCGCAGGACGGGGCGATACGGGCGCGGTGGGTGCTCGGCGCGGATCTCCCATGCGATCTGCTCGGCGACCACGTCGGCCTGCTGCGCGGCAAGGCCGCCCTGCTTGTACGGGCCGGCCGTCGCATCGCCGACGGCGAAGACGTCGTCTCCGTCGCGCACCCGGAAGGCGTCGTCGACGAGGACGAAGCCGTCGCCGTCGCAGGGCACGCCGGGGCAGTTGGGACCGGACAGGCGGGGCAGGTGGACGATGCGGTCGCACACCAGGGACGCTCCGGGTGAGAGCCCGACCGTTCTCGGATTCGGCACGGTGGCATGGACCCCGGCCAGCAGATCGACCCCGGCGGCGCCCAGCGCCGTGTGCATCCACTCGCTCGCCGGCGGGCCGAAGGCACCCACGGGCTCGGCCTCGGACGTGACCACGGTCAGCTGCCGCGGCGTCGCCAGCGCGGCCAGCATGAGGGCCAGCTCGTAGGCGGGCAGCGTCCAGGTGCATCCCGGCGGAACGACGATCGCGATGCGCTCCGCCCGGCCGCTGCGCAGATCGTCGACGACGTTGTCGAAGCCCTCGGCGTCGTGCGCGCGCTTGAAGCACAGGCCGTGCTCGTAGGCGGGGTAGGGGAAGGCGCCGACCGCGAGCACGAGCCTGTCGTAGGCCAGCTCGTCCCCCGACTGCAGGTGCACGGCGCGGTCGTCGCGTTCGACGCGCACGATCGCATCGTGGCGGAAGCCGGCATCGAGATCGGCGGCCAGCTCGGCGACGGGGTAGCGCTGCGCGAGGCCGAGCCCGAAGGGCTCGAACACCTCGAGGGCGTGCACGGTGAAGTCGTCCTGCGGCGCGACGAGCGTCAGCGCCGCGCGGTGCCCCACGAGGCTGCGGAGCGCGACGATGGTCTCGAGTCCGCCGACTCCGGCCCCCGCCACGACGACGCGCAGGGGCTGTTCATCCGGATGTGGGTGGCGCGGCATCCAGCAGAGCCTCTTGGCTGAGCCACGGATCGGCATCCGGGTCCCGTCGGGGGTCTGGTCGGTGGAAACTACGGACCGTGGTCTCGGCCAGGCCGGCGAGGACCTTCACGAACGATCTCCCTCCGCGGCCGGGGCAACGGCCTCCGCCGGTCGCTGGTCCTCGCTCTCGTGCTCGACGCCGCGCGTCAGCACGAGCACCGGGCAGGGCGCCTCGTGCACCAGCCTCGTCGACGTGCTGCCGAGCATCAGGCGCCGGACGGGGCCGTAGCCGCGCGAACCGGTGACCAGAAGGTCGAGGTCATGGGCCGCGTCGGCCAGCTCGTGGGCGGGGTCGCCGACCGGCAGGGCGCCGGCGGCGATCTCGCCGAGGTCGGCGAGCGCGGCCTCGAGGCGCGCCTCTGCCTCCGCGCGGCGCCGGTGCGCGTGCTCGGCCCAGTCCTGCGCGGGCCCGCCGGGGTCGGGCGGCACCACGACGCAGATGACGCGCAGTCGCGCGCCGACGGCCTCGGCGATCTGGTGGGCGAGCTCGAGAGCGGCCCGCGACTCGGGCGAGCCGTCGAAGCCCACACCGATGGTGCGCAGCTGGCCGCCGTGGTCGTCGTGGCCTCGGGGCGCGACGAGCACGGCGCACGGGGCGCCATGGAGGGTCCCGGCGGTCACGTCGCCGGCCAGGACACGGCCCGCGCGTCCGCGGTGGGCGGAGCCCACGACGATGAGGTCGGCGCGATGGGCGACGGCGGCCCGATGCAGGGCGCGGCCCGGCGAGCCATCGGCGACCACGAAGGGGCGCACCGGCACGGCGGCGCGCTCGACCTCGTCCTGGACGACCGTCACCGCACGGTCGCGGACGATCTTCTCGTACTCGCCGCCGGCGCCGCGCCCGAGGTAGTGGTCGAGGGGAAAGGCGTGGACGGCGACGATCTCGCTGTCGAAGGCGCGCTGCAGCAAGGCGGCGAGGGCAAGCGCGTCGCGACCGCCCTCGCGGCCGTCGACGCCGACGACGATGGTCTTGAACATGGGGTGCTCCTCTTGGCGTGGTGTGCTGGGCAGGAGGTCGCGCCGTGGCTTCGGGGTGGTCACGCCGTCGCCCTCTCGCGAGCGCGCGCCGCCGCGACCTGGGCCCGCGCGGACGCCTCCGGGATCACGTCCTGCGCGGTCTGGCGGCCGCTGCGCCAGAGCAGCGCGCCCGCGCCGACCACCAGCGCGGCGGCCATCCACAGGCCGACGGTGCGTGTGAGCCGCGGCGGACCTCCGCCGGACGGCGAGTCGATGAACGTCGGCATGGTGGCCCCTTTCGCACGGTGACGCGGAGGTGTCCCGATCCTCGCCGCAGAGCGCGAATGTGCCATCCGGCGCCCGCCGCGGACCTGTGCGGGAAACCCGCAACGCCGAAGCCCCCGCAGGAGCGGGGGCCTCGTTGTCGCGCCGGACCCTGCCCGCGAGCGGCTCAGCTCGAGAGCACGGCCTCCTTGCGCGCGACCGCAGGCTCTGTCTCGGTCTCTTCCTCGCCGACCAGGCGCAGCACGCGGAGGGTCAGGACGAGGAAGCCGCCTCCGACGAGCATGAGCGCGAAGCCCATGACCATCGCGAAGGTCGCCACGCTCTCGGCGAAGTAGGACGAGTGCAGCGCGGTGGTCAGCGCCGTCTCGGTCACCCACAGGTTGCGCAGCGGGTTGTCGACCGGCTGGCCGCTCTTGGGATCGACCGCAGCGGCCTTCTGGTCGTTGGTGGGCTTGCCGTTCTTGCCCATGTAACGCGGCATCTGCGCGTAGGTCTGGCCACCGGTGGCCTCGAGGACGTGCTTGCGCATCACCTTGGCGAAGGCCTCTGCCTTGGTGCCGTTGTTGACGAGCTGGTTCGGGATGCTCGAGTCGGGAGTGCCCACGATCTGCTCGCGGGCCAGATCGTTGTGGACGCGATCGCGCCCGTTGTATCCCACGACTATGGAGCCGGCGCCGAACGCAATGAGAATGACGCTCGCGGCAATGCCTCCGTACTGGAAGAGCCTGCTCATGACCAGTTTCCTTTCCTGCGGTCGATTGATGCGCCGAACTCTGCAGTACCGGAGGCCGGCCCGGATCCGGGCGGGGGACGGCTCCTTATCGGTAGGCCTCCGGGGCCGCAGTCCGCATTCGACCGCAATGACCTCTCGGATCAGCCGCCTGAGATCGTCGCCGGCTCGCGCCTAGGATCCGGACATGGGGGACGCGATCCCAGCCGCGATCGCGGACGCCGTGTCCCGCGCCGAGGGCGGCGCGGAGGTCGCGTGCCACGAGACGCACTGCTCGTGGGTCTTCGTTGCCGGCGCCCGGGCGCTCAAGGTCAAGAAGCCCGTCGTCCTGTCCTACCTCGACTACGGGACCCTCGAACGACGCCACGCGATGTGCCGCGAGGAGGTGCGCCTCAACCGCCGTCTCGCGCCCGCGGTCTATCGCGGCACGGTGTCGATCGTCGCGCGCGACGGCGGTGCGGTGGCCATCGACCCGCGCGACGACGCGCCCGGCGCCGTCGAGTTCGCGGTCGACATGCGCCGTTACGACGAAGGCGACACGCTGCCCGAGCGCCTGCGCTCCGGGCTGGCCACGCCCGCTCAGCTGCGCGCGGTCGGCGCGCGGCTGGCCGCCTTCCACCGTGCCGAGCAGCGCCCGCACGAGGCCGAGCGTGCGCTCGCGGCGCTGCGGTCCGCGATCCGCACGACGCTCGACGATCTCGAGGCCGAGGCCGGTGGCGAGATCGACGGCGGCCGGGTGCCGGCGCTGCGCGGCGTCATGGAGGCGGCGCTGGCCGCGCGGTGCGGCGAGCTGCTCGACCGCGGGCGCCGCGGCCTCGTCGTCGATGGACACGGCGACCTGCGGGTCGAGCACGTGCTGCTGACCGACCCGGTGCAGGTCCTCGACGCGCTCGAGTTCGACCCCGCCCTGCGGATCGTGGACGTCTCCTGCGACCTCGGCTTCCTGGTCATGGACCTCGAGGGCGCCGGCGCCGACGACCTGGCCGAGGCGGTGATCGACGGCTATCGCGAGGCCGGCGGCGACCCCGGCGACCGCGAGCTGCTGGCCACCATGGGGTGCTACCGCGCTCTCGTGCGCGCGAAGGTCGACCTCGCCCGCCGCGGTCACGGCCGCAGGCGCGCGCTGGAGCGCCTCGACCAGGCGCTGCGGCTCGGATGGCGCGCGCGTGGCCCGCAGCTCCTCGCGATCTGCGGCCCGCCCGCCAGCGGCAAGAGCACGCTGGCGCGCGAGCTGTGCGCGCAGAGCGGCATGGCCCATCTCTCCTCCGACGTCGTGCGCAAGGCGCGCATCGGGCTGGCGCCGACCGATCGGGCCCCCACGGCGGTCTACGGGCATGAGGCGACGCTCGTGACGTATCGCGAGCTGGGCCGGCGCGCCGCGGAGGCCGTGTCCGCCGGGCGCGGAGCGGTGATCGACGCGACGCTCGGCGATCCGGTCGCGCGCGACGCGCTGCGCGACGGCATGGGCCCGGCCAGGGCGGCACGGCTGCGCTATGTGGAGTGCCGGGTCCCCGCGGCCGAGGCGGCGCGCCGCGCTCGCGCTCGCGAGCGCGATGCCGGGAGCGAATCGGACGCCGGCGCCGCCGTCGCCACACGGCTCGCCTCGGCGTGGGCGGCGCTCGACGAGGTGTCCGCCGAACATCACCTGGTCCTCCGGGCGGACCGGCCCGCCGGCGACGTGGCGCGCGACGTCGCCGCGTGGCTGGATCGGACGTGGACATGAGCTCGCCGGGCGCGCCCTGGCACGCCCGGTCCGAGGCGGAGGTCGTCGCCGCGCTCGACGCGGGGCCCGGCGGCCTGACGTCGGCCGAGGCGCAGGCGCGCCTGACGCGCCACGGGCCCAACCGACTGCCGGAGGCCGAGGGGCCCTCCGCCGCCCGCCTGCTGCTCGACCAGCTGGCCACGCCTCTGATGGGGGCGCTGCTGGCCTCGGGCGCCATCGCGCTGGCGCTCGGAGAAATCGAGGACGGACTGGTGGTGCTCGCCGTCGTGATGCTCAACGCGCTGATCGGCTTCGCGCAGGAGTACCGCGCCGGGCGCGCGATCGCGGCGCTGGCCGAGCTGGTGGCCGAGCCGGCTCGCGTGCGCCGCGACGGCTCGTGGGTCGAGATCCCGGTCGAGCGGGTGGTGCCGGGCGATCTCGTGGAGGTCGCGTCGGGCGATCGCGTGGCCGCCGACCTGCGGCTGCTCGACGCGGCGGCGTTGCGCGTGCAGGAGGCGGCCCTGACCGGGGAGTCCGAGCCGGTCGACAAGGCCGTGGCCGCCGTGGCGGCCGAGGCACCGCTGGCCGAGCGCCGCAGCCTCCTATTCGCCGGCACGGTGGTGGCCGCGGGCAGCGGCCGGGGCGTGACCGTGGCCACGGGGTCGCACACGGAGCTGGGGCGGATCGCCGGGCTGATCGAGGGGGTCGAACCGCTCCAGACGCCGCTCACGCGCGACCTGGCCCGCTTCGGGCGGATCATCACCGTCGCGATCGCCGCCGCCGCCGTCCTGCTGGCGGCGATCGCCGCCGTGCGCGGCTTCGAGCTCGGCGACGCGGCGCTGGCGGGGATCAGCCTGGCGGTCGCGGCGATTCCCGAAGGCCTGCCCGCGGTGGTGACGATCGCCCTCGCGGTGGGGGTGCGGCGGATGGCCCGCCGGCAGGCGATCATCCGCCACCTCCCTGCCGTGGAGACGCTGGGCTCCACCACCGTGGTCGCCTCGGACAAGACGGGAACGCTGACGCAGAACCGGATGACCGTGGAGGCCGTCTGGGCGCCGTCCGGCGACGACGGCGAGCTGCGACTCGCCGGTGCGCTGTGCAACGACGCGCAGCCCACCGACGGCGGGCCGCTCGGGGACCCCACGGAGACCGCCCTGCTCGAATCGGCCCGTGCGGGCGGACTCGACGTCGAGGCGGCGCGGGCCGCACAACCGCGGCTCGACGTGCTGCCCTTCGACGCCGCGCGCCAGCTCATGGCCACGCTGCACCCGAGCCCCGACGGCCTCGTGCTCTACGCCAAGGGGGCGCCGGAGGCGATGCTGCCGCGCTGCCGGCCCGCGACCGCGGCGCCGGCCGCCGCGGAGGTCGACCGGCACACCTCGCTGGGCCGGCGCGTGCTGGTCTTCGCGGCGCTCGATGGCGCCGCGGCCGGCGACACCGAGGGGCAGCTGCACGACATGCGCCTGCTCGGACTGCAGGCCATGCTCGATCCCCCGCGCCCCGGGGTGCGGGAGGCGATCACCGCGTGCCACGCCGCGGGCGTGCGCGTGACGATGGTCACCGGAGACCATCCGCGCACCGCCGAGGCGATCGGCGCGGCGATCGGGCTCGAGCCGGCCGACATCCACGCTCGCGCGTCGCCCGAGCACAAGCTGCGGCTCGTCCAGGCGCTCCAGTCGCGGGGCGACGTGGTCGCCGTGACGGGCGACGGCGTCAACGATGCGCCGGCTCTGCGGCAGGCCGACATCGGGGTGGCGATGGGGCGCGGCGGCACCGCGGCCGCCAAGGAGGCCGCCGACATGGTCCTCGCAGACGATGACTTCTCGACGCTGCGCGCGGCCATCGAAGAGGGTCGCCGGGTCTACGACAACCTCGTCAAGGCCCTGGCCTTCGTGCTCCCGACGAGCGTCGGCCAAGCGCTGCTGATCGCCGTGGCCGTGCTCGCCTTCCCGACCAACGGCGGTGCACCGCAGCTGCCGGTCGAGCCGGTCCAGATCCTGTGGATCAACCTGATCGTGGCGGTGGCGCTCGCTCTCCCGCTGGCGTTCGAGGCCCCCGAGCCCGACCTCATGACCCGGCCCCCGCGCGACCCCGACGTCGCGCTGCTCGACCGCCCCCTGCTCGTGCGCACGCTCGTGGTCTCCGCCACGTTGACCGCCGTCGCCCTCGGGCTGTTCTGGCTGGCGCGCCACGAGGACCTCTCGGTTGCCCGCGCGCAGACCACGGCGGTGACCGGCGCGGTGTTCCTGCAGGCGCTCTACCTGCTCGCCTGCCGGTCGCTCACGCGCCCCAACCGCGAACTCGGGCACTGGAGCAATCCGTCCGTCTACGCCGGCATCGGCCTCGTGCTGATCCTCCAGGCGCTGTTCGTCTTCGCTCCGTTCATGCAGACGGTGTTCGGCTCCACAGCGCTGGGTACGCGTGAGCTCGCCTGGGCGGCCCTCGCCTCCTTCGCGATCCTGCCCGTCACGTGGGCGGAGGAGCGCTGGCGCGTGGCCCGCGCGCGGCCGTGATCGGGCGCGCTCAGGTGGCGGTGCCGACGAGGGCGCCGATGCCCGCCGTGATCGCCATGGCGATCGCGCCCCACACGACGACCCGGACGGTGGCGGGCGCTCGCGGCGCGCCCCCGAGGCGGGCGCCGAGGTCGCCCAAGAGCCCGAGCGCGAGGAGGGTGACGGCCACCGTCACGGCGATCCGCGCCCCAGCCGGCGTCAGGGCGACGGCCAGCAACGGCAGCGCGGCGCCCGCCGAGAACGACAGCGCCGAGGCCCAGGCGGCCTGAAGCGGCCGCGCGAGCCGCTGCTCGTCGAGCCCGAGCTCGTCGCGCAGGTGCGCCTCGAGCGCGCCGCGGTGCGAGAGCGCCTGCGCGACCTCGCCGGCCAGCGCGGGGGACAGGCCTCGCTGCTCATAGAAGCCGGCGAGCTCGCGCATCTCGCCCTCGGGGTCGGTGCGCAGCTCGCGCTCCTCCAGGCGGATGTCCGCCTGCTCGGCGTCGCGCTGCGAGCTGACCGACACGTACTCGCCGGCCGCCATGGACAGCGCGCCCGCCACCAGCCCGGCGATCCCGGCCGTGATGATGGCGGTGCTCGACGCGCCCGAGGCGGCCACGCCGAGCACGAGGCTCGCGGTCGACACGATGCCGTCGTTGGCGCCCAGCACGGCCGCCCGCAGCCAGTTGGAGCGGTGACTGAGATGGATCTCGGGTCCGATCGTCGACGTGCTCATGCGAGCGACGCTACTGCGGCCGGGCCGGCGCCTCGGCGAGGGACGCGGCGCCGGCCGCGCCATGGGCCCCTCGCGGCGTGACGAGCAGCGGACACGCGGCGTGGCGCGCCAGCCTGGTGGACGTGCTCCCGAGGACGAGCCGCCGCACGGGCCCGTACGCGTGCGCACCGACCACGAGCAGGTCGAGGTCAGCGCTGCGCGAGGCCAGCTCCTTCCACGCGGTGCCCACCGCGACCTCGGCGGCGACGTCGTCGCCGAGCTCCGCCATCACGCTCGCCACCCGCGGGTCGTCCGTTGCCGGCGTCGACTCCGGCGCGCCGGCCCACGCGGGCTCCCAGGCGACCGCGGGCCAGAGTGGAACGGGCGCGGGCACCACGGTGATGGCGCGAACATGGGCGCGGGCCAGGTGCGCGAGCCGGCGGGCGAGCGCCAGGGCGATGCGTGCCTCCGACGATTGATCGAGGCCGACGCCGATGCGGCGCAGTGGGCGGGCCCCGTCGGCGAATCCGCGCGGGGCCACGGCCACGGCGCACGGGGCGCAGTGCAGCGTCGCGGCCGCGTCGTCGCCGGCCAGGACGCGGTCGGCGCCGGCGTGACGGGTGGATCCGACGACGATGAGCTCGGCGCCGACGCGCTCGGCCACGGTGCGCAGCGCGTGCGCGGGCGAGCGGTCGGTGACGACGACGGGGCGGCCCGTCGCGGCGACGCGGGCGAGCTCGGAATCGACGGAGGCCAGGACGTCCTCGTGGCTGAGCGGCTGGGACGCGCAGGCATGCACGGCAAGGAGTCCGCCCCCGCCGATCGACTGCAACAGCGCGGCGAGTGCCAGTGCGTCCCGGCCGCCATCGCGGCAGTCGACGCCGGCGACGATGCGCGTGAACATGGCTCCTCCTTGTGTCGACGTCAGCGACGCTACGCCGGGGGGATCACGCCGCCATCAGGGAGCGGCCGCGTCCGGCCGTGGGAAACCACCGACCCGGCGCGGTGGCGCACGTACCAGCGGCACAGCTCGCCGGCGCCCCACACGATGAAGGCGAACGGCTTCGCCGCAGCCCTACTTCGACGGGCCGACCTCGTAGCGCACGGGCACGTAGTTCTGGTCGCGCTGCGGCGGGCGGACGTACGCGCGCTCCTGCCGCGGCGGCAGCTTGATCTTGCGGTGCGGGATGTCCTGGTAGGGGATGAGGCTCAGCAGGTGGCTGATCAGGTTCAGCCGCATGGTGCGCTTGTCGTCGGCCTCGACGACGTACCACGGCGACTCGCGCGTGTCGGTGTAGGCGAACATGTCGTCCTTCGCCTCCGCGTAGTCGACCCATCGCCTGCGGGCCTCGAGGTCCATGCCGCTGAGCTTCCACTGCTTGGCCGGGTCGTGCAGGCGGGCCTTGAAGCGGCGCTCCTGCTCCTCGTCGCTGACCGACAGCCAGTACTTGATGAGGATGATCCCGGAGCGCAGGAGGTCGCGCTCGAACTGCGGGCACGTCCGCATGAACTCCTCGTACTCGTCCTGCGTGCAGAAGCCCATGACGTGCTCGACGCCGGCGCGGTTGTACCAGCTGCGATCGAAGAGGACCATCTCGCCGGCGGCGGGCAGATGGGCGACGTAGCGCTGGAAGTACCACTGGGTGCGCTCGCGCTCGGTCGGCGTCCCGAGCGCCACGGTGCGGACCACGCGCGGGTTGGTCTTCTCGGTGATGCGCTTGATCGTGCCGCCCTTGCCCGCCGTGTCGCGACCCTCGAAGATCACGACCACCTTGAGGCCCTCGTGCACGATCCACTCCTGCAGGCGCGCGAGCTCGACCTGCAGGCGCTCGAGCTCCTTCTCGTAGCCGCGCTTGCCCAGCCGTTGCGGCTCGACGTCCTTGCCGGCGTCGAGTGGAGGGCGGCTCCATGCGGGCTGGACCGTTGCCATCGCGCCGACGGTAACGCACGGGCGAGGAGGCGCAACGCGGTAAACCCGCGATCGTCATGGTGCTCGGCACGGTTCCCTCGCAGCGCTCCGGCGACGATGCTTCGCCGGTGACGGTCACGACAACCACGCGGCGCACCGGCGGGCGCCCGTCGCGCCGCGGGCACTGGCGCCTGGACGCGAGCGGCCGGCACCGCCGCGGGTATCCGGCGCTGCACGGCTCGGAACCCGAGCCCGACGACGGCGAGCTCTGCCTGGCGCTGCTCGAGGAGGCGATCGCCCGTGCCGAGCGCTGGGTCGCTCGCCGCGAGCGGGCGCTCGCCGAGCTCGACCTCCGGGCCGTCGAGGCCGTTCGCCGGTTGCGCACCGCGGGCGTGCTCGCGGCGTCGGCCACGTGGCCCGTGACGTGACCGGCCTGCTGTCGGCGGCGCTCCGGCCGGCACCCGGCCCGAACGTGAGCGCGCCGGTTACGTGAGCGCAATACCCGCGACCGTCGCCAGCCCGTACGGTTCGTGGTCATGACCGAGACTCAGACGACAGCGCCGACCGGCCCGCTGAGCTCCGACGAGCTCGAGCGCCTGAACGCCTGGTGGCGCGCGGCCAACTACCTGTCGGTGGGCCAGATCTACCTGCTGGCCAACCCGCTCCTGCGCGAGCCGCTGCGCATCGAGCACGTCAAGCCGCGCCTGCTGGGCCACTGGGGCACGACACCCGGGCTCAACTTCGTCTACGCGCACATGAATCGGGTCATCCGCGCCAATGAGCTCAACGCGATCTTCGTCACCGGGCCGGGGCACGGCGGTCCGGGCCTCTTGGCCAGCACCTACCTCGAGGGGACCTACGGCGAGGTCTATCCCAGCATGACGCCCGACGAGGAGGGCCTGCGACGGCTCTTCCGCCAGTTCTCCTTCCCCGGCGGCATCCCCAGCCATGTCGCGCCCGAGACCCCGGGCTCGATCCACGAGGGCGGCGAGCTGGGCTACGCACTGGTGCACGCCTACGGGGCGGCCTTCGACAACCCCGACCTGCTCGTCTGCTGCGTCGTCGGCGACGGGGAGGCCGAGACCGGGCCGCTGGCGGCCAGCTGGCACTCCAACAAGTTCGTGGACCCGGCGCGCGACGGCGCGGTGCTGCCGATCCTGCACCTCAACGGCTACAAGATCGCCAACCCGACGGTGCTCGCGCGCATCCCGCACGACGAGCTGCGCGCGCTGCTCGTCGGCTACGGCCACGAGCCGTACTTCGTCGAGGGCGATGACCCGGCCACGATGCACCAGCTCATGGCCGAGACGCTCGATCAGGTGATGAGCGACATCGCCGCCATCCAGGCGCGGGCCCGCGAGGGCGACACCGAGCGGCCGCGCTGGCCGATGATCGTCCTGCGCACGCCCAAGGGCTGGACGGGGCCCAAGGAGGTCGACGGCCAGCCGATGGAGGGCACCTTCCGCGCCCACCAGGTCCCGCTGGCGAAGCTGGCCGAGAACCCCCAGCACCTCGCCGCGCTGGAGGCGTGGATGCGCTCGTACCGCCCCGAGGAGCTGTTCGACGACAACGGCCGGGTCGCCGCCGAGATCACGGCGCTGGCCCCGGAGGGGGAGCGGCGCATGGGCGCCAATCCCAACGCCAACGGCGGCCTGCTCCTGCGCGACCTGTCGCTGCCCGACTTCCGCGACTACGCGGTGGCGATCGACGCCCCGGGGACGACGAGCAGCGAGGCGACGCGCGTGCTCGGCGGCTGGCTGCGCGACGTCATGCGCGCCAACGCGGGCGAGGCCAACTTCCGCGTCTTCGGCCCCGACGAGACCGCCTCCAACCGGCTCAGCGCGCTCTTCGAGGCCACCGACCGCGCGTGGATGGCCGAGCGCCGCGACGGCGACGACCACCTCGCCCCCGAC
Organism: Paraconexibacteraceae bacterium; assembly: GCA_963757775.1. GTDB lineage: Bacteria > Actinomycetota > Thermoleophilia > Solirubrobacterales > Solirubrobacteraceae > JAOPZW01. Next base: position 312,204 of record CAVWSH010000012.1, on the reverse strand, counting down.
GGCCGCGTGATGGAGGTCCTGTCAGAGCACCTGTGCCAGGGGTGGCTGGAGGGCTACCTGCTCACCGGCCGCCACGGCCTGTTCAACTGCTACGAGGCCTTCATCCACATCGTGGACTCGATGTTCAACCAGCACGCGAAGTGGTTGAAGGTGACCCGGGGCATCCCGTGGCGGCGGCCGATCTCGTCGCTGAACTACCTGCTCAGCTCCCACGTGTGGCGCCAGGATCACAACGGCTTCTCCCACCAGGACCCGGGCTTCATCGACCACGTGGTCAACAAGAAGGCCGAGATCATCCGCGTCTACCTCCCGCCGGACGTCAACACGCTGCTGTCGGTCATGGACCACTGCCTGCGCAGCCGCGACTACGTCAACGTCGTGGTGGCGGGCAAGCAGCCCACGCTGGACTGGCTGTCGATGGACGACGCGATCCTGCACTGCACGCGCGGGATCGGCACGTGGGACTGGGCGAGCAGCGACGCCGGCGCCGAGCCCGACGTCGTCCTGGGCTGCGCCGGGGACGTCCCGACCCTCGAGGTGCTGGCCGCCGCGGCGCTCCTGCGCGAGCACCTGCCCGAGCTCAAGGTGCGCGTCGTCAACGTCGTCGACCTCATGCGCCTGCAGGGCTCCGAGGAGCATCCCCACGGCCTCTCCGACCACGAGTTCGACGCGCTCTTCACGGCCACCCGGCCGGTGATCTTCGCCTACCACGGCTACCCGTGGCTCATCCACCGCCTGACCTACCGGCGCGCCAATCACCACAACCTCCATGTGCGCGGCTACAAGGAGGAGGGCACGACGACCACGCCCTTCGACATGGTCATGCTCAACGACATGGACCGCTTCCACCTCGTGATCGACGTCATCGACCGCGTGCCCGGCCTCGGTCCGCGCGCCGCGCAGCTGCGCCAGCAGATGGTCGACGAGCGCCTGCGCCACCGCGCGTACACCCGCGAGCACGGCGACGACTCCCCGGACGTGCGCGACTGGACCTGGCCGCACTAGGCGTGCGCGTCCTCGTCGTCAACGCGGGCTCCAGCAGCCTCAAGCTGCGCCTGCTCGGGCCCGGTGACGAGCTCGAGGCCGAACGGGACCTGGCGCCGGACGACGAGGAGGCGCTCGAGGCGGCGCTGTCCGAGGGTCCCCCGCCGGACGCGGTCGGCCACCGCGTCGTGCACGGCGGGGCGCGCTTTCGCGACGCCGTCCCCATCGACGACGACGTCGTGGCGGCGCTGGGCGAGCTCACCGACCTCGCGCCGCTGCACCAGCCGGCGGCCCTGGCCGGCATTGCCGCTGTGGGGCGGGCCCTGCCCGACGTGCCCGCCGTGGCCTGCTTCGACACCGCGTTCCACGCCACGCTGCCGGCGGCGGCCGCCACCTACGCCCTGCCACGCGAGTGGCGCGAGCGCTTCGGCGTGCGGCGCTTCGGCTTTCACGGCCTGTCGCACGCCTACGCCTCGCGCCGCGCGGCGGCGCCGCGGGTCGTGAGCTGCCACCTCGGCGCCGGAGCGTCGCTGGCCGCGGTGCGCGACGGGGTGTGCGTCGACACGACGATGGGCTTCACCCCGATGGAGGGCCTCGTCATGGCCACGCGCGCGGGCAGCGTCGATCCCGGGCTCGTCCTGTGGCTGCTGCGCCACGGGGTCGACGCCGACGCCCTCGAGCAGGGGCTCGATCGCGGGGGCGGCCTGCGCGGCCTGGCCGGCGACGCCGACATGCGCGCCGTCCTGGCGCGCGACGACGACGACGCCCGGCTGGCGATCGACGTCTACGTGCACCGCCTGCGGGCCGCCGTCGCGGCGATGACCGCCACCCTCGGCGGACTCGACGCGCTGGTCTTCACCGGCGGGGTGGGCGAGCACGCGCCGCAGATCCGGGCGCGGGCGGCGGCGGGGCTCGGCTTCCTGGGCGTGGCGCTCGACGCCGACGCCAACGCGCGGGCCTCTGCCGACGCGGAGATCGGCGTCCACGGCGCCGCGGTGCGCGCGCTCGTCGTCACCGCGCGCGAGGACCTCGAGGTCGCCCGGCTGGTGCGCACCCTCCTCGACGCGCATCAGTAGAACGCCGCAGCATCGGGCGGTCCGCCCGCGATGGCGGCCGCCGGTCCGGCTGCCAGGATCCCCGCCGCCGATGAACGCGCTCGAGCTCGCCCGCTGGCAATTCGGGATCACCACGCTGTACCACTTCATCTTCGTCCCGGTCACCATCGGCCTGGCGACCTTCACCGCCTACTGCCAGACGCGCTGGTATCGCACCCGCGAGGAGCACTGGCTGCGCGCCACGCGCTTCTGGGGCAAGCTGCTGCTCATCTCCTTCGCGCTGGGGGTGGCGACGGGGATCGTCCAGGAGTTCCAGTTCGGGATGAACTGGTCGGATTACTCGCGCTTCGTGGGCGACATCTTCGGCGCCCCCCTGGCGATGGAGGGGCTGGCCGCGTTCTTCGTGGAGTCGACCTTCCTGGGGCTGTGGATCTTCGGCTGGGGGAAGCTGTCGCCGGGCGTGCACCTGGCCTGCGCCTGGGCGGTCGCGGGCTCCACCGCGCTGTCGGCCTACTTCATCCTGGCGGCGAACTCGTGGATGCAGCACCCGGTCGGCTACGACATGCACGCCGGGCGGGCGCGCCTGACCAACATCTTCGACGTCCTCCTCAACAACACCGCGATCTACGCGTTCGTGCACACGATGCTCGCGGCGCTGCTGACGGCGGGCATGCTGGTCATCGCCGTCTCGGCCTGGCACATGCGCCGCGGCAACGAGGGCGCGGGCGTGTTCGGCGGCTCGATCCGGCTCGCCCTGCCGATGGTCGCGATCGCCGCCTTCCTGCAGTTCTTCGTCGGGCACTTCGACGGCGTGCTGATGTCCAAGCAGCAGCCGATGAAGATGTCGGCCGCCGACGCGGTGTTCGAGACCAAGGACGGGGCGGGCCTGTCGCTCTTCGCCACGGGCGACCTGAAGTCCAACCCCGGGGGCCTGAACCGCAACGTGGAGATCCCCAACCTGCTCTCGTGGATCTCGACCGGCTACCCGCGCGGGGAGATCAAGGGCGTCAACGACCTCAACCGCGAGTACCGGGCGAAGTACGGGCCCGGCGAGTACGCGCCCGTCGTCGCCGTCGTCTACTGGACCTGGCGCGCGATGATCGCCGCCGCGGTGCTGATGTTCCTGGTCGGCGCGTACGGCTGGTGGCGGATGCGCCAGGGGCGCCTCGAGCAGTCACGGCGCTTTCTGACCTGGGCCGTGCCCGCCGCCATCCTGCCCTTCATCGGCTCGCTGACGGGGTGGACGTTCACCGAGATGGGGCGCCAGCCGTGGGCGGTCTTCGGGCTGCTGAAGACCCACGACTCGGCGTCGCCGAGCGTGAGCACGGCGGAGGTGCTGATCAGCCTGGTCGGGTTCACGCTGCTCTACGGCGTGCTGGCGGCGATCGCCGGGCGCGTCTTCCTGCACACGGCGCGCAAGGGGCCGGTCGCCGAGGGCACGGCCGAGGAGCCGGGCCAGGAGCTCGCGCTCGCCTACTGATGCCATGAAGGACTACACGACGCTGCAGGTCATCTGGTTCCTGCTCATCTCGGTCCTCTGGCTGGGCTACTTCGTGCTCGAGGGCTTCGACTTCGGCGTCGGCATGCTCATGCGCGTCGTCGGGCGCACCGAGGCCGAGCGCCGGGCCGTGCTGCATTCCATCGGGCCGCTGTGGGACGGCAACGAGGTGTGGCTGCTCGTCGCCGGCGGTGCCACCTTCGCCGCCTTCCCGCAGTGGTACGCGACCCTGTTCTCGGGCTTCTACCTGGCCCTCTTCCTGATCCTCGTCGCCCTCATCGTGCGCAACGTGGCCTTCGAGTTCTGGGGCAAGGGCGACAACGACCGGTGGCGCACGCGCTGGGAGTGGGCGATCATGGCCGGCAGCTTCCTGCCCGCCCTGCTGTGGGGCGTGGGCTGGGCCAACATCGTCCACGGCGTGCCGATCGACGCCCACGGCGAGTACACGGGCACGCTGTTCACGCTGCTGAAGCCCTACGCGCTGCTCGGCGGCCTGGCCACCCTCGCGCTCTTCCTCACCCACGGGGCGATCTTCCTCAGCCTGCGGACCACGGCCGAGGTCGAGCAGCGCGCGCGGGCCGTCGCCGCGCGGGTGGCCCCGCCGGCGGCGGCGCTCGTGATCGCCTTCCTGGCCTGGACGCTGTTCAACCAGGACGGCATCGAGGTCCTCTCCGCCATCTGCGCCGCGGGTGCGGCGATCCTGGTGGTGGGCGCCGCCGCCCTCGCGGGACGCGAGCCGGCGCGGGCCTTCGGCGCCACCTGCGGCGTCATCGTCCTCTTCTTCGTCGCGCTCTTCGCCGACCTGTTCCCGCACGCGATGGTCTCGACGACCAACGCCGCCTACAGCCTGACGCTCAACGAGGCCGCGTCGTCGCGCTACACGCTCTCGGTGATGACGGTCGTCGCCGTGCTGCTCGTGCCCTTCGTCCTGCTCTATCAGGGCTGGACCTACTGGGTCTTCCGCAAGCGCGTCTCGGCCGACGACTTCGGCGAGGTGCGCTCGCCGCTCGACCTGCTGCCGGGCGCTGCGCAGGAGCACGGTGCCGGCGGGCCCGGTGGACCCTGAGGCGCCCCCGCGCGGGGCCCGGCGCGAGACGCAGCGCCGGCTCGCGCGGGTCAGCCCTGCCGCTCGGGCGCACCTCGCGGCGACGGTCGCGCTCGGCCTCGTCTCGACCGCGCTCGTCATCGCGCAGGCGACCCTCCTGGCCCATGTGGTGGCGCGCGTCTTCCTCGGCGGCGCGGCGGTGGCCGACGTCGCGTCGTCGCTGTGGTGGCTGGCGGCGGTGAGCGTGGCCCGCGGCCTGGTCGCCGCGGGCTTCGAAGCGGCGGGGCGCTACGGCGCCGCGCGCGTGATGGCCGGCCTGCGGGGACGGCTCGTGCGCCATCTGCTGCTGGCGCGCCCCGGCGACCTGCGCGACGAGCAGGCGGGCGAGCTGGCGGCCACCGCGGTCCAGGGCGTCGACTCGCTCGAGGCGTACTTCGCGCGCTACCTGCCCCAGGCGATCCTCTCGGTCCTCGCGCCGCCGCTGATCCTCCTCTGGGTCCTGCCGCGCAACTGGGAGTCGGCCGCGATCCTCGCCGTCACCGTGCCCCTGATCCCCGTCTTCATGGTCCTCATCGGCATGGCGGCCGAGCAGCGCACGCGCCGGCGCTGGCGGACGCTGGCCGCGCTCGGCGCGCGCTTCCTCGACGTCGTCTCGGGCCTCGAGGCCCTGCGCGCGTTCGGCCGCGAGCGCGCCGCCGCGCAGGCGATCGACGACGCGGGCGAGCGCTATCGCCGCGAGACGATGGCGACCCTGCGCGTGGGCTTCCTCTCGGCCCTCGTGCTCGAGCTGGCGGCGACGCTCGGCACCGCGCTCGTCGCGGTCACCGTCGGCGTGCAGCTGGCCTCCGGCTCGCTGGGTCTCGAGGCGGGGCTGACCGTCCTCATCCTCGCTCCCGAGCTCTACGCGCCGCTGCGCGAGCTCGGCGCGCAGTACCACGCCGGCGCCGAAGGGCTGGCCGGCGCCGAGCGGATCCTCGAGCTCCTGGACCTCCCCGCCGGCGTTGAGGTCCGCGAGCCGGTGCTCGACGCCCCCGATCCGGCGCACGCCCCGGTGTCGCTGACCGACGTGTGCTTCGCGTATGCCGGACGCGGCGCGCCGATCCTCGACGGCGTGAGCCTCGCGCTTGCGCCCGGCGCCACCACGGCCCTGGTGGGCCCCAGCGGAGCGGGCAAGACGACGCTCGCGAGGATCGTCGCCCGCCTCGCCGACCCGCACTCGGGGGCGATCACCTGCGACGGCGTGGACCTGCGCCACGTCGATCCGCGCGCGTGGCGCGCCCGCGTGGCGTGGGTCGAACAGGCCGCCACGCTGTTCGCCGGCACGGTCGAGGACAACGTCCGGCTGGCGCGGCCGGAGGCGTCGTCGCACGAGGTGGCGGGAGCGCTGCGCGTCGCGGGCGCAGCGGAGCTCGTCGCCGCCCTGCCCGACGGCGCGCGCACGCGCGTGGGCGATGGTGGCCGACGGCTCTCCGCCGGGCAGTCGCGGCGCATCGCCCTGGCCCGTGCCTTCCTCGACGACGCCCCGCTGGTCGTGCTCGACGAGCCCACCGCGCACCTGGATCCGGAGTCCTCGGCGGCGCTCGAGGCCGTCATCGAGCGCCTGGCCGAGGGCCGGACCGTGCTGCTCGTGACCCATCGCGCCGAGCTGGCCGCGCGCTGTGACCGCGTGGTGGAGCTGCGCGACGGGCGCATCGCCACCGTGGTGGATCGCGCGGCGGCCGAGGTGGCGGCATGACGGCGAGCAGCGCCGCCCTGTGGCGGATGGCGGCGGCCACGCGCTCGCGCTGGCGGCTGCTGGGCGCCTCGACGGCGCTGGCCGCCGGCGCGGTGCTGGCCGGCGTCGGGCTGCTGGCCACGTCGGGCTACCTCATCAGCCGGGCGGCCCAGCGCCCCGACATCCTCGCCCTCGGCGTGACGATCGCCGCCGTCCGCTCATTGGCCATCGCGCGCGCCGCGCTGCGCTACGGCGAGCGGCTGGTCTCCCACGAGCTCGCCTTCAGGACCCTGGCCGACCTGCGCCGGCGGTTCTTCGCGCGCCTGGTGCCGCTCGTGCCGGGCGGCCTGCCCGGCGTCGGGCGCGCCCAGCTGCTCAGCCGCTTCGTCGCCGACGTCGACCGCCTGCAGGACCTGTACCTGCGGGCCATCGCTCCCGTGGCGGTGGCGCTGCTGGCGGGCAGCGCCAGCGTGCTCATCGCCTTCCTCATGGCACCGGCGGCGGGCGCCGTCCTCGCCGCGGGCCTGCTGGCGGGGGGCGTCGCGGTCCCGGGCCTGACCCGCGCGGCGGCGCGTGCGGCCGGGCGCCGGCAGGCGGGCGATCGCGCCGCACTCACCACGACGATCGTCGAGGCCGCCGGCGGGGCGTCGGAGATCGCGATGGCCGGCCGCGAGCGCGACTGGATCGACCGGGCCGACCGCCAGGGCGCCCGCCTGGCCGCCATCCAGCGCCGCGACGCGGTCGCCGCCGGTCTGGCGGGCGGCCTCATGACCGCGGTCACGGGCCTCACGGCGGCGGGCGTGGCCCTCGTCGCGATACCCGCCGTGCGTCAGGACGCGATGGCCGGGGTCCTGCTGGCCGCGGTCGTCCTGCTCTCGATGGCGGCCTTCGAGGCGGTCCGCCCGCTGGCCGCCGCCGCCGCCAGCATCGACGCCTGCGCCGCCGCCGCGACCCGCATCGAGGACGTGCTCGCCGCGCCGGCGCCCGTCGCCGACCCCAGCGCGCCGGTCGGCCTGCCCGCCGACGGCGCGCTCGAGCTGCGCGACGTGCGCTTCCGCTACGGCGACGGCGGCCCCTGGCTGCTCGACGGCGCCGACCTGCGCCTCGCGCCCGGCCGCGCCGTCGCGCTGGTGGGCGCCAGCGGCACGGGCAAGACGACGCTCGCCGAGCTGCTGGTGCGCTTCCGCGACCCGGTGGCAGGCGACGTCGCGCTGGGCGGCGCCGACGTCCGCGACGCGGCGCAGGAGGACGTGCGCGCCACCGTCTGCCTCGGTGCGCAGGACGCGCACATGTTCGACGCCACGCTGGCCGAGAACCTCGCGCTCGCTCGCCCCGGCGCGTCGCCGGCGGACCTCGAGCGCGCTTTGGGGCGGGTCGGCCTCGGGCCGTGGCTCGCATCGCTGCCCGACGGCCTGGCCACGGCGGTCGGCGAGCACGGCGCGAAGGTCTCCGGCGGCCAGCGCCGGCGCATCGCCGCCGCGCGGCTGCTGCTCTCGCCGGCGCGCTTCCTGATCGCCGACGAGCCCGCGGCGCACCTCGACGCCGGCGGCGCGGCGGCGTTGATGGGCGCGCTCGCGGATGAGGCTCGCGCCGGGCGCGGCGTCCTGGTCATCGCCCACGAGCCCCATGGGCTCGAGTGCTTCCATGAGGTCCTCACGCTGCGCGGGGGGCGACTGGAGCGAGCGTGACGTCGACGAGGCAGCCGGCGCGGTCCGGGTTCTTGGGCACGAAGCCCGTCAGGCGCGTCCTGCGGTCGAGCCGCTCGAGCAGGCCGCTGGTCATGCCGCGATGCAGCGCGCAGACCACCGGCTGGTTCTCCGCGACTGCGTCGCGATAGGGGCAGTTGCCGAGCACGTAGCGCACGTCGGGGCCATCGCCCGTGCGCAGCTCGGGGGCGAACCCGAGGGCGGCCAGGCTGTCGTGGAGCGCCTGAGCGACCGGGCGATCGCCACGCTCGGGCCCGATCTCGCGGCCGATCTGGCGGCCGGCGGTCTCGATGTCCTCGAGGCCCCCGCCGGTCCCGGCTGCGCGCGCGAGCCACCGGCTGAGCTGCTCCAGGGCCTGCGGGCGCCGGCCGGCCGGGCGCGCGGTCGCGGCGATGGCCCATTCCTGGCGAGGCCGGCCGCGGGGCTGCGCGACGTCGCGCCGCTCGAGCAGCCCGACGTCGGCGAGCCGTTGCAGCTGAACCCGCACGCTGTTGGGATGGCGGCCGACCTGCGCGGCCAGCTCCCGGGTGCCGGCGGGACGCCGCAGGCGCGCGAGGGCCTGGAACAACCGCGCTCGGATCGACTGGCCGAGGATGTCGTCGCCGGCGATCGGTGGAAGGTCCATCAGCGCTCGCGTTGCCGTCTCGAGGTGCTCGCGATCTTTTTCCCTGATCCCAGGGAAAAAGATCGCGGGATCTGGCAGGATGCCCGCCCAGCCAGGCGATCGACACTCGTTCTCGTGCGAGAGGAGCGACGGTGGAAGGTCTTCAGCGACGCCAGCTGCTGGTCTCCAAGGGGTGGATCCAGGCTGTGCTCCTGGTCGTCCTGTGCGGGTTCTTCATCCTCGGCCTGCTCGCCTACCGCACCTACATGGCGCATCCGCCGGTGCCCCGGCGCGTCGTCGATCAGCAGGGCCGCGTCCTCTACACCGGCAGCGACATCTCCCAGGGCCAGCAGGTCTTCCTGCACAACGGCCTCATGGAGTACGGCTCGGCCTTCGGCCACGGGGCCTACCTCGGGCCCGACTTCACCGCCGACTACCTGCGCCGCTCGTCCGATCTCGTCAAGCGCGCGTACGGCGGACCGGCGTCGGACTCCGCCGCGCGCCGCACGATCGAGGACTTTCGCACCAACCGCTACGACAAGCGGACGGGGACGCTCGCGGTGAGCGCTGCCCAGGCTCGGGCCTTCAACGTGCTCGTGGCGCACTACAGCGCGTTCTTCTCGGACCCCAGGACCGAGCACGGGCTGCGGCCCAACGCGATCACCAACCGCGCGCAATTGCGCCAGCTGACCGCCTTCTTCGCCTGGACGGCGTGGGCGGCATCGGCCAACCGTCCGGGTCACGACTACTCGTATACCAACAACTGGCCGTCCGAGCCGCGGGTCGACAACAAGCCGACGGCCGACGTCATCGTGTGGTCGGTGCTCTCGCTCATCGCCCTGCTGGGCGGGATCGGCCTGCTGTTCGGCGCCTTCGGGCGCTGGGGTCGCCGGCTGGGCTGGCACGGCCGCGAGCAGGCGACGCTCTCCTTCCGCGCCCCGGGCGACGTCGCCCTCACGCCCGGGCAGCGCGCGTGCGCATGGTTCTTCTTCGTGATGGCGGCGCTGTTCCTGCTGCAGACCCTGGTCGGCGCCGCCTCGCAGCACTACCGCGCCGAGATCGGCGGGTTCTTCGGCTTCGACCTCGCGAAGGTCTTCCCGTACAACCTGATGCGCACCTGGCACGTGCAGCTCGCGATCTTCTGGGTGGCCACCTCGTTCGTCGCCGCCGGCATCTTCCTGGCGCCGATGATCGCCCGGCGCGAGCCGCGCCATCAGGGCAAGCTGGCCTTCGCCCTGCTCGGCGCGCTCGCCGTGGTCGTGTTCGGGACGCTGATCGGGTCCTACCTCGGCGTGCACGGCGTCCTCCAGAACGCCGCCTCGAACTGGTTCGGCCTGCAGGGCTTCGAGTACCTCGACCTCGCCCGCCTCTGGCAGGTCCTGCTGTCGATCGGCCTGTTCTTCTGGGTCTTCATGCTCTGGCGGGTCCTGCGCGGGCGCCTGGCGACCGAGCACCCGGGCAACATGCCGTGGCTGTTCTTCCTGGCGGCGTGTGCGATCCCCGCCTTCTACGCCGTCGGGCTGATCGCGCGGACCGGCGACAACTTCACGACCACCGAGTTCTGGCGCTTCTGGGTCGTGCACCTGTGGGTCGAGGACTTCCTCGAGCTCTTCACCACGGTGATGGTCGCGTACATGTTCGTGCTGCTCGGCGTGGTGCGCGAGCGGATCGCGCTCACCGTCGTGTTCCTCGACATCGTCCTGTACTCGGTGGGCGGCGTCGTCGGGACCATGCACCACCTGTACTTCTCGGGCGAGCCGGCCGAGCACATGGCCCTCGGCGCGTTCTTCTCGGCCGCCGAGGTGCTTCCGCTGACCTTCCTGACGGTCGAGGCGTGGTCGTTCCTGCAGCTCGGCGCCGCCCAGCAGTCGCGCTCACAGACGCCGTTCCCGCATCGCTGGGCCGTCATGTTCCTCGTCGCCGTGGGCTTCTGGAACTTCCTCGGCGCGGGCGTCTTCGGCTTCCTCATCAACCTGCCCATCGTCTCCTACTACGAGATCGGCACCGCCCTGACGGCCAACCACGGGCACGCGGCGATGATGGGCGTCTACGGGATGCTCGCTCTCGGGCTCGCCCTCTTCTGCCTGCGCTACCTGATCCCGGCCGAACGCTGGCCGGAGAAGTGGGCGCGGATCTCGTTCTGGTCGACCAACATCGGCCTGGCCTGGATGTGCTTCGCGACGCTGCTGCCGCTCGGGATCCTGCAGCTCTACAAGTCGGTCGGCGACGGCTACTTCGAGGCCCGCGAGCTGAAGTTCCTCACCAACGACACCAACGCGCTGCTCGAGTGGCTGCGGCTTCCGGGCGACATCCTCTTCATCGCCGGCGGAGCCGTCCCGGCGCTCTACATCGCCTACCTCGGCATCCGGCACACCGTCAAGCGCGTCACGCTCGACGAACCAGACGGCATCCTGTTCACCGAGCTCTCCACACCGCCCGGCGTCGAGACGCTGGGGGGCGACGAGGCGACCGCCGCGAGGCTGACGTGACGGCCGAGGTCGTCCTCGCCGCAGGCTACGCGGGGCTGCTCATCGCCGGTGCCTTCCTGCTCGAGTGGCTGTCGGCCCACACCCACCGGCGCTCGCTGCGGTATCGCACTGCGGGCTTCGTCTATGACGACGACCACGACCACTGGCAGTGCCCGGAGGGCGAGCACCTGTGGCCGCACGAGTTCGACGACGAGCGCCGCCTGGTGCGCTACCGGGCCAAGGCGCACGTCTGCAACGCCTGCCCGCGCAAGGGGGCGTGCACCGACTCCGACCACGGGCGCGAGATCGTCCGGCCGCTCGATCCGTGGCCGCATTCGGAGGCCGGCCGCTTCCACCGCGGCATCTCGCTGCTGATGGTCGTGCTCGGGCTGCTCATCGTCGCCGTCGAGGCCGCTCGCCACCACGCTGCCTCCGAGCTCGCGCTGCTGGGCGCGCTCCTGGTGGCCGGCGCGCTGGCGGCGCGCTGGCTGGTGCGCGACCTGCGCGTCCATCCCGCCAACTTCCCGGGCCCGAGCCCCTCGCAGGGCCTGAGGATGGTGGTCACGGGCGCCGACGGGCGCCCGAAGCGCGGCCGATCGCCGTGAAGCGCCCGGCGCCCTCAGGGTGCTCTCGCGCGACCCGCGCCGGCGTCGTCCGTGCATACCCGCGAGAACTCGGCGGCATTGCGCCGATGCCGCGATGCTCGCGCGCGCGTAGAACGCTTGCATGAACACACTCGCCCGCAGTACCGCGCTGGCCGCCTTCGAGGCCGGCGACGTCATGGCGCCGGGGCTCGTCGCGTGCCCGCCGGGAGCCGCACTGACCGAGGTCGCCACGCTGATGTGCAACCACCAGGTGCATTCCGTGGTGGCCGATCCCGGCTCCCCCCGCCTGATCACGGCGCGTGACGTCGTCCGCGGTGTCCTGGCCGGCGCGACGAGCGCTGCCGAGGTCGTCGTGGGCGAGCCGTCCTCCGTGTCCACCGACGACACGATGCTGACGGTCGCCGAGCGCATGGCCGCCGACCGGGTCGAGCACGTCCTCGTGCGCGAACCGGGCGAGAGCCAGGCGCGCGGCGTCGTCTCGAGCTTCGACATCGCGGCGCTGCTCGCCGGACACGAGCCGCGCGCGGCGCGCACCCTGCGTCCCGCGCCGGCGCGCCCGGCCATCAGCGTCGGCCGCCTCGACCGGCACATCGTCGCCGACGTCATGCACCGCGGCCTCATCGCCTGCCCGGCCACCGCGCCGCTGGGCGACGTGGCCGCCGCGCTCGTCGAGCGCCGCGCGCACACGGTGATGGTCGCCGGCGAGGGCGGCTGGGCCTTCGTCTCCGACATGGACCTGATCGACGGCGCCCTGCGTGGCGACCCCGCCCCCACCGCCGGCGAGATGGCGAGCGCCGGGCTGGCGATGGTCCGGTTCGACGCGACCCTCGAGCTCACGGCTTCGCTCGTCGCCGAGAGCCGCGCGGGCCACGTCGTCGCCGTCGACGGCGAGGGCTTCCCGATCGGCGTCGTCTCGACGATCGACCTGGTCGGCGTCATCGCGGCGGGCACGTAGCGGCCGGCCGGTCCTCGACGCCGACCTCAGCGTTCGCGCAGCTCGCGCATGCGGCGCCCGAGCGCCGCGACCGTGGGATCGGAGCTGTCCAGCCGGTGCGAGAGATCGAACAGGTGCTGCGCCTCGGCGCCGCGCAGCGCCCGAAGCGTCCGGCGGACGTTGACGCCGCCCGGCGGCGGGTCCCCGCTGACCGGCGCAACGACGCCATGCTCGGCGAGCCAGCGGGGGAGATACTCACCGGCGATCTTCCCCTGCGGCCACCACAGCGGAGCGCCCTCGCCGTCACCGCGACCGCGCAGGCGCCGCCTGCGGTGCCCGACGAGCAGCTGACCGCGTACGACGGGCTCGCCGGGGTCGGCCACGTCGTCGGCTCCGGCGAGACGGGCGATCGCCGCGGCTGCGCGCCGGGCCTGGTGGGTAGCGAGGCCGCCGAACTTCAGGGGCGAGACCACGCCGTCGCCCGCCGCCCACGTTCGCGCGCAGCCCTGGACCAGGCCGTCGTCGTCGGCGCGGATGAAGCCTTCTTCGTCGGCCGGCACCCCTTCGAGGTCGGGGCCGAGGAGGCGCGGCACCGCGTACACGCGCTGGACGTCGAGCAGCTCGCCCCCGGGCTCGAGCACGAGGCCGCTCGGCCCCCTCCGCGCGACCACGCCGGTCCTGGCCTTGACGCCCCCCCAGCGCAGCTCCTCGGCCACCGCCTTGCCGGCCTCCTCTCCGAAGAACGCCAGCGGCGCGCTTTCGGGCGTCACCACCGTCACCTGCACGTCGTCGTGGCCCATCTCGCGCGCTTCGCCCGCGGTCATCAGCGCGAGCTCGTACGCTGGCAGCGGCCACACCGCCCCCAGCGGCACGACGATGGCCAGGCGCTTCGTGTACCCCTCGTCGATGTCGCGCAGGAGCCCGCCGTAGGTGTCCGGGTCGCCTTCGGGCCACCACGTCGTCGCATCCTCCACACCGGCGACCGCTCGGCCACCGGTCGCGAGCAGCAGCGCCTCGAAGCCCTGGGCGCCGCCGTCGCGCAGGCGCACCTGCCGGTTGGCGTCGTCGACGCCGACGGCCGCATCGATGACGAGCTCGGCGCCGGTCTCGTCGGTGAAGCGCTTGAGGGGCACGTGGTGGGCGTGACCCAGGGCGAACGGCTCCGCCACCGCGAGCGGGCGGTAGGAGAAGTCGGGGTCCGGGGCGATCAGGCGCAGCGAGACCCGCTCGCCCGCCATGGCGTGCAGGGCAAGGAGGGCCTCGAGGCCCGCAACGCCGCCGCCGGCGATGACCACGTCCATGATCGAGACCATAGGGCACCGCTGTCACGGGACGCCGGCAGGGGGGCCACGAGCGCGCGCGGGCTCGGCGCGACGACACGCTCCGTGCTTTTTGCGGATTGCGGGCGCGGCGTGCGCCGACTACGTTCGCGTCATGACGACAAACGCCGCGCTACCGCTGGCCGCCATCGAGGCGCACACTGTCATGTCGCCCGGCCTCGTGACCTGCCTGCCCGGTGCGGCGCTCGCCGAGGTTGCGGCCCTCATGGCGGTCCACCAGGTCCACTCGGTGGTCGTGGACGCGGATGCCGCCCGTCTGATCACCGCGCGCGACGTCCTTCGCGCGGCGCTGGCCGGCGCCAAGACCGCCGAGGAGGTCGTCCTCGCGGCGCAGGCGCCATCGGTGGCCCCCGACGACTCGCTGCTCGCCGCGGCGGTGCGGATGGTCGACGCGGCTGAGGGGCACGTCGTCGTTCGCGATCGCGGCGACGATCGTGTCCGCGGGGTCCTTTCGAGCTTCGATGTCATCGCCGTGCTGGCCGGTCACGAGCCGCGCCTCGCGCGGATCGTCCGTCCGGCGCCGGCGCGCCCGGCCATCAGCGGCGGCCCGCTGAGCGCCCACGTGGCGCGCGACGTCATGCACGCGGGCATCGTCTTCTGCGCGCCTGTGGCGCCGCTGGCCGACGTGGCACGCGTGCTCGTGGAGCGCCGCACCCACAGCGCGATGGTCTGGCGCGACGCGAGCATGGCCTTCGTCACCGACATGGACGTCGTGGCGGCTGCCGTCGCCGGCGGGCCCCGGCCGACGGCCGGCGAGCTCGCCAGCGCCAGCGGCGGCCTCGCGCTCGTGCCGGCGGACGCCACGCTCGATCGCGCGGCATCGGTGCTCGCCGAGACCGCGACCGGCCATGTGGTGGTGGTCGACGGCGATGGCGTCCCGGTGGGAGTCCTGTCGACGCTGGACATCGTCGGGGCCCTGGGGCCCTAGGACCAGGCGCTTTCGCGCAGCTCCGACGCGCGGCGCGGTCAGCCGCGGCCCCACGCCAGAACGCCGGCGACGTCGAGCGTCGAGAGGATGCCGACGGGCCGCCCGCGATCGGCGACGACCAGGTGCGCGGTGTCGTGCTCGGCCATGAGGCGGACCGCCTCGTCGAGCGGCAGCGACGCGTCGACGGAGACGGGCTCGGTGATCGCGATGTCACCCGCCGTCAGGTCGTCGATGCCCGCGCGCGCGCCGCGCAGCAGGTCCATGTCCGAGACGACGCCCCACTTCGAGCGCTCACCGTCGACGGGATCGTTGTAAGCGCTCTCGACGACGACGGAGTGGATGTGATGCGTCGCCATCATCCGCGCAACGGTCGTTGCCGGAACGTCGTGCGGGCAGCTCATCACGCCGATGCGCATCGCGTCGGCGACAGTGGCGTTCTCGAAGCACGGCGTCAGGTAACCGCCGCGGTAGGGCTCGATCCTTGTCCTCATCTCCGGCCTCCCGGATTCTCGAATGACACGAGCTTCTCGCTCGACCTGCGGGAGGGCATCCGTCGGTTGCCGCGGGCTGCCGCGGAGAAGTACCTAGGGGCGGATTGCCGTGGCGGGGCGACGGGCCTGCGATGCGCCATCCGTACTTTTCGCGCCGGCTCTGCGGCACGTCACCCTGATCGGCCGCGCCGGCCGGACCTACGGTGGACGGACCATGTCCGGTCGGCTGAGTTCCGGGGAACGCGAGTACGCGACCCTCGTTGGGCAACTCCGCGCCCTGGAGGAGGACATCGAGGCCGCGCGGCAGGCTTCCGGCCGCGCGCGCGCCGGGCGCGTGGCCCGGCGACCCGCCCCTCGCGAGCCGGCGCATGCGCTGCGCGGCGAGCGCGTCAAGCTGGCCGACGGAGCAGAGATCGTCATCCGCCCCATCGAGCCCGAGGATCGCGACGAGCTCGCCATCGGCTTCGGCGGCCTGGGGTCGCTGTCGCGCTTTCGCCGCTTCCGTCAGCGCATCGATCGCCTGACCTACGAGCAGCTCGTCGCGCTCACCCGCATCGATCACCAGTCCCACGAGGCGCTCGTGGCCCTCGACGCGGCGACCGGGGAGGGCGTCGGGGTCGCGCGTTATGTGCGAGTGCCCGACGACCCCGCGCGCGCCGAGGTGGCCTGCACCGTGGTCGATCCGTGGCAACATCGCGGCGTCGGCTCCGCCCTGGCCGAGCGCCTGGCGGCGCGCGCGGCGGCCGCGGGCATCGAGCGCTGCACGGCGCTCGTGGTCCTCGGCGATCAGCCCGCCCGCAGGCTCCTCGCGCACGTCGTCGACGAGATCGCCGTGCGCCGCGACGGGGGCACTCTGGACATCACGGCACGGGCTCGGAGGGCGGCGTCATGACCGTCCCGCGGCCGCCCGCTCCGAGCCCTGTACGCACGTCCGCGGTGGCGGTAGCGTAGGCCCCCGATGACCGCGATCGTCGAGAGAGCCGGTCTCGATGGGCTCCTCGCCACGCTGTGGCAACGCGGTTACACGGTGATCGGACCCACCGTCCGCTCGCAGTCGATCGTCTATGACGAGGTCCACAGCGCCGACGACCTCCCGGCGGGCTGGATCGACGTGCAGGAGGGCGGCACGTTTCGCCTCGGGCCCTCCGGCGACGACGCGCTCTTCGCCCATACGGTCGGGCACGACTCGCTCAAGCGCTTCCTGTTCCCGCCCGAGCTGCGCGTATGGCGAGCGCGGCGCGCGCCGGACGGCACGCTCGAGGTGGACGAGCCCGAGCCGCCGCCGCGTTACGCCTTCGTCGGGGTGCGCTCCTGCGACCTGCACGCCGTGGCCATCCAGGACCGGGTGTTCATCGGCGATCGCTATGTCGACCCCGACTACGACGCGCGCCGGCGCGACGCGTTCTTCGTCGCCGTCAACTGCGGTCGGGCAGGGGGGACGTGCTTCTGCAGCTCGATGGACACGGGCCCGCGCGTCAGCGCCGGCTTCGACCTGGCGCTGACCGAGGTGCTCGACGAGCGCGGGCACCGGTTCGTCGTGGAGGTGGGCAGCGATCGCGGCGCCGAGGTCCTCGACGCGGTCGAGCATCGCGAGGCCGAGGCCGACGAGCGGCGGGCGCCCGACGCCGCCGCCGAGCGGGCGCGCGCATCGATGGGCCGCACGCTCGACGTCACGGACATCCGGGACCTGCTGCAGGCGAACGCCGAGCACCCGCGCTGGGACGAAGTCGCCGATCGCTGCCTGAGCTGCGGGAATTGCACGCTGGTCTGCCCGACGTGCTTCTGCAGCACGGCGCAGGATACGACGGACCTCGCGGGCGGCGAGACAGAGCACACCCGGCTGTGGGACTCCTGCTTCACGCTCCAGCACTCCTACGCGAACGGCGGCAGCGTGCGCAGGAGCGGGCGCTCGCGCTACCGGCAGTGGATGACGCACAAGCTCTCGACCTGGATCGACCAGTTCGGCACCTCCGGGTGCGTCGGCTGCGGGCGGTGCATCACCTGGTGCCCGGTCGCCATCGACATCACGGAGGAGACGGCCGCGATCCGCGCCAGCGACCGGCGGGAGGCCCGCCGTGGCGACGATTGAGGACGTCCTTCACGAGCTGGCGGCGTTGCAGCCGCTGGCTCCCGGGCACCGCGCGGAGCTCGCGAGCTGCGCGCGCAACCGCGTCTTTCACGCCGACGATTGGCTCATGCGCGAGGGCGAGCACGCGGACGCGTTCTACGTCATCCGTCAGGGCGCCGTGGCGCTCGAAACCGCCGTCCCGGGGCGCGGGGCGGTGGTCCTCCACACGCTGCACGACGGGGAGCTGCTCGGCTGGTCCTGGCTGGTTCCGCCCTACAGGACCGCCTTCGATGCCCGCGCGCTCGGCACCACCCACGCCATCGAGCTGGACGGAGCCTGCCTGCGCGGCAAGTGCGAAGCGGACCCGGCCCTGGGCTATGACCTGATGAAGCTGATCTCGGCGGTCTTCGTCGAGCGCCTCCGGGACACGCGGCTGCGGCTGCTCGACCTCTACGGGAAGGCCGGCCATGCCTGAGCCGCCTGCCGACTTCCATGTCGTCGACAAGCAGCGCGAGACGGCGGACACGTGGACGCTGCGGCTCGATCCGGTCGACCCCGCGGCGGACACGATGCACTTCGCCCCCGGCCAGTTCGGGATGCTCTACGCGTTCGGCGTGGGCGAGGCGCCGATCTCGGTCAGCGCCATCGGCCACGACGGCGCGATCACCCAGACGGTGCGCGCATGCGGGGCGGTGACGAACGCGATCTGCGCCGCCAAGCCCGGCGACGTGCTCGGCCTGCGCGGGCCCTTCGGGACCGTCTGGCCCCTGGCCGAGGCCGAGGGCCGCGACGTGGTGGTGATCGCCGGCGGCATCGGTCTCGCGCCGCTGCGGCCCGTCGTGCACGAGCTGCTGGCCCATCGCGACCGCTATGGGACCGTGTCGGTCCTCTACGGCGGGCGCTCGCCCGAGCACCTGCTCTACATGAGCGAGCTCGAGGCCTGGCGCGGGCGCTTCGACGTCGACGTCGACGTGAGCGTCGACGTGGCCAGCGCCGAGTGGCGCGGCCGCGTGGGGCTGGTCACGCGCCTGATCCCGCCCGCGAACTTCGACCCGCGGAGGACGGTGGCGATGGTCTGCGGCCCTGAGGTGATGATGCGCTTCACGGCGCTCGCCCTGCAGGAGCGTGGGGTGACCGACGACCGCATCTGGCTGTCGCTGGAACGCAGCATGACCTGCGCGACCGGGCACTGCGGCCATTGCCAGCTGGGCCCGCTGTTCATCTGCAAGGACGGCCCGGTGCTGCGCCGCGACGTCGTCGGAGCGCTGATGCAGGTGGCGGAGCTGTGAGCCGCAAGCGCAGCCTCGCGGTGTGGAAGTTCTCCTCGTGCGACGGCTGCCAGCTGTCGCTCCTTGACTGCGAGGACGAGCTGCTCGCGCTCGCGGGCGAGCTCGACATCGCGTACTTCACGGAGGCGGGCCTCGAACGGGCCGACGATGAGTACGACCTGTCGATCGTCGAAGGGTCGATCACGACCGCCGAGGAGGCCGAGCGCATCCGCGCGGTCCGCGCCCGCTCGCGCCGGCTCATCTGCATCGGCGCGTGCGCCACCGCCGGCGGCATCCAGGCCCTGCGCAACTTCGCCGACGTCGACGACTTCGTGTCGACCGTCTACGCCAGCCCGCAGTACATCTCCACGCTGCGGTACTCGACGCCCGCCGCCGAGCACGTGGCCGTCGACTTCGAGCTCAACGGCTGCCCGCCCGACAAGGGCCAGCTGCTCGAGGTGATCAGCGCCTACCTCAACGAGCGCAGCCCCCAGATTCCCGCCCACAGCGTGTGCATCGAGTGCAAGCGCCGCGGCAACGTCTGCGTGATGGTCGCTCACGGGACACCCTGCCTCGGTCCGGTGACGCACGCCGGCTGCGGCGCTCTGTGCCCGAGCTACCACCGCGGCTGCTACGGCTGCTTCGGGCCGATGGAGCAGCCCAATGCCGGCTCGCTCGGAGGCTGGCTGGCCCGTCACGACCTGCCCGAGCGCGACGTCGTGCGCCTGTACCGCACCTTCTACGCGGGCGCGCCGGCGTTCCGCGCCGAAAGCGAGGCGCACCATGGCTGATCGCGAGATCCTCACCGAGATGCTCGCCCGGGTCGAGGGCGAGGGCGCGATGGAGGTGCGCATCCGCGACGGCCAGGTTCAAGACGTCAAGCTGCGCATCTACGAGCCTCCGCGCTTCTTCGAGGCGTTCCTGCGCGGGCGGCGCTTCACCGAGGTCCCCGACATCACCGCCCGGATCTGTGGCATCTGCCCGGTCGCCTACCAGATGAGCTCCATAGCCGCGATGGAGGACATCTGCGGCGTCGAGGTCGCCGACCAGGTACGCGCGCTGCGGCGGATGCTCTATTGCGGCGAATGGGTCGAGAGCCACGCGCTGCACGTCTTCATGCTGCACGCGCCGGACTTCCTCGGGTACGCCAACGGCTTCGAGATGGCGCGCGATCATGGCGAGGTCGTCGAGGGGGCGCTGCGGCTCAAGAAGGCCGGCAACGAGCTCATGCGCGTCATCGGGGGCCGCGAGATCCACCCGATCAACGTCCGCGTCGGGGGCTTCTACCGCGCGCCGACGCGCGCCGAGCTCGCGCCGGTGGTCGAGCAGCTCGAGCGTGCCCGCGAGTTCGCGATCGAGGCCGTGGCCTTCACCGCGTCGCTGCCGTGCCCCGACTTCGAGGAGGACTTCGTCTTCCTCGCGCTGCGCGACCCGGACGTCTACGCGATCGATGGGGGACGGCTGGTGTCGAACACCGGGCTCGATCTCGCGCCGTCGCAGTACGACGAGCACATCGTCGAGCAGCACGTCGAGCACTCGACCGCGCTGCACTCGCACCTGCTCGACGGCACCCGCTACCTCGTCGGTCCGCTGGCCCGCTACGCGCTCAACCGCGACCAGCTCTCGCCGGTCGCGCGCGAGGCCGCCGACGCCGCGGGACTGGAGCCGGTGTGCCGCAACCCGTTTCGCAGCATCGTCGTGCGCGCGGTCGAGATCGTCTACGCGCTCGACGAGGCGCTGCGACTGATCGACGCCTACGAGCCGCCGGATCCACCGGCGGTCGAGGTCGTCCCGCGCGCAGGCGTCGGGTTCGGCTGGACCGAGGCGCCGCGCGGCCTGCTCTGGCACCGCTACGAGATCGACGACGCGGGCACGATCCTCGACGCGCGCATCGTGCCCCCGACCTCGCAGAACCAGGGCCGCATCGAGCAGAGCCTGCACGGCTTCGTCCAGCAGCACGTGGCGCTGGCCGACGACGAGCTGCACCTGCGCTGCGAGCAGGCCGTGCGCAGCTACGACCCCTGCATCTCCTGCGCGACGCACTTCCTGCGCCTGGAGATCGACCGCGGGTGATCCTCATCGGCGTTGGTAACCGGTGGCGCGGCGACGACGGCGCCGGCCTCGCCGTCGCCCGGCGCGTGCGCGAGCTCGAGCCGGCGGGCGTCGAGGTGCGCGAGCTGGAGGGAGACGCGACGGCGCTCGTGGACGCGTGGTCGGGGGCCGAGCACGTCGTCGTCGTCGACGCGGCGCAGTCGGGCGCGGCGCCGGGCACCATCCGGCGCTTCGACGCCGGCGCGGCGGCTCTGCCCGTGCGCAGCCTGCGTTCCTCGACGCATGCCTTCGGGGTCTCGGACGCCGTCGAGCTGGCGCGATCGCTGGACCGCCTGCCGGGCCGGCTCGAGGTCTACGCGATCGAGGGCGCGAGCTTCGTCGCCGGCGACCGGCTGAGCCCGTCCGTCGAGCGCGCCGTCGCCGAGCTCGCCGAGCAGCTCAGCGCTTCGCGGCGCTCGACGCGAGGCTGACGCCGCCGGACTGCGAGCGCGACCCGTGGGCGCTCGGCAGCGTGGTGAGGCAGATGACCTTCGGAGTGAGCATTCCGAGACCGTAATTTCGAGCGCGCCTCGCGCCATCAGTGCGATCGACCCGATCGGATGCGGCAATCACGCACATCGCGAGGCGGCGCGCGCGGACCGGCACGCTCCCGCGCTCGGTGGGAACTACTAGCCGCCAGTGCGGCCGCGTACGGCCACGAGGCCGATCCCGAGGGCGGCGACGCCGCCGAGGACCGGCACGGCGCCCTTCGCGGCGCGCGGCGAGAGAACCAGCTCGAACAGCGGGATGGGGTCGCCCATGCGCCCTTGCAGGCTTCCGAGCGGACAGTCGCCCCCGTTGGCCGCCACCAGCGTGCCCTCCGTGGTGAGCGCGACGACGGCGACGCGCAGCAGCGGCCCGCGCCGTCCCGTGAGCGCGCACCACCAGACGTGCGCGATGGCGAGCAGGAAGCCGACCGCGATGGCCGCGTGGGCCCCGCGGAAGGCGAGGGCGGCGGCCGTCAGGCGCCGCGGCGAGGCCGCAGTGCCGGGCGCGGCGGCCATCAGCCGGCCGTGACCTCGGCCGTCGCGGTGTGCTGCGGGCCGTGATGCTCGTGCGCGCCACGCGGAACGACGACGACCGGGCAGGCCGCCGCGTGAACGATCCGGTCCGAGGACCCGCCCAGCAGGGCGCGGCGCACGGGACCGTACCCGCGCGAGCCGAGGACCAGGAGGTCCGTGCGCTCGGAGAGCTTGACCAGCTCGTCGCGCGCCACGCCCACGACCGCCTCGCCGGTGGCGCCGTTGCCGAGCTCGGCCACGGCGTCGGCCACGAGGGTCTTGGCGTACTCGTGGCGCTCGGGTGCGAGGGCGACCCAGTTGATGCCGTAGGAGATGCTGGGCGCGAAGCCCTGCGGGGGCTCGGCCGCGCAGAGGACGTGGACGGCGCCGCCGGTCGCGAGCGCGAAGCGTCCCGCCCAAGCCAGCGCGGCGTCGCTCTCGGGTGAGCCGTCGTAGCCGACGCCCACGGTCCGCCCGGCGAACGGCGCTGCGGCGCCCGGCCGCGCGACGAGGACCGGGCGCGTGGCGCCCTGGATGACTGCGCGCGCGGTGTCGCCGGCGACGACGCGGCCGAGCGGCCCGCGATGCGGCGAGCCGATGACGATCAGGTCGGCCTCGAGGCCCTCGGCGATGCGGTGAAGCCCCCGTCCGGGGGAGGTCTCGGCGGTCGCGATGGCCTGGGCGGGCACGCCGGCCTCGGCGAGCTGGCCTTCGAGCAGCGCCTGCGCCTCCTCGCGGGCCAGCGCTTCGACGTCGAGCCGCAGGCCGCGCATGGGGAAGGGCTCGTACGGGTGGACGTGGACGGCGACGATCTCTCCACCGGCCAGGTCGCCGATGCGCTGCGCCAATGCGAGCGCGTCGCGACCGCCCTGAAGGCCGTCGACCCCGACGACGATGGTGGTGAACATGTCTGCGACCTCGGACTCGGAGTACATGACCCGAGCCTAGGCACGCCGCGGCGCGCCGCCATCCGGGGCGACCGCGCGTTCGGCCTGCGGAAGAGCCGCAACCTTGCTCGCAGTGGCGAGCCGGCGTCTCAGCCGTCGACGCCGTCCACGACGTCCGCCAGCGGTCGCCGCGGCGTCGGCTTGGCCGGGCGGACCGGGTGGCCGAGCTCGACGATGGCCTGCGGGAAGCACGGCCGGCCCAGCAGGGCCGCCACGTGCATGCGCAGCTCCGGCACCTGGATGGGTTGGTTGCGATAGCAGGCCTGCAGCCCCTGCGAGGCGGCGTGCAGGACGGCGTGCTCGAGCGCCATCCCGGCGGCCAGCCAGTCGCGCGGGCGGTCGCCGTGGGTGTCCAGCACGACGATGGCCGGGGCCTGCTCGGCGCGCTCGCGGTCGCGAGCCGCCGCGCTCATGCCGATGTCCAGCGTCGCCGTCGCGGCCTGTGCCAGCGGCGCGAAGAGGTGGGCGGCCACGAGTCCGTCGCCCCTGTGCCGCGGGTGCAGCCACGCGGCCAGCTCACGGCGCCAGTGGCGGTTGGCCCACTGCATGCGATCGCCTTCGCCGATCAGGTCGGCGAGGGGCGCGCGGGCGTCGTCGCCGACCACCTCCAGCCATGCACCCTCGGCGTGCACGCAGGCGCGCAGCGCATCGGGCAGGCCGGCCGGCAGCGTCCGGTCGGCGAAGGCGCCGCGATGGGTGCGGCGTCGCTCGATGGCGGCGTGCAGTCGATCGACGTCGTCCGGAGGGGCGCCGCCGCCATGGAGCCGCACCGTGGCCAGCAGGTCGCCGTCGGCGGCGTCGGGCAGCAGCGTCACAGCGGGCTCGGCACCGGCCCACCACGCGGCGACGCGCAGGTTGAACAGGGCGGCGCCGCAGCTCATCACGAGCTCGCGGTCGTCGGGGTCGTTGACCGGCAGCGCACGCGTGCGATCTGCGCGCAGGTGGATCACGCCCGGGGCGACGACGAAGCCCCATGGCTGGGTGTTGTGCGAGGACGGGGCCTGGACGGCGGCGCGCAGTATCGCGTCGACCGTCTCGGGCGCCAGATGGCCCGGGCGACGATCGGTGAGCGTGGTCATGCTCCGAGCATGGCCGCCGGCGCCGCTCGGCACATCGGCGGCCGACCGACGAGCTCGGTGGGGAACTACGGTGTGATGCTCGATCCGCTCGATCCCGACGTCGCGACACGACCATCCCGGGGCGTGCCTGCGGCGATGCGCAGGAGCTTGCCGAGGGCCGGCGAGAGTCCCACCTCGGGGATCGGCATCTCGACCTCGACGGTGCCGGCTTCGCGATCGACGACGCGAATGGGACCCAGGCGCTCGAGCACGCCCATCATCTCGTGGTTGGTGGCCAGCATCAGGGCGGTGAAGCTCCGGACGCCATCCGCGCGCGCGCGAGCGCTGGCCACCTCCAGCAGTCGCGTGCCCAGACCTCGTCCCTGCCAGTCGTCGACGACGGTCACGGCGACCTCGGCCACGTCGGGACGCTCCGGGTTGCGCACGTAGCGCACCACGGCGATCCCCTCGCCGCTCTTCTCGTCGAGCGCGACGATCGCCTCGTGGTCGTGATGGTCGACCTCGGTCAGGTAGCGCACCTCCGTCTCGGTCAGGTGCGCCGTCGGCGTGAGGAAGCGCCGGCGGCGCGACTCCATGCTCAGCCGTTGGAAGCCGCGCCGCAGCAGGTCCTTGTCCGCGTCGTGGATCTGGCGCAGGCGCACACGTGAGCCGTCGCGCAGCACGATCGGCGCGCCGAGCGCGACGAGCTCATTGGTGGACGGCGTCGAGCACGACGTCGAGCTCGGCGTCGACGACGGCGGGGGCGCCGCGGCAGGCCGGGTCATGCGGCCTCTGCGAGGGCCTGGAGCTCGCGACGCAGGGCCAGCTGCTCGAGGGCCCGCCGCTCGATCGCGCTCACGCGCACGGGGGAGAGGCCGAGCCGGCCGCCGATCGCCGCGTAGGTCTGCGGCTCGGCGTCGCCGTCGATGCCGTAGCGCAGCCGGATGACCTGGCGCTCGGGATCGGGCATCTCGTCGACGATCCGGCGGACCGCCTCGCTGGAGAGGCTGATGTTGAGCTCCTCGCCGACGTCGGCGTCCGGGGCGGCCACGAGCTCGCCGAGCGTCGTCCCTTCGGTCCCCGCGATCGGGCGATCGAGGCTCGTGGCGACCCTCGCCGCCTGATGGATCTCGGCGACCTGCTCGACGGTCAGCTCGGCGGCGGCGGCGATCTCCTCGTCGGTCGGGTCGCGCCCGAGCCGCGCGGCGAGCTCGCGGTGGACGCGGGCGATCTTGCGCTCGCGCATCTCCACCCCCGCGGGCAGGCGGATGATCCGCGCCCGGCGGGCCAGCCCGTTCTGGATTGCCTGCCGGATCCAGAGCGTCGCGTAGGTCGAGAAGCGAAAGCCCTTGCGCCAGTCGAACTTCTCGGCGGCGCGGATCAGCCCGAGCGTCCCCTCCTGGACGAGGTCCAGCAGGGTCATGTGCGAGCCGACCTGGTAGCGCCGGGCGATCGAGACGACGAGGCGCAGGTTGTGGTTGATGAGCTTGTCCTTGGCCGCGAGGTCGCCGCGCTCGATGCGCCTGGCCAGCTCGAGCTCCTCGGCCGCGCTGAGCAGCCGGAAGCGCCCGGCCTCCCTGAGGAACTGACCCATCGAGTCCATCGTGTGCTGCACGAGGTCGTCGTCGGCGTAGCTGGTGGGCGGGATGCCGGCCCGGCCGCAGTCGTCGTGCACCGAGATGCCGCGCTGCGCGACCTTGTCGCGCAGGTCCTCCAGTTCGCTGTCGCCGAGCGCGAGCGTCTCGGCAAGGCGATCGATCTCCGACTCCTCCAGGCAGCCTCGCTGCTCGCCCGTCGCGAGCAGCGCGTGGATGGTGGGCCCGGATCGTGTCTCGTCCTGCATGGCAGCCCTCCAGTGGTCGGGACGCCTGAGTTCATCGTCGCGCGACTCGCCGGCCTTTGCATACGTAGTTGACTGCAGTCCGGCGTGGCGCCCAGCGGACTCGCCGTAGTTCCCCGCACCGGCGGCCGTGGTCCTCCGCCGATGCAGGCGGTCCGCCCGAGGAGCAGGCTGCAGATATGCATGTGGATGTCACCGTAAGGGGCGAGGTCGCACCGCAGGCGGTGCGCACCGCCCGAAAGGAAGTGGGGGCGCTGGAGCGGATCGTCAAGGGTCCGCTGACGCACGCGCGGGTGGTCCTCATCCAGGAGGAGAACCCCCGCATCGAGCACGGCGCCCGCGCCGAGGGCGAGGTGCTGCTCGCCGGACGGCCGGTCCGAGCCCACGCGGCGCGGGCGACCATGGCCGCGGCGGTCGACGAGATGGCCGAGCGCCTGCACGACCAGCTGCGCCGCCACGTCGAGCGCATGATCACCCGTCAGCGCGAGCCCGCTGCTCCCGAGCCGGGCAAGCGCGCGGGCTGAGCGCCCGGAGCGTCCACGCGCGCTGAGCGCCCTGGGCGCTCAGGCGGCGTCGCGCTCGTGCGGCAGGTGTTCGTCGAAGGCCATCCCGGCCTCGATCGAGCGCCGCACCGGGCAGGCCTCCGCGACGCGCATCAGGCGCCGCACCTGCACGGGCGTCAGATCACGGGGGAGGTCGATCGTCACGTCGAAGTGCCGGGGCGTGGACGTGTTGTCGTAGACGACATCGACGCTGAGCTCGCCGAGGGCCCAGCCCTTGGTGCGCGCGTACATCCGGATGGTGACCGCGATGCAGGCCGCCAGCGCCGCGGGCAGCAGCTCGTGGGGCGCGGGGCCGGTGTCGGTGCCGCCCAGCTGCGGCGGCTCGTCGGTGACCAGCCGGTGGCGGCCGTCGATGAGCACCTCCTGGCGGAGGGTGTCGCCGGTGGAGCGTGCGGTGGCGGTGAGGCTCATCGCGTCACACCGCCGTGGGGACCCGCGGCTCGGGCTCGGGCTCGGGTTGCGGTTCGGGAGTGCGCTCGGCCGGGGCTTCGCGGGTCAGGCGCGGCAGCCACTCGAGCCAGCCCGGCAGGTACCAGTTCCAGTCGCCGAGGAGCTTCATGGTGGCCGGCAGCAGCACGGCGCGCACGACGGTCGCATCGACGAGCACGGCGACGGCGAGGCCCACGCCCATCATCTTGAAGTCGAGCATCCCGAGCGTGGAGAAGATCGCGAAGACGGCGACCATGACGACGGCCGCGCTCGTGATGACGCCGGCCGTGGCCCGGATGCCGTGGGCCACGGCCTCCTCCGTGCTCATCCCCGACTCGTAGGACTCGCGCACGCGGCTGAGGATCAGCACGTGGTAGTCCATCGAGAGCCCGAACAGGATCACGAACAGGAACAGCGGCAGCCAGTCGGTCACGCCGCCGACCGACTTGAAGTGCAGCAGCGACTCGAGGTTGCCCCACTGGAAGATGAGGACGAGCACGCCGTAGGCGGCGCCGACCGACAGCAGGTTGAGCACGATCGCCTTGATCGGGATGACGATCGAGCGGAAGGTCAGCAGCAGCAGCACGAAGGCCAGGCCGAGCACGTAGGCGAAGACGATCGGCGCGTGCGCCTTCATCGTGTCGTTGAAGTCCTTGGAGCCGGCCGTCCAGCCGGTGACCTTCGCGTCGGCGCCGGGCACCTTGCCGATCGTCGCGGGGATGACGTCGCGGCGCAGGGTGTCGAGCGCGCGGTTGGACGTCGCATCGGTCCCCTTGCCGGCCAGCGGCACCACGATGCGCGCCGCCTTGTGCGACCGGCTGGCCTCGACGCTGATCGGCTCGTGCATCCGGCCGGTGGCGAGGGCGGCGCGCTTGAGGGCGCCGATGGCCGAGACGACCTGCGGCCGGGTCACGTCGCCGGCGCTGACGACCACGACCGCCGGCCCGCCGCCGCCGGGGAAAGCCTTCTGCAGGCGCTCGTAGACCTTCATGACCTGCAGGTCGCGCGGCAGGCCCTGCGCGCCCGAGTCGACGGTGTGCAGGCTGAGCGCGGGGATCGCGAGGACGACCAGGAGCGCGACCGCCGCTGCGCCCCAGACGACCGGGCGGCGCATCACGGCCGTCACGAGCGCGCCCCAGACGCGCGACTCGCCGTTGCTCTCGCGCCGGCGCGCGAGGAACGGGATCCGGCCGCGATCGACGCGGTCGCCGAGCTTCGAGAGGACGGCCGGCAGGACGGTGAGCGACCCGACCAGCGCGATGGCCACCACGAGCACCGTCCCGACCCCGAAGGACGCGAAGATCTGCGAGCCCATGAAGAACATGCCCGACATCGCGGTCATCACGACGAACCCGGAGAACAGCACGGCGCGGCCCGAGGTGGCCGCGGCGGCCTGAAGCGCATCGGCGCTCGACAGTCCACGCGCGCGTTCCTCGCGCTCTCGCCGCAGGTAGAACATCGAGTAGTCGACGCCGACGGCCAGGCCGACGAGCAGGATCACCGAGTTGATCGACTCGTCGACGCGCATCACGTGGCTGAAGAGCGCCGTGAGACCGAGGGCGGCCGCCACCGCGGTCATGCCCAGCAGCAGCGGGATGCCGGCGGCGACGAGCGCGCCGAAGGCCACGACGAGGATCAGGAGCGTCACCGGCAGCGAGGTCACCTCGGCCTGGCGGAAGTCGTCCTGGATGCGCTTCATGATGGCCTTGTTGGCGCTCGCGTCGCCGAACTCGCCGACGAACAGGCCGGGGTGGGCCCGCTGCACGGCGGCCGTCGCCGCCAGCGCAGGGCCGACGCGGTCCTTGGCGGTGTCGGGATCCCCTGTGATCTGGAAGGTGACCAGGACCGCGGTCCCGTCCTTGGACTGCTGGCCCTCGTTGCCGGGCTTCAGCGGCGACTCGATCTGTGCCACCGCGGGCATGCGCGAAAGGCGCGCGACGAGCTGGTCGACGGCCGGGCGGTACTCGCTGCCCACCAGTCTCCCGTCGCGGCTCTGGACGAGGATCTGCTCGGCGGCGCGCTCGCGCGGGAACTGCTGGGCGAGCACGCGCTCGGCCGCGCGGGAGTCGCCGTTGCCCATGTCCTCGTGCTTGAGCGCCACCGTGCCGGCGGCGCTTCCGATCATGAAGGCGATGACGACGAAGGCGAGCCAGCCGAGCACGGCGGTCCTGCGATGGGTCGCGCTCCAGTGCGCCGCCCGCGCAGTGAACGTGTCACGGGCCATGCATGGAAGGTATGCGCCGCCTCGGCGCCCTTCATCGGTAGTGCGCCGGACCGCGATTGCGGGAAATCCACCGCTTCGCCGGCGCTGTCAGGCGGTCCGGCGCCTGAGCGTCGCTGCGCCGAGGGCGAGGGCGAGCACGGTGGCGCCCGCGACGACGGCCACGTCGACCGCGCCCCTCGCGCCCAGCCGGCCGTCGCCCGTGACCCGATCGATCGCGTCGAAGGCGTAGGTCAGCGGCAACACGTCCGAGGCGGCGCGCAGCCCGGCCGCCATCTCGTCGCGCGCCACGAACAGCCCACACAGCAGCAGCTGGGGGAAGACGACGGCGGGCATGAACTGCACCGCCTGGAACTCCGTGGTCGCGAAGGCCGAGACGAACAGGCCGAGGGCCATCCCGAGGACCGCGTTGCCGACCGCCAGCGCGATCACCACCACCGCGGGCCCTGCCGTGTCGAGCCCGAGCGCGCCGAAGGCGAGCACGCTCACGACGATGGCCTGGGTGGCCGCCACCGCGGCGAAGGCGATCGCGTATCCGACGAGGAGGTCGAGCTTGGCCAGCGGCATGCTCATCAGGCGCTCGAGCGTGCCCGTGGTGCGCTCGCGCAGCATCGTGATCGAGGTGACCAGGAACATCGTGATGAACGGGAAGAGGCCCAGCAGCGGACCGCCGATGTCCTGGAAGACCAAGGGCCGCGCGGCGAACGCGTACTTCAGCAGCGTCAGCAGCGCACACGGGACTACCAGCAGCAGGGCGATCGTCCGCGGGTCGCGCCGCAGCTGCGTGAGGACCCTGACCGCGGTGGCGCCGGCGATCCGCGGGTTCACCCGGCCTCCGCCGCCTCGATCAGCGCGATGAACGCCTCCTCGAGGTCGCCGCAGCCGGTCCGCCGGCGCAGCTCGTTCGGCGCCTCGTTGGCCAGGACGTGCCCGTCGCGCATCAGAACCAGCGCGTCGCAATGCTCCGCCTCGTCCATGACGTGGCTCGAGACGAGCAGCGCCACCCCGTCGGCGGCCAGGGTCTTGAACGTGGCCCACAGGTCGCGGCGCAGCAGGGGGTCGAGGCCGACGGTGGGCTCGTCGAGGACCAGGAGGCGCGGCTCGGCCAGCAGCGCGGTGGCGAGCGACACGCGGGTCTGCTCGCCGCCCGACAGCGAGTGGGCGACCCGGTCGGCGTGCTCGCGCAGGCCCACGGTGGCGATGGCCTCCTCGACCCGCGCCTCGGGCGCTGCGAGCACGCGCGCGAAGTAGCGCAGGTTCTCGCGCGTCGTGAGGTCGCCGTAGACGGAGGGCGCCTGCGTCACGTAGCCGACCTGGCGCCGCAGCGCCGGCGTGCCGGCCGGCAGGCCGAGGACCTCGACGACGCCGCCGTGGATCACCTGGACGCCGACGATGGCGCGCATCAGCGTCGTCTTGCCGCACCCGCTCGGCCCCAACAGGCCCGTGATCGCACCCGTCGCAGCCGTCAGCGACACGGCGTGGAGGATCTCGCGGCCGCCGCGCCTCACCCGCAGCCCGTCGACGCGGATCGCGGGCTCGCCTGTCTGTGCTCGGGCCGTGGCGCGGAGTCTAGGAGCGCTCTCGGCAGATCGGCCTCGCGCCGCCGCCGTCCTTGGCCACACGCCACCGCACCCTGGGCGCGGGCATCCGTGGACAGCCGCACGCGGGGCACGGGCGAACCCCGATGGCGCCATCCCCGCCGGCTCCTACGGTGACGACAGGCTGCGAGCGAACGTCGTCTTCCACACGAAGGAGCGCGGATGTTCCGGACCATCGTCGCGGGCTGCAACGGCTTGGAGCGCGGCCGTGGGGCGGTGTCCTTGGCGCACGCCATCGCCGCCGCCACGGGTGCCCGGCTGGTGCTGCTCGGCGTCCATCACAACCCGCCGCTCCCGTTCCCCGACACGTACGCCGAGCAGCGCGCGGAGCTCGAGCGCGCGCTCAGAGCGGTGCGTGACGAGCTCGCCCCCGAGGCCATCGTCCGCGTCCACGCCGACCTCTCGCCCGCCCGCGCCCTGCGTCATGTCGCGGAGGCCGAGCACGCCGACCTGCTCGTCGTCGGCTCGCGCCATCGCCGGCGGCTGCAGCACATCCTCGAAGGCGACCGCGCCATGCAGGTCCTGCACGGCGCGGCCTGCGCGGTCGCGGTCGCGCCGGACCCGCTGGCGGCGCACCCCGAGCTGCGGAGGATCGGCGTCGGTCTCGACGCGACGCCCGAGTCCGAGCGCGCCCTGGCCATGGCGCGCGACCTCGCCGAGCGCACGGGCGCGCGCCTGTGGCTGCACGCCGTGGTCGACGACACGATCTCCAGCTGGGACGGGCTCACCCCGATGGGCGTCCCCGCCGACGTCTACCAGACGCTCATCGCGTCACGGCTGAGCATGGCTCGTGACCTGCTCGCCAAGCGCCTCGAGGACTGCCGGGGCCTGTCGGCCGACGGGACGGTCGTCGTCGGCTCGCCCACGGGGGAGCTCGTCCTGGCCAGCGAGGGGCTGGACCTGCTCGTGCTCGGCTCCCGCCGTTGGGGACCCGTGCGGCGCCTGGCGCTGGGCAGCACCTCCGAGCGCGTCATCCGCCACGCCGCGTGCCCGGTGCTCGTCCCGCCGCGCGACGGTGCCTCCGAGCACGGCGACCCGGCACCGGTGGTCGGCGAGACCGAGATGCGGTGAGCGACGGCCGCGGACTGCCCGCGCGACTCGTCGCGGTCAGGACGGTGAAGGCGTGGCGAACTACGGTCGCCCGGAGGCAGTAGGCACCGATGACGCTGTGGGCGGGCCCTGGAACGGTGACCTCGTACGCGCGCTGCACTCGACGCGCATGGCGGCCGGCCTGTGCCGGCCGGGAACCACCCATCGAGGAGCCACCATGGCCACCATCGAGAAGCCCGAGACCTACGAGCCGCCGGGTCGTCCGGCCAGCCTGGTCGAGGTGAAGGACCGCTACGAGAACTTCATCGGGGGCGCGTGGACGCCGCCCGAGACCGGCGAGTATCGCGAGAACCTGAGTCCGGCGACGGGCGAGCCGTTCTGCGAGATCGCCCACTCGACTCCCGCAGACATCGAGCTCGCGCTCGATGCCGCGCACGCCGCCAAGGGCGCGTGGGGCAAGACGCCCGCCGCCGGCCGCGCCGCCGTGCTGGACGCCATCGCCGACGCGATGCAGGACAACCTGGAGATGCTCGCGATCGCCGAGAGCTGGGACAACGGCAAGCCGGTGCGCGAGACGCTCAACGCCGACCTGCCGCTGGCCATCGACCACTTCCGCTACTTCGCCGGCGTGATCCGCGGCGAGGAGGGGAGCATCTCCGAGCTCGACGACAAGACCGTCGCCTACCACTTCCGCGAGCCGCTGGGCGTCGTCGGCCAGATCATCCCGTTCAACTTCCCGCTGCTGATGGCGGCGTGGAAGATCGCGCCGGCGCTCGCCGCGGGCAACTGCACGGTGGTCAAGCCGGCCTCGCCGACGCCGTGGTCGATCCTCAAGCTGGCCGAGGTCATCGCCGACGTCCTCCCGCCGGGCGTGCTGAACATCGTCAACGGGCCCGGTGCCGGGATCGGCAAGGCGCTTGCCTCCAACAAGCGCATCGCCAAGATCGCCTTCACAGGGGAGACCGTGACCGGCCGCCTGATCATGCAGTACGCGGCCCAGAACCTCATCCCGTCCACGACCGAGCTGGGCGGCAAGTCGCCCAACATCTTCTTCGAGGACGTGATGGCGGCCGACGACGCCTTCCTCGACAAGACGATCGAGGGCCTCGTCCTCTACGCGTTCAACAAGGGCGAGGTGTGCACGTGCCCGTCGCGCGCGCTGATCCAGGAGTCCATCTATGACGAGTTCATGGGCCGTTGCCTGGAGCGCATCGCCGCGATCAAGCAGGGCGACCCGCTCGACCTGGCGACGATGATCGGCGCGCAGGTCTCGTCCGCGCAGCTCGAGAAGATCGCGGGCTACGTCGACATCGGCCGCGAGGAGGGCGCGGAGGTCCTGATCGGTGGCCGGCGCAACGTCCTCGAGGGCGAGCTCGCCGGCGGCTACTACTACGAGCCCACCGTCCTCAAGGGCCGCAACGACATGCGGGTCTTCCAGGAGGAGATCTTCGGGCCCGTGCTCGCCGTGACGACCTTCCGCGACGAGGCCGAGGCGCTGGAGATCGCCAATGACACGATGTACGGGTTGGGCGCCGGCGTGTGGAGCCGCGACGGCAGCCGGGCGTTCCGCATGGGCCGCGGCATCCAGGCGGGCAGGGTGTGGACCAACTGCTACCACCTGTACCCGGCCCACGCGGCGTTCGGCGGCTACAAGACGTCGGGCGTCGGGCGCGAGAACCACAAGATGATGCTCGACCACTACACGCAGACCAAGTGCCTGCTCGTGAGCTATGACCCCGAGCCGCTCGGGTTCTTCTGAGATGGACGCGCGGGTCACCGCCACCCCGGAGGCGCTCGAGGCGATCGAGCGCCTCCGGGCCGTCCACGGCCCGCTCGCGTTCTTCCAGTCGGGGGGCTGCTGTGACGGCAGCTCCCCGATCTGCCTGAAGGACGGCGAGCTCCCCGTGGGTCCGAACGACGTTCTGCTCGGCACGGTGGGCGGTGCTCCGTTCTACATCGATGCGGACCAGGACGAGCGCTGGCGGCGCCCGACGTTCGTCGTCGACGTCGCCGAGGGCGCGGCCATGGGGTTCTCGCTCGAGGGCCTCGACGGGGTCCACTTCATGACGGTTGCGCGGATGGCTTCGCGCTGATGGCCGCCGCGGGCGACGAGCTGCGTGAGATCACCCTCCACGGCCACCGCGTCTTCTACCGGTCGGCTGGCAGCGGACCGGCGCTCGTGCTGGCCCACGGGATCACGTCGACCTCGGCGACGTGGGCCAACGTGCTCCCGTACCTGGCCGAGCGCTTCACCGTCATCGCCCCCGACCTGCTCGGGCACGGCGAGTCGGCCAAGCCCCGCGGGGACTACTCGCTGGGCGCCTACG
The DNA here is from genome assembly GCA_963757775.1 of Paraconexibacteraceae bacterium. GTDB lineage: Bacteria > Actinomycetota > Thermoleophilia > Solirubrobacterales > Solirubrobacteraceae > JAOPZW01. The sequence continues at coordinate 278,371 of CAVWSH010000012.1, read as the reverse complement.
CCAGCGGGATCCGCGATCTGCTGCTCGCCCTGGGCCACCAGCGCGCGACCTTCGTCGGGCACTCGCTCGGCGGGGGCGTGGCCATGCAGCTGGCCTACCAGTTCCCTGAGCACTGCGAGCGCCTGGTGCTCGTCAGCAGCGGCGGCCTGGGCCGCGAGATCAACGCGCTGCTGCGTGCCGCCAGCCTTCCGGGCTCCGAGCTCGTGCTGCCGTTCCTGGTCGACGATCGCGTCGTGCGCGGCGGCCGGCTCATCGGCAGCCTGCTCGGCCGCGTGGGGCTGCGCGTCCACACCGACGTGGGCGAGGTCCTCCGTGGACACGCGTCGCTGTCCGACGGCGAGGCGCGCGCCGCCTTCCTGCACACGCTGCGCCCGATCGTCGATCTGAGGGGCCAGCGCGTGGACGCCACCGACCGGCTCTATCTCGCCCAGTCCATTCCCTTCCTGATCATCTGGGGCGAACGCGATCCGATCATCCCGGTCGAGCATGGGCGCGCCGCCCACCGGCTCGTCTCCAACAGCCGGCTGGAGGTCTTCCCCGCCGCCGGCCACTTCCCGCACCTCGACGACCCGCTGCGCTTCGTGCGCGTGCTGGGCGACTTCATCGACAGCACCGAGCCGTCGCACGTCGACGCCACGCGCTGGGGCAAGCTGCTGCGCGGCGAGGCGCGGGAGCCGGCCGCGACGCCGGCGAAGGCGCCTCGCCGTCGTGCCGCCGGGCGGTGAGCGGGCCCCGTCGCGCGGGGACGCGCAGGCCCTCGCGCTGACCGAGGAGCTCGGCGCGCAGCTCGGGCGGATGAAGGGCGCGGGCGCCAAGCTCGTGCAGCTCCTCTCACCGCTCGCCTTCCAGCGCGAGCGCTCTCATGGCGCGCTCGGCGCGTTGCACGCCGATGCGGCCCCGGTCGCCTTCGATCGCGTGCGCAAGGTCGTCGAGCGCGAGCTCGATGCCCCCGTCGGCGAGCTGTTCTCCGACTTCGAGGAGGAGCCGTTCGCGCTCGCGTCCGTCGGCCAGGTCCACCGGGCGCGCACCAAAGACGGGGCGCAGGTCGCGGTCAAGGTCCAGCACCCCGGCGTGGCCGAGGCCATCGAGGCCGACCTGCGCAACCTCGGTCTCGTCAGCCCCGTCCTGAGGCGCCTGGCGCCCGGGATCGACGCGGCGGCGCTCCTGGCCGAGGTCCGCGAGCTGATCTCCGACGAGCTCGACTACGAGCAGGAGGCCCAGCACCAACGTCGCCTCGAGCGTCGCCTGCGCGGCCATCCCCACATCCTGGTGGCCCGCGTTCACACCGGCCTGTCGACGCGCCGGGTGCTCGTCACCGACTACGTGCAGGGGCTGGGGGCCCGGGAGATCGCAGGGCTGCCGGACGGTGAGCGCGACCGCGTCGGCGAGCTGGTCTTCCGCTTCTACTTCGGGCTGGCCTGGCGCGATGGCGTCGTCGCCGGGGACCCGCACACGGACCACTGCGTCCTGTGTCCCGACGGCCGCCTCTGCCTCTTGGACTTCGGCCTGCTGCGCGAGCTCGACGCCGGATACATCGAGGCCGAGCGGGGCGTGATGCGGGCGATCGCTGCCGGCGACGCGCTGGGGGTCCACGACCGGCTGTCGCGCCTGTCCTACCTGCCCGACCCGGGATCCGTCGACCCCGAGGCGCTGCTCGAGCACCTGGCCACGGCCGGCGCATGGCTGCTGGCGCCGGGGTTCCGGCGCCTCGGCCCCGCCGACGTCGACCGCGCCGTGGAGGTGGGCTATCCGCCGCGCTCGCCGTGGTTCGCGCAGATGCGCCGCCTCAGCCTGCCGGCGCGGACGCTGCTGCTGCGGCGCATGGAGCTCCAGGTCCTCTCCGTCCTCGCCGACCTGCGGGCGGGCGGCGACTGGGGTGCGCTGGCCGCCGAGCATCATGCGGCCGAGCCCCCGTCGACGGACCTCGGGCGCGAGGACGCCGGCTTCTTCGCCCGCCGGTCGCGCTGAACCGGCTCGCGACTGCGCCTTTCCACGGACACGATTGCGTAGTCGCGGCGCTTGGCGGGCCGCTGCGCCCTGCCGACACTGGGAGCGTCCCACACCGCCAGGAGGCCGTCATGCACGCCACCGTCGATCCTCACCACAGGACGAACCACCCTGGCGACCTCGCCGAGGACCTGGCCATCGTCGTGATGATGCTCTCCGGCGCGATCCTCGTCGTGGCGCTGATCGTCGCCGCGTTCGTGATCTGATCGCGCGCGTGGCGCCGCCGGTCAGCCGACCGGCTGGCGGACGATGGTCCTGAGCTTCGCCGCCGCGCGGTCCGCCGCGGGCCGTGGCTACTGCGTCCTCCCCGGCACCCCGCCCGCGCGGCTCAGGTCGAGGGCCACCGCCAGGATCAGCGTCGCCGCCCAGGCGTTGACCGGATCGATGGCCAGCGCCTCGTGGGCGCCGACGTTGTTGGCGACCAGCCAGATGACGAACCAGACCAAGGTCATGGGAGTCCTCTTCTCTTTGGTTTCAGCCTACGGGCGGGAGCGTCTCCGGCCATCGGTGCCGGCCGGAGGAGCGGGGCGGAGAGCTACGGACGGCGAATGCGCAAAGACCGCGGATGGCGGGCGGCCGGGCGCCCCATACGGTCGACGCACGCCTTCGAACTCACAAGGAGCCCCCATGCCCACCCGCGTCGCCATCAACGGCTTCGGCCGCATCGGCCGCAGCTTCGTGCGCTCGGCCTACGAGCGGGGCGCCGATCTGGAGATCGTCGCCATCAACGACATCGCCGATCCGGCGACCCTCGCGCATCTGTTCACCTACGACTCCGTCTACGGCCAGTTCGGGCCCGAGGTGACCTGCAACGGAGACGTCATCGCCTTCGACGGCCGCGAGATCCGCGTCCTCGGCGAGCGCACCCCCGGCGACCTGCCGTGGTCCGAGCTCGGGGTCGAGGTCGTCATCGAGGCCACCGGGCGCTTCCGGACCCGCGCCGACGCCGAGCAGCACATGAAGGCGGGCGCGAGCAAGGTCATCCTGTCGGCCCCGAGCAAGGGCTCGGAGCCGGTCGACGCCAACGTCGTGCTGGGCGTGAACTTCCACGAGGTCTACGACCCCGCGGTCCATCACATCATCACCAACGCCTCGTGCACGACCAACTGCCTGGCGCCCGTGGCGAAGGTCCTCCACGAGACCGTCGGCATCCGCCACGGCCAGATGACTACCGTGCACGCCTACACGGCCGACCAGAGCCTGCTCGACGGCCCCCACAAGGACCTCCGGCGCGCCCGTGCCGCCGCCATCAACCTCATCCCGACGAGCACAGGCGCCGCGCGCGCGGTGGGGCTCGTGATCCCGGAGCTCGAGGGTCGCCTCAACGGCATCGCCGTGCGCGTCCCGACCCCGACGGGCTCGCTCGTCGACCTCACCATCGAGGCCGGCCGCGCGACCAGCGTCGAGGAGATCGACGCCGCCTTCCGCGAGCGCGCCGACACCGGGCACATGACCGGCATCCTCGCCTACAGCCAGGCGCCGATCGTCTCCTCGGACATCGTCAAGTCGCCGTACTCGTCGATCTACGACGCGCCGCTGACCAGCGTCATGAACGACACCCAGGTCAAGGTCGTGTCCTGGTACGACAACGAGTGGGGCTACGCCACCCGCCTGGTCGAGCTGGCCGAGCAGGTCCTCGAGCCGAAGCACGCGCCGCTCAGCGCCCAGGGCGCCGCGGTGGTGTGAGGTGACCATGCCCACCGGCCCCGTCCTCGTGGTCTACGCGAGCAAGCACTCGTCCACGGCGGAGATCGCCGAGCGCATCGCGGCAGCGATGCGCTCGGCCGGCTGCGACGCGGAGGCGCGTCCGGCCGCCGAGGTCGACGACCTGTCCGGCTACGCGGCCGTCGTCCTCGGCAGCGCCGTCTACGCCAAGCGCTGGCAGCGCGACGCCCGCGCCTTCGCCCGCCGTCACTCCGCCGTGCTGCGCGGCATGCCCGTGTGGCTGTTCAGCAGCGGCCCGATCGGCGCGGTGCAGGAGCAGCCGACCGCGCCGACACCGCCCGTGGCCGAGAGGCTGGTGGCCCAGCTCGGCGCGCGCGAGCACGTGATGTTCGGCGGGCGGGTGCCCACGGACCCCGGCAACTTCGTCGAGCGGGCGATGCTCAAGAAGACGCCGCCCGAGCGCCGCGACGCGCGGGACTGGCCGGCCATCGAGGCCTGGGCGCGCGGCGTGGCCTCGCAGGTCGCCGCCGGCGAGCTCGCCGCGGCGCGCTGAGGCTCACGGACCCTCCGGCAGCCGGACGGCGCCCATCGCCGCCCGGCGCTGGCGGGCCATGCCGGCCAGGCCGCCGAGCTCCTCGGCCAGCAGGTGCGCCGAGCCGCGCAGGGGGCGCGCGGGGCGCAGGTCGAGCTCGAGCCCGAGCGAGCGGTAGGGCGCGAAGAAATAGGCCGCGCGCAGGTGCCACAGCGACGTCACGACGCTGACGCGCTGCGCCACGCCGAGGGCCAGGACGATCGGCAGCGACCGCGACGCGTTCTCGGCGGTGTTGCGTCCCGCGACCTCGAGCAGGACCGGGACGTCGGCGAGCGGCCACTCGCGCTGCATCTGCTCGGCCTCGGACAGGCCGCCGGTGTGCGTGAAGCCGGTGAGCACCACGGCGCGAACGGGCGTCGAGCGGCACAGCGCGACGGCGCGCGCCAGCCGCGCTCGCGAATGCGCGGAGATGCGGTGCTCGGCGCTGATGCCCGGCTCGCGATGGCCCAGGACGATCGCCACGCGATCGCTGTCGCGACTCGCCGTCGCGCGCAGCTCCGCGGCTGCGGCGCGGTCGGCGAGGACGGTGAGGCACGGATGGTCGCGCAGCAGCGAGGCGGGCGCCCCGGGATCGATCGGGCCTTCGAGCGCCGCGCGTAGCGCCTCGGCCTTCTCGGAGCCGGTCACCAGCAGCAGGATCTCGCGGGCGCCGAGCAGCGTCCTGAGCCCGACCGTCAGCGCGTCGCGCGGCACGCGCTCCGCGCCGCCGAAGTCCGCCGCGGCCGCAGCGATCGTCGATGGATGCAGCGCCACCCGGTGCACCCCGGCGCCGGGCGGCGAGCCCGGCTCGTTGAACGCGACGTGCGCGTCGCGACCCAGGCCGAGGACCGCGAGGTCGATCGGCGCGGCGTCGAGCACCGCCTCGTAACGCGCGGCCTCGACGCCGGGGTCCCGGGCAGCCCCGTCGAGCGCCTCGCGGCGGCCGATGGGGATGCCCGCGAGCTCGCGATCCAGGTCCGCACGGAAGCTGCGCGGGTCGTCGCGGCCGAGCCCGAGGTACTCGTCCAGTCCGAGCACGGTGACGTGGGCGCTGGGCAGCGAGCCGTCGGCGGCGTGCGCGCGCAGGGCGGCATACAGGCCACGCGGCGTGTGGCCGGTGGGCAGCAGCATGCGCATCAACGTGCGAGCGCGGATCCGGTTGGCCACCAGCTCGGCGGCCGTGAGGCCGACGTGGCGGGCGTCGTCGAGGACGAGGAGCGAGGGCGATGCCATTCAACGCCGGCGGTGGAGCCCTCTTGTCCGCTGGCGCCTCGGGGACGCAGCCGGTGAAGCCATCACGGCGCCATCCAACCACGGACGGCGTACTGAAGGGCGGCGGGCCACGGAGCCTGCGGGAAATCACGGAGCAGGAGTGCCGGCGAGGCCGGATGTCGCGCGTTGGGCACCCTGGAAGCGTGGGGTCATGTCCGCCACCGAGCCCCTGTCCCCACTCGATGCGACGTTCCTCGAGCTGGAGGACGCCGATCCGACGGCCCACATGCACATCGGGGGAGTGCTGGTCTTCGACGCGCTGCCCGATGGGGGGACCCCTACGCTCACGCGCGTGCGCCGTCACCTCGAGCGGCGCCTCGAGGCGCTCCCGCGTTATCGACAGCGGCTCTCACGCCGCGCGACCGGCGGCCTGCGCTGGCCGGAGTGGGAGGCCGACGATCGCTTCGACATCGCCGCGCACGTCACGCGCGCGGCGCTGCCGAGGCCAGGCGGGGAGCGAGAGCTGCTGGCGTGGGCCGCCGACTTCTGGTCGCATCGGCTCGACCGTGCGCGGCCCCTCTGGCGGGTCGTGCTGCTCGAGGGCCTCGCCGGCGGGCGCTGGGCGCTCGTGACCAAGACCCACCACTGCCTGGTGGACGGCGTCGGATCGATCGACGCGGGCACCGTGCTGCTCGATGCCGAGCGCAAGCCCGGACCGTGGAAGCCGCCGACCCGGATGCATCCCGCGCAGGTCGGCAGCGCGAATGCGCTGCGCCGCCTGGCCGGCCTGCCGATCGCGGCGGCGGAGGCGACCGCGGGGGCGGTTCGCCATCCGCGCCGCGCCGCCGAGGCGTTGGACTCCGCGCGCGCCATGCTCGAGTTGCTGCTGCGCGAGGAGCTCGTCCCCGCGCCACGGACGAGCCTCAACGTCCAGCTCAGCGAGCATCGCCGGCTGGCGACCACCGAGGTCCCGCTCCAGGACATCAAAGCGATCAAGCGGGCCCTCGGCGGGACGGTCAACGACGTCATCCTCTCGCTCGTCACCGCGGGGCTGCGCAAGCTGCTCGTGGAGCGCGGGGAGGTCCCGCCCGCCGCGGGCCTGCGCGCGATGGTGCCGGTGAACGTCCGCGACGCGGCCGAGCACCTCGAGCTCGGCAACCGCATCACCTCGCTGTTCGTCCACCTCCCGGTCGCGGTGGGCGAGGCGCGCGCCCGTTACCGCCAGGTGCGTGCGCAGACCATGAAGCTGAAGGCCAGCCACCAGGCCGCCGGCGGGAAGCTGCTCGTCGATCTCGCCGGGCTCGCGCCGCCCGGGCTGCACAGCGTGGTCGCGCAGTCGCTGTTCGCCACGCGCCTGTTCAACGTGACCGTGACGAACGTCCCGGGCTCCGAGACGACGCTGTATGCGTTCGGCGCGCCGCTGCGCAGAGTCGTCCCGCTCGTCCCGCTGGCTGCCGAGCATGCCGTCGCGGTGGCCGCGCTGTCGTATGACGGCACCGTCTTCTTCTGCGTGCACGCCGACCGTGACGCCGCGCCGGATGCGCATCGCGTGGCCGAGGGCATCGAGGCCGAGCTCGAGGCGCTGGGCCTGGTCGCCGCGAGAGCCGCGGCGGCGGCGGCCCGCGAGGCCGCCCTCGCGCGCCAGCCGGCGCACGGTTGAGCGGCGCCGGCTTCCGTACTCGCCACCCGCCTGTCCCGGTGAGACATACGGACGCACGCTGCGGGCGTGCGCCGATTGCACCCCGGCCCGCCCGAGCTACGGTCGGGTCGACGTGGCCGACATGCCCGTGACACCCGTCCCGCGGGTCTTTCAGACGCTGGCCGAACGCTACGACAGCGCGGTCTTCGAGCCGTCCGACGCACCCCGCCGCGTCCGCCTGACCGTCGGCGAGGAGGCGTCGTGGGATGCGTTGCTCTCCGACGGCGGCGCGCACATCCTCCCGGCCGTGGGGGCGGCGGACGCCACGCTCGCCGCCGACGCGCGGACCTGGGCGGCGATCGCCGAGGACGGCCGCGCCGCCATGCGCGCCTATCTCTCAGGACGGCTCGAGATCCGTCGCAACCTCCACCTCGGGGTCGGCTTCCTGGCCGCGACGAGCGGGCACCTGGATCCGGCGCGATTGCGCTTTCGCATGGTCGAGACCCACCGCGCGCGGCTCTCGATGCTGGAGGCGGGAAGCGGTCCCACGGTCGTGGCGGTCCACGGGCTCGGCGGGACCAAGGGATCCTTCCTGCCGACGGTGGCGGCGCTGGCCGGCGGCTTTCGCGTCATCGCCGTGGACCTGCCGGGCTTCGGCGATTCCGACAAGCCGCTGGGGGCGGCCTACGACGCCCGCTACTTCGCCGAGGTCGTCGTCGACCTGCTCGACGCGCTCGACATCGAGTGCGCGCACCTCATCGGCAACAGCCTCGGGGGGCGCGTCGTGCTCGAGGTCGGGATGCGCCACCCGGACCGCGCGGGACGGCTGGCGCTCCTGGCGCCCTCGCTGGCGTGGAAGCGCCAGCGCGGGCTGGCGCCGCTGCTGCGGATGGTCCGGCCAGAGCTCGGCCTGCTTCAGTTCACGCCGCGCCTGGTCGTCGAGACGATCGCGCATCGACTGATCCCCGGCGCCGACGACGGCTGGGCCGCGGCCGGCATCGACGAGTTCCTGCGGTCCTTCGTCACCCCTGCCGGCCGGTCCGCCTTCTACGCGGCCGCGCGTCACATCTATCTCGACGCGCCCGACGGCAGCAACGGCTTCTGGCCCAGGCTGGGCGAGCTGCAGGCCGATGCCCTCTTCGTCTGGGGACGCAGCGACCGGCTCGTGCCGATCGCCTTCGCGCGGCATGTCGCCGAGGCGCTTCCGGGCGCCCGCCATGTCGAGCTCGACTGCGGGCACGTCCCGCAGGTCGAGCGCCCGCGGGAGACGCACGCGGCGATCCGCGCGTTCCTGCGGTCATGAGCGAGGGCGCGACCTCACAGGGCCCAGAAATGCCCCACGTGCGCCGCGACGCGTGAGGTGATGAGCGGGTCGGGCGCGATCGACTCCGACCTGCCTTCGCCGTTCAGCGCGGCGACCGTCGCCAGCACGCATTCGGCCAGCGCCGCGGCGTCGTAGCCGCCCTCGAGGACCGCGCCGACCGGCGCGCCGAGCTCGGCGGCGAGGTCGCGCACCTGACACGCCATCTGCGCGTACGAGCGGCTCTCGAGGACGCATCCCCCCAGCGGATCGGCGCGGTGGGCGTCGAACCCCGCCGAGATCAACACCAGCTCGGGCTCGAACTCGAGCGCGGCCGGGACGATGACGTGCTCGAGCACCGACAGCCACACGTCGTCGGCCGATCCCTTCGGCACCGGGACGTTGATGGTGTAGCCGCGGCCGCTCCCCGAGCCGGGATCGCTGAGCGCGCCCGTGCCCGGGAACAGACCGGACTGATGGATGCTGGCGAAGAGGACATCCGAGCGCCGGCGGAAGATCTCGGCGGTTCCGTTTCCGTGGTGCACGTCCCAGTCGAGGATCAACACCTTCCCGACGCCGAGCTCCTGGATCGCGAGCTGGGCGGCGACCGCGATGTTGTTGAACAGGCAGAAGCCCATGGCCACGTCTCGCTGCGCGTGATGGCCGGAGGGGCGGATGGCGCAGAACGCCGAGCTCGCCGCGCCCTCGATCAACGCTCGCACCATCTCGCACGAGGCGCCGGCCGCGTGGAGCGCGGCGCCGTAGGAGGCCTTCCCCACGAAGGTGTCCGCGTCGATCCTCCCGCCGCCGTCGGCGCACAGCGCGGCAATGGTCCGGACGTGCTCGGGCGTGTGCACCAGCTCGAGCTCGGACGGGGTGGCCGCCGGGGCCTCGCGCGGCTCGCACCCGAGCCAGCCCACCGCGGCCATCGCCGCCTCGACCGCTTCGAGGCGCTCCGGGGTGTCCGGATGCTCAGGCGCGTGCGCGCGTGGGTCGTGCTCGAACGACGAGGAGTGATGCAGGTAGAGCACGAGGGGACCCCACCCTAGCCGCGAGCCGCCCCCGGGCCGTAGCGCCCGCCGATCCCCGACGGCCGGCCCGATGTGGCGGTACGTAGTTCGCCACAGCGCTCTTGTGGGCGTAGGCGGATGAGCGGCGCACCGCGCCAACCCAGACTGAGCGCATGAGCCACGCCACTACCCGGTCCGCCCGGTCCGCCGCGGGATCGCGCTGAGGAGGATGCATGTCTGAGGCAGTCATTGTCGATGCAGTCCGGACGCCGATCGGCCGGGCGATAAGAGGGACGCTGCGCGACCTGCGCGCCGACGACCTCGCCGCGATCCCGCTGCGCGCGCTCGTCGAGCGCAACCCCGAGGTCGATTTCCGCGAGACGGCTGACGTCATGATGGGCTGTGGCTTCCCGGACCACGAGCAGGGCTACAACGTGGGCCGCAACGCGGCGCTGCTGGCCGGGCTCGACCACCACGTCCCGGCGGTCACGGTCAGTCGCTTCTGCGCCTCGTCGCTGCAGACGATCCGGATGGCCTTCCACGCGATCAAGGCGGGCGAAGGCGACCAGTTCATCGCGGCCGGCGTGGAATGCACGTCACGCGGCGCCGGCATGTCGCTTCCGGTCATGAACCCGCGGCTCGACGGCACGAACGGCGCCGGCTACAACGTCTACATCCCGATGGGGATGACGGCGGAGAACGTGGCCGAGCGCTGCAAGGTCACCCGCGAGGCTCAGGACGAGTGGGCCGCGCTCTCCCAGCAGCGCGCCGTCGCGGCACGGGCGTCGGGCCACTTCGATCGCGAGATCGTCGGTGTCGACCTCCCGGAGACTCACGACGCCGGCGGCGACGTGATCCCGGCGCACACGGTCACGCGGGACGATGGGCCGCGCGAGGGCACGACGATCGAGTCGCTGGCGAAGCTCAAGCCGGCCTTCAAGCCGGATGGCACCGTGACCCCGGGCAACGCCTGCCCGCTCAACGACGGCGCCGCAGCCGTGCTGGTCATGTCGGAGGAGAAGGCCCGCGAGCGCGGCCTGAAGCCGCGGGCGCGCATCGTGGCCTCCGCGGTGGCGGCGGTGCGCCCGGAGATCATGGGCCTCGGGCCGATCCCGGCCTGCCGCGCGGCGCTCAAGGCCGCCGGCCTGACCATCGACGACATCGATCTCGTCGAGATCAACGAGGCGTTTGCGGCGCAGGTCCTTCCGTGCCGCGACGAACTGGGCATCGATCCGGACAAGCTGAACATCCACGGCGGCGCCATCGCGCTGGGCCATCCGTTCGGCTCCACCGGCGCCCGCATCATGACGACCCTGCTCAACAACCTCGACTCGGTGGACGGCAGGTACGGCCTCGAATCGATGTGCGTCGCCGGCGGATTGGGCCAGGCGATGATCGTCGAGCGGCTCTCCTAGATCGGAAAGGCACAATGGCAACCACAGATTCACAGTCTCAGACCGTCGCGAAGGATCGCGACCTCACCGGTCGGGTCGCGATGGTCACGGGCGGTACCCGTGGCATCGGCGCGGCGATCTGCCACGCGCTCGCTGCGGACGGCGCGGTCGTCGCGGCCGGCTTCTCCTCGAATCAGGCGCGCGCCGATGAGCTGCGCCAGGAGATCGAGACCGCGGGCGGCACCCTCTCGCTGCATCAGGGCAACATCGGTGACGCGGAGGACTGCGAGCGCGTCGTCAAGGAGGTCATCGAGCAGCACGGCCGGCTCGACATCCTCGTCAACAACGCGGGCATCACGGTCGACAAGCCCGTTACGAAATTGTCCGCGGCCGACTGGGACAAGGTGCTGAAGGTGGACCTCTCGGGAGCCTTCTACATGTCCAAGCCCGCGATCCAGCACATGATCGGGCGAGGCTCCGGGCGGATCGTCAACATCTCCTCGGTCGCCGCCGAGATGGGCAACATCGGCCAGGCGAACTACACGGCGTCGAAGGCTGGGCTCTTCGGGCTCACGAAGACGCTCGCTCGCGAGGCGGCTTTGGCGCTCCGCATGGCCGGCAAGCTCGAGAAGGGGATGGGGCTGACCGTCAACTGCATCACCCCCGGCCTCATCGAAACCGACATGGTCGTCACGATCCCGCCGTTCATGGTGGCGGACTTCGTGGAGCGGATCCCGGTGCACCGCATGGGACAGCCTGAGGAGATCGCTCGCGTCGTGTGCTTCCTGGCCCAGGACGCCTCGGGTTACATCACCGGGCAGATCTGGGATGTCGACGGCGGACTCAACATGTGACCGGCCCGCAGATGCTCGCGCGAAAGCGCCAATGCACGACCACGAACTGTTGAGCAACGACTCCCCAGGAGGGGACTGGCGATGGCCACCAACGTTTCAGAGAAGGAAGCTCGCGATGTCGTCGAGGCGGCGCGGGAAGCAGACTGGAAGCTGCCGAGCTTCGGCAAGCAGCTGTTCCTGGGCGACTTTCGCCTCGATCTGATCCATCCGCAGCCCAAGCTGGATCCGGAGCAGATCGAGAAGGGCGAGCGCTTCCTCACCGAGCTTCGAGACGTGCTCGCGTCGGAGGCCGACCCGCTGCAGATCGAACGCGACGCGAAGATCCCCGACAACGTGGTGGACGCGCTGAAGCGGATCGGCGCACTCGGGATGAAGGTCCCGCCGAAGTACGGCGGCCTGGGGCTGTCGCAGGTCTACTACAGCAAGGCGCTGGCGGTGGCCGCCAACTGCCACTCGGCGATCTGCACGCTGCTCAGCGCGCACCAGTCGATCGGCGTCGCCGAGCCGCTGCGCATGTTCGGCAACGAGGAGCAGCGCCAGAAGTGGCTGCCGCTGGTGGCCAAGGATCACATTTCCGCGTTCCTGCTCACCGAGCCCGGCGTCGGCTCCGATCCGGCGCGCATGGCCTCGACGGCGACGCCCGTCGAGCTGGGCACGTCCGACGACGACATGACCGCGACGCCGGTCGAGGGCGGCTACCGCATCAGCGGCCGCAAGCTCTGGGCCACCAACGGAACGATCGCGGACATCGTCGTGGTGATGGCCAAGGTGCCCAAGAGCGACGGTCACCGCGGTGGGATCAGCGCCTTCGTGGTGCCCTACGACAGCGAGGGGATCACGGTCGTGCACCGCAACGCGTTCATGGGCCTGCGCGGCATCGAGAACTCCGTGACGGTCCTGAAGGACGTGTTCGTCCCCGAGGAGAACCGGATCGCCCGCGAGGGCGATGGCCTGCGGATCGCGCTCAGCACCCTGAACACGGGGCGGCTGGCGCTGATGGCGATCGCCGTCGGGGCCTCGAAGTGGGCCACCAAGGTCGCCCGCGAATGGGCCACCGAGCGCGTGCAGTGGGGTCGCCCCATCGGCAAGCACGATGCCGTGGCGCAGAAGCTGGCCTTCATCGCCGGCAGCGCGTTCGGCCTGGAGGCGATGCTCGACGTCGCGGCCCGGCTGGCCGACGACAAGCGCAACGACATCCGCATCGAAGCCGCCCTGTGCAAGGTGTACGGCTCGGAGCTCTCGTGGAAGGTCATCGACGAGCTCATGCAGGTGCGGGGCGGTCGCGGATACGAGACCGCGGAGTCGCTGCAGGCGAGAGGCGAGAAGCCCGTGCCCGTGGAGCAGGCGATGCGCGACATGCGCGTGAACCGCATCTTCGAGGGCTCGAGCGAGATCATGCACCTGCTCATCGCCCGCGAGGCGGTGGATACCCATCTGCAGGCCGCGGGCGGGCTGCTCATGCCGGGCGGCAACGCCAAGGCGAAGGCGGATGCGGCGCTGAAGGCCGGGTTGTTCTACGGCAAGTGGCTGCCGCAGCTCGCCGTCGGCAAGGGTCAGAACCCTCGCTCCTACGAGGAGTTCGGGCCGCTGGCGGGCGACCTGCGCTACGTCGAGCGTGCCGCGCGCAAGCTCGCGCGCTCCACCTTCTACGGCATGGCGCGCTGGCAGGCCAAGCTCGAGAACAAGCAGACCTTCCTCGGGCGCATCGTGGACATCGGCGCCGAGCTCTTCGCGATCTCGTCGACCGTCGTCTACGCCGACACCGTCGGACGCGAGCAGCCGGAGCGCAAGGAGGAGGCCATCGAGCTCGCGCAGCTCTTCTGCGCGATGGCCAGGCGCCGGGCCGACACGCTGTTCAGCGAGCTGTGGGCCAACGACGACGACAGCCGCTACAGCGCGGCGCAGAAGCTGCTCGCCGGGCGCTACGCGTGGCTGGAGGCGGACGTCCTCGACCCAGCCGGTGACGGCCCGATGATGCCCGAGCTCGACTGAGACAGGGGTACCACGATGGCTACGGTAATCAATGATCCCGCCGCCGCCCAGGACGTCGAGTGGGCGGCACGGCTGGACGGCTTCGTCGAGCGCGCGCAGACGGCCTCGACGGCGCTGCGCGAGCTCGATCAGGAGGCGGTCGACCGCATCGTCTGGGCGATGACGGTCGCCGGCCTCGAGCACGCCCTCGAGCTGGCGGAGCTCGCGATGGAGGAGACCCACTTCGGGGTGCTCGAGGACAAGGTGATCAAGAACTACATCGCCACCGAGTTCCTCTACGACTACCTGAAGGACAAGAAGTCGGTCGGCGTCATCGACGAGGACGCTGAGCGGGCCCTCGAGTACGTCGCCGAGCCGATCGGCGTCGTCCTGGCGCTGCTGCCGATCACCAACCCCACGTCGACGGCGCTGTTCAAGTCGATCGTCTGCGCGAAGACGCGCAACGCCCTGATCATGCGCCCGTCGGCCGCCGCCGCGCGCTGCGCCGCCCGCGCGGGCGAGCTCATGCAGGAGGCCGGCGAGGCGGTGGGGCTGCCGCCGCACGCGCTGCAGGTCATCCCCGACCCGTCGCTCGACGTCTCGCAGTACCTGTTTCACCACCCCGGGGTCGACTTCATCTGGACGACCGGCGGCCCGAAGGCGGTCGCGGCGGCCAACGCGGCCGGCAAGCCGTGCCTCAGCGTCGGCTCGGGCAACGCCCCCGTCTACGTCCACCGCAGCGCCGACGTCCGGATGGTGGTCACCGACGTCCTCATCTCGAAGACGTTCGACTCCTCGGTGATCTGCCCGGCAGAGCAGACGTGCGTGATCGACGAGAAGATCTACGACCAGGTGATCGAGGAGTTCGAGCGGATGGGCGCCCGGCTCCTCACGGAGGCGCAGACGCAGGCGCTGGCGGCACGCTCGTTCACGGACGAGGGCAAGATGCAGCTCGACGTGCTCGGGCAGTCGTGCGTCAGCCTCGCCGGCCTGGCGGGCTTCGAAGCCGCCGACGAGGACAAGGTGCTGCTCGCGCCGCTCCCGGCGGACCTCGACGCCTTCGCGGCGCATCCGTTCATCGCCGAGAAGCTGATGCCCGTGCTCGGCGTGGTGCGCTCGCCATCGGTCGACCACGCGATCCGCGCGTGCGAGCTGGTCACCGAACACGGTGGCCTGGGCCACACCTCGGCCGTCTACGCGAACGACGAGACCGTGATCGATCGCTTCAAGCTCGCGATCCGCACGGGGCGCATCCTCGTCAACGCGCCGACGGCGGTCGGGGCCCTCGGCGGGATCTACAACTCGATGGCGCCAACCTTCTCGCTGGGCTGCGGGACCTGGGGCGGCTCGAACACCACCGACAACGTCAACTACCGCAACCTGCTGAACATCAAGACCGTGTCGCGCCGGCAGACGCCGCCGCAGTGGTTCCGCGTACCGTCGGACACGTACTTCAATCCCGGCGCGCTCGACAACCTGCGCCAGCTCAGCGCCTCGCGCCCCATGATCGTCACCGACGGCCCGACGATGGCCCGCGGCGTGGCCGAGCAGGTGCGCCGCTACCTCACTGCCGGGGCCGTGCACGTGTTCTCCGGGGTCGAGCCAGAGCCGACCGAGGAGCAGATCCGCGCCGGGGTGGAGGAGCTCGAGCGGTTCAACGCCGACACGATCATCGCGCTCGGCGGCGGCTCGGTGATGGACGCCGCGAAGGCCATGCGCCTGTTCCACGAGAGCCCGCACTTGAGCGTGCGCGAGCTCTCGCTACCGTTCCTCGACGCGCGCAAGCGGATCTCCCATTTCCCGCAGGTCGAGCACAAGGTGGGGCTGGTCGCGATCCCGACGACCTCCGGTACGGGGTCGGAGGTCTCGCCGGCCGCCGTGATCAGCGTGGGATCGCGGAAGGTGACGCTCGTCGACTACTCGCTGGTGCCCGACATGGCGATCGTCGACCCGACGCTGGCCGTCACGATGCCGCCGGAGATCACCGCCGACACCGGGATCGATGCCCTGACCCATGCGCTGGAGGCGGCGGTCTCGATCTTCGCCTCTCCCTACACCGACGCGTTCTGCGTGCAGGCCGTGAACCTGATCTTCCCGTCGCTGCCGCGCGCCTATCGGGACGGCTCCGACCTCGAGGCCCGCACCGCGATGGCCAACGCCGCGACCATCGCGGGGCTCGCGTTCTCGAACGCGTTCGTGGGCCTCAACCACGCGCTGGCGCATCCCGTGGGCGCGCGGTTCGGGCTCGCCCACGGTCGCGCGAACGCGATCTTCCTGCCCCACGTGCTGCGCTACAACGCATCGCTGCCGAGCAAGTTCATGCCGGCGCCGGGCTACTCCGCGTACATCGCGCCCGAGAAGTACGCGCAGATCGCGTGGATCCTCGGACTCGGCGGCAAGACCGAGCGCGATCGCTGCGAGCGGCTCTTCACCCGCGTCGACGAGCTGTTGGCCGAGGTCGGCGAGCCGCGCACGCTGGCGGAGTGCGGCGTGGACCGCCAGGAGTTCGAGCAGGCGCTGCCCGAGCTGGCCAAGGCGGCGTTCGCCGACCCGAGCATTCGCACCAATCCGCGCATCCCGATGATCCGCGAGGTCATCGAGCTGCTCGAGGCCGGCTACGGCAAGGAGGCCTGAGGCAGGGCCCGAGCCCGTCTCCGGCCGCCGCGGACGACCACCGGCTCGACCGCGCCGTCATCGTGCACGAGCACGCCCCCGTGGCGGCGCTGCAGCAGGCGCCGGCCCGCGTCGGGGCCCGAGAGCAGGGCGGCCTTCGCGAGCGCCTCGGCCTCCACGGCCGTCGGGGCGAGCGCCGTGGCCGCCGCCAGCCCGGTCCAAGCGGGGGACCCGGTGGCGGGGTCGATGAGATGGTGGGCGAAGCCGCCGTCCGGGCGCTCCCACAGTCGCGCGTCGATGCCGGAGGTCGCCACCCCGCCGGCGCGGACGCGCAGCGTGTGGGCGATGGCGCCGGTCAGCGGATGGCGCACGCGCACCTCCCACGGCGGCCCGTTCCCGGCCGCCACGCGCAGGTCGCCGCCGCAGTCGACGGCGCAGCGCCCGTGGCGCGCAAGCCGCGCAGCGACGTAGTCGGCCGCCCATCCCTTGACCGAGCCACCGAGGTCGAGCTCGAGGCCCGGCGGCCGGCGGATGACCCCCGCGCCGTCGTCGACCTCGACCGCGCGCCATGCCGCCGCCGGGTGGGGGCGAGCCGGCCGCCGCGGCGGCGCGCAGGCGAGTCCCCGCGCGAGCGAGGAGGGCTCGATGTGCGCGCGCGACTCGTCATAGCCGGCGCGGCGCAGCGCTCCCAGCAGGGTCGGGTCGACGAGACCGCCGGTCAGGCGCGCCGCGCGCAGCGCGCCTGCGACCGCGGCCCGCAGCAGCGGCCCGGCGGGGGCGCACGCGCGCGGATCGGCGTTCAGGCGCGACAGATCGCTGGCGGCGTCGAAGCGCGACAGCGCGCGCTCGATCTCGGCGAACGCCGCGGGCAGGTCGAGCCCGCCGTCGGCCTGGCGGACGACTCGCGCCACCGTGCCCATCGTCGGGAAGCTGTCGTCGAGCACGCGCCCTCGTGCCCGCGCCGGTCAGCCGTCCGCCGCGTCCGCGCCGGGCGCAGGCGCGGACGGCGGAGCCATCTCGGCGCCGTAGTCCTGCTGCAGGTCCGCGATCTGCCCCGGGCTGCTCTGCGTCGTCATGGGCGGCGGGGGCGCGCTGCGCGCCGATCGCCGGCGACGAGCCAATTCGCCGATGCCGCCGGCGGCGGCGGCCGCGAGCAGCGTCCATTGCGCACGTCCCTTCACCCTCGGCACGCTAGACGTCCCGGCCTGGCTCGCGCAGGGGGAAAACTACGTAGGGCCCTCGGCAGGCGGCACGGTTATCGGCCGGGCTCTCGGACTCGACACTATGGCCCGTCGACGTACCCAAGAGAGTGACATGACCACGCAAGCACAGACCGCCACCGTCAAGAGCTCTCGCTCGCCCTTGGGGCTGCCGATCGCGGCTCCTCTCGCGACGCGGAGGTAGGGTGCGGACCATGGCTTCCCCAACGCGGCCGGTCCAGCGATCAGAGCGGAGGCCGGAAGCGGGAGATGCTCGCTCGGCCACGGACATCACACCCGTCCCGGACCTCGAGCACGGGCGCTCCCGCACGGGGCCCGTGCGGCAGGCGCGGCCGGTGTACGTCGACCTGCTGCCGCCGTGCAATGCCGGCTGCCCGGCGGGCGAGAACATCCAGGGCTGGATGGCGCACGTCAAGGTCGGCGACCACGAGCGCGCTTGGCGCGTCCTCACCGCCGACAACCCGTTCCCCTCGATCCACGGCCGGGTCTGCTACCACCCGTGTGAGAGCGTCTGCAACCGCGCCGAGCTCGACAGCGCGCTCTCGATCCACGGCGTCGAGCGCTTCCTGGGCGATCTGGCGCTGGAGCGAGGGTGGTCGTTCGATGTCCCGCTGCAGCGCAGCGGCCGTCGAGTGCTCGTGATCGGCGCCGGGCCGAGCGGCCTGTCGGCGGCCTACCACCTGGCGCGCCTCGGCCACGAGGTCGAGGTTCGCGACGCGGGTCCCGAGCCGGGCGGGATGATGCGCTACGGGATCCCCGCCTACCGGCTTCCACGGGACGTCATGGGGGCCGAGATCGACCGGATCGCGGCCCTCGGGGTCCGCTTCACGAGCAACCATCAGGTCGAGGACCTCGAGGCTGAGCGCCGCGAGGGCGCCTTCGACGCGGTGTTCGTGGCGGTCGGCGCGCACCTCTCAAAGCGGGTCGACATCCCCGCGGCGGACGCCGGGCGGATCGTGGACGCGGTGTCGTTCCTGCGCGACGTGGCGGCCGGCGAGCAGCCGATGATCGGGCGTCGCGTCGCGGTCTACGGGGGCGGCAACACGGCGATGGATGCCGCGCGCACGGCGCGACGGATGGGCGCGGAGGAGGCGCTGATCGTCTACCGGCGCACCCGCAAGCAGATGCCGGCGCACGAGGAGGAGGCCCAGGACGCCGAGCAGGAGGGAGTGCGGATCAACTGGCTGCGGACGATCAAGGCCTTCGAGGGCTCCGAGCTCCAGGTCGAGGCCATGGAGCTCGACGAGTCCGGCTACCCGCAGCCGACAGGCCGCTTGGAGACGCTGGAGGCCGACACCGTGATCCTCGCGCTCGGCCAGGAGAGCGACACCGCCTTCCTGCGCAGCGTCTCGGGAGTGGAGTTCGAGCGCGACGGGACGGTCCGCGTGTCCGACGCCCTGATGACCGGCTGCCCGGGCGTGTTCGCCGGGGGCGACATGGTCCCCTCGGAGCGCACCGTGACCGTCGGCGTCGGCCACGGCAAGCGAGCCGCGCGCGAGATCGACGCCTGGTTGCGCGACTCGCGCTACGACCCGGCGGCGAAGCATCCGCTGGCCCCGTTCGAGCTCCTGAACCTCTGGTACTTCGGCGATCACCCTCGTCGCCAGCAGCCCGAGCTGGCGCCGGAGGAGCGCCTGGGCGGCTTCGGGGAGATCGTCGGCGGTCTCAGTGCGGAGGAGGCGGTCTTCGAGGCGAGACGCTGCCTGTCGTGCGGCAACTGCATCGAGTGCGACGGCTGCCTGGGGGCATGCCCCGAGGATGCGGTGATCAAGCTCGGCGAGGGGCTGCGCTACCGATTCGACTACGACCGGTGCACCGGCTGCCGCGCCTGCTTCGAGCAGTGCCCGGTTCACTCGATCGAGATGGTGCCCGAGCAGGCGCCCGATCCCCATTACGCCTTCGTGGCCCCCCTCGACCTGATCGTGGAGCCCTGATGACGCGCGCCACGGTCGACGGCAACGAGGCGACGGTGTGGGTCGCCTTCCGCTGCAGCGAGGTGTGCTGCATCTTCCCGATCACGCCTTCCTCGCCGATGGCCGAGCTGGCGGACGAGTGGTCCAGCAGAGGGCGCACGAACCTGTGGGGCACGGTGCCCGCGGTCGTAGAGATGCAGAGCGAGGGCGGTGCCGCAGGGGCCTTGCACGGCGCGCTCCAGGGCGGGGCGCTGGGGACGACGTTCACCGCCTCGCAGGGTCTGCTGCTGATGATCCCGAACATGTACAAGATCGCCGGCGAGCTGACGTCGGCGGTGCTGCACGTGGCCGCCCGATCGCTGGCGGCGCAGGCGCTGTCGATCTTCGGCGACCACTCGGATGTGATGGCGGTCCGTCAGACCGGCTTTGCGCTGCTGGCCGCGGCGTCGGTGCAGGAGGCGCACGACCTCGCGCTCGTGGCGCACGCCGCCACGCTGGAGACGCGCGTGCCGTTCGTGCACTTCTTCGACGGCTTTCGCACCTCGCACGAGCTGCAGACGATCGAGATGCTCGAGGACGAGGACGTGCGCGCGCTGGTCTCCGACGAGCTGGTCCTGGCCCATCGCGCGCGGGCGCTGTCGCCCGAGCGGCCGTTCATCCGTGGCACCGCGCAGAACCCGGACGTCTACTTCCAGGCGCGCGAGACCGTCAATCCGTTCTACGCGCGCGTTCCCGACGCGGTGCAGGGCGCCATGGACCGCCTGGGCGAGCGCACCGGCCGCCACTACCGGCTCGTGGACTACTTCGGCGACCCGGAGGCCGAGCGGGTGCTGGTCGTGATGGGCTCGGGCGGAGACACCGCGCGCGAGACGGTCGCCTACCTGCAGGCGCAGGGCGAACGGGTGGGCGTGGCGCAGCTTCGGCTCTATCGGCCCTTCCCCGCGAGCGAGCTGGCGGCCGCGCTGCCGCAGAGCGTGCGGCGGGTGGCCGTGCTGGACCGGACCAAGGAGCCGGGCTCTCTCGGCGAGCCGCTGTTCCTGGACGTGCTCGCGGCGCTGAGCGAAGCGCACGGCACCGGGGAGCGCGAGGCGATGGCGACGGTGATCGGCGGCCGATACGGCCTGTCCTCCAAGGAGTTCACCCCCGGGATGGTCGCCGGCGTGTTCGACGAGCTCGCCCGCGAGCAGCCGAAGCGGCGCTTCACGATCGGGATCAACGACGACGTCTCGGGAACGAGCCTGACCTACGACGCGTCGCTGGACATCGAGCCCGACGACACCGTTCGCGCCGTGTTCTTCGGCCTGGGGTCCGACGGGACGGTGGGCGCCAACAAGAACACGATCAAGATCCTCGGCGACGCGGCGAACCTGCACGCGCAGGGCTACTTCGTCTACGACTCCAAGAAGTCGGGCTCGCAGACCGTCTCGCACCTTCGCTTCGGGCCCAGGCCGATCCGCGCCCCGTACCTCGTGTCGGCGGCGAGCTTCGTCGGCTGCCATCAGTTCGGGCTGATCGAGCGCGCCGAGGTCCTGGACCGCGCCGCCGACGGCGCGACGCTCCTGCTGAACTGCAACGAGGAGCCCGACCGGGTCTGGGACGCGCTCTCGCGCGCGGTGCAGGAGAAGATCCTCGCCAAGAACATCAAGCTCTACGCGATCGATGCCGGCCGCATCGCGCGCGACGCGGGCCTCGGGCGGCGCACGAACACCGTGCTGCAGACGTGCTTCTTCGCGATCTCGGGCGTGCTCGAGCGCGAAGCGGCCATCGAGGCGATCAAGGCCTCGATCCAGAAGACCTACGGCAAGCGCGGCGCCGAGATCGTCGCGCGCAACATCGAGGCGGTCGACCGATCGCTGGCCGCCCTTCACCAGGTTGAGGTCCCCGACCAGGTCTCCTCGCGGCGCGTCGCGCGGGAGCTCGTCCCCGCCGACGCTCCGGAGTTCGTGCGCACCGTGACGGCGACGATGATGGCCGGCCGCGGCGATGAGCTGCCCGTGAGCGCGCTCCCCGTCGACGGCACCTATCCGAGCGGGACGACCAAGTACGAGAAGCGCAACATCTCGGACTTCGTGGCGGTCTGGGATTCGGAGCTCTGCATCCAGTGCGGCAACTGCAGCTTCGTCTGCCCGCACAGCGTGATCCGCTCGCGCTACTACGGCCCGGACCGCCTGGAGGGCGCACCCGACGGCTTCCGGTCCGCGGCGCTGAACGGGGCCGGCCTCCCGGACGCCCAGTACACGCTGCAGGTCTACGTCGAGGACTGCACCGGATGCGGGTTGTGCGTTGAGGCGTGTCCGGTCTCCGCGGCCGATGAGCCCGGCCACAAGGCGATCAACCTCGGCGCGCGGGAGCCGCTGCTGGCCGGCGAGCGCGAGAACATCGCGTTCTTCGAGCAGCTGCCCGTCAACGACCGCAGCCGGGTCGACTTCGGCACCGTCCGCGGCACCCAGTTCCTCGAACCGCTGTTCGAGTTCTCCGGCGCCTGCGCCGGGTGCGGCGAGACGCCCTACGTGAAGCTGCTCTCGCAGCTGTTCGGCGACCGGATGACGGTCGCCAACGCAACCGGCTGCTCGTCGATCTACGGGGCGAACCAGCCGACGACGCCGTGGACGGTGAACGCGGCGGGGCACGGTCCGGCGTGGTCGAACTCGCTGTTCGAGGACAACGCGGAGTTCGGGCTGGGGCTTCGGCTGGCGGCCGACCGCCACGCCGAGCTCGCCCGTCTTCGGCTGCAGGAGCTCCGCGACCTCGTGGGCGCCGAGCTGGTCGACGAGATCCTGTCCGCGCCGCAGGTGCGGGAGTCCGAGCTGCACGCCCAGCGCGCGCGGATCGCGGCCCTCGCGCGCCGGCTCGACGAGCTCGACGGCCCGGTCGTCGAGGACCTGCGCAGCGTCCTCGATCACCTGATCCGCCGCAGCGTGTGGATCGTCGGTGGCGACGGGTGGGCGTACGACATCGGCTCGGGCGGGCTCGACCACGTGCTGGCGAGCGGCAAGAACGTCAACGTGCTGGTGATGGACACCGAGGTGTACTCCAACACCGGCGGGCAGATGTCGAAGGCGACGCCGCTCGGGGCGGTCGCGAAGTTCGCCGCGGCGGGCAAGACGGTCCCGACCAAGGACCTCGCCCTCCAGGCGATCGCCTACGCCGACGTGTACGTGGCGCGCGTCGCGTTCGGGGCCGATCCCCAGCAGACCCTGCGCGCCTTCCGCGAGGCGGAGGCCTACGAAGGGCCGTCGCTGATCATCGCCTACAGCCATTGCGTCGCACACGGATACGACATGCGCGAAGGGCTCGACCAGCAGTACCGCGCGGTGGCCAGCGGCCACTGGCCTCTGATCCGCTACGACCCGGTGGTGCGAGAGGCCGGCGACAACCCGTTCCTGCTCGACTCCTCCAGGCCGCGGATCTCGCTGGGGGACTACCGCAAGGGCGAGCTGCGCTTCCGTGCGCTCGCCGCCGCCGAGCCCACCGAGGCCGAGCGCCTGCTGGGCCTCGCCCAGCACGCCGCCGACCAGCGCTGGCGCCTGTACGAGGAGATGGCGATGCGCGACGCAAGCGAGTTCCCCTCCAACCCGCGCACGCCGAGCTGATGGATCTCTCGACGAACTACATGGGCCTCGCCCTGCGCAATCCGCTGGTGGCCTCGCCATCGCCGCTGTCGTACACGCTGGACGGGATCAAGCGGCTGGCCGACGGCGGCGTGGGGGCGATCGTCCTGTTCTCGCTGTTCGAGGAGCAGCTGCGAGAGGAGGCGGCGCGCAACATCCGCCTGGTCGAGGAGACGGCCGAGAGCTTTCCCGAGGCGCTGGACTACTTCCCCGCGGTGGCCGAGGAGGACGTCGGCCCCCGGAGCTATCTGGTCCTGCTGGAGCGCGCGGTCGCGGCCGTCGACGTTCCGGTGATCGCGAGCCTCAACGGCGTGACCCCGGAGGGGTGGACCGAGCACGCCCGCGCGATGCAGGACGCCGGCGCCGCCGCGATCGAGCTGAACATCTACTACCTGCCCGGCGATCCGTCGATCTCCGGCCGGGAGGTCGAACAGCGCCACCTCGACGTCCTCGAGCACGTCAAGTCGGCCGTCAGCGTCCCGGTCGCGGTCAAGCTGAGTCCGTACTTCAGCTCCCCCGGCGAGATGATGATGCGCCTCGACGACGCCGGGGCGGACGCGCTGGTGCTGTTCAATCGCTTCCTGCAACCGGACATCGACCCGGAGCAGCTCGCGGTCCTGCCGAAGGTGAACCTCTCGAGCCACGCGGACGCCCGACTGGCCTGCACGTGGATCGCGCTGCTGCGAGGCAGGGCCAGGGCCTCGCTCGCCGCCACCTCGGGTCTGGCGGTCCCTGCCGACCTGGTGCGCTACCTGCTCGCCGGTGCAGACGTGGTGATGACGACCTCCGCCCTCCTGCGCCACGGGCCCAAGTACGCGGAGGAGCTCCTCGGCGGGCTCACCACCTGGATGGCGCGCAAGGGCTTCACATCGCTCGACGAGGTGCGGGGCCTGCTGTCCGTGCCCGCCGTCGCCGACGCGGAGGCCTACGAGCGGGCCGGCTACGTGACCGCGATGCGCGCTGCCAACGCAGGCGCCTACAACCCCTGGTGAACGACATGACCACGTCCGACAGCCCCACGCCCGGCCACGTCGTCATCGTCGGCGGCGGCGTCGCCGGCCTGGAGGCGCTGCTGGCGCTGCAGGCCCTGGCCGGCGACCGGGTCGACCTGACGCTGGTCGCGGAGCACGATTGGTTCGTCGACCGGCCGGTGACGGTGGCCGAGCCGTTCGGCCTGGCCTCGGCGGCGCGCCATTCGGTCCCGGACATCGTCGCCGAGCGCGGCGCGCGGTTCGTCGGCGCCGGCGTCGTGGAGGTGCAGGCCGACGCGCACCGCATCAGGTGCGCCGACGGCACGGAGCTCGGCTTCGACACGCTGATCCTCGCCCCGGGGGCGCGGGCCAGCGCGCCGAGTGCCGATGCGATCGCCTTCGGGCTCGAAGGTTCGGGCCGGGCGATCGGCGCGATGCTCGACCGCTTGCGCAGCGGCGAGGGGCGCAGCGTGGCGTTCGTCGCGCCCAGCACGACAGGGTGGCTGCTGCCGGTGTACGAGCTTGCGCTGATGACCGCGCGCGCGCTGGCGCTCAGCGACGCCGAGGGCGTCGAGCTGCGTCTCGTCAGCGCGGAGGCCCAGCCTCTGGCGCTGTTCGGCGAACAGGGCAGCCAGAGCGCCGCCCGCCTGCTGGCCGCGGCGGGGATCGAGTTCGTCGGATCGACCGCGGACCCGGTGGCCGCCGATGAGGTCGTCACCCTGCCGCGCCTGAGCGGCCCGGAGCTGGCCGGCGTACCGGCCACTCCGCCCGACGGCTTCATCGCGGTCGACGAGCACGGGCAGGTGAGAGGACTGGCCGACGTGTACGCCGCCGGCGACGCCGTCGACTTCCCCATCAAGCAGGGTGGGCTCGCGGCGCAGCAGGCGGATGCCGTGGCCGAGCACGTCGCCGCCGCGTACGGCGCGCCCGTCGACCCGACGCCGTTTCGGCCCGTGCTGCGGGGCATGCTGTTCACGGGCGAAGCCCCGGTCTACCTGCGCTCCGATGTGCCCGGCGCCGCTCCGGATGTCGCCGGTGCCTGGTATCCGCTCTGGTGGCCGCCGACGAAGATCGCGGGCCGCTACCTGCCGCCTTACCTGTTCGAACGGGGCGCAGAGGAGGGACTGCGCAAGCCGCCCGCCGGGTTCGTGGACATCGACATCCCGCTCGCCGGGATGACGCTGCCGGGCTGACATCGCGATGACCGGGGTCAGCCCGCCACCAAGGGAAGGAGAGCAGACCATGTCGGAGAGCAGCGCTGTGCCGAGTCACGGCAGCTATCTCATGCCGCGTTTCGAGCACGCGACGGTCGCCGATGCCATGCATCCGGGGATCCTGTCGTGTGACGCCGAGGCGACACTCACCGAGGTCGCCCGGACCATGAGCACCCACCACGTTCACTGCATCGTGGTGAGGGGCGCGGCGGAAGACGAGGGCGGCGAGCCGCCCGTCTGGGGGATCATCTCGGACTTCGACCTGCTCAGGGCCGGTCTGCGTCCGAACGCTCCCGAGACCGCCGCGGCGCTCGCGCGCCAGCCGGTCATCAGGGTCGAGACGACGGCCGCCTTGCGCGACGTGGCGGAGCTGATGATGACCAAGGGCACCGGTCACGTCGTGGCGGTCGATCCGCAGTCCGGCTATCCGATCGGGATCCTGTCGACGCTGGACATCGCGGGCGTGCTGGCCTGGGGAGAGATGTGAGGGGCAGATGACCACAATCGTGATCAGTTCAGCGGCCCGGACCGCGGTCGGCTCCTTCGGGCGCAGCCTGCGTGACGTCGCACCGAGCGAGCTCGGAGCGACCGCCGCCCGCGCGGCCGTCGATCGCGCGGGGCTCGACCCGGCGCAGGTGGAGCAGGTCGTGTTCGGGAATGTCATCCACACCGCGCCCGAGGACCACTATCTGGCGCGTGTCGTCGGCATCAACGCCGGCATTCCGAAGCAATCGCCTGCGCTGACGCTCAACCGCCTGTGCGGCAGCGGCCTGCAGGCCATCGTCTCCGCCGCCCAGATGATCCAGACCGGCGACGCGGACGTGGTGCTGGCCGGCGGCGCCGAGTCGATGAGCAGGGGCGCCTATTGGATGCAGAGCGCGCGCTGGGGCGCGCGGCTGGGCGAGACGTCGCTGGTGGACTCGGTCGTCGGCGCGCTGACCGACCCGTTCGACCAGATCCACATGGGCGTCACGGCCGAGAACCTGGCGAAGTCCCACAGCATCTCCCGCGAGGCGCAGGACGAGTTCGCGGTCGAGTCGCACCGTCGCGCCATCGCGGCGATCGAGGCGGGCCGGTTCGAGGAGGAGATCGTGCCCGTCGAGGTCAAGCAGCGCAAGGGAGCCGTCGAGTTCAAGGTCGACGAGCACGCGCGGCCGGATGTCTCCCTGGAGGGGCTGGCGAAGCTCAGGCCGGCGTTCGACGAGGGCGGCACCGTGACGGCCGGCAATGCGTCGGGGCTCAACGATGCCGCGGCGGCCGTGGTCGTCATGTCGGCGCAACGGGCCGAGCAGCTGGGCGCGCCCGTCAGGGGCAGGATCATCTCGTACGCCGTCTGCGGAGTGGAGCCGAGGACCATGGGGATCGGCCCCGTCCCCGCGGTGCGCAAGGCGCTCGAGCGAGCAGGCAGGACGCTCGACCAGGTGGACGTCGTCGAGCTCAACGAGGCGTTCGCGGCGCAGGCGCTGGCGGTGATGCACGACCTCGAGCTGGACGGCGCGCGGGTCAACCCGAACGGCGGCGCGATCGGGCTCGGCCACCCGGTGGGAGCGACGGGCGCGGTCCTCGTGACCAAGATCCTGGGCGAGATGGAGCGCGAGGACCACAAGCTCGGGCTCGTCAGCCTCTGCATCGGCGGAGGCCAGGGGATCGCCATGCTCGTCGAGCGCGACTAGGCGGGCGGCTGCGGCCCCCTTCGACTGGACGACACGCGTGTCCGCCCTTCACCATGAGCCGGTGCACGCGACCGCCCCGGAGCGGTTCGCGTCGGTGCTCTCGCGCGGCGAGTACGAGGCGCTGCTCGGGCTGGTGGAGCAGGCCAGGAGGGAGTTGCACGGCCGGGTGATCTGGAACGTGAACTCGACCGCGAAGGGCGGCGGGGTGGTCGAGATGCTCCGCCCGCTGCTCGGCTACTGTCGCGGCGCGGGTGTCGACGCGCGCTGGGCGGTGATCTCGGGCCAGTCGGAGTTCTTCGCCATCACGAAGCGGATCCACAACCGCCTGCACGGGTTCGCCGGCGACGGCGGCCCGTTGGGTGACGCCGAGCACGAGGTCTACGAGCAGACGCTCGCGGCGAGCGCGCAGGAGCTCGCGGACCTCGTGCATCCGACGGACATCGTGATCCTGCACGATCCGCAGACCGCTGGATTGACGGCGGCCGTGCGCAAGACGGGGGCGACCGTGATGTGGCGCTGCCACGTCGGCCTCGACGACGCCAACGAGCATGCGCGGGAGGCCTGGGACTTCCTGCGCGGCTACATCCTGCCTGCGCACGCGTTCATCTTCTCCCGGGGAGGATTCGCGTGGGAGGGGCTGCCGCGCGATCGCATAGCGGTCATCCGCCCCTCGATCGACGCCTTCGCGCCCAAGAACGCCGAGCAGGGGCGTACGCAGTCCCTTGCCATCCTGGCCACCGCCGGCGTGCTCG
This sequence comes from Paraconexibacteraceae bacterium, assembly GCA_963757775.1. GTDB lineage: Bacteria > Actinomycetota > Thermoleophilia > Solirubrobacterales > Solirubrobacteraceae > JAOPZW01. Next base: position 250,781 of record CAVWSH010000012.1, on the reverse strand, counting down.
CGGACAGCGTGGACGCCTACCCGACGTTCACGCGCTCCGACGGGACGCCGGGACGCGTCCAGCGACGGGCGGAGATGCTCGAGGAGGAGCCGCTGGTGGCTGACGTCCCGGTGGTGATGCAGGTTTCCCGGTGGGATCAGCTCAAGGATCCGGTCGGCGTGCTCGGGGCGTTCTCGGGCCACGTCGCGAACCGCGGCGACGCGCACCTGCTGCTCGTCGGCCCGTCGACCGCGGCGGTCGCCGACGATCCAGAGGGCGCCCAGGTCCTCGACGCGGTGCGGGCGGGGTGGCACGACCTGCCGGCAACGGTGCGCCGGCGCGTGCACCTGTGCTCGTTGCCGATGGACGACGTCGAGGAGAACGCGGCGGTGGTCAACGCGCTGCAGCGACACGCGCAGGTGGTCGTGCAGAAGAGCCTCGCCGAGGGGTTCGGCCTGACCGTCGCCGAGGCGATGTGGAAGCAGCGGCCGGTGGTCGCCAGCCGGATCGGCGGCATCCGCGATCAGATCGAGGACGGCCGTTCGGGCGTGTTGCTGTCGCAGCCGCGCGACCTCGAGCAGGCGGGCGCGGCGATCACCGCGCTCCTGGGCCACGGGGAGCGCCGGCGGGAGATGGGGATCGCGGCCCACCGCCGCGTCCAGCAGCAGTTCCTCGGCCCGCACCACCTTGGGCGCTACTTCGAGGTGATGAGCAGGGTCGCCTCGCAGCGCGAGCACAGCGCCTCTGGGGGCTGAGCCCTCGCGTCACCAGGTCTTGACGCGCTCGACGGGGGCCCGCTGCTCGATGCGCATGCGCATGTCGAGCACGACGCACCCGGTGGTGGTGCAGCGCACCGAGTTGAGGTCGGCCTCGACGAGCTCGGGGACCTCGTCGAGCAGGATCGCGAAGCGGAGGATCAGATCGCGCAGCGCCTCGCGGTTGAGCGCCGCGTCGTCGAGCTGCGCGGCGACGCCCTCGGACGCATCGATCAGCTCGTCGGCCTGGACGTCGGTGCGCGGGAGAAGGCGAAATGCCGTCGAGCGGCCGACGGCAGCTTGGCGTCCGCCGAACCCGACGCCGATCACGGAGCCCAGCTGGGGGTCCCTGAGGGTCCCGACGAGCACGTCCGCGCCGGGCTCGGCCAGGCGCTGGATGATCACGCCATGCCATGCACGCCCCGCGGCCCGTACCTGTCGCTCGAGCTCGCGCCATCCCGATCGCACGGCCGCGTCGCCCTCAAGCCCGAGCAACGGAACGTGGATCTGGCGAGCATCGGGGGATTCGACGAACGCGGCCTTGAGCGCCACGGGGCCGCCGAGCTCGAGAGCCGTCGCCACCGCCGTATCGACGTCGTTGCAGCGGTGCGAGGCGACGAAGGGGATGCCGTGGCTGGCCAGCAGCGATTCTGCCTCGCCGAGTGACAGCCAGCCTCCGCCCGGCTCGCGCTCGAGCGAGGAGGCGATCAGCTCGCGCGCTGCCTGAGGGTGAAGATCGGGGTAGACCGGCCGCTGGCCGAGCGGCCGTGACAGCCACGCGTGTCGTTCGGCTGCACGGGCGAGCGCCGCGGCACAGGACTCAGGGAACGGGAAGTTCGGCACCCCGCCCCTCGTCCGTGCCGGCAACGTGCCATCGAAGCGGACGACCGACGCCACCACTGGTTTGGAGCCCGCGTCGGAGGCGGCTCTGATCGCTGCCAGGACAGCCTCGGCGTCGCCGCCCTGACGGTCGACGTAGGAGACCAGAAGGGCATCGACCCCGTCGTCGCCGACGAGGTCTCCGACCGCCGCAGCGTACTCGCGCGGCCCGGCTGCGAGCGCCAGCAACAACGGGCTCTGCGCCTCGCTGGCGATGCTGACGTGCAGCCCTCGCGTCGCGCACGCCTCGGCCGCGAGCATCGCCACGCTGGGGGAGTTGCTCACGATCCCGACCTGCCGGCCGCGCGGCAGGGGCTGGCTCTCGAACAGCTCGGCCGCCTGGAACAGCTCCTCGCCACTGCGAAAGCGCATGACCCCGCCCTGATGCAGGACCAGGTCGAACAGGGCATCGCCGCGCAGCGCCGCAGCGGTCTGCGTGCGCGACCCCAGGTGACCGTCCTCGACCCCGCCTCCCTTGACCACGAGAACGGGCTTCTCGCGCGCCACGCGCTCGGCCACCCGCATGAAGCGCTGCGGATCGCCGAACGACTCCACGTAGAGCATGACCGCGGCCGTCCGCTCGTCGTCCTCGCACCACTCGAGCAGATCGCTGGTCGAGACGTCGGCGCGGCTCCCGAGGGAGACGAAAACCGACACCCCCAGCCGGCGGGCGGCCGCGTGCCCGAGCAGCCCCAGTCCCAGGCCCGCCGCGTGCGAGCCGATCGCCAGACCACCCCGCTCGACGCTCACTCCCCTGAACGTGGCGTTCAGGCTGACATCGGTGGCGGTGTTGAGCGTGCCGAGGGATCCCGGGCCGACCATCCGCAAGCCTGCGCCGCGCACGATCTCCAACAGCCGATCCTCCTGCTCGGCCGATCCCTCCCGGCCGTCCTCGTGCAGTGGCGCAAGCACGAGGAGCGCCTTGGCCCCGGCCGCCGCGGCCTGCGCGGCGTAGTCGAGCAGGTCGTCGCCGCCCGCGGCGATGATCACCAGCTGCGGAGCGACCGACAGCTCGTCGATGCTGCGCGCAGCGCTCATCGAGCAGACCACCCCGCCGTCGCGGTGGACCGCGCCCGCCACACCCCGATAGCCGCCCCTGATGATGTTCCGCAGAACCGCCTGGCCGATGTTCCCCGGCGTCGCCGCGGCACCGACGACCGCGATCGAAGAAGGCGCCAGGATCGGCCGCAACGCCGCCACGGCGCCGATGTGGTCGCGCTCGCCGATCCGCTCGCGCATTTCCTCCGTCGGCGTGATGTCGAGCGACACGGTGACCTCGCCCAGCGAGCCCCGGCGACGGATCACGAACCCGGCGTTCTCGAACACGTCGAGCATCGGCCGGTTGCCGGCCATCACCTCGGCGTCGAAGCGGCGGATCCCGCGCCTCGCGGCGATGGCGGCGAGCTGCTCGAGCGTCCGCGTCCCGATGCCCCGCCCATGGAGGTCGTCGGCGACCGCGAAGGCGACCTCGGCCACTCGCATCTCACGCAACCCGTTCCAGCTGGCGACCGTCACCACCTGTCCGCCAAGGCGGCCGATCAGGGCGAGCCGATCGACGCCGGACGCCTCGGCCTCGGCGCGGGCGACGGTGTCCGTACGGACGTAGCCGTGGAAGCGGAAGAACCGGCTCTCGTCCGCGAGGTCGTCGTAGAAGGCCTTGATGTCGCCAAAGTCCTCCGGGGTGGTGGTCGTCAGGCGTAGCGTCGACCCGTCGCGGAGCAGCACGTCACGCACCAACCGCTGCGCATCGACCTCGGAGACCGGCATCACGTCACCCGCACCGGGGCCGGCTCATCGGGCGACCGGCTCCTCAGCGGCTGCGTCGGCCCCTGACGCCTCGTCCTCGTCGATCGCCGTCCGCGTCAGCACGAGCACGGGGCAGGGCGCCCGGTGCACGAGCTTGCTCGAGGTGCTGCCGAGCATCACGCGCCGCAACGGCCCATAGCCGCGCGCGCCGGTCACGAGCAGGTCGAACTCGTTGGCGGCGTAGGCCAGCTCATTGGCGGGCTCGCCGATCACGACCTCGCCGCTGGCGATGTCGCCGAGCTCCGCGAGCAGGGCGTCGAGCTGTCGCTGGACGTCCTCACGGATGGCCTCGGCGTTCTCGGCCCAGTCCTGGTCGTAGGTCAGCGTGCCGCCCCCGGGCGTGGGGGGCTCGAGCACGGAGATCACGCGCAGCCGCGCGCCGGCCGCCACCGCCAGGTCGCATGCGAGGCGGGCGGCCGCGTGCGCCTCGGGCGATCCGTCGTAGCCGACGCCGATCGTCTCGAGGTCCTTGGCGCGCTCGGCGTAGCCGCGCGGGGCCACCACGACCGGGCAGAGGGCGCCGTGCAGGGTGCCGAGGGTGACGTCGCCGGCCAGGACACGACCGATCGGGCCGCGTTGGTGCGAGCCGACGACGACGACGTTGCTGTCGTGGCGCTTGGCCGCCCTGTGCAGGGCGCGGGCAGGCGAGCCGTCCGGGATGGCCACGGCCCGTGCGGTGACGCCCGCGCGGTTGAGCTCCCCGGCGACCAGGCCGTCGGCGTTGGCATGCATGACCGACTCGAAGTCCGGGCTGGGGCCGCGGCTGACGAAGAGGTCGTAGGGATAGGCGTGGACGGCGATCAGGTCGGCGTCGAAGATCGCGCGCAGGCGCTCGCCGAGTGCGAGCGCATCGCGCCCTCCCTCGCGGCCGTCCACGCCGACGACGATGGTGCTGAACACGACGTGCTCCTCTCCTGGAAGGGCGGTGGTCCCATCATGGGGCCCCGCAAGCCACCCGCCATCAGCAATGGGGCGCGCGGGCGCTGCGGGAAGTCCGCAGCGGCGCGCCACAGCCGCGTGGGTCCGAGAAGATCCGGACGGACTACGGAGGCGCGGGCCGTCCCCAGCGCGGATGACGCGCGCGACGCGCAGGCATAGCGTGGGTGCTCCGTGGACGACGCACCGCCATGACCACACGAACGCAGTCCGCCGCGCAGACCCTGCCCGTGGCGTTGCGCGCCGCGATGGCCTCGCATTCGGGTGTCGCGCTGCGCTCCCCTTCACCCAGCGAGGCGGGCGCGATGTCGTACGCCGACGTCGCACGCGCGGCGGACGAGATCGGCGCCGGCCTCGTTGCCCTGGGGATCGAGCCCGGCGATCGCGTCGCGATCCTCTCGAGCACCCGCCCCGAATGGACGCTGGCCGATCTCGGGGCCCTGTGGGCCGGTTCCGTCGTGGTGCCGATCTATGACACGAACTCGCCCGAGGAGTGCGAGTACGTGCTCACCCACTCCGCCGCCCGAGCCGTCTTCTGCGAGGACGCCTCCCAGCTGCGCAAGCTCGAGGACATAGGTGGCCTCGAGCACCGGATCCTGCTGACCGCGGCCGCCCCGGGGGCGATGACGCTTGCCGAGCTGCGCGAGCTGGGAGGCGGCCTCGAGGCCTCCGTCGCGGACCGCGCCGCGGCGGTCCGCCCGGACGACGTGGCCACGCTGGTCTACACCTCCGGCACCACGGGGCCGCCGAAGGGCTGCATGCTCACCCACGCCAACCTGGTGTCGACGATCGAGATGTACCGCGAGCGCCTGGAGCTCGGGTCCGACATGCGGGCCTACCTCTTCCTCCCGCTCGCGCACGCGCTCGCGCGCGTCACGCAGTACGTGGTGCTGGTCGTGGGCGGTGAGCTCATCTTCTGGCGCGGTGAGCCCAAGCGCATCGTCGAAGAGCTGTCCGAGGCCGGGCCCACGCACTTCCCGTCCGTCCCGCGCGTCTTCGAGAAGATCCACAGCACCGTGCTCGGGGGCGTCGAGGAGTCGGGCGCGCTCAAGCGGCGCATCTTCTCGTGGGCCCTCGCGGAGGGCGCGCGGGCACGCCGGCGTGACGGCGCCGGTGGCCGCCTGGCGCGCGGGCGCCATGCCCTCGCCGACCGGCTCGTGCTGTCCAAGGTGCGCGCGGCGTTCGGCGACGACTTGCAGCTTGCGCTCACGGGCGCGGCGCCGATCGGCGCCGAGATCCTCGAGTTCTTCGACGCCTGTGGTGTGCCCGTGCTCGAGGGCTACGGGCTGACCGAGAGCTGTGCCGCGTCCACCCTGAACACGATCAGCGAGCACCGCTTCGGCACCGTCGGCCGGCCGCTGCCCGGCGCCGAGGTGCGCGTCGCGGCGGACGGCGAGCTTCTCGTCCGCGGCCCGCACGTCTTCGCCGGCTACTACCGCGACGAGGAAGCCACACGCGCCGGTCTCGAGGACGGCTGGTTGCGCACCGGCGACCTCGGGGCCGTCGACGGCGACGGCTACGTGCGCATCACCGGGCGCAAGAAGGAGCTCATCATCACGTCGAGCGGCAAGAACATCTCGCCCACCAACCTCGAGGAGCTGCTGCGCCAGAGCCGGTGGATCTCGCAGGCGGTCGTCTTCGGCGACGACAAGCCCTACCTGGTCGCGCTGCTCACGCTCGATCCCGACGAGGCGGCCAGGCTTGCCGCGCGCGTCGGCCTGCCACCTGACGACCGCGCCGCGCTCGCGCGCCACCCGGGTGTGCGCGCCGAGCTGCAGGCCTCGGTGGACGCCGTCAACGCGCGGCTCGCCCGCATCGAGCAGATCAAGCGCTTCGCGGTCCTGGAGGGCGATCTCAGCCAGGCCGCCGGCGAGCTCACGCCGACGCTGAAGATCAAGCGACCCGTCGTGGCCCGGCGCTACGCCGACGTCGTCGAGGAGCTGTACGCCTGATGGCCGCGGTGGCGCCGGACGGCGTCGATTGACCGCCACCGGGCGCCTGGCGGTCTTCGGCCCGCACCCGCTGCTGACGATCACGATCGAGCGGCGCGGCGACGAGGACGACGTCCACGTCCACGCCGGCGGCCAGGGGGTGTGGTCAAGCCGAGTGGCCGGTCGGCTGGACGCCTGGCCCGTGCTGTGCGGCTTCGCCGGAGGCGAAACCGGCGCGGTGGTCAAGGCTCTGCTGGCGCGGCTGCCCGGCGAGCGCCGATTGGTGGCAACCGAGGCGGCGACCGGATGTTATGTCACCGACCGCCGCAGCGGTGAGCGGCGGCTCCTGGCCACCCGGCTCAGCGGCGCGCCGTCCCGCCACGAGCTCGATGACCTCGTGTCGGTCGCCTGCACCGCGGCGCTGGAGAGCGACGCGCTCCTCGTCTGCAACCCGTTCCCGCCCGAGACCGTGGCGCCGGAGGCGTACGCGACGCTCGTCGGCGATGTCGACACCGGGACCCGAGTCCTCGTCGATCTCTCTTCGCCGCGGCTCGACGCGGTACTCGAGGCTCGTCCCGACGTGGTGAAGCTCAACGACTGGGAGCTGGCCGAGTACGTGCGCGGGCCGGTCGACGGCATGCGCCTGCGCACCTCGGCCGAGCGCCTGCTCGAGGGCGGGGCTCGCTCGGTGATCGTCACCCGCGGGCCGCAGCCGGCACTCGTCCTCACGGAGGCCCGAGCATGGGAGCTCGTACCGCCGCGGTTCGAGCGCGGCTCGCGCGAGGGTTGCGGCGACGCGATGATGGGCGGCCTGGCTGCCGCCCTGGTGACCGGGCGCTCCTGGGAGGAGGCGCTCGTGCTGGGAGCCGCGGCCGGTGCGGCGAGCTTCCTGCGCCACGGCCTCGGCACCGTCGCCGCGGACGTCGTCGCCCAGCTCGCCCAGCGCGTCGAACTGCGGCCGCTGGACTAAAACGGCGCCTCGACATCGTCGCCCGCGACGATCGCGCGCGGCGCCGTCTCCGCGATCCAGTGCAGGTGCGCCGCCACCCGCTCGACCTCGGCGAGGCGGGCCAGGGCGCCCGACAGCCGGACCGGCCGTCCGCCGTGCGAGGAGTGGGCGTCGCTCGCGACGACGTGGATCAGGCCGTGGCGCGCGAGATCGAGCATCCCCTCGACCGCCGGCCCGGTCTCGAGGAGCGCGGCCGTCGCCTGCACGAGCGCGCCGCGCGAGACGAGCGCCGCGACGCGGCGGACGAGGTCGGGCGCGAGGTGACGCTCGGGGTGGGCGATGAGGCAGCGCAGCCCTCGCGCGGCGAGGTGGTCCACCGTCGCGGGCAGGGAGTCCGACAGCGGCCCCGGGCGCGGCTCGAGCAGGATCCAGCGCCCGCCCCCGCCGAGCGTGACGGCCCGAAGCTCGGCGTCGTCGAGGTGCTCGACGATCGTCTCGGCCACCTCGCCGCCCGGCAGCACGCGGGCGCTCACGCCCGCGTCCTCCAGCGCCGCGTTGAGCGCGGCCACGCGATCGACGAGCTCGGCGATGCGGACGTCGTGGTCGTGGCGGACGTGCGGGGTGGCGCACACGAGGGCGATACCGTCGCGATCGGCCTGACGCCCCATGGCGACGCTGTCGGCGGGGTCGAGCGCGCCATCGTCGACCCCGGGGAGGATGTGGCAGTGCAGGTCGATCACTGCCGCGCCGGCGTCAGGGAGCGGACCTGGAGGCCAGGCGCGTCACCGGTCGACGCCGACCACGTCGGCGTCGACCGGTGCATGCCCGCCGTCTCACATCTGAAAGACGATGCGCGCGGCGACGCGGCCGGCCTCGACGTCAGCGATGGACTCGTTGACCTGGTCGAGCGCGCGGACCTCGCGGATCACGCGCGTCTTGCCGGCCGCGTGCAGCTCGAAGACCTCGCGCAGGTCGCTGCGGGTACCGACGATCGAGCCGACCACGGTGATCCCGTTGAGGACCGTCTCGAAGATCGGGAGCTTGACCTCGTTGTCGGCCGGCAGGGCGACGAAGACCAGCGTGCCGCCGCGGCGCAGCGACGCGAAGGCCTGCTCGAAGGCGCGCGGCGCGACGGCCAGCGCGATCGCCTGGTCGGCGCCGCCGAGACGCTGGATCGCCTCGGCCGGATCCTCCTTGGCCGCGTTGATCGTGAACTCCGCGCCGAGCTCGCGGGCGAGCGCGAGCTTCTCGTCGGTGATGTCGACCGCGATGACCCGCCCGCCCGCGATCGCCGCGTACTGGATGGCCAGGTGGCCGAGCCCGCCGACGCCGAACACGGCGACGAGGTCGGACGAGCGCGTGCCCGCGACCTTGACGGCCTTGTAGGTGGTCACGCCCGCGCAGGTGAGCGGCGCGGCGTCGAGGGGATCGAGCCCTTCGGGAACCTTGACGACGTAGCGACCGTAGGCGACGGCGTACTCGCCGAACCCGCCGTCGATCGAGTAGCCCATGTTCTTCTGCTCGAGGCAGAGGGTCTCCCACCCGGAGACGCAGTAGTCACACGTGCCGCACGCGTAGCCCAGCCACGGCATCGCGACGCGGTCCCCAACAGCGACCTCGGTCACGCCCGGGCCGAGCTCGGTGACGATCCCGACGCCCTCGTGGCCGGGGACGAACGGAGGGGACGGCTTCACGGGCCAGTCGCCGTGGGCGGCGTGGATGTCGGTGTGGCACAGGCCCGAGGCCTCCACCTTGACCCGCACCTGGCCGGCCTCCAGCTCTCGTGGCGCCACCTCCTCGAGCGTCAGAGGGCCGTGGAACTCATGGACGACAGCCGCGCGGTACGAGGTGCTCGGCGTCTGAGTTGCTTCGGTCTGGGGGACGGTGCTTGCCATGATCGGGGTTCCTCCTTGGGCGTCGGTCAGCGACCCAATAATTGGCCGGGGGGCCATGCTGTTCATCGGGGATCGACCCAGAGGCGCGGCGGGGAACTACGGAGCCGGCGCGGGCTGCGCCAACGCCGCGAGCTCGACCAGGGAGGTGGCGAGGCCGTCCCTGAGGACGTCGAGGTCGGGCATCGCGGCGCGATCGGCGTACAACCCGAAGGTCATCCCTCCGGCGTAGGAGACGGCGGCGATTCCGATCGCATGCTCGGCCGCCAGCGGCACGATCGGCACGACATCGACCATCGGCGCGCCGAACGCATACACGCGATCCGGCGCGCCGGGAATGTTGGTGATCGTCAGGTTGAACAGCCGCTTCGCGGACATCGCCCGCGCAAGGCCGGCGTGGAGCACGGGCGGCGCAAGCTCCGTCAGCCCCGTCACCGCGCCGGCGGCCAGCGCCTGGCCGCCGGCCTTGCGCTCCTGCGCCGTGGCGCGGACCAGCTCGTAGCGCCGCAGCGGGTCGGCCTCCGCCACGGGCAGCTCGACGAAGAGGGAGGAGACCTTGTTGCCCAGCTCACCGCGGTCGCCCTCGCGACGGATGTTCACCGGCACCATCGCGCGCAGCCCCTGGCGCGGCGGCTCCTCGCCGCGCTCGAGCAGCAGCGCGCGCAACGCGCCGGTGGCGGCGCACAGCACGACGTCGTTGACCGTGCCGCCGAGCGCCGAGCGGATCTTCTGCAGCTCCTGGAGCTCGACGTGCACGGTGGCGATCCGCCGGGTGGCGCCGATCGGGACGTTCAGGCTCGAACGCGGCGCCGCGATCAGCTCGTCGCGGACGAGCAGATCGATCACCGCCCGCGAGCGTTCCAGCGCCTCACGCGGATGCATCAGCGCGTGCGCGCCGGCCCGCGCGGCCGCGAGGCCGGCGCCGGCCACCTGGCCGACGGGCTCCGGCGGATGCTGCAGCCATCCGAGCCGCGCCAAGCCCGACACCGGCACATGGGGCGCCGATGGGTCGTGGGGCGCAGGCTTGGCGCCGAGCAGCAGGTCGGCGACGTCGACCGAGCCGACTCCGTCGACCAGGCAATGGTGGGTCTTCGACACCAAGGCCCAACGCCCGCCGGCCAGACCGTCGAGCAGCACCATCTCCCACAGCGGTCGGCCGCGGTCCAGGCGATGCGAGTAGAAGTCCGAGATCCACTCGAGGAACTCGGGTTCGCCCCCGGGCGACGGGAGCGTCGCGTGACGCACGTGCGCGCCGATCTCGAAGCGCTCATCGCGCTCCCAGGACGGCCAGGCGAGTCCGCCGGTGCGCGGGGCGCCGAGCTTCTGGCGGTAGCGAGGCAGCAGCTCCAGGCGTTGCTCGAGGTGCTCGCGCACGTCCTCGATCGCCGGCGTGCCACCGCTCGGCGGCGGGTCGAAGACCAGCGCGGCGCCGATGTGCATCAGCGCGCCGTCATCGGCCTGCTCGAGCTCCAGGAACGCGGCGTCGAGCGCCGTCAGCTGGTCCTGGCCTGGCATCGCGGGCTCCTCGGGTCGATCTGGGTGACGGTATGGGCCAGCCCGCCGGCCGGCATCGGTGGATGATCGCGCCGCGGCGCGTAGGAACCACGCGACCGCTGCGGGGTTTCCGCATGACATCGGGGGTCTCATCCCGATGTCCCCGAGCCCTCGACGGGAGATCCTCCGATCTCTGCGAATGATCGGCGACTTTCGAAGTGTGCCGAGCCATTGTCTGCGAGGCACTCGCTCGGGTGTCCGCTGAGGAGATGAGGCTCTCCACGCGCTAGGAGGAGGAGGGTCTTCATGGCCAGCAGCTCTGGATCACCGCCCCGGCAGGGGGCTCACCCCGACCGTGCGCGACCACGCGCGACCCGTGAGCACAGCTCCACGCGTCCGCGCGCAACCCCGCCCGGCCAGGCCAACGGCCGGCCGGTCCCGGACCCGGCCCTGGTGGCCCCATCCGGCGGCGCCGCGCGCAAGTCCAAGAGCGGCATCGAAGGCCTCATCGGCAGGCGTGTCGCCGCGGCGACCGAACACGCCCTCGAGGGCCCCAATCAGACCCTGATGCGGGCTCAGAAGCCCGTCTGGGACGCCCTGTGCAAGTACTACTTCCGGCTCGAGACGTCCGGTTGGGAGCGGCTGCCCCAGGAGACCTCGCTGCTGATCGGCAACCATTCGGGCGGGTCGCTGACCATGGACGCGTGGACGTTCGTGTTCGACTGGTGGCGGCGCTTCGGCACCGAGCGCGTGCTTCATGCGACCGCTCACGATGTCCTCATGGCGACGCCCGGACTCGGCGACTACTTCCGTCAGGCCGGGGTGATCCCCGCCTCCCGGGAAGGCGTGAGCGCGTCGCTCAGCGCCGGCTGCGACGTCGTCATCTGGCCGGGAGGCGACGTCGACGCGATGCGCAACTGGCGCAGGCGCGACGAGGCGGTCCTCGGCGGGCGCATGGGCTTCGTACGCACGGCGATCCGCTCTGGCGTGCCCATCGTTCCCGTGGCCAGCGTCGGTGGGCACGACACCGCGTTCATCGTCTCCGAGGGCCGCTGGATCGCGAACGGGCTCGACCGCATCAGCGGGCTGAAGACGAAGCTTCGCGGCTCGAGACTGCCGATCGTGCTCGGCTTCCCGTTCGGCCTGACGATCGAGACGATTCCGACGCACCTCCCGCTCCCCGCGAAGATCCGCACCGAGCTGCTGGAACCGGTTCACGTCGACCACGACCCGGAGCGGGTCGACGATCGCCAGTACGTCGCCTCGATCTATCGCCAGGTGGAATCGGCGATCCAGGACGGCATGGATCGACTGGCCAAGCAGCGGCGCTTCCCGGTCTTCGCCTAGGAGCCGCTGAAGCGCGGACAGACGAAGGCGCGATCAAGCCAAGTCCGCGCGCCGCGCGCCCGGACTCAGCGGCCGACCGCGGGGTAGGGCGGGCGGCGCGCGGGGCGCTCGACGCGCACCCGCGCGTCGACCGCCACCGCGCCGGTCGGCGCGACGATCACCGGATTGAGGTCGAGCTCGGCGATCTCGGGATGGTTGGCGCCCATCCAGCCGATGCGCACGACGATGTCCTCCAGCGCCGGGACGTCGGCCCGCGGAGCGTCGCGGAAGCCGTCGAGCAGCGGGAAGGTGCGAAGGGCGCCGATCATGTCGGTCGCCTCGATCGGCGCCACGGGCGCCAGGCGAACCTGCACGTCTCCCAGCAGCTCGACCGCGGTGCCGCCCGCGCCGCACGCCACGACCGGCCCCAACTGCGGATCGGACACCACGCCGACGAGCATCTCCACCCCCCGGGGGACCATGGCCTGGACCTCGAAGCCGTCCACGACATGGCCGTCCGCCTCGAGGGACGAGCGCATCTCACGCGCGGCGCGCGCGACCGCGCTTGCGCCCCGCAGGCCCAGGCGAACCGCGCCGGCGTCGCTCTTGTGCAGGAGGCCCGGCACGACCGCCTTGAGCGCGACTTCGCCTCCTGTGCCGGCCGCCCAGCGCCCCGCGGCATTCGCAGAGCCGACGACCTGGCCACGGACGGCTGGCACGCCGTAGGCCGCGAGCAGCCTCATCGTCTCCTCGGGGCCGAGCCAACCACCGCCGGCGCCCAGCGCCTCCGCGATGAGCACGGCCGCTGCGTCGGAGTCGATACCGCCCGGCGGTACGGGGTCAGGCGCGCGGCGGCGCCGGTTCCTGGTATGGCGTGCGGCGTGCGCCAGCGCGCGTGCGGCGTGTTCCGGGGTGGCGTAGATCGGGACCTCGTCGTGCTCGACCCCGCCGGCGGTGCTCGCGGGCTGCGCGGTCATGAGGACCGCCAGCACCGGGACGTCGGTCCGGCGCGCGGCGGTACGGATCGCGCGCAGCACCATGTCCGCGCCTCGCCCGGGCAGCGCCTGGAGGAAGATCGCGATGATGGCGTCCACGCCCGGGTCGGACGCCACCGTCTCGATCGTCCGGCGGAAGTCGGCGCTCGTGGCGGCGGCCAGCATGTCGACCGGGTTGGTCAAGGCCGCGGCGGCCGCCAGGTGACGGGCGAGCGCCCGGCGCGTGTCCTCCCCGAGCGGCTCGACCCGCAGGCCGGCCGCCATCCCGGCGTCGACGCATGAGACGGCCGGTCCGCCCGCGTTGGTCACGATCGCCACGCGGTCGCCGCGCGGCAGCGGCTGGTGCGCGAGCAGCTCGGCGACGTCGAGCTGCTCGTCGAGGGTCTCCACCCGGATCACGCCCGAGTGGTCGAAGAGCGCGTCGATCGTCGCGTCGGAGGCCTGCAGCAGGGCACCGGTGTGCGACGAAGCGGCGCGCCTCCCCGCGGCGGTCCGCCCGCTCTTGACGACGATCACCGGCTTGGACGCGGTCAGCCGCCGGCAGATCTGCGCAAAGCGCTGGGGATTGCCGAGCGATTCGAGATACAGCAGGACGACGTCGGTGGCGCCGTCCTGCTCCCAGAAGCGCATGAAGTCGTTGCTCGACAGGTCAGCCTTGTTGCCCATCGAGACGAACGACGAGAGGCCCAGGCCCCGGCGCGCGGCGTCGTCGAGCGCGGCGATCCCATAGGCGCCGCTCTGCGAGGCGCACGCGATGCGGCCCGCCGGCGGACGACCTGGCGCGAACGTGGCGTCCATGCGCACCGCCGGGGCCGTGTTGAGCACGCCGAGGCAGTTCGGCCCGACGAGCCGCATGCCCGTCTCACGGCAGATCTTCAGCAGCTCGGCCTGCCGCGCCTCGCCCTCCGGGCCGTCTTCGCCGAAGCCGCCCGAGAGCACCACGAGCGCGCGAACGCCCTTGAGCTCGCATTCCCGCGCGACCGGCACCACGAGCGGCGCGGAGACCGCGATCACGGCCAGCTCCACCGGTCCGGGGACGTCGGCGATGGACGCGTGGGCTCGCCGGCCGGCGATGGTCTTGGCGTGGGGGTTGATGGGATAGATCGGCCCGCCGAACGCGCCGGCCACGAGGTTGCGGACGACCGTCCCGCCGACGCTCACCCGCCGGCGCGAGGCGCCGATCACTGCGATCGAGGAGGGCTCGAGAACGTGGCGCACTGCGGCTATCGCGCCGATCCGGTCGCGTTCCTCGAAGTGGTCGATCGCGTCCTGCCCGAGCTGGGAGGGCAGCTCGATCCTGAGCACGCCCGGCTCGGAGCGCACCTCGACGGGGAAGCCCGAGTCGCGGAAGACCTGGAGCATCCGGCGGTTGGCCGGATGCACCCACGCCTCGAAGGTCGCGATGCCGCTCGCCTCGGCGAGCTGAGCGAGGTGCGCGAGCAGCAGGGTGGCGATGCCGTGACCCTGCCAGGCATCCGCGACCGCGACGGCGAGCTCGGCGCGGTCGCGCGACTCGGGGACGAAGCTGGCGTGCGCGACGACCGTCTCCTCAGGGCCGGCCACCGCCACCAGGCCGGTGCCGCGCCCGACGAGCTCGCGCGCCGCGCGGTCGGCTTGCAGGCCCCCGCCGAGGAAGCGAAACCACCTCGCCTCCGGCGAGAGGTCGCGGAGGAAGGCCGCCACACCCTCCGCATCTGCGGGACCGGTCGCGCGCAGGTGAACGGTGGAGCCGTCACGCAGGACGACGTCGCTGTCGTCGACGGTCGTGGCAGACGCGGTGGTCCGCGACGGTTCGGAGACCGTGGAGGGCATGTCGCGGACGCCAGACTACGTTGGGATCGGTCCTGCTCACATCCGTGAAGAGCCGCATCGGCTCGGCGGGGCGCCCCACGCGTAGTTCTCCGCAGGACATGCGCGGGAGGGGGCCGATGAGCGATCGGCCGGCAGGCGTGAACGTGCGGTGAACGCCCATCGAGAGAGAGGTTCACGGACTGTGAGCGTGACCGTCCCGGCGCAGCTCGACGTCGCCCTGCTGGCCGCGATGGGCCGCTGAGCGATGCAGCCCCCGTTCTCGCGCCTTGCGATCGTCAGCCGCGGGGAGCCCGCCATGCGGGTCATCCACGCCGTGCGCGAGCTCAACGTCCACCGCGCCGAGCCGATACGCGTCATCGCGCTCTACACGGAGCCCGAGCGCGACGCGATGTTCGTCCGCCACGCCGACGAGGCCGTGGCGCTCGACGGCGGCTACCTCGACCACGAGGCGCTGGAGCGCGCCCTGCGCGCGGCGCGGGCCGATGCGGTCTGGGCCGGGTGGGGCTTGGTCGCCGAGCAGGCCGCGTTCGCCGAGCTGTGCGATCGGCTCGGCATGGTCTTCGTCGGGCCCGACGCGACGGCCCTGCGCCTGGTCGGCGACCGGCTCGCCGCCCAGCGGCTCGCCGAAGACGCCGGCGTGCCGGTGGCGCCCCGCAGCGGCGCCGTGCGCCACGTCGAGGTGCAGGTCATGGCCGACGGCCGCGGCGGCGCGTGGGCGGCCGGCCTGCGCGATTGCTCGTGCCGGCGCCGCGACCAGACGGTCATCGAGGAGTCGCCGAGCCCGGCGCTCGGTCACGAGCGCGAGCGCGAGGTCCTCGACGCGGCACGGCGCCTGGCGCTGCGCGCCGGCTATCGCGGCGCCGGCACGGTCGAGTTCCGCTTCGAGCCGGCGACGCAGGCCCTCTCGTTCGTGAAGGTCGGCGCGTGCCTGCAGGCCGGGCATCCCGTCACCGAGGCGGTGACCGGGCTCGACCTCGTGAAGCTTCAGCTCCACGTCGCGGCCGGCGGGCGCGTCGAAGGCGAGCCGCCGGCGGCGACGGGTCACGCGATGCAGGCGTGCCTCAGCGCCGAGGACCCGGCCCTGGGCTTCAGACCCGCGCCCGGCCGGATCGCCCTGCTGCGCCTGCCCACGGGCCCTGGCGTGCGCGTCGACACCGGCGTCGCCGAAGGCGACGTCATCCCCGCTGAGCTCGACTCGGCGATCGCCAGGATCACCGCCTGGGGCGAGGACCGTGACGAGGCCCTCGCGCGCCTGCGCAGCGCCTTGGCCGAGACGATGGTGGTCGTCGACGGCGGCACGACGAACCAGGGCTTCCTCCTCGAGTTGCTCGACCGTCCCGAGGTCCGCTCGGGCGACGTCGACACTGCGTGGCTCGACCGCCTGCAGCTCAGCGGTGAGATCGTCCAGGCGCGCCACGCGGACGTCGCGCTGCTCCAGGCCGCGATCGCCCTGGCGGATGGCGCGACGGCCGATGAGCGGGCCCGCTTCTATGCGTTCGCGCGTCGCGGGCGCCCGCAGGCCGGCGCCGATCTCACCCGGACGGTCGAGCTGCGCCACGGCGGGCAGTCCTACCGCCTGGCCGTGTCACAGCTCGCGCCGGACCGCCATCGCGTGGCGATCGACGGCGAGACGGTCGAGGTCACGAGCCACCGGCTCGGCCGCCACGAGCGCCGGGTCGAGGTCCAGGGCCGCGGCCACCGCACGCTGACCTCGATCCAGGACGTCGACCTGCTCGTCGAGGTCGACGGCGTCGCGCACCGGATCGCGCGCGACGATGGTGGCCTCGTCCGCAGTCCCGCGCCCGCCGTGGTGGTGTCGATCCCCGTGGCCGTCGGCGACGAGATCGACGCGGGCGACGTCGTCGCGGTCGTCGAGGCCATGAAGATGGAGACGTCGCTGACCGCGCCCTTCCGCGGCCGCGTGCGCGCGGTGCTCGCCGGGACGAACGTCCACGTCGGCGCCCAGGCCCCGCTCGTCGCGCTCGAGCCGCTCGACGGGGGCCCGCCGCGGGCGGCCGGCGAGCGCATCGCCTTCGCCCCGGCCGCGCCGAGCGCCCCGAGCGCTCGGGAACGGCTGCAGCGCCTGGGGTGGCTCGTGCTCGGCTACGACGTCGACGCGCGCGAGGCCGAGCGGATCGTCGGCGGCTTCGACGACGACCCCGAGCTCGTCGCCGGCGAGCACCGCCTCCTGCGGATGTTCGCCGACGTGCACGCCCTGTCGGGCCCGCGCCACGACGAGGCCGAGTCGCAGACCCCGGGGCTGCGCAGCCCGCGGGAGCATCTCAACGCCTGGCTGGCCTCGCTCGATCCCGTGACGGCAGGGCTCCCCGACTCGTTCCTGGCGCAACTGCGCGCCGCGCTCGCTCACTATGGGATCGCCGCGCTCGACCGCACCCCGGCGCTGGAGGAGGCGTGCTATCGCCTCTACCTCGCCGAGGAGCGCACCGCGACGGCGCGCTCGGCCATCGTGTCCATCCTCGAGCGCCGGCTCGAAAGGGCCGCAGTGGCGGCCGGGGCAGCGGGGGAGGACTTCAGGGAGGCGCTGGACCATCTCGTCCTCACGACCGAGGGCCGCGACCCGGTCGTCGCGGACCTCGCCCGCGAGGTGCGCTACCAGTACTTCGACGAGCCGGTCATCGTCGCCGCGCGCGAGGACGTCTACGCCGAGATGGTGGCGCACGTGGCCGCGCTCGCCGAGGATCCGCAACGCTCGGACCGCGGCGAGCGCATCGCAGCGCTCGTCGCTTGCCCGCAGCCACTCGCGACGCTGCTCAGCGCGCGCATGCGCGAGGCGCCACCGCCGGTGCGGCGCGTCCTCGTCGAGGCCATGGCGCGCCGCTATTACCGCGTGCGCTCGCTCGAGGCCTTCGTGCCCGCGTCCATCGGCGATCACGAGCTGCTCATCTCGCACTATCCCTTCGAGGGCCGCCGCCACCACCTCGCGGCCGCCCACGTCGAGCTCGACGACGTCGGTCCCGTCGCCGAGGCGTTCGCCCGCCACGCCGCCACGCTGCCGCGCAAGGACCGCGCGGTGCTCGACCTCTACGTCGATCTCCCCGGCGTGGCGCCGTCGCACGAGCAGCTGGCCGCCGGGTTGCGCGAGGCTCTGGCGGCCGTCCCAGTGCGCGACGCGCTGCACCGGATCGTGATCGCGGTCGCGCAGCCCGAGCGCGGTCGCGGTATGGCCGCGATCGACGCGCTCACCTTCCGGCACAGCTCCGAGGGGCTCGTCGAGGACGAGGTGCTCCGCGGGCTGCACCCCATGATGGGGTATCGGCTGCAGCTGTGGAGGCTGCAGAACTTCGACGTCGAGCGCCTTGCGTCGCCGGAGGACGTCTACGTCTTCCGCGGCGTCGCGCACTCCAACGCGAAGGACGAGCGCCTGTTCGCGCTCGCCGAGGTACGCGACCTGACGCCGGTGCGCGACCAGCAGGGGCGGGTCGCCGCGCTCCCCGAGCTCGAGCGCATCCTCGGCGAGGCTCTCGAGAGCATCCGCGGCTTCCAGGCTCGCCGACCGCCGAGCCGGCGGCTGCTGTGGAACCGCATCCAGCTCTACGTCTGGCCGGTCATCGAGCTTTCTCCGGAGGAGATCAACGCCGTGATGCGGCGCCTGGCGCCCAGGACCCTCGGCCTCGGCATCGAGCACGTCCTCGTCCGCGGCCGCGTACGCGACCACGACGGCACGGTGCACGACCGCGTGCTGCGCTTCTTCACCCTGGCGGGCGAGGGCATCGTCGTCGAGCTCGGCGAGCCGTCGGCGGAGCCGCTGCTGGCGCTCGACGAGCCGGCGCGCCGGATCGTCGCGGCCCGGCGCCGGGGCCTCCTGCATCCGGCCGAGATCGTGCGCCTCCTGGCGCCGCGGCGAGCCGCCCTGGGTCATCCGGCCGGCGAGTTCGTCGAGTACGACCTCGACGACGACGGCATGCTCGTGCCCGTCGACCGCCCGGCGGCCACGAACGCCGCGAGCATCATCGTCGGCACCGTCCGCAACGTGACGGAGCGCCACCCAGAGGGCATGCTCCGCGTGATCCTCCTCGGCGATCCCACGCGGGCGCTCGGATCGCTCGCCGAGCCCGAGTGCCGGCGCGTCATCGCCGCCCTCGGCCTCGCGCAGGAGCTCGCCGTCCCCGTCGAATGGTTCGCCCTCTCAGCGGGCGCGAGGATCGCGATGGACAGCGGGACCGAGAACATGGACTGGATCGCGGCGGTCCTGCGCCGGATCGTGCTCTTCACCCAGGCCGGCGGCGAGATCAACGTCGTCGTGACCGGCATCAACGTCGGCGCCCAGCCGTACTGGAACGCCGAGGCGACGATGCTCATGCACACGCGCGGGATCCTCATCATGACCCCCGAGAGCGCGATGGTCCTGACCGGCAAGCAGGCGCTCGACTATTCGGGAGGAGTGTCGGCCGAGGACAACCTCGGGATCGGTGGCTACGAGCGCATCATGGGCCCGAACGGCCAGGCGCAGTACTGGGCACCGGATCTCGCGAGCGCCTGCAGGCTGCTGCTCACCTATTACGAGCACAGCTACGTCGCGTCGGGCGAGCGCTTCCCGCGGCGCGCGCAGACCTCTGACCCGGGCGGGCGCGACGTCACGCTCTCCGAGCACCATGCCCCCGGCTCGGACCTGCTGCGGGTGGGCGACATCTTCTCCGACGAGCGCAACCCCGGGCGCAAGAAGCCGTTCGACGTCCGTTGCGTGATGCGCGCGGCGATCGACGCCGACCATCCGCCGCTCGAGCGCTGGGCCGGCATGTCCGAGGCCGAGATGGCCGTGGTCTGGGACGCCCACCTCGGCGGCTGGCCGGTGTCGCTGATCGGCATCGAGTCCCGGCCGCTGCCGCGCCACGGCGCCATCCCGGCCGACGGGCCGGAGCAGTGGACGTCCGGCACCCTGTTCCCGCGCGCTGCGAAGAAGATCGCGCGCGCGATCAACGCCGCCAGCGGCCGGCGACCGGTGGTCGTCCTGGCCAACCTCGCCGGCTTCGACGGCTCTCCGGAGTCGATGCGCAAGTGGGAGCTCGAGTTCGGTGCCGAGATCGGCCGTGCCGTCGTGAACTTCGACGGCCCGATCGTGTTCTGCGTCGTGTCGCGCTACCACGGCGGCGCGTTCGTGGTCTTCTCCCAGAAGCTCAACCCCAACCTCGAAGCCGTCGCGCTGGAGGGCGCCCACGCCTCGGTGATCGGCGGCGCCCCGGCGGCCGCGGTCGTCTTCGCGCGCGAGGTCGAGCAGGCGGCTCGCCGCGACGAGCGCATCGCGCCGCTCGACGAGCGCATCGCCGCCGCGGAGGGGGCCGAGCGCCAGCGCCTGCGGGCGCGCCGCGCGGCGCTCTGGAGCGACGTGCTGGCCGAGAAGCGCGGCGAGTTCGCGGCCGAGTTCGACGCGGCGCACAGCGTCGAGCGCGCGGTGCGGGTCGGGTCGGTGACCCGCATCGTGGCGCCGGCGTCGCTGCGGCCCTACCTGATCGATGCGGTCGAGCGCGGCATGCAGCGCGCACTGCGAGCCCCTGTCGTCGACGGCCATGCCCCGCTGGGCGATCCGCTCGCTCGCTGATGTCCCGCGTTCCTTCCCCCGGCCCGCGGCTGCCAAGGTAGGGTCGCGGCATGGGACTCCAGGACGTCGAGGTCACGCCGCTGGATCCAGAGCGCTTCCGTGACGTCCTCTCGCCGGAGGGCCTCGCGCAGTTCGAGCATGCGATCGCGCGCGGGCGCGAGCTGCTGGCGGGTCGCGTGTTCTGGAACGTCAACTCCACGGCGCACGGCGGCGGGGTGGCGGAGATGTTGCGCTCGCTCATCGGCTACGCGCGCGGCGTCGACATCGACGCGCGCTGGGTGACCATCGGCGGCAACCCGGACTTCTTCGGCGTCACCAAGCGCCTGCACAACCGCCTGCACGGCTTCGCCGGCGACGGCGGGCCGCTGGGCGAGGCCGAGCGCGCCACCTACGAGGCCGTCGCCCGCGAGCACGCCGCCCTGCTGGCGCAGCGGGTGGAGCCCGGCGACGTCGTGCTGCTGCACGACCCCCAGACGGCCGGCATGGTCGCGCCCCTGCTCGAGACGGGCGTGCCCGTCATCTGGCGCTCGCACGTCGGCCTCGACGTGCCCAACGACCGCGCGCGCGAGGCGTGGCGCTTTCTCATCGGCTACGTGGCACGGGCCGATGCCTATGTCTTCTCGCGCCCGGGCTACACCTGGGAGGGGCTCGACGAAGCCAAGGTGACCGTCATCGCACCCTCGATCGACGCCTTCGCGCCCAAGAACCACGCGATGTCGTTCACCTCGGTGACCGCCGTGTTGCGTGCCGCAGGGCTAGCCGCCGACCATCACCACCACTCGCGGGCGATCTTCGAGCGCCTGGACGGCAGCGTGGGCAGGGTCGTGCACGAGGCGCGCATCGTCGAAGAGCACTCGCTGCGCCTCGACGTGCCGCTGCTGGCCCAGGTCTCACGCTGGGATCGCCTGAAGGACCCGGCGGGCATCCTCTCGGCCTTCGCCGAGCACGTGCATGCCCACGAGGAGCCGCACCTCCTGCTCGCCGGCCCCGACGTCACGGCGGTGGCCGACGACCCCGAGGGCGCGGAGGTGTTCGCGGAGATCGAGGCGGCGTGGCACGAGCTGCCCCAGCGAGTGCGCCGCCGCGTGCACCTCGCGCTGCTGCCGATGCAGGAGGCCGACGAGAACGCGGTCATCGTCAACGCGCTGCAGCGCCGGGCCGACGTGGTGGCCCAGAAGAGCCTCGCCGAGGGCTTCGGGCTCACGGTCTCCGAGGCGATGTGGAAGGGCCGGCCGGTGGTGGCGTCCGACGTCGGGGGCATCCAGGACCAGATCGAGGACGGCAGCACCGGCTATCTGGTCGGCCCCACCGATCTCGTCGCCTTCGCCGACCGCGTCAACCGCCTGCTCGCCGACCCTCACGCCGCCGAGCGCATGGGCGCCGCCGCCCAGACGCGCGTGCGCGACCTCTTCCTCGGCCCGCGCCACCTGGGCCAGTACGTGGATCTGCTGGAGGCCGTGCTCGCGCGCTGAGCCCGCGGTCAGCTCCGAGCGCCCGCGGCCTGCGCGGCCGCGACACGGGCGATCGGCACGCGGAAGGGCGAGCAGCTGACGTAGTCCAGGCCGGCGCGATCGAAGAAGCGGATCGAGGCGGCGTCGCCGCCGTGCTCGCCGCAGATGCCGACCTCGAGGCCGGGCCGCGTCTCGCGCCCGCGCTCGATCGCGATCTGCACGAGCTCGCCGACGCCCTTCTCGTCGATCGTCGCGAAGGGGGAGCGCTCGAGGATCCCGGTCTCGACGTAGTGCGGCACGATCGCCGCCTCGATGTCGTCGCGGGAGAAGCCCAGGCCGGTCTGCGTGAGGTCGTTGGTGCCGAAGGAGAAGAACTCCGCGTGGCGGGCGATCTCACCGGCGACCAGGCAGGCCCGCGGCAGCTCGATCATCGTCCCCAGCATGAAGTCGCGGTCGAGCTTGACGTCCTCCTCGACGGCCACCCGCAGCACGAGATCGCGCGCCATCGCGAGCTCCTCGGCGTAGGCGACGAGCGGGATCATGATCTCGACGCGAGGGGCTTGGCCGGTGCGCTCGCGCACCGCGCGGGTGGCGCGGAAGATCGCGCGCGCCTGCATCTCGTAGATCTCGGGATGGATCAGCCCCAGCCGCACGCCGCGCGTGCCCAGCATCGGGTTGCCCTCGGCGAGCGCCCGCACGCGGTCGAGCGTGTGCTCGAGCGCGGCCGTCTCGGGCGCGTTGCTCAGCCGCGCCTCGGTGACCTGCTCGACGAGCTCCATGCGGTCGGGCATGAACTCGTGCAGCGGCGGGTCGAGCAGCCGGATCGTGATCGGCAGGCCCTCCATCGCCTCGAAGATCTGCTCGAAGTCGTCCTGCTGGAGGACGAGGAGCTGGTCGAGCGCGGCGCGGCGCCCGGCCTCGTCGTCGGCCATGATCATCCGCTGCATCTTCGGCTGGCGGTCGGCGGCCATGAACATGTGCTCGGTGCGGCACAGCCCGACGCCCTCGGCGCCGAAGGCGCGCGCCCGGCGCGCGTCGTCGGGCGTGTCGGCGTTGGCGCGCACGCCGAGCGTGCGCAGCTCGTCGCACCACTGCAGCAGGGTGTCGAAGCGCGGGTCGACCTCGGGGGTGACCAGCGCGACGTCGTCGAGCGTGATGGTGCCCGCGGTGCCGTCGATGGCGATGAGGTCGCCCTCGTGCAGGACGCGCTCGCCGATGCGCACCTCGCGGGCGTGCAGGTCGATGTCCAGGGCGTCGGCCCCGGTGACCGCGGGGCAGCCCATGCCGCGGGCCACGAGCGCCGCGTGCGATGCCTTGCCGCCCTCTGACGTGAGGATGCCCTTGGCGGCGTAGAAGCCGGCGACGTCGTCGGCCTCGGTGAAGGGACGCACGAGGATGACCGCACGGCCGTCCTCGGCCGCGGCGACCGCGTCGGGAGCCGTGAAGACGATGGCGCCCTTGGCCGCGCCGGGGGAGGCGGCGACGCCGCGGGCCACGACCTCGTACTTGGCCGCCGGATCGAAGGTGGGGTGCAAGAGCGCGTGCAGCGAGCGCGCCTCGATCGTGGCGATCGCCTGCTCGCGCGAGAGCAGGCCCTCGCCGACCGCGTCGACGGCGAACCGGATGGCGGCCTGCGCGGGGCGCTTGGCGTTGCGCGTCTGCAGCATGTACAGGCGCCCCTCCTCGATGGTGAACTCCGTGTCCTGCATGTCGCCGTAATGGCGCTCGAGGGTGCGCATGATGTCGAGCAGCTGGGCGTGCGCCGCGGGCATCCAGTCGCGCAGCTCGGCCAGGTCGCGCGGGGTCCGCACGCCCGAGACGACGTCCTCGCCCTGAGCGTCGATGAGGAAGTCGCCGCTGGGCTCCGGCGCGCCGGTCACCTCGTCGCGCGAGAAGGCCACGCCGGAGCCCGAGGTCGGGCCCTTGTTGCCGTAGACCATCTGCTGGATGTTGACCGCCGTGCCCCACTCGTCGGGGATGTCGTTGATGCGCCGGTAGGCGACCGCGCGCTCGCCCATCCACGAGTCGAAGACCGCGCGGATGGCCTGCTCGAGCTGCTCGCGGGGGTCGGTGGGGAAGTCGTAGAGCGCCTTGAAGCGCGTCGTCAGCTCGCGCAGCGCGTCGGTGTCGAGCTCCGTGTCGAGCGTGACGCCGCGCTCGCGCTTGATGCGCGCGATCTCGTCCTCGAAGCGCGCGCTGGGCACGCCGCGCACGACGTCGCCGAACATCTGGACGAGCCGGCGGTAGGAGTCCCACGCGAAGCGCGGGTTGCCGGTGCGGGCGGCCAGGCCCTCGACGGCCTCGTCGTTGAGGCCGAGGTTCAGGACGGTGTCCATCATCCCCGGCATCGAGTCCCGCGCGCCGCTGCGCACGGAGACCAGCAGGGGGTTGTCCGGATCGCCGAGCGACTTGCCGGCGCGCTGCTCCAGGCGTGCGAGCGCCGCGTCGATCGCCGCCGCCAGCCCCTCGGGCTCCGTGCGGTCGGCGCGCATGTACTCGACGCAGGCCTCCGTCGTGATGGTGAAGCCCGCCGGGACGAGCTCGGGGCCGAGCACGCGCGTCATCTCGGCGATGCCGGAGCCCTTGCCCCCCAGCAGCTCGCGCATCTCACGCGAGCCCTGGGCGAAGTCGTAGATCCACTTGGTCGCGACGGTGGTGCTCATCGAATGGCCTCCGGTTGCATGGTGATCGGTGTTGTGGGGGAGTCGGTGGAGAGGGCGTGCATCAGGTCCGGCCATGGGGAGCGACGGCGGTCGGCGTGCGCTCGCCGGGGAGTGCGAGGTACGGGACGGCCGCCGCGACGGCCATCACCCCGGCGAGCGCGAGGCCGACCCATGCGGGCCACAGCGTGGTTTCGACGTGCACGCGCATCATCGATGCGCCGACGTCGACCTGCGCGTGGCCCGCCAGGACCTCGAGAGCCGTGAAGAGCAGTGCGCCGAGCCCCAGCGCGAGGGTCGCGGGCGACGACCGCCCAACGATGGCGAGCGCGAGCACGCCGAGCGCGCACAGGCCGGCGAGGGCGCCCCAGGTGCCCCAGCCGCTCGCCGTGCTGCGCACGTCGAGCACCGGCATCGAGACGGCGACGCGCTGCCAGCCGAGGAAGAGGTCGGCGACGAAGAGCGTCGCGGCGACGGCGAGGACCGGCCGCGTGCGCTGCTGCAGGGCGGCCGTGGTCATGACGAGGCTCCGCTCGGCGCGTGCGCGCCGGCCAGCTCGTCGCGGCGCGCGGCCGCGGTGGGCGGCAGGGCGCCGCGGACCTGGGCCGCTGCGTTGAGGCAGCGCAGCTCCAGCGCGTCCTCGCCCACGTTCGCGTGGCCCTCGGCCAGGCTGAGGAGCAGGGCGCCGACGTCGATCTCCTCCGACGGCTCCGCCGCCGGGGTGCCGGGGTCGAGGTACTCCCACAGGTGGGGGGCGGCGACCTTGGTGGGCGGCCACCACAGCGGCGTGGTGGGGACGTCGCCGCGCGTGGAGTCCAGGAAGCGCGTGCCGGCGGGATCGAGCAGCATGCCGCGCAGGACGGGGCGGAAGGGCTCCGAAGGGACGTCGGCGCCGAAGGAGCAGGCGATCGCCGCCGCCGCGGTGCCGGCCTGCTGGGCGGCCAGGCCGCCCTGCTTGAGCGGGAAGTCGGTGCCGTCTCCGGCGGCCCACACCCCTTCGACGCCGAGCACCGCGCCGTGGTCGTCGGTGGCGAGGAAGCCCTGGCCGTCGTGCGGAAGGCCGCCGATCCAGGGGCCCACGAGCCGGGGCATCGAGACGATCCGCTCGGCCTGCACGGGTTCGCCGTGGGCGACGACGAGGCCACCCGGGCCGGCGCGCAGCGGCACCGCGTGGGTCACGACCGCAATGCCGCGCTCGGCCAGCAGGCTCCAGATCTGCGATGAGATGCGGGCGCCGAAGGCGTCCAGCGGGCCGTACTCCGGGGTGACGAGCGTGAGCCCGACGTCCGTGAGCCCGCGCGAGCGAACGTGCTCGCCGGTCATGAGGGCCAGCTCGTAGAGCGGCAGCGCCCAGGTCACCGCGGTCGGCAGCGCGAAGGCCACGCGCTTGACGCGCCCGGCGTCGAGGTCCTCCAGCAGCGCGGAGAAGGCCGCGACGTCGCGCGGGCCCGAGAAGGTCAGCGCCCCGGGGATCGCCATGTCGGGGGTGGCGCCGACGGCGACGAGGAGCGCGTCGTAGTGCAGCGTGTCGCCGCGCACGGTGCGCACGCGGTGCGCCTCGGCGTCGACCGACGCGAGCCTGTCGGGCCGCAGGTGTGCGCCGTGGTCGGCCGCGATGCGCACGAGGTCGAAGCGCCGCGCAGGATCGCCGCCGAAGGGCTCGGACACCGAGCGCTGGCGCTCGACGAGATCGGTGTTCGCCTCGAGCAGCTCGATGTCCACGGTGGACCCGAGGTGACCGTGGAGGGCGATCAGGGCTTCGAGACCTGCGACACCGCCGCCGGCGATGATGATCGTGGGCATGTGATCGAGGCTAGGCACGTGCACCGCCCCCGCCATCCGTAGCTTTCCCGCACCGCGATCCGTAGAGGGGAGGCGATCAGCCCGGGGGGACCGCGCTCGGATCCAGGGCGTTCGAGACAGCATGCACCGCGGCCGGGATGTCGATGGTGACGGGGATGGCGTCGTGCTCGGGCCGTACCTCGGGCGCGCGCGGCGCGCCGGCGCGAATGGCGAGATAGGGCGCCAGGTAGCGCCCGGCGATCTTGCTCGGCGGCCACCACATGGCGTAGGCGCGCGGCTGCGTGCCGTGCCCGTCGACCGTCGCGCGCAGATAGGCGGGCTCGCGGTCGGTGTAGAGCACGCCCTTGAGGACGGGCTCGAACGCGCGCGGCACGATGGGCAGCCCGAGAGCGGCGAGCATGGCCTCGACCGCGGCATCGGCCTGCTGGGTGGCGAGGCCGCCCTGCTTGAGCGGGAAGGTGGTGACGTCGCCGGCGGCGTAGACGTCCTCGGCGCCGGGCACGCGGCTGTGCTCGTCGACCGCGATGAAGCCCGCCGCGTCCTGTGGAAGGCCCGGGACCCGCCGGCCCACGAGGTCGGGGAGCGTGATGACGGTTCGCGCCTGGATCCGCCGGCCGTCGTCGAGCTCGAGATCGCCGGCGTCGGCGGCGATCGCGCGGGCGCGGGGGACGAACTCGATGCCGCGCGCGTCGAGGAGGTCCGCCACCGCCGCCGAGGCCTCGGCGCCGAAGGCCTCGAGCGGCACGGTCTCGGGCGAGGTCATGACCACCCGCGCCCGCACCCCCCGCTCGCGCAGCTGCGCCGCCGAGAGGATGGCCAGCTCGTAGAGCGGCAGCGTCCAGAAGGCGCCGAAGGGGATGGCGAACGCGATCGTGGCGTCGTCACCGGCTCTCATGGCGTCGAGCGCCTCGCGCACGGCGGCGGCGTCGCGGCCGCCGCGGAAGCTGATGGCCCCGGGGAGCGCGCGCACCGGGCGGGCGCCGACGCAGACGAGCAGGGCGTCGTAGGGCAGGCGACCCGAGTAGGCGGTGACGGCCTCGTGGCGGTCGGGCGCGACGGCCGCCAGGGAGTCGCGCACCAGGCGCACATCCTGGTCGGCGGCGAAGCGCTCGAGCTTCATGCTCCACGCCGGCGCGCCGTCGAACGGCTCGAGGACGGCGAGCGGGCGGTACTCGAACTGGTCCTCGCGGCACAGCAGGTCGATGCTCAGGTCGTCCTCGCCGAGGAACGAGCGCAATCCGAGGCAGGCCTCCAGCCCGGCGACGCCGCCGCCGGCGACGACGATCCGTGGAGTGTCGGCCGCTGTCATGGCTTCATGCTCGACAGCGGCCGGGCACGCCGCATCGGGAACTCCTGGCGCCTCGGTTGCGGCTTTCCCGCAGCGTCAGACCGCCGGTCGCGACGCGGCCGCGCTGCGCTGGCGCCGCGCGTCGTCGAGCGCCTCGGCCAGCAACTCGCCGGCGTGCTCCTTGGCGATCCACACGGTCGCGCCCAGGCGTTGCGCCCGGCGCGCGAAGCTCGGGTCGTCGTCGAGCCCGACGACGATGAGCGGTAGGTCGGCATCGCGGGGCCCCAGGCCCGACGAGTCCAGGAGGCGATCGTCGACGATGATCACGTCGGGCGCGGTGCGGCGCTGCTCGCCCGCCAGCTCCTCCAGGCTCCCGGCCTCCGCCACGAGGACGATGCCGGGCAGCGAGCGCAGCAGCGTCGCGATCGCCCGGCGCCCGGCGCCCGGCACGTCGGCGAACAGCACGCGCACGCTGGGCTCGGTCACGGCTCCAGCCTGACCGGGGGAGAGGCGACGGTCGTGCGCGTCCAGCCCAGCGACTCGCCCGAGACGGTGCCCAGGAGGATGAGAAGCGAGGCGGCGAGGAATGGGCGCAAGGCCGTGGTCAGTCAGTTGAGCGGATGTTCGGGATGGTCGATGACCAGAGCGACGGTGTGAGCGCCGCACTTCGCGCCAGGGTGCCATCGCGCCGTCGCCCCGCCATCGGTGACTCGACGCAACGTGTTGCGGAGAACCACGGTCTCGCGCCACGGCGGACTCTGCTCAGTCGTCGCCGCCGGCCTCGCCCGCGTCCTCACCACCGGAGGGGCGCGCTGACGGCGCGGGCTGCGACCGCTGCGCGGGCCGCGACGGGTGCGCCGGCCGCGACGGGCGAGGCGCGGCGGCGCGGGGCTGCGCGTGCGGCACCAGCCGGTCGCCCGCCGACAGCGGCTCGCCCGACAGCCCGACGCGCTGGCTGGAGAGCTGACTGGCGGCCAGCGTGATGCCGGCGGCGAGGGCGAGGCCCAGCGCGGCGGCCACGACCCAGGCGACGACGGTGCGCGCCGTCATCGGGCGGCCTGCGGCTCGGGCTCGGGCACGGGGGCGCGCCGGGTCGCAACGGGCGCGAAGCGCACGACGGCGCGAGCGCCGCCGCCGGTGCGCGCCTCGAGCACGACGGTGGCATCCCATTCCCCTGCCAGCTCGCGGGCGATCGGCAGGCCCAGGCCGGTGCCGGCCGGTCCGCCGCGCCCCGCGCGCCCGCGATGGAAGCGCTCGAACACCGCCTCCTCCTCGCCGGGGGCCGGCCCCGGGCCGCGGTCGAGCACCTCGATGCGGCCAGGGAGGGCGGCGAGGAGCACGGCGCTGCCGGCCGGCGAGTAGCGCAGCGCGTTCTCCACGAGCACGTCGAGCACGCGGTCGAGGTCCGCCGGCGCGCACCAGGCGCTGCCGGGCGCCCGCACGTCGGCCTCGACGCGCTGAGCGCGCTCCGCGGCCGTCTGCGCCCAGCGCTCGGCGGCGCGCTCGGCGGCATCGCCGAGATCGACCAGCGTCCCGGGCAGCTCGCGCTCGCCGGCCCGGCTGAGGACGAGCAGCTCCTCGAGGATCTGGGCCAGCCGATCGACCTCGCCCATCCCGGCGTCGAGCTCGGCGATCGCGCCGGGAGCATCGACCTGGGCACGCGCTTCCTCCAGGCGCAGGCGCAGGCCCGTGAGGGGCGTGCGCAGCTGATGCGAGGCATCGGCGACGAAGTCCTGCTGGCTGCGCACGAGGCGCGCCACCCGGCCGGTCATGTCGTTGAAGGTCCGTGCCAGCGCGCGCTGCTCGGTGCTGCCGTCGATGGGCGCGCGCGCCTGGAGGTCGCCCGCCGCCACGCGGCGCGCCGCGCGGTCCAGGCCGCGCATCGGGCGCGCGATCGTTCGCGCGATGACAAGGCCGGCGAGGAGCCCGACGGCGAGGACCACCGCGCCGATGAGCACGAGGCCGACGATCGTGCGCCGGACGGCGCGGTGCACCGCGGCGACGCTCTGCGTGACGCGCACGGCGCCGATCGCCGGCGGCCGGGTGGCGCTGCGGATGGGCACGGCGGTGGCCAGGAGATCCTCGCCCAGCGTGCTGCTGTGGCGGATGCGCTGGTCGGTGTGGCCGCCGAGTGCGGCACCGATCTCGGGGCGCCGAGCGTAGAGCGCGCCCACCAGCCCCGGTCCGGCGCTGTCGGCCAGCAGCCGGCCTGCGCCGTCGACCACGATGACGCGCCCGCGCACGGTCGCCCCCGAGCGGGTCACGAGCGCCTCGAGCTCGCCGCGCTGCGCGGGGGCCAGCAGGTCGGCGGCGGTGGCCGCCAGCACGTCGGCCTGGGCGCGCGCCTGCGAGCGGACCTCGTCGTCGACGCGCCGGCGGATGCTCGAGGCGAGCGGTACCTCGAGGGCCACGATGGCCAGCAGCAGGACATAGGCCAGGGCCAGCAGCATCCGGACGCGGAGGCTCACGACGCCGCCTGGGCGGGCGCGTCGTCCCCGGGCGCCGTGAGGCGGAAGCCGACGCCGCGGATGGTGTGCACGTAGCGCGGCATCGAGGCGTCGTCACCGAGCTTGCGGCGCAGCCACCCCATGTGGACGTCCAGCGTCTTGGTGGAGCCGAACCAGTTCTCGTCCCAGACGCGGGCCATGAGCTCCTCGCGGGTGACGACGGCGCCCGCGTTGCGGGCCAGCTCGGCCAGGAGATCGAACTCCTTGCGCGAGAGGGAGATCTCGCGGCCCCCGATCGCGGCACGGCGCGCGGCCGGGTCGACCACCAGGTCGCCCAGCGCGATCGGCGCCTCGGCCTCCTGCGCGGACGCGGCCCGGCGCAGGACGGCGCGGATGCGCGCGACGACCTCGGCCCCGCTGAAGGGCTTGACCACGTAGTCGTCGGCGCCGATCTCCAGGCCGGTCACGCGATCGAGCTCGGTTCCGCGCGCCGTGAGCATGATGATCGGCACCGGCGACGCGCTGCGCAGCTCGCGGCACAGGTCGCGCCCGTCCCCGTCGGGGAGCGTGAGGTCGAGGAGCACGAGATCGGGGGAGTCGCGCGCGAAGCGCGCCCGCGCCTGCGCGATCGAGCCCGCGACGATGACCTCGAAGCCCTGGCGGGCCAGGGCACGCCCGAAGGGATCGGCGATGGCGGCCTCGTCCTCCACGAACAGGATTAGGGCTCCGCGACGCATGGGCGTCTCGACTGTAGAGCGCAGCGCCGGCCGCGCATGCAGGGCTTTACCGAAGCTTTGCCTGGACTTTCCACGGCCTTGGGCGCCGTGGCCCGACCATCGTGTCGACCCGCTCCCGAACTCGAGGAACCGCTGATGCGCACCGCCACCACCACCCTCGCCGCCGCGGCATTGCTCGCCGTCGGCGGGACCGCCGGCGCGGCCCTGAGCGCCGGCCGCGACCGCGCGCCGGTACCGGTCGCGGCCGCCCCCGCGCCGGTCGAGGTCCGCACGCAGGTCATCCACCGCACCGTCCACGTCGTGCGCCACATCAAGCCCAAGCGTCACAAGCCCGTCGCGCCCCCCGCCGCGGCGCCGGCCCCCGCGCCGGCGCCGGCGGTGGCGCCGGCTCGCGCCCAGCCCGTGGTCGCCGCCGTCGCGCCGCGCACCGCGCGCCCGCTGCGCACCCGGTCGAGCGCCACGGGCTCCGGCGGCGGCGAGCACGAGCACGAGCGCGAGGACGGCGGCGATGACTGAGCCGCGCGCTCCCCGCCGCCCGCGCCGCCCCGGGCTGCTCGCCGTCGGCGTGTGGTCGCTGGCCGCCTTCGTCGTGATCCTCGTCCTGCTCGTCGTCCAGATGCGCGTCGGCCGAGACCCGGCTCTGGGCGCGCGCCCCGTGGCCGCGGTCGCCCCGGCGCCGCGCCGCGTGCTCGTTCGCCGCGTGATCGTCAAGCGCGTCGTCGTCGACGAGGTGCACGACTCCGAGGACGCGGGCGCGAGCACCGCGCCGCGTACGGTGGCCGTGATCCCGCAGGGCTCCGCGCCCGCCCCCGCGCCGGCAGCCGCTCCGGCGCCTGCGCCGGCTCCGGCGCCCGCGCCCGCGCCCGCCCCGCTGGTGACCAAGACGTCATGACCGAGCACGAGATGGCCTTCCGCTGCATGGGGACCGACGTCCGGCTGCTGGCGCCGGACAGCGCCGGGCTCGACGACGCGCGCGAGTGGCTGGCGTCCTTCGACGCGCGCCTGTCGCGCTTTCGCGAGGACAGCGAGCTGTGCGCGCTCAATCGCGACCGCCGCGCCGCCGTGCCGGCGTCGGCGCTGCTGCGCACCGCGGTGAGGGCCGGCCTGTGGGCCGCGCAGCGCACCGGCGGCCTCGTCGACCCGACGGTCCTGCCCGCCCTGCGCCGAGCCGGCTACGCCGGCTCGCTGGCCGGGGTGGCGCCCGCGGACGTGGCGGCGGCCCTCGCCTGCGCGCCTGCGCGCCGCGCCGCGCGCCCCGATGTCGCTGCGCGCTGGCACCGCGTGCACGTCGATGACGCACATGGCACGGTCCGGCGCCCGGCCGGGATCGAGCTCGACACGGGCGGGACCGGAAAGGGCCTCGCGGCCGACGCGGTCGCGCACCGCCTGCGCGCACGGCTGCGCTTCGCCGTGGATTGCGGCGGCGACCTGCGCGTCGGCGGCGACGGCGCGCAGCGGGCGCCCTATGAGGTCGAGGTCGCGCACCCCTTCGGCGGCGAGCCCATCCACCGGCTGCAGCTGGGTCCCGGCGCGATCGCCACCTCGGGCATCGACTCCCGCCTGTGGCAGCGGTCCGACGGGACCTTCGCCCACCACCTCATCGACCCGCTGACCGGCGCGCCGGCGTGGACCGGCCTCGTGACGGTGACCGCCCTGGCGCCGACCGCGCTCGAGGCCGAGACGCTGGCCAAGGCCGCGTTGCTGAGCGGGCCGCGGGTCGGCGCCGCGCTGCTGGCCGAGCACGGCGGCGTGCTGGTCCACGACGACGGCGATGTGCAGCTCGCCGGCCCGCTGGCAGCGAACACCGCGAGGGCCGCATGATCGCACCCGACCCCCTGCACTACGGCTGGTGGCTGGCCGGCCGCGCGTCGGGCATCGTCGCCCTGGCCCTGGTCACGCTGTCGGTCGGCATCGGCCTGGCCATGGCCGGCCGCGTCGCGCGCCGCCCCGGGCTCTCGCGCACGCTGATGGCGCTGCACGAGCAGGCGGCCCTCGCCGGCCTCGTGGCCATCGCCGTCCACGGCATCACCCTGCTGCTCGACCCCTGGCTGCATCCCGGGCCGGCCGGCGTCCTCGTGCCGTTCACCATGGGCTACCGACCGCTCTTCAGCGGCCTGGGCGTGATCGCCGCCTACCTGGCCGCGCTGCTCGGGCTGTCGTTCTACGCGCGCCGGCGCATCGGCGCGCGGCTGTGGCGCAGGGCGCACCGCGCGACCGTGCTCGTCTACGTCCTGGGCGTGGTCCACGCGCTCGGCGCCGGCACGGACGCGTCGACCCCGTGGCTGCGCGCCTTCCTGCTGGTCACCGGCGTCCCGATCGCCGTGCTCTTCGTGCACCGCCTCCGCGGACGGCGCCCGGCGCGCGCGGTGCGTCCCGCGGCGGAGGGAGCGTCGGGATGAGCGCGGGGATCGTGATCGTGGGCGCCGGCCTGGCCGGTCAGCGTTGCTGCGAGGCGCTGCGGGCCCGGGGGTGGGAGGGACCCATCCGGCTCGTCGGCGACGAGGAGCACACCCCATACGACCGTCCGCCGCTGTCCAAGGGCCTTCTGTCGGGCACGACCGGGGCCCGCGAGCTGGCGCTGCGGGCACCGGGGTGGCACGCCGAGCACGGCGTCGAGCTCGTCCTGGGGGACGCGGCCACAGGCCTGGACGCCGGCCGCAGGCACGTGCTGCTCGCCGGCGGCCGTCCCCTGCGCTACGACAGGCTGGTCCTCGCCACGGGCGGAGCGCCGCGCGTGCTCCCGATCCTGCGCGGGCGCACGAACGTCCACGTCCTGCGCACGCTCGACGACGCGCTCGCGCTGCGTGCCGTGCTGGGGCCGGACGTCCGTCTCGCCGTCGTGGGGGCCGGTCTGGTCGGCCTCGAGGTGGCGGCGACCGCGCGGGCGCTCGGCGCCGCCGTCACCGTGGTGGAGGCCGCCCCCGCGCCGCTCGCAGCCGTGCTGGGCGAGCGCATCGGACGCTGGCTGGCCGAGCTGCAGAGGGCGGCCGGCGTCGAGGTCCTCACGGGCGCCACGGTCGACGCGGTGGACCGCGTCGGCGCGCGCGTCGGCGCGCTGCGGCTCGGCGACGGGCGCCGCGTCGCCTGCGACGCCGTGCTCATGGCCGTCGGCATGGTCCCGGCCACCGGCTGGCTGGACGGCTGCGGGCTCCCCCCAGGCGCGATCGCCGCCGACCCCGAGGGTCGCACCCGGCTGCCGCACGTCTACGCGGCCGGCGACGTGCGCGGAGCCGGCCACTGGGAGACGGCCGCCCGCCACGGGGCCACCGTCGCCGCGGCCATCCTCGGCGTCCCGGCCCCGGCGGCGCCTCCGGCGGCCTTCTGGAGCGACCAGCACGGCGTGCGCCTGCAGTTCGCCGGCACCGCCACCGGCCACGACCGCGTGGAGGTCGAGGGCGACCCCGTCGCCGGCGACGCGTGCGCGCTCTTCCACCGTGGCGGCCGGCTCGTCGGAGGGCTGCTCGTCGGGCGCCCGCGCGACCTGCCCGCTCTGCGCCGGCGCCTGCAGGAAACCACCCCCGAACACGAACGGAGCGCAGCATGACCCTCGTACCCACCGTCGATCCCCTGGCCTGCAGCGCCCACGGCGACTGCGCCGTCCTCGCGCCCGAGGTCTTCCGCGTCGACGACACGGCCGTCGTCGTCGGCACCGGGCCGCCGGACCTCGTCATGGCGGCCGCCGAGGCGTGCCCCGCCGTGGCCATCTCGGTCGTCGACGAGGCGACGGGCCGCCAGCTCTACCCGTGACGCCGCGCGCTCCGTAGTTCGCCCTGCCCAGGAACGAGGGTGACCACGGTCGCATCGCGCGCGCGCGCGAGGGATGGTTCACACATGAGCTCGAGCACCTTCGTCACCGAGCCGGTGCCGAGCGCGGTACCGGCGCCGGCACAGACCGCCGTGGTCAGAGGCCACGACCTCCTCAAGCGCTTCGGCACCGGATCGTCGGCCGTCGACGCCCTCCGCGGCGTCGACGTCGCGTTCGCGCCGGGCACCTTCACGGCCATCATGGGCCCATCGGGCTCGGGCAAGTCGACGCTGCTGCACATCCTCGCCGGGCTCGACCGGCCGACCGAGGGGTGGGTCGAGATCGACGGCACGCGCCTCGACGGCCTCAACGACCGCGACCTCACGCTCCTGCGACGGCGCTCCGTCGGCTTCGTCTTCCAGGCCTACAACCTCCTTCCCGTCCTCACCGCGGAGGAGAACATCACGCTGCCGCTGCGCATCGGCGGCCAGCGCCCCGACCGCGAGTGGCTCGAGACCCTCATCGACGCGGTCGGCCTCGGCGACCGCCGCACGCACCGTCCGGCCGAGATGTCGGGCGGCCAGCAGCAGCGCGTGGCTGTGGCGCGCGCGCTCGTGACGCGGCCCGCCGTCGTCTTCGGCGACGAGCCGACGGGCAACCTCGACTCGAAGTCCGGTCGCGAGATCCTCGTCCTCCTGCGCCGCGCGGTGGACGACTTCGGCCAGACCATCGTCATGGTCACGCACGATCCCTCGGCGGCCACGATCGCCGATCGCGTCGTCTTCCTGGCCGACGGCGCGATCGCGGGCATCGAGGAGCACCCGACGCTCGACGACATCCTCGACCACCTGCGGGCGCCCGAGCCATGATCGCCGTCGCCCTCCGCAGCATGGCTCAGCGCAAGCTGCGCTCGGCGCTGACCGCCGTGGCCATCCTGCTCGGAGTGGCGATGATCGCCGGGACCTACGTCCAGACCGATCAGATCCGGACGGCGATGAACGACATCACGCGGACCGCCAACTCCGGTGTCGACGCCCAGATCTCTCCGCGCAAGGCCTTCACCAGCACCTTCGGCGCCAACGACCTGATCGACCAGCGCACCGTCGTGCGCGCCGCGCAGGTGCCGGGCGCGGCCGACGTCCAGGGCGAGCTGTTCCAGACCGGCTCGCTCGTCGTCAAGGGCCGCGCGGTCGAGCCGAAGTTCGCGCCGGCGATCGTCGTCTCCTCGATGCGCGAGCCCTTCGATCCACTGCGCCACGTGGTCGGCCGGCTGCCCGGGCAGCGCGGCGAGGTGCTGGTCAACCGCAAGCTGGCCGAGGACGAGCACCTGTCGATCGGCCAGCGCGTCGGCGTGACGACGCGGACCGGCATCAAGCACGTGCGGCTGGTCGGCATCGCGGACTACGGCAACGTGGCCTCGATCGGCGGGGCGACGCTCATCGTCGCGCCGATGGCCGACGTGCAGTCCTGGTACGGCCTCGAGGGCAAGGTCTCGCGCGTCGTCGCCTCGGCGGCGTCCGGGGTCTCGCCGGCAGAGCTCGTGGCCCGCCTGCGCCAGACCCTCCCGCGCAGCCTCGAGATCAAGACGGGAGAGCAGACCGCGGCCGACGACGCCAAGCAGGCCAACGACAGCATCGGCAGCTTCCTCACGCCGGCCCTGCTGGCCTTCTCGGGGGCGGCCGTGCTCGTCGGCGCGTTCATCATCTTCAACACCTTCTCGATCTCCGTCGCCCAGCGCCGGCGCGAGTTCGCGCTGCTGCGCTCCATGGGCGCGACGCGCCGGCAGGTGCTCACGGCGGTCGCCGCCGAGGCGCTCGTGCTCGGGGTCACCGCCTCCGTCCTGGGGCTGCTCTGCGGCCTGGGCTTCGCGCGGGGGCTCGGCGCGCTCTTCGACGCGGCCGGATGGGGCATCCCGCGGGGCGGCATGCAGCTCGCGGCGCGGACGATCGTCATCGGCCTCTGCGTCGGCGTCGGTGTGACCCTGCTCGCCGCGCTGGTCCCCGCGGTGCGCGCGACCAGGGTGCCGCCCGTAGCGGCCATGCGCGACGAGGCGCTGGCGGAGGCGCCGCCGTCCAGCCGCCGGCGCCGGGTCCTCACCGCGCTGGTGGGCCTCGCCGGGGTCGCGCTCCTGGTCCAGGGCCTGTTCGGAGGCGGCGCGGCCAGCAGCCGGATCACGGCGATGGGGCTCGGCTCGCTGCTCGTGTTCGTCGGCGTCGCACTGAGCGCGCGCTACGTCGTGCGCCCGCTGGCCGCAGTCGTCGGCTGGCCGCTGCAGCGGCTGGGGCACGCGACCGGCGAGCTGGCGCGCGACAACGCGACGCGCAACCCGGCGCGCACGGCCGTCACCGCGGCCGCGCTGATGGTCGGCCTCGCGCTCGTGGTCTTCGTCTCCGTCTTCGCGGCCGGCCTCAAGGACTCGATCGACGGGGCGATCGCAGACCGCGCCAGGGCCGAGCTCGTGGTCACCAGCGACACCGTGGCGCCGCTCGCGCGCGCCGCCGGGCTGCGCGTCGATCGCGTGCCGTCCGTCATGGCCACCGCGCCGCAGTACCTCGACCAGGTCGAGGTCAACGGGCACAAGTCCAACGCGATCACCGACCAGCTGACGGGGATCGATCCGCTGACCCTGCGCGACGCCTACAGCTTCCGCTGGCTGCACGGCTCGAACATCGACCTGCAGCGCCTCGTGGCGGGCGCCGCCATCGTGGAAGAGCAGTTCGCCAAGGCGCACGGCATCACGGTGGGCGAGCGCTTCCGCGTCACCGGCCCCACGGGCCACCGCGCCACGCTGACCGCGATCGCCGAGTACCGCGACCCGGAGCTCATGCAGGGGGTGATGGTCGACGTCGCGCAGTTCCGGGCGCTCTCCTCGCTGCGCGACCCGCTGTCCTACTTCGTCAGGTTGATGCCGGGGAGTGACACGGCGACCGCTCAGCGTCAGGTGAAGGCCGCGCTCGCCGATTTCCCATCGGCCAAGGTGCGCACGCGCGAGCAGTACAGCGACTACATCGGCGCCCAGCTCGACCAGATCGTCTACCTGCTCTACGCGCTGCTGGCCATGAGCATCGTCATCTCGATGTTCGGCATCGCCAACAGCCTCTTCCTCTCCATCCACGAGCGCACACGCGAGCTCGGCATGCTGCGCGCCATAGGCGCCACCTCCGCGCAGGTGCGCCGCATGATCCGCTATGAGAGCGTCATCACGTCGCTCATCGGCGGCGTCCTCGGCACGGGCGTCGGGATCCTCTTCGCCTGGTTGACGACCTTCGCGGTCAAGGACCTCGGCGTCGGCTTCAGCATCCCGGTCCGCCAGCTCATGGTCTTCCTCCTGCTGGCGGTCGTCGTCGGAGTCCTGGGGGCCGTCGCGCCGGCGCGCCGTGCGGCGCGGCTGCAGATCCTGCAGGCCGTGCGCAGCGAGTGACTGCAGTCAGCTCGCGACGTCGACCCGCGCCGGTTGCAGGCCGGTGCGCCTGCGGACCGGCAGCAACGCCTCGATCGTGGTCCCGGCGCCTGGCGCCGACTGCACGGTGAGGGTGCCGCCCACGAGCTCGACGCGCTCGCGGAGGCCCAGGAGCCCGAAGCCGGCGTGGTGGGCCTCGGGCGCGAAGCCCGGGCCGTCGTCGCTCACCTGCACGCTCACCGCGTCCTCGCTCTCCGCGACGGCCACGCGGACGTCGACGTCCCCCGCATGCTTGACCGCGTTCGTCAGGCCCTCCTGCACGATGCGGTAGATGGCGACCTCGGTCTCGGGCGCGTGACGCTCGGGCTCGCGTCCGGCCTCGTAGGCGAGATCGATCTCGGCCGTGACCCTCAGGCCCGAGAGCCGCCGCGTGCGGACGATGAGCGCCTCGAGCGCAGGGCCCGCGCCGAGCTCGTCGAGCGAAGCGGGGCGCATGTCGGTGATGAGGTTGCGCAGGGCGTCGATGGCGGCCGTCGCGCGCTCCACGGCCTCGTCGGCGGCCCGTTCCAGCGCACCGGGCTGGTCGCTCTTGCGCGCGGCGGACAGCGAGATACGCAGGGCGGCGAGCTCCTGCAGGGTCTCGTCGTGCAGCTCGCGCGCCCAGCGCTCGCGCTCGCGCTCGGTGGCCTCGACGCTGCGCCGAAGCCCGTGGGCGGCGACGTTCTGGGCGGTCATCACCGCCGTCGCGGCCGTCGCCGCGAAGGCCTGCACGAGGCGCTGGTCCTCGGCGCTGAACTCGGGTCCGGCCACGGTCCGGTCGAAGGCCGCGAGGACCCCTACTGCCTCACCGCGGAAGACGAGCGGCACGATGAGCCCGGTCGCGGCGCCGACGTCCTCGGCGAGCGCGAAGCGCAATCGCGCCGGGGCGTCGGCCAGGCGCTCGGGCTGCTGCGTGCGAAGGACGTCGCCCGCCATGGACCCCGCCACGGCGATCCGGCGCCCGACCACGTCGGAGGGGACCTCGCCGGCCGCGGCCTGGACGACGAGCTCGTCGCCGTCGCGCAGCGCCACGAGCATCGCTCGCGCGTCGACGAGGGCACGGCCGCGCTTGACCAGGAGCTCGAGGATGCGCTCGAGGTCGGTCTCGCCGCCCACGGCACGGGCGATCGAGGACGTGGTCTCGAGCGCCGAGACGGCCCGCTCGAGCTCGTCGCGACGGGCGGCGACGCCGCGGTACAGGCGAGCGTTCTCGATCGCGATCGCCGCCCAGTCGGCGAGGACGACGAGCGCCTCCTCGTCGGCCGCATCGAAGTCGCCGCCGGCCTTCTCGGTGAGATACAGGTTGCCGTAGGCCTGCCCGCGGATGAGGATCGGCACGCCGACGAAGCTGTGCATCGGCGGGTGCCCGAGTGGAAAGCCGTAGGAGCGCGGGTGGTCGCCGACGTCGGGCATCCGCAGCGGGCGCGGATCGCTGATGAGCACGCCGAGGATGCCGTGGCCTCTGGGCAGGTCGCCGATCGCGCGGTGGGTGTCCGCGTCGATCCCGCGGGTCAGGAAGCGCTCGAGCTCCTGGCGGCGCTCGTCGAGGATCCCCAGGGCGGCGTAGCGCGCGCCGGTGAGCTCGCGGGCCACCTCGAGGACGCGGTCGAGCACGACCTCGAGGTCGAGCTCGGACACCAGGGAGCGGCCGACGTCCAGGAGCCGGCGCAGGCGTTGGGAGTCGAGATGCTCGTCCGTCACGATGGCCGCTGGTGGCGACCATACTCGCTGTCTCGCGCCGGCGCGGTGAGCGTCAGCGCATGCTCGCGCGGACGTCGACCGAGACGTGCATCGCATCGGCGCCGGGACGGATCTCGGGGGTGCGCGGCGCGCCGGCGCGGATGGCCAGGTAGGGCGACAGGTGGCGGCCCGCGATCTTGCTCGGCGGCCACCACAGCGAGAAGGTGCGCGGCTCGGACGGCGCCGCGGCGCTGTCGGAGAGCCGCGCCTGCAGGTAGGCGGGCTCGGCGTCGGTGAAGAGGACCCCCTGGATGACGGGATCGAACGGCCGCGGCGTGATCGGCAGCCCGAGCTCGGCCAGCATCGCCTCGGCCGCCGCGTCGGCCTGCTGCGCCGCGAGGCCCCCGTGCTTGATGGGGAAGTTCGTCACGTCCCCGGCGGCGTAGACGTGCGACAGGCCTTCGACGCGCGCATGCTCGTCGATCGCGATGAAGTCGTGCTCGTCGCGCGGGATGCCCTCGATGCGCCGTCCGAGCACGCGCGGCAGCGCCACCACGCGATCGGCGGCCACGAGGCGGCCGTCGCTGAGCTCCAGCGACCCCGCGGGCGCCGCCACCGCGGCGGCGCCCGTGAGCACCTCGATGCCGTGACGCGCCAGGAGGTCGGCGGCGAAGGCGCTCGCGGCCGGGCCGAAGAGCGACAGCGGCGCATCCTCCGGCGTCGCGAGCAGGACCTCCGTGGCGGCGCCGCGGCTGCGCAGCTCGGCGGCGCTCAGCAGGGCGAGCTCGTAGAGGGGCAGCGGCCACGAGGATCCCTCCGGCGCCGCGAAGGCGATGCTCTGCGGCCGCGCGGCGAGCAGCTCGCGGATCGCCTGGCCGTCGCCGGCGCCCCGGAAGGTCAGCGCGCCGCGCACGGCGTCCGCGGCGTGTCCGCCGGTGGCGATGAGCAGCGCGTCGTAGGGGATCTCGTCGCCGGCGCCCGTGACGGCCACGCGGGCGTGGGGGGCGATCGCGGTCAGCGCGTCGTAGACAATGGCGACCTGCTGGTCAGCGGCGAAGGTCGAGAGGGCCACGCTCCACCGCGAGATGCCGCGAAACGGCTGCAGGACCGAGAGCGGGCGGTAGTCGAAGCGCCGGCTGGGGCTGAGGAGCGTGATGTCCAGGTCGGCGGCGCTCAGGCGCTCGCGCAGGGCCAGGCAGCCCTCCAGCGCGGCGACGCCGCCCCCGGCGATCACGACGCGCGGATGGTCGGTGGCGGGTCCGAAGGACATGGCGCCATGTTCGGCCCCGGGCCGCGCGGCTCCATCGGTGCTGGCCTGCGACATGGCTGCGGCTTTGCCACAGTCGCATCAGCGCCCGCGCACGGATGGCGCCGGGAAGGGCCGGACCTACGGTGC
Organism: Paraconexibacteraceae bacterium; assembly: GCA_963757775.1. GTDB lineage: Bacteria > Actinomycetota > Thermoleophilia > Solirubrobacterales > Solirubrobacteraceae > JAOPZW01. Next base: position 209,824 of record CAVWSH010000012.1, on the reverse strand, counting down.
AGGAGTGTTCGCCTCCGTCCTCGTCGCCCTCGCCGGCCACACCGAAGGCCGTGACGCGCTCGTGCTCGCGGCGCAGCTGGCCGGCGACGACGCGCCGATCGTCGTGGCGCACGTCCTGGCGACCTCGGCGGCCCCGCTGACCGGCGGCACCGAGGCGGCGGCCCGTCGCCGCGCCGGGCTGCGCGACGCCGGCGGGGAGGTCTACGCGACGCTCGGCCCCGATGCGCGCGTGCGCTACCTGCCGGTCTCCGGCATGCCCTTCGCCGACGCGATCGGGGCGCTCGCTCGCCGCGAGCGACCCGACGCCATCGTGGTCGGCCAGAACCTCGTCGCCGGCGAGCCGGGCGTGGCGCGGCTGCTCGCCGAGGCGCCGTGCCCCGTCGTCGTGGCGCCGTACGGACATCGCTTCGTCCGGGGCTTCGCGCCGGCCCGCATCACCGTCGCGTGCGGACCGAGCGGGCCGATCGACGAAGCGGTCGCGCTCGCGTCGGCGCTCGCCGGGCGCGCCGGCGCAGACGTGCGGCTCATCGCCGTCGGCGACGACCCCGCCGCCGAGGAGTGGCTGGCCCACGCTCAGGCCCTGGCGCCGTCGGCGGGCGCGACGCGCGTCGCGGGCCGTGGCGCCGGCGCCCTGGTCGCCCAGACGTGCGGGGACGTCGACGTGATGGTGATCGCCGGGCGCGACGATGAGCTCCTGCGCCAGGCCGCCTGCCCGGTGCTCGTCGTCCCGGCCGCCGCGCGGGTTGCGCCGCAGGTCGGCGCGCAGGCCCACCGGTAAGCTCGCGCTCGAGCATGACACCTCTCGACGGCCTCGACGAGCACCGGCTCGCACGCCTCATCGAGGCCGGGCGCGGTCTGCTGTCCGAGCTCGATCTCGAGACGGTGCTCGACCGGCTCCTGCAGACGGCCGCCGACCTCACCGGCGCTCGTTACGTCGCGCTCGGGGTCCTCGACGAGGGGCGCCGCGAGCTCGCCCGCTTCCTCACGCGCGGCATCGACGAGGACACCCACCGCGCCATCGGCGACCTGCCCCGCGGTCGCGGCCTGCTCGGCGTGCTCATCGACGACCCGCGTCCGCTGCGCCTGGAGGACGTCGGCGACCATCCGCGCTCCTACGGCTTCCCGCCGGGGCACCCTCCGATGCGGTCCTTCCTCGGCGTCCCCATCCTCCTTCGCGGCGAAGCGTGGGGGAACCTGTACCTCACCGAGAAGGCCGGCGGGGAGCCGTTCGCGCCCGAGGACGAGGAGGCCGTCATCGTCCTCGCCGACTGGGCGGCGATCGCCATCGAGAACGCTCGGCTCTATCGCGACGTGGCCGCCCGGCGCGAGGAGCTCGAGCGCGCGGTGCGCGGGCTGCAGGCCACGGCGGCCATCGCCCGTGCCATCGGCGGCGAGACCGAGCTCGAGCGGATCCTCGAGCTCGTGGTCAAGCGCGGGCGAGCGTTGATCGAGGCCCACGACGTCCTCATCATGCTGCGCGAGGGCGACGAGCTGGTGGTCGTCGCCGGTGCGGGCCATGTGCGGATCGGCGATGCGACGCGGCTGCCGCTGGCGGGGTCGACGGCGGGCCAGGTGCTGGCCGCCGGCCGCCCCCGTCGCATCGCCGACGCGGTCCGGGAGCTCCTGATCCCACCCGATCAGCTCGGCCTCGATCACGCCTCGACCGCGCTCCTGGTCCCGCTGGTCTACCGCGGCCAGAGTCTCGGCGTGCTCGCCGCCTTCGACCGTCTCGAGGGCGACGGCGCCTTCACGCGCGACGACGAGCAGCTCCTGGAGGCCTTCGCGGCGCAGGCGGCGACGGCCGTCGCCACCGCCAAGTCGGTCGAGGCCGATCGGCGCCGGCGCTCGCTGGCCGCCGCCGAAGCCGAGCGCCACCGGTGGGCGCGCGAGCTGCACGACGAGACGCTGCAGGCGCTCGGCGGCATGAAGGTCCTCCTGTCCAGCGCGATCCGGCTCGACGATCCCGAGGCGATGCGCGCCGCCATGCGCGACGCGACCACGCAGCTGACCGGCGACATCGACTCGCTGCGCGCGCTCATCGCCGAGCTGCGCCCCCCGGCTCTCGATCAGCTCGGGCTGGCGCCCGCGCTCGCCTCCCTGGCGCAGCGCACGGGGGCGGTCAACGGCCTAGAGGTCCGTGCGGACGTCCAGCTCCCCGACGACCGCCGCCTCGGGCCCGAGCTCGAGACGACCGTCTATCGCGTGGTCCAGGAGTCCCTGACCAATGCCGTCAAGCACGCCGGCGCCTCCTCGATCGACATCGGCGTCCACTGCGAGGACGATGCGGTGGAGGTGTCCGTGGCCGACGACGGCATCGGCTTCGACTCCGAGGCCGCTCCGAGCAGCGGCTTCGGACTGGCCGGCATGCGCGAGCGCGCGGAGCTCGCCGGCGGGGAACTCAGCGTGCTGCCCGGGGCCGGCGCCGGAACGGTGATCCGCGCGCGGCTGCCGCTCGGCTGAGCCGGGCTACCCCGCTTTGACGAACCCGTGGTCGAGCGCGTAGCGCACGAGCTCGGCGCGGGTGGAGCGATTGAGCTTCTGCTGGATGTGCGCGCGGTGCGACTCGACCGTGCGCACCGAGAGGAACAGCTCCGACGCGATCTCGGCGTTGGTGTGGCCCAGGGCGATCAGCCGCAGGACCTCGACCTCGCGGTCGGTGAGGTCGTCCGGGGGCCCCGAAGGCTCCGGCGGCGCGGCCGCGAGCACCGCACCCAGGCGCGGGTTGAGGTACGTGCCGCCGTCGGCCACCCGGCGCACGGCGTCGACGAGCTCGTCGTCGGCGGCCTCCTTGAGGACATAGCCGGCCGCGCCCGCGCGCAGCGCCCGCCGAGCGAACTCCGGGTCCTCCTGCATGGTGAGGATGACGACGTGCGTGTTCGGCGACACGTCGTGCACGCGAGGTATGGCGTCGAGCGAGCTGAGCTCGCCGGGCATGTTGAGGTCGAGCACGAGGATCGTCGGCTTGTGGCCAAGCACCGTCCGCAGGGCCGATTCGGCGTCGCCGGCCTCGGATACGACCTCGAAGCCGCCGGCGCGCTCGAGCACCATGCGCAGCCCCGAGCGCACCACGGCGTGGTCGTCGGCCAGGACGATGGTGATCGGCTCTGTTTCGGTCGCCATGGCGCCACGATCTCACATAGCGATTCTCCGCGGGGCGAGCGGGGCTCACGCGCCGAGCAGATCGCGGCGCAGGAAGACGCCGACCGCCGCGATAGCGCTCAGGGCGCCGATCGCGAGCATCGCCACCGCGTCCCCCAGGCGGAAGGACTGCGTGGGGACGAGCCCGACGTGCGCGAACGGCGTCAGATCGGCGAGCCATCTCGGTGCACCGAGGAGCGAGCCGACGAGCTGCCACAGGAAGGTGACGGTGACCAGGCCGTAGGCGATCCCGGCGCTCGCGCGGGGCGCGACCGCGTACGCGAGCGCCGCGAGCCCGAGGAAGAGCAGCGCGACCGGCAGGCAGTTGAGCCCCGCCTCGAGCATCCGCGGCAGGGAGACGCTGACGCCGGCCGAGGCGGCGCCCGCCCAGGTGAAGGCCCCGGCCGCCACCGAGATGGCGGCGGCGGCACAGCTCGCCAGCAGCAGGCGCCCGCCCAGCCAGTGCCGGCGCCCCACCGGCAGCGCGAGCAGCGTCTCGAGCTGCTGGTCGGCCTCCTCGTGGCGCGCGGCGCCGATCTGGGCGCACGCGAAGAGGCTGAGGGCGAGGATGAAGAAGATGAAGACGAAGGCGAGGTAGCCCGTGGGGGTGGCGATCGAGCCCGATCCGAGCTTGGCGATCTCCCGCTGCGCGCCCGCGGGGATGTTCGCCGACGAGACGCTCTGCGAGACCACGCCGAGGATGAGCCCGAAGGCCGCCACGCCGCTCGTCCACACGATGAGGCCGGCGCGCTCGGTGCGCAGCGCCTGCGCGGTCGGCGAGGAGAGCAGCGCCAGGCGCGGATCGGAGCTGTCGCGGGCCGGCAGCCTCCCGGTGCCCACGTCGCGCGTCGCGGCGATCCGCGCGGCCGCTGCGGTGAGCAGCACCGTCGCGACGATGGGGAGGACCAGGACGAGCGGCCGGGCGCCGCTGAACGGGCGCAGCTCCTCGGCCCATCCCAGCGGCGTCGCCCAGCGCAGCCGGCCCGCGCCGTCGGCGGTATCCGCCACGACGCGCAGGGCGAAGCACAGCCCGACGACGGCGCCGCCCAGCTCCAGCGCGACCCGCCGGGTGGGGGCGAGCTGGCTGGCCACGGCGCCCACGCCGGCGAAGACCGGTATCACCGACGCCGTCGCGAGGGCCAGGTAGGCCGACCCGCCCGCCGGCAGGCCGCCGACCACGAAGCCGGCGAACTCGGCCAGCCACAGGATCGCGACGCCGGCGGCGACAGCGGCCATCGCCGAGGCGAACGCCGTGCCGCGGCCGACCGCCGCGGCCAGCACGAGCTCCATGCGGCCCGAGTCCTCCTCGGTGCGCAGCGCGCGCACCGCGGCCAGGAGTCCGAAGACCGCCGCGACGATCGCCAGCGTGCCGCCCACGCGCCACGCGGTGTAGCCGCTCACCGTCAGCAGGTCGTGGGGCGCGCCGTAGAACAGGCGCAGGCCCTTGTTGTCCGCGAAGCTCTGTGCGAAGGAGGCCCGATCGGCCGCCGCCGGGTAGGTGCGGCGATAGCCGACGGGCTGGATGTAGGCGTAGAGGGCGAACAGGGAGGCGAAGACCACGGTGCGGGTCCGCGCGTCGCGCAGCGCGCGCCGGGCCAGGGCGCGCGCCGGCGGGCTAGGCGCCGCCGCCACGCCCGTCGGAGCGGTCGTAGTGGTGCAGGAAGATCTCCTCGAGCGAGGGCTCGCGACTGGTCAGCGTCTCGACCGGGTGCTCGGCGAGCGCGGCGATCAACGGGCCCACGCTCCCCGCGACCTCGAAGCGCAGCGCGCGGGGGCCCGCGCTGACGGCCTGCACGCCCGCCGGCAGCCGGAGCTCCGGCACCGCGCCCACGAAGGTCACCTCGACGGTCTGCGCGCCGAGGTGGCGCAGCTCCTGCAGGGTTCCCTGGTCGACCAGCCGCCCGTCCCTGAGGATCCCGACGCGGTCGCAGACCGCCTCGACCTCGCTGAGGATGTGCGAGGACAGGAAGACCGACTGCCCGCGCGCCGCCGCCTCCTCGATGCATTCGCGAAAGGCCATCTCCATCAGCGGATCGAGCCCGCTGGTCGGCTCGTCGAGCAGCAGCAGGTCCGCGCGGGTGGCGAGCGCGGCGACGAGCTGGACCTTCTGGCGGTTGCCCTTGGAGAGCGCGCGGATCTTCTTGCGCGTGTCGAGCGCGAAGCGCTCCACCAGCTCGTCGCGATAGGCGACGTCGACGCCGCCGTGCAGGCGCCCGAGGAAGGCGAACGTCTCCGCGCTCGTCATCGACGGCCACAGGAAGGGCTCGCCCGCGACGTAAGCGACGCGCCGGTGGGCGGTCACCGGATCGCCCCAGGCGTCGACGCCGAAGAGCTCCGCGCGCCCGCTGCTGGGCCGGTGCAGGCCGAGCAGGAGCCGGATCGTCGTGGTCTTCCCGGCGCCGTTGGGCCCCAGGTAGCCGTAGACCTCGCCCTCGCGGACCTCGAGCTCGAGCCCGTCCAGCGCCGGCGTATCGCCGTAGCGCTTCGACAGGCCGGTGGCGCGGATCGCGCTCAAGCCTACGCGTGGCGCTCGCGGAGCTGCTGTGCGCGGGCCTCGATCACCGCGGGGGAGGGGACCACGATGACCGGGCGATCGGCGTGCTGCAGCAGCGCGTGCGAGACGCTCCCGAGCAGCAGCGACTTGACGCCCGTCAGTCCCCGGCTGCCGACCACGATCGCCTCGGCGTCGAGCTCGCCGGCGACGTCGAGGATGGCGCCGGCGACGCTGCCGTTGCGCACCGCCGTGCGCGGCTGGGCGTCGAGGCCCAGCTCACGGGCGCGCGCCGCGCCCTCCTCGGCCAGCGCGGTCGCGCGGCGCTCGCTGGCCGCGTCGACCTCGTCGCCGTCCCAGCTCGGCGCGCCGTAGGCCATCCCGAGGCCCGCGCGCGCGATGACGTCGATGAACGGCTCCCACACCGACAGCACCACCGCGGGCGAGCTCTTCAACAGCACCCCGGCGCGATCGATCGCGGCCTTGGCGTCGTCGGAACCGTCGTAGCAGAGAAGGACCATGTACAGGATCATCGCGCACGGGCCGCCCGGTCGATGGGTAGCTACTACGGAGCGCCGGACGGAACTGAGCGGATGGCGCTGCGCGGCGGTGTCGACAGAGTGGGGAGGAGTGCTGGCTGCGCCTCGGACCATCCCTGTTCCCGCTCCCGGGCCGGCGCTCGACCTCGTCGCGGCAGCTCAGTTGCCGACCGCGGAGGTCTTCGAACGCCTGGGCAGCGATGCGGGGGGCCTGGCCCACGACGAGGCCACACGGCGCAAGGCCGCGTTCGGCCCCAACGCCATCCACCAGCGCCGGGTCACGGCGCTCGGCGTCCTGCTCGCGCAGCTGCGCAACCCGCTGCTCGCGCTCCTGCTCGGCGCCGCGGCCGTCTCGGGGCTGACCGGCGACCCCACGGACGCGGTCATCATCGCCGTCATCGTCGCGCTCAGCGTGGGGCTGGGCTTCGTCAACGAGTACCGCTCGGCGCGCGCCGTCGCGGCGCTGCACGCCGACATCCACTACGAGGCGCTGGTCCGCCGCGGCGGCACGGAGGCGAGAGTCGACGTGACGACTCTCGTCCCGGGCGACGTCGTCGCGCTGCGCGTCGGCGACGTCGTGCCGGCCGACGTCCGCCTCGTCGAGGTCCACGGGCTCGAGTGCGACGAGGGGGTCCTCACCGGCGAGTCGCTCCCCTCGGCGAAGTCGACGGGGCCCGATCCGCCTTCGGACTCGGCGGTGGACCTGGCCTCGTGCGCCTTCATGGGCACCATCGTCCATCAGGGCTCGGGGGAGGGGGTCGTCGTGGCGACGGGGATGGCGACCGCCTTCGGCAAGATCGCGCTCGGTCTCGGCGAGCGGCCCGCCGAGACCGCCTTCCAAGTCGGGCTGCGCGGCTTCTCGGCGCTCCTGGTCAAGGTCGCCGGCGTGCTGACCGTGGGCATCTTCGCCATCAACGTCGCGTTGGACCGCCCCCTGATCGACGCGCTGCTCTTCAGCCTGGCCATCGCGATCGGCATCACCCCGCAGCTGCTGCCGGCCATCGTGTCGGTGAGCCTGTCCAGCGGCTCGCGCGCGCTCGCAGGCAAGCGGGTCCTGGTCAAGCGCCTGGTCACCATCGAGGACCTCGGGAACATCGACCTGCTCTTCACCGACAAGACGGGGACGCTGACCGAGGGCGCGATCACCTTCCAGGCGGCGCTGGACGCCGGCGGCGCGCCCGCCCCGCGCTCGCTGAGCCTCGGCCTGGTCTGCAACGAGGCCGAGATGACGTCCTCAGGCCCGGTCGGGGGCAACGCGCTCGACCTCGCCCTGTACGGCGCGCCGGACGCCGCGGCGCTGCTGAGCGCACCCGACGGGCCGCCCAGCTACGAGCGGCTCGCGGTGCTGCCCTTCGACCACGAGCGCCAGCTCGCGACCGTCCTGGTGCGGCGCGGCCGCGAGGAGCCCGTCCTCGTGACCAAGGGCGCCCCAGAGGCCGTCCTCGGCCGCTGCGCCGGCGTCAGCGACGAGAGCCGGCGCATCCTGCAGGGCCTCTTCGACGACGGCGCGCGCGTGCTGGCTGTGGCCACCCGCACGGCGAGGGGCCTCGCGCAGCCGACCGTCGCCGACGAGCGTGACCTGCATCTGGAGGGCTTCCTGACCTTCGTCGACCGGCCCAAGGCCGACGCCGGCGCGTCCGTCGCGAAGCTCGCGCACCTGGGCGTCGCGGTCAAGATCATCACCGGCGACAACGGCGCGGTCGCCGCCAAGGTCTGCCGCGACCTCGGCGTCGCGGTCGAGCAGGTGCTCACCGGCGCCGACGTCGACCGCCTCGACGATCCCGCGTTGCTGGCGGCCATCGCCCACACCACGGTCTTTGCGCGCGTCAGCCCGGAGCAGAAGTCGCGCATCGTCAAGGTCGCGCGCACCGGCGCCGTCGACGTCGCCTTCCTGGGCGACGGGGTCAACGACGCGGTGGCGCTGCACGCGGCCGACGTCGGCATCTCGGTCGAATCGGCCACCGACGTGGCCAAGGACGCCGCCGACATCGTCCTGCTCGACAAGGACCTCGGCGTCCTGGCCGACGGCGTGACCGAGGGGCGGCGGATCTTCGCCAACACCATGAAGTACGTCCTCATGGCCACCTCGTCGAACTTCGGGAACATGTTCAGTGCCGCGGGCGCCTCGCTGTTCCTGTCCTTCCTGCCGATGCTGCCCTCGCAGATCCTGCTCAACAACCTGCTCTACGACGTCGGCCAGCTCGCGATCCCCGGCGACCGCGTCGATCCGGAGGTCCTCGCCCGGCCCGCGGCCTGGGACATCGCCTTCGTGCGGCGCTTCATGGCCGTCTTCGGCCCCGTCAGCTCGATCTTCGACTTCCTGACCTTCTTCGTCATGCTCGTCGTCCTGAACGCCGGCCACGCCGAGTTCCGCACCGGCTGGTTCGTCGAGTCGCTGGCGACGCAGACCCTGGTCGTCTTCGTCATCCGCACGCGCCGCAGCCCCTCGTACACGAGTCGTCCCAGCCGGGCCATGATCGTGCTGCCCATCGCGTGCGCGTCTGTGGGGGCGCTGCTGCCGATCACGCCGCTCGCGTCGGCGCTGGGCTTCACGCCCCTGCCGCTGGCCTTCTTCGCGATCCTCGTGGCGATGATCGCCGCCTACCTCGTGCTGGTCGAGGTGGTCAAGCGACGCTTCTACGCCGGCCATCCGCCCGCGGGGCCGCGCGCCCGCTCGCGCCACGCGCGCTACGTCCGCCACGTCCACCGGCGCGCGGCGCGCTTCCGGCACCGCCCCTCGCCTGCCGCGACGGCCACCGGGTGAGCGATCGCCGGGCCGCGCCGCGCGCCGCTCAGGACGGCGATGGCGCCGGGCTGCCCGCCGGCAGCCGGAAGCGCACGCACGTCCCGACGGGCGCGTCCTCCAGCCAGATCGAGCCCCCGTGGGCCTCGACGATCGCGCGCGAGACCGCGAGGCCCAGCCCGGCGCCGCCGGCGGTCCGCGCGCCATCGGCGCGGTAGAACGGCTCGAACACGCGCTGGCGATGCTCGCCGGCGATGCCCAGGCCGGTGTCGGCGACCTCGATCTCGATCGCGTCGCCGAGGTTCTCGGCGCGCACGGTGACGCTCCCGTCGGGTGGCGTGTGGTGGATCGCGTTCTGGATCAGGTTGAACAGCACGCGCTGCAGCTTGTCCGGGTTGCCGCGGGCCGCGGCGAGGGCGGGTGAGAGCTCCGCTGTCATGGTCACGGCCTCGGCGTCGGCGGCCGGACGCATCGCCTCCACCGCCTCGTTGAGCAGCGCGTCGAGGCGCACCTGCTCCATGGACCAGGTCAGCTGGCCGCTCTCCAGGCGGGTGAGCTCGAAGAGGTCGTCGATCAGCGCGCCCAGCGCGCGCACGTGCGTGCCGATGCGCGCCGCGTAGTCGCGGCGGTCCTCGGCGTCGACGAGGCCGTCGTCGATGGCGTCGGCGAGCAGGCGCAGCGCGGTGATCGGCGTCCGCAGGTCGTGCGAGACCGCGGCGATGAGGTCGCGCCGGGCGCGCTCCTCGCTGTTGAGCTGCGCCACCATGGCGTCGACGTCGGCCGCCAGGCGAGCCAGCTCGTCGCGCCCGGTGACCCCGGTGCGCACGTCGCGGCGGCCCTCGCCCACCAGCGTGAGCGTCGTGCGCACGGCGTCCACGTCGTCGAGGGCGCGGCGGCCGAGCAGGTGCACCGCCCAGGCGGTCAGCGCGGCGGCATAGGCGGCCGCGAGCACAGCGAAGAACGCGTCGTGGCCGGAGACGAACATCTGCTCGACGAAGAGCGCGACGGCCGCGGTGAGCTGCACCATCGCGACCACGGTGACGACGGCGAACTGGCGGCGCAGGCTGCCGACGCGGCCGCGCCCCAGGGCCAGCGCGTGGGCGACGAGAACCGTGGCGCAGCCCAGCGGCGCCAGGATCCTGGCCGTCGCGAACGCCGCGTCGTGTCCGTAGCCGACGAGCGCCACGGCGGCCACCACCACGGCGGTGGCGATCGCGAAGCCCAGGCTGCCGGCCAGCCGCCTCACGCCGCGAAGCGGTAGCCGAGGCCCCACACCGTCTCGATCCAGCGCGGGTGCTCCGGGGTCTCCTCGAGCTTGGCCCGCAGGCGGCGGATGTGGACGGTGACCGTCGAGGTGTCGGTGTAGAACGAGTAGCCCCACACGTGGTCCATGAGCTGGTTGCGCGTGAAGGCCTGGCCCGGGTGGCGGGCCAGGAAGAGCAGAAGGTCGAACTCCCGCTGGGTCAGCACGACGTCCTCGTCGCCCAGCAACACGCGCCGCCCGCCCGGATCCACGACCAGTCCGTCGAAGCGCAGCGGCGGCTCCTGCGCGGGGACCGTGTCGATGCGTCGCAGCACCGCGTCGACGCGTGCGACGAGCTCGGCCGGGGAGAAGGGCTTGACGATGTAGTCGTCGGCGCCCAAACGCAGCCCGACGATGCGGTCGGACTCCTCGCCGCGCGCCGTCAGCAGGATGATCGGCGTCCGCCGCCCGCCCAGGGCGCGGATGCGGCGCATCGCCTCCAGCCCGTCGACGCGCGGCAGCATGAGGTCGAGGACCACGAGATCGGGCCCGCACGCGGCCGCCATCTGCACCGCCTCCACGCCGTCGAGGGCCACGTGCGTCTCGTACCCGGCCCGCTGCAGGTAGCGGCACACGACCTCGCCGATCGTCGGCTCGTCGTCGACGACCAGGACACAGCCGCGGGAGCCATCGGCGCTCATGGCCCGAGTGTGGCAGTCGCGCGCCGCGGCGACGCCGTCTCGCGCGCGGGGTTCACCCGATGTTCATCGGCGAGCTCGGCCACCGCGCCGGCGAAGTCCTCCTGCGCGGCGAAGCCCAGCTCGGCGGCGGCGAGCGCCGCTGAGGCGAACACGTGGCGGACGTCGCCGAGGCGGTACTCGCCCGTCACCTCGACGGCCGGCGCGCCGTCGCCATGCGCGGCGCGCAGCGCGTGGGCCATCTCCGCGACGCCGCGCGGGGTCCCCGAGCACACGTTGTAGGCGCCGCGCGCCGGCTCGGGGGCCAGCAGCGCCGCCAGGTTGGCCCGCGCGACGTCGCGCACGTGGACGAAGTCGCGCAGCTGGCGGCCGTCCTCGAAGACCCGCGGCGCGCGCCCGGCGGCGAGCGCGCCGGCGAAGATCGCCGCGACGCCCGCGTACGGGGTGTCGCGCGGCATCCGCGGCCCGTAGACGTTGTGGTAGCGCAGCGCGGTGACCGGCGCCCCGGTCTCGCGCGCGTAGGCGAAGGCGAGATGCTCCTGGTGGAGCTTCGTCGCCGCGTACACGTTGCGCGGGTCGGCGGGCGCGTCCTCGCTGATCGCCTGGGGCGCCAGCTGCGCGCCGCACCGCGGGCAGCGCGGCTCGAACCGGCCGGCGTCGAGGTCGGCGGCTCGGCGCGGTTGCGGGCGGACCGGGCCGTGCGTCGCGCACCGGTAGTGGCCTTCGCCGTAGACGACCATGCTCGAGGCCAGCACGAGCCGCCCGCGGAAGGGCCGGCGTGCGAGCGCCCGCAGGAGCACGGCCGTGCCCAGGTCGTTGTGCGACACGTAGTCCGCCACGTCGAGGAAGTCGACCCCGAGCCCGACCATCCCGGCCTGGTGGCAGACGTGATCGACGCCGTCGAGGGCGCGCTCGACCGCGTCGGCGTCGCGCATGTCGGCACCGGTCCGGACGTCGAGCACGCGGACGTCGTGGCCGGCGGCGTGCAACGCGTCGACGATGTGTGAGCCGACGAACCCGGCGCCTCCGGTGACCAGCACGAGCACGCGCCCAGCCTATGGCGCCGGCCACCGCCGCGGGAGTGGATCAGGGCGCGTTCAGGGAGTCGTAATGGGATTGCGGGCGGCCCGTGCCTAGCCTCCGGCGCGCCGTGATCGACGTCATCCTTCCCGTGCTCGACGAGGCGCGCGCCCTTCCGTGGGTGCTGACGCGGATGCCGCCCGGGCACCGTCCGATCGTCGTCGACAACGGCTCGCGCGACGGGTCCGCGGCGGTCGCGCGAGAGCACGGCGCGCTCGTGGTCGACGAGCCGGCACGGGGCTTCGGCGCCGCGTGCTGGGCGGGGCTGCAAGCGGCCACCGCCGAGGTCGTGTGCTTCATGGACGCCGATGCGTCGCTCGATCCGCTCGAGCTGCCGAGGGTGTCGGGCCGCGTGCTCGACGGCGCCGCCGATCTCGTTCTCGGTGCGCGAGTCGCCCACCGCGGCGCGTGGCCGGCGCATGCGCGGGCCGCCAACCGGCTGCTGGCCCGCGAGCTGAGGCGGCGCAGCGGCGCGCCGCTGACCGACCTGGGGCCGATGCGCGCGGCTCGGCGCACCGCGCTGCTTGATCTGAGGATCGCCGACCGCCGCTTCGGCTGGCCCCTGGAGATGGTCCTGCGCGCGGCGGACGCGGGCTGGCGCATCGACGAGGTCGCCGTGACCTACCGCCCGCGGGTCGGGCGCTCGAAGGTCACCGGAACCGTGCGCGGGACCGCGCGCGCGGTGAGCGACATGGCGCGCGTGCTGGCATGAGCGCCGCTCTGATGGTGCTGGCCAAGGCGCCCCGGCCGGGGCGCAGCAAGACGAGGCTCTGCCCGCCGTGCACGCCGCGCGACGCGGCGGCGCTGGCTCGGGCGGCGCTGGCCGACACCCTCGAGGCGACCCTTGCGACGCCGGCCGCCCGGCGCGTGCTCGTGCTGGACGGCCCGGTCGGCGACTGGCTGGCGCCCGGCATCGAGGTCGTCGCGCAGCGCGGGGCCGGACTCGACGAGCGCCTGACGCACGCCTTCGCGGACGTCGGCGGCCCGGCGCTGCTCGTCGGGATGGACACCCCGCAGGTCACGCGCGACGACCTGGCGCACGGCCTCGACCGGCTCCTGGCGCCGGGGGTCGACGCCGTCCTGGGCCCGGCGACCGACGGCGGCTACTGGGCCGTCGGCCTGCGCGAGCCCCAGCCGGCGGCCTTCCTGGGCGTCCCGATGAGCACCGCGTGGACCGGTCGCGCGCAGCACGCGCGGCTGCGCCGCCTCGGACTGCGCGTGGCGCTCTTGCCTGCGCTGCGCGACGTCGATCACATTGCCGACGCGCGCGCCGTCGCCGCCCTGGCACCGGCCGGCCGCTTCGCCCGCGCCCTCACGCTGACCGGGGTCGCGTGACCGCCGCGGAGCTCTTCGGCGCGATCCTCGGCGGCGATGGCGAGCCCGTCCTGCGCGACGACCGCGGCCGCGCCCGCTCCCTGCCGGTCGACGTGTGGCTCGGCCGGGCCGGGGCGGTCGACGAGCGCGTCCTCGATCGCGCGCGCGGCCCCGTGCTCGACGTCGGTTGCGGCCCCGGCCGCCACGTCCACGCGCTCGCGCGCCGCGGGGTGCTCGGCGTCGGCGTCGACGTCTCGCCGGCCGCGGTCGCGCTGGCGCGCCGCGGAGGCGCGACGGTCCTCGAGGCCTCGATCTTCGATCGCCTCCCCGGGACCGGCAGCTGGAACAGCGCGCTGCTGCTCGACGGCAACATCGGCATCGGCGGATCTCCCGAAGCCCTGCTGCGGCGTCTCGCCGGACTGCTCGCCCGCGGGGGGACGGTGCTCGTCGAGCTCGATTCGCCGGGGATCGGCGTCGTGGGCGAGCGGGTGAGGCTCGAGGACGGCGCGCGCGCGAGCGACTGGTTCGCGTGGGCGCGGGTGGGCGCCGACGCCGTGGCCGGGCCGGCCCGCGCCGCGGGTCTGCGCGTGCGGGCGCGCTGGCGCGACGGCGGGCGCTTCTTCGCCGAGCTGCAGGCGCCATGAGGCCGCCGCCCGGGCCGACGCGCGAGGGCTTCTGGCGCAGCCCGCTGCGCGGGCCGTGGCTCACGACCACGCTGGGCGCGCTGCTGCTGCCGCTCGTGCTCGTGGTGGGGGCGACGGGCTTCGCTTCGAACGCCGCCTACCAGCCGGGGCTCGGACGCAACACCGTCCTTCCGGCGGGCGGCGTGCAGCCGTTGCACTTCGGCTGGCCGGCGTCGCCGTCCTGGCTCTACGCAGTCAACCAGGGCATCCATGTGACCGTCGGGATCGTGGCCGTTCCGCTGCTGCTGGCCAAGCTGTGGTCGGTCGCGCCCCGCCTGTTCGCGTGGCCGCCGCTCCGCGACCCCGCGCACGCGATCGAGCGGCTGTCCCTTCTCGGGCTCGTCGGCGGCGCGGTCTTCGAGTTCGTCACGGGGATCCTCAACGTCCAGCTCTACTACCCGTGGCACTTCAACTTCGTCGTCGCGCACTACTACGGCGCCTGGGTCTTCCTGGCGGCGCTCGCCGTCCACGTCGCGATCAAGCTGCCGGTCATGGTCCGCGCGTGGCGCGCGCGCGGGGTGCTCGCTCCGTTGCGCGCCGACCTCGAGCGCACCCGCCCTGAGCCGCACGAGCCGGGGAGCCTCGCGCCGCCCGCGCCGGCGGCGCCGACCATCAGCCGCCGCGGCCTGCTGACCCTCGTCGCCAGCGCGTCCGGCGGGCTGCTGGTGGTGACGGTCGGGCAGTCGGCGGGCGGGCCGTTGCGGCGCCTCGCGCTGCTGGCGCCGCGCGGGCAGTCGATCTTCGACGATGGGCCCAACGGCTTTCCCGTCAACAAGACCGCCGCCACCGCGCGCGTCACGCCGGCGCTCACGGGCCCCGGCTGGCGCCTGGCCATCGCCGGGAGCGAGGAACACGCGCTGTCCAGGACGCAGCTTCTGGCGATGCAACAGCACGAGCACGACCTGCCCATCGCCTGCGTCGAGGGCTGGTCGACCACGCAGCGCTGGAGCGGCGTGCGCCTGCGCGACCTCGCCGCGCTGGCCGGCGCGCCGCCCGGAGCGGTGCTGAGGGTGGAGTCCCTGCAGCCGCGCGGCGTCCTGCGCCGGGCCACGCTCGGCCACGCGCAGCACAGCGACGAGCGCGCGCTCCTCGCGCTGCGGGTCAACGGTGCCGACCTGTCCCTCGACCACGGCTACCCCGCGCGCATCATCGTGCCCGCGCTGCCGGGCGTGCACTGCACCAAGTGGGTCGCGAGCCTGACCTGGGTGGCGTCGTGATCGCGCGCGCACGCCAACGCTACGGCGCGTCCCCGTGGCACCTGGTGGGACACGTCGTGGCGCTCGCGATCATGGCCTACGCGGTCAGCCGCGTGCTGGATCCGCGCTTCTCGCGAGGACTCAACGTCCTCGTCTGGCTCGTCGGCGGCGCGATCGCCCACGACCTCGTGCTGGTGCCCGCCTACTCGGCGCTCGATGCCGTCGCGCGGAGCGTCACGCGCCCGCGCACCCCGCGCGCCGTACCGGCGATCAACCACCTGCGCTTCCCGGCGGCGGTCTCGGGCGCGATGCTGCTCGTCTACTTCCCGGTCATCTTCGTCCGCGCGGACGGCAACTACCTGCGGGCGACGGGGCATCACGTCACCGGCTTCGCCGCCCGCTGGCTGGCGATCACCGCCGGGCTGTTCCTCGCCTCGGGGCTCGCCTACCTCGTGCGCGTCAGGGCGTCACGCGCTCGATCACCCCGTCCACCCGCCCGGTGACGAAGACGTCGCCCGTGCCCTCGTCGACCGCCACCGCGTCCGGCTGGCGCACCGTGGGCCACCGCGCCACCACGTGGGGGCGGCCGTGAGCGATGAGCGCGACCAGCTCGTTGCGGCCCGGGAGGGTGACGTAGAGCCGCCGGCGGCCTCGGTCGAGGGCGAGGCCGTACGGGCCGCCCGGCAGGCCGTAGCGCCGCGTGGGCTCGACGCCGGCGCCGACCGCGAAGACGAGCAGCGCGCCGCCGCGCGTGTCGGCCACGTAGCACGGCCCGCCGTCCAGGCAGGCGACGTGGGTCGGGCCGAGCCCCGCCGGCGCGCGACCGATGCGCCGCCGGGTGCGGCCGTCGTAGAGGTCGAGCCGGCGCTCGCGCGTGGAGAGGACGACGACGCGGCGCCCGCCATTCAGCGCGGCCTTCGTGGTCGCGCCGCTCACGACACCCTCGGGAAGGCTGCCTCTCGGGGTCACCGTCCCGGCGGGGGTCCGTGCCACGGCCGGCGAGCGCGGCGGCTCGGCCGCGGGCGGCAGCTCGTCCACGGTCTGCGAGCCGCAGCCGGCCAGCGCGCCCAGCGCGACCGCCAGCGAGAGGCTCCGGCGTAGGCGCATGGCCGCAGCATCCCACGCGCGGGCACCGGCCTTGCGGGCGGCGAGCGTCGTTTCGCGGATCGTCATCTTCGCCGCCGCGGCCACCACGGCGGCGGGCATCGTCATCCGCCACGTCCACGGGGGACTGGGGACCGCCACGCCGCCGTTCGTGATGGTCTGGGGCCCGCGTCTGCACCCCCTCGCGGTCGTCTCCACGGCCGTGGTCGCCATCGCCATCGTCCTCGCGCCGCGCCTGATCGTCGCGGCCGATCGCCCGGCGTCGTTCGCCGCCCGCGTGCTGGCGCTCGCCCTCGTGCTCGGCCTCGCGCTCAACGTCGCGCGCGCGGGGACCCGAGGGTGGGACGCGATCTTCGACGTACGTCCCGGCGGCTCGTTCGAGGCGGGCAACGAGTATCTCCCCGGCCTGGCCGCGCTCTCCTACGGCACGCATTTCTATCTCGACCGCTTCGCCGAGCTCGTCCCGTCGCTGCCGGTCAACGTCGCCGGTCACCCGCCCGCTCCGCTGCTCGTCATCCACGGCCTCGGCCTCACGACGGCCGCCGGCGCGGCCGCGCTGTGCATCGGCGCGGCTGCCCTGTGCGCCCCGCTGACCTATGCCCTCGGGCGGGCGGTGGGCAGCGAGCGCGACGCCCGCGTGGCGGCCGTGCTCTTCGCCTGCTCGCCCGCGGCGCTGCTCTTCGGCGTGACGTCGTTCGATGCCGTCTTCGCCGCGTGCGGCCTGGCCGCCGCCGCGCTGCTGGCGGCGCAGCGCAGCGCCCTGCGCGCGGCCGGCGCGGTGGCGCTGGCGGTGGCCTCGCTGTTCTCGTGGGCGCTGCTCGCGGTCGGCGCATGGGCCGCCGCCCTCGCCTGGCGCCGGCGCGGCGCGCGCGCGGCGGCCGCCCTCGCGGGGGCCTGCGCGGCGGCCTGGCTGGCGCTCAACGGCGCGCTCGCCGCGGCCTACGGATACGACCCGATCGGCACGCTGCGAGCGACCGAGGAGGTCTACCGCCACAGCGTGGCCGCGGTGCGCCCATATCCGTTCTGGGTCGCCGGCTCACCGGTGGCGTGGGGCGTCATGCTGGGCCTGCCGATCGCCGCTGCCGCGCTGCGCTCGTGCGTGCGCGCCGACGGCGCCGCGGTCGCGCTGGCGGCGGTCGTCGTCGTCGCCGCGGTGGCCGGCTTCACGAAGGCCGAGACCGAGCGCATCTGGCTGTTCCTCGTCCCGCTGGCCTGCGTGGCGGCGGCGCCCGCGATCGCCCCGCGGCGAAGGACGGCCGTGATCGCGGCCCTGCTGGCCCAGGCGCTCGCGATCGAGGTGCTCTTCGACACCATCTGGTGATCGAGCGGGCGCACCTGAGACGATGGCGCCCGATGAAGATCACCGCGCTGCACACCGCCGTCGTCGAAGGCAACTACGACTGGACCTTCGTCCGGATCGACACCGACGCGGACGGGCTGTCGGGGCTGGGGGAGTGCTACACGGCCCCCGGCCTGACCGCGATCGTGCGCGACCTCGCGCCGCTGCTCGTCGGCGAGGATCCGCGCGACGTCGACCGGCTGTGGAGCAAGCTGCGCTGGGGCGCGTCGGGCGCCGGCTCGTCGGCGGGCATCGTCTACAACGCGATCTCGGGCATGGAGGCCGCGCTGTGGGACCTCGTGGGGCGAGCGTACGGCGTGCCGATCCACAGCCTGCTCGGCGGGCGCTTCCGCGACTCGGTGCGGATGTACGCCGACTGCCATGCGGGCGAGGCGCTCGAGTCGATGGACGCCACGATGGTCGCGCGCCCCGCGCGCTGGGGCCAGGAGCCGCCCGAGGCGGTGAAGGCCGGGTCGATCCGCGCGCCCGAGCACGGGCGCGCGTACGCGCGCGCGGCGCCCGACGAGCTGTTCACCCCCGAGCTCTACGCCCAGCGCGCGCGCGAGGTCGTCGCCGAGCTGGGCTTCAGCGCGCTGAAGTTCGACCTCGACGTCCCCACGCCGTACATGCAGGACACGGCGTCGGGCACCCTCAGCCGCGCCGAGGTGGGCGCGATGGTCGACCTCGCCGCCGCCGTGATCGACGCCGTCGGGCCCGAGGTCGACGTCGCCTTCGACTGCCACTGGCGCTACCAGGTCGCCGACGCCCAGCGCCTGGCGCATGAGCTCGAGCCCCTCGGCCTGCTGTGGCTCGAGGATCCGGTCCCACCCGAGAACGTCGCCGCCCTGCGCCGCGTCACCACCTCGACCAGCACGCCGATCGCCACCGGCGAGAACGGCTACCTGCGCCACGGCTTCCGCGAGGCGTTCGAATGCGGGGCGATCGACATCGCCGCGCCCGACCTGCAGAAGACCGGTGGCCTGCTCGAGGGCCGCCGGATCGCCGACTATGCCGACACCCACTACATCTCGCTCGCGCCGCACTGCATCGCCAGCCCGATCGGCACCGTCGCCGCCGTCCACGTCGCCGCCGCGATCCCGAACTTCCTCGCGCTGGAGTGGCACGGCATGAGCGTCCCGTTCTGGGAGGACCTCGCGGCCGGCTGGGACGGCAAGGTCATCGAGGGCGGCCGCATCCGCGTCCCGGACGGACCCGGGCTCGGCGTCGAGCTCAACCTCGACGTCGCGCGCGAGTACGCGCGCGAGGGCGAGCCCTTCTTCGACGAGTAGCGCGCCAGACCGGCTCCGCGCAGCGCCCGGGTGCTCCTCGCGAGCGACCTCGGCCATCGCCTGCGTCCGCTCCACCGCGTCGTACGGGGACGGCGTGTCGGCGGGATCGGCGCTGATGAGCCCGCCGACCGTCGCCCCGAGATGGGCGACCACCACGTCGACGCCGACGCTGGCCATCGCCCGCGCGTCGCCTGCGGCCTGTACGCCTACTGACGGGGCGCCGGGACCTGGCCGCGCGCGCGCCTGCGGCGCACCGGCGTCTCGGTGTCCGGCGCATCGACGACGACGGTGCGCGCCAAGCGGTCATGCAGTCCCCGACGACGGTCGTCGAAGAGCACCATGAAGTAGCCGGCGAGCAGCGGGATCGCGGCGAGGATCATCCCGAGCAGGCGCAGGAGCGCACGCCGGGGGGTGACCCGACCGCGCTTCGCGTCGGGGGCCAGCACGCGGAAGCGCATGATGCGCGCGCCCGGTGTCTGCCCGGTTGTCGACCAGAACGTCACGAAGTACGCCGCGCCCCAGACGATGAACACGGCGGCGCCGAGCGCCGCGAGCGCTGTGTCGATCTTCGACGGGATCCTGAAGAGGCTCAGCGCAAGCGCGACGATCGTGCCGACGATGACGGCGGCGAGGTCGATGATGGCCGCGTCGATGCCGAACCCGATGGCGCGCGTCACCAGGCCGGTGTAATCCGCGGCCGCTTGTTCCGCGGTGCCGGTGCGCACGTGGACGCGGGCAGCGGCGGCGGCCTGCGCCCGCGCCTCGGCGATCGCGTGCGCGGAGGCCTCGTGGCTCCCCGCGCCGTTGCCCGCGGACGCGATGGGCGCGGGCGGCAGGAACTCGTCGCGCGTTGCTTCCGCGTCGGGCCCGGTCATGGCGCGTCCGCCGGCGCCGGGGGCGGCGGCCCGACACGCGGGCGGCGCCGCAGCAGCCGCCGGGCGACGCGCTCGGCGATCGCGTCGGCCCGCCGCGTGCGGACGTTGACCTCGTCGGCGACCTCGTCGGCGAAGCCGAGGCTCTGCTGGGTGATCGCCTCGGTCACCGCCGGGCTCTGAGCGATCTCGTCGACGAGGAGCCACAGCTCCTCGCTCTCGAGCAGCCGGGCCACCACCTGGTCGAGCAGCCGGCTCTCGATGACCTGGCCGACGGTGCGCTCCATTGCCGGGCTCTCGACGACGCGCATGATCAGCCGCTCCAGCCCTGGGCTCTCGAGCGCCTCGCCGACGAGCTGCTCGACGCGCGGGCTGTCCAGGGCCCTCGCGAAGAGCTGGTCGACGGCCGGGCTGTCGAGGACCTGTGCGACGAGCCGCTCGGCCCCTGGGCTCTCGACCATCTGCGTGGCGATGCGCCCGAGCTCGGAGCCCTCGAGCATGCGCTCGGCGACGCGCTCGACGCTTCCGCCGGCGAGGATGCGGTCCGCGAGGCGGTCGGCCACGCCGGCTCGCAGCAGCTCCTCGGCGACCCGCTCGACGACCGCGTGCCCGGCGATGTCGCGCGCCGTGGCCTCGACCAGCGGCCCGCTCATCGCACGCCCGAGGGCGTGCTCGGCAAGCGGGCTCTCCAGCGCGTGGTCAACGGCCCGCTCCGTGTACGCAGAGGCCAGCACGGCATCGACGACGGCGACCGCGACACGGCCGGCGAGGCCGCCGGCGACCACCCGTGCCGCGCGCTGCAGACGCTCGGCGGCCACGACCGCCTCTCGGGCCGGCCAGAACGCCATGCGCACCACGCCCGACGCCAGCCGCGCGGCCGCGGCAATCTGCGAGGCCAAGTCGCCATCGTCGCGAGGAGGTGGATGAGGAGATGTGGACACGGGCACTACCCGCGGTCGGCGGGTCGGGGGCCATCGTCGCGCTCCAGGCGAGCCGCCGCAAGGATGCCGCCCGGTGTCCCGATGGGCGTGCGGGCCTGCCGTCGTCAAGCGAGCGCACCGCCACGCAACCGACAACGATCGTCCCGCCGCGCAGACCGCGCCTAGGCGATCTCCGCCGCCGGTTCGCCAACCGGGGGCCGGTGCGGTTGGATGCGGCGAGGGAGCACGAGCGCGGCGACGAGGAATCCGATCGCGAACAGGATCGCCGCGAAGTAGAACGCCGTCGTATAGCCATGCACCACGGCGGACGCGGCCAGCCCCGGGCTGCGCGCGTGGCTGGAGGCGTAGCCGGATGCGGCGGTGGCGAAGATCGTCGAGAGCACTGCGGTGCCGACCGCGCCGCCCACCTGCTGGGAGGTGTTGACCATCGCCGACGCGACGCCCGCCTCGTAGCGGTCGACACCGAGCGTCGCCGTCCCGAACGACGGTGCGAAGATGCACGGCATCCCGATGCCCATGATGAGCAGGCCGGGCAGGACATGGGAGGCGTAGCTCGAGGCCGGCGTCAGCTGGGCGAAGAACGCGAGCATCGCGAGCGTGCCGAGCGCCATCCCCGCCATGATGATCGGCCGCGCGCCCAACCGTGGCAGCACCTGGGTCTGCACCGTCGGCGCCATGATGAAGATCAACGCGGTGAGCGGCAGGAAGGCGACGCCGGTCTTCAGGGGCGAATAGCCGAGGTTCTGCTGCATGAAGAACGTGAGGAACAGGAAGATGGCGAAGACGCTCGCGCCGGCGATGGCGATGGAGGCGTAGGCGCCGCCCCGCGCGCGGTGCCAGACGATGTGCAGGGGCAGCAACGGCTGGTCGACCCGCTTCTCCGTGAACACGAACGCGATGAGCAGCGCGACGCCCGCCGCGAGCGAGACGATCGTGATGGGCGCCTGCCATGCATCGGTCGCGGCCTTGGAGAACCCGAAGACGATCGCGAACAGGCCGGTGCACGCGAGCGCGACGCCGACGGAGTCGATGCGTGGCCGCTGCGGGTGCCCCTCGTTGACGATGAGTCGCAGCGCGAAGAACACGGCCGGGATGGCGATGAGCAGGTTGACGTACAGGCACCAGCGCCAGGAGAGCACGTCGGTCAGCAGTCCCCCGAGCATCAGGCCGACCGACGCGCCGGCGGTCGCGACCGCGGAGAAGATGCCGAACGCCTTCGCCCGATCCGGGGCGTCCGCGAACGTGACGGTGAGCAGCGACAGCGCCGAAGGAGCGAGCAGCGCGCCGAACGCGCCCTGCAGCGCTCGCGCGATTACCAGGACCTCGAAGGAGGGCGCCAGCCCGCCCAGGAACGACGCGGCGGAGAAGCCGATCAAGCCGGCGATGAAGGTCCACTTGCGCCCGAAGAGGTCGCCGATCTTCCCGCCGACGAGCAGCAGGCTGCCGAAGGCCAGCGCGTAGGCGGTCACGACCCACTGGCGATTCTCCGTTGAGAAACCAAGGTCACGTTGGGCCGACGGCAACGCGATGTTGACGATGGTCGAGTCGAGAATGACCATGAGCTGCGCCACCCCGACGAGCGCGAGCACAGCCCAGCGGTTGGGCTCGGCGGCGGGCGAAGCGGCGGCAGGCATCGTTCGAGAGTACAAAGCTGCGACAGCTGGTCAGCCCGAGCGGACGCTGACCCGTTCGGCGGCCGAGAATGAACCGCACTAGCCCGGACGGCCGACGCCTACGGTCTGCGTGCGAGCTGCGCGACCACCTCGTGGTCGAGCGCGGAGGGCCGCCCGGCGGCGACCCAGCCGAGCCGGTATGCCAGCGCGGCGCCGAGGAAGACGGCGGACGGCACGTGGTCGGCGCCGGCCGGCGCGACGGGGCGGCGGGCCAGGCGCACCGCGAGGCCGGCCGCGGTGAGCGCGCGCGCCGCCTTCAGCAGCCGGCCGGGGCGGCCGTCCTCGAGTGCGCGGCGGGCGATCCCCACGCGGCGGTCGTTGGCGGCCGACAGGGCCAGCTCGGCCGCCATGGCGGCCGTTTCCAGCGTCGCCAGCGCGCTGCGGGTGGGGTGCCCGGGCCGCGTGCCGGTGGCGGCCAGCGCCAGGCGCGTCGCCGCCGCACCACTGGCCGTGGCCGTGCAGATGAAGATCGGTCCCAGGAAGCCGCGGCTACGGCTCCAGGCCGGGACCGCGGTCGAGGCGAGCAGGACGCCCGTGTAGGAGCCGAGGTAGGTGCCGAACGCAGCGGTGGCGGCGGTCAGGGCGCGCGCCGCGCGGCGCCGCCCGAGCAGGTCGGCGAGCACGGCGCCGGCGCCGCAGTTCGAGAAGGCGAGCAGGCACCAGGCGCCCATCGACATCGGCGAGCGGGTCTTGAAGATGCGGAACATGTGCAGGAAGCGCTCCGGGCGGCCGAGGTCCATGATGAGCAGCGGGCCGCCGCATCCGGCCGCGCCGATCGCCACGAGGCGTGCCACTCTGGCGGAGCGCTCGTCGCGCGCGATCTCGCAGGCGAGCGCGGTGAACGACGCGCCGGTGGCCATGCCTCCGAACCAGAAGTAGACGGGGACCTCCCACGTCCACACGTTGGGCCGGATGACCGGCCCCTTCACCTCGACCGGGACGTCGGGGCCGCCGCGCATGGCCCTCCCGGCTGCCGCCACGTCGCCGTTCGCACCGGCGGCCGGGGCGTAGCGGGTGTCGCGGTACAGAAACGACCAGCGGCCGTCCGCGAAGCGCGGCTTGAAGCCGCGGACCGCGCTGCCCTCGACCGCGCGGCGCCACCCTCCCGGCTCTCCGCGCCGCCCGACGGCGGGCGTCATGTCGCGTCCGTCGACGCGCCGCTGTCCGCGCTCGAGGATCCGCTGCTCGGGCGGCGGCCCGTGGCCGTGGCTCATCGCCGCCTCCTGCGGTGGGCGATGAGCAGCGAGGCGACGGCCGTCGCCGCCGCCGTGACGCCCGCGGCCAGCCCCGCGGCGGTGGCGACGGGCATGTTCGCCTGGATCGGGGAGTCGGCGTGCGCGGGCAGGCCGAAGCGCTCGGGCGGCTCGGTGAGCAGGAAGAACGCGCCCAGGCCGCCGGCGAGCTGGTCGGCTCCCTCGTCGCCGGCACCGTAGAGATACGCCGTGTCGAGGCCGCGATCGTGGAGCTCGAGCACGCGCCCCTTCGCCCGCTCGACGAGCTCCTCGTAGGGACCGAACTGGATGGAGTCGGTGGGGCACGCCTTGGCACAGGCGGGCTCCATGCCGTCCTGCAGGCGGTCGTAGCACAGCGTGCACTTGGCCGCGCGCCCGTCGTAGGGATCACGGTCGATGACGCCGAACGGGCACGCGGTGACGCAGTAGCCGCAGCCGTTGCAGACGTCGGGCTGGACGATCACCGTCTCGAACTCGGTGCGGACGAGCGCACCGGTCGGGCAGGCGTCCAGGCAGCCGGCGTTCGCGCAGTGCTTGCAGACGTCGGAGGCGAACAGCCAGCGGTCCATGCCCGCCTCGGGCAGCGTGGCGCCGTCGGCGAGCGCGACGAGGTCGACGTCCTCGCCCTGCTGCGGCGGCGCGACCGTGGCCGTGGCCGTTGCCGGGATGCTCGGGAGCCGGCCGCCGGCGCCGGCGCCGAGCGCGGCCCGCGCCGCTTCGCGCTCCTGCTCGCGCGGCGATGCGATCTCGACGAGGTGCACGTGGCGCCAGGTGCTCGCCGACAGCGAGCCCGTGTGATCCAGCGATCTTCCCTTGCCGAAGTCGTATCCGTCGGCCGGCAGATCGTTCCACTGCTTGCACGCGACCTCGCACGACTTGCAGCCGATGCAGACCGTCGTGTCGGTGAAGAACCCCATGCGCCCGCGCGGCTCGTGGCGGTGGACGGCGATCTCCGTCGGCGCGGCGCTCATCGCTCTCCCTGCGCGGGCCGCCGGTGCCCGCTCTGGGGGGTCTGGGCCAGGGTGTCGGGGGTCTCGGCGCCGTGATCGGCCGACGCGGGCATGTCGGCGCCGGTGACGCCGGCCAGCCGCTGGGTCGTCTCGCCGGCGCGGCGCCCAGCGCGGACCTGGCAGCTGAACGTCTTGTCCTCGATCGACGTGTTCGGATCGCCGGAGAGCACGATCAGGTCGTTGAGCGTGTCGCCCGTCACGCCCTGCTCCGACGTCGTGTACGTCCCCCAGTGCCACGGGACGGAGATCTGGTGCACGACGCGCCCGTCAACGTACAGGGGGCCCACGCGCCGCGTGACCTTGGCGCGGGCCTCGACCTCGCCGCGCTCGGTGCAGATGACCATCCATCCGCCGTCCTCGATCCCCCGGTCGGCCGCCAGCACCGGGTCGATCTCGGCGAACAGCTCGGGCTGGAGCTCGGCGAGCCACGGCAGGTTGCGGCTCATCGGACCCGTCGTGTGGTGCTCGGTGAGCCGGAAGGTCGAGGCGATGATCGGGTAGGCGCCGCTCTCCATCGGGTTGAGCGGGTTCTCCGGGCGCTTCCACGTGATCGCGGCCGGATTGGCGCCCGCCTCGGGATAGAGCGCATTGCGGACCGGCGACTCGATCGGCTCATAGTGGGTGGGCAGCGGCCCGTCCAGCAAACCCGTCGGCGAATACAGCCACGCCCGGCCGTCGGCCATCATGATGAACGGGTCGCTCCCGGAGATCGCGTCCATCCCCGCGGCGTCGTGCGGGGCGACGTAGTCGGGGCGCTTGTCGCGTGGGAAGTCCGGGACGTCGTAGCCCGTCCACTCTGCGCGCTCCTCGTCCCACCAGACGTACTTCTTGCGCTCCGACCACGGCCGGCCCTGCGGATCGGCCGACGCGCGGTTGTAGAGGATCCGGCGGTTGTTCGGCCAGGCCCAGCCCCACTCCGGCGAGACATCGCCGCCATGGGGGTCTTCGACGTCGCCCGGCTCGCGCCGGCGGGCCTGGTTGACGCCGCCGGCATAGACGCCGGCGTAGATCCAGCAGCCGCACGCCGTCGAGCCGTCGTCGCGCAGCTCCGAGAAGTCGCGCACCGGCCGCCCGGTGGCGATCTCGAAGCCGTTGATCTCCTTGAGGATCGCCTCGGCGCTCGGCTCGTCGTGGCGGCCGTGAACCGGGTATTCCCAGGTGAGGTTGCGGATCGGCCAGTCCCGGGGGTCGCCCGAGTCGCGGTAGCGGTCCTTGATGCGGCGCACGAGGTGGTACACGAAGTGCAGGTCCGAGCGCGCGTCGCCGGGTGGGTCGAGCGCCTTGTCGCGCCATTGCACGAGCCGCTGGGTGTTCGTGAACGAGCCCTCCTTCTCGACATGCCCCGCGCACGGGAGGAGGAAGACCTCGGTGGCGATGTCCTCCGAACGCAGCTCTCCGGAGCGCACCTCGGGCGAGTCCTTCCAGAAGCGGGCGGTCTCGATGTCGGCGAGGTCGCGGACCACCAGCCAGTCGAGCTTCGCCAGGGCGCGGCGCATGAGGCCCGAGTGCATGGTCCCGACCGCGGGGTTCTGGCCGAAGACGAACATGCCGTCGATGCCGCCGTCGAGCATGCGCAGCATCGTCGGGAACTGCGAATGGTTGCCGGAGATCTTCGGCATGTGCTCAAAGCCGTAGTCGTTGTCCGCCGCCGCGGCGTCGCCGAACCACGCCTTCAGCAGCGAGATCGCGTAGACGTCGAAGTGCGACCACCAGCCGCGCCGGCTGCCGCCCGTGGTGCAGTAGTCCTCGAGCGTGAGATGCCCCTCGCGCGCCCGCGGCATCGGCAGGTAGCCCGGCAGCAGGTCGTAGAGCGTCGGGATGTCGCTCGAGCCCTGGATGGTGGCGTGGCCGCGCATCGCCATGATGCCCCCGCCCGGACGGCCGATGTTGCCCAGCAGCAGCTGGACGATGGCGCCGGCGCGGATCGTCTGCACGCCCGTGGAGTGCTGCGTCCAGCCGACGGCGTAGGTCAGCATCGTCGTGCGCTCGCGCCCGGAGTTCGCGATCAGCGTGTCGGCGACCTTCAGGAAGAGCTCCTGCGGGATCCCGCAGATGCGCTGCACCATCTCGGGCGTGTAGCGCGCGTAGTGGCGGCGGAGGATCTGGAACACGCAACGAGGGTGCTGCAGCGTCGGGTCGCTGCGCAGGCCTTCGGTCTGCATGCCGGCGCCCGTGCGGTCGCTGAAGGCCTGCGTGGAGTGCTCGCGGCCGCCCGCCTCGGCGGCGCCCTCCTCGCCCTCATAGCGCCACGAGTCGCGGTCGTAGACGCCCGTCTCGGGATCGAAGCCGGAGAAGTAGCCGCCCAGGTCCTCGGTGTCGCGGAAGTCCTCGCTGATGATCGTCGCCGCGTTGGTGTAGTGGACGACGTACTCCTCGAAGTACGACTTCGTCTCGATGATGTGGCGGATCAGCCCGCCCAGGAAGGCGATGTCCGTGCCGGCCCGGATCGGCACGTGGATGTCGGACAGGGCGCTCGTGCGCGCGTAGTGGGGGTCGACGTTGATGATGACCGCGCCGCGCTCGCGCGCCTTCATCACCCACCGAAAGCCGACCGGATGCGCCTCGGCCATCGAAGAGCCCTGGATCCAGACGCAGTCGGAGTTCTGGAAGTCCTGCTGGAAGTTGGTGGCGCCGCCGCGCCCGAGCGAGGTCCCCAGACCGGGGACCGTGCTCGAGTGTCATATGCGAGCCTGGTTCTCGATCTGCACGGCTCCCATCGCCGTGAAGCTCTTCTTGATGAGGTAGTTCTCCTCGTTGTCGATCGTGGCGCCGCCCAGCGAGCAGAACCCCATCGTGCGGTCGACGCGCCAGCCGCGTTCGTCGGTCTCCTGCCAGCCCGCCTCGCGCGCGGCGACGACGCGCTCGGCGATCATGTCCATCGCCTGCTCGAGGTCGAGCTCCTCCCACTCGGTCCCGTGGGGGCGGCGATAGAGGACGTGGGTCAGGCGGCCCGGCTGCTGGATGAGCTGGCGGGAGGCGGACCCCTTCGGGCACAGCGTCCCCTGGTTGATCGGTCCGCGCGGGTTGCCCTCGATGTCGACGAGCTCGCCGTCGCGCGTGTAGACCACCTGGCTGCAGCCGACCGCGCAATATGGGCACACGGACTCGGTGACCTCCAGGCCCGCGATGCGGCTGCCCGCCTGCACGGTGCGCTTCGATGCTGCCCGCGAGCCGAGCCCCCAGTCGGCCGCGCGCCCGACCAGCGGCAGCCTGCGCAGTCGCGCGAAGGCCTCGGGGCGGTGGCTCTCGCTCACCCGCGCTCCTCGGCGATGTCGTACGAAGCGGTGTGCGGCACGTGGGACCTTCGCTCGGGCCTGCGGGGCTCTACCCGGATTGCGCGCCCGGCGACCCATTCATCCGCGCAGGCGCGTGGCAGGCTCCTCGGCGTTGCCGCGGCCAACGAAAAATGCCTCCCAGCCCGTTCCGCCCAACGAGACTGGCAGGCACGCAACCGGCGCAACCGCAACACGTGCTTCGAAGCGGCTGAAGGGACTCGAACCCTCGACCTTCTGCATGGCAAGCAGTCGAACACGGCCAGATTCGGAAGCTTCCTACCTGGAAATGAGGAGTTTCGTGGCTCGGAAGCTCATGGAGAAGACGCCACATTTCGTCGTGTTTTGGCCGGCTTGTGTCAACCAATTGTCAACCGCCAAGCGCGACGCGCAGCTAACGCCGCTCGCGGCCGACGGGAGGCCCTCGATGCGCGCGCGTCCCGGTCCGTCCTGCCTCGCCCTCCCGCGGCGCCTTTCCTCGTCCGACAGAAAGCCGCAAGCAGTTCTCCCATCCTGAAGGCCGCGTGGCACACGACCGGCCGTGATCTCGTGCATGAGGAGGCGGCCGAGGGCGTGAGGCGGCGGCGCAACTCGGCGTACAGCCTTGGCTTGTCGCCGATGTTCATCGAGCTGTGCTGGGTCCAGACTCCGTCGAATGTCGCGTCGGGGAACGGCGCGGCGAGCGCGTCGCCCTGCACGGACGTGACGCGGTCGACAAGGCCGGTCCGCCGGGTCGAGCTCCCGACCGAGGCGCACGTACTCCTCTGTCAGCTCGAGGACTGTGACGTCGCATCTCACCTCAGCCGCGGTGAGACGTGCGGCCCCACCGATCCCGCCGCCGACGTCGAGAACGGTCATGCCGCGGCGCAGCCCGCCATGGCGCATCAGCTCGAGGGTGGCCGTCCGACCCCGCGTATGGAAGTGATCGAATCTCGCGAGGTCCTCGACGCGCTCGGCGCGTCCTCCGGCACGCCCGCGTCGCGCAGCGCGCGCAGGATCGTTCCGAGCAGGTCGGGCCGCGCGTAGTGCCGCTCGACGGCGGTCGCGCTCATCTCGCCCCCGAACCGGTGAGTCGGCGCGGCGACGAGGGCACCGCAGGATGTCGGAGGCGTGGATCACGGAGCCGATCGGGCGCGCATCGTCGCGCTCTGCCGCCGCGCCGGGGCCGCGGCTGTCCTACGAACGACAGCGAACGCGCCGGGTCCCGGAGACAGGCGTCACCTTGAAGACAGGCCCCCGGCGCGAGGGCGTCAGCCCTCGCGTCGCCGGGATGCCGCGGCGCGAGCCTGCGGAGTCAGCCCCCGCGCACGTCGTCGTCGGCGTCGTCACGGGCGTCGCGGGCGGCGTCGTGGGCGTCGCGCGCGGCGTCCTCGGCCGCCTCGCGGGCGCGGTCCGCGGCCGCCCGATGGCGCTCGACGACGTCGTCGGGGGCGGGCGCGACCGCCTCGTCGAGATCGCCCTCGAGGCTGCGCTGGCGCTGCTCGTGCCAGGCGGCGTGCGCGTCCGAGCGCCGCGCCTGCGCCTGCTCGGCGTCCGCCTCGGCGCGCTCGTATCTGACCCGGGCGTCGCGCACCTGCGGGTCTGCGGCGGCGTCCGCGGAGTCCGCCAGCTCGGCGGCGCGGCCCGTCGCTTCCGCCTCGTGCATCGCCGCGCGCTCGTGGTGCATGCTCGCGCGCTCGCGATCGGCCCGCGCACCCGCGCGCTCGGCGTCGCGCGCCGAGCGGAAGCGGCGCTCGATCTCCTGGAGCCGCCCGCCCGAGTCGCCGTCGGTGTCGTCGTCCTCGGCCTCCACGAGCGCCCGCAGCGCCTGCGCTTCGCCGCGCAGGCGCTCCTGCTCGGCGGCGCCCAGCGCCGCGCCCGGCTCGGGCGCGGCGACGTCGTCGGGCCGCCCGCTGTCGTCCTCGGAGCGCTCGTCGTCGTCGCGGTCGCCCGCATCGTCTTCGACGTCCGCGCCGAGGTCGCGCTGGATCTCCTCGAGCGAGCGGTCACGGGTCTCAGGGACCTTGCTGTAGAAGAACACCAGCGCGACGACGCCGAGGGCGGCGTAGACCCAGAACGTGCCGTACGGGTGAATCGCCGACACGAGGCTCAGGAAGGTCAGTGAGATCGCGAAGTTCGCCAGCCAGTTGCCGACCGTGGAGACCGACATCGCCGCGCCCCGGACCCGCAGCGGGAAGATCTCGGAGATCATCAGCCAGAAGACCGGTCCCAGGCCGACGGCGAAGCCGGCGATGTAGACGAGCAGCGCGACGAGCGCAAGCCAGCCCGCGCTCGACTTCAGCGCGCCCCACGCGAACACGACGCCGAGGAGCGTCAGCGCGCCGACGCACAGCGCGGTTCCGGTCAGGAGGAACGCGCGGCGGCCGAAGCGGTCGATCAGCACCACGGCGACGATCGTGAAGACCACGTTCGTCAGGCCGATGAAGACCGTCTGCGTGACGGCCGAGCTCGTGTCCACACCTGCCAGCCCGAGGATGGTGGGCGCGTAATAGATGACGGTGTTGATCCCGATCAGCTGCTGGAAGATCGCGAGTCCCAGGCCGACAGCGACCATCGGCCGCACAGTCCCGCCGAGGAGGTCGCGCACCGAGCCCTCCTGCGCCGCGGCCTCGCGGATGTCGTCGAGCTCGTCGTCGACGCCGCCGGAGCGGGCCCGCTCGAGGACGGCGCGCGCGTCGTCCTCGCGATCCTGCTCGACGAGCCAGCGCGGGCTCTCCGGCTGGAAGAGCATGCCGATCGCGAGCACGAGCCCCGGTATCGCCCCGAGCGCGAGCATCCAGCGCCACTCGTGCGTGACGCCGGCAAGGGCCCAGCCCGCCACGTAGGCGATGAAGATGCCCGACGTCACCATGAGCTGGTTGAAGGTCGTGACGCCGCCGCGGATCCGTGGCGGAGTGAGCTCCGAGATGTACATCGGCGAGACAAACGACGCGGTGCCGACCGACAGGCCGAGGACGAAGCGCGCGAGGATGAGCCACCATGCGCTCGGCGCGAGCGCCGCGGCGAGCGCCGCGAGCGTGTAGACCGCGCCCGACATGATCTTGGTCTTCCGGCGCCCGATCGCGCCGGCCGTCCAGCCCGAGATGACGGCGCCGACCGCCGCGCCGATGAGCAGCGAGGAGACGACGGCCTCTGACTCGAACGTGCTCGTGTCCAGGTCGTCGCGGATGAACGGCAACGCCTGGCCGATGATGCCGGTGTCGTAGCCGAAGAGAAAGCCGCCGACCGCCGCGATGATCGCGACGCGCACGACGAAGCGGTTTTCGCCGCTGAACGCCTCACGCAGGAATTCCATGTGCGGCGCGTACCCCGACGGCACGCGCCGGCGTGTCGGCGGTCACGAAGGCGACCGCGCCGCCGCGGCGGCCGGCGTTGGTCGTCGCCGCGGTGACCACGCGTCCCGAACGGAAGCTTGCCCGGGTACCACAACAAGCCATGCCATGCGCCCATCGAGCAGCCACCGCCCCGACGCGCTGGTCGTAGCCCGCGGTGCCGCACGTCGAGCTCCTCATCGGCCTAGTCCTGGCTGCCGCCATGCTCGCCGGGCTCGCCCGCGCCCTCTCGGTCGCCTACCCGGTCGTGCTGGTGCTCGGCGGGCTCGCGCTCGGGTTCGTACCCGGCCTCCCGGCGCCGCGGCTGGACCCCGACCTCGTCCTCCTGATCTTCCTGCCGCCGCTCGTCTACTCGGCGGCGTTCACGTCGTCGACCCGGGCGCTGCGCAAGAGCGCCCGCCCGATCGGTCTCCGGGCGGCGTCGCCGTCGGGCTGGCGGCCGGATGGCTGTCGACCGAGGTGCGGCGCCGCTTCGACGAGCCGACGATCGAGATCAGCGTGTCGCTGCTCACCGCCTATCTCGCCTACGTCCCGGCCGACCGCATCGGCGCCTCGGGGATCCTCGCCGCCGTCACCGCCGGCCTCGTCGTCGGCCAGCGGTCCGCCACCGTGCTGTCCGCCACGACGCGCCTGCAGACGCTCGGCTTCTGGGAGGTCGTGACATTCCTCCTCAACTCGGTCCTCTTCCTGCTGATCGGCCTGCAGTTCCCGAGCATCCTGGCCGACCTGGGCGCTTCGTCGCCGTGGCGCGCGGCGCTCCACGTCGCGACCGTCGTCGGCGCGCTCGCCGTCGTGCGGCTCGCCTGGATGTTCGGCTGGGGCGGAGCGGTGCGCATCCTCGACCGCCGCGGCCACGTCGAGCGCCCGGTGTCGCGCCGCGAGCAGCTCGTGCTTGGCGTGTGCGGAATGCGCGGGGCGGTCTCGCTCGCGGCCGCACTTGCCGTCCCGCTGACCGTCGAGACCGGCGCGGCGTTCCCCGACCGCGCGCGCATCATCTTCCTCACCTACTGCGCGATCGTCGTCACGCTCGTCGGCCCCGCCCTCGGCCTGCCGCCGTTGCTGCGCCGGCTCGGCCTCGCCTCGAGCGGCGAGAGGACCGCGAGCGCGAGGTCCGCGCGCGGATCGAGATGGCCCATGCAGCGCTCGCGCGCCTCGAGGAGGCGGCGGAGCAGGACGAGGCCGACGAGCGCGAGGTGCGCGAGGTGCGCCACCGCTCTAGGGAGCAGGTAGAGCGCCTCGCGCACCTGCAGGGCCGCGACTGCGGAGAGCTCCGCCGGCGCGTCGACGACCTGCGCCACGCCGTTCGGAGCGTGTGTCGCGCCCGACGGAAGGGATGGGGTGCCGGGCGTTGGGGGCGCGCGGGACCTCGCCTTCGGCGGTCAGCGGGGCGACAGCCCGCTCCCGTGCCCGCCGATCCGCGGAAGACCCTGCCTTGCAAACACATCGAGAGATCCCATCGAAAGGACGGGTGATCACATGCAGGCACCACGAACACCGTCGCAGCTCTTCGCGCTCCTGATCGGTGGCGTGCTCGTCGCCTTCGGCGTCGTCGCGCTGGCCCTCGGCCACACCGACTTCGGCACAGGCAGCAGTCTCGGCGGCGATGAGTTCATCCTCTGGATGGCCAACGGCTGGGACACCATCGTCTGGATCGCCATCGGCGCGCTCGGCGTCATCGCGGCGGGTCGAGTCGAAGCGGCGCGTACGTACGCGGCGGCTGCGGGAGCATTCTTCGCCGTGGCTGCGGTCTGGGGCTTCATCGACGGCAACGACGTCTTCGGGCTGATGGCCGTCGACACCACGGACAACATCTCGCACGCGGTGCTCGCCGGCCTCGGCCTCGCCTCCGCGATGGCTCCCGGCGTCGAGCGGAGCGAGCCTACGTCGAGCTCGATCCGGCACGGTCACCCGACGCAGGCGTAGCGCACGCCGGTCTGCCGGCGCCGTGCAGGTACGGCGGCGCCGGCACGAGGCCCGCGGCGGAACGGGTCGTCTCGCACAGCGCTCGACGAGCGGCAATCGCCCTCGACCCGGCTGCTCCGACGACCCGCCCGCCGCGGACCTCGACCATTCTTGCCAGTGGACATGCGGTCTTGCAGGACGCGGTGCGCCACGAAGACGGCCTCCCAGCTGCGGATCAGCGAGCTCTGCTCGACGCTCACGATGCGCGTCTATCAGCAGGTCATCGACATGGGAGAGGGCGGCGTCCAACGCTCGAAGAGACCATTGGCGGCACCCTCGCCGAGGTCTTCACACTGCTTTCCGGCCGGGGCGTATTGGCACCCAATAGGCACCCGAGCGCGAAGGCGGCCTCCGAGCCCGTGGACAGAGCAAGCTGGAAAGGCGCAGAAACGGCTCAGACACGGGGACTACCGCAAAGCGGCTGAAGGGACTCGAACCCTCGACCTTCTGCATGGCAAGCAGACGCTCTAGCCAACTGAGCTACAGCCGCGCGTGGGCGGCAGTATAGCCCGGCTTTCCGTCCAGACGCGGTTCAGGAGCGGCGCTGGGCCGGTCGATGCGGACGGTCATGCGCCGTTCGCTCATCGTCCTCGCCGCCTCCCTGGTGGTGCTCGTCGCCGCCGCTCCGGCGGGCGCCTTCCGCCTCGGGCGGGCGCCTGTCCCGGTGCCCCACAACCCCGCCGACCACCTGATCGGCCTCGCGCCCGATCCCGAGGTCTACGACCCCGCCACGCATTGCTCGGCCACGCCCAAGCCGGGGATGAGGGCCTTCGTCGCCTGGTTGCAGCGCCACGCCGATGGCGTCTCCTGGGGGACCTACCGCTGCGAGAGGTGGGGGCCGCACGAGGCGTCGCTGCACGCCGAGGGCCGGGCCGTCGATTGGCACCTGGACGTCTCGGACCCGTCGGACCGGCGGGCGGCGCGGCGGCTCATCGAGCTCTTCCTGGCGCCTGACAACGTGGGCACTCCGCATGCCCTCGCGCGGCGGATGGGCGTCGAGGAGATCATCTGGGACTGCTCGTACTGGGGCGCCGGGATGCCGGACTTCATCCCCTACCGCGCGTGCGAGAACGAGCACGGCGACATCCGCCGGCACATGGACCCGACGACGGCGCACCGCAACCACATCCACTTCGGGCTCTCCAAGGCCGGCGCCCTGCGGCGCACCTCCTACTGGGAGCAGGGCTGACGGGACCGACGCCGGTCGGCGTTTGCGCGCGCAACGAGCGGGCTAGTCTCGAGGGATGGCTTCCACGACGTCCCTGACCCGCTCGCTCGCCGGTGTCGACATCCATCCGATCGGCCTGGGCGAGATGCCCATGTCGCTCGATGGGCGTCCCGGCGAGGAGCGCTCGATCCGCACCATCCACGCCGCGCTGGACGCCGGCGTCGGCCTCATCGACACCGCAGACGCCTACGCGCGCGACGACCGCGACATCGGCCACGGCGAGCGCCTGATCGCCAAGGCGCTCAAGGGCCGCCGCGACGACGTCATCGTCGCCACCAAGGGCGGCCTGACCCGCGACCGCGAGCAGCGCTGGCCGCCCGACGGGCGCCCCGAGCACCTGCGCGCCGCATGCGAGGCCTCGCTGCGCGCGCTGCAGACCGACCGCATCGACCTCTACCAGTTCCACCGGCCCGACCCGAAGGTCCCGTACGCCGAGTCGATCGGGACGTTCAAGGAGCTCCAGGACGAGGGCAAGGTCCGCTGGGTCGGCATCTCCAACGCCACCGTCGCCCAGCTCGAGGAGGCGCTCGGCATCGTGGACGTCGTCTCGGTGCAGAACCAGCTCTCGCTCGGCTACACGGGGCCGATCGCCAAGGGCGAGCTGCAGGCGTGCACCGAGCGGGGCATCGCCTTCCTGGCGTGGTCGCCCCTGGGCGGCATCAGCTCCGCGGCCGAGGCGGCCGGCGGCGTCGACCCCGTGCGCGAGGCGGCGCAGGCGCACGGCGTCTCGCCGCAGCAGGTCGCGCTGGCCTGGCTGCTCTCGCTGTCGCCGACGATGATCCCGATCCCCGGGTCGAGCCGGCCGGAGACCATCACCGATTCGCTGCGCGCCGCCGAGCTCGAGCTCAGCGACGCGGAGCTTCGGGCGATCTCGGCGGCGGTCGGCGTCGCCTAGCCGGTCCGCCGGACCTCGCGCGCGATCACGAGCAGGAAGGCCAGGAAGGCGAGCGGCCCGAGGATGAGGGCGAGGTCGAACGAGCTGGGCCCGCTGGTGGCGGGTCGGCTGATCGACAGCTGAGCGCGCTCGGGCTTGCGCTGCGAGCCAGCGTCCCTGCTCGCGACGCTCGAGTGGTGCTCGGCCAGGACGGCGCTGCGCTGACCGGCCCCGCCGGCGGGCGGCACGGTGGTGGCGCTGCCCGGCGCGGCCGCCGCCGCGGTCGCCGGCGCGCCGGCGTCCTGGCACGCGCCGGCGCGGTTGAGCGCGCGCAGCTTGCGCAGGCCGCGGCGTTCGAGCGTGACGACGCGCGCGCGCCGCAGATGAGTGATCCGCGCGACCTCGCTGCGGGTGTGCGGGCGCAGGCGCCCGACGCCGGCGCGCAGGCTGAGCACGCGGCGCTCGGAGCGCGGCACGCCGGCCAGGCAGCCGCGGAGGCGCAGGACGGTGCGCCGCAGGTTGCGCTCGCGCTGCCGGACGCGCCCGGCACGCGTCCTGGGCGTGGCCTCGGAGGCGCCGCTGCGCGGCGACTGGCCATCGGCGCCGGTCGTGCCGCTGGGTGACGTCGCGCCGCCCGGCGTGGACCCGGAGGCCCCCGACGTCCCGGATGCGCCGCTTCCGGAGACGCCGGCGGAGCCCGACGAACCGCTCGTGCCCGAAGCGCCGCTCGAGCCCGACGTGCCGGATCCCGTCGAACCGTTGCCCGAGCGCCCGGTGGCCGTGCCGGACGTGTTCACCGAGGGGGTGCTGACCGAGGGCGTCGAGGTCGACTGGACGGTTGCGGCAGGCGTGCTGACCGACGGGGTCGTGACCGAGGGGACGGTGACCGACGGGACGTGGACGGGCACGGCGGGCGCCGAGACGGGCGGCGGCGTCGGGGTCGTCACCGCGGGCGTCGAAACGGTGGGGACCGTGACGGTGGGCGTCGGGACAGTCGGCGTCGGGACGGTCGGCGTGGGCACCGTGGGCGTCGGCACCGGCAGCTGCGCACCCGCGGGAAGCACCGTCACCCCCATGCAGGCGACGAATGCCGCTACCACCAACCACCACCGCTGACGCATCGCTCCGGTCTCCCCCTGGATCTGGTGTATCAGGGCTTTCCCGGTGGGGAGGGGACCAAACGTCGTGAGCAGGGCGCCGTCGGGCGCTGGCATGCTGCCGCTCAGCGAACTACGCGAAAGACCAGGTCGACGCGCCCGAGCCGGATGACGTCGCGGTCGCGCAGCTCGGCACGGCTGACGCGCCGGCCGTTGACGAAGGTGCCGTTGGCGCTGCGGTCGTCGAGGATCCGGGCGCCCTCGCCGTCGTCGACGATGACCGCATGGCGGCGCGAGACGCTCTGGTCCTCGAGGCGCAGGTCGGCCGAGAAGCCGCGCCCGACGTGGGTCACCGCCTTGTGCAGCGCGACCAGGCGCATGACCTCGCCGTCCTCGATGGCGAGGTAGCGGCCGGGCGCGGGGCGGGCGAAGGCGAGGCTCTCGCGGCGTGCGCTGTGCCCGAGGACGCCGTGGGGCTCGAGCTCCTCGGTCGGCGCGTGAGCCCCGGTCGGGGAGATGGACGCTGCCCTGGCCATGTTCGACACCCCATCGCGTGGGGCTGAGAGAAATCTCAAAGCAACCTAAGGGTCGGCGAAGAGACGTCTGCGCGCAGACCGTGCTTCGTCACTTCTTCGGCACGCTTGATGTTCTCGTTGGCATGACGTCGTTGGGTGGGGACATGTCCGACACAACGCTCACTGCGACCGCGACGTTGCGCTACGTGGGGGAGGCGGACTGGTGGGGCTTTCACGTCTGGATCGAGGAGGGCGACAACCGCCGGACGCTCCCCTATCGCGGGGAGGCGCCGCTGGCCAGCTTCGCGTGGGGCCGCCCGGGCCTGGGCGCGCGTGAGCTGGCCCGCTCGATCATCCAGCACGCCACCGGCTCGCCCTTGCTCGCCGAGCGCCACTGCCGCGCCATGACGCATGCCGTCATCGCCGAGCTGCCCGCGCTCGGCTTCGAGCTCACGCGCGACGACGTCGTCGCGTGGCTCGAGGGCGGACCTACGCCTCGGGTTCGGTGACGCCCGCCCACCAGCGCTTGGTGTCCACACCGAGTGAGGGCGATCTACCCTGTGGGGGATGAGCGCGAGCCCCTTCGAGGCGCTTGGAGGCCAGCGGCATCGCCACGGCGGCGGGCTGGTGCACGAGCACCCGCACGAGGGCCCACACTCGCACGCGCACGGCGACGGGCACTCGCGCGCGCACGACCATGGGCATTCGCACGGGCTCGTCCACGCCTCCATCAGGCGCTCGCGGTCCGGCCTGCGCGCGGTCCTCGCCTCGCTCGCCGTCCTCGGGATCACCGCTGCGCTGCAGACGCTGATCTTCGTGCTCTCGGGCAGCGTCGCGCTGCTGGCCGACCTCATCCACAACTTCGGCGATGCCCTGACCGCCGTGCCCCTCGGCGTCGCCTTCGTGCTGCGCTCCGAGCGCGCCGAGCGGACCGCCGGCCTGTTCGTCGTCGCGGCGATCTTCGTCAGCGCGTGCGTCGCCGGGGTCGAGGCGGTCTCGCGGTTGATCCATCCGGACGCGCCCAGCCATCTGGGCGCGCTCGCCCTGGCCGGCGCGATCGGGTACGCGGGCAACTTCGCCGCCGCCCGGATCCGACTGCGCGCCGGGCGCCGGCTGGACAGCCCCGCCCTGATCGCCGACGGCGATCATGCGCGCGCCGACGCCTACGTGTCGCTGGCCGTGATCGCGTCGGCGGCCGTCGTGGCCGTTGGCCTGCCGATCGCGGACCCGCTCATCGGCCTGGCCATCACGGTCGTGATCCTGCGCATCACGTGGCAGTCATGGCGCACGGTGCGCGGCCACGACCACGCGCACTGATGGCCCCGATCACCGTCTACGGCGACGTGGACGCCCGCGCGGTCCGGCAGCTCGTGCGCTGCGCCGAGGCGGGCGACGCCGTGCGCGGCGTGCTCTGCGCCGATGGCCACGTCGGGTACTCGCAGCCCATCGGCGGCGCCCTCGCCTACCCCGGCCACATCAGCCCGTCCGGGGTCGGCTACGACATCGCGTGCGGCAACAAGGCGTGCCGCACCAACCTCCTCGCGGCGGACCTCGAGCCCGACCTCGGACGCGTGATGGACGCGATCTTCGACCAGATCAGCTTCGGCGTCGGGCGCAAGAACGCCGAGCCCGTCGAGCATCCCGTCCTCGACGCCATCCGCGAGGCCGCCTTCGCGCCCCAGCGCGGCCTGCACGAGATGGCCGCGCAGCAGCTCGGCACGGTGGGCTCGGGCAACCACTACGTCGATCTCTTCGAGGGCGACGACGGCCACGTCTGGGTCGGCGTGCACTTCGGCTCGCGCGGGTTCGGCCATCGGACCGCAAGCGGCTTCGTGGCGCTCGCGCAGGGCAACGCGTTCGGCGATCCCACGACCGAGGGGGAGATGGACAGCCCCCCGATCCTGTTCGGCGTCGATAGCGAGCTCGGGCAGTCCTACATCGCCGCGATGCACCTGGCCGGCGAGTACGCCTACGCGGGGCGCGACACCGTGGTCGCGAAGGTGCTCGACATCCTGGGCGCCGAGTCGACCTACGAGGTCCACAACCATCACAACTTCGCCTGGCGCGAGCGCCATGCCGGCGTCGACGTGTGGGTGGTCCGCAAGGGCTGCACGCCGGCGTTCCCCGGCCAGGAGGGCTTCGTCGGCGCGACGATGGGCGAGCCGTCGGTCATCCTGCGCGGCGTCGACTCCGAGGCCTCACGCGACCTGCTCTACAGCACCGTGCACGGCGCCGGGCGCGTGATGTCCCGCACGCAGGCCGCGGGCAGGAGCCGCAGGCGATGGGCGTGCCCGCGGCGCAGGTGCGACTGGGTCCAGGGGCCGGGCGAGCATCCGCCGGCGCAGGGGCGCTGCCCGAAGTGCGGCAACCACCGCGTGGTCAAGCGCATGGTGCAGCTCACGCCGGGGGCCATCGACTGGCCCCGCGTGCAGGCCACCATCAGCGACCTGGGCGTGGAGCTGCGCGGCGGCGGCCCCGACGAGGCGCCCGACGCCTACAAGCGCCTGGACACGGTCCTCGCCGCGCACGGCGACACCATCGAGGTCCTGCACACCCTGCGGCCGATCGGCGTCGCCATGGCGGGGGCGGGGACCTTCGATCCCTACAAGGACTAGCGCGGGAGGGCTCCGTCTGTGAGCAGTGGCGCGGCCCCTGCGCGCGCTCAAGGCGACGACCGGAATCGAACCGGTGTAAACGGCTTTGCAGGCCGCTGCGTAACCACTCCGCCACGTCGCCAGGCAGCGGCCAAGCGTACCGAGCGCGTCACAGCATCGGACCTTCGCGACAAGATCGGTGTGGATGGCCCGCCAGCGCCTCGACGCCGATCGTCTCTCCGCCGCCTATGAGCGCGACGGACGCCGGCTGCTGATCTTCTTCACGCGCCGCACCTACGACGCGCAGCTGGCCGTCGACCTGGTGGCCGAGACCTACGCCCGCGCCTTCGAGCAGCGCCGTCGCTTCGCCGCGGACCCATCCGACCGCGACGCCGTGGCGGCCTGGGTCTTCGGCATCGGGCGCAACGTCCTGCACGAGGCGCTGCGCCGGGGCCGGGCCGAGCGCCGCGCGCTGGCGCGCCTCGGCGTCGAGCCGCCGGCGCTCGAGGCCGAGGAGCAGATCCGCATCGAGGAGCTCGCGGCGCTCGGCGACCTGCGCTCGGCGGTCCACGGGGCGCTGGCCGAGCTCGGGCCCGAGCAGCGCGAGGCGGTCCGCCTGCGGGTCGTCGACGAGCTCGGCTACCCCGCGGTGGCGGCGCGCTTGGGGGTGTCCGAGCAGACCGCGCGGGCGCGGGTCTCGCGCGGGCTGCGCGCGCTGGCGGCCGCGGTCGATCGTCACGAGCTCGGGCCGGAGGGGGCGAGGTGAGCGCGCGCGACCCCGAGGCCATCCTCGCCGAGCTCGGCCACGACCTGCGCGCGGCGTGGGCCCGCCCGCCACGCCGCGCGCGCCTTGCCCGCTGGCCGCGTGGCCTGGTGGCCGTCCTCGCCCTGCTGGCGCTCGTGCCCACCGCGCTCGCGACCCGCGATGCGATCTGGGCGCCCGATCCGGTGCCGCTGCCCGACGCGGCGCGGCCGCCTGGGTCGGTGGTCCCGGAGCGCACCGGCGAGCAGGTCTACGTCGCCGCGGGCGTGCAGCGCGGCGTGGCCTGGCGGCTGACGGCCTCCGCGTGCGACTACGCGCGCGTGCGCGCTGTCGGCGTGTTCCTGACGGTGCCCGGGGGCGGCGGAGGGGCGCGTTGCGACGTCGCCTCGCGGCGCCCCGGCGTCGGCGTCAGCCCCGCCGTGCTCGCCCGGCGCCTGGTGCAGACCTACTTCGACCCCGTCTCCGGGCGCACCTGGGCCTTCGGGGCGGTTCCCGCCGGCGCGCGCACCGTCGACGTGAGGGGTGCGGCGGCGAGCGTCACCGTCCCCGCGACGCCGGCCGATCCCGATGCGGTGGCCAAGGGGAGGCTGCCCGCCGGGATGCGCATCTTCGTCGCCGTGCTGGACGGCGCGCACGACGTCCCGCTGGTCACGGTCCGCGATGGGGCGGGTGCCGCGCTGCTCGTCTGCCGTGAGGGGCGCTGCGCCCCGCCGAGTGCTGGAGGCACGCCATGAGGTTCAGGTCCGTCGCATCGCTCGTGCTCGTCGCGCTGATCGCGGGCGCGATCGCCGCCCACGCCGACAGCAGCCCTTCGCCGCGCCGCGCGCCGACGCCGGCGGCCGTCGTCTCGGCGCCCGTGCCGGCGCGGCCCTTGGTCGCGGGCAGCCCTCTGGCCATCGCGTGCGCGGCGCCGGTGCCGGCCGTCCCTGGTCGCCGGCCGGCACAGCGGCCGCCGCAGCCGCCGAAGGCCGCCGCTTCGGCGCCGCCGTCGCAGCAGCTGCTCGACGCCTTCGCGATCCTGCGCCGGCCCCGCACCGACGAGGACGCCCTGTCGCCCGCGGCGGTCGAGGCGCTGCGCGTGCGCGGCCTGTCGCCGGTGTCGCCCGACTCGTCGCGCCTGCTGCGCAGCACGGCGTCGGGCGGCAAGGCATGGGTCGTGCCGGTGCCGAACGTCGCCGGGCGCCTCGGCGGCCTGTGCGCGACGGTCCGGCCGTCGGGCCCGCGCGAGGGCCTCGCCGTCGTCGCGGTGGGCGACGCCGCGAGCGGCGGGGGAGGGGCGCTCGGCGACCTCGTCCGCGGCCGCGCGCCGGTCACCATCGCGCCGTGCGCCGGCGCCGACCGCACCATGCTCTCGATCTCGGGCGTCGTCCCCAACGGCGTGCCCGCCGTCTTTCTCACCGCGCCCGACGGCACTGCGGTGCGCGCCGACGTCAAGGACAACGGCTACGAGTTCCTGCTCCCCAACCAGCGACCGTACGAGCAGCGCTTCGTTGTGTGGACCGGGGGAGACGGAACGCCGCACGTCCAGCCGATCGTGACCTTCGCGGCCGTGCCCGCGACGGCGTGCAGGTCCTCGGCCAAGGTGGCGCAGACGGTCGCGCGCGTCTCGCCCGGCGCGCTCTTCCCCTGCGAGGCGGCGCCGTTCCCCAACAAGTTCGTCATGCCGCCCCAGCGGCGCGGATCGCGCGCGCGCCTGCGCCGCCACGCCGCGGCCATGATCCTCGTCACGCGCTGCACGGCGATCGCACCCTTCGCGCCGGGCGTGGCGACGCTCGGAGGGTCCGTCCCGTCGCCGCCGGCCGCCGCCGTGCCCGCCCGCCCGTCCTCGGCGCCGGCGCCCGCGCCGTCGGCGGTCCCCGCCCGCCCGGCCCCGGCCCACGCGCCCGCGCCGGGGCCGGCGCCGTCGGCGGTCCCCGCCCAGCCCGCCCCCGCGCCGTCGCCGGCCCCCGCTCGCCCGGCGCCGGCGCCCGCGCCGTCGGCGGTGCCCGCTGAGCCGGTCCCGGCGCCCGCGCCTGCGCCGGGTCACAAGCACCGCTGACCGCGCGCGGTCCCCAGGTAGCCTCGATGAGATGGCTGCTCCCCGACCCCTCGTCATCCTCACCCTCCTGGCGGTCTTCGTCGCCTCGGTCTCGGTCACGATCCTCGCCTGGATCGCCATCGCCACGGCCCACAAGGCCCAGGACGTGGCCGACCGAGCCGACCGCCTGACCACTGACGCGGCGATCTCGATCCACCGCCTGAATCGCACCACCCGCGACCTCGATCCGGCCGTCCGCTCACTGCGCCGAGCCTCCGACGCGCTCGACAAAGCGGCCCGCGCCACCCCCTGACCCCTCGCTACACTGTCCGCCTCCCAGGGCGATTAGCTCAGCTGGGAGAGCGCCGCCTCGACAAGGCGGAGGTCACTGGTTCGAGCCCAGTATCGCCCACCTCCGAAACCCCCGTGTTCATCGGGGGTTTCGCCGTTCCGGGGCCGCCCGTGGGGCCAATGTGGGGCCAATGGCCCACCTAGTTCTAGTTGCCACACCCTGACGCGCCAACCTCGCGCGCCGGCCCCGCCGACCGGAACTTTCCGTCGTCGCCGGACTAGCATTGGGTGGCAGAGAGCCCCCCGGGATGTGCCGACCAGGGGCATGCGGGCGAAGCGGTCAGGGGCAAGGCCCCGAAGCCGCGGGACAGCCGCGCACGGAGGGCGACCAAGGGCCGCCCGCAGACGCAAGGCGGAACCGAGCAACGCTACGGCACACGACCTCCCCAGGAGGCACGCGTTGCGCAGGACCGACGACCTCATCCGCCGCATCGAAACTTCGCT
The DNA here is from genome assembly GCA_963757775.1 of Paraconexibacteraceae bacterium. GTDB lineage: Bacteria > Actinomycetota > Thermoleophilia > Solirubrobacterales > Solirubrobacteraceae > JAOPZW01. The sequence continues at coordinate 166,790 of CAVWSH010000012.1, read as the reverse complement.
GCCGGCCGACATGTACGCGCAGTTCGCGCGGATCGCCCACAAGAACGAACGCAGCATCGGCTCGCAGCTGCGAGTCGTCGTGCGCGAGGCCCTAGAGAAGAACGAAGCCCCCGACGCGCCTAACGCCGAGGGCTCCGGGACGACGGCCATGCAGGGCCGCGCCGATGGCCTCGCAGCCTAACCGGCCCCCCGGCGACACCGCCGCCTCTCCCGGCCCGCGCCGCCACCGCGCCCCCCGCATCCGGACGGTCAAGCCCGAGATGTGGGCCGACGAGAAGATCGGCGCGCTCACCCGCGACCAGCGCCTCGTGTTCGTCGGCCTGATCACGATGGCCGACGACGCCGGCCGACTGCGCGCGCTCCTCGCGGCGATCCTCGGGCACGTCCTCCCGTACGACACCGACGTCACGCCCGACGTCCTCGACGGCTGGCTCGGCCGGCTCGCGGACGTCGGCCTGATCGTCCGGTACGAGCACCAGGGCGTGCCCTACATCGCGATCACCGGATGGGCGCGACACCAGCGCATCGAGAAGCCCAGCCCGTCCCCCCTCCCCGCACCGCCGCCCGACGATTCCGGGAGCCCTCCCGGAACGATCGCCGAACACTCCGGGAGCGCTACGTGATGACCACCCGAGCCCTCCCCGAGCCCTCCGGGAATGCTCCTGCCCTCACGCGCGCCTCCGCGCGCGCGAAGGATCAGGACCAGGATCAAGGATCTAATGCCGCCGTCGCCGAGAGAAGTACCGGTACTTCGGCGGCGACGACGCCGACCGAAAAGAGCACGAACCGCGACCAGCTCGTGCGAGCAATCGCCGCCGAGGACTGGGCCACCATCGACCGGCTCGGCTGGCGCCCCACGTTCGACCGCCTCAAGCGCTGGCCCAAAGGCCTCAACGGCGACGCCGCTACCGGCTTCGCCGAAGTGCTCGGCGACTACCCGGCCGACCTCGTCGCCGAAGCCGTTCGACAGCTCGCCGCGGAGGGGAACATCTACCGCCCGAGCCCGGCCGAAGTAGCCCGACGCGTGCTCACCCTGCTGCCACCGGCCCCGCCGAAGGCGGCCAGCCGCACCACACCCGACCTCAGGCGCCAAGCCCAGCACGCCGCCATACGCGCCGCGCTCGCAACAGGCGCACAGGTATGCGACTGCCACCCCAGGCCCGTCAACTGGCAAGCCGACCCGCACGGGGTGCTGCGCTGCCCCACATGCGCAGGCCACGAACTTGGCCAGGCCGAGGACGCAACCGCCCGACCGGCCCCCCGGAGCGTGGCCGCATGAAACAGCCCCACGACCAGCTGCCCGGGCCGGCTCGCCCGCCGGGTGACGTTCGGGCCGGCGCACACGTGAACGGCTCGCGGCTCCTCACCGCTGAGGAGGCGGCCGAGCTGCTGGCGGTGCCGGTGTCGTTCGTGCGCCAGGAGACTCGCGCCGAGCGGATGCCGTACGTGGCGCTCGGCGCGAGGTACCGGCGGTACTCGGCCGATGACCTGGAGGCGTGGTGGCGGTCGCGGCGTCGCGGGCCGCGCACTGGCCGTGACCCGGTATCGGCTGGCGGTGGGACGCGATGACCGTCGGGGATTCGACGCCCGTCGCGACCCGTGGGGCCAACCGTGGGGCCGTCGTGTCCCTCCTCGTGGCCGGTACGCCGAGGCCGAAGGGCAGCCGCACGATCGGCAAGTCGCGCAGGACAGGAGCGACTTACACCCGCCCGGCGAGCAACCAGGAGCACGCGTGGGCCGAGACTGTCGCGCGCTCGGCGACGGTCGCTCGGGCCGCGCATCGTGGCGAGCTGCCGGCGGCGCCGTACCGCGTCGAGCTGATGTTCCTGATGCCGAAGCCCGGGCGGCCAGCGCACGAGCATCCGAGCACTAGCGACGTCGACAAGCTGGCGCGGTGCGTGCTCGACGGGCTCGTGGTCGGCGGGCTGCTCACGGATGACCGGCACGTGATCGAGCTGCGCGCCGCGAAGGCGTTCGTGTCCGCTGATGGCGAGCCGGGCGTGGTCGTGCACATCGAGGAGGTGGGCGGATGCCCCTGAGCAAGGACCCCGAACGGCGCCGCCATCAGCTCGCGAACCTCCGGCCGCCGCCACCGCCGCCGGAGGGCAACGTGCGCGCTCTGAGGCACGGCGGGCGGGCCCGGAAGGCGACGCTCATCCGCGCCGGCTCGTGGGCGGAGCGCATCCTCGCCGAGCTTGAGGCGGAGGCGCCGTTGCGCGACGCGGACGGCGGGCTGCCCGTCCACGATCGCCAGGTCGTGGAGCTGCTTGCGTCGGCGCTCGCCCGGCTGGAGGCGGTGTCGGCGTGGCTTGAGGCGCGTCCCGCGGTGGACGAGAAGGGCAGCCCGTGGCCGGCGGAGGACACGGCGCGCCGGTTGCGCGGCGAGGTGGCGCGGCTGCTGGATCAGCTGGGGATGACGCCCCGGGCGCGTGCGGCGCTCGGGCTGGATCTCGTGCGGTCGTTCGATCTGGCGCAGTGGTGGGCCGAGCATCCGGGGCAGGCGCCCCCGGAGGAGGTGTGGGATGCGAGGTGAGCCGGGGTTGTTGGCGTTCAGCGAGCGGGTGGGCCGCCCGTTGACGCCGTGGCAGGCGGAGAGTCTCGATCCGCTGGTGGCGCGCGTGACGGCGATCGTGGCGCCGCGACAGTCCGGCAAGTCGCGGTCGTTGGCGGTGCTCGCCGCTCACTGGGCGTTCCGGCGGCCGGGGCAGCGGGTGCTCGTCGTGTCGGCGGGGGAGGACGCGGCGCGGCGGCTGCTCGGCGAGGTGCGGGCGGTGGTGACCGGCTCGCCGTTGTTGCGCGGGAGCGTGGTGGACGACCAGGCGCAGCTCGTCGTGTTGAGCAACGGCAGCGAGATTCGTTCGGTGCCGGCGAGCGAGCGGCAGGTGGGCGGCTGGACGGTGGATCTGTTGCTCGTGGATGAGGCGGCGCTCGTGGCAGACGACTTGCTGCTGGGCGCGGCGATACCGACGACGGCGGCGCGGCCGGAGGCGAGGATCGTGCTGGCGTCGAGCGCGACGGCCGCATCGGGCGCGTTTTTCGATCACGTCATGGCGGGCCGCCAGGGCGCGCAGCACGTCCGGGCGCACGCGTGGCGGTTGGTCGATGCGACGTGGATCGCGCCGGGCGTGATCGAGGCGGCGCGCGAGAGCATGACGGAGGCGAGGTTCGCCGCCGAATATCTCGGCGAGTTCGCGAGCGGCGCCGATGCGATGTTCCCCAGGGCGCTGCTGGACCGTGCGATGGCGGACGTGCGGGTGCCGGGGTTCGATGGGCTGGTCGCCGCGACGGGGCTGCTGGGCGGTCAGGACTGGGGCGCGACGACGGATCGGTCGGCGCTGGCGGCACTTGGCCGGCTGCGTGTGCCGCGCGGCATGTGGGTGGTGGTGTGCGCTCACGCGTGGCGGTCCGGGCATCCGCTCGACGGCGACGGCGGCGTGATCGGCGATCTCGTGGACCGGGCGGCGGCGTTCGAGTCGATCGCGGCCGAGTCGAACGGGCTGGGGTTGCCGCTCGTCCAGGAGCTGGACCGCCGTGTCGCGGCCCGGTTCCGTCGCGAGCTCGTGCGTCCGCGCATCGAGGCGGTGCACACGTCGCAGGGATTGAAGGCGGCGGCGTACTCGGCGCTCCGCTTGGCGCTCGAGCAGGGGCGGGTGCTCTTGCCGGCGTCCGCGGCCGAGCTGCGCCGCGAGCTGCTGCTGCTGCGTGTCGAGCTGAGTCAGGGCGGTGGTGAGCGAATCGAGGCCGGGGTCGGCCACGACGACATCGCAGACGCGCTGATGCTCGCCGCCGGGCCGTACCAGCGGCGTGACGGCGAGTGGCGCACGCGGTTGCGAGACATGCTCGACAGCGAGTCGCTCGACACCGACGACGCGTGGGCTACGGGCCGCGACACCGTGACCACGGGCGCCGGGGTGATCGTGCCGCGGGTGCCGTGGCTCGTGGCGGCGGGCGTGTCCGGCGTCGGGCGCCCGACAAGCGTCCCGTCGCCGTTGAGCAGCCCGAAGGGCTTCCGGGCCGCCGTCGCTGAGCAGCGCCGCGCCCGCCGGCCGCGGCCGTTGCCGCCACCGCCTGCCATTCCCGCCGAGCCCGCGGTCGAGCAGGTCGGCGGATTCCTCATCGACCGAAGCAAGACAACCAACCGAAGGAGGACACCGTGAGCGATCACGACCATGACGAGGACCGCGACAGGCGGCCGGAGCCATACCCCGACGTCGAGGCGGCAGCGCACGCGGCGAGCCACGACCCGAGCGAGTTCAATCGGAGGTTCGAGGGTCTGCGGGCCGCCGGCCGCCCGCTGGTCCGGAAGGAGGCGAAGTGATGACCGTCAAGCAAGTGCTCGCCGAGCGCGCGAGGCTCCGCGCTGAGGCGAAGCGTGCCGGCGAGCTGGCGCGCGAGCAGCGCGAGGTGGCCGCCGAGGCGGGCGAGCAGCTCCGCGCTCTCGCGAACCGTCGCGACGCGGCGCTGCGTCAGGCCGCACGCACCGGCGACAACGCGCCCTTGGACGAGCTGGACGCCGAGCGCGCCAACCTGGAGCGGGAGCGGCAGCGTGCCCTCGATGCTGCGGCTGCCGCGACCGGCGCCCGGGACGACGCGCGACAGGACGTCGAGCACCTGCACCGCGAGTACCGGGCGCTGTTCATGGAGGCCGCTGAGGAGCTGACCCACGACGCGCACAAGCGGCTCGCCGAGCTGCGGCCCGCCTACGACGAGGCTGTGGCCGCGTGGCACCGTGCTCGCCGTGAGTGGGCGACGATCGGCCGCGACCTCGACCTGCTGGCCCCGCCTGTCTGCCCGCTCGCCCAGGCCGGCGACGTGTTCGCCATCGCCTGCCGGCCGGCGAGCGTCACCCCCGCAACGACCGACCGGAATGAGCCTGTCGCCGAGCCGCCGCGGTACGTGCCGGGCGCAAGCGTGCTGTTCGAGCACACGCAGTCGGGCCACACGCAGTCGGCGGTGGTCGGCAGCGAGCTGTTCAACGCGCTAGTGGCTCACGGCGGCTGGCAGCTCGTTGACCCGCAGGAGGTCGCGGCATGAACGGCAACCTCGCGTCCCGCCTACTCAGGTGGTTCGACCAGTGGGGCGGCCCGCAGCGACCCCCGACGCCGGCCGGCCGGAGCGCAGCGAAGTCGGCGCGGTTCGGCCGTGCCGCAGGCCGCGACCTGGCGGGGCGGATGCCGAGAGGCCGGCGGCGGCGATGAGCCGCACCGGCCGGCCGCGGCCGGCGAGGGACGGCGGACCGCGGCACTTGCCAGAGCTGCCGCGAGCCTGCTCATGCTGCCGCAGCACACGCGATGTGCGCGGAGTCCGCGTCCAGGCGGTCGACGGCTACGAGCGCCGCGCGCTGCTGCTGTGCCCGGCATGCAGGACCGGTGAGGACCGCGTGTGGCGGCGCGCGTGGCGGCCCGTCGATGAGTGAACGCGCGTGCCCGGTGTGCGGCGCCAGTCTTGAGGGTCGGCGCCGCGACGCGCAGGTGTGCGGCCCGTCCTGCCGGCGCGAGCGTTCGCGCGTGCGGGCGCTCCTAGCCGGCGGGGAGGTCGCGGGGTACGCGACGGTGCGTGAGTACACCTCGCGCCGTCAGAGGCGTGCAAAAGCGGCTACATGAAGTCCTACGCGAAGTCGCTTCACCGTTGACAGCGCATGCGACAATAGGTGCGTCCTACCAAGTGGGGCCGCGCGGTTGCACCCGCCGGCCCCGTGGCCCAAGGAGACATCCCTCCATGAGCAGCACCCATCCTGCCATGCTCGCCCGCGAGCTGGTTCACGCGTTGCAGGAGGTCGCGCGCGGCTGCTTCCTCATCGACGAGGCGCCCGGCCGCCTCGCCCGCCGGTCGATGCGTCGCGCGCTCGGCGCCGTCGACGAGCTGGCCGGCGAGACTGACCACGAGTACGGCTGGCTGATGAAGAAGGCCCGCGAACGGTGCGGGACCGGCCTGCTGGACGCCCTCCGCGAGGGTATGGGCGGGTACTTCGGATGACCCGGCGCTCCTATGGCACCGGCTCGCTGTACGTGCGTGCCGACAGCGCCGGCCGCGAGTCGTGGTACGGCCAGTGGCGGGCGAGCGGCCGCCGGGTGAAGCGGTGTGTCGGGCCGGTCCGCTCGCCTGGTTCCCGTGACGGGTTGACCCGCCCGCAGGCCGAGAAGGAGCTGCGCCGGCTGATGGCGCAGACGCCGACCGCTCGGCCGGCGTCCGAGCGGTTGACGCTCGGCGACGTCGCGCCGCGCTACCTCGCGCACCTGGAGAGCAAGAACCGCAAGCGCTCCACCGTCGTCGCCGCGGAGTCGTGCCTGCGGGTGTGGCTGCTCCCGGTGCTCGGGGATCGGGCGCTGGACGCGATCCGCGGCGAGGACGTCGAAGACCTCATGTCGATGATGGACGAAGGCAAGCGGCCCGCTGCGCCCACGGACGGCAAGCGGCGCACCGGGCGCGCCGCGAACCCGCGGCCGTGCGGGCCGAAGACGATCCGTAACTACGTCGGCACGCTGTCCGCGATCTACCACTACGCGATGCACTCGCGCCGCCGCTGGGCCACGTCCAACCCGTGCGACGACGTCGACCTGCCCGAGGTCGAGGGCGACGAGGACATCCGGTTCCTGGAGCCGGTGGAGTGCGACGCGCTCGCGGCGGCCGCGCGGCCCGGCGACTACCGCGCGATCGACGCGGCGGTGTACGTCGCGGCGCCCAGGACGGGCCTTCGCCACGGCGAGTGGATCGCGCTGCGGTGGCGTGACGTCGACTGGACGGCGATGCGAATCCGTGTGCGGCAGAACTACGTGCTGGGCGAGTTCGGCACCCCGAAGTCGCGTCGGTCGACGCGCAGCGTGCCGATGGCGGCTGAGGTCGGCGGCGCGTTGGAGCGGCTGTTCAAGCAGTCGCGCTGGCAGGGTGACGACGACCTGGTGTTCGCTGACCCGGTGACCGGCGGCCCGTTGAGCAAGGCGGCGAACAACCGGCGGTTCCGCAAGGTGGCGGCGATCGCGTAATCGTCCCCGCTTCTGATCACGAGAATTCCCCATCGGAGGGTTGGTAGCGAGGTGGGCTCGCGGAGCGAAGGCGCGTAGCGCCGAGTGGAGCGGGCCGACCTCGCTGTCGGTCTGTCGGGAGCCCCCTCCAGGGTCGCGGTGTTCGAGGCCGTTGACCTGAAGGGGGCAGTGGGATGTTGTCTGAGGAGGACGACGTGGAGATTCACGCCTTGGCGCGGCGCGGCTGGACCGTGTCCGCGATCGCCCGGCATACCGGGCGCGACCGCAAGACCGTCCGCAAGTACTTGAGCACTGACCGGGCGGTGCGCGAGCCGGCGCCGAGCTGCGTGGAACCGTTCCGTGAGTACGTCGTCGCGCGGTTCGCCGAGGACGCTCACGTCGACGCGACCGTGCTGCATCGCGAGGTCGTCGAGCTCGGGTTCGACCGCTCCTACGTGACGTTCGCACGCGAGCTGCGCGAGCTCGGGCTGCGACCGCGCTGCGAGGCGTGCCGGACCGGCGGGCACGGCGCAACCGTCATCCTGGCGCACGAGCCAGGCGAGGAGATCCAGTGGGACTGGCTCGAGCTCATTGAGACGCCGTGGGGCGAGCCCGCATACGTGCTCGTCGGCGCGCTGTCGTTCTCGGGCAAATGCCGCGGCGTGATCTGCGAGGGCATGACGTTTGCGCACCTCGCCGACGCGATCGACGGCGTCCTTCGCCGCCTCGGCGGCACCAGCCGGGCGTGGCGGACCGACCGGATGGCGACCGTCGTAATCCCCGGCACGGACCGGATCACCGCCGCCTTCGCGCAGGTCGCAAAGCACTACGGCGTTGAGGTGTGGGTCTGCCCGCCACGCCGGCCGCAGCGCAAGGGCGTCGTCGAAGCCGCCGTGAAGTACCTGACGCGTTCGTGGTGGCGCACCGCGCCGGTCGCGAGCCTGGGGCAGGCGCAGACCGACCTTGACCGCTGGGCCGTCTCGGTGTCCGATCGGCGCGAGCGCCCTGGCGGCACGATCGCCGAGCTCGCGGCCAGCGAGCCGCTGCTCGGCTTGCCGACGGCGCCGTTCCCGGCGGTCCTTGAGGCGCTGCGGGTCGTCTCGCGGACGGCGCTGGTCGCGTTCGAGGGCAACCGCTACAGCACCCCGCCCGGGCACATCGCCCAGACCGTCACGGTCCGCGCGCGCCTGGGTGACCTGCACCTGGAGATCCTGTCGGCCGCGGGCCGGCGGCTCGCTAGGCACCGCCGCGCGCCGGCCGGCGCTGGCCAGGTCCTGCAGGCACCGGAGCACGCCCGGCTGCTCGAACAGGCCGTCCTCGACGCGTTCACGACCGACCGGCCGTGCCGGCGCAAGCTCAACCGCCCGCCCGGCCAGGCCGCGCTCGCCGAAGCCGCCAGGCTTCGCGGCCACGACACCGGCGGGGTCATCGTCGACCTCGAGGACTACGCGCGGATCGCGAAGGTCGCCGGACGATGAACAAGAACACGACCTACCAGCAGCTGCGCTCACACCTGGCCTACCTCAAGCTCGCCGCCGCGGCCGAGCAGCTGCCCGCCGCACTCGAGGCTGCGGAGAAGGATAAGCCTGGCTACACGCAGTTCCTGCACGACCTGCTCGCCGTCGAGGTCACAGCGACCGAGCAACGCCGCCTCGACGGCCGCCTGCGCTTCGCGAACTTCCCCTCCACCAAGACCTTGCAGGAGTTCGACTTCGCCGCCCAACCCACGCTCGACCGCCGCCTCGTTGACGAGCTCGCGACGCTGCGATTCATCCAGGAGAAAGCCAACGTGCTAGCCATCGGGCCCCCAGGCGTGGGCAAGACGATGCTCGCGATCGCGCTCGGCCTGAAGGCCGTGCACGCCGGCTACCGCGTCTACTACACCACCGCCGCCGACCTGGTCGCCCGCACCACCCGCGCCGCGATCGAAGGGCGCTGGCAGACCACTATGCGCTTCTGGAACGGGCCTCAGCTCCTCGTCATCGATGAACTCGGCTACCTGCCGATGCCCGGCGAAGCCGCCAGCCACCTCTTCCAGGTCATCACCCGCCGCTACGAGCACGGCTCGATCATCCTGACCACCAACCGCGGCATCGCGTCCTGGGGCGAGATCTTCGAAGACACCACCGTCGCGGCCGCGATCCTCGACCGGCTCCTACACCACGCCACCGTCCTGGCGATCGACGGCGACAGCTACCGCATGCGCGACCACCGCGCCCGCCTCAAGCAGACCCGACACGCGCTCTGAACGACTCCGCCAGACCTCGGAGGACCGAGCGCCTACTCGCGGTCATCGCACCGGATGAGCTGTGATCATCGAAGCCGATGAGACTCACTTACGACCGGCAAGTCGGGGCCGCCTACCTACGACTGCGCGAAGACGGCGACGACGTCGGCACGGTGTCGTCGAAGACCTTCAGGCCGCCAGGATCACAGGCAGGCGACGACTACCTCGTCCTTGACTTCGACGACGCCGGACGACTGGTCGGCATTGAGTTCCTCACACCCGAGGAACGACTACTCCCGAGCGTGCTCGCAACCGCTGAGCACCCTGGGCCTCGGCCTGGCTGAATCCCACCGATCCTCTCCACAGTGCCGGGTGGGGAATCTGCGTGATCGAGACTGGGGAATTTCCATGATCATTGACAAAGGCGCTCAAGGCCGCCCGGCTGGACGAGTCGCACCGCATCCACGATCTGCGCCACACGTTCGGGACGCGTTGCGCGGCCGCGGGGGTGTCGATGCGCACGCTGCAGGAGTGGATGGGTCACCGGGACATCGCGACCACGCAGCGGTACGCCGACTACGCGCCGAGCGCCCGTGAGGCGGAGCTGATCGCGGCCGCGTTCAGCTCGGCGACTGAGGCAGCTTCAGGAGCCGCCCTCTAGTCGAGCGGATCGAACCGCGGCTTCACCGCGATCACTGGCGTGGGCTTCTCCGGAATCCTCAACCACTCGGGCGGGCTGACGGACACGAGGTGCTTCTCGACCCCGACCAGGTCCTGCTGCGCGGCCTCGTCGAGCGCGTGCTCGATCTCGACAACCTTCGCTGTTGGGTACTTCTCCAGCTGTGCCTGGATTCGGCCCCCCTGCGCGCTGGGCTTCCATTCGTAGTACTTCCCGCGCTCGTGTTTGCCGAGTGTGTCGATGCCCGACGCGACCGCGCGATAGGCGTCGTTGTAAATGCCCATGAAGCCCTGCGGGTCAGGTAGTGCAGCCACCCAAAGCCCGTCGCGGCGATGAATGCCCGACGCCAAGTCCTTCGCCTCGGGGACGATGGCGATCCGAAGTCCCGGCCCCCCCTCCAATTGGTGGTGATTGCTCTTGATCGTCGCCGCTATGTAGCGGGAGGAATCCTCCGATCCCAGGAACAAGTCGGTCTTCCAGAGCTTCTGGATGCGACTCGGCAGTTGGGCTTCGGCGGAAATACCGCCGGCAGCTACAGCTACCCACGAAGCGAACGCGAACGGATGGCCACGCCCGTCCGGGAGGAGGTTGGCTGCGTCACCCGCGTCGGCAATCGTGGCGTCCAGGAAGCCGAGGTACTTGGACCGCTCGTGGCCAAAGAGCAGCGAAGTGGGCGAGCCTGCGGAGCGAAACGCGGGAGATGCCCGTCGCAGCACCGCGTCAATCCTCTCGGTAACGCGCCATTCACCGCCAACGACGGCCTCGTGCACGGCCCACTCGAAGCCGTCGCCGAGCATTCCCTTATCGCGATCCAGCCGCGACAACTTGGCGAGCTGTCGGAGGGTGATGTCCTCGCGCGCTGTGTTCAGATCGGTGAGGTCTTCGCTCCCGATCTGGTCGTAGAGGGCGCGGATGATCGAGCGAGCAACCGCGTAGAGTGCACGCCCGCGCTCGTCGACCGGTGCTTGCTGTCCTAGGAAGGTGACCACGGCCACTGCGCGCAGTCTGACCGATGCACTGCGGTCAGGCCAGCTCTCTCGCGGCGCGCGCAGGGCGCCCGGACAGCCGTGGGGCCATTCGTGGGGCCAACGTGAGCGAATCTCACATGACCTGACCGGACCCCAACCGTGCTTCCATGCGGCATCGGCTCCCACCGCACGTACGGGGTGGAGTTCGAGCCCAGTATCGCCCACCTCTGAAAGCCCCCGCTCAGGCGGAGTTTTCGCGTTCTCGGGTACCAAGTGGGGGTACCAATTCGAATCGCAACACGAGGCGCCCTGGCGGGCTAGAAGGCAGGCTTCGTGTGCTGTAGGCGGATGGGGTATGTGACATCCGCCTCGCTGTCGTCGGATCTGACGCGCACCCGTACCGGAATCCTCCCCTCGGTGCCGACCCCGATCGGGCACGGAATGCGGAGATAGACGGTCTCGCCGATGAGCGGCACCGACCCCAGCGTTCGCGCCATCCTTTGCGCGTCGAGCGCGCGACCGTCGCCGGTGTCGAGCTTGATCGCGGGGTCGGGCGCACTCGTTCCGAAGCGGTCCAGCTCCGCACCCGAGGGTTCGACCCACTTCAGAGTGGACGAGTTGACGACGGTCGGCACCCATGCGTCGAGCTGGGTCCGTCCAGCGGGCTTCGTACCTCGGTTCGTGACGGTGATCGCGAGATTCACGTAGACCGTGGTCGCTTCCGTCCGGATCACGCCGTCATCGTCAGGTCTGACATTCGAAGGGCTCATCTCGACGCCAAGCTCTGCGCGGGACTGACGGTCGAGAAGGCGCTGGCGGTGCTCTTCCTCAGCAATCTGGAAGGCACGACCCGAGCGACGGTCAGAGCGGTACGCGATTACGCCTGCGCCTGCCGAGATGACAAGCGACGCGATGGAGATGATGTCCCCCATAGCAGCGACGGTAGAGATGCGTGCGGACATCGCGACTAGCGCCGCGCTTCGGCGGCCCGCAAGGTGGCCGAGCGTCTCGCCTAGAAGGACAGGCCGAGCGCTCGGATGAAGTCGAGGGTCGCGATGCACGGCACGCCAAAGTGCTCGCAGACCAGCGGGATGCGAGGACGTGTCTCGGTTCCGCCGCGCTCTTCAGTCACGACCGTGAGGCGGCGAACTCGGGCGAGGGCGATGACGAATTGGGTCGGCGCGATTGCGTTCGGCCAACTCCCCGACGAGGCGCGGGAATGCCGCGAGGACTTCGTGCGTGCTCTCCATTTGTTCGGCATCGAGGGGGACGAACATGGTCGGGCGCTCGGCAGCCCACTCATGCAGGTCGTCCGCCTTTGCGGCCAACTCGTTGCGGACTTCCTCCGGGCAGACAGCGTCGCCGCGTTGCGCAAGTCCATCGAGCGTTGACCACAAGCTCGGGAAGACGTCTGGCGGGTAGGAGCGCACCCATGCGCCGACGAGCGCGCTTGTGTCGAGGCAGAACGACACGATTGCTTAGCCGGTCAGGGCCTCGCGCTCGATCTTCGGGAGGTGCTTCAAGCGGATGCCGAGGTAGTCGGAGACATCCGAGACGTTGATGCGGTCGCCGTGGTAGGCGTCTGAGATGGACGCGTGTGTCAAGTGAGCGTTGGCGGTTGTTGTTCATGGTGGCGGCGGGTGGTGGGGTCGGGCGGCGGGTGCGAGGGCAACGACGACTGTCACTCTGAGATGCGCGGGTCGGGACCGCAGGACAGTGTCCGGTCGTGAGCTGCCTCGAACTAGATTCGCGAGTCGGTATCGCATAGACGCATCGAGGGTCCTCCGGGCGGCTCGCACCGGCCGCCCGACCCCACCATGGGTTGGCGTGTGGCTAGCGGGCGGCCTCCTGGGGCTGCTTGTCGCTGGTGGTGATCGGCTGGTCGGTGAGCGCGGCCCAGAGGAACGCTGCGAGCTCGCGGGCGATCGCGACGTTGACGACGGTCGGGCGCTTGCCGTGCTCGGTGAGGTGGCGGTAGCGGTGGTGCAGGCGGACCTGGGCTTGCCAGGCGCGCTGATCGGGCTGCACGCCGCCGGCGGGGCGGCGGGGTGCGTGGCGGTAGTGCCAGGCGGCTTCGACGAGCAGGCGGCGGGCGTGGCGGTTGCCGGCGCGGGTGATGTGGCCGCGGTGTTGCTGATCGCCGCTTGAGTACTCGCTTGGCGTGATGCCCAGCCAGCAGGCGAGCTCGCGTGGGTGGCTGAAGCGTGCGAAGTCGCCGATCTCGGCGATCAGCCCGAGTGCGGTCAGCGTGCTGATGCCGCGAAAGCGCGTGAGGATCTGCACGTGGCCGGCCCAGCGCTCGCCGCGCGCGATCTCCTCAAGCCGCGCGTCGAGCGTGGCGAGCTGGCGCTCGAGCCCGTCGAGGTGGATCAGCATCTGCGTCAGCGCCTCGTGCGCGAGCGGATCGTCCAGGCGCTGCGCGTTGACCCAGCGGCGGTGCATCTGCGTCCAGTGGCTCTTGCCCTCACGGTAGATGCGGCCGTGCCTGAGCAGCTGCTTGGCGACGCGATGACGGGCCGCGGTGCGCGCGCAGCGCAGGTCGTCGCGGCAGCGCAGCAGATCGCGCAGGCCCTCAGTCTCGGCGGTCGGCGGCGACACGAACCGCAGAAGGCCGGCGCGCTGCAGCGTCACGAGCTTCTTCGCATCACGGCGGTCGGTCTTGACGTGGTCACCGGCGCGCACCGGAACCAGCGACGGCGCCACGACGTCACACGCCACGCCGATCTTCGTCAGCAGCCGCCACAACGCGAACCCGCCCGGGCCCGCTTCGTAGCAGACGGCAAGCCCGTCGGGCCCGCCGAGCCGGTCGATAAAACGACGGATCGCGCGCTCGGTCGTCTCGATCCGCGACACCTCCGGCTTACCGCCCTCGGGCGGCAGCGTCGCGGCGACGATCGAGAACTTGTGCACATCCAGGCTGACCCACAGACGCACGCCCGCGGGCGCGATCAAAGCGGTAACGTCAGGCACGGCTGGTCCTCCAAGCAGGTCGTATGCGGTAGCCGTTGCGGCTCTCAACACCCGCGATTGTCAACCCGCGAAAGATGCGACGCACGAGGACCAGCCTCATGCGTCCATCCTGACTAGTACGAGGCGCACGTACGCCTTGCCCAAGTCGCGAACGCGAATGCGGTGGTAGGGCGCGAAGCCCTCCTCTTCCGCTCGACGACGGGCGTACGCTTCTTGGTACGCGACGCGCTTTTGCATGTAGAAGTCCCACGAGGTCGCCCCCAGCGAGACCAGTCGTCGAACGACCGCCTCTTGGCTCACGGAGTAGCGGTTCGCCAGCTCGGCGATGGCAGCGTCGGGTAGCTCGCCTGCCCTCCCGGCGAGCCGCACGCTCGGCTCGGCTTCGAATGCGCTGGCGGGCATGAGGATCGCGCCCGCCACTTCGTTGCAGAACCGTTCGACGTCGTCATCGTGGCGATTGCCCGTGTCATGGAGGTCGCACACCCCGGCCTCGTTGAGGAGTAGGTGGGTCCACTCGTGCATCGCCGTGAAGATGCGACCTCTCGGCGCGTCCGAGCCATTGAGCACGATCACGGGGACGACGGGGTCGGAGATCGAGAAGCCGCGCATCTCGTCCAGTCCGATCCCGCTCGTTTGGAGGACCAGGGCGCCCGTGTCTTCCAAAGCCGCCGTCCATGCGCCAAGCGCCGTGTACTTGTTGCGCCACCGGAACTGCTCGTCGAGCGTGACCTGAAGCAAGCTGCGCGCTTCCTCGGCGTACCGCTCGGGATCATCCGGCCGCGTGTGGATCACCGCGCGCGGCGGCGGCTCCTCATCGAGGAGTGCTCGCAGCTCCGAGGAGGATTGCTGCTGTTGCTCGGCTCGGCGGAGGGCCAAGCGCAAGGCAGGTGACCAGCGCTCCTCCCCAGTCTCGGGCAGCCGCCGGAAGTCGCGGAGCGGCTGGAAGTCTCGCGGAGGTTCGGGCAAGAAGAAGACCGCGAGCGGGCGCTTGTAGGCCGCAGCCAGTCCGCGAAGCTGGGCGACCGTGGGTGCGGCTTCGCCTGCCTCCCAGGCCGTCAAGCGCTCCGAAGCAACGTTGATCTTCCTCGCGGCGTCCTCTACCGAGAGGCCGATGCTGTTGCGCGCCCACGTCAGCAGGCTGGGGGCGACGGGTGCGGGAGGTGTGCGGACCACGATTCCTCTCGCTCAGCCTACGCGGCCGACCCGAAGTCTCCTCCGACGTCGGAGGGGCCGGGCTCGACCGGCTCGCGGCGGGAATGTCGCCCGACCGGTCATGAGCCCTCGGCCGCAAGGAGGGCAAGCTCAACCGCACGCTGGCCGCTCGCACCGGCCAGGGCAAGCCGACGGCGCTGCGGCTCACGGCTGAGGCCGGCGCGCTGGTCGAGCGCTCGGTCCGCGAGGCGCGCCGGCTGGCCGCGCACCTGCGCGAGCGGGCCCGCGGCCGCGGCGCCCAGCGCAAGCGCGCCGCCGCGCGGCGCCTGGACGAACTGGCTGACCGCGCCGGCACCGTCGCGCGTCAGATCCGTCAGCGCCTCGCGGGCGAGAAGATCACCAACCGGCTGGTCTCCATGGCCGACCCCGACGCCCGACCGATCCGCAAGGGCAAGCTGCGCTCGCCGACCGAGTTCGGCTCGGTCATCCAGCTCGCCGAGGTGTGCGAGAACACCCGCCGCGGCGCCCGCGGCCTGATCGTCCCCGCCGCCAGCCAGATCGGCTCGCCCAACGAGCCCGACCTGCTGCCCGTCACCGCCGCCGAACTCGAGCGCCTGGACCTGCGCCCACGCGAGGTCGCGCTCGACGGCGGCTTCTTCCCCGTCGGCGTCGCCGAGGACCTGCCCGACCCCAAGCGCGTCTTCATCGCCGGCCGCCAATCGGCAGGCTCGCGGCGCACCGACCGGCGCCTCGCCAAGTTCCGCGTCGGGATCGAGGGCCGCATCAGCCACCTCAAGCGCCGCTACGGGCTACGCCGATCACGCCTCAAAGGCCACCACGGCGCCCGCACCTGGACGGCTTGGGCGATCCTCGCTTACAACCTCGACACGCTCGCCATCCGAGCCGCCTGAGAGCATCAGCATCGTTCGGGACACCCGCCCGAACACCACCCGAACACACGAACGGCCGCGCTCTTCACCCGAGACGCGGCCGTTCTCATTCGACCCCGTTTATCCGGGGCAAGTAGTCAGCCTGGCGGGTCCAGCTCCGAAGCCTCCTCGGACTCTTGACGCGGCGACTTCGCGCCGCCGGCGGAGTTCGACGGTGGCCCGCTGATAAGGGTCGCGAGGTACCCGGTGAAGCTGTAACGAAATCCCTCCGGCCGATCACCGACGACGTCGGGCGCTCGTAGCGCCGCTCGGGTCGCCCGGGTGAAGGCAACAATCAAGGCGGCCGACACGGCGATGACGATCATGAAGGCGACGACCACGATCACGATTTCGGCCACGTATTGAGTATGCACCGCACTTGTGCTTTCCATGCGAAGGAGCGGTGGAGCGGCGTCCTCGCCAACAACACGGCCGTAGCTTCCACTCCGGATTCACGGCGGGGTGTTTACACGCCGGTTTGGCCTCGGAGCAGGCCTTTCCCTGTCTGGCGGTGGGGTAGGCGAACCTTCGGGCGATGCGATTTTTTCTGCACCGAGAGGCGCGGCACCGGCGAGGAGCGGGGAAGGGGAGTCCCCGGCCTGGCGCCATTGGCGCCGCGCGCACCCCTACCTTCGGCGTCGCACCGCCTCGGGGCCGGGCCGGTTGGAGCCGCACGCGGCGTGCCAGCACCGAAGGACGCGCGCGACGCGGTGGAGACGGAGACGCGCTGCGGGGCGCCGTCGGTCGGGTCGCCCAGGAGCCGCGCTCGTCGGGAGCGAGCGGCGCACGGCGAGCACGCTGGCAGCACGCCTCCCGCCCGCATCTCGCGCTCCTCGCCTCGGCGTCACCCAGCCCGTGCTCTACTCGGCCTTCGACAGCCGCCAGGCGCTCATCGACGCGGTGGCGCTCAGCGGCTTCAGCGACG
This sequence comes from Paraconexibacteraceae bacterium, assembly GCA_963757775.1. Lineage (GTDB taxonomy): Bacteria > Actinomycetota > Thermoleophilia > Solirubrobacterales > Solirubrobacteraceae > JAOPZW01. The sequence continues at coordinate 149,978 of CAVWSH010000012.1, read as the reverse complement.
TCGCCGCGGCGCTCGAGGCGGTCGACCGCTCGCCAATGGCGCGGATGCGGGCCTACCTCGCCTTCGCCGCCGCGCACCCGCGGGTCTATGAGGCGATGTTCACGATGCCGTCGGGGTTGGCCTTCGCGGCCGACGACACCCCCGAAGCACTCCATCGTGCGTTCGCGGGCATCCGCGACGCCTTCCCGGATGCCGACGGCACCCGGGCGGAGGTCGCCTGGTCGGCCCTGCACGGCCTCGCCACCCTCCAGGCCGGCGGGCGCCTGCGCGCGAGCCACGTCCAGGCTCGGCTCGACCTCGTCCACCGCATGCTCACCCAGAAGGAGACCCGCTGATGCGCGGCCTCATCGAGATCTTCGCCGGCCTGGCGATGCTCGCCAACGCCGTCATCTACGGCACCGACGTCTTCGGCGCGATCATCCTGCGCCCCGCCGTCGGCGCAGTCGACGATCGCACCCTCACCCAACTGCTCGGGCACATCCACCGCATCGCCGACCGCCGCCTGGCGGTCGTCGGCGTCGGCGGCAGCGGCCTGATGGCGGCCGTGGCGACGACCGCGCTCGCCGCCGCAGGCGGGCACTGGGTGACCACCGTGGCCGGGGGCCTCGCCACGCTCGCTCTGATCGTCTTCCTGGCGATCTACAACCGGGTCAGCAAGCCGGTGAACCTGGCGCTGACCGCAGCAGCCGTCGCCGACCGGGTGCCGGACGACGCTCGTGAGCTCCAAGCCCGTTGGGACTCGGTCATCAACGCGCGCGTCGCGCTCCAGACCCTCGCCCTTGCCGCACTGTGCGCCGGGCTCGCCGCAGCCTGATCCAACCCCACTGCGCGCCGGCCGGGCCCGCCTCCACCAACGCCGGCAGGGACCGCGAGGTACCGTCTAAGGCATGCCCGCGGACACGCAGCTGCCGGTCCTCCCGCTGGCCATCGTCGCTCCCGGTCCCGCCCCCGCCGAGCGGGCGCGCCTCGTCCGCCGGACCCGGGCGCTCGCGCAGATCGGCCTCGGCTGGCACGTCGTGGAGGCGGCGGTCGCCATCGCGGCGGGCGTGGTCGCGGGGTCGGTGGCGCTGGTCGGCTTCGGCGCCGACAGCCTCATCGAGGCCGCCGCCGGGATCGTGGTCCTGTGGCTCATGGCGGGCGGGCGCTCGTCGTCGCCGAGCGCCGAGCGGCGCGCGCAGCAGCTGATCGCGGCGTCGTTCGTCGTGCTCGCGGTCTACGTCGGCGTCGAGTCCGTGCGCGACCTCGCCGGGGGCCATCATCCCGACGCGAGCTGGGTCGGCATCGGTCTCTCCGTGGTGACGCTCGCCACCATGCCGCCGCTGGCCGCCGCCAAGCGCCGGGTGGGGGAGCGTCTCGCCTCCTCGGCCACCATCAGCGAGAGCCGGCAGACCATGCTCTGCGCCTACCTGTCGGCGGCGCTGCTCGTGGGCCTACTGGCCAACGCGGCGCTCGGCTGGTGGTGGGCCGATCCGCTCGTCGCGCTGGGCATCGGCGCCATCGCCCTGCGCGAGGCGCGCCAGGCCTGGCGCGGGGAGGCGTGCGGATGCTGCGCCTAGCGAGGGGAGCGCACCGCGCCGCATGAGCGACGTGCGGCGGTACGCCATCGCCGTGATCCCGGGCGACGGCATCGGTCAGGAGGTCACGCCCGCGGCGCTCGAGGTGCTCGAGGCGGCCGGTCGCACGCACGGCTTCGAGCTGGCGCTGACCGAGCATCCGTGGGGGTGCGATCACTTCGTGCAGACCGGGCGCATGATGCCGGCCGACGCGCTGGAGACCCTGCGCGACAGCGACGCGATCTTCCTCGGCGCCGTGGGCCGGCCCGATGTGCCCGACCACGTGTCGCTGTGGGGCCTGCTGATCCCCGTTCGCCGCGCCTTTCGCCAGTACGTGAACCTGCGCCCCGTCCGCCTGTGGCCCGGCATCCCCTCGCCGCTGCGCGACGTCACCCCCGACGACGTCGACATGGTCATCGTGCGCGAGAACAACGAGGGCGAGTACTCGGAGATCGGTGGGCGCCTGCACCAGGGCACCGATGACGAGCTGGCCGTGCAGGAGGCGGTCTTCACCCGCCGGGGGACCGATCGCGTGATCGAGTACGCGTGCGCGCTCGCGGCGTCGCGGGCCGGCCGCCTGTGCTCGGCCACGAAGTCCAACGGGATCATCCACACCATGCCGTTCTGGGACGAGCGCTTCGCCCACGTCACGTCCAGCCACCCGCAGCTCGAGACCGAGCAGGTGCTCATCGACGCCCTCGCCGCGACGGTGGTCCTGAACCCGGCCCGCTTCGACGTCATCGTCGCATCGAACCTCTTCGGGGACATCCTCAGCGACCTGGCCGCCGCGGTGGCGGGCTCGATCGGCATCGCGCCCTCGGGCAATCTGAATCCGGAGCGCGAATATCCGTCGATGTTCGAGCCGGTGCACGGCTCGGCGCCCGACATCGCCGGCCAGGGCATCGCCAACCCGATCGGTGCGATCTGGTCGGGCGCGCAGATGCTCGAGCACCTGGGCGAGCGGGTGGCGGCCGACGCGCTGCTGGCGGCCATCGGGCAGATGCTCGCGGGCGACGGGCCGCGCACGCGCGACCTCGGCGGCCGCGCGAGCACCGCCGAGGTCACGGCCGAGCTGGCCGCGAGCCTCGCGCAATAGACCGCGGGCGGACCCGGAGCACGCCTCGGGCGTAAGGAAGGAGTAGCGTCGTCGTCGACCGCCATGAACGATCACGACGCGATAGCCGCGCTCATCAGCGATCTGCATTGGCAGATCGACCAGCTCGGGCCGCGCGGGGTCAAGAACACGGCCGGCGCCACGTACAACCCGGCGTACTACAAGCGCGGGTTGCGCAACGCGGTCGATCGGGGTGACCTGGCCGTCGCCGAGTACGTGCGGCGGGCGCTGTACAAGGCGCCCAGCGACGGCTACCGCAAGCTCGAGGACGCCGACTCTCTGGACCTGACCTGCGAGGCGCTGGTCGCCGACGACACCAAGCCCTATGCGTACCTGTTCACCGAGAGCGACCGCGCGGCGGCGCGCAAGCGCCTCGCGCGTCACATGGAGGCGATCGCCCAGCGCAAGGCGACGACGTCGGCGCGCATCGAAGCGCGCCGCTCCGAGCTGCCCGACGACGTCGCGCAGCTGCGAGAGCAGGCGGCCGAGTCCACGCAGCCCGAGGACGCCATCGCCGTGAACACCGCGATCCTGCGCCATGCGCCGGATGACAGCGTCGCGATGAACCGCCTCGGTCGCGCCTATGAGGCGATCGGATCCATCGCGCAGGCGAAGGAGACCTTCCAGCGCGCCGTCGAGGTGGACCCGGACAACACGATCGCGGCCGGGCGGCTGCGCGACCTCGTGCGCAACCAGCGTCGCTGAGCGAGCCCCCTGCCCTCAGAGGGCGGCGAGCAGCCGCTCGAGATCGCTCTCGTCGTTCCAGGCGCCCACCGAGGCGCGCACGTAGGACGTCCCCGGGAGGTGGCGGACGGTGACGCCGACCTCGGCGAGGCGGTCGCGCGTCGCCTCGGGGTCATCGTCCTCGAAGGACACGAGCGTGGTCTCGCCGCGCGGCGCGACGGTCCGCCCGGCGTCCTGCAGGCGCGCGGCGAGCAGGGCGGCGAGCGAGGTCGCGCGCTCGTAGACCGACGTCCACCCGAAGGCGGCGAGGACGTCGTGGGCGGCGACGGCGCCCGCCGCCGTCTCCGGGCCGACGCCCGGGGAGTCGTAGCGGCGGGCATCGCGGTGCGGCTCGGCCGCGAGCCCGTCGGCCGCGTTCTCGAGGTTCACGTAGGTCGCCCCGATCGGGGCCAGGCTCGACTGGCACTCGGGCGCCACCCACAGCATGCCGCTGCCGATCGGCCCGCACAGCCACTTCTGGCCCGAGCCCGCGTAGAACGCGCACCCGAGCGAGCCCACGTCGAACCCGACGGCGCCCACGCCCTGTGCGCCGTCCAGCAGGACCGGGATGTCGAGCGACGCCAGGCCCTCCGGGCGCAACGCGCCCGTGACCCAGCTCACGTGCGAGCACGCCACGAGCTTCGTCTTCGGGCCGACGGCGTCGGCGAGATCGGCGAACGCGACCGCGCGGATGTCGACGCCGCGCCGATCGCGCAGCGTGAGCAGCGGCCCGAGCAGGCCCGGGTGCTCATCGGGGGCCGTGAGCACCTCGTCGCCGGGCCCGAGCTCCATGCCCGCCACCACCCGCACGACGCCGTCGCTGGTGCACGTCGTCAGGGCGACGTCGGCCACATCTGCGCCCAGCACCCCCGCGTAGGCCGCGCGCTGGCGGTCGCGCAGCTCGATCAGCGTCTCGACGTACTCCTTCGCGCGCCCCAGCGAGGCGCCGCGGTCGAGCATGTCGAGGGTCGCCCGCACGCTCGCGTGCGGCAGCGGCCCGCAGGTGCCGGCGTTCAGGTAGGCGCGATCCTCGAGGACCGCGAACTCGGCGCGCAGGGCGGAGGCATCCACCCGCGGCAGGCTATCTACCGGCCGCACACGGGCCACGGCGACGACCCGGCGCGGGCGTAGAGCATGGCCGCCCGGCGGTCCTGCTCGGCCTCGGGCGCCGCGGCCGGATCGCCGCTGCCGCCCATGCGCGCCCAGGTGGCCTCGTCGAACTGGTACTTGCCGCGGAAGGTCCCGCCGCCGCCGATCGCGTGCGGGTCGCCGCCCGACTCGCACGCGGCGATCGACGCCAGGGCGGCCGGGACGTGCACGTGCGGCGCGGTCCGGCTGCGTCGCAGCCGGCGGATGTCCGCGAGCAGCGAGCGCCGCTCCGTGCGCAGGCGCGCCGGCGAGGACGCGCGCACGCGGCGCACGTAGGCGCGAGGCACGTGCGTGTGGCCCAGCCGGGCGCGGCGCCGCGCCAGCGCCAGCACGTCGTGCTGGGCCTGGCGGTGGGCCAGCGCCGAGGCGACAGGGCTGTGCGCAGCGAGCGGGGCGGGGGCCGGGGCGGGGTCTGCGGTGGCGAGGGCCGCGGCGGCCGGGCCGCCGGTGACGGCGCACGCGCCGCACACGGCCAAGAGCTGTTTGGGCTTCATGGTCGAAGTCACGTCCAACAGGCGCGGGCTGCGAACGCGCTCGGTGCGCACGCGGCGACGCCCTTCGGGTTCAAGCGAGCGGGAGCCGTGCCGCGGCGATCTCCTCCACGAGAGCGCCGGCGCGAGGCCGGCGCAACGCCACAGCGCGGTCGGGTATCAGGCACCCTGCGATCCCACGCGCAACCTCACCGTAGCAGCCCCACCCGAACGCGCGTTCGCTTCGCCCCCGAACTGCCGGTGCGGACGGCGCTCGCGTAGCATCGGGAGCGATGAAGGTCACCCTCCCAGACGGCACGCCGCTCGAGCTCCCCGAGGGCGCCAGCGGCGCCGACGCCGCCGCCGCGATCGGCCCCGGGCTGGCGCGCGCGGCGCTGGCGGTCAAGCAGAACGGCCAGCTGCGCGACCTGTCGCTGCCGCTGAAGGCCGGCGAGCCGCTGGAGATCGTCACCGACCGCAGCGGTCAGGACGCGCTCGACCTCATCCGCCACGACGCCGCCCACGTCCTCGCCGCCGCGGTGATGGAGCTCTATCCGGGGGTGAAGATCTCCATCGGGCCGCCGATCGAGAACGGCTTCTACTACGACTTCGAGTTCCCGGAGGGCGTCAGCATCTCCGACGCCGACTTCGAGGCCATCGAGGCCAGGATGCGCGAGCACATCGCGGCCGACGAGGCCTTCACCCGCGAGGACGTCTCGGTCGAGCAGGCGCTCGAGCGCTTCCGCGGCGAGGGCCAGGACTACAAGGTCGAGCTCATCGAGGACCTGGTCCGCGATGCCGACCCCGACCACCCCGTCGACACCGTCTCGCTCTACACCAACGGCCCGTTCACGGACCTCTGCCGCGGGCCGCACTCACCGAGCACGAAGCGCATCGGCGCGGTCAAGCTGCAGTCGGTCGCGGGCGCCTACTGGCGCGGCGACGCCAACCGCCAGGTGCTCACGCGCGTCTACGGGACCGCGTTCTTCAAGCAGGCCGATCTCGACGCCTTCCTCGAGCAGCTCGAGCTGGCGCGGGCGCGCGACCACCGCAAGCTGGGGCGCGAGCTCGGGCTCTTCACCTCCTCGCCGCTGTCACCGGGCTCGACCTTCTGGCTGCCGAAGGGCACCGCGGTGTTCAACGCGCTCGTGGCCCTCAACCGCCGCATGCAGCAGGAGCGCGGCTACGTCGAGGTCAAGACGCCCCAGCTCTACGAGTCCGAGCTGTGGAAGACCTCCGGGCACTGGGACAAGTACAAGGGCAACATCTTCGTCTCCGAGTACGAAGACCGCGAGTTCGGCCTGAAGCCGATGAACTGCCCGGGCCACTGCGCGCTGTTCGGGCTGCAGCACTGGTCCTATCGCGACCTCCCGGTGCGCTACGCGGAGCCGGGCCTGCTGCACCGCCGGGAGCCCAGCGGCACGCTGCACGGGCTGCTGCGCGTGCGCCACTTCATCCAGGACGACGCCCACATCTTCTGCACCGAGGAGCAGATCCAGGACGAGGTCACGAAGATGCTCGGCTTCGCCTACGAGATCTACGGGCTCTTCGACTTCGCCGTGCACGCCGAGCTCTCTACGCGGCCCGACGAGCGCCTGGGCGACGACGCGCTCTGGGACCACGCCGAGGGAGCGCTGGCCAAGGCGCTGGAGAACAACGGCATCGCGTACACGATCGGCGAGGGCGAGGGCGTCTTCTACGGCCCGAAGATCGACCTGCACATGACCGACTCGCTCGGGCGCTCATGGCAGCTGGGCACGATCCAGCTCGACTACAACATGCCCGCGCGCTTCGAGCTGACCTACACGGGCGCCGACAACGCCGAGCACACCCCGGTGATGATGCACCGAGCGCTCTTCGGGTCCTTCGAGCGCTTCATCGGCATCCTGCTCGAGCACACCGCCGGGGAGCTGCCGCTGTGGCTGGCGCCCGTGCAGGCCATCGCGCTGCCGATCGCCGACCGCCACAACGACGCGGCGACCGCGGCGGTCGCCGCGCTGCGCGCCGCCGGCCTGCGCGCCGAGGTCGACGACCGCACCGAGTCGGTCGGGCGCAAGATCCGCGACGCCGAGTTGCAGAAGATCCCCTACATGCTCGTGGTCGGCGACCGCGAGGCCGAAGAGGGGACGGTGGCCGTGCGCCGCCACGGCGAGGGCGACGAGGGCACGGTGGCGCTGAGCGAGTTCGTCGGGCGGCTGGCCGGCGAGACCGCCGCCCAGCGCTAGGGCTACGGGCCGAACTCGCCGCCCCACGCACCTCCGCTGCTCCCGCCGGACGCGCCCCCCGAGGACGGAGCCTGAGAGGCGGGGGCCTGGTAGGTGGGCTGCGGCGTGGGCGCGGGCGCGGACACCGACTGGGCGGGCGGCAGCGCGCGCTGGCGGGCGGCGGCCCTGCGCTTCGCGGCCGCGCGGCGCTTGGCGGCCGCCTTGCGCCTGGCCGCGACCGCGCGCCGCTGGGCGGCGGCCTTGCGCTCGGCCGCGAGCCGCGAGCGGATCAGGCGCTCGGCCTGCACGCGCTGGGCCTGCGTCTTGGCCGCCGTGGTCTGCACGACCTGAGCGATGTCGCTGGCGCTGTTGGGGGCGCGCACCTGCGCGACGCGCGTGCCGCCCTTGTCGCCGCCGAAGAGCGAGCTGACGAGCGCGATGGCGACGACGGCGACGACGAAGAAGGCGGCGAGGGGGAGCGCGCGGCCCAGCCGCGTGGGGCGGGAGCGCCCCGGGCGGGCGACCGGGCGCCGCGCCGAGGTGGGCGGGGTGGAGGCGTCGGCACGCGCGACCGACGCGCGGACCGGGGGCACGGTCGCCTCTGGCGGCGACGGGGGCCGCGGCCCGAGCGGCGCGGGCCTGCGGAGCGGCGGGCTTGGGGGCGGCGGGCGCCGGCTGAGCGGCGCGGGCCTGCGGAGCGGCGGGCTTCGGGGCGGCCGAAGCGGCGGGCTTTGCGGCGGCGGTCGCCACGGCCTCGGCCTCGGCGAGGTTCGCCGGGGCGACGGGCGGTGCCTGGGCGGCGGCGGCCGGTGCGTCGGGCTTGGCGGCGGCGGACCCGTCGGGCTCGGCAGCGGGCCGCGCCGCGCCGGGCTCGGGCGCCGCCGGCTTCGGCGGCGCCTCGTCGGCGACGACCTCGACGATCTCCTTGTCGTCCTCGGCGCGGCGCCCGGTGATGATCTGGACGGTCTCGGCGAGGATGCGCAGGGAGCGCGGGCCGCGGTCGGGCTCGTCGGGCTGGCGGCGGTCGGCGGCGGGACGGGCCTCGTCGCGCGTGCCGCGGCGCCGGCGCGTCGGCGGCCCGTCGTCCTCGAAGTCTGCGTCGCGCCTGAGGTTGCGCAGCTGCGGAGCCGGGGCCTCGCCGGGCTCGTCGGTGACCGCCGCGTCGCCGGGCTCGCGGCGCCCGAGGGCCTCGGGGCGGGCGCGGCGGCGGAAGCGCTGCGGGCGGGGCTCGCCGTCGTCCTCGTCGGCGGTCAGCGTCGCGATGCGCTGCTGGGCATCCTGCGGCAGCTCGACCCGATCGCCGCGCAGCGCGCGCAGGCCGTGGCGGCGGACGGCGGCCGCGGCGACGACGGCGGTCCGCTCGCCGCTCCCGCCGTTGGCCTCGCGGCCCTCGATCCACGCGGCGGCGACGATCTGGTCGAGGACGTCGGCGGAGATCGTCGGGAACCACTCGCCGGCGACCCTGCGCAGGCGCGCCCGCGCCCGCCGGTCCGCCCGCGTTTCCGTCTCCCCGACCACCCCGCCTCTCATCCCCCGAAACGCTCGCTCTCGTCGCTGGACACTCGGGCGCCAATCTCCCGCTGGCGATGGCAAGGGTACCCACAGATCGCAGGATTGCCACCTACCGGAGGCCCAGGTCGGCCACCCGTCCGCGAAACCCGTCGATCGGTTGGGATTCGCTGCGGCGTCACGGGGTAATTAGCAGGCACCGAAATGGTGTGCTAAGCCTTTCGGCGAAGGCGACCCGGCAGGGGAAGCTTCAGGGGAGAGGTCCAGTCTGCGTAGTGCAGAACATGAATGTCATCGCGGTAGGGATTGAGCCCGCGCTGCTCGTCGGACACGAGAGCGCCCCTGTCACGCTGCCCATCGGCGCTCCGAAGGACGCCCTCAACGAGCTGCTCGACGACCTGCGCGAGGACGCGATCGCGATCCTCCCTGCGGGCCGCCTGGAGCCCGCGCTGCGGCGCCTGCACGTCCTGCAGTCGGCCCTCGACGGGCGCTGCCGCATCGCCTGCGTTCAGACCGGGCTCTCGCCGCTGGCCGCCAGCGCCCTCGTGCGCCTGGCCGCCTCGGTCGCGCCGCAGGCGCCGTCCGCCGCGCTGCTGGCCGACGCCGTGCCGGCGCTCGAGCACGAGCTGCTGGTGGCCGCGGTGCTGCCCAGCGTGCTGCGCCTGCGCCGCCCCAGGCCGCCCTTCGGCGCGCGGGTGCGCTCGCTGCTTCCGGGCGCGCGCTTCCTCGTCTCGCCTGAGCCCGAGCCGGTCGTCGCCTCGCTGCGCCGCGCCGGCGCGGTGCCCACGCTGCTCGACGACGCGCGCGACGAGGTCGCGGTGGTCGCGGCCGGCCGCGTGCGCGGCCTGCAGGCGCCGGCCGAGCTGCTGGCCGAGGTGTTCGGCGGCGCGCAGATCGACGAGGTCGACGCACCGCCGGGGCTGGCCGGGCGCTGGCGCGTGACCCAGGCCATCGAGGCCGTCGCCTACCCGGTCGACGCCGCGGCGATGGCGCGCCGCGTCCTCGGGCTGCACGCGGCCCCGTGCCCGTGGTGCGGCGAGCCGCACGCGGCGCTGCCGTGCGCTCTGTGTGGACATGACCGAAATCGCGCGCTCACGCGCCAGGAGATAGCCGTATGACCCCTCGTCAGCGCCGCGGCGTGCTGCTGCTCTTCGTCGCCGGGATCGGCGCGATCCTCGTCTTCAGCCTCATCTCGGGCTACGTGTCAGACGTGCGCAAGGACGTCGAGCCCAAGACGGGCGTGCTCGTCCTCACGCGGGCCGTGCCCGAGCTGCAGCCGATCCCGCCCGACGCGGTGGCGATGAAGTCGATCCCCGAGAAGTGGGTCGGGCGCCAGGCGCTGCGCGACCCGTCGCAGATCGGCTCGCTGGTGCCCAACGAGCCGCTGCCCGCCGGCGTCGAGCTCCAGCAGGGGATGCTCGTCGAGCCGCCGGCGCTCGAGAAGGGTCAGCAGTTGATCTCGATCCTCATCAACGCCGACACCGGCGTCGCCGGCAACCTGCGCCCCGGCGACATGGTCGACGTGCTGGCCACCTTCCAGCCCGACGACCAGACGCGCTCGCCGGCCAGCGCCCGCACGATCATCCGCCGCGCGCGGATCGTCACCATCGGCCTGCCACGCTCGGCGGCGCGCCCGGGGGCCGACGACAACCCGCTGCGCCAGGGCAACGCCTCGAACGCCCAGCAGATCCTCGTCCCGGTGACCTTCGCGCTGCGCCCGACCCTCGGGCTGCGGCTCACCTACGCCGAGACCTTCGCCTCCGAGATCCGCCTGTCGCTCATCCGCCGCGGCGACGAGACCCGCCCGCTGGCGCCGACCAAGCGCGAGTACACACTGCCGCCCACGCGCGTGCGCACCCCGGAGCCGAAGCAGTGAGGGCGCGCCTGGCCCTGGGCCTGACCGACTCCGATCGCGCGGCCCAGGTCATCGCGCTGGCCGAGGAGGCCGGCGACATCGACGTCGTCGCCACGCCGCAGACCAGCGACGACGTCATCACCGTGCTGGCCCACACCGAGGTCGAGGTGCTCGTCCTCGACGAGGAGCTCGGCCCGCTGCCGGTCCTCGAGCTCGCGCGCCAGCTGCAGGCCAAGCACCCGGCCGTCGGGCTGCTGCTGCTCGCCGCGCGCGAGGCGTCGCCCGACCTCCTGCGCCAGGCGGTGCGGGCCGGCTTCCGCGACGTCCTCGCGGCGCCGATGACGGTCGAGGCGCTCGCCGAGGCCACGGCGCGTGGCGCCACGTGGGCGCAGGCGGTGCGCGAGCGCTCGGAGTCCGACGATCTGGCCCGCGTCGCCGAGCACATCGGCGGCAACATGATCGCCATCGCCGGGGCCAAGGGCGGCGTCGGCTGCTCGACCGTCGCGCTGCACGTCGCGCTGGCCGCCGCCCGCCACGACTCCGAGCGGCCCGTCTGCCTGGCCGAGCTCGACCTGCAGACCGGCGACCTGCGCTCGCTGCTGGACCTGCAGAGCCACCGCAGCATCGCCGACCTGGCCAGCGTCGCCGAGGGCGAGGTCACCGCCCGCTCGCTCGACGACACCCTCTACGTGCACTCCACCGGGCTGCGGGTGCTGCTCGCCCCCGAGCGCGGGGAGGACGGCGAGGACATCGGCGCGTCGGCCGCCCGGCAGATCCTCGGCGCGCTGAAGTTCCAGTACGACATCGTCGTCTGCGACATCGGCTCGGTCATGACCGAGGCCGGCGCGGTCGCCGTCGAGATGGCCTCGAGCGCGCTCATCGTGACCACGCCCGACGTGCCCGCGATCCGGGCCGCCAACCGCCTGCTGCGCCTGTGGGAGCGCCTGCAGATCGACACGCCGGCGCGCGTGCTGCTCAACCGCACGAGCCGCGAGCACGAGATCCAGCCCGACTTCGCGCGCCGCGTGCTGCAGGCGCCGATGCTCGACACGACGCTGCCCTCCGGCTTCCGCGACCTCGAGGAGGCGCTCAACACCGGCCATCCCGAGCGCCTGGAGCAGAACGCGATCAACCGCGCGCTGTCCGACGTGGCCGTCGCGATCGAGGCGGTGCCCGCCGAGGGCCGGCGCCGGCGCCTGCGCCTGCGCCGCGCGGCCCGCGCCACGGCCGGGCAGACGACGGTCGAGATGCTCGCCCTGCTGCCCATCATCGTCGTCGCGGTCCTGGGCATGCTGCAGCTCCTGGCCGTGGGCTACACGTGGATGGAGACCAGTCACGCCGCCCGCGCCGGGGCGCGCGCCTGGGCCGTGGACGGCGACAAGGACTGGTGGACGGGCGCCGCCAAGGACGAGCTGCCCAAGAGCTGGCGCGACGGCACGCAGGTCGACGAGCTCAAGGACGGCAGCAAGGCCGTCGGCGTCCGGGTCACCGTCCAGGTGCCGTCGGTGCTGCCGATCCCCAACGACCTCAAGCGCAAGATGAAGGTCGTGGAGGAGAAGCGGACGGTGGCCGAGTGAGGCGCCGCGCACGCGACCAGCGCGGGCAGGCCAGCGTCGAGCTGCTGCTCATGCTGCCGCTCATGCTGCTCGTCGGCCTCGTCCTGTGGCAGGTCCACCTCACCCTGACCGTGGCCAACGACGCCGAGAACGCCGCGCGCACGGCCAGCCGCGAGGGCGGCGGGGCCGACGCCGCGCGCCAGGCCCTCGAGCCGCAGTACCGCGACAACGTGACCAAGTGCAATGGGGGCGACAACGAATGCGGCATCCAGGTGACGGGGACGCGCGTCCAGGTCTGGGTCGACGTCCCGGTCATCGTGCCCGGCGGCTCGAACCTGGGCCTCGGCTTCAAGGTGCACGGCGAGGCCGACCTGCCGAAGGACGCGTTCTGACATGGGCCTGAAGGACCGCTTCAACGGAGACCTCCTGACGGGCGACACGGCCGAAGAGCGCGAGGCGGCGGCGCGCGACGGGGCCGCCACCGGCGGGATCGGCTACTTCAAGCGCAAGCTGCTCGAGGAGGTCGACCTCGCCGAGCTCGTCAAGCTCGGGCCGTCGCAGCGGCGCGCGCGCCTCGAGTCGCTCGTCGCCGACCTGCTCAGCCGCGAGGGGCCGGTCCTCGCCAGCGCGCAGCGCAGCGCGCTCATCCGCCAGATCGTCGACGAGTCGCTCGGCCTCGGCGTGCTCGAGCCGCTGCTGGCCGACGAGACGATCACGGAGATCATGGTCAACGGGCCCAACGAGGTCTGGGTCGAGCGCCACGGCAACCTGCACAAGATCGACGCCCGCTTCTCCGGCGAGGCCGAGCTGATGCAGACCATCGACCGCATCGTCTCGACGGTCAACCGGCGCGTCGACGAGTCCAGCCCGATGGTCGACGCCCGCCTGCCCAGCGGCGAGCGCGTCAACGTGATCATCCCGCCGCTGTCGATGGTCGGCCCGGTGCTCAGCATCCGCCGCTTCCCGCGCGCCTTCACCTTCGAGCAGCTCGTGCGCATGGGCTCCGTGGACCCCGACACGGCCGATCTGCTGCGCTCGCTCGTGCGGGCGCGCATGTCGATCGTCGTCTCCGGCGGCACGAGCTCGGGCAAGACGACGCTGCTCAACGCGCTGTCGGGCTTCATCCCGGCCGAGGAGCGGATCGTCACCATCGAGGACTCCGCGGAGCTCCAGCTCCAGCAGCCGCATGTGATCTCGCTCGAGGCCCGCCCGCCCAACGTCGAGGGCAAGGGCCAGGTCACCATCCGCGACCTCGTGCGCAACTCGCTGCGCATGCGCCCCGACCGCATCGTCGTCGGCGAGGTCCGCGGCCCGGAGACCATCGACATGCTCCAGGCCATGAACACCGGCCACGACGGCTCGCTGACGACCGTCCACGCGAACTCGGCCGAGGACTCCATCGTGCGCATGCAGACGCTCGCCTCCATGAGCGAGGTCGACGTGCCCTTCCTCTCGCTGCGCGACCAGATCAACTCCGCCATCGACGTCATCGTCCAGATCGAGCGCGGGGCCGACGGGCGCCGGCGCGTCGTCGAGGTCGCCGCCGTCTCCTCGCGCCTGCGCGAGGACTTCCGCCTGGCGACGATCATGAAGTTCGAGCCCGATCCGATCGGCCCGGACCGCGTCGTGACCGGAACGTGGGTGCACTACCCGTTGCCCGAGACGGTGGCCGAGCGCCTGCGCATCCGCGCCGAGCCGACCCCGGCCGTGTACACCGAGGAGGCGGCGGACGAGCTCGAGGCGCCCGAGCGCGAGGCGGCGATGTGAGCGGCGACCAGGCCGGGCTGCTCGTGCTGGCCGGCACGCTCGTCATCGCCACCGCGGGCGCGTGGGACCTCGTGGCCGCCAGCGCGACGCGCGAGGAGCTGCGCGAGCGCGCCACCGGGCAGCGCTCCGAGCCCGTCCTCACCCGGCTGGGCTGGCGGCTGAACCGCGCCTTCGAGCGCACGCCGCCGGGCCGGCGCCTGCAGGTCCACCTCGACGGCGCCGCGCTTCCGCTGCACGCCCTGCAGGCCGCGGGCATCGCGCTGGCGGCGGCGCTCGCGGGATACCTCGTGGCGTCCTTCGTCGTGGGCACCTTCGCGAGCGTCGTCGCCGCCGGGCTCGTGATCGTCGGGCTGTCGATGTGGCTGGAGCGCAAGCGCGAGCTGCGCCGCGACGCCTTCATGGGCCAGCTCCCCGAGCTGGCGAGGATCCTCTCCAACGGCGCCTCGGCCGGCCTGTCGATGGTCTCGGCCTACGGCGTGGCGGTCCAGGAGCTCGACGACCCGGCCAAGACCGAGCTGCAGATCGCGCTGGAGGAGATCCGCATCGGACAGCCCTTCGAGCGCGCGATGGAGAACCTCGGCCAGCGCCTGCCCTCGCGCGAGCTGTCGGTCCTGGTCACGACGCTGGCCATCCAGCAGCGCTCCGGCGGCGACCTCGTGCGCGCGCTGTCGGACATGGCGACGACGCTCGAGGCGCGCCGCGAGACCCAGCGCGAGGTCAAGACGCTGATGGCCGGCGCCACCGCGACCTCCTATGTCGTCATGCTCATCGGCGGCGCGGCGCTCTTCCTGGCCGACCTCACCCGCCCGGGCACGCTGGACCGCGTCGCCGCGAGCCCGCTCGGGCTGGCCGCGCTCGGCGTGGCCGGCATCCTCTTCTTCGCCGGCTTCGTGATCATCCGGCGCATCACGAGGATCGACACGTGAACGGCGTCTACGCCCTGCTCGGGATGGTCGTCTACGTGATCGCCGTGATGGGCGTGGTCATGGTTCGCGACAAGGGCCTCGAGCACCGCTTCGAGACGGAGCTCGGCACCGGCGAGCGCGAGCGCAAGAGCCTCGGCCAGGTGCTCGAGGAGCGCCTCGGCCCGGCCGGCGCGCCGCTGGTCAAGCGCCTGCAGCTCGACAACCCGGTGCGCCGCGAGAAGGTCCGCCAGCGCATCGACTCGGCCGGGCGGCCCGGCGGCCTGAACCTCGAGCGCTACGCCAACCGCAAGGGCGCCTTCCTGGTCATCGGGATCGGGGTGGCCGTCTTCATGCTCATCTCCGGGAGCATCGTCTCGGCGGCCGCGATCCTCTTCCTCGGGGTCTTCGCCTTCGACGCCTGGCTGCACGGCACGGCCCGCCGCCGCCAGGAAAAGATCGAGCGCGCGCTGCCGGACTTCCTCGACATCCTCGCGGTGTGCGTGAGCGCGGGCATCGCCTTCCGTCCCGCCCTCGCGCGCGTGGCCGAGTCCAGCGAGGGGCCCGTGCGCGACGAGATGCTGCTCGTCCTGCGCCAGATCGCTTTGGGCGCGCCGAGGCGCGACGCCTTCGAGGCGCTGCGCCAGCGCAACACGAGCGACGGCGTGAGCACCTTCGTGACCGCCGTGCAGCAGGCCGAGGAGCTCGGCGTGCCGCTGACCGACGCGCTGGTCGACCTCGCGCGCGACATGCGCCAGGAGGCCTTCCAGCGTGCGCGCCAGCGCGCCCAGAAGGCCGCGCCGCGCGTCTCGGTCGTCACCACCGCGGTGATCGCGCCGGGGGCCGTGATCATCATCATCGCGAGCCTCTTCGCCAACGTGGATCTCAGCCCCCTGAGGTAGGGATGCCGGGCGGCGCGCCAGATCCCAGCGTGCGGTCCCTCGTACGGCTGGTCCTCCTGTTCCGGCTCATCGCCCTGAACGTCACCATCTTCGAGCTCCCGGGGAGCCCGGACCAGGTCCCCGGCGTGATGGCCGGCCTCGTGGTCGCCGCCTTCGCCTCGTTCCTGCCTCTGCGCTACTGGGACCGCTGGGCCGGCCCGCTGAGCACGCGGCCGGTGTTCCTGGCCGCCGACCTGATGCTCAACCTGACGATCTATGCCTACCTGGGGCCGGCCAGTCCGTTCTTCCTCTACACGCTGGGGACGCCGCTGTTGGCGGGGCTGCTCTTCCGCACGACGGGCGCCGTCCTGCTCGGCTCCGCGATGCTCGCGGGCTACTACGTGCTCGTCATCCTCAGCGGCAACGGCCTGGCCGAGCTGCGCGCGCACGAGGCGCGCGACATCCAGGCGCTCGTGGTCCTGCCCGCCCTCTATCCGCTGGCGGCGGCCGGCGGCGCCGCGGTGCGCGCGCTGCTCGACCGCCAGGCCGTCACCCAGCTCGCGCTGGCGAGCGCCGAGCGCCGCGCCGCGGCCGGGGCCGAGCGCGCGCGCGTGGCGCGCGAGATGCACGACTCGCTGGGCAAGACGCTGTACGGGATCGCGCTCGCGGCGCGCGGGCTCTCGCACCGCATCGAGGCCGAGGCGCCGGGCGCGGCCGCCGCCGCGCGCGACCTGTCGGCCTCCGCCCAGATCGCCGCCGAGGAGGCGCGCGGCCTGATCTCCGACCTGCGCTCGGACACGCTTGACCGCCCGCTCGGCGACGCGCTGGAGCACTACGTGCGCGAGTGGTCTGATCGCTACGGGATCGCCGCGGACCTGCAGGCCGACGGCGTCGACCTCCCGCACCCCGGCACGCGCTACGAGCTGTTCTGCATCGTGCGCGAGGCGCTGGAGAACGTCGAGCGCCACGCGCAGGCCACCCGCGTGCAGGTCCGGCTGCGCGACATGGCCCCCGACGTCGTGCTGTCGGTGGCCGACGACGGCGTCGGGTTCGGCGGCGAGGGCGACGCGCGCTCGCTGCAGACCAACGGCCACTACGGCCTCATCGGGATGGCCGAGCGCGGCGAGCGGATCGGCGCGACCGTGCGCATCGCCGGCCAGCCGGGCGAGGGAACCACGATCACCGTCCGCCTGCCGGCCGGCGACGTCCGCGCGCCGGAGCCGTGGGCACTGGAGGAGGCGGTCGAATGATCAGGGTCCTCATCGCCGACGACAACGCGGTCATCCGCCAGGGCGTGCGCGCCCTGCTGACCGCGTCCGCCGACGACATCGAGGTGGTGGGCGAGGCCTCGACCGGGCGCGAGGCGATCGAGCAGGCCGAGGCGCTGTCGCCCGACGTCGTGCTGCTCGACATCCGCATGCCGGTCATGGACGGCGTCAAGGCGGCCGAGCGGCTGTCGGGCCAGTGCAAGGTCATGATGCTCACCTACTCGGACGACGAGCCGATGGTGGCGGGCGCGATCCGCGCGGGCGCCCACGGCTATCTCGTCCACGGGCGCTTCGAGCCCGACGAGCTCACGCGCGCGGTGCGCGACCTGGCCGACGGCAAGCGGATCGTCTCGCCCTCCGTAGCACCGGTGATCTTCGACCTCATCTCGCGCGGGGAGGGCCGCGAGCCCGGGCCCCGGCGCGAGACCGGACCCGACTCGCTGACCGAGCGCGAGCGCGAGGTGATGGGCTTCATCGGCCGCGGGCGCTCCAACCGCGACATCGCGCAGGAGCTCGTGATCAGCGAGAAGACGGTCAAGAACCACATCAGGGCGATCTACGAGAAGCTCGGGGTCGCCAGCCGCGCCGAGGCCATGGCGGTGTGGCTGGGCATCGAGCGGGAGGAGCGGCGGGGATGAGGCGCAGGCGGAGGATTCGCGAGGGCGGGGCGCTGGCCATCGCCGCGTTCGCGCTGTGGGCGGCCGCCCCAGCGGCCGCCGAGCCGGTCCTGGAGCTGGGCAAGGGGCGCGAGTCCTCGGCCGTGACCGACGCCGCCGGCACGCTGCACGCCGTGTGGCGCGATCCGACCTCGACGCCGGTCTCGCTGCCGATGTACTACTGCCGCGTCGCGGCGGGCGGCACGGGCTGCGTGCCCTCGCAGCTGGCGACCGACGTGCGCGACGCGCCGCGCATCTTCGTGCGCCCGCAGGACGGCGTGCTGATCGTCGTCTTCTCGGGCGTCGACAACGCGCTGGGCGCGACCACGAAGATGATGGCCTCCGGCGACGGCGGCACCAGCTGGACGCCGCCCGTCAACGTCGGGGCGGGCCTCGGCGAGCTCGACGACGCGGCGCTCTCGCCCGACGGCGCGTTCATCGACACCGTCTCGAGCGTGGTCACCGGCGAGGTCCGCTTCCAGCGCGTGCCGCTGGGCGGCGGGACCGAGTCGCGCGTGGTCTCGCTGGGGGTCAAGAAGGACGTGCGCCCGCCGCGCGTGAGCTACGTGCCCGACGGGCGCCCGGTGGTGATCGCGCACTACGCGACCGACCGGATCGGGGCGCGGGTGCCCGCCGTCGGCGCCGATCCCGACGTCCAGGCCGCGTGGGGCCCGCCGTCGGCGTGGCACACCATCGCCCACGTCGACGCGAGCGACGCGGACGTCGGGCCGACCGGCACCTGGATGCTGGCCACGGTGGCGCAGAGCACCACGGCGGGCGCCTTCCCGGTGCGCATCTGGCACTGGGGCTCGCGCGGGTTCACGAGCCCGCGGACGATCGGCGCGCTCGCCCGCGGCTCGAACGGCTCCGTGGGCCAGGCCCAGCCGACCACCACCGTCTCCCTCGACGTCGACCTCGCGGGACGCCTGCACGCCGCCTGGCCGCTGACGCAGCCGTCGTGCGGGGGCCGGCTGTGCATCGTCTACCGGCGCACCGATCGCAACGGCTTCGGACCGCCGATCGTCTATCCCGTCGGCCAGGGGACGGCAGACACCGTCGAGCGCTTCACGGTGGCCGCCAACAGCGGCGGCTCGGGCTGGCTCGTGTGGGACGACCTCTCCGACCGCGTCCGGGCCGTGGCGCTCGTCACGCCGCCGCGCGGCTCGCGGGTGGGATCGCGGCGCATCGGGCGCCGGCGCGTGACCGTCCCGGACTTCTACGGCTGCGTGCCGTCGGGCGGCGTCTTCGTGCACCGGCTGAAGGTCGACGGGCGCCACGGGGCCCAGATCCTCTCCGTGCGCTTCTTCTTCGACGCCGGCCAGCCCGCGCGGACCGACCGCCGCCCGCCCTACAGGATCAGCTTCCCGGTGCCGTTCGCGCCGGGCAGCAGGCACGTCGCGTCGGCCATCGTGCGCTACCGGCTGCCGGGGTCGCGCAAGGTGCGAACCGCCCGCGTGGGGCGGACGTTCGTGATGTGCTGAAGGGCCCATGCGGGCCCGGGGGGCCTAGGCCGGCATGGGCCCCTCGGCGCCCCGGAAGATGAGCCGCGGCGCCCATTCACAGGCAGGCGCGCCGGACGTACCTTGACCTTCGACAGGGCAACCACACGGCAAGCAGGGAGAACCTCATGTCCAGCACCCTTCTCGAGCAGTACATCCGTCTTCAGAGCGCGATCTCGCAGTACGCATCGGATCTGCGCGAGCGCGTGAACGAGGAGGCCGGTCAGACGACCGTCGAGTGGCTGGTCATCATGGTCGGCCTCACGGCGCTGGCCACCGCGCTCGTCGGCGCGGGCATCTGGACGCAGGTCGCGCAGGGCATCGCCAGTGCGGTCGGCACGCTGATCTCGAAGACCATCGGCCACGCGGTCTGAGGGCAGGGGACGGAGGTAGGCGCATCGCGTGAGCGAGCGACTCGTCGAGTTCGCGATCCGCGGCCGGCGGCTGGCCGCGGATCTCGCCTCCGGCCTTCTGGCCCGGGCGCGCGACGCGCGCGGTCAGACGACCATCGAGTGGCTCGCGGTCATGGTGGGCTTCACCGCCCTCGTGACGATCCTCGCGGGCGACGACATCTGGAAGCAGGCCGGGCAGGCCATCGTCGACGCGGTCAACGCCATCCTCGGCCAGGCCGACGACAAGGTCTGACCGGCCGCCGGGTCCAGGTTCCAGACGGTCCAGCAGGTCCAGCGGTGCAGCCGGGTCGCGTTCCGCGGCCCGGACTGGAGGGCGCGCACCGGGAGGGCGCGCCCTTCGCCTTTCTGAGACGCAGCACGACGCCTCGAGTCAGCCATGCTCACACGACACGACACCCGCGCACGCCTGGCGTGCGAGCGAGGCCAGGCCACCGTCAACTGGCTGGCCGTGATGGTCGGCCTCACGGCCGTGGCGGCCGCGCTGGTGCTGGCGCTGCCCTCGGTGGCGCCGAAGGTCACGTGCGCGATGCAGAACGCGGTCGCGAAGGTCAGCGGCGGCGCGGTGCCGGAGTGCAACCACACGGCCGCGGTGGACGCCGACGTCCCCGACCCGTCGACCTGCGTGGTCAGCGAGCGCTCGGGCGAGGCGGGCGTGACCGTCACGGTCTTCTCGGTCAAGGGCGGAGCCAAGGTCACGCTCATCACGCGGCGCACCGCCGACGGCAAGGTCTACGTCACCGTGCAGGGCGGAGGCGAGATCGGGCTCGAGTTCGGGCCGCCAGCGGGCGGTGAGGTGAGCATCGACGCCGGCGGAGCCGGCAGCACGACGCAGGGGGCCAACGCCAAGGGCGGGGTCAAGGCCGTCGGCAACGGCCAGGTCACATGGGTGTTCCCCAACGAGGAGAAGGCCCACGAGTTCGCGCAGATCGTGGCCAACAAGGCGCGCGACGCCGCGCTCGACACCAACCCGATCACGGGCATCGGCCGGCGCATCCTCGGTGTGGGCGAGGACCGCCCGATCCCCGCTCCCTCGATCTTCGGCCTCGAGGGCGGCGTGCGGCTCTTCGGCGACGCCGAGGGCGGCGCCGGACCGCTGTCGGGCAAGGCCGAGGGCGAGATCGGCCCGTCGATCGGCGGCCGCTATGACGCCAACAGCCACCAGACGACGGTGTACTTCAAGCTCAACGCCTCGGGCAACGCGGGCGGCGAGCTGCTCAAGACGATCGGCGGGCGCGGGCTGGGCGAGGCCGAGCTCCAGCTGGCCGTGACCGTCGACTCGCACGGTCAGCCGATCAAGGCGACGGTCATCGGCTCGGGCACGGTCAACGGCCAGCTCACCGGCAAGCTGGCGAGCCTGACCGGGCAGCCCGGGGTGGCCGGCAAGCGCGCCGACGTGCGCCTGGACCTCGACCTGACCGACCCGGCCAATCGCCAGGCCTTCGACAACTTCGTCCAGGATCCCGTCCTGGGCACGCCCGATCTCGTCGGTCGCTTCGCCGACGACTCGCAGATCGGCGTGCGCCTGTACGACGCCAGCCAGACCAACGTCGGGCTCGAGGCCTCCGGCTCGGTGGCGGATGTCGAGTTTGGTCTCGACGTGGGTGGTAATTACAAGACCGCAGACGTCCAGTCGGCGTACTACTACGACCGCGAGACAGGGAGCTTCGTGCCGTGGGTCGAGTGCAAGCGGTGATGATGGGGACGGCCGTGGCGCTGGCGCTCGCCGTGCCCCTGGCCGGCTGCGGCGGCGGCGGGGACAACAAGGCGCCCGCGGCGCCCCACGGCTTCAAGAGCACCAAGACCGACGACTACAGCCTGGCGCTGCCGTCGCAGTGGACGGTCGACCAGAAGGCCCAGCAGGGCGACCAGGGCCCGCTCATCGAGGCCCGCCCGCCGGGCAGCGACGTCAACCGCGCGCAGCTGCGGATCGGCTCGGCCCACAACTACAAGGCGGACATCAACAACGCCGTGCTGCTGGCCGAGGGCGAGATCCCCGTGCGGCGCCCGGGCGCGACGCGCGTCATGAGCAAGCCCATCGACGTCCCCGGCGCGGCCGACGCGCGGCGCATCGAGTGGACGGTCCCGGCCGGCGGCGGGATCGATGCGGCCCGGATCGTGACGGTGCTGGCGCTCACCTCCAAGAACGTCCTGGTCAACCTGAGCCTGGGCGTGTCGCAGAGCCAGGCCGCCTCGGCGCGGATCGACGACGTCGTGAACTCGCTGAAGGTCGGCTAGCCGTGGGCGCCCACGGCAACCTCCCGCTGCTCGGCGAGGCCGGCGACCGCCGCTGGCTGGCGCGCGGCATCGGCGCGGGCGCGGTCTCGATGATCGCCGCCGTCCTCGTGGCCCTGTTCTTCATCACCGCCTTCATCGGCGACGCGGCCCAGGGGTGGGCCGAGCGCGGCACGCTGACCGCCGTCCTCTTCACCGGCCTGTGGGCGGTCAATGCCGCCGGCGCCGGCGCCATCGGCGCGTGGCAGGCGGCCGAGAGCGGCGCGCCGCACACCGCGGCCGCGCGCTTCGCGGGCGCCTTCGGCCCGGTCGCGCTGATCGTGCTCGTCACCCTCACCTCGCTGGGCGGCGACGGCGCCTCGCCCGTCACCGTCGTGATCGAGGGGATCGTCGAGGTGGCGGCCGCGGTGGCCGGGGCCGACGCGCTGGCCCGGCGCCTGGAGCCCGGTTGGTGAGAGGCCGGGGGCCGCGAGGGGGCCCAGGGCCGGCCCAGGCGACGCCTGGGCCCAGCGACCCATGTCCCGGCACGACGTCAGCGCCTACGATGGAGGTCCGCGAGCAGACGAGCGCCCGCGTGACCCCAGATGGACCTCCAGGCAGACAGCGGGCAGAGCACGATCGAATGGCTCGCCCTGATGGCGATGCTGGTCGCGCTCGCGGGCGTGCTGGTGACGACCATGCCCGGCCTGGCCCACACGATCGCCGACGCCTTCGGCAAGCTGATCCGCAGCATCGTCCCGTGAGCGCGCGCGCGGGGGTGCGCGGCGAGGACGGCCAGATCATCCCGCCGCTGCTGGTCATCCTGCTGCTGTGCCTGGTCTTCGGGTTCATGATGCTGCAGGTCGGCCTGGCCGCCGACTACAAGAGCCGCTCGCAGACGGCGGCCGACGCGGCGGCGCTGGCCGGCGCCATCGAGGTCAAGCGCGAGATCATCGCGGCCTACGCGACGGATCATCAGCTCCAGCCCGAGGAGATCCAGATGGGCCTGGTGTGCGCGCAGGCGGCGCTGTACGCGGCGCGCAACCGCGCGGTGATCACCGACTGCCAGCACGACCAGTACGACATCAAGGTCAAGGTCCGCGGCAACGATCAGCTCCAGGGCGTGGGCGACACCCAGCAGCTCAGCGGCGACCACGCCGAGGCCAAGGCGCGCGCCACGCCGTGGAGCTTCGGCAGCGGCGGCGGCCTGCTCGGCGCCGGCGGCGGCAGCCTGCCGGTGGGCGGTGGGGGCGGCGGCCCGCTCATGGGCGCCGACCCCAAGCTGGCCGTCTATGCCGACGTGGCGGCGAAGCAGTTCAACCTGCACGTGAGCTCGGGGCGCCGGCCCGGCGCGATCACGACCAACGGCAACGTGTCGCTGCACGACAGCGGCAACGCGATCGACCTGGCCGGGTCGCCGGCCGACATGCTCGCCTTCGCCAAGTACGCCGCCGAGCATTGGGGCGGTCAGCTCGAGGAGCTCATCCACACCCCGCTGGGCTACGGCGTCAAGAACGGCCAGCAGGTCCCGCTGTCGTTCTGGGGTGCCGCCACCAACGCCGACCACTTCGACCACGTCCACCTCGCCGACACCAACCCGCCTGACGCCGATCATCTCAACGGCGGGCCGCCCGGCGGTGGAACCGGCGGAACCGGCGGGGGAGGCGGCGGAGGCGGAGGCGGCGGCGGCAGCTTCGGCGGCGGCCTCGGCGGCCTGGGCGGCTTCGGGCTGGAGGTCCACCTCGTGCGCTGGGACGGCCAGGGCGGCCGCGTGCCCGACGTCCCCGGCGCCCCGGACGACTTCCCCGAGAACCTGCGCCAGGTCTTCTACAACATCATGATGTGCGAGTCGGGCGGCGATCCGCATGCCACCGAGGCGCCCGGGGGCAACGGCGGGCCGCTCGGGCACTACGGGCTCTTCCAGTTCGACATCCCCACGTGGGAGTCGGTCGGCGGCCACGGCGACCCGCGCGACGCCTCGCCCGAGGAGCAGTGGATGCGCGCCTACCTGCTCTACCGCCAGCGGGGCTTTCAGCCGTGGGAGTGCGCCGACGCGAGCCACCTCGGCTACGCGTGACCGACGAGGCGTGGGGCGCGCGGCTGGCCGGGCTCGAGGAGCAGACGCTCGACGGCGGGCTGACCCTGATCGTCGCGCGCAGCTTCCGCGAGCGCCGGCGCGGCCTGGCCAAGATGACGCCGCTGCCGCCGGGCTACGGGCTGCGGATCCTCAAGTGCAACTCGATCCACACCTTCGGCATGCGCTTCGCCCTGGATCTCGTCTGGCTGGCCCGCGACGGTCGCGTGCTGCGCGTCGATCACGGCGTCGCGGCGCGCCGGATGAAGCTCTGCGTCCGGGCCCGGTCGGTGGTCGAGACCGCCGCGGGCGGGGGCGATGCCTTCGCCGCTGTCCTCGAAGGGGTGTAGACGGCTATACTCGGTGACGTTGATCGACTCGTTCGCGATACCGCCGCGCCCTTCTTGAGCCGCGGCCTACAGATCTAGTGCCGGTTCCCCGGCGGTTCGACCGGCGCCCGCCCGAGCGGGACTCGACGAGGGTCAACGAGCGCATCCGCGTTCCCGAGGTCCGCGTCATCGGCGATGACGGCACGCAGATCGGTGTCATGCGCACCGACGAGGCTCTGCGCTACGCGCAGGAGCGCGACCTCGATCTCGTCGAGGTCGCTCCCGAGGCGCGCCCGCCGGTGTGCCGCGTCCTGGACTACTCGAAGTACAAGTACGAGCAGTCCCAGAAGCAGAAGGCCGCGCGCAAGCACCAGCAGCAGATCACGATCCGCGAGATCAAGTTCCGCCCGAAGATCGCCGAGCAGGACTACGCCACGAAGAAGCGCCACGTCGAGCGCTTCCTCAAGCACAAGGACAAGGTCAAGATCACGATCATGTTCCGCGGGCGCGAGGTGACCCACCCCGAGCGCGGGCAGATGATCCTCGACCGCCTGGCCGAGGAGCTGACCGAGCTGGCGATCATCGAGCAGCGCCCCAACCTCGACGGGCGCAACATGACGATGCTCCTGGGCCCGTCCAAGGCGGTCCTGGCCGGGACGCTGGGCGCCGACGGCGAGAACGGCGCGGAGCCCTCAGCGGAGGCCGACGCCTCCGTGGCCTCGGCCGGCGCGGAGCCGGTGGCGGCCGAGGACGCCGAGCCGGTGGCGGCCGGCGACGCCGAGCCCGCGGCGGCCGGCGACGCCGAGCCGGTCGCGGCCGGCGACGCCGAGCCGGTCGCGGCCGGCGACGCCGAGCCCGTCGCAGCCGACGACGCCGAGCCGATGACGGCCGACGACGCCGAGCCCGCGGCCTAGCGCCGCGGTCGCCTCAGTCCTCCAGCCCGTCGACCGCGTCCTGGACGGTCACGGCGGCGCCGAGCGTGTGCTGCACGCCGGCGTACTCGAGCGCCGCGGAGACCGGCGAATCGGGCGCCAGCGCGACCCTGATCGCCTGGCCGCGGCGCGTGAGGTGCTCGCGCAGCTCGAAGAGCACCTGGATCCCGGCGCTGTCGACGTACCCGACACTGGTGAGATCGAGGACCAGGCCGCGCGCCTCGCTCGGGACGCTGGCGGTGATCGCCGCGCCGAGATCGGCGGCGTTGGACATGTCGACCTCGCCCTCTACGCGGGCGACGACGATGTCGCCGAGCATCTCGAAGGCGAGGTCGGCCAGCGGGGTCATCGCGCCCTCAGGCGCCGGACCATGAAGATCTCGGTCCCGGCGGCGGTGGTGCGCAGGTCGAGCTCGTCGACCGCGGCCGCGATGATCTTCAGCCCACGCCCGCGGTTGGTGCCGCGTGGCGACCGCCAGCGGCCGGTGTCACACACGGTGAGGGTGACGAGCCCGTCCGCGTTGCGCGCCTCGAACTCGAAGTAGGCCACGCCCGGAGCGTATGCGTGCTCGATCGCGTTGGCGCACGCCTCGCCGCAGGCGAGCGTCAGGGCGGCGACCTCGTCGGGCTCGGCGCCGTGCTCCTGCAGCCAGCGCCCGAGCATCCTGCGCATCTGCGCGAGGACCTGCGGGTCGGCGGCGAAGCGCACGTGCAGGATCGCTTCGACCGGCACGACGCGCAGGGCCACGACCGCGATGTCGTCGTCGCCCCCGCCCGGCGGTACGAGCTGCGTGACGATCCGATGGCACAGCTGCTCGGCGGTGGCCGCCGCGGAGGCCAGCGCGCGCAGTCGCTCGAGGCCGGCCGTGAGGGGCTCGTGGCGGCGCTCGATGAGGCCGTCGGTGTAGAGCAGGATCGTGTCGCCGGCGGCGAGCGTGTCCTGCACGTCGGCGAACGAGGAGAACGGCAGGCTCCCGAGCGGCGGGGCCGGCAAGATCTTCAGCAGCTCCGCGCCGCGGCCGCCGCGGACGATGACCGGGGGCGGGTGTCCCGCGCTGGCGTAGCGCAGCGTGCCGGTCGCAGGATCGACGACGGTGTAGGCCACGGTCGCCATGCCGCGCCCCGAGATCGTCTGCAGCATCCGATCCAGGCGCTTGAGCGTGTCACCGGGTGAATGGCCGTCGAGCGCGTACGCGCGCAGGCCCGCCCGCAGCTGGCCCATCAGCGACGCCGCGCGCAGCCCGTGGCCCGCGACGTCCCCGATGGCGAGGCCGATCTGCCCGCCCGGCAGGTCGATGACGTCGTACCAGTCGCCGCCGACCTCGTCGCGCGCCGGCAGGTAGCGCGCGGCGGTGTCGATGCCGACGAGGTCGGGCAGGCGGTCGGGGAGCAGGCTGCGCTGCAGCGCGACCGCGCTGCGATGCTCGCGATCGAGGGCGTCGAACAGCCGTGCGCGGTCGATCGCGGGCGCCGCCTGCGCGGCGGCGAGCTGCAGCAGCGCGGCGTCGCTGTTGGTGAACTCGCGCGGAGTGACGCTGCCGACGTGCAGGACGCCCAGGATGGCGCCCTCGATGAGCAGCGGGACGCCGAGCAGCGAGCGCACGCCCTTCATGCGCAGGATCGGGTTGAGGATCTCGGCGTGGTCGACGTCGGCGATGTAGATCGGCCTGCGCCCAGCGGCGATCCGACCCGCGAAGCCTCCGCCGACCGGGATCCGCACGCCGCGCTCGACCTCCTCCTCGAGGCCCTTGGCCGCGCGCGCGACCAGCTCCTGGGCCTCATCGTCGAGGAGCAGGATCGCGGCCGTGTCGACGCGCAGGATGTCCTTCGCGCGGGTCAGCAGCTCGTCCAGGAGCGCCTCGAGGGCCAGCTCCGCGAGAGCCGGATCGGCGAGCCGGTAGACGTGCTCGAGCTGGTCGGGGGAGTGGTCGAGGCTCCCCACGTCCGCGGTGCCCAGGAACACCTGGCCGCGGCCGGGGGCGTAGTCGAGCATCTGGGCGTCGTCGGTGGGCAGGCGCCTACTCTAAACGGGGATGGATCGCATCGAGCTTCACTTCCACCTCCTGCCCGGCGTCGACGACGGGCCGCGCGATCTCCAGGTCGCGCTGGCGCTCGCCCGCGAGGCGGTGCGCGACGGGACGCACCTGGTGACCTGCACGCCGCACGCCGCCCACGTGGACCTCGCCGAGGTTCCCGGGCGCGTCCGCGAGCTGCAGAGCGCCCTGGTGCAGGCGGGCGTCGAGCTCGAGGTCCGTCCCGGCGCCGAGCTCGCGTGGCACGACGTGCCCGGGGTCAGCGACCGCGATCTCGAGACGATCGCCCAAGGGCCGCCGGGCGGCCGGTGGGTGCTGCTCGAGGCGCCGCTGCCGGGCACCGGTACGCCCGAGGGCCTCGCCCGAAACGCCGCTGCGCTGCGCGAGCGCGGCTACGGGGTGCTCATCGGCCATCCCGAGCGCTCGCCCGGGCTCGCGCGCGACCCGGGCGCCGTGGAGGCGCTGCTGGCCGCGGGCGATCGCCTGCAGGTCAACGCCTCCTCGCTCACGGGCTACCACGGCGCCGGCGCGCGCGCGGCGGCGCTCGACATCGTGACCACCGGCCGCGCCGAGGTCATCGCCTCCGACGCGCACCAGCCCCGTGCCCGCGGCCCGCGCCTCAGCGATGCCGTCGAGGTCCTGCGCCGCGCGGGCATGGCGGCGGCGGAGGCCGAGGCGCTCGTGGGCGCCGCGCCACGGGCGCTGCTGGAGGCCGGCTTCGCTCCGCGCCGGCGCCTGGCCGCCTGACGGGCGGCGCTCAGGCCTCCGCCAGGATGTGGCGCTCGAGCCAGTCGTTGCGAAAGGCGCCGCGCGGGTCGACGCGCTGGGCCAGGCGCGCGAAGTCCGGCAGGCGCTCGTAGAGCGGCGCGAGGTCGGCGGCCGTCGCGCGGAAGGCCTTGCCCCAGTGCGGGCGCGCCGCGAACGGCGCCAGCACCGCTTCGAGATCGACGAGGACGCGCGCCACCGCCTCGGGCTCGCGGGTCCAGGTGAAGTGCACCGCGACGCTGGGCCTGCGGTACTGCGGGCTCATCCACAGCTCATCGGCCGCGATGGTGCGGATCTCCGAGACCTGGAGCACGGGGCGCAGCGTCTCGCTCAGCGCCCGGACGGCGCGGATGGCGTCCTGCGCCTGATGACGCGCCACGTGGAACTCGGACTGGATCTCCTCGCCGTTGCTCGGGGTGAAGCCCATGCGGAAGTGCGGCAGGCGATCCGCCCACGGGCCCGGGACGCCGAGCTGCGGGGTGCAGTTGACGGCATCCAGGCCGAGGATCGGGTGGCGGTCGACCGTCGCGGCGACGGCGCCGAAGAGCTCGTCGCGCTCCGGCTCGGGCGCCTCGGTGACGCGGCTCTTGATCCAGACCTGGTCGACCGTCTCGTCCCAGCGCGTGAAGACGCTGACGCTGTAGCCGCTGGCGGTGATCTCGTCGAAGTGCTCGTGCAGGGCATCCCAGCTCAGCCCCTCGAACACCCGCTGGCGCACCTCGTAGGCCGGCTCCACCTCGAGGGTGACGCGGGTGACGACGCCGAGGGCACCGAGGCCGACGACCATCCCGTCGAAGTCCGGCTCGCCGCGCGCCACGCTGAGGACCTCGCCGTCGGAGGTGACGATGTCGAGGGCGCGCACCGCAGCGGCCAGGTTGGCGTTGGCGTTGCCCGAGCCGTGGGTGGCCGTCGCGATGGCGCCGGCGATCGAGATGTGCGGCAGCGAGGCGAGGTTGTGCAGCGCCACGCCGCGCCCGGCCAGCGCCTCGGCCAGCTCGCCGTACTTCAGCCAGCCACCGCACGACACCGTGCGCCCCTGCCAGTCGACGTCGACCTCGGCCGGCAGGGCGTCGAGCACGACGAGCTCGGCCGCGTCGCCCACGTCGCTGAACGAGTGGCGGGTTCCAAGGGCGTGCACGTGCTGCGCGCGCGCCACGATCTCGCGCAGCAGCGCCAGCGTCTGCGGCCGGTGCACCTCGACGGCCCGGTAGACGTGGTTGCCGGCCCAGTTGGTGAGCTGCGCCACCTCAGGCCCTCCCGCGCGCGAGGTCGATGAGCCGGCCCAGGACGCGCCCGCCGTCGGCCCGCAGGGCGTTGTGCTCGTACTCGTTGGTCAGCCACGGGCGCAGGCCGCGGATGTGCGCGGCGGTCTCCTCCGAGAAGGCCCGCTCGACGTACATGTCCTCGGCGTAGATGGCGGCGGCGACCGGCACCTCGTTGGCGGCCAGGCGATCGGCGTCGTAGAGCCGCGGCCATTCGCGCTCGGCCAGGAGGTCGGCCGCCTCGCGCAGCGGCGTCAGGGCCCCGTACTCCTCGAACATCCACGGGTAGATGTGCTCGCCCACGAACAGCTCCTGATCATCGGCGTACTCGGCGGGCAGCAGGCGCTGGGCCGCCCAGCGGGTCGAGCCGCCGTCGGCCCAGCACGCCTCGTGCAGCGCAGCATAGAGCGGGTTGCGCGCGAACCCGAGAGCCGCCTCGACGTCGTGGCGGAAGGCCGGCGAGTCGACCGGCAGCTCGAGGATGTAGTGCAGATCCTCGGCGCCGGTGCTCATGCCCAGCAGGTTGCCGAGCTGACGCAGTCGCCGCGGGGTCAGGCGGTCGCCCGACGGCAGGCGCACGTCGTCGCGCTCGAGGCGCTCGCGCAGCGCGCGCACGCGCTCGCGGTCGTCCGGGTAGCGCTCGTAGTAGCGCCGGCAGCGCTCGAGCGTGCGGGCGTAGGTCGCGCGGTAGACGTCCTCGATGCGCGGCCCGATCGGCGCCAGCCCGCCGGTCACGAAGGCCTCGCGCAGCCCCTCGGGAGCGAGCGAGAGATACGTCATGACGCACAGCCCGCCGAAGCTCTGCCCGAGCGCGCTCCAGCGCTCGACGCCGAGCTGCTCGCGGATGCGCTCGGCGTCGCGGACGATGGCGTCCGCGCGGAAGTGCGCGAGGTACTCCGCCTGGGCGGACGCCGTCATGCCCGGCAGGGTGCCGATCGGCGAGGAGCGCCCGGTCCCGCGCTGGTCGAGCATGAGGACCCGGAAGTCGGCCAGGGCGCGCTCCAGCCAGCCCGGCGCGCTCGGGTGCGAGGTCGGCCGCGGGGCCTCGCTGCCCGGCCCGCCCTGCAGGAAGACGAGCAGCGGCCGGTCGCGCCCGCCGGGGTCGGCGACCTCGCGCGCGAACACCGTGATGGTCTCGCCGTCGGGTCGTGCGTGGTCGAGCGGGACGGCGAACTCGTGCTCGGTCAGCACGAGGCCGCGCGTCGCGTACGTGGAGGCCATGGCGGGATTCTCTACGCTGCGTGCCCGTGGACCTCAGCGCGCCCGAGATCCGGGTCCTCGGCTGCCTGCTCGAGAAGCAGCGCACGACGCCCGACGCCTACCCCTTGAGCCTGAACGCGCTGCGCCTGGCCTGCAACCAGGCGACCAACCGCGACCCCGTCACCGAGTACGACGAGGCGGTGATCCGCGACGCGCTGCACCGCCTGTCGCGGCGCCGGTGGGCGCGCCTGGCCAGCGGCGCGGGCAGCCGTGCGCCGAAGTACCGCCACCTGCTCGACGAGGCGCTCGGCCTGCGGCAGGACGAGCTGGCGGTCCTGTGCGTCCTCATGCTCCGCGGTCCCCAGACGCCGGGCGAGCTCAAGCAGCGCACCGAGCGCCTGCACCCGGCGGCCGATCTCTCAGCGGTGCTCGATGCGCTCGAGCGGCTCATCGGCCGCGACCTCGCCGCGCGGCTGCCGCGCCGGCCGGGGCAGAAGGAGGAGCGCTACACGCAGCTGCTCGGCGACGACGAAGCGGCGCCCGGCGCTGCGGCGCCCCCCGGCGCGCCGGCGCAACAGTGGACGCCGCCTGCGCCCGCCCCCGAGGTCGAGGACCGCGGGGCGGCGTCGCCCCCGTCGCCCGTGGCGCCCGCGCCGGCCGCCGCGCCGATCCCCGACCCGCGCGTCGCGCGGCTGGAGGACGAGGTGGCCGCCCTGCGTGCGGAGCTCGAGGCGCTGCGCGCCTCCCTCGACGCCCTGCGCGCGGAGCTCGGGGCCTAGCTCGCCGGCGGGCCCGTCGCCGATGCGGCCTGCGCCGAGGCCGTGCCCGGCGCGCCGGCGGCGCCCGTCTCGGCCGTGTGGACGATCTGCTTGGCGAAGCGCTCGCTGAAGCCGACGGCGAAGGAGGACGTCACGAAGAAGGCGAACTCGCCGGCGCCGTGGCCGGAGACGTCGACCTGCTTGACGAGGTTGCCCTTGAACGCGAAGTACAGGAGCACCGCGAAGACCGCGCCGATGAGCGGGCGCAGGGCGGCGAGGCTCGTCAGGTAGTCGCGCCCGAACTGGTGGTCGACGTCGAGGCTGTCGCCGCTCAGGCGGATGAGGACGCTCATGACCGCGCCCAGCGACCCGGCGACCAGGCACCCGACGAACAGCGTCGAGTCGACGTCGGGGACCGAGACGGAGGAGAGCAGGTAGGCCAGAGGCGGTGCGACGGCAGCGAGGGCCAGCACGCCCCACAGCAGGCCCTTGAGGTAGACGACGCGCGCCGCGCGCCTGGCCGCCTCGCCGGCATAGCTCGCGATGTAGTGCAGGTCGCGCTTGTAGGCCTCGATCTCCTGCGCCTTCGCGTGCTGGTCGCCGTCGGTCTCCAGCGAGGCCATGATGTCGCGGCTCAGGGCGAAGAGGTTGGCCGTCGCCATGCGCTGCGTCATCCCGCGCAGCAGGCTGTTGGCGCGCACCGACTGGCGCGCGATGCGCAGCAGCAGCGGCGAGTACTCAGAGCGCCCGGCGGCGAGGCTGCCCATGACGCGGTGCAGCGACCACTCCAGGCGGCCGAAGCGCACGCGCTTGCAGCACAGCGCCACGCCCGCCGGCTGTCCGTCGGACCAGTAGTCGTCGACGATCTTGCCGTGCTCGTCCTCGAAGCGCTCGCGGGTCTCGGCGTAGTGCTGGCGCGCGTGGGCGTCGGCGGGGTCCTG
Source organism: Paraconexibacteraceae bacterium (assembly GCA_963757775.1). Taxonomy (GTDB): domain Bacteria; phylum Actinomycetota; class Thermoleophilia; order Solirubrobacterales; family Solirubrobacteraceae; genus JAOPZW01. Next base: position 117,955 of record CAVWSH010000012.1, on the reverse strand, counting down.
CTTGTGCTCCCAGCGGCTGTGCACGAGGTCGCCGAACGACGCCGTGCGGTCGCTGGGATGCGCGACCCGGCGCGAGCGCGCGCGGGGCAGAGCGGCCGCGGCGAAGTCGCTCACGACGCCTCCAGGGCGGCCATGACGTGGCGGCTGCGCGTGAAGAGGCCGGCGACGGCGAGGCGCTGGGCCTTGCCGGACAGGGTGGCGCTGGCGCGGGTGGCTTCGCCGTCGACGTGGCGCAGCAGCGGCGAGAACTCCGGGCGCCGTGCGGCGAGCCTGCCCATGCTGCGATGCAGCGACCACTGCAGGCGACCGAAGGACAGGTGCCGGCAGCAGACCGCGACGCCGGCGGCCTCCCGGCTGGACCAGTGGGCCGCGACGATGCGGCCGTGTGCGCGCTCGAACTGCTCGCGTACGAGGTCATGGCGCACGCGCCCTGCCGGATCGCCGGGCTCGGCCAGCAGGCGCCAGCGGGCCTGGACGAGGTCGGCGAACGAGGTCATGGCAGGCAGGAGCGGTGGTCGCCGATCCCTGATACATCGAGCCGAAAGCGGGCCGGCACCGCGAACAACCTCACCGAGGGAGGGCGGCCCCGCTGCGCCGCCGCGGGGCTGAACGCGCCAACCAGTTCGGATGACCGCCGGATTCCGGGGCTAAGTTGGACTGGTTCGCGCCCAACCCGAGCGCGCGTGGCTGACCGCAAGCCGGCAAACAGATCAGGCTCGGAAAGCGGGGCCAACCTGCGGCAGTTGGCACCCCGCCCGAGCGCGGCGGCTCACCCTCCCTCGATGCCTCGGCCACCAGCGCCCGCGGCAGACCGATCGCGGGTGGCGCCCACGCGGCCGGGCCGCAGAACGCGACCTTCGCTATCCTGCGCCGTCCGCCATGCCGAAGATGAAGACCCATTCGGGCGCGAAGAAGCGCTTCAAGCTGACCGCCAAGGGCAAGGTCCGCGGCCGTCACGCCTACTCGAGCCACATCCTCGAGAAGAAGTCGCCCAAGCGCAAGCGCAACTTCCGCAAGCCCGTCGAGATCTCCCCGCATGACGCGCCGCGCATCAAGAAGATGCTGGGGGTGGGCAAGTGACCCGCGTCAAGCGCTCGGTCAACGCGCGCAAGAAGCGCCGCGCCACGCTGGAGCGGGCCAAGGGGTTCCGCGGCGAGGCGCACTCGAACTACAAGCGCGCCAAGGAAGCGGTCATGAAGGCCGATGCCTACGCGTATCGGGACCGCCGCAACCGCAAGCGCGACTTCCGCCGCCTGTGGATCACGCGCATCAACGCCGCCGCGCGCCAGAACGGCATGAACTACGGCAGCTTCATCCACGGCCTCAAGCTGGCTGGGATCGAGCTCGACCGCAAGGTCCTGGCCGACATCGCCGTGCGCGATCCCGACACCTTCCGCCGATTTGCCGATGCCGCCCGCGAGGCGTCGGCCGCCTAGTCCCGCAGCCGAACGCACCAGCCTCCCGGGCGCCGCATCCTTCAGGATCGGCGCCCTTTCTGTTTAACCGCCCAGACATGATCACCAGCCCGCACAACGAGAAGCTCAAGGAGGTCCGCAAGCTCCAGCGCCGCCGCGAGCGGCGCTTCGTGGCGGAGGGCGAGGACCTGCTGACGGCCGCCGCCGAGGCGGGCTGGCCGGCGGTGTACGAGCTGCGCGCCGGCGTCGACGTGGAGGCCGACCTGCTCGACGGCGTCTCGGGCCTGGGCTCGGGCACCCGCGCGCTGGGCGTCTTCGAGCAGCGCTGGGGCGCGGTCACCGGCCCGCTGTGCGTCGCGTTGTGGGGCGTGCGCGACCCCGGCAACGTGGGCGCCGTGCTGCGCAGCGCGCTGGCCCTGGGCGCGTCGTCGGTCGCGCTGGGACCCGAGACCGCCGATCCGTTCGGTCCGAAGGCCGTGCGCGCCTCGATGGGGGCGATCTTCCGGATCCCCGTGGCGCGCGTGGGCAGCGTGGCGCAGCTGCCCTCGCCGCGGGTCGCGCTGGTCGCCGCCGCGGGCGAGCCGCTGCGCGGGCCGTTGCAGGGCACCCTGGTCGTCGGGGCCGAGCGGGCCGGCCTGCCCGACGAGGTCGTGGAGGCCTGCGACGCGGTGGCGCACATCCCGATCGCGGGCGACTCGCTCAACGCCGCGATGGCGGCCACGATCGCGCTCTACGAGTCAACTAGGGTCACGGCGCCATGATCGAGCGCATCGACGAGCTGCGGGGCGAGGCCGAGGTCGCGATCGCGTCGGCCGACTCGACCGCCGCCCTCGAGGAGCTGCGCGTGCGCTACCTGGGCCGCAAGGCCGAGCTGCCCAACCTGCTGCGCGGCGTCGCCCAGCTGGCGCCCGAGGAGCGCGGGACCGTGGGACGGGCGGCCAACCAGGCGCGCCAGGCGCTCGAGGGCCTCATCGAGGCGCGCGCCGGCGAGCTCGAGGCGGGCGAGCTCGACGCCCGGCTGGCCGCCGACCGCGCCGACGTCACGCTCCCCGGCGAGCCGCCGCAGCCGGTCGGGCGCCTGCATCTGCTCACGGCCACCTGGCGCGAGCTCGAGGACGTCTTCGTGGGCCTCGGCTTCACCGTCGTCGAGGGCCCCGAGATCGACACCGTCCACTACAACTTCGACGCGCTCAACCACAGCCCCACGCACCCCGCGCGCGATCGCAGCGACACCTTCTACGTCGCCGACGACGTGGTCCTGCGGACCCACACCTCGCCGATGCAGATCCGCGCGATGGAGGCCCACCCGCCGCCGCTGTACGTCGTCATCCCCGGTCGCACCTACCGCCGCGACCAGATCGACGCGACGCACTCGCCGATGTTCCACCAGGTCGAGGGTCTCGCCGTCGACGAGGACATCACGCTGGCCGACCTCAAGGGCACGCTGCTGGCCTTCGCCCGCGCGATCTTCGGCGAGGACCGCGAGGTGCGCCTGCGCCCGCACTTCTTCCCCTTCACCGAGCCATCGGTGGAGGTCGACGTCTCGTGCTTTCACTGCGGCGGCAGGGGCTACATGCCCGACGGGTCGCGCTGCGCCATCTGCCGCGGCGAGGGCTGGATCGAGATCCTCGGCGCCGGCGAGGTCGACCCCAACGTCTACGACTACGTCGACGACGACCGCTACGACGCCGAGAAGGTCCAGGGCTTCGCCTGGGGGATGGGCATCGAGCGCATCGCGATGCTCAAGCACGGCGTCACCGACCTGCGCATCTTCTTCGAGAACGACCTGCGCTTCCTGGAGCAGTTCGGCTGATGCGCGTGCCGCTCGAATGGCTCGCCGAGTACGCCGACGCCGGCCTGCCGACCGCGGCGCTCGAGGAGCGCCTGACCATGACCGGCACGAAGGTCGAGGCCGTCCATCACCACGGCGTCGACGAGCTCGAGCGCTTCGTCATCGGGCGCGTGCTCGAGGCCGGCCGGCACCCCGACGCCGACCGCCTGAGCGTGTGCATGGTCGACCTGGGCGACGGCGGCCCGCAGCAGATCGTCTGCGGCGCGCCGAACGTCGCGGCCGGGCAGACCGTGGCCGTCGCGCGGCCCGGAGCCGTGATGCCCGACGGGACCAGGCTCGGCGTGGCCAAGCTGCGCGGCGTGGAGTCCAACGGGATGATCCTGGCCGAGGACGAGCTCGCCATCGGTACCGAGCACGCGGGGATCATGGTCCTCGCCGACGGCCTGGAGCCGGGGACGCCGCTGGCCGGCGTGCTCCCAATCGCCACCGACGTGCTCGAGCTCGAGGTCACGCCCAACCGGCCCGACTGCCTGGCGGTCTACGGCGTCGCGCGCGAGGTCCACGCCGCCACGGGCGCGCCGCTGGCCGCGCCGCCGTGGGCGCAGGACCTCGGCACCGCCGGCGCGATCGAGGGCGTCGAGGTGGTCGTCGAGGCCGGCGACCTGTGCCCGCGCTTCACCGCCCGCGCCTTCGAGGACGTGACGATCGGCCCGTCGCCGCCGTGGCTGAAGGCGCGCCTGATGGCGGCAGGGCAGCGGCCGATCAACAACGTCGTCGACATCACCAACTACGTGATGCTGCTCGTCGGCAGCCCGCTGCACGCCTTCGACCTCGATCGCGTCGCCGGCGGCCGGCTCGTGGTGCGCCGGGCGAAGGACGGCGAGCAGGTCACCACGCTCGACGGCCACGTCCGCACCCTCGACGCGCAGATGCTCGTCATCGACGACGCCGACGGCCCGACCTCGATCGCCGGGGTCATGGGCGGCGAGCGCTCCGAGGTCCACGAGGGGACGACGCGGGTGCTCATGGAGGTCGCCAACTGGCACGGCCCCAACATCCACCGCACCTCGCAGGTCCTCGGCCTGCGCAGCGAGGCCAGCGGGCGCTTCGAGAAGGGCCTGGCGCCCGAGCAGGCGATGGAGGCCCAGATCGTGGCCACGCGGCTCATGCTCGAGCTGGCCGGCGCGCGCCTGGTGCCCGGGACCATCGACGTCGGCGGGGACGGGCCCCCCGGCATCGTCATCCGCCTGCGCGAGCACCGCGTCGAGGAGATCCTCGGGCGGGCGATCCCGCGCCCGCGCCAGGCCGAGATCCTGCGCGCCCTGGGCTTCGGCGTCGAGGAGGCGCCGGGCGGCCTCGAGGTGCTGGTGCCCGCCTTCCGGCGCAACGACGTCACGCGCGAGGCCGACCTCATCGAGGAGGTCGCCCGCATCGACGGCCTCGAGAAGCTGCCGGCCACCCTGCCCAAGCGCCGCGGCAGCGCCGGGCGCCTCAGCGTCCAGCAGCGCCTGCGCCGCCGCGCCATCGACGCCCTCGTCGGGCGCGGCCTGTACGAGGTCGTGGGCTGGAGCTTCACCGAGCCCGGGCTGGCCGATCGCCTGCGCCTGGCCCCCGAGGACCCGCGCCGGCGCTTCGTGGCCCTGCAGAACCCCATGAGCGAGGAGCACACGGTCATGCGCACCACGCTCCTCGCCTCGCTGCTCGACGCCGCGCGCCACAACGTCGCGCGCGGGCGGCCCGACCTCGCGCTCTTCGAGGCCGGCAACGTCTACCGCGACGACGGCGGCGAGCTGCCCCACGAGCACCGCTCGCTGGCCGGCGTGCTCGTCGGACGCCTGCACCCGCAGACGTGGGGGACCTCGGAGCCGCCCCGCGCGAGCTTCTTCGCGGCCAAGGGCCTGCTCGGCGCCGCGCTGGACGCCGTGCGCGTGCACTGGGACGTCGAGCCCGCGACCGAGCCCTTCCTGCATCCCGGGCGCAGCGCGCGCGTGCTGGCCGGCGGCGAGGACGTGGGCTGGATCGGCGAGCTGCACCCGCTCGTCGCGCGCGAGTGGGACCTCGACCACGGGGCGGCGCTGTTCGAGGTCGACCTCGACCGAGTGCTCGGCCACGCGGTCGCGGCGCCGCACTACGTCGACCTCACGAGCTTCCCCGAGCTGCGGATGGACCTCTCGGTGACCCTCGGCGACGACGTCCCCGCCGCGACCGTGCTGGACACCGTGCGCGAGGCGGGCGGCGACCTGCTGGCCGGCGTGCGCGTCTTCGACCTCTACCGAGGCGAGCAGGTGGGGGAGGGGCGCAAGTCGCTCGCGCTCGCGCTCGCCTTCCGCGCGGCCGACCGGACGCTGACCGACGAGGACGTCGCCCCGCTGCGCGACCGCATCGTCGCCGCCCTGCGCGAGGGGCTGGGAGGCGAGCTGCGTGCCTAGCGCGATCGTCGCCGGCGCCTCGGGCTACACGGGCGCGCTGGCCGCCGCCCTGCTGGACCGCCACCCGCGCTTCGACCTCGTCGGCGTCACGAGCCGCTCGGACGTCGGCACGCGCCTGAGCGACCTCTATCCGCGCCACCGCGTGCCCCTGACCCTCGAGGAGTTCGACGCCGAGCGCCACGGGCAGGCCGACGCGGCCATCGTCGCCTACCCGCATGGGGCCGCCGCGCCGGTCGTCGCCGCCCTGCACGAGCGCGGGGTGCGCGTGGTCGACCTGTCGGCTGACTTCCGCCTGCGCCTCGTCGACATCTACGAGCATTGGTACGTCCCGCACCCGCATCCCGAGCTCATCGGCGAGGCGGTCTACGGGCTGCCCGAGCTGCGCCGCGCGCAGATCGAGGGCGCCGACATCGTGGCCAACCCCGGCTGCTTCCCGACCGCGGCGCTGCTGGCGCTCGCGCCCCTGGCGCCGTGGCTGAACGACGTCGTCATCGACGCCAAGACGGGCGTGTCGGGCGCGGGGCGCTCGCCCACCGCGACGACGCACTTCGTGTCGGCCGACGAGAACGTGACCCCGTACGGCGTCGCCGGCCATCGCCACGTGACCGAGATCGACCAGGAGCTGGCCTTCCTCGGGGCCCCGATCCGCGCCACCTTCGTGCCGCACCTGCTGCCGCTCGACCAGGGCGAGCTCGTCTCCTGCTACTGCACGCTGCGCGCGGAGGTCGACGTGCACGCGCTCTTCGCGCGCGCCTACGAGCGCGAGCCGTTCGTCGAGCTGACCGACCGCCCGCCGGGCGTCCGCGACGTGCGCGACACCAACTACTGCCGCATCCACGCCCACCAGGACGAGCGCACGGGCAAGGTCTTCGTCTTCGCCGCGATCGACAACCTGTGGAAGGGCGCCTCGTCGCAGGCGATCCAGAACCTCAACCTGATGTTCGACATCGACGAGACGGTCGGGCTGCTGTGAGCCCGTTCTTCTCCTCGCGCTGGGTCGAGGTGCCCGACTGGGTGCGCGAGGACGCCGCCGGCGGCCTGCCGGCCGGCTTCCGCGCCGCCGGCGTGGCGGCGGGCATCAAGCCCAGCGGGGGGATCGACGTGGGCCTGCTGGTCTCCGACGCGCCCGAGACGACGAGCGCGGCGCGCTTCACGCGCTCCGGCGTGCTCGCCGCGCCCGTGCTCGTGACCCGCGAGCGCTCGCGGCTGGACGCGCTGCGCGTCGTGGTGGCCAACTCGGGCAACGCCAACGCCGCCACCGGCGGGCGCGGCCTGGACGACGCGGCCAAGATGCAGGGCGCGGCGGCGATGGCGGGCGGGGTGCAGGCCGACCGCGTCGCGGTCGCCTCGACCGGCGTCATCGGCGTCCCGCTCGACTCGCGGGCCGTGGTCAGCGGCCTCGCCCGCGCGCGCTCGGAGCTGCGCCGCGACGGGGACGCCGACTTCGCCGCGGCGATCATGACCACCGACGCGTTCGAGAAGCGCGCGAGCGTCGAGGTCGACCTGACGGGCGGCACGGTGCGTCTGTGCGGGCAGGCCAAGGGCGCCGGCATGATCTCGCCCGCCTTCGCCACGATGCTGTGCTTCGTGCAGACCGATGCCGTCCTGTCGGGCGAGACCGCCGACCTGCTGCTGGGCGTGTGCCTCAAGCGCTCCTTCGAGCGCATCTCGGTCGACGGGCAGCTCTCGACCAACGACACCGCGATCCTCATGTGCTCGGGCGCCGGCGGGGTCGCCGTGGAGGCCGAGTCCGAGGACGAGCTGCGCTTCGGCCAGGCGCTCGACGCCCTCCTGCGCCAGCTGGCGCTGGCCGTCGTGCGCGACGGCGAGGGGGCCCGGCGCATCGGGCGCGTCGTCGTGCGCGGCGGACACGCCGACGGCGTGGAGGCCACCGCGCGCGCCGTGGCCAACTCGCCGCTGGTCAAGGCCGCGCTGCACGGCGGCGATCCCAACTGGGGGCGCATCGTGCAGGCCGTGGGGATGGCGCTGCCCGGCACCGCGCCACTGGCCGTCGACGTCGGGATCGAGGGCGTGCAGGTGTGCGCGCGCGGCGGGGCCATCGGCTTCGACGCCAGGGCGCTGGCGCAGGCCGTGGCGCGCGACGAGGTCGAGTACGTCGTCGAGCTGCCCGGCGAGGGCCACGAGACCGAGGTCTTCTTCTCGGACCTCAGCCACGAGTACGTGACCATCAACGCGGACTACACGACGTGAGCGAGCCGCCGCAGAACTCGGTCGGCACGCTGCTCGAGGCGCTCCCGTACATCCGGGAGTTCCACGGCAAGACGGTGGTCATCAAGTACGGCGGCGCCGCGATGGAGGACCCGGCCCTGCGCGAGGAGTTCGCTCGCGACGTGGTGCTGCTGAAGTACGTCGGGCTGAACCCGATCGTCGTCCATGGCGGCGGGCCGGAGATCACCGCCTACATGGAGCGCCTGGGGATGCCGGTCGAGTTCGTCGGCGGCCTGCGCGTGTCCAACGCCGAGACGGTGGAGGTGGCCAAGATGGTTCTCGTCGGCAAGGTCAACAAGGACATCGTCCTGCGGCTGAACCGCCACGGCCAGCCCGCCGTCGGGCTGTGCGGCGACGACGGGCTGCTGTTCCGCGTCAGCCGCCAGGCCGGGCCCGGCGGCGAGGACGTCGGCTTCGTGGGCAAGATCGACCGCGTCGACGTCGACGTGCTCAACCACATCGCCCAGGACTACATCCCGGTGGTGGCGTCGATGGGCGCCGACCGCGAGGGCAACTCCTACAACGTCAACGCCGACGAGGCGGCCGGCGCCGTGGCCCGGGCGCTCGGCGCCTACAAGGTCATCTTCCTGACCGACGTCGACGGTTGGCTGCGCGACCCCGCCGACCCGCACTCGGTCATCAGCGAGGCGGGCGCCGACGAGGTCGAGGAGGTCCTCGACGACATCGCCGGCGGCATGCGCCCCAAGCTCAAGGCGTGCCTGGACGCGATCCACGGCGGCGTGACCTTCGCGCACATCGTCGACGGCCGCGTCCCGCACTCGCTGCTGCTCGAGCTCTTCACCGACGCCGGCATCGGCACAAAGATCAGGCCCGCGGTATGAGCCTCGCCGGCCTGCAGCAGCTCGAGCGCGACCATCAGGTCCCCGCCTACGCCCGTCTGGGCGTCGAGTTCGTCCGCGGCGAGGGCGCGCGCCTGTGGGACGACGAGGGCAACGAGTACCTGGACTTCCAGACCGGCCTGGCCGTCAACAGCCTCGGCCACTGCCACCCGGCCGTGGTGGCGGCGATCCGCGAGCAGGCCGAGCGCCTCATCCACGTCGGCAACCTCTTCTACACCGAGCCGGGACTGCGGCTGGCCCAGCGCCTGGCCGAATCGTCGCTGGGCGGCAAGGTGCACTTCGCCAACTCCGGCACCGAGGCCAACGAGGCCGCGATCAAGGTCGCGCGCAAGGCCAAGCCGCGGGGCGCCATCGTCTCCGTGCACCGCGGCTTTCACGGGCGGACGTACGGCTCGCTGTCGGCCACGCCGCAGGAGTCCAAGCAGGCGCCCTTCGCGCCGCTCGTGCCAGGCTTCGTCGCGGTCGAGCCGACCGCGGCGGCGATCACCGCGGCCGTCGACGACGCGACCGCCGCGGTCGTGCTCGAGCCCGTCCAGGGCGAGAGCGGCGTCTACGAGCTCGGCGAGGACGTCCTGCGCGCCGCGCGCGCCGCGTGCGACGCCCACGGTGCCGCGCTCATCTTCGACGAGGTCCAGTGCGGCCTGGGACGTACCGGGACGCTGTGGGCCTACCAGCACTCAGGCGTGGTGCCCGACGCGCTGACCGTGGCCAAGGCCCTCGGCGGCGGGCTGCCGATCGGCGCGCTGGTCACCGGCGAGCGCCTGGCCGACGTCTTCGCGCCCGGCGACCACGGCTCGACCTTCGCCGGCGGGCCCGTGCAGTGCGCGGCCGGCCTGGCCGTCCTCGACGTCATCGACGACGAGGGGCTGCTCGGGCGCGTGCGCGAGCTGGGCGAGCGCCTGCGCCATGCGCTGGCCGAGCTGCCCGGCGTCGTCGAGGTCCGCGGCCGCGGCCTGATGCTCGCCTTCGAGCTCGATCCCGGCCACCGGCCCGGCGCCGCCGACGTCGTCGTGCGCGCCCTGCGCGAGCAGCGCCTGGTGCTCAACGCCACCGGCCCGACCACCGTTCGCCTGCTGCCGCCGCTGCTCATAGACCAGGCGCAGGCCGACGACGCGATCGGCCGCCTGCGCGCCGTCCTCACTGACGGTGCTGGCTGAGCCCGTCGTTGCCCTTGTAGTAACTGGTGAGGGCCTGGAAGAAGCAGCACAGGCCGGCGGTGACGAGCACGACGGTGGCCCACGCCGGCGTGGAGCCCGAGGCGACCATGCACACCACGGTGGCGACGAACCAGCGCCACGGCCGCAGCTCGGGGATCCGCTCCAGCAGCGGCTCGCGCCCTTCCTCCTCGGGCTCGGGCTTGCGGGTGTCGACGAGGCCGACGAACATGGCCGTCGGGGCATGATCGCACTCCCGGCCCCTCGCCGCTACCGTTTCGATCTACAGCGGGCCGGTCGCGGTGAACGTCGGGCGTACCCGCCCGAGCTCGCCGATCACGCTCGTGCCGAGCGCGGCGCTGACGCGGGCCAGGAAGTCGTCGGGCGTCGACGGCGTCGCGCCCGGGTCGTAGACCGTCACGGGCGCGCCGTCGAGCAGGGCGGTGACCGTGGGCGTCTCGTCGTCGGGGGCATAGGTGGCGACGAGGCTCGAGAGCACCGTGGCCCGCCCGCCGTAGGCGAGCGTCAGCTGGCCGCCGAGCGCGATCGCGGCGCCGGGCGCGGGGCGGCACCTGCTGCCGAACTCGCAGACCAGGGGCGCAGCGGTGGGCGGTGCGATCGGGAGGCGCAGGGCGACGCTGTCGCCCATGGTCACCGACGTCGCTCCGCCGCCCGCCGCGACCGTGATCTCGCTGCCGTCGTCGGCCAGGAGGTCCAGGCCGCCGTCGATGTCGACGCGGCCGCCCAGCCCGGTCGCGGCGCTGGACAGCAGCTGCGCGGTGAGCACGCCGAAGGCGGCGCCGTCGCGCAGCAGGTGGCGGCGGGCGAAGCGCGTCGCGCAGCGGGCGCGGCGGATCGCGGCCGCGAACGCCCTGGTCATCGTCGCCCGGCCCTGCACCGCGAAGATGAAGGTGTCGCCGATCGGCTTCCCGGCGTTCGTGCGCAGCGGACCGGAGAGCAGCTTGGGATGGCTGATGACCGCCAGGCGCGTCCGCGCCGGCGTGGCCGCGGCGAGCGCCTTGACGCGGCGGATCTGGCCGCTCAGGTACACGCGGCCGCCGGCCAGCTCGAGCCCCAGCCTTGAGAGCTTGAACGGCTTGCGGCCCGCGGTCGCGCCCGGCGTGATCGCGTCGAAGCGCAGCGCGTCGCCGTTGGCCGTCGCCGACCCTGCGCCCGCCGCCGAGTCCCAGGCGCCCGCAGCGCCCTCGGCCGCCCCGGCGGTCCCATAGACGACCGCGCCCGCCTTCGTCCTTCCCTCCGGCCGCCAGTCGGCCGCGCCGAGCGTGATGCAGCCGTCGCGCAGCGACAGTGTCGTCCCCTTGTCGAGGACGAGGTCCCAGCCGATGGCGCCGATCGGCGTGGGCGCCGCTGCAGCCGGGGCGGCCCCGGACGCGGCCACCGCGGCGGCGGTCAGCCACGCAACGCGCACACTGTCTGCTCGCAACAACGACGACCTCCTGTGGCCGCACCGATACTAACCGCCGTCGGCGCGCCGCGGCGGCTATGGCGCGCGCCGCAGGCGCCTGCGCTCGAGCATGCCCGCGCGCTCGAGCAGGTAGCGCGCCTCACGCTGGTGCAGGTCCATCTCGGTGAGGCGGTCGGCCAGGTCGCCGGCCTGCGAGGCGGCCTCGCGGTCGGCCTTGCGGACGGCGAGGCTCGCCTCCATGCCGTTGGCGGGGTCGGGTGCTCCGGAGCTCTTGGTCATGCGCCCAGGGTCGCGGCCGACCGTCGGCGCGGGCTCACGGGTTGATTGGGGAGGCGTTGGGCCGGCGTTGGCGCGCCGGCGCGCGGCGCCCGGCGCCGGTCAGTCGCCGTCGGCGCGCGGCTGCACGTGCTGGAAGCCGAAGCGGCCCTTGATGCAGAGGTTGCCGCGGGTGATGTCGTGGTCGTCGGGCGAGCTGACCTTGACGATCCGGTTGTCCTGGACGTGGAGGGTCAGGTTGCAGCCCACGCCGCAATAGGGGCAGATGGTGTCGGCCGTCGTCTGGCGCTCCTCGTCCCACTGCGCCGCATCGCGCAGCTCGTGCTCGGAGGCGAACATCAGGGCACCGGTCGGGCACACGGCGATGCAGTTGCCGCAGTACACGCAGGCCGAGTCGGGCAGGGGGTTGGCGTACTCGGTCGAGATGCGGGTGTCGAACCCCCGCCCGGCGACCGTGATGGCGAACGTGTTCTGCCACTGGTCGCCGCACGCGTCGACGCACTTGTAACAGAGGATGCACTTGGAGTAGTCGCGCACGTAGAGGTCGTTGTCGACCTTCACCGGCTGGTGCACGGTGGCCGCGGTCTGCCCGTCGGGCTCCTCGTGGTGGCCCGTGCGGCGCCGGTCGCGCCCGGGGTCCGGCGGCGCGGGCGGCCCGTACCGGGTTGGGTCGGCGTCGTAGCGCGCGATGTACTCCTGCGCCGGCGGCGTGATCGACAGGTCCACCGAGGAGCCGAGGAACTCCATGACCATCTTGCGGCTGTGGCGCACGCGATCGGAGTCGGTCTTGACCACCATGTCGTCCTCGGCCTTGCGCGAGCACGCCGGCGCCAGCACGCGCCCGCCCTCGATCTCGACCACGCACACGCGGCACACGTTGGCGGGCTGCAGGGTGTCGCCGTAGCACAGCGTGGGGGTGTCGATGCCGAGCTTCTCGCACGCCTCGAGGATCGTCGCGCCCTCGGGGACCTCGACGCGCTCGTCGTCGATCGTGAGGGTGACCGTGCGCTGCGTCATGTGGTGAAGGCTCCCAGTCGCTCGATGGCGGACTCGATCGCGGACGAGGCGGTCTGGCCCAGGCCGCAGATCGAGGCGTCGCGCATGGCCAGGCCGATCTCGCGGATGAGGGCGATCTCGTCCTGCACGCTGCCGCGCGTGCGGCCCGAGAGCAGGCGCGCGACGGCCTCCTCCTGGCGCACGGTGCCCACCCGGCAGGGGACGCACTGCCCGCAGCTCTCGTCGCGCATGAAGGCGGCGATGACCATGAGCAGGCGCCCGAGGTCGACGGTGTCGTCGATGGCCAGCACGACGCCCGACCCCAGCGTGGTGCGGAACTCGCGCGCGTCCTCGATCGAAAGGCGCAGGTCGAGGTCGTCGGGTGTGACGAAGCCGCCCGCGGCGCCGCCCAGCAGCACGGCCTGGAGGTTGGGCGTCACCCCGCCGGCCAGGTCGAGCAGCTCGCGCAGCGTGGTCCCGAACGGCACCTCGTAGGTCCCGGGCGTCCCCACGGCGCCCGACACGCAGAAGAGCTTGGGCCCGGTCGACTTCTCCGTGCCGATCTGCGCGAAGGCGGGGCCGCCCTCCAGCACGATCGGCAGCGCGTTGACCAGGGTCTCGACGTTGTTGACCACCGTCGGATGGCGGAACAGCCCCTCGACGACCGGGAAGGGCGGCTTGTTGCGCGGCTCGCCCCGGTAGCCCTCGATCGAGCCGAAGACGGCGGTCTCCTCGCCGCAGATGTAGGCGCCGGCGCCCTTGCGGATCTCGATGTCGAAGGCGAAGCCATGGCCGAGGATGTCGGGGCCGAGGAAGCCCCGCTCGCGGGCGAGCTCCACGGCGTTCGCGATCCGCTCCAGCGCCAGCGGGTACTCCCCGCGCACGTAGAGGTAGCCGAGCTCGCAGCCGGTGGCGTAGGCCGCGATGGTCATCGCCTCGACGACCGCGAACGGGTCGCCCTCGAGGAGCACGCGGTCCTTGAACGTCCCCGGCTCGGACTCGTCGGCGTTGCAGATGAGGTAGTGCGGGCGCCGCGGCTGGCGCGCCACCGCGTCCCATTTGCGCCCCATCGGGAAGGCGGCCCCACCGCGCCCGACGAGCCCCGAGTCCATGACCTCGCGGATCACGCCCTCCGGGCCGAGCTCGATCGCGCGCCGCAGCGCGTCGTAGCCGCCGTGGGCACGGTAGTCGTCGAGGCTCTCGGCGTCGACGGGGCCCACGCGGCGCAGCAGCCGCAGGCTCGGGTCGCCCTGCTGGGGCGGCGTGGTCGAGGGCGGCTCGGGCGGCGTCCCGCCCTCGAGGATGTCGATCACGTCGGAGGCACCGACCGCCGTGAGTTCACGCTCGACCGGCGCATCCCCGGCCTGGGTGAGCAGCGCCGCCGGCGCGCGGTCGCACTGGCCCAGACAGGGGCTGCGCAGCCACGAGGCGCCGTCGACCTCGCTGTCTTCCGGACCGAAGCGCTCCTCGAGCTCGGCGATGAGCGCCTCCGAGCCGGCGCAGCGGCAGGCGACGTCGTCGCAGACGTGGACGATGCGGGGCGGGCGCTCCTCGGTCGAGAAGAGCGCGTAGAAGGTCGCCACGCCGTAGACGTCGGCGGGCGGCACGGTCAGCCGCTGCGCGACGTAGTTCAGCCCGCCGGGGCTGATCCATCCGGCGCGCTCGTGCAGCGCGTGCAGGGTGGGCAGGAGCATGTGGCGCTGCGCCCGCGCGGCGTGCCCTCCGTGGGCGGCGTGGCCGTTGTCGAGCGCGTCGGTGCCCGTCCAGGCGGCCAGCGACGGGCCCAGGAACGCGTCCACGGCATCGCGCTCGGTCGCCGTCGGCTCGGCGTCGAGCAGCCGTACGTCCATCGCTACTTGCCTCCGGCCTCGGTGCTCGTCACACCGGCAGTCTGACGCGGGCGGATCTTCTCCACCCGGATCGCGGTGGCCTTGAACTCCGCGGTGCCCGATTGGGGGTCGGTCGCGTCGATCGTGAGCACGTTGACGTCGACGTCGTCGGGGAAGTGCATCGTCATGAAGGCCAGGCCGGGTCGCAGCCCCGGATCGAGCCTGACGGGCGCCTCGATCGAGCCTCGGCGCGAGCTGATGCGCACGATCTCGCCGGGGTCGACGCCGAGGCTCTCCGCGTCCTGCGCGCAGAGGTCGAGCGTCTCGCCCCGGCGCAGCGGCGAGCTGTAGAGCCCCGACTGGACGCCGGTGTTGTAGGAGTCCAGGCGCCGCCCGGTCGTGAGGCGCATCGGGAAGTCGTCGTTGAGCTCGTCGATCGGCGGGAACCACTTCGTGACCGAGAAGGGCGCGAGCGGGCCGCCGACGGGCTCGTCCCACAGGCGTCCGTGAAGGAACTCCGAGCCGGGGTGCCCGTCGTGGGGGCACGGCCACTGGATGCCGCCCATCTCGGCCAGGCGCTCGTAGCTCATGCCGCGGTGCATAGGGCTGAGCGAGCGCAGCTCGTCCCACGCCTCCTCCGGCGTGGGCTGGCCCCAGTCATGGCCGAGCCTGCGCGCCAGCTCGCAGATGATCCACTGGTCGTCGCGGGCCTGGCCGGGTGGGTCGATGGCCTTGTGCATGAGCTGCACGCGGCGCTCGGAGTTGGTCACGGTCCCGCCGGCCGACTCGCACCAGGACGCGGTCGAGGGGAAGACCACGTCGGCCATCGCGCAGGTCTTCGTCATGAGGATGTCCTGGGCGATCATGAAGTCGAGGCCCTCGAGCAGCGCGAGCGCGCGCTTGGAGTCGGCCTCGGACTGCGCCGGGTTCTCGCCGAGCACGTAGAGCGTCTTGAGCTCGCCGCGCTCCATGCCGTCGAACATCTGCGACAGGTGCCAGCCGCGCTCGGGCGGCAGCGGCGCGCCCCAGGCCTCCTCGAAGCGGGCCCTGGCCTCCATGTCGTCCTGGACGTCCTGGAAGCCCGGCAGCTTGTTGGGGATGGCGCCCATGTCGCCGCCGCCCTGGACGTTGTTCTGACCGCGCAGCGGGTTCAGCCCCGAGCCATACCGCCCGACGTGCCCGGTCAGCAGCGCGAGGTTGATGAGCGACAGGACGTTGTCGACCGCGGTGACGTGCTCGGTGATGCCGAGCGTCCAGCACAGGATCGCGCGGTCGGCGCGCGCGTAGGCGTGGGCCAGCTCGCGGATGACCTCGGCCGGCACGCCGGTCACGCGCTCGCCCTCCTCGAGCGTCCACGGCTCGACGGACTCGCGGTACTCCTCGAAGCCCGTCGTCGCGCGCTCGATGAAGTGCTCGTTGGCCAGGCCGGCGTGGATGATCTCGCGCGCGACCGTGTTGGACAGGGCGATGTCGGTGCCGACGTCGAGGCCCAGCCAGGTGTCGGCCCAGTGCGCCGAGCTCGTGCGCCGCGGGTCGACGACGAACAGCCGCGCGCCGTTGTGCACGGCCGTGAGGACGTGGTGGAAGAAGATCGGATGCGTCTCGCGGGCGTTCGAGCCCCACAGGATCAGCAGATCCGTCTCCTCGACCTCCTTATAGGACGACGTGCCGCCGCCCGCGCCGAACACCGTCGCCAGACCGACGACGCTGGGGGCGTGTCAGGTGCGGTTGCACGAGTCGATGTTGTTCGACCCCATCACCGAGCGGACGAACTTCTGGGCCAGGAAGTTCACCTCGTTCGACGCCTTGGAGCAGCTGAACATCCCGAAGGAGCGCGTCGTGTCCGTCGCTCGGGCCCGGGCGAGCCCGGCCGCCGCGACGTCGAGCGCCTCGTCCCAGCTCGCAGGACGCAGCACGCCGTTCTCGCGCACCAGCGGTTCGGTCAGCCGACCGCGGTTCTTTCGCAATCCGATCACCCCCTCTCCTGCATTCGGAAGCCTCCCCTGGAAGGGTAATGCCTCGTGGCGCGGCCGGTGGCGGAAGGTCGGACAACTGACGCGGCGGCGGCCGGCGGGGGGTGGCCCGCCCTTCGGCACCGCGGTGGATAGATTCCGGCGCCCATGGCCGAGCAGAACCGCACGCCCCACACGCGCACCGCCTCCTATCTCGCCGAGCCGGGCGAGGTCAACCGCGTCCTGCTGCTCTACTCGGGGGGCCTCGACACGAGTGTCATGCTCAAGTGGATCCAGGACGAGTACGAGGCCGAGGTCGTGGCCCTGACGGTCAACCTCGGCCAGCCGGGGGAGGACTACGACGTCGTGCAGGGCAAGGCGCTGCAGCTCGGCGCCGTGGCCGCCGAGGTCGTCGACGCCCGCGAGGAGTTCGCCGAGGACTTCGTGGTCCCGGCCATCAAGGCCAACGCCGTCTACGGCCTCGGCTACCCGCTCTTCACCGCCCTCGGGCGACCGCTGATCGCCAAGCTCGCCGTCGAGTACGCGCGCAGGCACGGCTGCGACACGGTCGCCCACGGCTGCACCGGCAAGGGCAACGACCAGGTCCGCATCGAGGCGACGGTGGCCACCCTGGCCCCCGAGCTGAAGGTCATCGCGCCGGTGCGCGGCTGGCAGATGGGCCGCGAGGAGGAGATCGCCTACGCGCGTGAGCACGGCATCCCCATCAAGGGCGGCGCCGAGCACACGCCCTACTCGATCGACGACAACCTCTGGGGCCGCTCGTCGGAGGGACGCTGGATCGAGGATCTCGACCACGCGCCCGACGACGACGTCTTCCAGCTCGTGACCCGCCCCGAGCTCGCGCCCGATGCGCCCGAGGTCGTCACCGTGACCTTCGAGCGCGGCGTGCCCGTGGCCCTCAACGGCGAGCGCCTGGGCCTCGTGGAGCTGCTCGAGCGCGCCGCCGAGATCGGCTGCCGGCACGGCATAGGGATCGTCGACCACATCGAGGACCGCATCGTCGGGCTGAAGGTGCGCGACATCTACGAGGTTCCGGCGGCGGCCATCATCCTCCCGGCCCACGCGGAGCTCGAGCGCCTCGTCGGCACCATCCACCAGAACCAGTTCAAGGGCGAGCTCGACCGCAAGTGGGCCTACCTCGTCTACGCGGGGCTGTGGTGGGAGCCGCTGCGCTCTGACCTCGACGCCTACATGGAGGCGGTCAACGCCCAGGTCACGGGCACGATCGGGATGAAGCTGTTCAAGGGCATGGCGCGGGTGGTCACGCGCGAGTCGCCCAACGCGGTCTACGACGCGGCGCTGTCGACCTTCGAGACGAGCGGCGGCCTGTTCAGCCAGCAGGCCTCGCCCGGGTTCATCGAGCTATGGTCGCTGCAATCGCGGATGGCGCACCGCTTGCGCGCGCGGGACGAGGGGTAAGGCGAGCCAGAGATGTTCTACAAGGCCTTGGGATTTGCCGTCTGGAAGGGCGCGAAGTGGTACGTGGGGCGCAAGCTGCCCTCGCGCGGGATGCCCTCCCGCAAGCTCATGGTGGGCGGCGCGCTGGCGCTCGGCGTGGCGACGCTCGTCGCCGTCGGGGCCAAGCGCAACGGCGACTGAGCCTGCGCGGCGCCCGAGCCGTCCGGTACGCGGTCTAGCGTGCGGCGGCGATGGAGCCCGCGTTCCCGCCCGACGACCAGGAGGCGCGCGTCGTCGATCTGCGCCCGCGCGCGGCGGCGCGCCGGCTGCTCGACGCCGAGTCCGAGCTCGATGCGCTGAGAGCCCATCTCGACCAGGTGGTGGCCGAGCGCGACGCGGCGCGGGCCGCCGTGCGCGAGTCGCAGGCCGATGCGCTTTCCGTTCGCGAGGAGCTGGCCGGGCGCCTGGCCGCCGAGACGGCCGCGCTGTCGGCGGTCGCCGTGCTGCGCGGCCAGGTCGAGGAGCTGCGCGTCCGCGCCGATGCCCGCGACGCCCGCGACCACGCGCTGGCCAAGCTCGCCGGCGAGCTGGCGGTCACCGCGCGCACGGCGCGCGAGGAGGTCGAGCGCCACGCCGCGTCGCGCGTGCAGGCCGAGGCCGCGCTCGAGCTCGAGCGCAGGCGCGTGGCCGAGGTCGAGGCCGCCCTGGCCGCCGAGCGCGAGCGCGCCGCCCACGCCGAGGGCGCGCTGCGCAGCGAGCTCGAGGCCCTGCGCACGGCGCGCGACCGCGCGGTCAACGCCGAATCCGAGGCCCGCTCGGCCCGACGCGCGGAGCTCGAGGCGCTCACGGCCGCGGGCGACCGGCTGCGCCCGGTCGAGGTCGCCGCGGTGCCCGACGGGCTCATCCTCGACCTCGGCCGCGCGGCTGATCGCCTGCGCCACGGTGCGCTCGTCGCCGTCGAGGTTCCGCGGCGCTCGGCCCTGCAGCGCCTGGCCGCGCGGCTGCGTGGCCGGTAGGCGCTGGGCTGGGACAGGCTCCGGCGCCGGAGGCGGCGCCGGCTGCCCGCCTTCATGGCGTCCGATTGACCTAGGAGACGCGCGGTCGCGCCCCGTCCGAGACGACCGCGGGCCGCGCGAGCGCGCGGCCCGCCCATCCGTTGTTCTTGGGCGAGATGAAGCCGACAGCCATCGACGTGATCCGCGCGCGCCGCGCGGGCACACACGACCGATATCGCGTGGCCCTGGTCGTCGAGGGCGGGTGCATGCGCGGCGTCATCTCGGCTGGCGCGGTCACCGCCCTCGAGCAGCTCGACCTGGCGCAGTGCTTCGACGCGGTCTACGGGGTGTCCGCCGGCGCGCTGGACTGCGCGTACATGCTCGCGGGCCAGGCCGCCTTGGGCACAAGCATCTACTTCGAGGACCTGCCCGCCGCGCGCTTCTTCAGCGCGCGGCGGGTCCTCGCCGCCCGGCCCCCGATCGCCTTGGATGGGCTGATCGACGAGATCGTCGGCCGGCGAAAGCGCCTCGACGTGGCGGCGGTCGAGGCCGCACGGCCCGAGTTCCACGTGCTCGCCACGTGCCTCGAGCACCGCGCGATCGAGCGTCCCCACGGCCCCCTGCTCGAACAACTGCGCGCGGCGGCGCGCGTGCCGCTGCTCAGCGGCCCGCCGGTGCGCCTCAACGGCTGCCGCCTCTACGACGGCGGCCTGCTGAGCCCGCTGCCGGTCGAGCTCGCGGCGGCCGACGGCGCCACCCACATCCTGGTCCTGCGCACCCGGCCCGACGGCTCAGCGCTCAGGCGCCACGCCCACCTCGAGCGGGCGATGCTCAGCTGGCTGCGCCGCGCGCATCCGGAGACGCGCTCGATGCCGGTCGTTCCCGGCGGACGCTACGAACGCCAACTGGCGGCGCTGCCCGCCGGGGTCACCGTCCACGGCGACGCGCACGTGCAGGTCATCGTCCCGCACGCCCCGCCGATGTCCCAGAGCGAGATGGACCCCGCGGCGCTGCGCGCCGGCGCGTGGACGGGCCTCAACAGCGTCGAGCGCGTCGTCGGCGAACGCGTCGACCGCGGCGTCCTGCACGCGCACGCCTGGGGTCATGACCCCCATGCCCACGCCTGGTGGGACGCCCCGGCGGAGTACGTCTGACGCACGCCGGCGCGCCGCCCGGCGCGCCCTGCAACGCGCTCGTCACTGCACGACGGTGTGCTGCATCGCCCACAGCGCGGCTGCGGCCCGGGTCGACACGTTGATCTTGCCGTAGATGTGCTGGATGTGGTGATCGGCGGTCTTGGGCGAGATGTAGAGCCGATCGGCGATCTCGCGCGTCGTGAGGCCCCTGGCCGCGAGTCGCAGGACATCGACCTCGCGCCGCGTGAGGCCGCCCGGGTTGACCGTCCGCTTTCCCGACGGCACCCCGCGTGGCTCGCCGTGCCCTGCCGCCACGAGCACCGCACGGCTGGCGCGCGGCTCGAGCACGCCCTGTGACTCGAGCCGGCGCAGCTCGGCGGCCGCGTCGTCGGGCGAGAACGGCTGGCGGTCCGCTCGCTCGGCGGTCAGCCCCACGTAGATCTCGGTCGCGGCCAGGACGCACGCCCCGAGATCGTCGGCGTCGGCCTGCACGCGCTTGTGGTAGCCGGAGCCGTCGCACTTCTCGTGGTGCGCGCACGCGACCGTGTTGAGGAGGGCCAGGGCCGGCGAGCGGCGCAGCATCTGCTCGGTCAGCATCGGGTGAAGCTCGACGCGATCGAACTCGGTGCGCGTGAGCAGACCCGGCTTGTCCCAGATCGAGTTCGGCACCACGGTGGTGCCGAAGTCGTGCACGAGGGCCGCGCGGCGCAGGGTGGCGATGTCGTCCTCGGGGAGGCCCAGCACCCGGGCGGCGTCAACCGCGAGATCGGCGCAGCGGCGGCTGTGGCCGCCCATGAACGGGGACTTGAGGTCGATGAAGTCGGCCACGACGGTCAGGGCCTCGTCGAGCTCGGCGCCGCTCAGGATCCGATGAGGCTCGGGCTCGGCGGCGAGCACGGCGTCCCACGGCTCGATCTCGCGGAGCCGCTCGAACCACGCGCCGGCATGTTTGACGAACAGGTCGGCGAGAGCCGGGTCGTAGGTGCGGTCGCGCCGATCGCGAGCCGCCTCGAGCGCATGGTCGGGCGAGAAGAGGCGCTCGATCGCCTCCATGTCGTGGCTGAGGTGCACGACGCGCATCGCCAGGGGAATCGCCTCGCCCTCGACGTGGGCGGGATAGCCGGCGCCGTTCCAGCGCTCGAAGGTGAAGCGCAGCGCCTCGCGCACCGCGGGGCCCACGTCGAGGCGCTGGACGAGCATGTCGGCGACCTCGCACCCCGACGAGAAGTTGTAGACCGCCCATTCGCGGGCGGTCTCCTGGATCATGCGGACGATCTCGTCTCGCTCGTCCGGCGCGCGCCCGGCCGTCGCGAAGGCCATCACGTCGCGCATCACCTCGGCGGGGTTGGCGGCGTCGTGCACCAGGGTCTGCGCGCGGATCGCGATCTCGTCGCCGAACACGGTGGCGACCTCGTGCGCGTGGCCGGTGCAGCCGACGTATCGCAGCAGCGCCACCCAGTAGGTCGTCTCGCACACCTCGTCCTCGAAACCCGCGGCCTCGCATATCCACGTGGCCAGCAGGCAGGAGCGCAGCTGGGATTCGAGCGGCTGCCCGAACGCGTTGTCCTGCGCGAGCGCCAGCGTGGCCACGAGCTCGCCGAGGCGGAGGGGCGTGCTCAAGATGGGGAGTCCTCCCGATGTTTCGACCGCCATGGGCGGGCAGGATCCTCTCACGACGCGTCGCCGTTGTCGCTCCGGGCGACAAGAACGCTCAATGCAAGGAGGACATCATGGCGGCATCACCGCCCCCTGTCGGCGATCCCATCAAGGTGGGAGTCATCACCGACCAGACAGGCCCGCTCTCGGTCATCGGGCTCGCCAACGCCAACGTCGCGAGGATGGTCGTCGGCGACCTCAACGCCAAGGGCGGCCTGCTGGGCCGTCACCTCGAGCTGTACCTCGAGGACAGCGCGACCGACGACGCCGTCGCCGCGGAAAAGGCCACGAAGCTCGTCCAGCGGGATAGGGTCGACGTCATCCTCGGCGGCATCTACAGCTCCACGAGACAGGCCATCAAGGGCCCGGCCGTGGTCGAGGGCAGGACGCTGTACATCTACCCCGAGCAGTACGAGGGCGAGGAGTCCGATCCGCTCATCTTCTGCACCGGCCCGGTGCCCGCGCAGCAGGTCGATCCCTTCATCCCCTGGCTGATGCGCGAGACGGGGGCCAAGCGGTTCTACCTCCCGTCGGCCGACTACATCTGGCCCCACGTGATGAACGCGCGCGTCCGGGAGGTCGTGACGGCCAACGGCGGGACGATCGTCGGCGAGGAGTACTTCCCCCTCGACCACGCGGACTACGGGGCGACGGTGCAACGCATCGCCTCGACCGGGGCGGAGGTGGTCTTCAACACGACCGTGCCGCCCGGGGTCGCGCCGTTCCTGCAGCAGCTGCACGACTCGGGCTTCGCCGATCGCGGCGGACGCCTGGTCTGCACCTACTTCGAGGAGAACCTCCTCAACACGTTGCCGCCCGCGCACGTCGACGGCTTGTACAGCTGCCTGGACTACTACCAGGCGGTCGACGATCCGTTCAGCCAGCGGCTGCTGGCCCAGTACGACGCGCTGTATCCCGGGGACGCGAAGTTCTCCGGCGGCAGCGGGTCCTCGGGCCTGTATCGCGGGCTGCAGCTCTGGGCGGCCGCCGTCACGCAGGCCGGCTCGCTCTCCCAGGAGGACGTGATCGCGGCCCTGGACCACGCGCAGATCCCGGAGGGTCCCGGTGGGCCCGCAACCATGGTGCCAGGACAGCACCACGTGCGCATGAACATGTACATCGGCCAGGCGCGCGCCGGCCGGTTCGAGATCGTCGAGAGCCTCGGGGCAATGGATCCACAGGAACGCCCCGTGGACACGCCGGTCCTCACCGCCTGAGGGCGGCCGAGGCACCGCAGGACGCAGCGACACTCACACCCCAACGAACGGAGATCGCGATGCTACTCGCGACCACGCAGGTCGAGGACTTCGACCGCTTCCTGGAGATCTTCTCCACCACAGGCGCGGAGAAGCGCAAGGAGCACGGCTCGAAGAGCGCGCTCATCTTCCGTGACCCCTCTGAGCACGACCGGGTCTGGGTCATCTTCGACTGGGACGAAGAGGGTTGGCAGAGCTTCGTGTCCGACCCCGACGTCCCCGCGATCATGAAGGAGGCCGGGCACAAGTCTCGGCCCGTGGCAGCCCAGTTCGCTGCCGAGTGCCACGCCTGACAGCGGCGGTTCGGGGCGGCGCCGGACGTCCTCGGCGCCGCCCCGCTTTGCGCGTGGCGGTCCGAGCGACGAGACGTTGCGCGGCGGTGCGACGCGCGTGAACATGTGGCGGTGACGCGCGTCGAGCTCGAGCCCGTCGAGCGGGCCGAGATCACGATCCTGATCGACAACCTGACCGACCCGCTGCTGGTCGATCGCGAATCGGTGGCGCGACTGAACTGGCCGAAGACCCTGACCGGGGCGCTTCCCACGATCGCGTCCCGGGTCAGCCCCGACAGCGGCGTCCCCGACCCGCTGATCGCCGAGCCCGGGTTCTCGGCCCTCGTCCGGTTCGAGAAGGCGGGACGCAGGCGAACGCTGTTGTTCGACACCGGCGTGTCGCCGGGCGGGATGGTCGAGAACATGCGGCGGCTGGGGATCGCGCCGGACGAGGTGGAGGTGGTCGTGCTCAGCCACGGTCACTGGGACCACGTGACGGGCATGGAGGGCCTGGTCGGAGCGCTCGGGCGCACCGGGATGCCGGTGATGATCCACCCGAAGTTCTTCAGCCGGCGCCGGTTCTGCTTTCCGGGGCTGGAGCCGGCCGAGCTGCCGGTGACCAGCCGCTCGGCGCTGGAGGGGATGGGCTTCGCGATCATCGAGGAGCGCCAGCCGTCGTTCCTGCTCGACGGCGCCGTGCTGATCACCGGCGAGGTCGATCGGACCACTGAGTTCGAGATCGGGTTCCGCGGTCACGAGGCGTGGCGCACCGGGGCCTGGCGCCCCGACCCGCTGATCCTCGACGACCAGGCGCTCGTCCTCGCCGTCGCCGACCGCGGCCTCGTGGTCCTCAGCGGCTGCGGCCATGCCGGGATCGTCAACACCGTCCGCTATGCGCGCAAGCTGACCGGGATCGATGCCGTCGCGGCCATCGTCGGCGGGTTTCACCTGAGCGGCCCGGTGTTCGAGCCGATCATCGAGCCGACCGTCGCGGCGCTCGCCGAGCTCTCGCCGTCGCTGCTCGTGCCGGCGCACTGCACCGGATGGAGGGCGGTTCACCGCATCGCGCAGCGGTTCCCCGACGCCTTCGCGATCAGCACGGTCGGCACCACGATCGTCCTCTGAGCGCGGGGCGCGTTCGCCTCAGCCCGAGGCCGACGAGCTCGCCAGCCGCCGAGCGGACTCCCGCGCGCGGCCGGGCACCGCGACCCACGTCAGCGCCGCCGCCGCGACGTAGAGGGCCGCGGCAGCCAGCGCGACGGTGTGGAAGCCGTGGACGAACCCGGCGCGGTCCGGGCTGCCGGCCACGGCGCCCGCGGCGGCGATGCCGATCGCGCCGCCGGCCTGGCGGGCGGTGTTGTTGACCGCCGCGGCCAGGCCGGCGCGGTCGGCCTGCACGGGGCCCATGGCGGCGGCGACCACCGAGGGCGTCAGCAGCCCGAGCCCGAGCCCCCAGAGGGCCGAGGCCGCGAGCAGCGCGTCGTCGGTGAGCAGGGCCAGTCCGGCCGCGGCGATGAGCAGCCCGGCGATCATCGGGCGCCGCGGGCCGATCCGTCCCACGAGCCGCCCGGTCAGCGGGGCGACGGCGCTCAACAGCCCGAAGGCGGGCAGGATCGCCACGCCGGCGCCGAGCGCGGAGCGGCCCTGGACGTCCTGCAGGTAGAGGGTGAGCACGAACAGCGTGCCGAGCGTGCCGAGGTTCATCGCCGCGGAGACGGCGTTGGCCGCGCCGAAGGCCGGGCGGCGGAACAGCGCCGCCGGCAGCATCGGCTCGGCCTGGCGGCGCTCGACGGCCGCCAGGACCGCCAGCAGCGCGGCGGCCGCCACGCCGGCCGAGGGCGAGCCGGCGATGATCGCGAAGGTCGCGGTCGCAAGCAGCGCCGCGGCGAGCGCGGCGCCCGCGAGGTCCGGTGCGCGGGCCGCCGGCTCGCGCGACTCGCGCACGACGCGCGCCGTGACCGGCAGGGCGACGGCGACGACCGGGAGGTTCACGAGGAAGGCCCAGCGCCAGCCGGGGCCGTCGACCAGGGCGCCGCCGGCGATGACGCCGGCCGGCAGCGCCAGCGACGAGATCGCAGCCCAGATGCCGATCGCCCGCGCCCGCTGCGCCGGGCCGGGGTACGCGCGCGAGATGACCGCGAGCGTGCCGGGCAGCAGGAACGCGGCCCCCGCGCCCTGGACCACTCGGCCGGCGACCAGGAGCCCGGGCCCGGGGGCGAGCCCCGCCGCCAGCGAGCCCGCGCCGAAGGCCGCGAGGCCCACGAGCACGACGCGCTTGTGGCCGTGGCGGTCGCCCAGGTCGCCGCACGGGAGCATCAGCGAGGCCAGGGCGACGGCGTAGCCGTCCACGATCCACTGGAGGCTGCTCACGCCCGCGCCGAGGTCCGCCCTCAGGCGCGGTAGGGCGACGTTGACGACCGTCACGTCGAGCAGGACGAGGAACATCCCGACGCACATGACGACGAGCGTGAGCGTGCGGCGCTGGGAGGTCATGCCTCGACGGTAGGTCCGCGGGGCTTCGTCGCGCGACGAAGCGTGGCGCGGCTACCCTCGTCTCATGGTTGGCGACGCGGATCTGGCCCAGGTTGGGGCCCTCATCGGCGACCCGGGCCGCGCCCGGGTGCTGCGCGCGCTCATCGACGGGCGCGAGCTGCCCGCCAGCGTGCTGGCCGCGGAGGCCGGCGTCGCGCCCTCGACGGCGAGCGTGCACCTGCGCAAGCTCGTCGACGGCGGGCTCGTGGTCGCCGAGCGCCATGGGCGCCATCGCTACTTCAGCCTGGCCGGCCCCGAGGTGGCGCGGGCCCTCGAGGCGCTGGCGCGCATCGCCCCGCCAGCGCCGGTCCGCTCGCTGCGCGAGGGCACGCGGGCGCACGCCGTCCGCGCCGCGCGCACGTGCTACGACCACCTCGCCGGCCGGCTCGGCGTGGCGCTGATGACCGGCTTCGTCGACCACGGCCTGCTGACCGGCGGCGATGGTCGCCATGAGCGCGGCCGGGCGCGCGCGGATCGCCCGTCGGCCGCCGGGCGCGACCTGGACTACCGGCTGACCGACGAGGGCGCTCGGCGGCTGCGCGACCTGGGCGTCGACGTCGACGGCGCCCTCGCCGGGCCGCGCGCGCCGATCCGCTACTGCGTGGACTGGAGCGAGCAGGACCACCACCTCTCCGGCGCCCTGGGCGCGGCGCTGGCGACGCGGATGTTCGAGCTCGAATGGGTGTCGCGGCTGCCGCGCACGCGGGCGGTGCGGCTGACCGACGCAGGTCGCGCCGGGCTGGCCGAGCACCTCGGCGTGGCCGTCGAAGGCAACGCGCGCAACTAGCGGGGTCCTCACGGCGCCACCCCGGAGTCCGCCGGTCCGGCGCCTATCCTCGATGACCCCGTGAGCACCCCTTCCTGCGCCCACCTCCACGTGCACTCCGAGTACTCGCTGCTCGACGGCGCGTGCAACATCGAGGACCTCGCCAGGCGCGCGGCGGAGTTCGGCCAGCCGGCGCTGGGACTCACCGACCACGGGGTCATGAACGGCGCCGTCGAGCTCTACAAGGCGTGCCGCAAGCACGACGTCAAGCCGATCCTGGGCTGCGAGATCTACTTGGTCGACGACCACACCAACCGCTCGTCGGGACGCGTGGAGCGCAACCACCTCACGCTGCTGGCGGCGTCGGACGTCGGCTACCGCAACCTGGTCAAGCTGTCCTCCGAGGGCTTCCTCGAGGGACTGCACCGCGGCAAGCCGAACCTCGACATGGCCCAGCTCGCCGCGCGCGGCGAGGGCATCATCGCCCTCACGGGCTGCCTGGCCTCGCGCTTCTGCCAGCGCCTGGTCGACGGTCGCGAGGCCGAGGCCCGCGCCCACGTCGACGACCTGATGAACGCCTTCGGGGCCGACAACGTCTACTTCGAGGTCCAGAAGAACGGCATCGCCGACCAGGAGAAGGCCAACGAGGGGATCGTGCGCATCGCGCGCGAGGTCGGCCGCCCGATCGTGGGCACCGGCGACGTGCACTACCTGCGCCGCGAGGACTACCACCACCACACGGCGCTGCTCTGCGTGCAGACGAAGTCCACGCTCGCCGCGCCGAAGATGACCTTCGACACGAACGAGTTCTTCCTGCGCTCCAGCGAGGAGATGGTGGAGGCCTTCGCGGAGTGGCCCGAGGCCATCGCCTCGACGCTCGAGATCGCCGAGCGCTGTGACGTCACCATCGAGCTGGGCCGCCAGCTCATCCCGCGCTATCTGCCCGAGGGCGAGGACGAGCGCGCCTACCTGCGCGAGCGCGTGACGGAGGGCCTGCGCGCCCGCTATGGCGACCCGATCCCCGCCGACGCGCTCGAGCGCGCGGAGATGGAGCTCTCGGTCATCGACCGCATGGGCTTCAACGCCTACTTCCTCATCGTCTGGGACTTCGTGAAGTGGGCCAAGGACAACGGCATCGCCGTCGGGCCGGGGCGCGGCAGCGCGGCGGGCTCGATCGTGGCCTACGCCCTGCGCATCACCGACCTCGATCCGCTGCGCTACGACCTGCTCTTCGAGCGCTTCCTCAACCCCGAGCGCGTGTCGATGCCGGATATCGACATCGACTTCTCCGTCCGCGGCCGCGAGCGCGTCATGCAGTACGTGGTCGCGAAGTACGGGCGCGAGTCGGTGGCGCAGATCATCACCTTCGGCAAGATGTTCCCGCGCGCCGCCACGCGCGACGCGGCGCGCGTGCTCGGCCACGACTACGGCGTCGGCGATCGGCTGGCCAAGCTCATCCCCGATCCCGAGCAGGGCCGGGCGCCGAGCTTCGACCGCTGCCTGCAGCCGGGCGAGTCGCTGCGGGGCGCCTACGACACCGACGCGACGTCCAAGCAGATCATCGACGTCGCCCGCGGCCTGGAGGGCATCGTCCGCAACGCGTCGATCCACGCGGCCGCGGTCGTCATCGCCGGCATGCCGCTGACGGACGTCGTGCCGCTGCAGCTCGCGGACTCCGGCGGCGGGGGCAACGGCAACGGGGGCGAGAAGGACTACCGGCTCGTCACGCAGTTCTCGATGAAGCCGGTCGAGGAGCTCGGCCTGCTGAAGATGGACTTCCTGGGCCTGCGCAACCTCGACGTCATCGAGGACGCGCTGGACATCATCGAGCGCTCGACCGGTGAGCGCCCGGACATGACCAACCTGCCGCTCGACGACGCCAAGACCTACGAGATGATGGCCCGCGGCGACTCGGTCGGCGTGTTCCAGTTCGAGTCCGAGGGCATGCAGAGCGCCCTGCGCCAGGTCAAGACGAGCGAGTTCGACGACCTCGTGGCCCTCAACGCGCTGTACCGCCCGGGCGCGATGGACCAGATCCCCACGTACGCGCGCGGAAAGCGCAACCCCGACGCGGTCACGGTGCCCGACGAGCGCCTGGCGCCGATCATCGGCTCGACCTACGGCGTGATCCTGTACCAGGAGCAGGCCATGCAGATCTCCAAGGAGCTGGCCGGCTTCTCGGGCGCCAAGGCCGACGACCTGCGCAAGGCCATCGGCAAGAAGAACCGCCAGGCCATGGCCGCGCTCAAGCCCGAGTTCGTCGAGGGCTGCCGCGCCAGCGGCGTGCCGCAGAGCGTGGTCGACTGGCTGTGGGACACCAACGAGAAGTCGGCGGACTACTCGTTCAACAAGTCCCACGCCGCCTGCTACGCGCTGATCGCCTACCGCACGGCGTGGCTGAAGGCCAACTATCCCGCCGAGTACATGGCGGCGCTGATCTCGTCGGTCATGGACACCAAGGACAAGGTCCCGTTCTTCGCCGCCAAGGCGGAGGGCATGGGGATCGACATCCTGCCGCCCGACGTGAACCT
The DNA here is from genome assembly GCA_963757775.1 of Paraconexibacteraceae bacterium. Lineage (GTDB taxonomy): Bacteria > Actinomycetota > Thermoleophilia > Solirubrobacterales > Solirubrobacteraceae > JAOPZW01. Next base: position 89,034 of record CAVWSH010000012.1, on the reverse strand, counting down.
CTCAGACCACGAGTTCGTGGTCGACGAGGGCAACATCCGCTTCGGGCTCGACGCGGTCAAGGGCGTGGGCTTCGCGGCGGTCGAGGCGATCAAGGCCGCGCGCGAGGAGGGCGGGGAGTTCGCGTCGATCTGGGACTTCTGCACCCGCGTCGACCCGCGCGCGGTGAACAAGCGCGCGATCGAGGCGCTGATCAAGTGCGGTGCCTTCGGCTCCACCGGGGCCACGCGCAAGGGCATGCTGAGCGTGCTCGAGCAGGCGCAGGCCGCAGGCCAGCAGGCGCAGCTCGACGCCCAGATCGGCCAGGGGAGCATCTTCGACCTCGGCGACCTCGGCGGGGGCGACGCCGGTGCCGCCTCGCCCTTCATGGCCCCGCAGCACCCGCCGATCCCGTCCGAGGAGTTCGAGCAGGCCGAGCTGCTGGCCATCGAGAAGGAGGCCATCGGGCTCTTCATCTCCGCGCACCCGCTCAAGGAGGTGCGCGAGGCGCTGCGGGCGGCCGTCGACGCGCCGCTGGCCTCCCTGCCCGACCACAAGGACGGCGACTGGGTGACGGCCGGGGGCATCATCACCCAGGCCAAGAAGATCCGCACGAAGAAGGGCGACCCGATGATGTTCGCCACCCTCGACGACCTCGAGGGCGCGATCGAGGTCCTCATCTTCGGCAAGGCGCTGGCCGAGTACGAGGGGGCGCTGGGCGTCGACGAGGTCGTGCTCGTGCGCGGGCGCGTCGATCACGGCGACAAGGGCACCTCGCTCATCGCGCAGACCGTCGAGCCCGTTCCGGCCCACGGTCGAGGAGGTCGAGGCGGCGCGCGAGGCGGCCTCCCTGGAGCCCCAGGGCCCACAGGCGCTGACGGTGAGCGTCGATGCCACGACGCTGCCGGCGACGATCATCGACGAGCTCAAGCACATCCTCGGCAACCACGCGGGCGAGTCGGAGGTCGTGCTGGCGATCCAGACGTCGGCGGGCCCGCGGACGCTGCGGCTGGGTGAGGGCTACCGCGTCAACCAGACGCCGAGCCTGCGCGCCGAGCTGGGGCGCATCCTCGGCCCGGCGGCGCTCCAGGTCGGCCAGCCCGCGGCGCTGCAGGGCGGCCCCATTTCTGGTTAGACGGAAGGGCCTAAACGATGGGCTAGACGCTCCCCGATTCCGGGGCTCTCGGCCTCGGAAAGACGTCGAGGACCGGCCTTGTTCCTAGGCACGAGCACGAGATCAGTCACACGCCGACGGCCGCGTCCGCTACCTTCGCGCGAGCGACCCCTCGCTCTACCGCTGGACCGGGGGCGGGGGGTCGCCTTCTTCGCTGTGCGCGCGACGGTGCACCATCGCGCGCCTGTGGACCGGGGGCGGAGGGCCGCGATCCTTGTGTACCCGCAGAGCTCAGGGGCTAACGACGCCGCTTCGTACCCTGACCGCGGAGGCGTCGCGTGAGCGTGATCTGCTCGCGCGTCGGACCGTGGCGGTCGGGCCCCGGCGTCTCCAGCACGCACGGCAGGCGGTCGAAGCGCGGCTCTGAGAGAAAGACGGCGCAGCCGCGGCGGCCGAGCTCGCCCTCGCCGACGTCCGCGTGCCGGTCGCGGTTGGAGCCCAGCGGCGTCTGGGAGTCGTTGAGGTGCAGCGAGCCGATGGCCTTGGGGCCGACCGCGGCATCGCACTCGTCGAGGACCTCGGCCAGGCCCTCCTCGGTCCGGATGTCGTAGCCCGAGGCGAACAGATGGCAGGAGTCCAGGCACAGGCCGAGCCGCTTGGACCGGCCGGCGGCGTCGAGGAGATCGGCCAGCTCCTGGAACGAGCGCCCGAGCGTCCCGCCGGTGCCCGCGGTGTTCTCGAGGTGCAGGGGGCAGTGCTCGCTCTCGCCCAGCGCCTCGGCGATGAGCTTGCCGGCGCGCTTGATCGCGGGAGCGACCTTCCCGGCCAGGGCGCTGCCGGGGTGCAGGACGACGGCGTGCGCGCCGAGGGCGTCGCCGGCCTGCAGCGAGGCGATGAGCGAGGCGCGGGTCTTGGCCCGCATCTCCCTGTCGGTGGTCGCGGCGTTGAGCAGGTAGACCGCGTGGATGAGCAGCGCGTCGACGCGGCTCTTCTCCATCGCCTGGCGGAAATCGGCCACCTGCTCGTCGCTGTAGACGGTGGGCTTCCACGCCCGCGGGTTCTGGTTGAAGATCTGGATCGCGTCGCAGCCGCGCTCGACGCCGCGCGCGATGGCGTTGGCCGGACCGCCGGCGGGGGAGACGTGGGCGCCGATGAGCATGTCTGCCTTCTATCGCACCGGGTTGGTCGCACGGCGCGCGGGTGATACGCACCCGGCCTCTCGCTCCCACCCATTGGAGGACCCATGCGCAGGACCCTCGTCGCCGCGGCCGTCGCCACGGCGCTCGCCGCGGTCGCGGCCGCTCCGGCGTCCGCACAGGACCCGTCGCTCTGGAAGGTCTACGACTCCGCGCTGAAGGGCGCGCGCTACGTCGACCTCACGCACACGATCACGCCATCGATCCCCGTGTGGGCGGGCTTCGGCCCTTCGACCTTCGGGCCCTCGATCAACCCCGCCACCGGCAACCCCTACACCTACAAGGACGACGGCTTCGAGGCCACGCACTACTCGCTGGCCACCGACCAGCTCGGCACCCAGCTCGACCCGCCGGCGCACTGGGCGCCCGAGTACCCGGCCATCGACGAGCTGCCGCCGACCTTCGCCGTGCGCCCGCTGGTCGTCATCTCGATCGTTCCCCAGGTGCGCAGGAACTTCAACTACGCCCTGAAGGTCTCCGACATCCGCCGGTGGGAGATCCGGCACGGGACGATCCCGGCCGGCAGCGTCGTCTTCGTGCGCTCGGACTGGTCCAAGCGCTGGCCGAGCCCCGAGCTGCCCAAGCTCAAGAGGTTCCCCGGCGTCTCGCTGAAGGCGCTCGAGTTCCTGCACCTGCAGCGCCACATCCTCTTCCACGGCCACGAGCCGCTCGACACCGACTCGACGCCGACCCTGGTCGGTGAGTCGTGGCTCATGCACCACGGCTACGCCCAGGCCGAGGGCGTCGCCAACCTCGACAAGGTCCCGGCCACTGGCTGCCTCGTCGACATCGGCTACCCGAAGTTCGGCGGCGGCACGGGCGGCTACGCGCGCTTCGTGGCCATCTGCCCTCCCGGCTCGCCCCACGGGGTGCGCATCGGGCAGGTGCCCGAGGCGCCGATGCGCAAGTACGCCTCGCCGCTGCACTGGGATCCCCAGCGCGGCATGCGCGTGCGCTAGCGCGGATGCCTGTCGTACGCTGGGGGCGATGCGCGTTCGCTTCGCCCCCAGCCCGACGGGACAGCTGCACATCGGCGGTGCGCGCACCGCCCTGTACAACTGGCTCGTGGCGCGCGGCCAGGGCGGGACCATGGTCCTGCGCATCGAGGACACCGACCGTGAGCGGTCGACGCCCGAGAACGTCGAGCAGATCCTCGACGCGCTGCGCTGGCTGGAGATCGACTACGACGAGGGGCCGATCTCGCAGGTCGCGCGCTCCGATCGCCACCAGGAGGTCCTGCAGCGCCTGCTCGACTCCGGGCACGCCTACCGCTCGACGGCGACGGCCGACGACGTCAAGGCGTTCAAGGCGCAGCACGGCGCCGATCGCGGCTTCCGTGGCGAGGCACAGGCCGAGGGCGCCGTGCGGCTGCGGGTGCCCGACGAGGGCGAGACCGTGGTGCACGACCTCATCCGCGGCGACACCGCCTTTCAGCACGTGCACATGGACGATCCCGTCATCGCCCGGGCCGACGGGAGCGTGCTCTACAACTTCGCGGTCGCCGTCGACGATCTCGACGCGGAGATCAGCCACGTGATCCGCGGCGAGGACCATCTCTCCAACACGCCCAAGCAGCTGCTCGTGCTCGAGGCGCTCGACGCCGAGCCCCCGGTCTACGCCCACCTGCCGCTGCTGCACGGCCCCGACGGCAAGAAGCTCTCCAAACGCCATGGCGCGGCCTCCGTGCAGGAGCTGCGCGAGCGCGGGTACCTGCCCGAGGCGGTGCGCAACTACATCGCCCTGCTCGGCTGGGGCGACGCCGACGACGAGACGCTGATCTCCACCGACGAGCTCGTCAAGCGCTTTCGCATCGAGCGCGTGTCGCGCAACCCGGCCCAGTTCGACGAGCAGAAGCTGCGCTGGATGAACGGGCGCTACATGCGCGAGCTCGGGACCGACGAGATCACGCAGCGCCTCGAGGGATACCTGCCCCACCCGCCCGGCTCAGGGCTGCACGACGCGGTGGCCATCTCCGAGGAGAAGATCCAAACGCTGGCGGACTTCTGGCCGCTGGCCGGCTTCATCTTCGATGGTCCCGCCGACGATCCGGCGGCGCGCGAGAAGTGGCTCGCGGATGGCGGCCGCGACGCCCTCTCCGACGCCCGCACGGCCCTCGAGCGCACGGAGCCGTTCGACTCCGAGCACATCGAGCAGGCCCTGCGCGGCGTGGTCGAGGATCGCGGCGTCAAGGCCAAGGACGTCTTCCAGCCCGTGCGCGTCGCGCTGGCCGGAACGACGGTCTCACCGGGCATCTTCGAGACCCTCGAGGTGCTCGGACGCGACGAGGCGCTGGCGCGCATCGACGCCGCCCTGCGGACCTGAGAAGCTGGCAGCAGACCAACCCGGATCGGGCTCGGGCTCAAACACCCGTCCATAGCTGCCGATAGAGGGAGAGTCAGCTCTCCCCAGCACGCAAGCAAAGGCCCTGACCCGATCCTTATGACCCCGCCTGCCGCCAACGTCAAGCCCATTCGTCCCACCGCCACCGAGGCCGCCGGCGCTCAGCGCCGCCACAACGAGGGCCATGGCCGTCGGCTGACCGCTGCCTTCGAGGCGCTCGAGAACTTCCCGGCCCTGGCCGAGTCGCGCGACCGTCTGCTGCGCCTCGTCACGGCCGACCGGATCTCGCCCGGCGACGTCGTCGCCGCCGTCGAATCCGACGTCGCCCTCGTCATCTCGGTCCTGCGCCTCGCCAACCAGGTCGAGGGCCGCACCCGCGGTCGGGTCGAGTCGGTCGTCGAGGCCGTCGAGCTGCTCTCGCCCGAGGCCGTCCAGGGACTGGCCGCACGGGCCCGCACCTTCGACTTCTTCGAGCGCTCGTCCGTGTGGGACGCCGCTCCCGAGCGCTTCCGCCTGCACGGCGTGGCCACGCAGCGCGCCGCCGATCGCCTGGCCATCGAGGCCGGCTACGAGCACCGTGACCGCCTCATGGTCACGGCCCTGCTGCACGACATCGGCAAGCTCGTCCTGATGCACGCTTATCCGGGGTATCCGGGTCAGGTGCACGGCAACGCCCGCACGCCCGAGGAGCGCATCCATCGCGAGCGCCGCGAGCTCGGCGTCGACCACGCACTGGTCGGCGGCGTCCTGGCCCGCCGCTGGGGCCTGCCCAAGTCGGTCGCCTCGGTCATCGAGCGCCATCACTCCGACGACGCCGTCGGCGAGGCCGCCTTCGTCCGCCTCGGCGACATGCTCGCCCATTACTCGCAGGGCAGCTCCGTGAGCCCGACCGAGCTGCTCAAGTGCGCCCGGACCGTCGGCCTCGGGCCGACCGAGCTGCGCAGCGTGATGTACGACCTGCCCTACCCGACCGGGACGCGCACCCGCCAGATCGACCCCTGCCCGCTCTCCACCCGAGAGGTCGAGGTGCTCAAGCGCCTGGCCGAGGGCAAGGTCTACAAGCAGATCGCCCACGAGCTCGCCCTCTCGACGAGCACCGTGCGCACCCACCTGCACAACATCTACGGCAAGCTCGGAGCCGTCGACCGCGCCCAGGCCGTCCTCATGGCCACCGAGCGCGGCTGGCTCTAGGCCGCTGGCGCCGCGCTCCCGCGCCCCGGCCGGGGTGCGGGTCGCTCGATCGACCCGCGGGCAGGTGACGTGGGTCAATCCACGGGGTCCAGGCCGGTCAGAGAACGACGGACGGCGCCATCGCTGACGCGACGGTGCCGCGCCGCGATCTCGTCCGCCTGATCGGCGGCATGCTGATGCCGCTGCGCGCCCGCGAGCGCACCGAGGCGCAGTTCCGCGACCTGCTGGCCGGCGCGGGCCTTCACCTGCGACGGGTCGTGCCGACGGGGTCTGGGGCGGGCCTGAGCGTGCTCGAGGCCACCCTCGCGCCCGGCGCCGGCTAGGGGGCCCTCGGCCGGTGCCCTACGATCGGGCCCGCCGATGCTCTCGATCACGACCAAGAGCCCTTACGCGCTGCGCGCCCTGGCCGAGCTCGGGCGCTCGGGCGAGGGCCCGGTCCCGATCGGCGAGCTGGCCCGCCGCCGCGAGATCCCGGTGCAGTTCCTCGAGCAGCTCTTCGCGGTCCTGCGCCGCTCGGGCGTCCTGCGCTCCCAGCGCGGCGTCAAGGGCGGCTACTCCTTCGCGCGTCCGCCCCACGAGATCAGCGTGCTCGAGGTCGTCGAGCTCCTCGACGGCCCCCTCGGGCGCGAGGCCACGGGCATCTTCGCCGACGCCGCCACGGCCGCCCGCGACGTCCTTGCGGGCGCCACCATCGCCGACGTCATCGAGCGCGAGGCGCGCGAGGCGGGCGCGGCGATGTACTACATCTAGGTCCAGCCCACCTCGGCCCAGAAGGCGGCCAGCGCCGCGGCCGTCGCCTCAGGCGCCTCCTCGGCCACGTGGTGGCCGCAGTCGATGCCGGTGCCGCGCAGGTCGTCGGTCCAGCCGCGCAGCAGGGCGAGGGGGTCGTCGGCGCCGAAGAGGTCGGGGTCGTCCTGGGTGGCCCACACCGATTGGACCGGGCAGCGCACCCGCCGGCCGGCCGCCCGGTCCGCGCGGTCGTGCTCGGGGTCGATCGCCAGCCCCGCGCGGTAGTCCTCGCACATCCCGTGGACCACGGCGGGATCGCGCAGCGCGGCCCGCACGTCCGCGTAGGCCTCCACGCCCATCACCTCGGGGCCGTGGGTGCGGTACCAGTCGTCGGGGCCGATGGCCGCGATCACCTTCTCGGCCGGCTTGCCCGTCTGTCCGAGGAAGAACCAGTGCCACCACTCGCGCGCGAAGCGGGCGCCCATCCGCTCGAGGGTCTCGAGGATCGGGACCGCGCGGCCGAAGGTGGTCAGCGCGGCGATGCGCTGCGGGTGGTCCATGGCGGCCCTGAAGGCCACGTAGCCGCCGCGGTCGTGACCGGCGAGGGCGAAGCGCTCGTGGCCGAGGCCGTCCATGAGCGCCCCGACGTCGCCCGCCATCGCGCGCTTGGACGCCTGCGCGTGGTCGGCGGCGTCGGGCGGCACGGTGGAGGCGCCGTACCCGCGCAGGTCGGGGCAGACCACGGTGTAGCGATCGGCCAGCAGCGCGGCGACGCGATGCCAGGTCGCGTGCGTGCGGGGGTGCCCGTGGAGCAGGACGACCGGCGGCCCCTGGCCGCCGTGGCGCACCCGGAGGGTCACCTCGCCGCAATCGATGCTTTCCAGCGCGAAGCCTTCGAAGAACATGCGCCGCGCCATACCCGGGAGCGCAGGGTCCTACCGCCCGGCAGCAAGATCCCCCGGATCGCGGGCGCGGCGGTGCGGTCGCGCCTCTGCGCCAATTCGAGGGGCGGGTCTTCCCGTGCAACGCCGAGCAGGTCGCCGTCGCCGGGCAGTGTTGCGTGCTCTGGCCGCCGTGCTGGTCATCGCCGGGCTGGTGCTGGCCACCACCGCGCCGGCCGGGCCGTCGGCCAACAACGAGGTCGACGCCTACGGCGGGCCCGTGCCCCAGTAGCCCACCAACCCGAAGAACCGGGCGGCGCGCGACAAGGACTACTCTCGGCCACCAACAAGGGCGAGGAGGCGCAGGGATGCCGCGCGACGGCCGCCTACAACGTCGCCAGGAAGGCGTGCGCCAAGACGGCCGCGTGCCTGAAGGCCGCCAGGCGCAAGTACGTCGCGGTCGCGACGAGCTCGTGCGCGAGATCGCGCCGCCGCAGCGCCACGCCCCGCGGTGGCGCGACCGGCCTGCCCGGCGGCGCCCGAGGGTCAGCCTCCCGGTGGCGCGGCCGGCGGGGCCTGGCCGGCGGCGCCCGCGCCGCTGCCGGCGCCCGGCCCCCCGCCCCCGAAGCCCCCGCCGCCGAACAGCCCCGCGAGGCCGCTCGCGACCGACGACGAAGTGGCGTTGATCTGCGTCGCAGTGACCGTCCCGCTCGAGGCCCTTGTGCCCTGCACGACGACGGTGTCGCCGGGATGGATGGCGCCCGCGCCGGCGCTCGCCGTGCGGTTGATCTTCGAGTGGGTCGTCGTCTTGACGCGAATCGTGGTGCCGTCGCTGTCCTTGACGTAGAGCGTGCGCCCGCGCTTGTTGGACACGGTGCCGATGGTCGCGTTTCCCCGCCCGCCCCCCGGGCCGCCGAACGCGCCCCGGGCCCCGCCACCCGCGGCCCCGCCGCCCGCCAGGGCCGCGCGGGCCGCACCCGCGCCGGTGCCGGCGGACGTGCTGGCGGTGCTGTCGGCCTGGCCCTTCTGGACCTCGACGCCGCCGATGAACCCCAGCGCGCCGATGAGCACCGCCGCGAGGGCGGCGGCGGGCGTGACCAGCCGCCGGCGCCGGCGCGAGGGCAGCGCGCGCGCCTCGGGCGCCGGCTGGAAGTCGTCTTCGTACGCGTCGTCCTCGAGGTCGAGGAGACGGTCGTCGCGGTCGGGCATCTCGGGCTCCGGTTCGGGATCGGTCATTCGAATCTGAGGGCGTCGATCGGGCGCATCCCGGCGGCCCGCGCCGCCGGATAGGTGCCGAAGAACAGGCCGCACAGGGCGGCGGCGCCGAACGCGAGGAAGATCGAGTAGACGGCGATGGCCGGCGTGACGCCGGCGATCGTGAACTGGCTGCCGGCGATGCCGACGGCGACCCCGAGCAGGCCGCCGAAGACCGACACGAGCACGGCCTCGGTCAGGAACTGCGTGAGGATGTCGGACCGCCGCGCCCCGATGGCCTTGCGGATCCCGATCTCCCGCGTGCGCTCGGTGACGCTCACGAGCATGATGTTCATGACGCCGATCCCGCCGACGAGCAGCGAGATCGCCGCCACGGCGCCGAGCAGGGTGGTGAAGACCTGGGTGCTCTGGTCGGACGCCGCGCGCACCGAGCCCTGGTTGATGACCTGGAAGCCGGGGTCGGCGGTGTCGGTGACGCGGTGGCGCCGCTCGAGGATCGTGGTCACCTCAGCCTGCGCGGCGTCGAGCGTCCCCGCCGAGCGCCCCTGCACGGTGATGTTGCTGATCGAGCCGTAGCCGCTGATCGCGTCCTGCACCGCGGTGATGGGCGCGATGACGACGTCGTCCTGGTCCTGGATGCCGTTGGAGCCCTTGGGCCTGGTCACGCCCACCACCTCGAAGCCGGTCCCGTCGATGCGCACCGGCTGGCCGATCGGATCCTGGCCGGCGAACAGGTTCGAGACCACGGTCGGGCCGAGGATCACCACCCGCCGGTGCTTCTTGACGTCCTGCGCGGAGAAGGCCGCCCCGGCCGCGAGCCGGTAGTCGCGCGTCGGGGCGTACGCGGGCGTGGAGCCCACCAGCGAGGACGGCTGGTAGCTCGTCGACCCGGCGACGAGCGTCGTCCCGGTCGCGTTGACCACCGGCGCGGCGGTCTTCACGTCGGGCGCGTTGAACGGGTCCTGCAACGCGGTCGCGTCGGCGGTCGTCAGCGTCAGCCCGCCGGCGCCGCCCCCGAAGCGCAGGCCGCCGGGACCGCCGGGACCGTTCTGGGCCTGGACGATGAGCACGTTGGAGCCCAGCGCGTCGATGCCGGCCTGCACCTTGCGCTTGGAGCCGTTGCCGACGGCGACGAGGACGATCACCGCCGCCACCCCGATCGTCATGCCGAGGATGGTCAGCCCCGAGCGCAGCTTGTTGGCTGCGATCCCGACCACGGCGATGCGCAGCGTCTCGGCCGGGCTCATGCGGCCTGCTCGCGGGCGCCGGTCGGCTCGTCGGAGACGATCCGCCCGTCGGCGAGGCGCACGACGCGCCGCGCGCGGGCGGCGACATCGCTCTCGTGCGTGATGAGGACGACCGTGCGCCCCTCGGCGTTGAGGCGCGCGAAGACGCCGAGGATCTCCTCGGTCGAGTGCGAGTCGAGGTTGCCGGTCGGCTCGTCGGCCAGGACGATCGCGGGGTCGGTGACGATCGCGCGCGCCACGGCGGCGCGCTGCTGCTGGCCGCCGGAGAGCTCGGAGGGGAGGTGGTGCATGCGGTCTCTCATGCCCACGGCCGCGAGCGCGGCGGTCGCCCGGGCCCGGCGCTCGCGGCGCCCGAGGCCAGCGTAGGCCAGCGGCAGCTCGACGTTGACGACGGCGGTGGTCCGCGCGACCAGGTTGAAGCTCTGAAAGACGAAGCCGATCTTGCGGTTGCGCAGGTCGGCGAGGTCGTCCTCGGCGATGTTGCGGACGTCGACGCCGTCGAGCAGATAGCGCCCGGCCGTGGGCGCGTCGAGGCAGCCCAGGATGTGCATGAGCGTGCTCTTGCCGCTGCCCGAGCTGCCCATGATGGCCACGAACTCGCCCCGGGCGATGCGCAGCGAGAGGCCGGCCAGCGCGCGCACCTCGACGTCCTCGCCCAGCCGGTAGACGCGTTCCACGTCCTGGACCTCGATGACCGGGCGGCGCGCGCGACGCCCGGCGGGCGGCGAGCTCAAGGGGTTCTCCCGGCGCCGGGCCCGCCGAAGCCGCCTGGGCCCCCACCGCCCGCGAAGGCGCCGCCGCCGAGGCCGCCGCCGAGCTCGCCGCCGCCCAGGCGGCTGCGGATGGCGCTGTTGAGCTGGTTCGAGCCGCCCTGCGCGGTCCCCAGCGCCGCGGTCGAGCGCACGACGACCTTGTCGCCCACCTTCAGCCCGCTGATGACCTGCGTGGTCGAGTCCCCGACCACGCCGGTCTGCACCTGCCGGGTGGTCTGGGTGCCGTCCGCCGCCTCGACCGTGACGCTCGAGCCGGTGAGCGCCTGCGAGGGGACCGCCAACCCGGTGACCTGCGAGGTGACGATGTCCGCCGTCGCGCTCATGCCCGCCTTGAGACTCTTGCCCGTCTGGTCGAGGCTCAGCGTCACCGGGTAGCTCACGGCGCTGGAGCTCGACCCCGAGGAGGCGGTGGACGAGAGGACGCCGATGTCGGCCACGCGGGCCGCGAACTGCTCGCCGGACGCGGCGTTGACGGTGACCGTGGCGGGCTGGCCGACCTTGACCGAGCCGATGTCCGACTCGCTGAGGGAGACCTCCATCTTGAAGCGGCTGATCTGCGCGAGCGTGATGGAGCTCGAGCCGCCTGACGAGCCCGAGCTCGCGCCCGCGCCGCCGCCACCGAGCCCGCCGCTGACGCTCGGCCCGGTCGACCCGGTCGAGGACGACGAGGAGCTCGAGGAGCTCGAGGACGAGGAGCCGCTGGTGACGGTCTGGCCGACCGAGTCGTTGACCGCGGTGACGGTCCCCGCCATGGGGGCGCGCAGCGTCGTGGCGGCGACGGCCTTCTCGGCGCTCTCGACGCTCAGCTGCGCGCTGTCGACGTTGGCCTGGGCGGCCGCCACGGTCATGGCGCTCGCCGTGCCCGAGCCGGAGCCCGACGTCGTGCCGTCGCTCGGGTTCGTCGACCCGCTCGACTGCGCCGCCGTCGCGGTCGTGGTCGTGGTCGAGGCGGCCTCGTTGGCCTGCTCCAGTGCGTCCTGGGCGCTCTGCAGGTCGGCCTCCGCCTGGGCGAGGTCGACGTTGGCGGAAGCGGGATCGACCTTGGCCAGGATCTCGTCCTTCGAGACGTGCTGGCCGGTCTTGACGTAGACGTGGGTGATCTCGCCGCTGGTGGCGAAGTCGACGTCGGTCTGGTTGGCGGGCTCGAGGTTGCCGCTCCCGGAAACCGTGGACTGGATCACGCCGCGCTCGACGGTGGCCGTCCGCTCCCGGGCGCTGGAGGTGTCCGGGGAGCCGACGACGAGCACCGCGACGACGATGGCGGCGGCGGCCAGCGCTGCGAGCGCGATGGTGGTGAGGGCGGGCCTCCGCGCCATCTCAACTCGCGCTCGTGCTCGTCGTGTCCTGGCCGCCCTGGGGCGGCGGCCCGCCGCCGGCGCCCGGACCATTCGGGATCGTCACGCCCTGCTGCTTGAGGCACGCGGCGACCTTGGGGTCCCGCAGGAAGCCGCGCCGGCCGCCGCCGGGCTGGCCCGCCCCAGCGTTGGCGTTGCTGGTCGAGCCCGAGCCCGAGCCGCCGCAGGCGGCGACGCAGAGGGCGAGGAGCAGGGCGCCGACGGCGACGCATGCTGGCCGGGAGGTGCTCACGGGCGGCCAATCAATCAGCCGCCTCTAATAGGAGTCGAAGAAGGCTCTGGCTCAGTCCTGCGCCGAGAAGTCCGTCTCGCTCAGCTCACCGGCCATGAGCGTGGAGAAGGCCAGCAGCTCGCGCCGGCTGAGCATCTCCAGCACGTCCCAGACCGCGTCGGTTCCCTCGCGCTGGCTGAGCCCGCAGAGCGCGTCCATGGCGGTGGCGGCCGTCGCCAGCCAGCGCTCGCGCACCTCCGGCGGGGTGTCGACGCGCAGCTCGAGCAGCCGCGCGCCGCGGATCATCCCCGCGATCTCCTCGCGGTCGAGCACGATGCGGTCGATCATCGCCCCAAGAGTAGGCGCAAGTTCCGCGTACACGCGCCGTTCAGGCCGTCATGTTCCTCTCTCGCAAGGTCGAGTCGCGCCGGCGCACGCCCAGCGCGACGGCGCTCGATGCCGGCGCCGCGATCCAGGACGCGCTCGTGCGGCGCCTGCGCCTGGCGCGCCCGGTGAACGACGACGCGGTCGAGCGTCAGGTGCTCGAGGATCGCGCGCCCATCGCCGCCGTCCTCGGACGTCGGCGCTAGGACGCCCGAGCCGCCGGTAGTCTGCCTGGCGGCCCGAATGCCGCGAATCCCGATCAACATCGCCGACACGGTCGGCAACACGCCGATGGTCAGGCTCACGCGCCTGCTCCCCGACGACCTCGACGTCGAGCTCTACGGCAAGCTCGAGGCCTTCAACCCCGGCGGATCGGTCAAGGACCGCATCGGCGTGGCCATGCTCGACGCGGCCGAGCGCGACGGTCTCATCGAGCCGGGGCGCACGACGATCGTCGAGGCGACCTCGGGGAACACGGGCATCGCGCTGGCCTTCTGCTGCGCGGCCAAGGGCTACGACCTGTCGATCTTCCTGCCGCAGGGCATGAGCCGCGAGCGCGAGGCGCTGCTGCGCCTGTACGGCGCTCAGGTCGAGATCGTCGAGTCGCTGGGAGGGATGAACGAGGCGGTCGACGCCGCGCGCGCCGCGGCCCGCGACGCCGACGTCTTCCTGCCCGACCAGTTCTCCAACCCGGCCAACCCGGAGGCCCATCGCACGGGCACGGGCCCCGAGATCATCAACGCCCTCGAGGGCAAGGTCGACGTCTTCGTCGCCGGCGTGGGGACGGGCGGGACGATCACCGGCGTGGGGGAGGCCCTCAAGGCCCACAACCCCAAGGCCACCGTCATCGGCGTGGAGCCCGAGGCCTCGGCCGTGCTCTCCGGCGGCGCGCCGGGGCCGCACCGGATCCAGGGCATCGGCGCCGGCTTCGTGCCGGCCGTGCTGGACCGCGAGGTCATGGACGAGGTCATGACCTGCGCCGACGACGCCGCCATCGCCACGGCGCACGCGGCCGCCTCGCGGGAGGGCATCCTCGCCGGCATCTCGTGCGGCGCCGCGCTCTGGGCCGCGATGGAGGTCGCCCAGCGGCCCGAGTCGCGCGGCAAGCGCATCGTCACCGTGCTGCCCGACTCGGGCGAGCGCTACATCTCCGCGCCGTTCTTCGCCCCGCGAGCCGATCACGCCGCGGCGAGCTAGGGACCTCATGGCGACGGGCACGCTCATCGGCGAGAGCCTGGTGGTCGGCGGCACGCTGGCGGGCCTCGACGTGATCCTGCGCGGGATCGAGCGCGTCGAGCCGACGAACATCTCCGAGGGCCAGCGCGCGGCGGGCATCCCGCCGCGATGGACGCTGCTGCGCTTCGACGTGGCCGACGACAAGGCGCACGCCTTCGCCGAGGCGCTCGCCGGCGTGCTCGACGAGCCGGGCTGGTACGCCGACCTGCACACGGTCGACGAGAGCTTCGTGGTCTTCGCCGGCCGCGTCTTCCGCTACCCGATCGGCGACAGGGCGGGCCGCGCGGCCGCCGAGGCACACGCCCGCGAGCACGGCGTTCCCGAGCCGCAGATCGACTGGCCCTAGCCGGCTCTCAGGCGACCGCGGCCTCGGTCGCGAGGCTCGCGCGCTCGCCCAGGCACCACGCCTCCATCTCCGGCCACGGGCCGTAGCCGGCCTCGACGTTGAGGTGCCCCGCGCCCGGCAGGAGGTCGACGGTCAGCGTGAGCGGACGCGCCCAGAAGCGGGCCGCGTTCTCGCCCGGGCAATACGGGTCGTTGTCGGTGCACACCAGGCGCGTCTCGCGCGCCGCGAACGCGACCGCCTCGCGCTCGGCCCCGGTGGGGTAGAAGCCGGCGAGCTCGGGGACCGCCGCGCCCGGACACGGCGGGGCGACGAGCGCGACGCGGTCCACGCGGCGCGACGGCGCGACGTTGGCCGCCTCGCGCAGCCACAGCACGCACCCGAGCGAGTGCGCCACGACCACGCGCTCGTCGTCCTGGCGGGCGGCGAGGCGCCCGAGCTCGGAGCGAAAGGCGATCCCCCAGCGATCCGGACACGGCTCGTCGCAGGCCGGCAGTTCCGGGTACTGCACATGGTGTCCGGCGGCGCGCAGCCGGCCGGCGAGCCAGCTCTGCCAGTGTTCGGGACCCGAACCCTGCCAACCGTGCAAGATGAGGAAGCGCACCCGGTTATCGTACGTCGCATGCTCGGCCTCGGCACGCTGCGGCGCGTGGCCGGCGAGATCCGCCGTGACGTCGCCGCCGCCCACGATCGTGACCCCGCAGCGCGGGGTGTCTCGTCGGTGGAGATCCTCACGAGCTGGCCGGGCGTCCATGCGCTCCTGGCGCATCGCGTCGCCCATGCGCTGCACCATGCGGGCGTCCCGTTCGTACCCCGGGCGATGAGCACGGCGACGCGAGCGGTGACCGGAATCGAGATCCATCCGGCCGCGAAGATCGGCGACGGCCTGTTCATCGACCACGGCACGGGCGTCGTCGTGGGCGAGACCGCCGAGATCGGCGACGACGTCACCCTCTACCAGGGCGTGACGCTGGGCGGTACGGGCTTCGCGACCGGCAAGCGCCACCCGACGGTGCAGGACAACGTGACCATCGGCTCCGGCGCGAAGCTGCTGGGGCCGATCACCGTCGGGCACGGGGCCAAGATCGGCGCCAACAGCGTGGTCATCACCGACGTGCCGCCGAACAGCACCGTGGTCGGCAACCCCGGTCACGTCGTGCGCGTCGACGGGCGCCGGATCGAGGGTCCGGACGCCGATTGGATCCATCTGCCCGACCCGGTGGCCGACGCCATCAAGGGGCTCGCGGCGCGCATCGAGGCGCTCGAGCGCGCGGTGGCCGAGGTGGCCGGCCGCGAGGCCGCCCCCGTGGCCGAGGTTCGCCCACTCCGTCCCGCCCAGGGCCGCAATCCGGCCGGCGGCTGAACCCAGCACCCAGACAGGAGAACGCATGACCGACACGACGACGACCACTCCCGACCTCCTTGCCGAGGCCCAGCGCCTCGAGGCGCTCATCGACGAGTACGCCGCCGAGGCCGACGAGCGCGGGCGGCTCTCCGACCCGGTCGTCGACGCGCTGCACGACGCGGGCCTGTTCGGCATGTGGGTCCCCACGGCGCTGGGCGGCTCCGAACTCGATCCCGTCAGCTCCCTGAAGGTCATCGACCAGCTCGCCTACGCCGACCCCTCGACGGGGTGGGTGACGATGGCGGCCGGGCTGGCCATCGGCACCGGCGCCGCGTACCTCGGCGACCAGGCGATCGAGGAGATCTTCGGCGGCGAGCGCTTCCCGGTCATCGCCGGGCAGGGCACGCGCCCCGGCACCGCCGTGGCGCAGGACGGCGGCCACGTGCTCAGCGGCTCGTGGCAGTTCGCCTCGGGCATCAAGCACTCGGGCTTCATCCACACGCTCGGCGTCGTCGAGGGCACCGGGGAGCCGCGCATCTTCGTCCTCCCGGTCGAGCAGGCGACGCTGATCGACAACTGGGACGTGATGGGCCTGCGGGCGACGGGCAGCATCGACTACCAGATCGACTCGGTCTTCGTCCCCGAGCACTTCTCGCACTTCGCGGTCACCGAGACCCCCGAGCGCGGCGGCGACCTCTACCGCCTCGGGATCATCAACATCGCCGGCATCTGCCACTCGGGCTGGGCGCTGGGCATCGCGCGGCGCCTCATGGACGAGCTGGCCAAGATGGTGCAGGCCAAGTCCGGCCGGCCGGGGGCGCTGGGCGAGAACCAGAGCTTCCAGGAGGGCTTCGCCCGCGCGGAGGGCATCCGGCGCGCGGCCCGCGCGCTGATCTTCGAGACCTGGACCGACGTCGCGGACACGCTGGCGCGCGGCGAGAGCCCCTCGGTCGACCAGAACACGAACATCCGCCTGGGCACCGTGCACGTCACGTGGGCGGCGCACGAGGTCGCGAAGTTCGTCTACGCGTCGTCGGGGACGACCGGGCTGCGCTCGGGCAAGGTCCAGCAGCTCTTCCGCGACATGCACGCGGGCACCCAGCACGTGATCCCGTCGCTGCCCATCCAGCAGACGATCGGTCGCAAGCTCGCCGGGCTCGCTCCCGACACGAAGTGGCAGTTCCTCGAGCTCGTCGAAGCGTGAGCTGAACGCCGGCTCGCCGGCAGGCCGCGACGGTAGTACCGTCGTCGGCGATGTTCCTCACCCACCGCTAGGACCGGCCGCGTAGCCGAGCACCGCCTCGGGCGCTGGTCCCTGCCCGGTTTCGTTCTCGTGAGGAGCATGTCGTGCCTGCAGTCGAAGTCGTCGGTCTCACCAAGCAGTTCGTCCGCCGCCAGGGTCGCCGCCGCGTGCGCGCCACCGCGCTCGACGGCGTGTCGTTCACGATCGCCCGGGGCGAATGCGTCGCCGTCCTCGGATGCAACGGGTCGGGCAAGTCGACCCTGGTGCGCGTCCTGTCGACGCTGCTGCTCCACGACGGGGGCAGCGCGCGCGTCTTCGGCCACGACGTCGCGCGCGACGCGCGCGCAGTCCGCGGCGTCGTCAACCGCGTGTCGGTGGAGGCGGCCTTCTTCAAGCGCCTGTCGGCGGCCGAGAACCTGTCCTACGCCGCGCGCTTCTACGGGCTGACGCCCGCCTACACGCGCCGGCGGATCCCCGAGATCCTCGAGGCGGTCGGCTTCCCGACCCGGCGCGCCGCGGCGCCGATGGAGGACCTCTCGCGCGGGATGCAGCAGAAGGTGGCGCTGGCGCGGGCGCTCATGACCGCGCCGACGCTGCTGCTGCTCGACGAGCCGACGACCGGCCTGGACCCGCGCGCCAAGCGCGAGGTGCAGGCCTTCATCGGCGAGATGCGCCGCACGCACGACACCACCACGCTGCTCTGCACCCACGACATGGCCGAGGCCGAGGTGCTGGCCGATCGCGTCGGGATCCTCGATCGCGGACGGCTCCTGTCCCTCGACACCGCGGCCGGGCTCAAGCGCCGCTACGGCGCGGCCACGCTCGAGGACGCCTTCCTGGCCGCCACCGGGCGCGCCCTGGAGGACGGCGAGGACGAGGACGAGGAGGCGGCGTGATGAGCGCCAGCACCACGACGACGCGCCGCGCGTGGCGCGGACAGGCGATCGCCCTGCTGGGCGTGGTCGAGCGCAACTCCTACCTGGTCAAGCGCTACGGCTTCTGGGAGCTCGCGTTCTTCGCGTGGACGGTCGCCAACACCCTGACCATCGTCTTCATCGCCAAGGGCGTCGAGGCCACCGGGGGGCACCTGGACGTCGAGCGCCAGGCGGCGAGCCTGCTCATCGGCGCGGTGATCTGGTCCTACCTGGGGATCATCTTCGAGATCCTCACCGAGACGGTCGCGTGGGAGCGCTGGGAGGGGACGATCGAGTACACGTTCATGGCGCCGCTGTCGCGCCCGGTGCACCTGCTGGGCATGGGGACCTTCGGGGTGCTCTACGGGCTGGTGCGCACCGCGGCCCTGTTCGCGGTCGTGGCGCTGTTCTTCGGGCTCGCCTTCCCGCACGCGGACTTCGCCGCCGCGCTCGTGCTGCTGGCCGTGGCGTCGGTCTCATTCGTCGGGATCGGCATGGTCACGGCGATCCTGCCGCTCGTCTCGCCCGAGAAGGGCGCGCAGCTGGGGTTCATCGCACAAGGCCTGCTGCTCGTCGTCTCGGGCGTCTACTACCCGGTCGACGTGATGCCGGGCTGGATGCAGGCCATCGCGACGATCTCGCCCGCGACCTACGCGCTGCACGGCATCCGCGCCAGCGTGCTCGACGGCGCCGGCCTGGGCGCCGTCTGGGGGGACCTGTGGCCGCTGCTCGTGCTCGGCGCGGTCGCCGTGCCGCTGGGCCTGGCCGTCTTCGCCGCGGGCGAGCGCTACGCCAAGCGCCATGGCAAGCTCAAGCGCAGCGGGTGAGGCGCGGCGGCGTAGGCTGCGCACCGATGACGCAGACGGTTCATCGCTAGTGCGCGTTGTCGCTCCGCGGCCCTGCTCAGGGGAGGAATCGAAAGAGCCTGCCGGCAGGCGCCAGCGGCCTGGGAACGCCGGCAAAGCGGTGCACGCCGACGGAGAACAGCGCGTCGGCGGGAGCGTGGAAGGCCTGCTCGAGGAACCCCGCGCCCGCCAGCCACCCCCGGACCGCGGGTGTGAGATCCGGAGCGCGCCGGGTCCGCGTCCAGATGACGACCGCGCCCGCCGCGCACAGCTCGGGCAGCGCGGAGATCGTCGCGCGGACATCGCTGTCGCTGATGTTGCCGAAGACCCCCGCCATGAGCACCAGGTCGGCCGGGACCGCTTCCTCATAGGCGGCGCGGTCGCCGGCGTCCGCCCGCACGACGGTGACGCCGGGGAGAGCCGCCCGGTCGACCGCCGCCTGCGCCGCGGCGACGTTGCGAGGGTCGTCCTCGAGCAGCGTCGCGCGCACCCGGTCGGCGTCGGCGCGGATCCCGAGCACGCCGAGCAGGTCGTGGCCCTGGCCGGCGCACGCGCTGACCACCGTCAGGGCCTCGTCGTCGCGGTCGTCGAGCCAGCAGGCGATGTGCCGCTGCACCAGTCGCAGGCGACGCGACAGCGGTGAGCTCTCGTCGGCGTAGGGCTCGTGCCACGCGTGCCAGTCCTTCCCGGCGGTCATGTCAGGACGATGGCCACGGCAGGACGGTCAGCCGCGGCCAGGTCCGCCGCCAGCGCTCGGCCTTGGCCCGGTAGACCGGCTCGTCGACGAGCGTCGGGTTGGCCCGAACGACCATCGAGAACAGGTCCGCCAGCCCGTACGGCGCGCAGACCACGAACGCGCCGCCTTCGCGGCGCACGCCGATGCTGCTGGCGGTCGTCGGCCACGTGGCGATCGCATGCTCCACGGAGCGGTAGGGCGCGAGCGGGCGGCCGAAGCGCTGCTCGTACCAGGTATGGACGCGTGCCTGGTTGGTGACGTCGATGACGGCGCGGTCGGCGCCGAGCAGCTCCGTCACCTGCGCCTCCACGGTCGTCTCTGTCGCCGCGCTGAGATCCTCGGCATCGAAGTAGACGATGTCGTAGTCCTTGATGGCGTGCGTGGGCGCAAAGCCGTGGAGGTGGTTCCACACGGTGCCTGCGATGCCGCCGGCTCCGAGGTACCACGACCCGAGGCTCAACGCGGGGAGCCGGTCGAGCACGGCGGCGACGACCGGGTTGGTGCGGACGATCGACTCCAGGGCCTGGACCTGGCGGTCGAGCGACAGGTGGGCCAGGCGGGCGGCGGGGGCGGCGCCCATCGGGGCTCAGTAGTACACCGAGCGGCAGCGGTGTCGCGGCCGCGCCTTGTACTCGGGAAGCTGGCCGCGGTACCACAGCGCGTTGTCGAGGTCGCGCTCGGTCAGGCCCGTGCGCTGGGCGATGGCGGCGCAGGCGTGGACCGCGCATCCGCGGATCTCGCGCTCCTGCGGCCCGGGGCGCAGCAGGCGCCCGGCGTCGATGTGGGCCGCCAGGCCGGGGTCGTAGATCAGCACGCCCTCGCAGCGCAGCACGTGGGGGACGAGGTTGTCGGCGAAGATCGTCAGCGCCTCGATGTCGCCGAAGTCCGCCACGCCGCCCAGCGCGAGGTCGCTGGCGGCGATCTGGGCGCGCTTGTAGAAGCCGACGTCCTGCCACATCGTCATCCCGGCGGCCAGCAGCTCGGCGAAGCGCTGGGCCGATCCCCGCGCCTCGGCGACGACGTCGAGCGCGCGGCGCTCGCCCAGGAAGCGCCCGAGCTCGCGCAGGGCCTGGGCGTAGAGGCCCATGAGCTCGTGGTCGCGGCGCTGGCCGAGCGTCTCGGCCAGGTCGTCGGAGCGCAGGCCGCGCAGCTGCGCGGGCGTCCAGCCGGCGCCGGCGCGCCAGCGGTCCGCGAGGCTCCACGCGACGGTGAAGTAGCCCGAGCAGCCGGCGCGCTTGCGCAGGGTGGGGAACCACCCCGAGCCGAAGTTGATCGCGTCGAGGACTAGGAGGTAGTCGGCGACATCGGCAGCTGGACCTTCCAGGTAGTGGCGTTGGGGGTCGAGCTGTGGAGGATCGCCCGGGTCGAGAGCTTCGAGCGCTTCGAGGTCGATGCGCACCGAGCGGGCCTCTGCCGCGATGTGCCTGCCGTGCGCGTGCACGAGGTCGCCGAGCGCCATCGCGGCAGCGTAGGCGACGCGGCGCGGAAGCCGAAGTCGAGCACGGCGGTGGCCCCGGGGTTGGCCGAGCCGTCGGTCAGGCCCGGCGTCACGCCCACCCCGAGGTCGCGGAAGCGGCGGTCGAGGATGATCGCCCGGTGCTCCGGGCTGGCCAGCCAGGCGGTCATCAGGCTGTCGGGCGTATCGAGGGGCTGCTGGGCCCACGCGATCGCCTCGCCGAGCTCCCAGTCGCGCCGGCCCTCGATGTAGCCGGTGGCGTTGACGCGATCGCCGAGCGTCGAGCCGCCCGGCGTGACGTGCTCGAAGAAGCGCCGCGCGACCATGTCGTCGGCGTGCCCCTGGGCCGCGCGCGTGAGCTGCCCGTTCTGGGCGACGGCGGGCAGCCCGCGGGCCAGGCGCTCGGCGTCGACGGCGCACAGCAGCGCGGCGCGGCGATCCGGTACGGACAGCGCGGTGACGAGGTCACCGCTATGCGGACATGCCGCTGCCTCGGCCGCGACGGGTGCGACGATCAGAAGGAGGAGACCCGCCACCAGCGTTGAACAGAGAGCATCCTTGCCACTCATGGAGGCAAAGGCTGCCCCGGCATGCCTTCGCCGAGCGATGGATCGGTCGACGGTGCATTCCCCGCTCTTTGCGGTATTCCGCAGGCGCCAGACGGGATGCGCCAGCCGGTCGACGTGCGCTCAACGGGGCCCGCCGCACGCGGTCGTATGCTCAGGTGTCGTGCCCGAAGCCGCCGCCGACGACCGTATCGCCGCCCTGCTGGAGGGGTTGAACGAGCCCCAGAGCGCCGCCGTGACCCACGGCGAAGGCCCGCTGCTCATCCTCGCGGGGGCGGGCTCGGGCAAGACGCGCGTGCTCACCCATCGCATCGCCTGGCTCGTGCACACCGGCCGCGCCCGCGCCGGTGAGCTGCTGGCCATCACCTTCACCAACAAGGCCGCGCAGGAGATGCGCGAGCGCGTCGAGCTGCTGCTCGGCCACTCGACCCGCGGCATGTGGGTCATGACCTTCCACGCCGCGTGCGCGCGCCTGCTGCGCGCCGAGGCGCCTCGCCTGGGCTACACGCGCCAGTACACGATCTACGACGCCGCCGACTCGCGCCGGCTGATCAAGCGCTGCATCGACGAGCTCGGCGTCGATCCCAAGCGCTTCACGCCGGGGGCGATGCAGCACCAGATCTCCGACGCCAAGAACAAGCTGCGCGACGCCGAGGCCTACCGCCAGCAGGTCGGCTCCTTCTTCGAGCAGACCGTCGCCGATGTCTACGAGCTCTACGAGCGCGACCTGCACCGCATGAACGCCATGGACTTCGACGACCTCCTCGTGCGGACCGTCAACGTCCTCGAGCTCTTCCCCGAGGTCCGCGCCCGCTACGCCGCCGCCTTCCGCCACGTCCTCGTCGACGAGTACCAGGACACCAACCACGCCCAGTACCGCCTGCTGCAGCTGCTGGCCGGCGAGCACCGCAACCTCGCGGTGGTCGGGGATGACGATCAGTGCCTCGTCGAAGGCACGCCGATCACCATGGCGGACGGCACCACGAAGCCGATCGAGGCGGTGCGAGTTGGGGAGGAAGTCCTTTCGGGCTATGGCGCCGGCCGATTTGGCCCGGCGACGGTGGTGCGTGTCCACCGTGCTGAACCTACGGCCGGAGTTCGTATCCGGACCCGCGGCGGCCGCGAGGTCGTATCGACGCCGGAGCACGTGCACTTCGCCGGGTATCGAGCAGGACTGACTCCGCCTATGTTCATGACGTACCTGATGCGACGGCGAGACGTCGGCTGTCGAGTGGGCTTCACACGGACGGCGAAGAACACACACGGCCGGCCCGTGCCAGGCGTACTCGCGCGCACCATGACGGAGCGCGCTCAGGCCGCCTGGATCGTGTCCGTGCATGCGTCAGAAACCGACGCGCGTACTGCTGAGGCAATCCTCTCGCTGCGCTACCAGCTGCCGACGGTGCCGTTCATCGCACGTCCCAACGCCTACGGCCATGGGCTCCTGGGCTCACAAGCGCATATCGACGAGCTCTTCCGAACCTTCGACACGGACACCGCCGGCCTGCTGCTCTTGCATGATCATGGGCTCTGGCCAGAGACGCCGCACGCCTGCTCGCAAGGCTTCGACGAGCGTGACCAGCACGTCGTCTTGACTCTCGGAGGGTACCGTCGAGGGAGCGGCCCGTACGGCCACACCGTTTCAATGGGAGGCCGCGATCCGGAGGTTCGCGCTCGGCTTGAAGACCTCGGCTATCGGGTCCTTCAGCCGCGGCGTGGGAGCCAAAGCTGGCGACTCGAGGCACGATTTCCCTCAATGTCTTCCGCTGTCGCCGCCATGCGCGAGATCGCCGACGCCACTGGCGCCTCACAGCGGTGCGGTGCACGTCTCGGCAGACGCCAGCCGGGCACGACCAACACGCTGCCGTTCATGCACGCGTCGAGCGTACGGCCGGGAATGGCGATGTTCACCGAGGACGGCACCTACGACGTGGTCGAGTCAGTCGACCACATCGACCTCGACCGGCCGGTGTATGACCTCGACATCGAAGCGACGCACAACTTCGTCGCTGGAGGCCTTATCACTCACAACTCGATCTACAGCTTCCGCGGAGCGGATGTCAGAAATATCCTCGCGTTCCAGGACGACTACCCTGACGCCGAGGTCGTGCGGCTCGAGCAGAACTACCGCTCGACGCAGACCATCCTCAGCGTCGCCAACGCGGTCATCACGCACAACCGCGGCCGGATGGGCAAGTCGCTGTGGACCGACCTCGGCGAGGGCGATCCCATCAAGGTCCGCGAGCTCGAGGACGAGCACGCCGAGGCGCGGTTCGTGGTGGGGGAGATCGAGCGGCTCGTCGACGAGGGCGTCTCGCGCGCGGAGATCGCGATCTTCTACCGGACCAACGCGCAGTCGCGGGTGCTCGAGGACACGCTCGTGCGCCGCGAGATCGGCTACCAGGTCATCGGCGGGACGAAGTTCTACGAGCGCGCCGAGATCAAGGACGCGATCTCCTACCTGACCGTGCTCGCCAACCCGCAGGACGTGGTGTCGTTCACGCGGGTGGCCAACTCGCCGCGGCGCGGGATCGGCCAGACCTCGCTGTCGCGCGTGCTCAACCACGCCGAGACGATGGGCGTCCCGGTCTGGGACGCGGCGGCCGCACCGGCCGAGGTGCCCGGGCTCGGCACGGCGGCGATCCGCGCCTTCGAGCGCTTCATGGCCACCATGGCCTTCCTGCGCGAGCGCGCCGAGCAGCAGGTGCCGATCGGCGACCTGCTCGACGCGATCCTGCACGAGACCGGCTACCTCGACGCGCTCCAGGCCGAGCGCACGATCGAGGCGCAGGGACGCATCGAGAACCTCGAGGAGCTCGTCGAGGTCGCGCGCGAGTTCGACGCGGGCGCCGAGGACGACACCCTCGATCTCTTCCTGCAGCAGATCTCGCTCGTGGCCGACGCCGACACCCGTCGCGACGACGAGGGCCTCGTGACGCTCATGACGCTGCACAACGCGAAGGGCCTCGAGTACCCGATCGTCTTCATCATCGGCTGCGAGGAGGGCGTCTTCCCGCATTCGCGCTCGCTCGACGAGGGCACGCTCGAGGAGGAGCGCCGCCTCTGCTACGTCGGGATCACCCGCGCCATGCGCGACCTCTACCTGACCTTCGCCCGCCGGCGCGCGGTCTTCGGCGCGCAGAACTACGGACTGCCGAGCCGCTTCCTGAGCGAGATCCCGCCCGATCTCACCGACCGCGAGGGCACGCTGCAGGCCATCGGGGCGGTGGCGGCGTCGCAGAACGTCCGCCCGCGGGCGATGTCGTGGTCCAGCGCGCAGTCCGACACGCCGAGCGCCGAGTACCGCATGGGCGACGACGTCATCCATGCGGCGTTCGGCGACGGCGTCGTGGTCGGCCTCGAGCCCGGCGGGATCGTCGTCGTGCGCTTCGCGTCGGACGGCAGCGAGCGCAAGCTCATGGCCGAGTACGCGCCGATCCAGAAGCGCTGAGCGCGGCAGGTCAGCGCTCGAACGGCGCGCAGCGGTGCCAGAGTGCGGGCGATGGACCGACGCCTCTCGACACCGGAACGATCATGAGCAGCAAGACCGACGGCGGCCGCGTCGCGGTCATCACCGGCGCCTCGTCGGGGATCGGCGCGGCCACCGCCCGCGCCCTGGCCGCCGGCGGCCACCGCGTCGCGCTGCTGGCTCGGCGCGTCGACCGCCTCGAGGCGCTGGCCGATGAGCTCGGCGAAGCGGCCATCGCCCTGGAGGCGGACGTCACCGACCGCGATTCGCTCGTCGCGGCGGCGCTGCGCGTGCAGCGCAAGCTCGGCGGCGCCGACATCCTGGTCAACAACGCCGGCGTGATGCTGCTCGGGCCCTTCGCCTCCGATCAGCGCGCCGAGCACCGGCGCATGGTGGAGACGAACCTGCTCGGGGCCATGACCGCGACCGAGGTCTTCCTCGAGCAGCTGCGCCGCGGCGGCGGCGACCTCGTCAACCTCTCGTCCGTCGCCGGGCGCCACGCGCGGCCGGGGAACGCCGTCTACGCCGCGACCAAGTGGGGGATGAACGGCTGGTCCGAGTCCCTGCGCCAGGAACTGCAGCCCGACGTGCGGGTGATGCTCATCGAGCCCGGGGCCGTGGCCACCGAGCTGACCGACCACATCACCCACCCCGACGCCAAGCAGGCCGCCGAGCAGATGTACGAGCAGCTGGCCATCACGGCGCAGGACATCGCCGAGGTCATCGCCTTCGCGGTCGGCCGGCCGAGGCGGATGACGCTGAACGAGATCCTCGTCCGGCCCACCGGGCAGGCGTTCTGACCGCGCCGCCACCCGGGCCGCCGGGGCCGCCGGCGCCTCCTACGCGCAGGCGCGGCGCAGCGCCTCGACGTCGCGCATCAGCCGGTCCTCGGGCATCGCGGGCGGGTCCGGATCGGGGAAGGGAAAGGGCCAGCCCGGCCGCGGGTCGTCGGCGTAGCGGGGGACGATGTGGGTGTGCAGGTGCGGCACGGAGTTGCCGAGCACGTCGTAGTTGAGCTTGACCGGCTCGAGGACGGCCTCCAGCGCGCGCCCCACGCGCAGCACCTCGCGCCCGTAGCTCGCCGCCTCCGCGTCGGAGAGCTCGGTCGGCTCGACGACGTGGCGCCCGCGCCAGACGACGATCGACAGCCCGCGCTGGATGTCCGCGCGGACCAGGTAGGCATCGGAGACCTCGCCGGCGAAGAAGCGCACGGCGTGCGCCGTGGCCTCGGGGCGTCCCTCGTCGCACAGCGGGCACCCGACGCCGGCGCGCCGGTCGTAGAACGCCGCGGGCCACTCCACGCGCCGAGCGTAGCCGACGCCCACGGCACATAGGATCGGGCCATGCCCGAGAGCGCCAGCGAGATCCACCGCCGGTCAGTCGATGCGCTGCGGATGCCGCCGGTCCAGGAGTGGGATTCGTTTCCCTTCGACGGCGAGATGCGCCCGCGGGCCCTGCGCGCGCCCGAGGACGAGCCCGCGCTGGAGGGCGAGGGTGGCGTCGACTGCCGCGCGTGCACCCTTTCCGACGAGGAGTTCCTGTGGACCGACGAGCGCTGGCGGCTGAGCGCGCTGGAGCCCAGCGGGCTGCCCGTGGTGGTGATCCTCGAGCCCCGCGAGCACTACGCCGCGCCCGGCGACCTGCCCGACGACCTCGCGCGCGAGTGCGGCCTGATGCTGGGCCGGGTCGAGCGCGCGGTGCGGTCGCTCGACGGGATCGGTCGCGTCCACGTCGGCCGCTGGGGCGAGGGGGCCGAGCACCTGCACTGGTGGTTCATGGGCCGTCCCGCCGGCCTGACGCAGCTCATGAGCAGCTTCGCCGCGATCTGGGACGACGTGCTGCCGCCCACGCCCGAGGACGTGTGGCGCGACAACCTCGCGCGCGTGGTCGAGCGCCTGCGGTCCGGCCAGCGATAGCCTCCGGCGCCGCAATGCCAGCAACGGTGATCGATGGCAGGGCCGTGGCGGCGCGCGTGCGCGCCGCCGTCGGCGAGGGCGTGGCCGAGTTCACGGCCGAGCACGGGCGCCCGCCCGGGCTGGCCACCGTGCTCGTGGGCGACGACCCGGGCTCGGCCATCTACGTGGCCAACAAGCAGAAGGCGACGGCCGAGGTGGGCATGCGCGGCTTCGATCACCGCCGGTCGGCCGATGCCACGCGCGAGCAGGTCGTGGACCTCATCCAGCAGCTCAACGCCGATCCCGACGTGAGCGGGATCCTCTGCCAACTGCCGGTTCCCGGCCACCTCGACGGCGTCGAGCTGACCAGCCTCATCGAGCCCGGCAAGGACGTCGACGGGCTGACGCCGGTGAGCGCCGGGCTGCTCGCGCTGGGCCGTGACGGGCTGCGGCCGTGCACCCCGTCGGGCGTGATGCTGCTGCTCGAGGAGGCCGGGGCGCAGCTGGAGGGCGCCGAGGCGGTGGTGGTCGGGCGTTCGAACCTCTTCGGCAAGCCCATGGCCCAGCTCCTGCTGGGCGCCAATGCGACGATCACGATCTGCCATTCGCGCACGCGCGACCTGGCCGAGGTCTGCCGGCGGGCCGACATCCTCGTCGCCGCGGTCGGCCGTGACCGCATGGTCAAGGGCGACTGGATCAAGCCGGGCGCCACCGTGATCGACGTGGGCATCAACCGTTCCGACGACGGCCTGCACGGCGACGTCGACTTCGACGAGGCGGCTCGGGTCGCCGGCGCCATCACGCCGGTCCCCGGCGGCGTCGGGCCGATGACGATCGCCTGCCTGCTGCACAACACCCTGAAGGCGGCGCGGATGGCGGTGGCGTGAGCAGGCTGCGCGCGGGGGAATGGCTCGCGGTCGCCGGGGCGGGGGCGTTGCTGGTGACGCTCTTCCTGCCGTGGTTCGACGTCGAGCTCCCCGCGGCCCACGGCCAGGGCGGGATCCTCAACCTCGTGGACACGTACTCGACGGGAAGCTGGGGCAGCGGCTGGGATGCCCTCGGCTGGCTGGCCATCGCGATCGCGCTCGCCGCCGTCGGCTGCGCCGCCTGGCTGGCGGTCATCAACGCCACCGGCGGTCCGGTCGCCCAGGCCGTCGCCGCCTCGGTGCTGACGGCGACCGCCGGGACCCTCGCCTTCGTCGTGCTCGCGCTGCGCGTGCTGGTCTTCCAGCCCGGTCCCAACCAGCTCATCGTCGTGCGCTACGGAGCGTGGCTCGGCCTGCTGGCCGCGCTGGTCCTGGCCGTCGGCGGCTGGTGGGCGACCAAGGACGAGCGCACCGACGCGCCACAGAGCGCCTACACGCCGCCCGAGCCGCGCCCGCCGCCGCCACCTAGACTGACCGAGAGCCATGATCGACCGTGAGCAGGTCCTGCACGTAGCGCGCCTCGCGCGCCTGGAGCTCAGCGAAGAGGAGGTCACGAAGATCTCCGGCGAGCTCTCCAACATCCTCGAGCACATCGAGAAGATCGGCGAGCTCGATCTCGACGGCGTCCCGCCGACGACGCACGTCGTCGAGGTGGCCAACGCGCTGCGCCCCGACGAGCCGCGGCCCTGCCTGCCGCGCGAGGTCGTCCTCGAGCAGGCCCCCGACGTGGCCGACGGCGGCTTCCGCGTGCCCAGCCCGACGGCATGACAGAGGTCATCGCGCTCACCGCCGCGCAGGCGGCCGCAGCCGTGCAGAGCGGGGATCTGGACCGCCGCGAGCTCTTCGAGGCCTACCGCGAGCGCGCCGCGGCCGACGAGCTCAACGCCTTCCTGTGGGTCGCGGACCAGGCACCGGCGGAGAACGGCGGGCCGCTGCACGGCGTCCCGGTGGCGGTCAAGGACCTCTTCTGCACCGAGGGCGTGCCCTCCCAGGCGGGCTCGCGAATCCTCGAGGGCTACCGCCCGCCCTACACCGCCACCGTGGTGCGCCGGCTGGCGCAGGCGGGCGCCCCGCTGCTGGGCAAGACCAACCAGGACGAGTTCGCGATGGGCTCCTCGAACGAGAACTCCGCCTACGGGCCGGCGCTCAACCCGTGGGACCGCACGCGCGTGCCGGGGGGCTCGTCCGGCGGCAGCGCCGCCGCCGTGGCCGCGGGCAGCGCGCCCTGGGCGCTGGGCACCGACACCGGCGGCTCGATCCGCCAGCCCGCCGCCCTGTGCGGCATCGTGGGCCTCAAGCCCACCTACGGCGCGGTCAGCCGCTTCGGCATGATCGCCTTCGCCTCGAGCCTCGACCAGGCCGGCCCGCTGACCCGCGACGTGACCGACGCCGCGCTGCTGCTGCGCCACATGGTCGGCCACGACGACCGCGACGCGACGTCGGTCGCCTTCCCCGACGAGGTCGTGCTCCCGACGGCCCAGCGCCTGGACGGCATCCGGCTCGGCATACCCGAGGACCTCACCGGCGAGGGCGTCGAGCCCGGCGTCATGGAGCGCTTCGAGGCCACCCTGGCCATCGCGCGCGACCTGGGGGCGAGCGTCGACCGCGTCTCGCTCCCGCACGCCGACTACGGCCTGAGCGCCTACTACGTGCTCGCGCCGGCCGAGGCGTCCTCGAACCTCGCGCGCTACGACGGCGTGCGCTACGGCCTGCGCCGCGAGGCCGAGGACCTGCTGACGATGTACACGAAGACCCGCCACGACGGCTTCGGCGACGAGGTCAAGCGCCGCGTGCTCATCGGGACCTACGCGCTGTCCAGCGGCTACTACGACGCCTACTACGGCCGCGCGCAGCGCGTGCGCACCCTGATCGCCGAGGACTTCAAGAAGGCCTTCGAGCGCGTCGACTTCGTGGTCACCCCGACCAGCCCGGGCGTCGCCTTCGAGCTCGGGGCCAAGACCGGCGACCCGCTGGCCATGTATCTCAACGACTACTTCACCGTGCCGATGCCGCTGGCCGGGATCCCCGCGATCTCGATCCCCTGCGGGCTCAGCGAAGGCCTGCCCGTGGGCTTCCAGCTCGCGAGCCCGGCCTTCAGCGAGAATCGCCTCCTCGACGCCGCCCACGCGCTCGAGCAGGCGATCGGCTTCGACAGCTCCCAAGCGCGAGCGCCAAGCGCATGACCGACTACGAGCCCGTCATCGGCCTGGAGATCCACGTCCAGCTCAGCACGCGGACCAAGATGTTCTGCGGCTGCGAGCTGTCCTTCGGCGCCCCGCCCAACACGCGCACCTGCGAGGTGTGCCTGGGACTGCCGGGCTCCCTGCCGGTGGCCAACGCCGAAGCGATCCACTACGGCCTGCTCATCGGGCTCGCGCTGGACTGCGAGCTGGCCCCGCGGTCGATCTTCCACCGCAAGAACTACTTCTATCCCGACAACGCCAAGGACTACCAGATCTCCCAGTACGACGAGCCCCTGTGCCGGGGCGGTCGGCTGGGCGACGTGCGCATCCATCGCGTGCACCTCGAGGAGGACGCGGCCAAGCTCGTGCACACGGGAACGAGTGGTCGCATCCACGGGGCCGAGACGTCCGTGGTGGACTTCAACCGCGGCGGCACCCCGCTGGTGGAGATCGTCTCCGAGCCCGATGTGCGCTCGGCCGAGCAGGCCGGCGAGTGGCTGCGACTGCTGCGCACGACGCTGCGCGGGCTCGGCGTCAGCGACGTGAACATGGAGGAGGGCTCGCTGCGCTGCGACGCCAACGTCTCCATCCGCCCGGTCGGCACGCGCGAGCTCGGGACCAAGACCGAGCTCAAGAACATGAACTCGTTCCGCTTCATCGAGAAGGGGATCCGGGCCGAGATCGCGCGCCAGGAGGCCATCGTGCGCGGGGGCGGCCAGGTCGAGCAGGAGACCCTGCACTTCGATCCCCGCACCGAGGCGATCACGTCGCTGCGCTCCAAGGAGGAGGCGCACGACTACCGCTACTTCCCCGAGCCCGACCTCGTGCCCATCGCCATCAGCGAGGCCATGCTCGAGCGCGCCCGCGCGGCGCTGCCCGAGCTGCCGGCGGCGCGCGCCGAGCGCTTCGAGCGCGACCTCGGGCTCACGACGGACTCCGCCCGGCTGCTCGCATGGCGCGCCGAGCTGGGCGACTACTTCGAGGCCGCCCTTTCGAGCAACGGCGTCGATGCCCAGCCGCTGGCCAACTGGGTCAACGAGCTCGTGGCGCGCATCGACGTCGAGGACCCGGCGCAGTCCAAGGTGCAGCCCGGCGCGCTGGCCACCCTCGTCGGCCTCGTGAGCGAGAAGAAGGTCACGCAGGGCGGGGCCAAGCAGGTCCTCGACCGGCTCGTGGCCGAGGGCGGCGACCCGGCCGCGATCGTCGAGGCCGAGGGACTCGGCGCCATCGGCGGCGCCGACACGCTCGACCCGGCCGTCGAGGCCGCCCTCGAAGCGAACCCCGACATCGCCGAGCGCCTGCGCGCGGGCGACATGAAGCCGATCGGGGTCATCGTCGGCCACGTCATGCGCGAGACGCGCGGGCGCGCCGACGGCGGCGAGGTCACGCGCATCGTGCGCGAGAAGCTCGGCCTCTGACGCTGGGGCGCCAAAGCGGGGCCCGTCCTTGCGGCACGGGCGTACCATGGGCTGACCGAAGCCGAGGAGGGCACATGTCACGTCTCATTCGCATGGACCAGACCGGCCACACCACGCTCGCGGAGTGGACGGCCGACGATCCGCAGGCCGTGGAGGCCGCCGTAGCGGCCTTCCGCGAGGAGCTCGACCGCGGCTACTTCGCCATGGTCTCGACGGGCGAGGGCCACGCCGAGCAGGTGCGCGATCTGCCGGTCGGCGCCGAGCTCGTGATCATGCGGCTGCCGATCTCCGGCGGATAGCCCGGCGCGGTGGCCGCCGAGCCGCTTCCCGAGCTGGCCGCCGTCCACTGGCGACCGCGGGCGGACGCCCGGCGCCTGGACCGCACGAGCCTGATGTGGACGGCCATCACCGTGGCCCACGTCGTGCCCTTCATCGCGGCCGGGGTCGCGCTGTTCCTCGTGCAGCCGCTGGCGCTGCCGGTGAGCCTGGCGAGCTTCGCCCACGCCTGGGTCATCCCCGAGCTCTACGCCCAGCGCGGCGCCAACGTCGTGCGGGCGAAGGCCAGCAGGGCGCCCGCCGACGCCGAGGCGCGCTCGGTTGGCCTGCTGGGCGACCTCGTCGGCCACGAGGCGCGCGCGATCCACGCCCAGACGGGGCTGGTGCCCGAGCGCGGGCGCCTGGGCGTGTGGATCGTGGGACCGGCCGGCGCCCTGCTCGTGCGGCGCGGAGGGCGACGATTCCGCCAGCGCGTGGTCTGCTACTGCGTTGGCGTCAACGATCCCACGCTGCCCAGCGGCGATCGCATCGCCCACCTGCTGCTGGCGCTGCGCGCCGACGAGGAGGGCTTCGCCACCGTGGCCAACCTGGCCTTCAGCGGCGCGCGCTGGCGCGTGCGCCGCCGGCTCGCCGCGGCGATGCGCCCGGCGCTGGACGCCGGGGTGGCCGCGGCGCGCCGCCTCGACACCCGGGCCATGCCGTGAGCAGCCAGTTCGGACTCGCGGGCGGTGGCCGAAGGACCGACCAAGGGCCACGATGAAGGACATGAGCTCCACCTCCGCCGTCTCCGCCGCACGCGTCCTGCTCGTTGAGCGCCGCGACACCGTCGCGCAGCGCGACCCCAACGCCCCGAAGGTCCGCCGCTACCGCCTCGCCCGCCTGCAGCTCAACGGCCGCGCGACCGGCCGCAACCGCTTCGAGCACCTGCGGCGCACCTACGACTGAAAGCTCGTCACCCCGGCCCCGCGCGGGAGTACCCTAAGGGGCATGGAGAACGAGAAGACCGGCCCCTCGTTCGGGGCCCGAGTGGTCGCGGTGATCGTCCTCGCCATCGCGGCGTGGATCCTGTTCAAGATCGTCATCGGGGTCGTGGCGGCCGTCGCCTGGTTCGTCGTCGCGGTGGTGGCGATCGTCGCCGTCCTCTGGGCGGTCCGCACGCTCTTCTAAAGATCCGGCCCGCGTGCCCTTCCTCGTCATCGCCTTCTTCTTCGGCCTGGCCGGCGGCGTGATCGGGAGGATCAAGGGCAGCTCGTTCCTGCTCTGGTTCCTGCTCTCGGCCATCCCGCCCTTCATCGGGCTCGTGGCCGCCGTGCTCTATCGCAACGAGTACGACGAGCCGCACCGGCGCTGCCCGACCTGCCGAAAGATCGTGCCCCTGCACGACGCGCTGTGCATGCGCTGCGGGACCGAGCTCGAGTTCCCGGGCCCGCCGGCCGTCCCGGCTGAGCCGGTCGCGCACTGACGGTACACTCGGACCCCGCGAGCCGCCGTGGAGCGGCTCGATGCACATCTACGCACCGAGAGGGGTGAACGCGAATGCGGGCAGTCGATGCTCTGATGGAGTGCCTCAAGGCGGAGGGCGTCGACGTCGTATTCGGCCTTCCGGGTGGCGCGAACATCCCCACCTACGACGCGCTCTTCGACGCCGGGATCCGCCACGTCCTCGTGCGCCACGAGGCCGGGGGAGGGCACGCGGCCGAGGGCTACGCCAAGGCCACCGGGAAGGTCGGCGTCTGCCTGGCCACCAGCGGCCCGGGCGCGACCAACGTCGTCACGCCGATCCAGGACGCGATGATGGACTCGGTCCCCACCGTGTTCATCACCGGCCAGGTGCGCACGGACCTGCTGGGGACCGACGGCTTCCAGGAGGCCGACGTGCTCGGCATCACGATGCCGGCCGTCAAGCACTCCTTCATGATCCAGCACCCGATGGAGATCCCGCGCGCGCTGCACGAGGCGTTCTACCTCGCGCGCACGGGCCGCCCGGGGCCGATCGTGGTCGACATCCCGACGGACCTCTCGCGCGCGGACATCCCGTACGAGCCGGTCACCGACCTGCGCCTGCCCGGCTACCAGCCCACCACCGAGGGCAACGCCAAGCAGATCCGCCAGGCGGCCAAGGCGCTGGCGGCCTCGCGCCGTCCGGTCCTCTACGCCGGCGGCGGGGTGGTCAACGCCAACGCGTCCGCCGAGCTCGTCGAGCTCGCGACGGCCGACAACTTCCCGATCACCTGCACGCTCATGGGCCTCGGCGCCTTCCCGGCGCCCCACGAGCAGTGGCTGGGCATGCCCGGCATGCACGGGACGCGCACGGCCAACTACGCGCTCGACGAGGCCGACCTCATCTGCGCGATCGGGGCGCGCTTCGACGATCGCGTCACCGGCAAGCTCAGCGAGTTCGCCCCGCGGGCGAAGTTCATCCACATCGACATCGACCCGGCCGAGGTCTCCAAGAACGTGCCGGCGCACATCCCGATCGTGGGCGACGCGAAGAACATCCTGGCCAAGCTGGCCGCCGAGTACCGCGCCCTGGAGACCGACGGCGGCCGGCTGGACGAGTGGTGGCAGCGCATCCGCGGCTGGCAAGAGCGCCATCCGCTGCGCTACGAGGAGTCCTCGACCGCCGAGATCAAGCCGCAGTACATGATCGAGGCGCTGCTCGAGGCCACCGGCGGCGACTGCATCCTCACCAGCGACATCGGCCAGCACCAGATGTGGGCGGCGCAGTACTTCCCGTTCAAGCGCCCGCGCCAGTGGATCAACTCGGGCGGCCTGGGGACCATGGGCTTCGGCCTGCCGGCCGCCATGGGCGCGAAGGTCGGCTGCCCCGATCAGGTGGTGGCGTGCATCTCGGGCGACGGCTCCTTCCAGATGAACATCCAGGAGCTGGCCACCTGCGCCGAGGAGGAGATCGACGTCAAGGTCTTCATCATGAACAACGGCTACCTGGGCATGGTCCGCCAGTGGCAGGAGCTGTTCTGGGATCGCCGCTACTCGCACGTCGCGCGCGGGCGCTGGCCGGACTTCGTGAAGGTGGCCGAGGGCTTCGGCTGCACCGGCATGCGCTGCGCGGACAAGTCGACCCTCGTCGAGCAGATGCGCGAGGCGCTCGACACCCCCGGCCCCGTCGTCGTCGACGTCGCGGTGACCGAGGAGGAGAACGTCTACCCGATGATCTCGCCCGGCGCCGCCGCGCGGGACATGAAGGGCTGATCATGGGCGAGCCAGGGACCAAGCACGAGGTGCTGAGCCTCGGAGAGCTCGAGGCCGCCGGCGGCATGCGCACCGGGCGCAAGCACGTCCTGACGATCCTCGTCGAGAACCGCCCGGGTGTCCTGACCCGCATCGCCGGCCTCTTCGCGCGGCGCGGGTTCAACATCGACACCCTCACGGTCGGGCCGACCGACGACGATCAGCTGTCGCGCATCACGCTGACCGTCGACGGCGCGCTGCACCCGATCGACCAGGTGACCAAGCAGCTGCACAAGCTGGTCAACGTCCTGAAGATCCGCGACCTCGAGCCCGGCGACACCGTCGCGCGCGAGCTCGCGCTCTTCAAGATCGCCGCCGACGGCAGCCAGCGCGCCGAGGTCATGCAGGTGTGCGAGATCTTCCGCGGCCGGGTGGTCGACGTGACCAAGCGCTCGGTCATCGTCGAGGTCACCGGCACCACGGACAAGATCGAGGCCTTCGAGCGCATGGCGCGCCCGTTCGGGCTCATCGAGATGATGCGCACCGGCGAGATCGCCATCTCGCGCGGGCGCGGCGAAACCTGAGGGCCCCGCGTGCTGCGGGCCCTCGTCGCCTTCGCGCCGGTCGCCGCGCTGCTCACGGTCACGCCCGGCGCGGCGACCGCGCTCGTCGTGCGCAGCGCCGTGACGGGCGGCCGGCGCCGGGCGCTGGCCACGACGGTGGGCAATTCGGTCGGGGTCCTGGCCTGGGGGTGCTTCGCCGCCATGGGCATCGCCGCCGTGGTGGCGACGTCGGCCGAGGCCTTCACCGCGGTCAAGCTCGTCGGCGCCGTGGTGCTCATCGTGCTCGGGCTGCAGTCGCTGCGCGGCCGCGGCGCCCCCACGTCGCCGCGCAGGCCCGCGCGCGGCGCCCCGCTGCGCGACGGCCTGCTCACGAGCCTGGCCAACCCCAAGCTCGCGGTCTTCTTCGTCGCGCTCTTCCCGCAGTTCGTGCCCGATGGCGCGCCCGTGCTCCCCTCGGCGCTGCTCATGGCCGCCACCATCGTGGCCTTCGACCTCGTCTGGTACTCGGCGCTCGCCTATCTGGTGGCCCGCGCCCGGCGCGCCTTCGTCGAGGGCCCGTGGCTCGCGCGGGCCCAGCGCCTCACGGGCGCCGTGCTCGTCGGCCTCGGCGTGCGGCTGGCCTTCGAGCGCCGCTAGCCCTCGCCGCCGCCCTCGGGAGCCGGGGCGGGGCGCTCCCAATCGCGCAGGAGGACGGCCGAGCCGCCCACCCCCGCGACGAGCGCCGCCAGCGCCCAGCCCGTGCCCTTGCGCTCGGCGCCGAGCGCGGCGTCGAGCGACAGCGAGCCTGGGCCGATCTCCGCGATGGTCAGCACCGCGGCGATGACCGTCGCCGGGTGCTCCCACCCGTTCTCGGTCACCCACGGCCCGTTGGGCTGATGGACCGTGCGGATGGCGGTGGCCATCACGCCGGTGATGGCGGCCGCGGCCGCCGGCGTCGCCAGGCCGGCGGCGAGGAGCGCGCCTCCGCCCGCCTCCGTCGCCCCCGCGGCGAGGGCGTGCCGGCGCCCGGGCTTCATCCCCAGCGACTCCATGTAGCCGCCGGTGCCCTCTGGGCCATAGCCGCCGAACCAGCCGAAGAGCTTCTGGGTGCCGTGGCCGATGAACAGGCCGCCGATGAGCAGTCGAACGATGAGAACGATGAGCTTCATGGCTACGGACTACCCGATCGGGTCGTCCTCCTCGCCCGCCGGCAGGTCGTGGGCCTGCTCGCCCCCCGCCGGCAGGTCGCGCGCGCGGTCGAGGTCGGCGAGGTGCCGGCCGTCCTCGCCGTCGGGCAGCTCGGGCCTGTCCTGGGCCGCGCGCAGGCGGTCGCGCTCGCGGGCGCGGTCGCGGCGCTCGTTGCCGTCCTCGAGGGTCTGCATGAGCGGCTTGATCAGGTCGATGGGCACCGGCAGGACGATGGTCGAGTTCTGGTTGGTCCCGATCTCGAGCAGGGTCTGCAGGTAGCGCAGCTGCAGGGCGGCGGGGTTGCCGCTCATCACCTCGGCGGCGTCGAAGAGGCGCTCGGAGGCCTGGAACTCGCCCTCGGCGTTGATGACCTTGGCGCGGCGCTCGCGCTCGGCCTCGGCCTGACGGGCCATGGCGCGCTGCATGCCCTGCGGGATGCCGACGTCCTTGATCTCGACCGTGGTCACCTTGACGCCCCACGGCTCGGTCTGCTCGTCGATGATCTGCTGCAGGTTCTCGTTGAGCTGCTCGCGCTCGGCCAGCAGCGTGTCGAGGTCGGCCTTGCCGAGCACGGAGCGCAACGTGGTCTGGGCGATCTGCGACGTGGCGTTCCGGATGCGCTCGACCTCGACCACCGACTTGACCGGGTCGACCACGCGGAAGTAGGCGACCGCATTGACCTTGGCCGGCACGTTGTCGCGCGTGATCACGTCCTGCGGCGGGACCTCGAAGGTCACCGTGCGCAGGTCGACGCGCACCATGCGGTCGATGAGGGGGACGAGCAGCACGATGCCCGGGCCCTTGGCGCCGACGAGGCGCCCGAGGCGGAAGACGACCGCGCGCTCGTACTCGCGCAGGATCCGGACCGAGGCACCGGCGGCGGCGATCGCCAGCACGAGGATGATGACCACCGCGACGAGGACCGCGGTCATGGGTCCACCTCCCATTCCTCGGCCCGGCGCACGGAGAGCACGAGGCCGTTGACGCGTTCCACCACGACCTGGTCGCCGACCGACAGCTCGTCCTCCATGCACGGCCTGGCGCGCCACAGGGCGCCGTCGACGAAGACCTGACCGAGCGGAGCCGGCGCGCTGCGGATGACGCCGACGTGTCCGACGAGGCCCTCGACGCCGGTCCTGACCCGCGAGCGCCCGGCGGTGAGCGTGGCGCGCGCGATGAGGAGCAGCAGCGCCACCGCGGCCAGGGCGACGAGGAGGACAACGGCGACGATGAGCGCCGTGCCGCCGCCCGCGCCGTCGACCGCGAGCGCCGCACCGCCCGCGAGCGCGATGACGCCGGCCAATCCGAGGGCGCCGTACGCGGGCAGGTGGGCTTCGGCGATCAGGAGACCTGCGCCGGCGCCCAGCAGCAGGATGCCCAGGAACACCATGGCTCTGATCCATCGTAGCGCCGCGCGGTCGCCGGATCGCCCGCGTAGACTCCCGGCATGGCCGGCGCGCTCCTGCAGACCGTGGGCCGTCCGCTGCTGGGCGACGGCGAGCGCGAGCTCCTGCGCGCGCGGGCCGGCGAGGGCGTGCGCCGCGCCCGGCGCTCGGGCGAGTGCCTGGTGGCCATCACGGTCGCGCTTGCGCCCACCGCGGACCCCACCGCGGTGGCGGTCGCCTCGCGGCGCCCGGGCGAGGACTGGTTCTGCTTCGAGCACCCCGATCGCGATCGCTTCGCGCTGGCCACGGTCGGTCGCGCCGCCGCGCTCGACGACCGCGGCGCCGGGCGCTTCGGGCGCGTCGCCGCGCGCTGGCGGGGGCTGGTGGCCGACGCGCCGGGGGAGGACGGCGGCGCGGTGGCCGTCGGAGGCTTCGCCTTCGCCCCTGACGGCGGCACGACGCCGCACTGGGCGGGCTTCGAGCCCGCCTCGCTGCACGTGCCCGAGGTGGCGCTGGTGCGCCGCGGCGAGCAGGTGACGCTGACGCTGGCCGCCATCGCCGCTCCCGACGACGACCCCGACGCGCTCTGCGCTCGGCTGCTCGAGCGCGCCGCGTCGCTGCGCAGCGCGCCGCTGCCGCTGCTCGACCCCGACCCGACCGGGCGCTACCGCGTGGTCAGCGCGATGCCGCCCGAGCACTACGAGTCCGCGGTGGCGCGAGCCGTCGAGCGCATCCGGGCGGGAGCGCTGGACAAGGTCGTCCTCGCGCGCGAGGTGCAGGTCCACGCTCCGCGCGCCCACGACCCGGCGGCGGTGCTCGGCGTGCTGCGCGAGGCCTTCCCGTCGTGCTTCACCTTCTGCGCGGGGCGCGGGGAGAGCGCGTTCGTCGCCGCCAGCCCCGAGCTGCTCGTGCGGCGCGACGGCCTGCGGGCCGGGACGCTCGCGCTGGCCGGCTCGACGCGGCGCAGCGCCGACCCGGCCGTCGACGATCACCTGGGCGAGCAGCTGCTGCGCTCCGACAAGGACCGCGAGGAGCAGGCGATCGTCACGCGCCGGATCGTCCGCGCGCTGCGCCCGGTGAGCGTGTGGGTGACAGCGGCCGACGAGCCCGTCGTGGCGCGGATGGCCAACATCCAGCACCTTGCCACGCCGATCCGCGCGCAGCTCGCGCGGCCGGTGAGCGCGGTCGAGCTGGCCGGGATGCTGCATCCGACGCCCGCGGTCGGCGGTGAGCCGTTCGCCGCCGCCGCGCCGCTCATCCCGGCCCTGGAGGGCCTCGACCGCGGCTGGTACGCGGGGCCGGTGGGGTGGACCGACGCCAACGAGGACGGCGAGTTCTGCGTCGCCCTGCGCTGCGCGCTGCTCACCGGCCCGGTGGCGCGCTGCTACGCCGGCGTCGGCGTGATGCGCGACTCCGACCCGACGGCCGAGCTGGCCGAGACCGAGGTCAAGTTGCAGGCGCTGCTGCCGGTCCTCGCCGCCTGACGCGCCTCAGCGCCCCAGCGCCGCGCGCGCCGCCGACATCCTGTGGACCCTGAACCGCGACGGCGCCGATGACCGCCCGCTGGTTGGCCACGAAGTCGTCCTGGGGACCCCGGGGGGTCGGGGGGCGCGCTCGTGGTGGTCGAACGTCGGTCTTCCCACCTCAGGAGGGGGCAGGACCGACGTTCGACGCCGTGGCGACTCGCCCGTCGCCGCCTGCCACCGCCACTGCCACCGCCACTGCCACTGCCACTGCCACCGCCACCGCCAGCGAGGGCGAAGCCGCGAGCGCACCGCCCGCCACCGACTCCTTCCCTCGGTGATGCTGTTCCGGGCGCCGCCAACGCCTGGCGCTGCACGTGTCTAGCGCCCGGCGCGCCGCCAGGGCCGTCTGCGGGGGCGCGACGGAGGGAGCTCGGCAGGGGCGGCGCGCGCCGCCGCCCGGAGGGCCTCGCAGTCGGCCCCCGCGGGCGCCCAGGCGAGGCGGTGCACCGCGAGGTAGAGCTCGCCGGCCGGGCAGCAGGCGAGCAGCTCGAGGACGCCGCCGTCCTCGGCCGCTGCGAGGACCGGGAGCACGTCGCAGTCGGACCAGTGCGCGGCGACGTCCTCGGGGTCGACGAGGCGCCCGCGCACGCGCATGAGGTCGTGGCCGTGCGCCTTGACCGCCTCGAGCAGCTCGGCGTAGCTGCGTTCCCAGAGGCACGGCACCCGGGCGTCGGGCCGCGCCTGGCGCAACCCGCTCTCACGCAGGAAGCGGTCCTGCGCACCGGCGAGCGCGAGGTCCCCGGGCTGGGTGCCGGCATCGACCGGCGCCGCCACGTCGAGCCGGGTCACGTTCGCGTCGATGACCTCGACGCCCGAGTGGCGCGCCGCAGCCACGCGCTTGTGCCCGTCGACGACGAAGTACGCGCCGTCGACCTGCACGACGTCGATGGGCGGGAAGGCGCCGTCCGGGAAGGCGCGCGCCACGCCACCGACGCGGCCGGCGAGGTCGGCGCGCAGCGGGTGAAAGCAGCGATCGAAGTCGCAGCAACGATCGAGCGTCCCCACGATGCGAGCGACCTCGATCGGTCGCAGTCCGACATGGCTCTCCCCGCTGGGGCGCAGCCGCCGGCGGACGTCGTCCAGCTCGAGGAGCTCGCCGCAGTGGCGCACCCGCCGATTGTGCAGCAGCGCCGCTGCGGACTAACGCCCGGCGCGCCGCCACACGGCCACGACCTCGCGGACGGTGGCCTGGCGGTAGGAGATGCGGGAGTCCAGCGGGCGCACGCTGAGCTGAAAGCGCCCCGACTCGCCCTGCTCGAGCTCGACGACGATGGCGTGGAAGCGACGGCCCTTCTTGTCGACCTGCACGATGTCGCCGGGAGCGATCCCCTTCGAGCTGCGCCGTGGGGGCGCGGGCGGCGGTGGGGCGGGGAGCAGCGTCGTCTGGCTCATGGTCGCTCGAAGCTAGCGAGCGAGCCGGACGGCGACGGCCTCGTGCAAGCGACGGTGCAGGGCGACGTTCTGCGCCCGGTCGGTGCGCACGTGCAGCAGCGTCCCGGGCGCCTCGCGGATGGCGCCCAGCGCCTCGACGCGCTCGTAGGCCAGCCCGAAGAGGGCGGCGACGCGCTCGGCCTCCAGGCCGGTCGGGGTGGCCACGTGCTCCTCGAAGGCATCGGTCTGCGAGGCGACCGGCAGGAAGTCGAAGATCCCGCCGCCGGCGTTGTCGACGAGCACGATGGTGAGCCCGAGGTCAAGGCGCGAGGCGCACAGCAGCGCGCCGAGGTCGTGGGCGAGGGCGACGTCGCCGAGGTGCGCCACCACCCGCCCTCCCGCGGCCGCGGCGCCGAAGGCCGCGGCCAGGGTGCCGTCGATGCCGTTGGCGCCGCGATGGGCCAGCACGCGCGGCGGCGCGTCGCGCACGGGCCAGAAGCTCTCGACGTCGCGCACGGGCATGGAGGAGGCGGTGAAGACGGTGACCTCGCTCGGCAACGCGGCGAGCGCGCGCGCGACGGCCGGCTCTGAGATCGCCTCGCCCAGCTCGGCGGCGATCGCCTGGGCCGCGCCGTCGTCGGCGCGTCGCCAGGCCTGCAGCCACGCGCCGGCCCGCGGCGCCCCGGCGATCGATCGCGCCCACGCCGCGGGGTCGGCGTCGAGCAGCTCGCCGACCACGGCGGCCGGGTCCTGCCAGGCGCCCTCGGGATCGAAGGCGACCTGCCGCGCGCCGTCGAGCCCGGCCAGCCACTGGCGCAGCGGCTTGCAGGTC
Organism: Paraconexibacteraceae bacterium; assembly: GCA_963757775.1. Taxonomy (GTDB): domain Bacteria; phylum Actinomycetota; class Thermoleophilia; order Solirubrobacterales; family Solirubrobacteraceae; genus JAOPZW01. Next base: position 47,534 of record CAVWSH010000012.1, on the reverse strand, counting down.
GGCAGGTCGCCGACGCGGATCACCGTGTCGGGGCGGTGGGCGGCGGCGAAGGCGTCGTCGCGCAGCAGGTCGTCGTAGTGCGCGACGGCCGCGGGGCCGCGCCGCGCGCCGGACAGCGGATCGGCCAGCAGCGGCGCGCCGAGGGCGGCAGCGGCGGCGGGGAGCGCCGCCGCCAGGCCGTCGTCGCGCTCGTGGCGGCCGGCCACGATGACGGCGCGCTCGCCGACCTCGAGCTCGATCGCGGCGCCGGGCGCGGAGCGGCGCACGCGGCAGAGGGGCTCGTCGCCGGCCGGTGCCAGCGGCGCGTCGAGCACGAGCGGCTCGCGCAGCGGGAAGTTCAGGTGCACGGCGCCGGGGCGCCCGGACACGGCCGTCTGGAAGGCGCGGAAGGCGAGCTGGCGCATCCAGCGCAGCCGCTCGGGCGTGGCGCGGTGCGTGCCGACCTCGAAGAACCACTTGGCCGCGCCGCCGTAGAGCTCGAGCTGGTCGATCGTCTGCCCGGCCCCGACCTCGCGCAGCTCGGGCGGGCGGTCGGCCGTGAGCACGATCAGCGGGATGCGCGCCTCGCGGGCCTCGATGACCGCGGGCAGGTAGTGCGCCGCCGCGGTGCCGCTGGTGCACGCCACCGCCGCGGGGCGCCCGCTCTGCTTGGCCACGCCGAGGGCGAAGAAGCCGGCCACGCGCTCGTCGACGTGCGACCACGTCGGAAGGCCCGGCTGGCGCGCGAGGGTGAGCACGAGCGGCGTCGAGCGCGAGCCCGGCGAGGTGCAGGCGCCGGCCAGGCCGCAGCGCGCCAGCTCGTCGACGAACGCGCGCAGCAGGAGGTAGGTGTCGATGGTCTCGGTCAAGATGGCAGGCGTGCCCACCACCGTCGTCCTGCTGCACGGCTTCGCCGGAACGCGGCGCGCCTGGGATCCGGTGGTCGAGCGCCTGGATCCCGAACGCTATACGCCGCTGGCGCCCGACCTGCGCGGCCACGGCGACGCCCGCGATGCGCGGCCGGTGAGCTTCGAGGCGTGCGTGGCCGACGTGCTCGCCGCTGCGCCCGCTCGCTTCGTCCTCTGCGGCTACTCGATGGGCGGGCGGATCGCCCAGCACGTCGCGCTCGCGGCGCCCGAGCGCGTGGAACGCCTGGTGCTCGTGGCCACCACCGCCGGGCTCGCGGACGAGGCCGAGCGCGCCGCCCGCCGGGCCGACGACGAGCGCCTGGCCGCCTTCGCCGAGGGCGCGACGATCGAGCAGTTCGCCGACCGCTGGGCCGCGCAGCCGCTGTTCGCCGGCACGCCGCCCGCGGCCGCGCGCGTCTGGCGCGAGGACCTCCTGCGCAACGACCCGCGCGCCCTGGCCGCCGTTCTGCGCGGCATGGGGACCGGCGCGATGGCGCCGCTGTGGGACCGCCTGGCGGCGCTGACCATGCCGGCGACCGTGCTCGCAGGCGCCGGCGACCCGAAGTTCGTGGCCCTCGGCGAGCGCCTGGCGGCGACGCTGGCGGACGCCGAGCTCGTCGTCGTCCCGGGCGCCGGCCACGGCCTGCCGCGCGAGGCGCCCGACGCGGTTGTCGCCGCGCTCGCGCGCCGATAGCGGGCCCGCCGTCCAGTCCAGCCGAACCGGGGGACGACATGGCGTGGGGCCGGACCTATGCAGGCCACGCGCGACGCGGCGCGCACGGCCGTCGACCACGTCGCATCGCGCTACGGGCGCAGCCGCGAGGAGGCCTACGCGCTGCTGTCGGTCGCGGGCGACCCGCGCATCCATGAGGTGGTCGACGCGCCCAACTGAATGGTCGGCTGCTTCGGGCCCGAGGCGATCTTCGTCGCGGCGTCAAGGCCTTCGGATCCCTCGCTGGCGCCGCTGGACGACCTGTCCGAGGACTACGTCGGCAGCGCGCTGTCGGACCTCATCAACCTCCGCGCCACGGTCAGCGCCTTCGCCGGCGGGCTGGGCACGGCGACGGTGCCCCTGATCGCCATCGCTTCCTCGGCTTCACGACCTACAAGAACATCGCGGGCACGTCGCTTCCCTACGACCGCCTCCCGTACCTGGTCGGCGCGTTGCGGGCGGTCGGGATCGCGATCACGCTCGCCTTCCCGGCGCTGACGCGCTCGATCGGGGCGAGCCTGGCGCGCAGGAGGAGCCCGGCCGGGCCTAGACGCCCAGCCCGGGCTGCGCGGGGACGGCGATGGCGCCGTCCTCGACGGGCAGCACGGTGAGCTCGTCGGCGAAGAGCTCGAGCGTGCCCAGCCCGCAGGCCGCGGTCGTCTTCAGGGCGGCGGCGCAGTGCACGGCGGCGGCGATCCCCAGCGGCCCGTCGAAGGTCGAGGCGAGGTAGACGTCGGCGCCCGACGCCCGCACGAGCGCGGCCTGGGCGAGCAGCCGCGAGATCCCTCCGCAGCGCGAGACCTTCAGGCACACGGCGTCGGCCACCTTGGCGGTCAGCGAGCCCGGCTGGCCGGCGGTCTCGTCCATGGCGACGCGCACGGCGACGCGATCGCGGACCTGGCGCATCGCCTGCACGCCGTGCACGGGCTCCTCGACGAGCTCGAGCCCGGCCGGCGCGAGGGCGTTGATCGACTGGACGGCCTCGTCGACCCCCCAGGCGCCGTTGGCGTCCAGGCGCAGCTCCATCTGCGCGCCCGCGGCGGCGCGCACGGCGGCCACGCGGCCGGCGTCGTCGCCGATGCCGACCTTGACCTTGACGCACGAGTAGCCGGCCCTGGCGGCCGCGGCCGCCTGCTCGGCGGCGTGCGCGCGGTCCTCGGCGGGGATCGTCGCGTTGACGCGCACCTCGGTGGCCGGGTCGTCGGAGATCAGCTCGCTGACCGGCTTGCCCTCGCGGTTGCCGGCGAGGTCCCAGAGGGCGAGGTCGACGGCGGCGAGCGCCTGGGGGACGTCGGCGACGATCCGGCAGCGCTCGAGCAGGTCGGCGGCCGGGTTGCCGTCGCCGTTGCGCAGGATGGCCTCGTAGGCCTCGAAGGCGTCGCGAACCTTGGCCTGCGAGACGCCGTCGTAGGCCTCCAGCGCCGCCGACTCGCCCCAGCCCACGGCGCCGTCGGCGTCGCGCAGGCGCAGGAGCGTGAGTTCGCGCTCGCGCAGGACCCCGTAGGCGGTCCGCATCGGGTCGGCGAAGGTCAGCGTGGCGGTGGCGACGCGGACGTCCATCAGCTCAACAGCAGCCCCGCCGACAGGAGCACGCAGAACGCGAGCTGGAGCATCCCCGTGCGCGCGAGCGCCAGGTTGAGCGTGGGCCCGTCGGCGTGGGCGCGGACGAGGCGCACGAGCGCGACAGCCACTGGCAGGAGCACCAGGGGCAGGAGCAGCCACGCCGAAAGCGACCCCGCCACCCAGGGCACCGGCGCGGTGAGAAAGGCGCCGTAGACCATGAGTCCGTACAGGGTACGCGCGCGTTCGCGCCCAAGTCGTACGGCCAGCGTGCGCTTGCCGGCCCGCCGGTCGGACTCCAGGTCGCGGACGTTGTTGACCACGAGGATGGCGCTCGCGAGCAGCCCGACGGGCACCGCGAGCACGAAGGCCTCCCAGGTGACCTGCTCGGCCTGCACGTAGTACGAGCCGGTCACGGCGACGATGCCGAAGAAGAGGAAGACGAAGACCTCGCCGAGGCCCTCGTAGCCGTAGGGCCGCGGGCCGCCGGTGTAGAGGACGCCGGCCAGGATCGACGCCGCCCCGATGGCGAGCAGGATCGGGCCCGCGAGCCAGACGAGGTAGACGCCGCACAGGACCGCCACGCCGAAGGACACGTAGGTCGCGATCAGGACCTGGCGCGGCGGCACGAGCCCGCCGGCGGTGACGCGCACGGGCCCGAGGCGATCCTCGGCGTCGGCGCCGCGCCGCGCGTCGGAGTAGTCGTTGGAGAGGTTGGTGCCGACCTGGATGAAGATCGCGCCGAGCAGCGCGGCGACGAAGCCGCCGACGCGCAGGTCGCGCTCGGTGGCCGACAGCGCGGTGCCGACGAGCACCGGCGCCACCGCCGCGGGCAGCGTGCGCAGCCGCGCGGCCATGATCCAGATGCGGACGCTCGACACTAGATGGTCGGTTCTGCGGCCCGCGTGCAGGCGGGTGAGGGGGTCGGGGAATCGGCCATCAGGGACGCCGGGGGAACTTCGAGAAGTCGGGCGCGCGCTTGGCCTTGTAGGCCTCGCGCCCCTCGCGCGCCTCGTCGGAGGCGTAGAAGAGCAGGTTGGCGTCGTGGGCGAGCTGCTGGACGCCGGCGTAGCCGTCCTCGTGGGCGTGGAAGCTCGCCTTGACCAGCCGCAGGGCGAAGGGGGAGAGGGCGAGCATCTCGCGGCACCAGCCAACGGTCTCCTCCTCGAGGCGCTCGAGCGGCACGACCGTGTTGACGAGCCCCATGTCGAGCGCCTGCTGGGCGTCGTACTGGCGGCACAGCAGCCAGATCTCCTTGGCCTTCTTGGTCCCCACCAGGTCGCGCAGCAGCGACGCGCCGAAGCCGCCGTCCCACGAGCCGACGCGCGGCCCGGTCTGCCCGAAGCGCGCGTTGTCGGCCGCGATGGTCAGGTCGCACACGAGGTGCAGGACGTGGCCGCCGCCCACCGCGTACCCGGCCACCATCGCCACCACGGGCTTGGGCAGCCGGCGGATCTGGACGTGCAGGTCGGTGATGTGGAAGCGGCCGACGCCGCTGCCGGGCTCGGTCTCGTAGCCGGTGTCGCCGCGCACGCGCTGGTCGCCGCCCGAGCAGAAGGCGAGCGGCCCCTCGCCGGTGAGGATGATCACGCCGACCTCGCTGTCCTCGCGCGCGCGCTCGAAGGCGGAGGAGAGCTCGACCACCGTCTGCGGGCGGAAGGCGTTGCGGACCTCGGGGCGGTCGATGGTGATCTTGGCGATCCCGTCGCCGCTGAGCTCGTAGCGGATGTCCTCGTACTCGGCGCCGGGCGCCCACGTCACTGGCATGGCCCGGCAGGCTACTCAGGGGCGCCTTCGCTCAGCCTGCCGGCCCCCAGACGTCGTCGGCGGTGCGCGCCACCGCCTCGAGCTTGCGCCACTGGTCGTCGGCCGAGAGCGCGTTGCCCTCCGAGACCGAGGCGAAGCCGCACTGCGGGCTGATCGCCAGCTGGCCGACGTCGGCATGGCGCGCGGCCTTCTCGATCTCGCGCACGAGCTGCTCGCGCGTCTCCACCGGCGGGTGCTTGCTCGACACGATGCCCAGCGCGACGATCGGCCCGGGGGGCAGGTGGCGCAGGGCCGAGTAGTCGCCCGCGCGCTCGGGCTCGTCCCATTCGACGAGGAAGACGTCGTAGGGCAGGTCGTTGAACATCCGCTCGGCCACGGGCTCGAGCGAGCCCTGATAGATCCACATCGAGCGGAAGTTGCCGCGGCACAGGTGCAGGCCGAAGGTCACGTCGGCGGGGAAGCCCTCGATGACGCGGCGGTCGAGGTCCAGCGCCTTCTCGAGGAACTCGTCGGGATCGATGCCCTGGCGCACGATCGCGTACTCGCGCGCGCCGGCGTCGATGAGCTGGACGTAGTTGGGGAAGTCGAGCTGCACGTAGCGCGCGCCGGCACCGATGGCCTCGCCGATGAGCTCGCGCTGGATGGCCAGCGTGTGTTCGAGCAGCTCGTCGTGGGAGGCGTAGAAGCGATCGGTCACCCCCTGCTCGTAGAAGGCCGCGGGCAGGAACCACGATGCGGCCGGCAGCGTGACCTTGAACGGGCGGTCGGTGATCGAACGCAGCCGGTCGGTGTCGCGCACCAGCGGGTTGCCGACCTTGCGCAGGCGCCCGCAGATGCGCGGCACGCCGTGGTAGAGGACCTTCTCCCCGGCGGCGTTGCGAAAGCGCACGGGCACCGGGCCGGGTTCGATGCCCTCGATGGCGTCGTAGAAGGAATGGGTGAAGGCCTCGCGCCCGAACTCGCCGTCGGTGACGACGTCGAGACCGAGGTCGATCTGGCGCTGCACCGCCGAGCGAACCTCCGCGTCGACGATCTGCGGGAGCTCGGGGTCGTTCGCCGCGCGGGCCTCGAGCAGCCTCGGCGGGCGCAGGAGGCTGCCCACCACCTCGGCGCGAGCGGAACGGCGCGGCGCGCTCATGCGCCGATCATCTCAGGAAACCTGATAGTTCGGCAACGGGTACGCGCGGAACTTCCCGCTACCGTGGCACGCGTGCTCGTCGATGCCTGGCTGCCGCGGGCGGCCGAGCGCCATCCCGACCGCCCGGCCGTGAACGCCTTGACCTATGCCGAGCTGCTCGGCGAGGTCGACGCGACGGCGCGCCGCCTGGCCGGCCGAGGGGTGCGCGCCGGCGATCGCGTCGGCATCGCCCTGGCGCCGGGCGAGGCCTTCTGCATCGCCCTGCACGCGATCCTGCGCCTCGGCGCAGTCGCCGTCCCGGTCGATCTGCGCCTGAGCGCGCGCGAGCGCGAGCGCGTCGCGCAGGACACGGTCGAGGTCATCGACGGAGCGGTCATCGGCACGCCGGCCTCCGAGGCCCGGCTGCGCGAGCGCCACGACCTCGACGCCCAGGCCATCGTGGTCCACACCTCGGGCACGGGCGGGACGCCCAAGGCGGTCGAGCTCACCTACGGCAACTGGCTGTGGAGCGCGCTGGGCTCCGCGGTCGCGCTCGGCCTGGACCCCGCGGAGCGCTGGCTGTGCGCGCTGCCGCTCTCGCACGTCGGCGGCCTGTCGATCGTGATGCGCTCGGTCATCTACGCGACGACCGCGATCGTCCACGAGCGCTTCGACACCGACCGCGTCCTCGAAGCGCTCCTGCGGGAGGATGGGCCGACCATCGTCTCGCTCGTCCCCACCACGCTGCAGCGCCTGCTCGACGCCGGGCTGCGCGAGCCGCCGTCGCTGCGCTGGGCGCTGCTCGGCGGCGCGCCCGCGACGACCGCGCTCCAGGGCCGGGCGGCGGCGGCCGGCGTCCCGGTGGCGACGACCTACGGGCTGACCGAGACGTGCTCGCAGGTCACGACGCTGGGCGCGCCGCTGTTCTGCACGCGCGTGCGCATCGCGGGCGACGGCGAGATCCTCGTCAGCGGGCCGACGGTGGCGGGGTGGACGGGATCCGATCGGCCCGTGCTCGCCACCGGCGACCTTGGGGAGTGGCGCCCCGACGGCGCGCTGGCCGTCGCGGGACGCAAGGCCGACACCATCGTCTCCGGCGGGGAGAACGTGGCGCCGGCCGAGGTCGAGGCCGTGCTCGAGGCGCATCCGGACGTCGTCGAGGCGGCCGTCCACGGTCGCGCGGACCCCGAGTGGGGCGAGGCGGTGGTGGCGACCGTCGTCGCCGATCCCGACCTGGAGGCCGAGGAGCTGCGGGCGTGGTGCGCGGAGCGCCTGGCGAGGTTCAAGGTGCCCAAGGACATCGCCTTCGCGGCGGCGCTGCCGCGCACGCCGTCGGGCAAGATCGCGCGAAGGGACCTGGTGTGAGCGACGAGCGCGACGAGCTGATCGCCCGGTGGGACAGCATGGCCGCGGGGTGGAAGGCGACGCGGGCTGCCTTCCAGGCCGGGATGGAGCCGGTCTCGCAGTGGCTCGTGGAGGCGATCCACCCGCAGCCGGGGCACAGCGTGCTCGAGCTGGCGGCGGGCCTCGGCGACACCGGGCTGCTGGCCGCGCAGCTCGTCGCGCCCGGCGGGAAGGTGCTCATCACCGACGGTTCGGAGAGCATGCTGGCCGCCGCGCGCGAGCACGCCGAGGAGGTGGGCGCGACGAACGTCGAACTACGGACCATGCAGGCCGAGTGGATCGATCTCCCGACGGCGTCCATGGACGGCGTCATCTGCCGCTTCGGCTACATGCTGCTGCTCGACCCCGAGGCCGCCCTGCGCGAGACGCGGCGGGTGCTCAAGCCCGGCGGGCGCGCGGCCCTGGCGGTGTGGGACGACCTCCAGCGCAACCCGTGGTCGAAGGTCCTGCGCGATGCGCTGGTGGCGCGCGAGCTCGTGCCCGCCGCGGTCCCCGACGGGCCCGGGCCGTTCGCGCTCGGCTCCGAGGAGGCGGTCGCCGAGCTGCTGGCGACGGCCGGCTTCGAGGACGTCGAGGTGTCGGCGCTGGACCTCGCCATGCGCGCCGCGAGCCTCGATGCCTGGTGGGAGCACGTGATGCAGACCTCGATCAGCACGGCTGAGGTGGTGCGGGGCCTGGCGCCCGCAGAGCACTACCAATTGCGTGATCTCGTCGATGCGGGGTACTCCCCCTATGTGCGCGACGACGGAACGCTCGAGGCGCCCGCACGGGCGTTGGTGGCGGCGGCAGCCGCGTAGAGAGGCCTGCCCGTGCGCAACCTCGCCCGCAGGGCGTTCGACTTCTACTGGGGAACCGGGATCGCCGACGACGTCCCGGCCCTGACGTACTACCTCGTCCTCTCGCTCGCCCCGGTGGCCCTGGGCCTCGCGGCGCTCGAGGCGCTGCTGCTCTCCAACACGCAGGCCGCGATCAACGTCGCCGACGGCCTGAACCGCTTCCTGCCCGATGCCGCGCACCCCGACATCCGCCACCTGGTGCTCGGCACGCGCGACAACTCCCCGGTGCTGCTGGCCATCGCGCTGGCGACGATGCTGTGGACGACCTCGGGCGCCATCGGCGTGATCGAGCGCTGCGAGTCGCGCATCCTCGAGTGCGAGCGCCACCACATCGTCACCGGGCGGCTGCGCAACATGGCGCTCGGCGCGGGGGTGGCGATCATGATCCTCGCGGCCAGCGCGGGCGCGCCGGTCATCGGCGATGCCGCCGACGCGCTCGGCATCCGCCGCACGCTGCCGGGGACGCTGCTCGTGGTGGTCAACACCATCGGCTCGATCATCGTCTTCGCGCTGCTCTACCACTGGGCGCCGCGCGCGCGACCCAACTGGCGGGCCTGCCTGCTGGGGGCCGTGCCGGCCGGGATCGCCATCCAGGCCGTGCCCTCGATCGTGGGCATCTACTTCGGCGCCGGCGCGGGCTTCGCCGCCGTGCGGCTCTTCCTGCTGCTGGCCGTGATCATCGCCGGGCTCTACATCATCGCCCTCGTCGCGCTGGTGGGCGCGGGCATCGTCGTCAAGTACGAGCTGCGCCGCCGGGATAGGATCCGCCGCCCATGTACTACGACGACGACGCAGACCTCACCCTCCTCGACGGCAAGACCGTTGCCATCATCGGCTTCGGCTCCCAGGGTCACGCCCACGCCCTGAACCTGAAGGACTCGGGCGTCGACGTGGTCGTCGGCCTCCGCGAGGGGTCCTCCAGCGCCGAGCAGGCGCGCGAGGGCGGCCTGGAGGTGGTGCCCGTGGCCGACGCCGCCTCGCGCGGCGACATCGTCATGGTGCTCGTGCCCGACGAGCTGCACCACGACGTCTACGAGAACGAGATCCGCGACGGGATCGCCGACGGCAACACCCTGCTCTTCGGGCACGGCTTCTCGATCCACTACGGCGAGGTCGAGCCCCCGCCCGGGGTCGACGTGGGGCTCGTCGCGCCCAAGGGCCCGGGCCACCTGGTCCGCCGCCAGTACCTCGAGGGCAGCGGCGTGCCGTGCCTGGTCGCCGTCGCCCAGGACGCCAGCGACAGCGCGCTGGCGCTCACGCTGGCCTACGCCAAGGCCATCGGCGGGACGCGGGGCGGCGTCATCGAGACGACGTTCAAGGACGAGACGGAGACCGACCTGTTCGGCGAGCAGGCGGTCCTGTGCGGCGGCGCGTCGGAGCTGGTGCAGGCCGGCTTCGAGACCCTGGTGGAGGCGGGCTACGACCCGCAGATGGCCTACTTCGAGTGCCTGCACGAGCTCAAGCTCATCGTCGACCTGATGTACGAGAAGGGCCTTCAGGGCATGCGCTACTCGATCTCCAACACGGCCGAGTACGGCGACTACACGCGCGGCAAGCGCGTCATCACCGACGAGACGCGCCAGAAGATGCGCGAGATCCTCGCCGAGATCCAGTCGGGCGACTTCGCCCGCGAGTGGATCGCCGAGAACCGCGCCGGCCAGGAGAACTTCAAGCGCATGCGCGCCGAGCAGGCCGGCACCCAGGTCGAGTCCGTGGGCGAGGAGCTGCGCTCGCACATGGACTGGATCAAGCCGAGCTTCTGATCGTCGCGGCCACCTCGGAGCTCGGAGTCGGTGAGGGTGGGGTCGCCGTCATCGTCGATCGCTCGCCGCAGCGCGGCGGCTCCGCGCTCGCCCGCGTGGGCTCTGACGATCGCCTCCAGCTTGGTTCGGTCATAGAGCTCGCGGATCTCGGCTTCATCGAGCGCTCGCTCGAGTGCGCGGCGAGGCAATGAGGAGGCGAGGTCGAGGAGGGTTCGGGCGGGGGAGGTGACCCGGATGGCGTGGTGCTCGGTGATCTCGTCGAGGCGGAGGGTCGGCGTTCGGTGGATCCGCAGCCTGGGGCGCTTCGTGCGCCCGCCGGCGCTGCGGACGGTGACCTCGATCCGCGTCGCGGCCGTCGGTCGGATCTCCCACAACGCGCCGGCCGAGGCATGGCTCAAGGCCGCGCCCGGCCCGGCGGCGAGGACGGCGGCCATGCGGTGCCCCTCGACCGTGAGCACGCGGTGCCCCACGGCGTACACGCCCCGGTGAATCCGATGCAGCCGCCCCGCGGCAGCCCGGTGCGACACGGCCCGCTGCGCCAGCCCGAGCGCGGCGAGCTGGCGCGTCGTGACGACCCCGTGCTGGCGCTCCGCGAGCACCGCCTCTCGCTGATCGACGATTTCCAGAGCTGTGGCGTCTGGAAATCGCCGCTCGCCGGTCATGGCCCTGGGCTGGCAGGGAAATCCGCGCGTGTGACCCCGCGTCTGTGACGATGCTCAGCGCGCGCAGCACCAACCCTGCACGGTGGGCGGGGCGCCGAAGCGCCGAGAGATCGAGCCGATCGCGGTGATGGGGGCGTTCGCGGCGTCCGGGGAGAGCAGCAGCCACTGGTCGGCGTCGGCCCAGCGGACGAGCAGCCGCCGGCCGTCGGGCGACCAGGCCAGCGAGCGCAGGGTGCCGGTCGTCGTGAACACCGGCCGGCGGGGCACGCGGTCCGAGCGCGTGACGTAGACGCTCGTGGCCGCGGACCGGCGCACGGTCAGCGCGATCCGGTCGCCGCGCGGCGCCCACGCCGCCGCGGCGACCCGGGTGCCCTGTGGCAGGCGCAGCCGCCAGGCGTGTCTGCCCGTCACGTCGAAGACGACCACGCGCCGGTCCGCGCGCGCCAGCAGGCGATGGCCGTCGGCCGACCATGCCAGCCCGGTCACCGCGCCGGCGCTCGCCGGCGAGCGCCAGACGACCCCGCCGGTGTCGACGTCGCGCACCTCGACGCGACCGCGCGCCCCGACCCACGCCAGCGTGTGCGGCGCCCCCGGCCGCCAGGCCGGCGCCGCCGCCCGCACGGGCCCGGCGAGGATCCGGGCGCCCGTCCCGTCCCCGGCCACCACGGCGAGCACGTCGTCGCGACGGTACGCGATCCGGTAGCCGTCGGGCGACCAGGTGGCGTCGCGCACCGCCCCGCGCGCCGCAATGGTCCATGCCACCCGGCCGTCGGGGGCCACCGCGCTGAGCTCCCGTCCGCGCCAAGCGCCCACGTAGAGCCCCCGCGGCGACCACGTGGCCGCCGTCCACGGCCCGAGCCGCAGCCGCGTCCCGTCGCCGCGCACGATCCAGGTCCCACGAGCGGAGGAGACCAGCAGCCGCCCCGCCGGCAGCGGCCCGAGCGACGACCGCGCGCGGGGAGGGCTCGGAACGGCATCACCGAGCGCATGGCGCACCCACCGCGCCGGCTCGGCCGCCACCGCGACCGCCGCGGCGACCAGCACACACGCGAGCGCCAGCGCCAACACCCTCCCTCGCCGGCGCCGCCGCGCCGCGCGGGGACGCGAGCGATGGGCATCGGCCAGGAGCGCCCAGGCCCGAGTCTCGGCGCCCGAGGCATCCGGCATAGGCGCCCGTTCGAGGGCATCGTGGAGCGAACGGCTCACCGCTGCACCGCCTCCTGCAACCCGTCCAGTCCGCGCCGCAGACGCGAGTTGACCGTCCCGCGCGGCAGCCCGAGCGCCGTCGCGATCTCGCCCGGCGTGAAGCCGAGCAGGTGGCGCATGACGATGACCGCGCGCTGGTCGGGCGGCAGCGCGGACAGCGCCGCGACGACGTCGTCGCCAGGCGCGTCGGCGCGATCGGGCGCCGCCGGCTCGACGCCCGCATCGGCCACCTCGCGGCGCAGCTCGCGCGCGCGGGCGTAGTCGATGGCGCGATTGACGACGATGCGATGAAGCCATGGGCCGAAGGGCCGGCGCCGATCGAAGCGATCCAGCGCGCGGACGGCGGCCAGGAAGGCCTCCTGGGCGACGTCCTCCGCCGCCGCCGCGTCGTGGACGACGAGCCAGGCCGCGCGGTGGGCCCGCGGCCAGTGGCGGCGGAAGAGCTCGGCGAAGGCCTCCGACGAGCCGCGCTGCGCGGCGCGGACCAGCGCCGCCTCGGAGGCCCCCGACCATGCGCGGCGCGGGGCGCCGGCCCGCAGCGCCTGCAGGGCAACCGTCGACACGCCCGCGATCGTCGCACGCACCACGGCCCTGTTACGAGCGCGGAGGGCCGAGAGGTCCCTGCCATAGTGCCCGCGGTGCCGTCCGAGTTCCTGCCACCGGATCCCTATGCCGAGGCGCCCCCGGCGCCGCAGCCCGCCTCGCGCCCCACGTTCCTCCCGCCCGCCGGGGCCGGCACCGCGCAGACGCAGGACAGGAAGGCGCTCTGGGCGCTGATCTTCGGCTCGGGCAGCCTCGGCCTGCTCGTCTTCAGCGCCGGCCTGCTCTTCGTCCTGACCCTTCCGGGCTCGATCGTGGGCTGGGTCCTCGGCAGCCGGGCCAAGCGAGCGTCGGACGGCCGCGATCAGGCCAACGTCGCGGTCATCATCGCCATCGTCGGCGTGGTCCTCGGGGTCATCGCGGCCGGGATCTGGATCGCCCTCTTCGCCACGGGCGAGTACTCGACCACGACCAAGGTCCAGCATCGCAGCGACGGAGGCGTGCACTTCGACGTCATCCGGCTGGTCCTGGGCGGCTCCTAGCCCCGCCCGAGGCGCGGCCCGGCGCGTTCGCTACGGTGCATCGCCCGTGAACGCCACCACCACCGCACTCCAGATCCCCCCTGCCATCAAGCCTGCGGACGGGCGCTTCGGCTGCGGTCCGTCGAAGGTCCGTCCCGAGCAGCTCGCCCACCTCGCGGGCGCGGGCTCGGCCCTCATGGGCACCTCCCACCGCCAGGCGCCGGTCAAGGACCTCGTCGGGCGCGTGCGCGCCGGCCTGGCCGAGCTCTTCGCGCTGCCCGACGGCTACGAGGTCGTCCTGGGCAACGGCGGCACGACCGCCTTCTGGGACGCCGCCGCCGCCGGGCTCGTGCGCGACCGCGCGCTGCACCTGACCTTCGGCGAGTTCTCGCAGAAGTTCGCGTCGGTGACCAGGGGGGCGCCGTTCCTCGCCGACCCGATCGTCATCGGCGCCGAGCCGGGCGACGCGCCAGAGCCGGCCGGCGATCCGAGCGCCGACGCCGTCGCCTGGGCCCACAACGAGACCTCGACGGGCGCCATGGTCCCCGTGCGGCGGCCGGAGGGCGACGCCCTCGTCCTCATCGACGCGACCTCCGGCGCCGGCGGCCTGCCGGTGGACGTCGCGCAGGCCGACGCCTATTACTTCGCCCCCCAGAAGTCCTTCGCCTCGGACGGCGGGCTGTGGCTGGCCCTGCTCAGCCCCGCGGCCATCGAGCGCATCGGTGAGCTGGCGGCGACCGATCGCTGGATCCCCGAGTCGCTCTCGCTGGCCACCGCGCTGGAGAACTCGCGCAAGGACCAGACCTACAACACGCCCGCGGTGGCGACGCTCTTCCTGCTGGCCGACCAGCTCACGTGGATGCTCGAGCTCGGCGGCCTCGAGGGCTGCGTCGAGCGCACGCGCGCGAACTCGGGCCATCTCTACGGCTGGGCGCAGGAGAGCGAGTTCGCCACCCCGTTCGTCAGCGACCCCGCCAAGCGCTCGCTCGTGGTGGGCACGATCGACTTCGCCGACGAGGTCGACGCCGGCGCCGTCGCCGCCATCCTGCGCGCCAACGGGATCGTCGACACCGAGCCCTACCGCAAGTTGGGGCGCAACCAGCTGCGCATCGGGCTCTTCCCGGCCATCGACCTGGCCGACGTGCAGGCGCTCACCACCTGCATCGACTGGGTCGTCGACCGGTTGGGGGACTGATGCGCGTCCTCGTCGCCGAGAAGATCGGCGCCTCGGGCGTGGCCCTGCTGCGCGAGCACTTCGACGTCGACGAGGGCGACCACCTCGACCGCATCGAGGAGTACGACGGGATCCTCATCCGCTCGGCGACGAAGATGACGGCCGACGTCATCGAGCGCGCGACGCGGCTGAAGGCCATCGGGCGCGCCGGGGTGGGCGTCGACAACGTCGACGTCCCGGCCGCGACCAAGCGCGGCATCGTCGTCGCCAACGCTCCGCAGTCCAACGTCGTCACCGCCGCCGAGCACACGATGGCGCTGCTGCTCGCGCTGGCCCGCAACGTCCCCCAGGCGCACGCGAGCCTGATCGCCGGCCGGTGGGAGCGCTCGCAGTTCTCCGGCGTCGAGCTGCTCGACAAGACGCTGGGGATCCTCGGCTTCGGCCGCATCGGCCAGCTCGTGGCCCATCGCGCGCAGGGCTTCGGCATGCACGTCATCGCCTTCGACCCCTTCGTGGGCGCCGAGCGCTACCGCGACCTCGGCGTCGAGAAGGCCGCGTCGTCCGACGACGTCTACGCGCAGGCCGACTTCCTGACCCTGCACCTGCCGAAGACCCCGGAGACCGAGGGCTGGCTGGACGCCGAGGCGCTGGCCAAGTGCAAGGACGGCATGCGCGTGCTCAACGTGGCCCGCGGGCCGCTGATCGTCGACGAGGACCTCGAGGCGGCGCTGGACTCGGGCAAGGTCGGCGGCGCCGCGCTCGACGTCTTCCGCACCGAGCCCATCACCGAGCACCCCCTCTTCGGGCGGCCCAACGTCATCGTCACGCCGCACCTGGGCGCGTCGACCGCGGAGGCCACCGACCGCGCGGGCTTCCAGGCCGCCGAGCAGGTCGTGGCGGCGCTCACCGGCGGCGTCGTCTCGAGCGCGGTCAACGTCCCGGCCGTGGCCGCCGAGGACATGGAGGTCCTGGGGCCGTTCCTGCCGCTCTCGCGCCAGCTCGGGCGCCTGGCCATGGCCCTGGGCGAGGGCTCGAGCGTGGACCGCGTCGACGTCGAGCTGCTGGGGCGCATCGCCGAGCGCGACACACGCCCGCTGGCGGTCGAGGTCCTGCTCGGGGTGCTGACCGGTCACACCGAGGAGGACGTCAACGCGGTCAACGCGCCCTCGCTGGCCGAGGAGCGCGGCATCGTGCTGACCGAGACGCGCGGCACGCAGACGCGCGACTTCGCCGACCTCGTCCGCGTGAGCCTGGTCAGCGGCGATCAGCGCGTGCGCGTGGTGGGGACGACGCTCGGCCGCCGCCACCGCCCGCACCTGCTCGAGGCCTGGGGGCACCGCTTCAACCTCCAGCTCGAGGACCACATCGCGCTGTTCCGCTACCGCGACGTGCCCGGGATGATCGGGCGCGTGGGGACGTGCTTCGGCGAGAACGGCATCAACATCTCCTCGGCCGCCGTCGGCCACGTCCCCGAGGATGGCGACGTCGACCTCGCGGTCATGATCGTCACCACCGACGAGCCGGTCCCCGACGCGGTGGTCGAGCAGATCGTCAGCCTCGACGGGTTCGTCGCCGGTCGCGCGGTCGCGCTGGGCTAGCACCCGGCCGCCGCGCCTGGTTCACTGCCAGTTCACGCGGGTAAGCACGCCGCCAAGAGGAGACAAGGGAGAGGGGTTGGACATGGCCGAGATCGAGTTCGACGACGTCGTCAAGCGCTATCCCGACGGCTTCGAAGCCGTCAAGCACATGAACCTGGAGATCATGGACGGCGAGCTGCTGGTGCTCGTCGGGCCTTCGGGGTGCGGGAAGTCGACGGCGCTGCGCATGATCGCCGGGCTCGAGGACATCTCCGAGGGCGACCTGAAGATCGGCGGCGAGGTCGTCAACGATCTGGCGCCGAAGGATCGCGACATCGCGATGGTCTTCCAGAACTACGCCCTGTACCCGCACATGAGCGTGCGCGACAACATGGGCTTCGCGCTGAAGCTGCGCAAGGAGAAGTCCGAGGAGATCAATCGCCGCGTGAGCGAGGCGGCGAAGGTCCTCGACCTCGAGCAGCACCTCGATCGCAAGCCGGCCAACCTCTCCGGCGGCCAGCGCCAGCGCGTGGCCATGGGTCGCGCGATCGTGCGCGAGCCGAAGGCCTTCCTCATGGACGAGCCGCTCTCCAACCTCGACGCCAAGCTGCGCGTGGAGATGCGCGCCGCCGTCTCGCGCCTGCAGCAGCGCCTGGAGACGACGACCGTCTACGTGACCCACGACCAGACCGAGGCCATGACCCTCGGGCACCGCGTGGCGGTCATGCGCGCCGGCATCCTGCAGCAGGTCGCGGCGCCGAAGGAGCTCTACGAGGACCCGAAGAACCTCTTCGTCGCCGGGTTCATCGGCTCGCCGGCCATGAACTTCTTCTCGGGGTTCCTGGAGAGCGACTCGATCAAGACGCCGATGGGCGCGATCCCGCTCGACGACCAGCTGCGCCGGCGCCTGGAGAGCCACGGATCGGGCACGCGCGCGGTGATCGTCGGCATCCGCCCGGAGGACTTCGAGGACGCCCAGTTCGCTCCCGAGGGCCACGTGGGGTGGACCTTCGAGGCGCCGATCGAGCTCACCGAGTCGATGGGCTCGGAGATCTACGCCCACTTCGACTTCGAGAGCGGCGATGAGATCGACGCCGACGAGCTGCGCGAGCTCCAGGAGGACGCCGGGACCTCCGACGTGCCGGGCAGCGCCAGCGGCCACGCGGTCGCCCGCGTGGACGCGAACAGCAGCGTCAAGGCGGGCCAGCGCAGCAAGCTGTGGCTCGACGTGACCAAGCTGCACGTCTTCGATCCCTCCGACGGCGCGTCGCTGACGCGGGCGCCCGACACCTCCGCGAACCCCACCCACGCTCCCGCCTAGGGCCGAGCGGCAGGCAGCGTCAGCGTCGCGCGGGCTCCGCCGCCCGCGTCGTTGGCGGCTGCGACGTCGCCGCCGTGCGCGCGCGCCAGCCGGCGGGCGATGGCGAGGCCCAGGCCGGTGCCGCCCGTGCGCCCCGGCCGCGCGCGGTCAGAGCGAAAGAGCGGCTCGAAGACATGGTCGAGGTCGTCGGGCGCGAAGCCCGGGCCGTCGTCGGCGACCTCGAGGCGCACCGCGCCGTTCTCGCGCTGGGCCCCGAGGACGATTCGGCCGCGGCCGTGGCGGATGGCGTTGTCCAGCAGGTTGGTCAGGATGCGCAGCAGAGCGTCCGCGTCGCCGCGCACGCACAGCGTGCCCTCGAGGCCGTCGACGTCCAGCGCGCACCCGCGCGCCGCCGCGATCGGCTCGGCGTCCTCCGCGGCTCGCCGCGCGAGCGCGGCGAGGTCGACCTCCTCGAAGGCCGCCGCCTCGCGTGCATACTCCAGCCGGCTGAAGGTGAACAGGTCGCTGACCAGGCGATCGAGGTGGGCGGCCTTGGCCTGGGCGCGCGGCAGGTAGTCGGCGCCGCCCACCCCGCGCTCGAGGGCCTCGAGCGAGCCCCGCAGGGTGAAGAGCGGCGTGCGCAGGTCATGCGCGATGGCCGTGACCATGAAGCGGCGCTCGTGCTCGGCGGCTGCGGAGGTGCGCAGCGCGTCGCGCAGGCCGCGGGCCATGCCGTGCAGCGCGTCGCCGACCTGCGCGACCTCGCGTGCGCGGGTGCGCAGCGGCTCGATGTCGAGCTCGCCGCCGGCGACGCGCTCGGCGTCGGCGGCCAGACGCGCCAGGGGCTGCAGGACCCACCGTCGCAGGAGGACCACGACGACGACGAGCGCGGCGCCCAGTGCGGCCAGCCCCGCGCCCAGCGTGATCGCCCAGCGCGTGGCCGAGCTCTCGCGCGGCACCCACAGCACGCCCGCGACCTGCGCGACGGCGATCGTCGACTGGCGGTATCCGTTCAGGCGCGCGTTGGGGTCGCCCTGCTGGAGCGCGGCGGTCAGCAGCACGGGCTTGCTGGCGAGGGCCATCTTCACGGACCTCTGGGCCGCGAGCTTGGCATCGGCGCCGTCGGCCGCGAGCTTCGCGGCGGCGCCGTCGCCCGCGACCTTGGCGTCGACGATCCTGGGCGCGAGCTCGGCCTCGACCCCGAGCGTCCCCAGGCGGCGGGCGACCGCTTGGCGCTGGGACGGCGTGTCGAGGGCCGCCGTGCGCAGCATTGCCACGGCCTGATCGAGGCGGTGGGCCTCGCGCCCGGCCTGCCACCGGCCCGTGGCCGCCCACGCGCCCAGCCCCGCGAGGGCCGGGACCGCGATGACGAGCGCCAGCGCGACGGCGAGCCACACGTGCAGCGAACGCGGGCGGCCCATCAGCTCGCGGCCGGCGGGTCGAAGCGGTAGCCGGCGCCCCAGACGGTCACCAGCAGCTCGGGGTGGCGGGCGTCGGCCTCGAGCTTGTCGCGCAGCTTGCGCACGTACACCGACACCGCGCTGCGATCGCCCCACGAGCCCCACACGCGCTCGAAGATCTGCTCGCGGCTGAGCACCTGGCGCGGATGGGTGACGAACAGCGTCAGCAGCTCGAACTCGCGCGCGGTCAGCCCGGCGTCGCGCCCGTCGACCAGGACCTCGTGCGCCGCCAGATCGATCTCGAGGCGCCCGTAGCGGCGCCGGTCCGTGGAGCGCCCGTTCGCGCTGCGGCGCAACACGGCCTTCACGCGCGCCACGACCTCCGCCGGCGTGGCCGACTTGACGATGTAGTCGTCGGCGCCCAGGGCCAAGCCGCGCAGCTTGTCGTCGTCCTCGCCGCGAGCGCTGAGGAACAGCAACGGCACGTCCGAGCGCTCGCGGATCCGGCGGCACACGTCGAAGCCCGAGCCGCCCGGCAGCATGACGTCCAGCAGGACGCAGTCCACGTCGTGGCGCCCGAGCGCGGCGACCGCGGCTGAGGCGTCGTCGGCGGCGACGACGCCGAAGCCCTCGACGGCCAGGAAGTCGGTGAGCAACCCGACGATCTCGGGCTCGTCCTCGACGAGCAGGACGGTCGCGGCGCTCACGAGCGCCAGTGTCGCGCAGGCGCGCGTCGCGCGCGGCGGTTTTCCTCGGATCTTCATCGCCTCTTCGGCTCCTGCTCACCCCCGGCTGGTGCACTGCGAAGTCCAGCGACCAAGGAGAGAGAGCATGAGCAGGTTCACGATGACCCTGGCCGCGGCCGCCGTGTCGGCCGCAGCGGCGATCGCGGCCGTCGCGCTGCCGGCCGTGGGGGCGGACTCCAAGACGCCGCGCCGGCAGGCGCAGCCGGACGGCGCGTCCTTCAGCACGTTCGTCGCGTGCCTGCACAGCCATGGCCTGGCGGATGCCCCGGCCGACCCGGCGGCCCTCAAGCCGTGGCTCGCGACGCACGAGAGCTCCGATCCCGACGCGGTCAAGGCGGCCATGCTGGCGTGCGACGACAAGGGACCGGTCGAGAAGCGCGCCGTCGTGCAGGGGCCCGACTTCCAGGAGCTCGTCACCTGCGTCCGGGCCCACGGCCTCGACGCGCCGACCGCGCCCGACGCGTTCAAGCGCTGGGTGGCCGAGGCCGAAGGCTCCGATCGCGACGCGCTGTACCGCGTCCTGGGGGCGTGCAAGATGCAGGTCGCTCCCCGCCCGGATGCGCCGGCCAAGCCGGGCGGCTGCGGTGGTGACGCGCCGCCCGCCGACGCGGCGGCGAAGCCGGACGCCACGAAGCCGGCCATCTGAGCGCCGCGCCGGCTCGGGCGAGGCAGCACTGCTCGCCCGAGCCGAGGCGCCCGGTCAGCGGCCCTCGTCCGCGCGCACCCGGGCGAGGACGTCCTCGCTCCATTCGTGGGTGCGCATCAGGCGATAGCGCTCCTTGGACACGCGCAGGTACGCGTCGGTCTCGGTGCCGTCGCCCAGCATCTCGGCCTCGCGGAGCATCTCGACCACGGGCTCGTACTCCTCGTCGAACCACAGCCGCGCGGCGGCCCCGCGGTCCAGGAACTCGGCGCGGTCCTGCATGAGGCGGAAGGCCCACGCCTCCACGGCGCCGGCCAGCACGCCGTAGTCCCACGCGTCGGTCACGGAGATCCGTCCGCGCGCCCGGCTGGGCAGCGGCACGCGCTCGTGGAAGACGCGCTCGTGGCTCTTCTTGGGCAGGTCATCGACGTGCAGCGTGCGGTCGGCCCCGACCCGGGTGCGAACTTCGACCACGTAGGCATCGATGTCCGTGCGCCCCAGCGCGCGCGCCACCGACACGCGATGGTGGCCGTCGCGCACGAAGTACACCTCGCCGATCTGAAAGAGCGAGATCGGGGGCATCGGCTCGCCGCGGCGCACGGCGTTGGCGATCCGCTCCCAGCGCGCCCGCACGCGCGCGGTCGTCGGACGGAACTGGCGGTCGAAGCCCTTGGCCCGGTCGACGGTGCCGAGGATCGCGTCCAGCGGCACGGTCTTCAGCCCGACGTAGGACTCCTCCAGGTAGCCGAGCGCGGCCACCACCTCGTCATAGGGCAGGATGACGTCGACGTCGCCCGGCTCGCGCGCCACGCGCCGCGCCAGGCGCGACATGACCTGCCGGCGGCGCACGCGCAGGAAGTCGTCCTGGGCGTCGGCGGTCGGGAAGCCGGTGTCGAGGGGAGGCGCCAAGGGTCCTCTCAACGGTACCTCGCGCGACGGCGCTCGCACCACGCCACGATGGACAACCCGACCCCGACCGGCGGTGGGTGGCGTGCGCCGTCCTGGAGCAACCCGTGCAGAACCTGCCACCCAGTGTCGGCCCAGCCCTATACGCTCGCGCCCGCAAGGAGCCGGGTGGCCAGGGAGAACGAGGAGGACTCGAGTGCAATCGGGATCGACGGCGGCGCCGCCGGCAGTGGGCGCAGGCCTGGGCTCAGCCCCGGGAGACAAGGGACTGAAGACCGGGGCGCTCGGCTTCGTGTCGAACGTCGTCATCGGCGTGGCCTCGACGGCGCCCGGCTACAGCCTGGCCGCCTCGCTCGGGCTCGTGGTCGGCGTGGCCGGCATCGGCCTTCAGGCGCCGGCGATCCTGCTGGCCGCCTTCGTCCCGATGCTCTTCATCGCGGCGTCCTACTACTACATGAACCGCGCCGACCCGGACTGCGGCACGACGTTCTCGTGGGTGACCAGGGCGATGGGCCCCTACGCCGGCTGGATGGGCGGCTGGGCGATCATCGTGGCCGACATCATCGTCATGGCCAACCTGGCCCAGATCGCGGGCCTCTACAGCTTCCGGCTCGTCGGCTGGCAGAGCGCCGCGGACTCGACCACGGCGGTGACCATCGTCGGCATCCTCTGGATCGTGATCATGACCGCGATCTGCGTGTACGGGATCGAGCTCTCGGCCCGCACGCAGGTCGGCCTGCTCGGGGCCGAGCTCATCACGCTGGC
Organism: Paraconexibacteraceae bacterium; assembly: GCA_963757775.1. Classification (GTDB taxonomy): domain Bacteria; phylum Actinomycetota; class Thermoleophilia; order Solirubrobacterales; family Solirubrobacteraceae; genus JAOPZW01. Next base: position 26,048 of record CAVWSH010000012.1, on the reverse strand, counting down.
CATCTTCTCGGTGGTGGCGCTGGTCAAGGTCGCCTCCGGCCACGCGGGCCCCCACGCGGTCGACCCCAGCCTCTCGTGGATCAACCCGTTCGCCGTCGACAGCTCGAGCGCGTTCGTCGACGGCGTGCTGCTGTCCGTCTTCATCTACTGGGGCTGGGACAGCACCGTCACCGTCAACGAGGAGAGCGAGAACTCCAGCGAGACCCCCGGTCGCGCCGCCGTCGTCAGCACCTTCATCCTGCTCGCGACCTACGTCATCGTCGCCGTCGCGGCGCAGGCCTTCAACGGGCCCCAGGACCTCGTCGATCACTCCGACGACATCTTCAGCGCGCTGGGCAAGGCGGTCCTCGGCTCGCCGCTGGACAAGCTGCTGATCATCGCCGTGCTCACCTCGGCGGCGGCCTCGACGCAGACGACGATCCTCCCGACCGCGCGCACGTCGCTGTCGATGGCACGGGCGCGGGCCATGCCCGAGTCGCTGGGGCGCATCCACCCGCGCTTCCTCACGCCCCACGTCTCGACGATCCTCATGGGGGCCCTGTCGATCGTCTGGTACGTCGGGCTGACCATCCTCAGCGAGAACATCCTCTTCGACTCGATCGCCGCCCTCGGCCTGATGATCGCCTTCTACTACGGCCTCACCGGCTTCGCCTGCGTCGTCTACTACCGCCGCGAGCTCTTCAACAGCGCGCGCAACTTCCTGATGATCGGCGTCCTGCCGACGCTCGGCGGGCTCATGCTCCTCGGGATCCTCGTGAAGTCGTGCATCGACCTGAGCGATCCGGCCAACTCAGAGTCCGGCGACTCGTGGCTCGGGCTCGGGCCGCCGCTCGTCATCGGCATCGCCTCGATGCTGCTCGGCGCCCTGCTCATGCTGTGGTGGCGAGCGACCGGGCACCGCGAGTTCTTCTCACGCCGGCCTGAGGTCGTGACCGTGGCCGAGCTCGCCGCCAGTCCCGCGACCGGGCCGGAGGACTGACATGGCCAAGCAGGTGCTGGGCTACGACGGAACGGACGGCTCGCGCGCCGCGCTCGACGCGGCCGTCGGGCTGGCCGCCGAGCTGGGCGACACGCTCGTGGTGGTCTTCGCCCACGAGGTCAGCCGGCTCGGCGGGGAGGTCCACGACTACGAGGAGGGCCTGCGCGAGCGCGGCCGCCAGGTCCTCGAGGCGGCGCGCGCCGTCGCGCGCGAGGGCGGCGTCGAGACCGAGCTCGTGCTTCGCGAGCTCTCCTCGGCCGAGGCGCTCATCGCGGTGGCCGAGGAGCACGACGCCCGGATGATCGTGGTCGGGTCCTACGGCGAGCGCCCGCTCAAGAGCGCGCTCGTGGGCTCGACGCCGACGCGGCTGCTGCACCTGTCCGACCGGCCGGTGCTCGTCGTTCGCGCGCCTGACTGACGCCGACGCCGACCCCGGCGCCTTGCGTGCCGCGGCGGGGCTCGGCTAGGCTTGGTGCGCGCATGACGTTCTCGCTCGCTCTTCGACTTCTCCTCCTCCCCCCTCGGGGGGAATAGCGCGTGGCGGCCGCGAGCCGCGAACCGACGACGAGAGAAGCCGCAGTGCAAGCCACATCGAGAGGACGACATGCCATCTGAGAGCCCTGACCGAGTACTGATCTTCGACACCACGCTGCGCGACGGCGAGCAGTCGCCCGGCATCTCGCTCAACACGACCGAGAAGCTCGAGATCGCCCACCAGCTCGCGCGCCTGGGCGTCGACATCATCGAGGCGGGCTTCCCGATCGCCTCGCCGGGCGACTTCGAGGCCGTGCAGGCCATCGCGCGGGAGGTCCATGGACCGGTGGTGGCGGGCCTGGCGCGCGCCAACCCGGCCGACGTCGAGCGCGCGTGGGAGGCGGTGCGCGACGCCGAGCGCCCGCGCATCCACACCTTCGTCTCGACCTCCGACATCCACATCGTCCATCAGCTGCAGGCCACGCGCGAAGACGTCAAGGGCCTCGCCCGCGCCTCGGTGGCGCAGGCCAAGAGCTACTGCGACGACGTGGAGTTCTCGCCCATGGACGCCACGCGCGCCGACCTCGACTTCACGGCCGAGGTCGTCCAGATCGCGATCGACGAGGGTGCCACGACGATCAACATCCCCGACACCGTCGGCTACGTGATGCCGCAGGAGTACGCGGCCTACCTGCAGGGCCTCTACGACCGCGCCCCGGGCCTGCGCGACGTGGTGCTCTCCGTGCACTGCCATGACGACCTGGGGCTCGCGGTGGCCAACTCCTTCGCCGGCGTGGTGGCCGGCGCCCGGCAGGTCGAGTGCGCGATCAACGGCATCGGCGAGCGCGCCGGCAACGCGTCGCTCGAGGAGATCGTGATGCTCCTGCACACGCGGCAGGCCGACGTCGGGCTGACCACCGGCGTCAACACGCGCGAGATCGCGCGCTCGAGCCGCCTGGTCAGCCGCCTCACCGGCTACCCGGTGCAGCCCAACAAGGCGATCGTCGGGCGCAACGCCTTCGCGCACGAGTCGGGCATCCACCAGGACGGGATCCTCAAGGACCGCTCGACCTACGAGATCATGGACGCCACCACGGTGGGGCTGGACGCCAACCAGCTCGTCCTGGGCAAGCACTCCGGCCGCCACGCCCTGCGTTCGGCGCTCGAGGAGCTGGGCTACCAGGTCGACGGCCAGGCGCTGAACACCGCCTTCAAGCGCTTCAAGGAGCTCGCGGACAAGAAGAAGCAGGTCACCGCGATGGACCTCGAGGCGCTGGTGACCGACGAGCTGCGCGAGGAGACCGGGGCCTACACGCTGGAGTGGTTCGACGTCGAGGCCTCCTCGCGCCGGCCGCCGCACGCGACCGTCGGCGTGCGCACGCCCGACGGCGAGGTCATCCAGGGCGCCTTCACCGGCGACGGCCCGATCGACGCCGTCTTCCGCGCCATCAACGCGGCCACCGGCCTGGACGCGCGCCTGCGCGAGTTCCGCGTCGACGCCGTCACCGGCGGCCAGGACGCGCTCGGCGAGGTGGCCGTCGTCGTGGAGCTCGGCCAGAACGCCGGCGAGCGCGTCGGCCTTCCGGGGGTGCTGCTGCGCGAGCGCGCCACCGGCGCCGGCCAGGCGGTGACGACCGACATCATCGAGGCGGCCGGCATGGCCTACGCCCGAGCGCTGACCAACGCCGTGCGGCGGATGCACTCGCAGGCCGCCGAGGAGGCGGACCTGGCCACCGAGCTCGCCACGCCGTGATCGACGCGCGGGCGCTGGCCGCCGACGCGGCCGCGCTCGTGCAGGTCCCGAGCGTGACCGGCGACGAGCGCGGCGTCCTCGAGCGGCTCGCCGCGCTCGCCGAGGGCCTCGGCCTCCGGGCCGACCTGCACGAGCACGACCTGGCCGCGTTGCGCGCGCATCGCGACCATCCGGGCGAGGAGGCGCCGCGCGACCAGCTGTGGGGGCTCACGGTGAGGATGCCGTCCCCACCCGCCGGTGCCGGCGCCGGTCGCCTGGCCGTCTGCGCGCACGTCGACGTCGTGCCCGAGGGCACGGTGCCCTGGCGCCACGGACCGTGGTCTGGCGCCCTGGAGGACGGATGGCTCTACGGCCGCGGCAGCGTCGACATGAAGGGCGCGGCGGCGGCCGCGCTGCACGCGCTCGCCGACGTGGCGCGCAGCGGCCGCGCTCAGGCCGAGATCGTGCTGGTGGCGGTGGGCTCCGAGGAGGACGGCGGCCTCGGCGCCTTCGCCGCGCTGGAGCGCGACGGCGCCTTCGACGCCTGCCTGATCCCCGAGCCCACGGGGTTCGACCTGGTCTGCGCCCAGGCGGGAGCGCTGACCTTCGAGGGCGTGGTGCCGGGTGTCGCCGCGCACGCCGCCCATCGCCTGGAGGGCGTCTCGGCCATCGACCGCTACCTGCCCGTCCACCGGGCGCTGGCCGAGCACGAGCGCGCGCTCAACGAGGACGTCGAGCACCCGCTCATGCGCGCGCTCGACCTGCCCTATCCACTGCTGGTCGGGCGCCTCGAGGCCGGCGAGTGGTCGAGCAGCGTCCCGGACCGCCTGCGCTTCGAGGGCCGCGCCCCGGTGCGCGTGGGGGAGGACGTCGCGGCCGCGCGCGCCGGCGTCGAGGCCGCGGTCGAGGGCGCCTGCCCGCAGGCGCGGATGTCGTGGCCCGGCGGCCAGTTCGCCTCGGGGCAGACGGATCCCGCGCACCCCTTCGCCGCGCTCGTCCGCGCGGCGATGAGCGCCGAGCTGGGCCGCGAGGTCGCCCTCGCCGGGGTGCCCTGGGGCGCCGACCTGCGCCTGTGGACCGCGCGCGGCATCCCGACGGTCATGTTCGGCACGCCGGGCATCGAGCTCGCGCACGCCGTCGACGAGCGCGTCCGCGTCGACGACCTGGCCACCGTGGCCCGCGCGATCGTGCGCGTGGCCACGGAGTTCGCGTCCGCCACAACGCAGGCGCCATGAAACCGGCGCCGCTTCTTCTGCGTTTCGGTGGCATGTCCCGTCTTCTGGCGCTGCTCTTTGCGGCGGCCCTCGCCCTTCCCGCCACCGCCCTCGCCGCGCCACCGTGGTCGGCGCCCGCGACCGTGCTCGACGCGCTCGGGTCGCCGACGCCGATCGTCGTGACGCCCGCCGGCAACGCCGAGCTGCTCGCCCCGATCAGTCGCACCGCCCTGGGCTCGGCCGGCGGGGCGCCGAGCGAGCTCGTCGCGCTCGGAGCCGACGGCCGGCCGGGAGCCGCGCAGCCGGTCGCCATCGCCGCCGGCCTCATGACGACGTACGCCGCCAACCACGTGGCCATCGCGGGCTCGACGCTGGTCGACGGCACGATCACCGACCGCAGCCATGCCACGGTCGCGCTCGGCACCGCCGGTGGCGCCCTGGGAGCCGCGCACGGCCTCAGCGCCAGCACCGGCCAGCACGTGATGGGCCTCTCCGGCAACGCTCGCGGCGACCTCGCGGTCGTCACCGGCGACGCCTCGCACGTCCGCACGATCTACGTGCGGCGGGCCGGCACGAGCTCGTTCCGCGCGGCGCTGCGCATCTCGGTCTCGAGCACCGCGCGCGGCGCGACCGTCGCGGTCGGGCCCAAGGGCGACATCCTCGCCGTCTGGGAGGACGGGCACGCGATCGTGGCGCGCCACCTGGGTCCGACCGGTCACGCGGGTGCGATCCACCGCATCGGCGACGGCGTGCAGTCCGCGCTGCAGGCGGCGATCGACGACAGCGGCCGCCTGGAGGTCGCATGGAAGACCCAGCGCGTGAGCGAGGGCGAGTCGAACGCGCCCGCGATCGTCCGCTTCGCCACCGCCGCGCCAGGGCACGGCTTCGGGCCCCAGCGCACCGTCGAGACGGTGGGCGCGTCAGGGACCGGGCGCTTCGTTGGAGCGCCCGGCGTGCGGCTCCTGGCCGAGGCCGGCGGGAGCACGCTGCTGGCCTGGACCGGCTTCGACGGCAGCCACTTCGTGGTGCGCGCGAGCGAGGTCGTCAGCGGCCATCGCGGCGCGCCGCAGACGCTGTCGCCGGCCGGCGTGGACGCCGTCCTGGGCGACGCCGCCACCGGCGCCGACGGGGCGGCGATCGTCGCGTGGCGATCGGGCGTGCGGGGCGCCGACCCGGTCCCGGGCACGACGCCGACCGTCTTCGCCTCGCACCGCGACGCGGGCGCCGGCGCCTTTGGCGCTCCCGAGCAGGTCAGCCCCGGCGCCGAGAACGCGGCCACCGCGCCGTTCGCCGCGCTCGACCCAGGTTCCGGCCGGTCGTTCGTCGTCTACGCGCCGCTCGGCGGTGGGGTGCAGGCCAGCGCGCGACCCTGACGGTGGCCCTGCACGAGGGCCGCCGCCGAAGGGCCCGTGGCCATGAAGTCGGTGCCCATCGCCTCCGCCGCCTCGGCGTCGGGACCGATGTGGCGCACGCGCGCGCCGCGCAGGCGCAGGATCTGGAGCTCCACGGCGATGGCGACGCGCAGCGCGCGGCGCAGGGGCGAGCTCAGCGACGCCGTCGGGTCCAGGCACAGCACCTCGGTCTGGCGGCCCGCGGGCGCGGCGTCGAGGTTGGTCACGCTCCACACGCCGCCGTCGACGTACTCGCGCTCGCCGATGCGGACCGGGGCGAAGACCCAGGGGATGGCGCACGAAGCCGTCACCGCGTCCGCGACGCTGGCGCGCGGAGCGCCGGGCGCCCCGAAGACCACCCGGCGGCCCGAGCCCTTGTCGACGCAGCACACCCGCAGGCGGCCGTCGAAGCGCACCCCGGAGCGCGCGACCTCGGCGTGCAGGCGCGCGAGCGTGCGCCCGGTGTCCGGCGCGCGCGCCAGCAGGGCCGAGCGCACGAGCGCCCCGCCGGGCGCCGAGAGCGCCGTCGCCACCGGCGCCAAGGGCGACGTCGCCGCCCAGCCCCAGCGCGCGGCGGTGCGCAGGAGGCCGGCGGGCTCGTCGCGCTCGGCGTCGGCGGCGGCTGACACGGTGGGGCGCGGCGGCCGGCGCAGCGATTCGCCGGCGGCCAGGCCCGCCGCGACGATGGCGCCGGCCGACGTGCCGACGAAGGCCTCCACGTCGCGCAGGTCGGCGCCGGACTCGTCCTCGATGCCGGCGAGCAGACCGGTCATCCACGCCTCGCCGATCACGCCGCCGCCGGCGAGGACGAGGACGTCGGGAACGGCGAAGGCCGGCATCCACCTCACCCTAGCTTCGCTCGGGGAACGAGCCGCCCGGCGCGAGCGGCCCGCCCGGTCGAACGTCGGTCGTCCCCCCTCCGCAGGGGGTAGGACCGACGTTCGACGCCCGGACGACCACGCCCGTCGGGCCGCCGACCCCGTCTTGCTGGCGCGCCGGCGCCTTGCAACGCTGTATGCGATAACGTACGTTTGTATCGTGGCTGTCCTGGAAGACACCGCCATCCACATCGGCCCGCGCGTGCGCGCCCTGCGCGAGGCGATGGACCTCTCGTTGCGCGACCTCGCGCTGCGCTCGGGCGTGAGCGCCCCGATGCTCAGCCAGGTCGAGCGCGGCGAGACCAGCCCGACGCTGCAGATCGCCAGCCGCATCGCCGCCGGGCTCGAGCTGCGCCTCAGCCAGCTGCTGCGCCTCGACGAGGCCGGCACGGTGAACATCGTCCGGGCCGGCGAGCGGCGCAGCGGCGGCTCGCGGGCGGCCGGACATCGCGTCGAGGTCCTCACCGCGCCGTTGCCCGGGCTGCGGGCCGAGCTCAGCCGCCACGTCCTCGCGCCCGGCGCGCAGACCGGCGGCCCGGGCGATCCGCCGATGCACGAGCCCGGCAGCCGCGAGATCGCCGTCGTGCAGGACGGCACCGTCGTGCTCGACATCGACGGCGAGCGCCACGAGCTCGCCACCGGCGACTGCGTCACCTTCGACGCCGACCTGCCCCATCACTTCGAGAACCCCGGTCCCGGCGAGGCGGCCCTCCTGGCCGTCGTGTCCGCCGGGCTGCGCAGGAGCTGATTCCACCATGCCCCGCACCCTGTTCGACAAGATCTGGGACGCCCACGAGGTGGCCCCGAGCCTGCTCTACATCGACCTGCACCTCGTGCACGAGGTCACGAGCCCGCAGGCCTTCGACGGCCTGCGCCTGGCCGGGCGCTCCGTGCGCCGGCCCGATCGCACGCTGGCCACGGCCGACCACAACGTCCCCACCGACGGCACGCCGGTCGCGGCGCGCATCCGCGATGAGCTCAGCCGCGTGCAGGTGCAGACCCTCGAGCGCAACTGCGAGGAGTTCGGCATCCCGCTGTACTCGCTGGGCTCCGATCGCCAGGGCATCGTGCACGTCATCGGGCCCGAGCTCGGCGTCACCCAGCCCGGGATGACCATCGTCTGCGGCGACAGCCACACGGCGACCCACGGCGCCTTCGGGGCGCTGGCCTTCGGCATCGGCACGAGCGAGGTCGAGCACGTGCTGGCCACCCAGTGCCTCGTGCAGCGCAAGCCCAAGGCGATGCGCATCCGCTACGAGGGCGACCTCGGCTTCGGCGTCACCGCCAAGGACCTCATCCTCGGCACCATCGGCCAGATGGGCGTCGACGGCGCGGTCGGCCACGTCGTCGAGTACGCGGGCCCGGCCATCGAGGCGCTCACGATGGAGGGCCGCATGACCGTCTGCAACATGACCATCGAGGGCGGCGGCCGCGCCGGCATGGTGGCGCCCGACGACACCACCTTCGCCTGGGTGCAGGAGCACGGCGCGGAGGTCGATCCCGCCTGGCGCGAGCTGCACACCGACGAGGGCGCGAGCTTCGACCGCGAGGTCGTGGTCGACGCCGGCGCGCTGAGCCCGATGGTGAGCTGGGGGACCAACCCGGCCCAGGTCGTCGGTGTCTCCGACGCCGTTCCCGAGCCCGCCACCGAGGGCGAGGAGCGCGCCCTGGTCTACATGGACCTCGAGCCCGGCACGCCGATCCAGGACATCCGCCTGGACCGCGTGTTCATCGGCTCGTGCACCAACTCGCGCATCGGCGACCTGCGCGCGGCCGCGCGCGTGGTCGAGGGGCGCAAGGTCTCCTCCGACCTCTACGCGATGGTCGTCCCCGGCTCGGTGCAGGTGAAGGCCCAGGCCGAGGCCGAGGGCCTCGACGAGGTCTTCCGCGCCGCGGGCTTCGACTGGCGCGGCGCGGGCTGCTCGATGTGCCTGGGCATGAACCCCGACATCCTCAAGCCCGGCGAGCGCTGCGCGTCGACCTCGAACCGCAACTTCGAGGGGCGCCAGGGGCGCGGCGGGCGCACCCACCTCGTCAGCCCGGAGATGGCCGCCGCGGCCGCCATCGAGGGCCACTTCGTCGACATCCGCGACTGGAGCTGACCGCCGTGAAGGCCATCGAGACGATCACCGGGCCGGTGTCGGTCCTCAACCGCGACGACGTCGACACCGACCAGATCATCCCCAAGCAATTCCTCAAGCGCGTGGAGCGCACGGGCTTCGGCGAGTTCCTCTTCTACGACTGGGCCAAGGAGCCCGACTGGGATCTGCCGCGCAACGAGATCCTCGTCGCCGGGCGCAACTTCGGCTGCGGCTCGAGCCGCGAGCACGCGCCGTGGGCCCTCGAGGACTACGGCTTCCGGGCCATCATCGCCCCGAGCTTCGCCGACATCTTCCGCTCGAACTGCACCAAGATCGGCCTGCTGCCCGTGGAGCTGCCCGTCGAGGACGTGCGCGCCATCGCGCAGGCGCGGGAGGCCCAGGTCGACCTGGCCGAGCAGGAGGTTCGCTGGCCGGGGGGCACCGCGCGCTTCGAGATCGACCCCGACATCAAGCACCGCCTGCTCAACGGCCTCGACGACATCGCGCTCAGCCTGCAGCAGGGCGACGCGATCGAAGCCTACGAGCGCGAGCGCGAGCGCAGCGGGCCGGTCACCACCGCCCTCTGACGCCCCCAGCGTCGAACGTCGGTCTTCCCCCCTCAGGAGGTGGTAGGACCGACGTTCGACGCCCTCGCGGGGCTCTAGGACGTCCGCACGCGCGGGTCCAGCCACGCGTGCACGAGGTCGGCCACCAGGTTGGCCGCCACCACGAGCAGCGCGCCCGCGATGGCCACGCCCTCGATGACCGGCAGGTCGGCGTTGCCCAGCGCCTGCGTCATGAGGCTGAACATGCCGGGGATGCTGAAGGTGTACTCCAGCAGGATGGCGTTGGTGATCACCGTGCCCATCGTCACGCCCACCAGCGAGATGACCGGCGCGCTGGCGGCCGGTATCGCGTGGCGGCGCATGACGCGCCCGGGGGACAGGCCCTTGCCGCGCGCGGTGCGCACGAAGTCCTCCTCGAAGGTCTCGGCCAGCGACGCGCGCATCATCCGCATCGTGATGGCGGCCAGCGGCAGCCCGAGGACGATCCACGGCAGCCACAGCGACTGCAGCCAGGCGAGCGGGTCGCGGGTCAGCGGCTGGTAGGTGTTGGGCTTGGAGATCGGCAGCCGCGCGATCTCGCCGACCTCGGGATGGAAGAAGACGACGGTCATCGCCCCGACCCAGTAGACCGGCGCGCTCATGCCGAAGGCCGCGAAGCCGTCCAGCGCGCGGGCCGTCAGCGTGCCGCGCCGCTTGTGGGCCACGGCGCCCAGGGCGATGCCGGCCGCCGCGCCGACCACGAGGCCCCCGGCCACCAGGGACAGGTCGGCCGGGAAGGAGGCGCGCAGGAGCGGGGCGATGGGCTGAAAGCCCAGCCCGCGCTCGTAGGACGTGCCGAGGTCGAAGTGCAGGAAGGCGCGCTCGACGTAGTGCCAGAGCTGGTGGAAGTAGCCCGTCCCGTCGGAGACCTGCTCGGGGCGGAAGGCGTAGAAGACGCTGAAGACGAGCGCGGCGACGCCGACCATGACGGCGACGACCGAGAGCAGGCGACGAACGACGAACAGAAGCAAGCGCGACCCCCCGTCTAAGGTAGCGGCAGGCGCAGGGTGAACACGCTGCCGCCGCCGGCGTTGGGCTCGACCCACAGGCGCCCGCCGTGACGCTCCACGATCCGGCGCGAGATGGCCAGCCCGAGGCCCGTGCCCTGGTAATGCGCCGCCCGGCCGGGCAGGCGCGCGAACATCTCGAAGGCGCGCTCGACCTGCCCGGGGTCGATGCCGATTCCGTTGTCGGTCACTGAGATCTCGGCGTCCTCGGCGGTGCTGCGCCCGCTGACCGTCACGCGCGGCGCCACCCCCGGCGCCGTGTACTTGATCGCGTTTCCGAGCAGGTTGAGGAAGACGCGCTGCAGCTGGCCGGCGTCGGCGCGCAGCACCGGCAGCGCGCCGACCTCGACGTTCGCGCGGCGCTCGGCCACCGCGGTGCCGAGGTCGCGCAGGGCGCCCGCCACCAGCTCGTCGGCGTCGACGCGCTCCAGGCGCAGGTCGGTCGTCCCGGCGCGGGCGTAGAGCAGCAGGTCGTCGATCATGCGCTGCATGCGCTCGACGCCATCGATCGCGTAGCCGATGAACTCGCGGGCCTGGTCGTCGAGGCGCTCGCCGTACCAGCGCTCCAGCAGCGCGACGAAGCCCGCCACCGAGCGCAGCGGCTCGGCGAGGTCGTGCGAGGCGACATAGGCGAAGGCCTCGAGGTCCGCGTTGGAGCGCTCGAGCTCCGCGCGCCAGCGCTCGCGCTCGACCACGCGCCCGAGCTGGACGCCGATCTGATCCATGATGTGCAGCAGGGCCGGGTCGGCCGCCGCCTCGCCGCCGGTGAAGAACTCGAGCACGCCCACGGGCCGCGAGCCGACGAGGATGGGAAAGGCGAAGCCGGCGCGCAGGCCGGCTTCGCGCGCGACCGCGGCGCGGTGGAAGCGCTCGGGGTCCCCGGCCATGTCGGTCACCCACGCCGACTCGCCCGTGGCCATGACGCTGGTCGGCAGCCACGGGACGAGGTCGGGATCCTCGCTGGCCGCGCGGAAGGCGGCGAAGCGCGCCTCGTCCTCGAGGTACCAGATCCCGCTTGGGCGCAGAGCGCCGACGGCCGCGTCGACGAGGTAGGCGTGGCCCACGGGCCAGCGCATGTGGGCGCAGACGTGCACGATGGCCGCGCCCAGCGCCGGCTCGATGGCCGCCGCCTCGTTGGACGCGGCGGCCACCATCTCCAGCAGCTCGAGCTCGTCCTGACGGTCGTAGAGCAGCCGCGCGTTCTCCGCCGCGAGACGCTCGGCCTCGCGCCGGGCCTCCCGCTCGGCTTCGAGCAGCACGCGGAGCTTGTGCGCCTCGTCGGTCACGTCCGTCATCGGCTGCACGACACCATAAGCTGCCCGCCACATGGCTGTGAGCATCGCCGTGCTTCCAGGGGACGGGATCGGCCCCGAGATCACCGCTCCGACCCTCGAGGTCCTCTCGCGCCTCGGGGACTTCGCGTTCGCCGAGCACCCGTTCGGGGGCGCCTCGATCGACGCCCACGGGACGGCGCTGACCGACGAGACGCTGGCCGCGTGCCGCGCGGCCGACGCCGTGCTGCTGGCCGCCGTCGGCGGCCCGCAGTGGGACAGCACCGACCCCGACGCCCCGCGCCCCGAGCAGGGCCTGCTGGGCCTGCGCAAGGCCCTCGGCCTGTACGCCAACCTGCGCCCGGTCCGCGCCGTGGAGGCGCTCCTGGACGCGAGCCCGCTGCGGCGCGAGATCGTCGAGGGCACCGACATGCTCGTCGTGCGCGAGCTCACCGGCGGCATCTACTTCGGCGAGAAGACCCGCGCGGCCGACAGCGCCAGCGATCAATGCGTCTACACCACCGAGGAGATCGAGCGCATCGCGCGGGTCGGCTTCGGGGCCGCCCGCTCGAAGGTCACGAGCGTGGACAAGGCCAACGTGCTCGAGACCAGCCGCCTGTGGCGCGAGGTGGTGCGCCGCGTGCACGCTCAGGAGTTCCCGCACGTCGAGCTCGAGCACGCCCTCGTCGACTCCACGGCGATGAAGCTCATCACGGCCCCCCGGCACTTCGACGTGATCCTCACCGAGAACATGTTCGGCGACATCCTCAGCGACGAGGCGTCGGTCGTCACGGGCTCGCTCGGGCTGCTGCCCAGCGCTTCGATCGGGGACGGCGCTCCAGGCGTCTTCGAGCCCGTGCACGGCTCCGCGCCGGACATCGCCGGGCAGGGGATCGCCAACCCGCTGGCCATGTTCCTGTCGGCCGCGCTCATGCTGCGCCACGGTCTCGGTCGCCAAGCGGAGGCCTCGGCCGTAGAATCGGCGGTGGACCGCGCGCTCGCAGACGGGCTGCGGACCCGGGACCTCGGCGGCACGGCGAGCACGGCCGAGGCGACGCAGGCGGTGCTCGCACACCTCGACTAAGGAGCGAAGACGTGGAGCAGGCGGACCTCATCTGGATGAACGGCGAGTTCGTCAACTGGGAGGACGCGAAGGTCCACGTACTCACGCACGGCCTGCACTACGGCACCGGCGTCTTCGAGGGCGTGCGCTGCTACGACACCGAGATCGGCCCGGCGGTCTTCCGCCACGCCGATCACCTCGACCGCCTCTACAAGTCGGCCGAGCTCTACTACATGCCGATCCCCTTCGAGCGCGAGCAGCTGCGCCAGGCCACGCTCGAGCTCATCGGCCGCAACAGCTTCCGGGCCTGCTACATCCGCCCGATCGTCTTCCGCGGCTACGGCACGATGGGGCTCTTCCCGCTCGACGCCCCGGTCGACGTGACGATCGCCACGTGGCAGTGGCCCGCCTACCTCGGCGAGGAGGGCAAGCGCGACGGCATCCGGGCCAAGGTCTCCTCCTGGCGGCGGATCAGCAGCGACTCGCTGATCCCGCACGCCAAGGCCTCGGGGCAGTACCTGAACTCGATCCTGGCCAAGATCGAGTCTCACAAGGCCGGCTACGAGGAGGCCATCCTCCTCGACGACCACGGCTTCGTGTGCGAGGGCTCGGGCGAGAACATCTTCATGGTCCGCGAGGGGACGATCTACACGCCGCCCCAGACGGCCGGGATCCTCGACGGCATCAACCGCAAGTCGTGCATGCAGATCGCCCGCGACCTGGGCTTCGAGGTCGTCGAGCGCAACATCGCGCGCGCCGAGCTCTACCTGGCCGACGAGCTGTTCATGACCGGCACGGCCGCCGAGCTCGTCCCGGTGCGCGAGGTCGACGACCACGCCGTCGCCAGCGGCAGGCCCGGCGAGATCACCCGCGCGGTGCAGACCGCCTTCGAGGACGCTCTGCACGGGCGCACCGAGCGCTACCGCGAGTGGCTCGACCCGGTGCCCGTGCGCGAACAGGTCGCATAGACCGTGCCCGACATCGAGCTCTACGACGCCACCCTGCGCGACGGCATGCAGGGCCCCGGCCTCACGCTCTCGGCGGCCGAGAAGGTGCGCGTCGCGCGCAAGCTCGACGAGCTGGGCGTCCATCTCATCGAGGCCGGCTTCCCGTCGTCGAACCCCAAGGAGCTCGAGCTCTTCGAGCTGCTGGCCCAGGAGCGCTTCGAGCACGCCGACGTCGCCGCCTTCGGCATGACGCGCCGGCGCGGCGTGCCCGCGGCCGAGGACGACGGCCTGCGCGTGCTCGCCGAGTGCTTCGCGCCGGTGTGCACGCTCGTCGGCAAGACGTGGGGTCTGCACCTGGAGAAGGTCGTCCGCGTCGACCGCGCCGAGAACCTGGCCATGATCGGCGAGTCGGTCGCCTTCCTGGCGGCGGCGGGCAAGCGGGTCGTCTACGACGCCGAGCACTTCTTCGACGGCTACCGCGACGACCCCGGCTACGCGCTCGACTGCCTGCGCGCGGCCGCGGGGGCGGGCGCCGAGACCGTCGCGCTGTGCGACACCAACGGCTCATCGCTGCCGCCCCAGGTCGCGGAGGCGACGGCGGCGGTGCTCGCCGCGGTCGGCGATCGGGTGCGCGTCGCCATCCACTGCCACAACGACGCCGAGTGCGGCGTGGCCAACACGCTGGCCGCCGTCGAGGTCGGCGCGCGCCAGGTGCAGGGGACCATGAACGGGGTGGGGGAGCGCACCGGCAACGCCAACCTCGTGTCGATCATCGCCAACCTCCAGCTGAAGATGGGCCGCCGGGTGCTGGCCGACGAGCAGCTGGCCCACCTGACCGAGGCCGCGCACTTCGTCGACGAGCTGCTCAACCGCCCGCCCAACCGGGCCCAGGCGTACGTCGGGCGCGACGCCTTCGCGCACAAGGGCGGACTGCACGTGGCCGGTGTGCGCGCCGACAGCACGACGTTCGAGCACGTCGACCCGGGGCTGGTCGGCAACACGCGCGAGCTGCTCGTCTCGGAGCTCGCCGGGCGCCACACGGTGGCCGAGCGGGCGGCCGCCGCCGGGCTGGAGTTCGACGACGCGGCCGCGCAGCGGGTCGTCGACGTCGTGAAGCGGCTCGAGCACGGCGGCTACCAGTTCGAGGCCGCCGACGGCTCCTTCGATCTGCTCCTGCGCCGCGAGTCAGGCGACTACGAGCCGCTCTTCCGCCTGGAGTCCTGGCGCGTGATCGTCGAGCAGCGCGCCGACGGCAAGGTCGAGACCGAGGCCACGATCAAGATCTGGACCCCCCCGCCCGACGGGGAGCGCTACGTGCGCACGGCGGAGGGCAACGGCCCGGTCAACGCCCTCGACGCGGCGCTGCGCGAGGCGATCGGCGAGATCCACCCGCATCTGAAGGACATCGAGCTGGTCAACTACAAGGTCCGGATCCTCGACGAGGACCATGGCACCGGCGCCACGACGCGCGTGCTCATCGACGCCTCCGACGGCCGCGACGTGTGGGGCTCGATCGGCGTCCACGAGAACATCATCGCCGCGTCCTGGGAGGCGCTCGTCGACTCCCTGGCCTACGCCGAGCAGCCCGGGCGCCGTGGCGGCCGGGCCGTGCACGCGACGCCGACGGACGCGGTGTGAGCGGCGGCACGACGACCGAGGTCATCCCGCTCGCCCAGCCCGTGCTCGGGCCCGAGGAGGAGGCCGCGATCATCGAGGTCCTGCGGTCGGGCCAGCTCTCGCTGGGGCCGCGGGTGCCGGCCTTCGAGCAGGCCTTCGCGGCGTGGCTCGGCGCCGAGCACGCCTGCGCCGTGGCGAGCGGCACGGCCGGGCTGCACCTGGGCCTGCGCGCGGTGGGGGTGTCCGACGGCGACGAGGTCGTCACCTCGCCCTTCTCGTTCGTGGCGAGCGCCAACGCCGTGCTCTTCGAGCGCGCGCGCCCGGTCTTCGCGGACATCGACGCGCGCACGCTGAACCTCGACCCGGACGCCGCGGCGGCCGCGGTGACCGAGCGCACGGCGGCGCTGCTGCCCGTGCACATCTTCGGCTACCCGGCGGACCTGCCGGCCTTCGAGCGCATGGGCCTGCCGATCGTCGAGGACGCCTGCGAGGCGCTGGGGGCGGTGCACGGCGACGGCGTGCGGGTCGGCGCGCGCGGGCACCCGTCGGCCTTCGGCTTCTACGCCAACAAGCAGCTGACGACGGGCGAGGGCGGCATGGTCACGATGGCCGAGGCGGCCATGAAGGAGCGCGTCGACTCCGAGCGCAACCAGGGCCGCGCGCCGGACATGGGCTGGCTGGACCACGATCGCCTGGGCTTCAACTACCGCCTGACCGACATCGCGTGCGCGCTCGGCCACGCCCAGCTGGCGCGCCTGGACGGCATGCTGGCCGATCGCGCGCGGGTGGCCGGCTGGTACCGCGAGGCCCTGGCGGGCGTCGAGGGCCTCGGGCTCCCGTGCGAGGACGCGGGGGGCGATCGGCGCGGCTGGTTCGTCTTCGTCGTCCAGGTGCCGCGCGGGCGCGATCGCGACGAGGTCATCCACGCCCTGCGCCTGCGCGGCGTGCAGTGCAAGCCCTACCTGCCGGCCATCCACCTCATGAGCTTCTACCGGGAGCGCTTCGGCCACCGCGAGGGCGAGTTCCCGGTCTGCGAGGACGTCGCCGCGCGGTCGGTGGCCCTGCCGTTCTTCCCGGCCATGACCGAGAGCCAGGTCGCGAGGGTGGCCGTGGCGCTGGCGGAGGCGGTCGGCCAGGCTCCATAATCGCGCCATGGCCAGCCTGCGAGCCGACGCGCAGCGCGCACGCCGCCGCCGGGCGCGGCGGGTCGGTGCCGCCGGCTTCGCGGGCGCCGTGGCGCTGCCGATCGCGCTGTGGCACCGGGTGATCGCCGACATCGCGAGCGAGTTCCGCTTCGACCCCCAGTACCTGATCACGGGCTGGGCGCCGTGGGTGCTCATGGCGCTCGGACTCTTGTGCTTCGTGCCCGTCGTGGTCGAGGACCTGCGCGACCGCGACCGGCGCTTTCATCACGCGGGCACCGGGGCGTGGATGGGGTGGGCCGTCACCCTGTACCTGCTCGGCTTCGCCCTCGCCACCCAGGTGGCCCAGATCGCCGACGGCCTGAGCGCTGCGTAAGCTGCGCCGCCTGCGTGTCGCGCTTCCGCGAGCCTCAGGATCCCGCCTTCCAGGCCCTCAACGCGTCGATCGACTTCGATCGGCGCCTGTGGCCGCATGACATCGCCCAGTCGCGCGCGCACGCGCGCATGCTCGCCGCGCAGGGCGTGCTGTCGCAGGAGGATCGCGACGCCCTGCTGGCCGGCCTGGACGCGGTCGCCGCCGAGTTGAGCGAGGGCCGCTTCCCGTTCGCGCCCGACGACGAGGACATCCACATGGCCGTCGAGCGGCGGCTCACCGAGCTGGCGGGCCCGGTGGGGGGCCGGCTGCACACCGCGCGCTCGCGCAACGACCAGGTGGCGACCGACGTCGCGCTCTTCACGCGCGAGGCGGCGCTGGACGGTGCGGAGGCGGTCACCGCGCTGATGGCCGCGCTGATCGAGGCCGCCGAGCGCCATCTCGACTGGCCGCTGCCGGGCTACACCCACCTGCAGCGCGCCCAGCCGGTCTATCTGAGCCACCACCTGCTGGCCTACGTGTGGATGCTCGAGCGCGACCGCGCGCGCCTGCGCTTCGCCGCCGAGCAGACGGCCGCGCTCCCGCTCGGGGCGGGCGCCCTGGCCGGGGTGAACTTCGACACCGATCGCGGCGCCGTGGCGGCCGAGCTCGGCTTCGCGCGCGTCGCGCCCAACTCGATCGACGCCGTCTCCAACCGCGACTTCGTCCTGGACTACCTGGGCGCGGCCGCCACCTGCGCGACGCACCTGTCGCGCCTGGGGGCCGAGCTCGTGCTGTGGTCCTCGGAGGAGTTCGGCTTCGTGGAGCTGCCCGACGCGTGGACGAGCGGCTCGTCGATCATGCCCCAGAAGAAGAACCCCGACGCGGCCGAGCTCCTGCGGGCCAAGGCGCCGCGCATCGTGGCTCACCTGAGCGCCCTGCACGGCGTGATGCACGCGCTCCCGCTGACCTACAACAAGGACCTGCAGGAGGACAAGGAGCACCTCTTCGACGCCGTCGACACGCTGGGCCTGACGCTGGCCGCGGCGACGGGCATGGTGACCGGCGCGCGCTTCGCCCGCGAGCGGATGGCCGCCGCGGCGGCCGACGAGCTCATCGCCGCCACCGACCTCGCCGACCTGCTCGTCAAGCGCGGCACGCCGTTCCGCGAGGCCCACCGCGTCATCGCCGGGCTGGTACGGGAGTCCGTCGAGTCGGGCCGCTCGCTGGCCGAGGTGGCCGTGCCCGCCCTGGGCGAGGACGCCGCGGCGGTGCTCGAGCGCTCCTCGTGGCTCGAGTCGAAGGTCAGCGAGGGCGGGACGTCCCTGGCGCGCGTCCGCGAGCAGCTCGAGCGCGCCCGCGCGCTGCTGTGATCGACCTCGCCTTCTACGACCGCCCCGTGCTCGAGGTCGCGCCCGACCTGATCGGCTGCGTCGTGCGCCACGGCGACACCGCGGGCGTCATCGTGGAGACCGAGGCCTATCACCGCTCCGAGCCCGCTTCGCACGCGTGGGCAGGGCTCACGGCGCGCACGGAGCCGCTCTTCGGGCCGCCCGGCATCGCCTACGTCTACCGCTCCTACGGCATCCACGCCCTGCTCAACGCGGTGTGCGACCACGTCGACTCCGGCGCCGCGGTCCTCATCCGGGCACTCGAGCCGCTCGACGGCGTCGAGGTCATGCGCGCGCGCCGGGGCGTGGCGCGCGACGAGGATCTGTGCAACGGCCCTGGCAAGCTCACGCAGGCGCTCGGGATCGGCCTCGAGCGCAACCGCACCTCGCTGCTCGACGGGCCGATCCGCATCGAGCCGCGCGCGCCCGGCTGGGAGGCGCCGGTCCTCGACGTCGGCAAGCGCATCGGGATCACGAAGGCCGTCGACCTCGACTGGCGCTTCTGCGCGCGCGGCAACCGCCACGTGTCGCGGCCCTGGCCGACGCGCGCACGCGCCGCCTGAGCGGCGCGCACGCTACGGCGCGCTGGTCCCGCCGCCGCTGCTCGTGCCCCCGGTCCCGCCGCCCGCCGGGGGCGTCGTGGCGGTCTGGGTGGGCGGCTTGGTCGTCGCCGTGCCCGTGCCGGGAGTCGCGCCGCCACCGCCGGTGGCGCCCCCGCTGCCCGTCGCGTTGCCCGCGGCCGGCGTGGTCGGGGTCTGCGGAGTGGTGGGGGCGCCGGCGCCGCCCTCGGGCACCGGCGCCGGCTTGGTCGGGATGACCGGAGCGGGCGTCGTGGTGGTCGTCTGATCGGCCGGCGGCTTGGGCGGCAGGCCCTTGCGCTCGCGGTCCTTGGCGTTGCGATCGTCGACGATGGCGTTGGCGGCGACCATGAAGTCGTGCCAGATGAGGGCCGGGTACGTGCCGCCCTCGACCGGGGCGCCGGCGAACTCGGTGAGCATCGGCCTGAGCTTGTCCGGATAGCCGACCCAGACCGCGACGGTCCAGCGCTTGGTGAAGCCGACGAACCAGGCATCGCCGCTGTTCTCGGTCGTCCCCGTCTTGCCGGCCGCGAACTGGCCCGGTCCGAGCGCCGCGCGGCGCCCGGTGCCCTGTGAGATGACGGTGGTCATGATCCCGACCGTCTCGTTGGCGATGGCGCGGTCGAGCACGGACTTGCTCGTGAGTTGATTGTCCTTGAGGACCTTCCCGCTCGGCGACTGCACCTTCTCGATGCCGACGGGCCCGCCGTCGCCGGCGCCGAGGGTGCCGCTGATGCGCCGGCCGCCCTCGATGAACGTCTCGTAGGCGTGGGCCATGTCGAGCGGGGTGACGCCCTGCTTGAGGCCGCCGAGCGTCATCGCGTAGTTCGACGACACCGGCGTGCGGATGCCCATGCGCTCGGCCAGCGCGGCGATCTTCTTCGTCCCGACGGAGATGCCGACCGCCGAGAACACGGCGTTGTCGGAGTAGGTCAGGCCTCCGGCGAGCGTCTGCGTGCCCGCGTACTTGCTCTCGAAGTTGTTGACGACGAACTTCTCCCTGCCGCGCGTGCCCGGGACCGTGAAGATCCGCTTGCGCGACGGCCATAGCGAGCCGGCTCCGTAGCCCTTCTTGAGCGCCGCGGCGAGGATGAACGGCTTGATCGACGAGCCGGGCTGGCGCTGACCCTGGGTGGCGAGGTTGAACGGGCGCGTGGCGTAGTCGCGCCCGCCGACCATCGCGCGCACCTCGCCGCTCTTGTTGTCGATGGCGACCACGGCGGCCGACGGCCCCGCCGGGTTGGACAGGTACTTGCCGACGGCGTTCTCGGCCGCCGTCTGCAGGCCGAGGTCCAGGGTGGTGTGGATCTTCAGCCCGCCCTCGAAGGCCTTGCGCGCCCCGAACTCGTCGACCAGCTGCTGGCGGATCCAGGTCGTGAAGTAGGGCGCCCTCGTCCTGACCGTGGGCGGTTGGATGTCGATCGGCGCGGGGAGGGCCTGGATGCGCGCGTCGCGATACTCGCGCAGCGGCAGCAGCCCCTGGTCGAACATGTCCTTGAGCACGAGGTTGCGCCGCGCCAGCGCCGCCTGGGGATGCGCGACCGGGTCATAGGCCGTCGGGTTGGCCACCACGCCGGCGATGAGCGCCGCCTCGTCGGGCTTGAGCTGCTTGACGCACAGGCTCGTGCGCGTGCCGCACTCCTTGTGGTCGGGCTGCTTGCCGAAGTACGTGCGCGCCGCCGACTCGACGCCGTACGCGCCGTTGCCGAAGTAGATCGAGTTCAGGTACTCGGTGAGGATCTTGCTCTTGGGCCACTTGCGCGTGAGGTGATAGGCCAGCGCGGCCTCGCGCATCTTCTGGAACACGGTGCGGTCGGACTGCGCGCGCAGGGCGTTCTTGACGAACTGCTGGGCGATGGTCGAGCCGCCCTGCGCCGCCTTGCGGCTGAGCACGTCCTGCACGAGCGCGCGGCCGATGCCGCGTACGTCGACGCCGGAGTTCTCGTAGAAGCGGCGGTCCTCGATGGCGATGATCGCGTTGGTCATGTACGGCGAGAGGTCCTGGTAGCGCACCAGCACGCGGCTCTGGTTGTTGGTCAGGACGCCCAGCGTCCGACCCTGGGAGTCGACGAGGACCGAGTTGCGCGCGTCCTGGTACTCCTTGCGGTTCTCGAGGTCCGGCAGGTCCGACGCGACGGCCATCATCATCCCGAACAGCGTCGAGACGATGGCCAGGATGCCCAGGGGCAGGAAGATGGCCAGCAGCCGGCGCTTCTTGACGCGCGGGCGAACGCGCGGGGGCGGCTCCGGCGGCTCGTGATCGCCGAACAACGGCGTGATGTTCGATCCGTACTCGACGCTCATGCGGCGGGGGGTCTACGCGGCGTGGTGTGCCGCTGCGGGTTGGTCGCGACCAGGCGGCGCAGGGCGACGCGACGGCGCTCAACACTAGCATTGGCCCGCGATGGGAACTCCCGCTCAGGACGCCGCCTTCCTGGCGCGCAACGCCGCCGAGTCGCTTCCCGCGGGAGGCCTCGAAGCCCGCGCTGCAGGCCGCCGCGCGCGAGGGCCGCCAGCTGCGGGCCAAGCTCGGCCTCGACCCGACGGCGCCCGACATCCACCTCGGCCACACGGTGGTGCTGCAGAAGCTGCGCGAGTTCCAGGACCTGGGCCACCGGGTGGTCCTCATCGTGGGCGACTACACCGCCCGGGTCGGCGATCCCAGCGGCCGGACGGCCACGCGACCGGTGCTCTCGGGCGAGGAGATCGACGCCAACGCCCGCACCTACCAGGAGCAGGCCTTCCAGGTCCTGCTCGACGATCCGCAGCTGCTCGAGGTCCGCTTCAACTCCGAGTGGCTCGACATGAGCATGGAGGACCTGTTCCGCCTGGCGCGCACCACGACCGTGGCCCAGCTGCTCGAGCGCGACGACTTCGCCAAGCGCTGGGCCGCGCAGGCGCCGATCTCGATCCTCGAGCTGCTCTATCCGCTCATGCAGGGCTACGACTCGGTGGCCGTGCGCTCCGACGTCGAGCTCGGCGGCACCGACCAGACGTTCAACCTGCTGCTCGCGCGCGACATCCAGCGCGCGCACGGCCAGCCCGAGCAGGCGGTGCTGACCATGCCCATCCTGCCCGGGCTGGACGGCGTGGAGAAGATGTCCAAGTCGCTGGGCAACCACATCGGCATCACCGAGGCGCCGGCCGAGATGTACGGGCGCACGCTGTCGCTTCCCGATCAGGCCATGGACACGTGGTTCGCCCTGCTCGCCGTCGAGCGCCCGCCGGCCGGCACGTCGCCGCGCGACGCCAAGCACGCCCTGGCCCGGGCGCTGGTGGAGCGCTTCCACAGCGCCGAGGCGGCGCAGGCGGCCGCCGCGCAGTTCGAGCGCGTGCACGTGCAGCGCGCGGCGCCCGAGGAGATCGAGGAGCTCGCGGTGGCCGCCGCCAACGGCACCGTCCACCTGCCGGCGGCCATCGCCGACGGCTTCGGGATGTCGCGCTCGGACGCCCGGCGCATGCTGGCCCAGGGCGGCGTGAAGCTCGACGGCGAGCCGCTGGCCAGCGAGGACCTCGATCTGCCGCGCGAGCGCCTGGACGGGGCGGTGCTCCAGGTCGGCAAGCGCCACTTCCGCCGGCTGCGGGTGAGCTGAGGGGCGCCGGGAGTGGCCGTCCACACCGGCCTGCTGCGGCTGGAGACCGCCGGCGACGGCGCGGTCGTCGACCTCACCGAGGGCGTGCGGTCGGTGGTGGAGCGCTCGGGCGTCGAGGCGGGAGTGGCCGCCGTGTTCGCCGTGGGCGCGACGGTCGGCGTGACGACCATCGAGTACGAGCCCGGGGCCGTGGAGGACCTCCAGGCGCTGCTGGACCGCCTGATCGCGCCCGAGGGCGAGTACCGCCACAACGCGCTCAACCACGACACCAACGCTCACAGCCATCTGCGCGCGGCGCTGATCGGGCCCAGCGAGACGATCCCGATCGTGGGCGGCGAGCTGGGCCTGGGGACCTGGCAGCAGGTCGTGCTGCTCGACTTCGACGACCGTCCGCGCGAGCGGATCGTCTCGGTCCAGGTCCTGTCCTGAGATGCGCTACAGTCCCGCGGCTGCTCGGGCCGCGCCAACGTCGAGACCTCTTGGAGGGATCGCGGAGGGCGCGCTATACTGGGCAGTCGCGCCGGGCAGCCGCACGCGCCCGGTCGCGTCTCTTGAGAAGGAATCCCCTTCCCGACAGGGCGCGGCGGTCTTTGAAAACTCAACAGCATGCGCACTTGGGTCGATCTTCGACCCGGTGTGCGTCCAGGTTCGATCCACCGATCCCAGCCGGGCTCGGTGGACCTGAGAATTGACCCGTCATAGATCGCGGCGCCACGGTGTACTCGGTGTCGCACAAAGATCCATGACAGCTCTACGTGACGGGTGTGGGCCTTCGGGTCCGTGCCCAAATGCAGTTCTTCACGGAGAGTTTGATCCTGGCTCAGGACGAACGCTGGCGGCGTGCTTAACACATGCAAGTGGAGCGACGAACCAGGGCTTGCCCTGGGGCAAAGCCGCGAACGGGTGAGTAACACGTGGGTAACCTGCCCCGATGACCGGGACAACCCGAGGAAACTCGGGCTAATACCGGATGAGCTCCTACCACATGAGTGGTTTGAGGAAAGGAAGCTTCGGCCTCCGCATCGGGATGGGCCCGCGGCCCATTAGCTTGTTGGTGAGGTAACGGCTCACCAAGGCTTCGATGGGTAGCTGGTCTGAGAGGACGATCAGCCACACTGGGACTGAGACACGGCCCAGACTCCTACGGGAGGCAGCAGTGGGGAATCTTGCGCAATGCGCGAAAGCGTGACGCAGCAACGCCGCGTGCGGGAAGACGGCCTTCGGGTTGTAAACCGCTTTCAGTTGGGACGAAGCTCTTCCGGTGAATAGCCGGATGGAGTGACGGTACCTTCACAAGAAGCCCCGGCTAACTACGTGCCAGCAGCCGCGGTAATACGTAGGGGGCAAGCGTTGTCCGGAATCATTGGGCGTAAAGAGCGTGTAGGCGGCCCGGTAAGTCCGCTGTGAAAGTCCAGGGCTCAACCCTGGGATGCCGGTGGATACTGTCGGGCTCGAGTCCGGAAGAGGAGTGTGGAATTCCTGGTGTAGCGGTGAAATGCGCAGATATCAGGAGGAACACCAATGGCGAAGGCAGCACTCTGGGACGTGACTGACGCTGAGACGCGAAAGCGTGGGGAGCAAACAGGATTAGATACCCTGGTAGTCCACGCTGTAAACGATGGGCACTAGGTGTGGGGGGTGTCGACTCCCTCCGTGCCGAAGCTAACGCATTAAGTGCCCCGCCTGGGGAGTACGGCCGCAAGGCTAAAACTCAAAGGAATTGACGGGGACCCGCACAAGCAGCGGAGCATGTGGTTTAATTCGACGCAACGCGAAGAACCTTACCTGGGCTTGACATGTGCCTGACCGCCCTGGAAACAGGGCTTCCCTTCGGGGCAGGTTCACAGGTGGTGCATGGCTGTCGTCAGCTCGTGTCGTGAGATGTTGGGTTAAGTCCCGCAACGAGCGCAACCCCCGTCGTATGTTGCCAGCATTTAGTTGGGGACTCATGCGAGACTGCCGGTGACAAACCGGAGGAAGGTGGGGATGACGTCAAGTCATCATGCCCCTTATGTCCAGGGCTACACACGTGCTACATTGGCGCGTACAGAGGGCTGCGATACCGCGAGGTGGAGCGAATCCCTCAAAGCGCGTCTCGGTTCGGATTGCAGGCTGAAACTCGCCTGCATGAAGGTGGAGTTGCTAGTAATCGCGGATCAGCATCGCCGCGGTGAATACGTTCCCGGGTCTTGTACACACCGCCCGTCACACCACGGGAGTGAGCAACACCCGAAGCCGGTGGCCTAACCCGCAAGGGAGGGAGCCGTCGAAGGTGGGGCTCGTGACTGGGGTGAAGTCGTAACAAGGTAGCCGTACCGGAAGGTGCGGCTGGATCACCTCCTTTCTAGGGAGCACCAAACGGTGCCCGTACGGCACGGCGCCGCCCGCCCCGCTCGCCACTTCGGTCGCGAGCGATCGGCAGGGCCGGCACACCGACCGTGCGGCCTAGCATGTCGACCGAACCTGGCCGGGCCAGCGAGGCATACCGCCGAGCTCGAGCCCGTGCATGCTGTTGAGTTTTGAGAGACCGCGTCGCCCGTCGCCGGCCACCGTGCCGGCGTACGCGCGCGTAGCCTTCTCGGACGGCCCTTGAAAACTGCACAGTAGCCACAGTCACCCGTACTCGATAAGCGCGGGTGACAACGGGTATCACCGGCCGAACCCTGGCGGGTTCGGTCTGATCACCGTCAAGATAGTAAGGGCACATGGTGGATGCCTTGGCACCTAGAGTCGATGAAGGGCGTGGACGACTGCGATAAGCCACGGTGAGGCGTTGAACGGCCTTTGACCCGTGGATTCCCGAATGGGGAAACCCAGCGCCGGTAATGCGGCGTTACCCCCGGCTGAACACATAGGCCGGGAGGAGACAAGCGGGGGAAGTGAAACATCTCAGTACCCCGAGGAAAGGAAATCAACCGAGACTCCCTGAGTAGTGGCGAGCGAAAGGGGATCCAGCCCAAACCCGGTGCGTGTAAGCGGCCACGCGTTGCGTATCGGGGGTTGTAGGGCAGCTGTTCCGAGCCGTGGCCGGCTCGGCGGAAGTTACAAAGCCAAGCGGTAGTCGAAGCGTGTGGAACCGCGCACCAAAGAGGGCAATCGTCCCGTAGACGAAACCCCTTGGCCTTCCGTCAGCTGTTCCTGAGTAGGTCCGCACCCGTGAAACGCGGACTGAATCTGGGGGGACCACCCTCCAAGGCTAAGTACTCCTAGGTGACCGATAGCGGACTAGTACCGTGAGGGAAAGGTGAAAAGTACCCCGGAAGGGGAGTGAAATAGTACCTGAAACCGCGTGCCTACAAGCGGTGGGAGCAGGCTTGTCCTGTGACCGCGTGCTTTTTGCATAACGAGCCGGCGAGTTACGCGTCTGCGGCAAGGTTAAGCGATGAGCGGAGCCGTAGCGAAAGCGAGTCCTAATAGGGCGACACAGTCGTAGGCGGTAGACCCGAAACTGAGCGAGCTACCCATGGGCAGGCTGAAGCGGGGGTAAGACCTCGTGGAGGGCCGAACCGACCTAGGTTGAAAACTGGGCGGATGACCTGTGGGTCGGAGTGAAAGGCTAATCAAGCTCAGTGATATCTGGTTCTCTCCGAAATATATTTAGGTATAGCCTCGAGTAAATTGCGTTTTGGCCGTAGAGCACTGTTTGGATTAGGGGCCCTACCAGGTTACCGACTTCAGGCAAACTCCGAAGACCACTACGTCTACCTCGGGAGTCAGTTGCTGGGGGATAAAC
>CAVWSH010000011.1:0-135718 GCA_963757775.1 Paraconexibacteraceae bacterium | reverse complement strand
TGACTTCCGAAACTGCCTGGAAATACGGCATTTCCGTTC
This sequence comes from Paraconexibacteraceae bacterium, assembly GCA_963757775.1. Classification (GTDB taxonomy): domain Bacteria; phylum Actinomycetota; class Thermoleophilia; order Solirubrobacterales; family Solirubrobacteraceae; genus JAOPZW01. The sequence continues at coordinate 135,679 of CAVWSH010000011.1, read as the reverse complement.
CGTGGCAGCGCTCAGGCTCCATCGTACCAGCGCTCCCGCGCGCGCACACCGCGCGCCACGCCGGGCGGGCCGCCTCAGCCCTCTCGTCGTGGTCACCGTAGCGCGCCGGGCGAACGGCGAGTCGGCATCGATCCGGAGCGCGAGCTCAGAGCAGCGCGTCGGTGACGGTGACGCTCCCCCGCCCCAGCGCGATACGCGGCTCGGTCACCGGCGCGCAGTCGATCGCCGGCTGTCGGGCGCAGTCGGTGGCCGAGGGCATGCTCACGTCGACTCGATCCGCGTCATCCCCATCTTGGAGATGAATCAGCGCGCCACGGCCGAGAGCCGGCTTGTGAGCCGGCCCAACGCGCGTGATCCGCACGGACTACGGTTGCCGTCGTCCGCGCCCAGGCGCACAGTGACCTTTACAGCGGTCCCTGCTGGCGGCATGTCCCGCGGCGAAGGAGGTCGTCATGGCGATCCGTCGCGCCCTGGTCCCCATTGCTCTTGCCCTCGCGGTCCTCGTAGGAGGAGCGCCGGCGTCCGCGAGCGTCTGGAACGTCGGTGATGGTGGCGAGTTTCCCTGGTGCCCGCCGCCGGACTTCTCGAGCATCCAGGCGGCAATCGACGCGGCGGCGCCGGGCGACACGATCTCCGTGTGCCCGGGTGGATACCGCGAGAACCTCCTCTTCGCCGGGCATCGCAAGAGCCACATCAAGGTCATCGGCGATCCGAGCGATCTCACTTCCGTCGCGGGGGACGGCCGCCGTCCCACCATCGAGATCACGGGAGGAGCGCGCGGCGTCGAGCTCTCGCAGCTGACCGTCATCGACGAGTCGAGCGGCCCGGCGATCGACATCGGCGGCCGGGCGCGGGATGTCGGGCTCACGCGCATGCTCGTGTACTGCACGGCGCTGAACAAGGTCGGCGTCCGCGTGGCTGGCGCCGCCACGGCGGCCATCGACCACCTCGTCTTCGGTGGCGTCATGGATTCCTGGTGCTGGGGCGTCGACGTCGCCGGCCGGGCGCATGCTGACGTGACCGGCAGCTACGGGTCGTTCGGCGTCCGCGCGAGTGGATGGGGCACCCGTCTGCTCGCAACGGGCAACCTCCTCCTCGGCGCGCCGGGCGCGGGGAGGGCGCCGCCCAACGGCGCGGTCATCCGCGACGGCGCACGAGCGACGCTCCAGCGCAACGAGTTCCGGTCGTTCCAGCATCCACTTCCGTCGGCCGACCAGGCCTTGAAGGCCAACAGCGGCGTCATCCGGGTCGAGAACACCTCTCATGTCGTCATCGGGGACCCCAGCGCCGAGCCGACCGGGGACGGCAACGTCGTCCGCGATAGCTCATCTGACGGTGTGGTCGTGCGGAGCTCCGCGCACGTGATCGTTGCCGGCAACACCGTCTCGGGGATGTTCGGACGCGGCCTTTTCGTGTCCGCCGATTCGAGGCACAACTGGTTCTCGGGCAATCGGCTCACCGGCAACCTCCGGTTCAGCACGGAGGCTCCGCCCGAACAGGGGTGGTTCGGCCCGCTGGAGGACTACGACTGCCGCGACGCCTCGACGGGGCGCGGGACGGCCGGCACCGCGAACAACTGGGCCGGCAACTCCAGTGACGCCGGTCCACGGGCGGCGTCGCCGCCCGGCATCTGCACGGCGCCCTGATCGGTCTCGGCGGCCCGCGCCAGGGCGCCGACGGCGGAGTGGCCCAGCTCCCGCCGCCGCCGAGGCCGCCATGGCGCAGCGCGGCAGGCGAGATCGCGCGGATGCGGAGCGCAGGCGCTGCCCACGGGGGCGCAGGGTGACGAGGGCGAGCGTAGGCTGCGCGCTCGTGAGCCTCAATCCCGCGCTCGAGGACGCCGGGTTCTGTCCGCGCTGCAAGGCGACCGCGACCGTCCGCTTCCCGCGCTCGCTGCACTGCGAGAGCTGCGGGTACGTGGTCTTCTTCAACCCCAAGCCGGTCGGCTGCGCGCTGGCGCGCGACGCTGACGGGCGGGTGTGGCTGGCGCGCCGCGGGCACGATCCCGGTCGCGGGCGGTGGTCGATGCCGGGCGGCTTCGTGGACCTGGGCGAGACGGTGCAGACCGCGGTCGCGCGCGAGCTCGGCGAGGAGCTGGGCGTCGAGGCCGAGGTCGGGTCGCTCGTCGGCGTCTACTCGCGCGCGGACCGCAGCGCGCTGGTCATCGTCTTCGAGGCCACGCTGCGCGGGACGCCGCGGACGACGACCGAGGCGACCGAGGTGCGGGCCTTCGGCCCCGACGAGATCCCGTGGGACGAGCTCGCCTTCGAGACCGACGGCGCGGCGCTGCGCGACCTGCTCGGCGCCTAGGGGTGCGCCGGGATGCCCTCGCGCGGCTGGGCCGTCACCGTGGTGACGGGCAGGCCGAGGCCTGACACCTTCGAGGGCAGGTCGAGCTTCAGCCACTTGGACACGGTCCTCGGCAACGTCGAGATGATCACCTCGTCGAACCCGTGGATGTTGATCGCGTCCTGGATCGCGTTCATCGGCGACGGATCACCCACCATGCCCTCGACGTGGCCGCCGGAGGCCTCCTCGAGCAGGGGGATCGCGAGCTCGAGCATCTGCTGGGCCTCGTTGCTGTCCTGATCCTCGGCGTCGATGACGACGTGCAGGCCATGGGCGGCGTTGGGCACCAGCAGCGTGAACTCGGCGTTGCCGCGGGCCGCGCGCTCCCTGACGGCCTCGAGCAGGGCCGGGGTCGCCGCGGTCTTGTGCGCGACCACCAACACGCGGGCGGGATCAGAGGACTCCATGCCGGCAGCTCCTTTCGTGCGGTTGCGCACGATGTTGCCACCGATGGCGCTCGGGCGCCACCCGCGGGTGGACGCCGCAAGCGGGATCAGGTTCGATCGCTTTGATACATTGCTTCGACTCAAGCTTTTAGGAGAAGCAATGTCGCAGCAGCCCGATCTCTCCACCCTCGTCGACGGCGTCCTCGCGGCCGCCGCGCACCTCGAGCCCGAGCTCGAGGAGGCGCTGGCCGAGCACCACCTCTCACGCCCGAGCTTCCTCGTGCTCTCGGCCCTGCTCGCCGCCGAGGGCCACGCGCTGACCCAGCGCGAGCTGATGGCCCAGGTGCGCCGCACGTCGGGGACCATGAGCGTCCGCCTCGCTCGTCTGGAGCGCGCCGGCCTCGTGACCCGCGAGCCCGACGCCGAGGACCGCCGCTCGGTCACCGTCACGCTGACCGACAGCGGGCGCGAGCTCGTCGAGGCCGCGCGTCCGTCCTACGACCAGGCGGCCCAGCGCCTCGCCGCGGGGCTGCCCGAGGACGCGCGCGCCGCCTTCGCCGAGCAGCTCGACGCCTGGCTGGGGTTCTTCGACCCCGACGACGGCGTCGCACCGCGCCTGGGCGTCGCGGTCGCCCCCGCGGCCGTCGCTTCGCGCATGCGCCGCGCCGTCGGCCTGCCCGAGCGCCACGGCATCCTCGTCCTGAAGGTCAAGCGCGCGAGCGCGGCCGACAGCGCCGGCCTGACGCGCGGCGACCTCGTGACCGGGGCCGGGGGCGCGGACGTCCGCACCATCGGCGACCTGCACCGCGCCGTGCGCCACGCCTCCGGCACGCTGGCGCTCGACGTCGTCCGTGGCGTCGACGAGCGCAGCGTGGAGGTGGCGCTCAGCCGATCTTCTTGAGGTCGATGTCGAAGATCAGGGGCTCGTTGGGCCCGATCTTCGGCGGCGACCCCTGCGCGCCATAGGCCAGGTCGGCGGGGATGGTCAGGCGGCGGCGCTCCCCGACCTTCATCCCGAGGACGCCCTGGTCCCAGCCCGGGATGACCTGTCCGGACCCGAGCGCGAACTGGAAGGGCTGCTTGCCCTTGCCCCACGAGGTGTCGAACTCCTTGCCGGTCTTGTACAGCACGCCGACGTAGTTGACGGTCGCCTGCTGGCCGGTCTTGATCGGGGCGCCGCTGCCCTCGATCAGGGTCTCGGCCTTCAGAGCCGTCGGCGCGGCGCCGGTGCCCTTGGGCACCGTGGGCTTTGAGTTGATGTCGGCCTCGCCCGGGGTCGGATCGACCTTCGGGGACGCCGGCGCCTTCGGCTCGGGGATCGGCTTCTGGTTCTTGGCCTCGGCCTCGGCCTTCGCGGCGGACTTGTCCGCCGCGCTCTCGCTCTTGCTGCTGCCGCACCCGGCGGCGAGGAGCGCGAGGACGAGCAGGGCCGCGAGGGGAATCGATCGAGTCGGAAAACGGGTCATCGGCGCGACATTGTGCCGACCGCGGCCCTGCGATGGCGCACCGCCCGGTCCAGGGGGCTGGACGGCGGGCAAAAGCTTCGCGCCCCAGCGACCGATCAACGGGGGGAGAGATGTCGCCCAGGATCGTCCGCAGTGTCTTTGCCGTACTCGCTCTCGGCCTCGCCGTGCACGCGACGCATGCGCTGATGGGGCCTGGCGATGGGCCGATCGACCACGCCATCGCCAGCTGGCTCTACACCGCGATCATGTGGATCGGCAGCGCCATGTGCCTCGCAGCGGCCGCCGTGCGACGTCGCGAGCGCGGCCCCTGGGCGCTCATCGGCCTCGGCCTGCTGCTGTGGTCGGGCGGCGACCTCGTGTGGACGCTGTGGCTCGGCAACCTCGAGAACCCGCCCTATCCGAGCGTCGCCGACGGCCTGTACCTCGGCAGCTACATCGCGATCTACGCCGGGCTGCTCGTGCTATTGCGCGCACGCCTGCGCCCGATCCGCCCCGCGCAATGGCTCGACGGCGCCGTCGGCGGCCTCGCCGCCGCCGCGGTCGTGGCGGCGCTGGTCTTCCCCGCGCTGGCCGGGATCACCCGCGGCGACACGATGGACGTCGCCTTCAACCTCGCCTACCCGGTGTGCGACGTCCTGCAGCTCACGCTCATCGTCATGGCCTTCGGCCTGAACCGCTGGCGCATCGACCGCTCCTGGCTGCTGCTGGGCCTCGGACAGCTGGCCAACGTCGTCGCCGATTCGGCCTTCAGCTACCAGTCCGCCGTCGGCACCTACGTCGCGGGGTCGTGGGTCGACACGCTGTGGCCCCTGGGCGCCGTGCTGACCGCGGCGGCGGCGTGGCAGGTCACGTCGCGCCGGACCGTCGAGGAGGTCGCCGGCCGCACGCTGCCGCTCACCGCGACCTTCGCCGCCATCGCCCTCGCCGTGCTCGTCATCGGTCAGTTCACGACCGTGGACCCGGCCGCCGCGCTGCTCGCGACCGCCGCCCTGCTGGTCGCCGGTGGACGCGGGGCCATGCTCTTCCGGGAGAACCTTCACCTGCTGCGCGCCAGCCGCCGCGAGTCGTTGACCGACGGCCTCACCGGCCTGGCCAACCGGCGCGCCCTGATGCGCGATCTCGAGGATGCGGCGGACCAGGCGACGACCGCCGACCCGCGCAGCCTCGCGCTCTTCGACCTCGACGGCTTCAAGCAGTACAACGACGCCTTCGGCCATGGCGCGGGCGACGCGCTGTTGCAGCGCCTCGGCGCCGACCTCGCCCTCGCCGTGGCGGGCCACGGCAGCGCGTACCGCCTGGGCGGCGATGAGTTCTGCGTCCTGCTGGACCAGCACGCGACCGCCAGTGACGCGACCATCCAGGCGACGCTGGCCGCCCTCGCAGAGCCCGCGGACCCCTTCGCGGTCGACGCCTCCTACGGCCTGGTCTCGCTGCCCGGCGATGCCACGACCGCCGTCGACGCGCTGCGCCTGGCCGATCACCGCATGTACGCGCTCAAGCACGGCCGCCGGGCGACCAAGGGCGAGGCGCGCGAGGTCCTGCTCGCGGTGCTGGGCGAGCGCGAGCCCGACCTGCAGCGCCACATGCATGACGTCGCCCAGCTCGCGCGCTCGGTGGGCACGCACATGGGCCTCGACGCCGAGGACCTCGACGTCGTCGTCCGCGCCGCCGAGCTGCACGACATCGGCAAGGTCGCGATCCCCGACGCGGTCCTGCACAAGCCGGGCCCGCTCGACGACGCCGAATGGAGCTTCATCCACCAGCACACGATCATCGGCGAGCGCATCGTGGGCGCGGCCGAGGCGCTGCGTCCCGTGGGCCGGGTCGTGCGCGCCAGCCACGAACGCTGGGACGGCGGCGGCTACCCCGACGGCCTGGCCGGCGAGGACATCCCGCTGGGCGCGCGCATCGTCTTCGCGTGCGATGCCTGGGACGCGATGACCTGCGACCGCGGCTACCGCAGCGCGCTCTCCGCGCCGGAGGCGGCCGAGGAGCTGCGCGCCAATGCGGGCACGCAGTTCGACGCCGACGTCATCGGTGCGCTGCTGGCGGTCGTGTTCGATGCCACCCGCGCGGGCACGGCGCGTTGAAGTCCGGCGCGTCTGGCGCCGATAGGTGATCATGGTCGCCGTCGCCCTCGTCGCTCTCCTCCTGCTCGCCCTCGTCGCCATCGGCCTGCTGGGCCGCGCGCATCACGCGCTGCGCTCCGGCGCCCGGGCCGCAGCCGAGGCCGATCCCGTCACCGGGCTGCCGGGGCGCCCGCGCTTTCGGGCGGACCTCGACGCCCGGCTGGGTCAGGGCGCGACCACCACCTTGCTGCTCGCCCGCCTCGACGGCTTCGCGGCCTACGACGCCGCCTTCGGCCATCGCGCCGGCGACGCGCTCCTCGTGCGCCTGGCCGACGAGCTGCGCCGCGCCGTGCGCGACGAGGCGACCGCCTACCGCCCCGGCGGCACCACCTTCTGCGCCCTCACCGCCGACGACGTGCTCTCGGTCGATGCGCTCGAGCGCCGGGTCTCCGCCGCGCTGCGCGAGCAGGGCAACGGCTTCGCGGTCGCCGCCTCCGTCGGGCGCGTGACCATGCCCCGCGAGGCGGCGAGCGCCGCCGAGGCCCTGCGCCTGGCCGACGCGCGCGCGGACCTCGCCAGCCGCGCCGCCGACCCCAAGCCGCGCGACGCCTCGCCGACCGCCGCCCTGGCCGACGCGCTGGCCCTGACCGGCGACCACTCGCTGGGCGCGGCGGAGCTGGCCGAGGCCGTCGCCAAGCGCATGGGCCTCAGCGCGCTGGAACGCGCGCACGTGCGCCTCGCCTCGCAGCTCAGCGGACTGGGCAAGCTCGCCCTCCCCGACGCGCTGCTGGGCAAGGCCGGCGAGCTGAGCGCCGAGGAGCGCGCCTACGTGCGCGACCATCCGGTCATCGCCGAGCGCATCCTCCTGCGAGCGCGCGGCCTGGAGGCCGTGGCGGCGCTCGTGCGTTCCAGCCGCGAGCACTTCGACGGCAGCGGGCATCCCGACGCCCTGGCCGGCGAGGCCATCCCCCTCGGCGCGCGCATCGTCGCGGTGTGCGACGCCTTCGACGCGATGCTCTCCCACCGCCCGTGGCGCCCGGCGATGAGCACCGAGGCGGCACTGGCCGAGCTGCGCCGGGGCGCGGGCACCCAGTTCGATACCGCCGTCGTCGACGCGTTCGACGCGGTCATCGACGAGCGCAGCCGGCTGTTGGCCTGATCAGGGGCGCCTGAGCGCAGCGTCCTCGACGATCCGCCGCTGCACGTCTGAGAGCGGCGGGGTCTCGCCGCGCTCGAGCGCGGCGATGGCCTGGGCGATGGTCAGCCCCGTGCCGGTCAGCACCGAGCCGACGACCGGCGGGACGTCGGAGCCGCAGACGCCGGTGTCGCAGCCGTCGGGGGTCATGGTCCGAGGGTAGCGTCCGGCGTCAGCTCGTAGTGCAGCGTGCGGTAGCGCGCGAGCTTGTGGTACAGCGGGACGAGAACGCCCTGCAGGAGCACCTGGCGGCGCGCGATCGCGCGCGCGGCCCGCCTGGCCTCCTCCCCGTCGAGCAGGCGACTGCGGGCGGCGATCGCGGGTCCGGTCGCGCGACCGCGAACGGTCGACGGCGCGACGAGCACGGCCGGGTTGTTGCGCATCCGCTTGGCCTTCCCGGCGCCGTCCCACGTGCGGATGTAGGCATGGTCGGCGTCGACGGCGATGGTGACCGGCGTGGACACCGCGGTGCCGTCGCGCTTGTAGGTGGTCAGCAGCGCCGTGCGGCGCTCAAGGAACGGGTCGAAAGCAGGCATGTCGCACCCTCAGACGACGCACCGGCCCGTCGTGTGACAGCGCCGACCCCCGGATAACCTGCGCCGGATGGATCTCGAGCTGACGGGGCGCCGCGCCGTGGTCACGGGCGGCAGCCGAGGGATCGGACTCGCGGTCGGACGGGCCCTGGCGGCCGAGGGCGCCGACGTCGCGCTCGTCGCGCGCACCGAGGACGCGCTCGAGCGCGCGGCCGCCGACCTCGCGCGCGCGAGCGGGCGCACCGTGATCGGCGTGCCGGCCGACACCGGCGACGACGCGTCGGTCGCCACCATGGTCGGCCGCGTCGTCGCGCAGGTCGGCGGCGTCGACATCCTCGTCAACGCCGCGGCGACGCCGGCCACCGGCGCGCCCTTCACCGACGAGGACCTCAAGGGCGAGGTCAACGTCAAGGTCCATGGCTACCTGCGCTGCGCCCGCGCGGTCGCGCCGCTGATGGTCGAAAGCGGCTGGGGGCGGATCGTCAACATCGCGGGTCTCGCGGCGCGCCAGACGGGGAACCTCGTGGGCACGGTGCGCAACGTGGCCGTCGCCGCCCTGACGAAGAACCTCGCCGACGAGCTCGGCCCGCGCGGCGTCAACGTCAACGTCGTGCACCCGGGCATGACCCGCACCGAGCGCACGCCCGAGGCGCTGGCCGCGATGGCGCAGTCGCGCGGCGTCACAGTCGAGGAGCTCGAGCGCGCGCTGGCGGGCGCGGTGTCGCTGGGACGGATCGTCACGGCCGACGAGGTCGCCGCCGTGGTGACCTTCCTGGCCAGCCCGAAGAGCGTCGCCATCAACGGCGACCCGGTCGTCGCCGGCGGCGGCGCGCGCGGGTCGATCCACTACTGACGTCCCTCAGACCCGGGCGGAACCCGCGCACGGCCAGGGCACGAAGACGAGCAGCAGCCCGGCGAGCGAGGCCAGGATGCCCAGGACGGAGGGCAGAAGGTCGCCGTGGCCGTGGCCAGCGCCCGCGCCGCGTCGACTGCGACGGTCACGGGTTGACGTCGGCGAAGGCCCGCACGGCGCCGGGCATGGCGTCGGTCGGCACGAACGCCGAGGAGACGTAGGTGAGCGGGAGCGCCCACAGGAACCCGGCCGACTGGGCCGTCTCCCGATCGCGCACGACGAGGCCCACCCAGGCGCTGATCCACGAGAAGACGTACGCGAAGGCGGGCACGAGCACGAAGGCGAGCGGCGATCCCGACCTCGAGGTCGCCGAGCTTGGTCAAGCCACAATGACTCGAGCGCGGCACACACGGCCGCTCACGCGCAGAACGCGCACGGCCTGATCGCTCAGCTCCACCGGAAGCCCGGCACCGCCGGCCCCGGCGCGAGCGGGCTCTCGGGCAGTCCGCCCGTCAGGTCGGGCAGGTTGTAGGCCGAGGGCGCGACGTCGTTCGGCCCGTCAGGGTGAAAGAGCGCCGCGAGCAGCTGGATCTGGCCGCGCGCGACCCCGACCTCGCCCATCCCGCCGCCGTACATGGCCAGCCCGTTCGCCTCGCAATGCGCGTAGAGGTCGAGCAGCGTCCGCAGGCTCCCGATCCGGGACGGCTTGACGTTGACGATCCGCGCCCCGAAGGCCGCTCCCACGACGTCGTCGACGTCGGCGATCGGCGCATCGAACGACACGCGGGGGGCGTGCGGTCCGATGAGCGCCTCAACCTGCGGCAGGTCGTGCGGGTCCTCGAGGATCGCGCCGTCGAAGCGCTCGAGCACGGCCTCGTACATCGCCACGAGCGCGAGTTGGTCGTCGACCGGCAGCCCGTAGCGGCCCTTGAAGTCGACGACGTCGACGGCGCCCGTCTGCGCGACGCGCGCCGTCAGCTCGGGCGACCACGTCGCCTGCGCGTCGAGCTTGAAGCGCAGGCCGGGGTAGCGCTCGAGGCGGCGGCCGACGGCCTCGAACGCGGGCGGGTCGCCGAGCCCCAGCGAGTTCACGAACCGCACCGGCGTCGCCTCGCGGCCGAGCGCCTCGGCCGGCCCCACGCCCGCCTGCTGGAGCGCGAGATCGAGCGCGGCCGACTCGAACGCCCAGTTGCGCCAGCGCCGAGCCATGTCCCACTCTGGCGGGTCGGGCCACAGCTCGAGGGTCGCGAGCCGATCGGCGAACGACGCGAGCGTCCACTCGCCGGCGAGCACGAGCTCCGGCGCAGCGGCGACGAACCGGCCGTCCTTGTCGATCATGGTGCCGCCGACGTCCTCGCCGAGGCCCTCGGCGCCGCCCCCGCGCAGGCGGACGAGGAGCGTCGTGCGGTCGGCCGGGGCCGGCGCGTGCAGGTGCTCGACGACGTGCGACTCGACCGCGAGCGGTAGGTCTGCGATGCGGTTCCACAGGGATTCGGGCATGTCGACTGGACAATGCCGATCCGGCGCAGTCATCGCCGGCGTCAGCGCCCGAACGCCCGAGACTCGGCGGGACCACCCGGTCGGACCCCTGCTGATCCAACCGGGACGAAGGTGGCGGGGGAAGGATTCGAACCTTCGAAGGCAGTGCCATGCGGTTTACAGCCGCACCCCTTTGACCGCTCGGGAACCCCGCCAGGGCGACGGCGAGTGTAGCGATCGCGCCGCGATCGCTACGGCTGCGGCGGGGACTACGGCGCGTCGCGCAGCCGCTGCGCCTCGGGCAGCGACTCGAGCTTCTTCAGCGTGTGGTTCTCGATCTGCCGGATGCGCTCGCGGGTCACGTTGAAGGCGCGCCCGACCTCCTCCAGCGTGCGCGGACGGCCGCCGGTGAGACCGAAGCGCATCTCGATGACCTCGCGCTCGCGCTGGGGCAGGGCCGCCAGGGCGCGATGCACGTTCTCCTTGCGCAGGTTCTCGGAGGCGATCTCGAAGGGCGACTCAGCCGCCTGGTCCTCGACGAAGTCGCCGAGCTCGGACTCCTCCTCCTCGCCGATCGGCTTCTCGAGCGAGATCGGCTGCTGGCTCATGCGCAGGATGTCGCGCACCTCGCGCGCGGAGCATTCGAGCTCGCGGGCGATCTCCTCGGGCAGCGGCTCGCGGCCGAGCGACTGGACGAGCTGGCGCTCGACGTGGACGACCTTGTTGAGCTTCTCGACCATGTGGACCGGGATGCGGATCGTGCGGCCCTTGTCGGCGATGGCGCGGGTGACCGCCTGGCGGATCCACCACGTCGCGTAGGTCGAGAACTTGTACCCGCGGCGGTAGTCGAACTTCTCCACGGCCCGGATGAGGCCCAGCGAGCCCTCCTGGATGAGGTCCAGGAAGGTCAGGCCGCGACCCAGGTAGCCCTTGGCGATCGAGACGACGAGGCGCAGGTTGGCTTCGACCATGTGGGTCTTGGCCACCATGTCGCCGCGCTCGATGCGCTTGGCCAGCTCGACCTCCTGCTGTGCCGTCAGCAGCGGCACGCGCCCGATCGAGCGCAGGTAGAGCCGCAGCGAGTCGAGGCTCGGCTCGACCGTCAGGTCGATCTCGGGCTTCTTGGGCGCCTCGACGCTCTTGCGGGCCGCCTCGGCGGCGGCCTCCACCTTGTGCGCCTCGCTCGTGGCGAGCCGGCCGTCGGCGCCGACCACGTCGATGCCCTGCTCCTCCAGATGCTGATGGAGCTCCTGGATCTGCTCCTTGGTGACCTCGACCTCCTCCAAGGTCGAGGCGATCTGCTCGAAGGTCAGGAACCCACGGTCCTGGCCGTCGACGATGAGCTGGCGAAGATCGTCCAGCTCCCAGATCGGTGCCTCATCAGCGAGAAGTACGTCTGTCTTGGTACTCACGCCCCCAGCTTCCCTCGGCGACAAGCAGCCCTCGGAGCGGGCACCGACCCCGGAACCCGTCTCCCCAATCTTCTCTCCCTCCCAGGTGGCCGCCCCCCTATAAAGGCAGCCGACCCAGGTCGTGAGTGATAGCACAAGGTCCTGCCGATACCTAGGAACGGGTGTCGTCTACCCTGGACGGAAGGATGGAGCCCACAACGATCTCAGCCAGCGACGTCCAGGCCTCGGCGCCGACCGTCCACGTCTCGCTCTCACGCGTGGGCGTGACCAACGTCGAGAAGGTGATCCGGATCGGCGCCCCCGGCGCCGAGCAGCTCTATTACGCCAAGCTCGACTGCTTCGTCGATCTCGGCCCCGAGCAGAAGGGCGCGCACATGTCGCGCTTCGAGGAGGTCGTCAACGACGTCATCGGCGAGGTCGTGCTCGGCGAGAGCGGGTTCAAGGCCGAGCAGCTGGCCCAGCACATGGCCGAGCAGGTCCGCGAGCGCCAGGGCGCCCGGCGCGCCGAGGTGACGATCGCCGCCCGCTATCCCGAGCACAAGCCCGCGCCGGTCTCCGGCATCCTGACGCAGGAGATCTACACGCTCTACGGCTCGGCGGTCGCCTCCGAGCGCGGGACGCGCCGGCTGGTCGGCGTCGCCGCGCAGGGGATGACCGCGTGCCCGTGCGCGCAGGGCCTCGTCGCCGCGAGCTCGCGCGAGCGGCTGGTGGCCGACGGCTTCACCGACGACGAGATCGAGCGCGTCTTCGAGGCCGTCCCGGTGGCCACCCACAACCAGCGCGGCCTGGGCACGCTGCACATCGGCTGCCCCGAGGCGTGCGACACCGAGATCGAGGCCGCTGTCCTGCTCGACATCGTGGAGAACTCGATGTCGAGCGAGATCTACGAGCTGATGAAGCGCTCCGACGAGGGCGCGGTCGTCGAGAAGGCCCACCGCCGCCCGCGCTTCGTCGAGGACTGCGTGCGCGAGATGATCGGCGGCGTGATCGAGAAGCTCGGCGACCTGCGCGACGACTCGTTCGTCTCCGCGCGCCAGGAGAACCTCGAGACGATCCACCAGCACAACGTCGTCGCCGAGCGCTTCGGGCTGCTCGGCGAGCTGCGCAACGAGCTCACCTCGGGCCGGCATCTCGCGCATCACACGTCGATGCGCGAGTGGCTGGACGCCAGCGCGGACTGAAAGACCGGCTCGAACCCCCGCGCCGGCGGGAAGACAACCTCGCGCAGCGCTATGACCGCGACGTCTCGGTCGTCGAGACCCAATACGCGTGGACGCTCGACAACGGCGACCAGGAGAACAAGTTCCTCTGGACGCCGGACCTCCTGGTGCCGGGCTATCCGGCCACCCCCGCCGGTCAGCTCGGCTTCGTCTCAGACCTCGCGTCGATCCTGGCCGCCGTCCCGGGCGGCCGGGGGCTCGGCATCCTCTACTAGGCGGCGGCGCAGCGCGCCAGGACGCCGCGCACCGGCGTGCGCTCGACGAGGACCAGCGCCCAGGGGCTGGGGTCGCGGTAGACGCTCTCGAGCAGGTCGGTGGGCAGCGGCGGGTTCGACGGCGAGCGCAGGACGAGCACGGCGTAGTCGGCGCCCTGCAGCAGGACGGCCCGGTCCTGGCCGAGGGTGAAGTCGCGCGCGGGCGGGCGCCGGCCGGCGAGCACGTCGGGTCGCGCGGACGAGAGCCCCTCGGTCGTCTTGACCGCGTGAGCGCCGCGGTCCTCGCCGCACGCGCGCAGCCGCTCGGGCACGCCGTCGTGCGAGCGCTGCAGGGCCCACACGATCGCGGCGGTCGCCCCGGCGGCGGCGATCAGCGCGGTGAGCAGCGCGAGCGCGGTCCTGAGCGAGATCACGGGCGCGAGGATGTCAGGCTTCGGCCGGCGGCGGTGCCGCGCGGATCACGGTGACGCTCGCCACGGTGACCAGCGCGATGGCCACGATGTCGCGCGCGCCCAGGCGCTGGTCGAGGATGATCCACCCCGCGATGGCGGCGATCGCCGGCTCGATGCTCATGAGGACGCCGAAGACGTTGGCCGGCAGGCGCCGCAGCGCCTCGGTCTCCAGCGAATAGGGCAGGACCGAGCTCATGAGCGCCACCGCGCAGCCGATCGCCAGCCAGCGCGGATCGAGCAGGTCGCTGCCGGCGCCGGCGATCCCCGGGACCAGCGGCACGAGGACCGCGACTCCCATCGCCACCGCCAGGCCGCGCCCCCCGCTCCACACCCGCGACGCCGCCTGCGCGACCAGGATGTAGAGCGCCCAGCAGGCGGCGGCCACCAGCGCGAAGACCACGCCCACGGCGTCGACCGAGCCGCCGCTGGGGTCGGCGAGCAGCACGATCCCCACCGCCGCCAGAGCGGCCGCCGCCAGGTCCAGGCGCCGGCGCGACAGGGCGACCGCGATCCCCAGCGGCCCGGCGAACTCGATCGTCACCGCGATCCCGAGCGGGATGCGCGCGAAGGACTCGTAGATGCAGAGGTTCATGAGGCCGAGCACGAGCCCGAAGAGCCCGATCAGGCGCAGGTCGCGCGCCGAGCGACCGCGCAGCGAGGGGCGCCAGACCGCCAGGAGGATCGCGGCGGCGAAGACCGAGCGCAGCAACGAGGTGCCCGCGGCGCCGATCTCGTCGAAGATCGTGCCCGCGATCGCCGCCCCGAACTGCAGCGACGTGATGGCGACGAGGACGAGCGGGACCCCGCTCGACTTCAGGGCTTCAGCCGGTGCCCGGTCCGAAACAGCCATGAGCTCCACGCCACCATGACCGCCGCGAGCGCGCCCGTCACCCCCAGCGCGAGCACGAAGCTCACGTCGCTGGTGCCCAGGAAGCCGTAGCGCACCGCGTTGAGCAGGTAGAAGATGGGGTTGGCGTGGCTGATCTCGTGCCACGGCGCGGGTAGGCGATCGACCGAGTAGAAGACGCCGCCCAGGAAGGTCAGCGGCAGGATGACGATGTTCGTCACGAACGCCGTGTGGTCCCAGGAGTTGGCGTAGACGCCGACGATCACGCCGAAGGACGAGAAGAGCACGAGCGCCAGCGACACCGCGAGGACGAGCTCGAGCGGGTGGCGCACCGGCACGTCGACGACGGCCATCGCGCAGGCCAGCAGGCCCGCCCCGATGAGCAGCGCGCGCACGACGCCGCCGATCGACAGGGCGAGGTTGACCTCCCACGGGCGCATGGGCGCGGCCAGCACGTCGTTGAGGTAGCGGTCGAAGCGCGCCTGGAAGACCGAGGCCGAGTTGTTGGCGTAGGTGGCCTGGATCATGGCCATCGCGATCAGGCCGGGCACGATGTAGACCTCGTAGTCGACGCCGTCGATCTGCTTGATGCGGCTGCCGAGCGACAGGCCGAAGACGAGGATGAAGAGAAACGAGCTGAGGATCGGGGCGACGACGGTCTGCGTCCACAGCTTCAGCACGCGGTGCGACTCGCGCGCGCTGAGGGCGATGAGCCCGCGGTGGCGGGCGACGAGCGCGCTCACGACGCCATCGCCTTGACGTAGACGTCGGCCAGCGAGTCGGCGCCGAAGGTGTCGCGCAGGCCCTCGGCGCTGTCGCGGGCGAGCAGGCGCCCGCCGCGGATGAGCGCGATCTCCTCGCACAGCTCCTCGGCCTCCTCGAGGTAGTGCGTGGTGAGCAGGATCGTCGTCCCCTCGCCGTGCAGGCGGCGGATGTAGGCCCACAGCTCCAGGCGCAGCTCGAAGTCGACGCCGGCGGTGGGCTCGTCCAGGATGACCAGGCGCGGCTCGTGCATGAGCGCGCGAGCGAGCAGCAGGCGCCGGCGCATGCCGCCGGAGAGCATCGGCGCGCGCACGTGGGCCTTCGCGCGCAGGTCGAAGACGTCCATCATCTCGCCCGCGCGGCGGCGCGCCCGGGCGCGCTCCATGCCGTAGTAGCCGCCGTGGTAGAGCAGCGTCTCCTCGACGTCGAGGAAGCGGTCGAGGTTGACGTCCTGCTCGGCGAGCCCGATCAGCGCGCGGGCGGCGTGAGTGCCGTGGTCGTGGCCGAAGATGCGCGCCTCGCCGGCGGTGACGCGGATGAGGTTGCAGACCGCGCTGATAAGCGTCGTCTTGCCCGCCCCGTTGGGCCCGAGCAGGCCGAAGAAGGCGCCGTCGGGCACCACGAGGTCGAGGCCGTCGAGGGCGAGGAAGCCATTGTCGTAGCGCTTGGTCAGGCCTTCGAGCGCGAGGGCAGCCGGAAGGGACATCCGCACCTTGACGTTAGCGTGCCGGTTTATCCTCGGTGCATGCGCATCGGCGAGCTGGCGCGCCGGGCGGGCGTGACGACCCGCACCGTGCGGTACTACGAGGGCCTCGGGCTGCTCGTCTCGCGCCGCGAGGGCGGCGGCCACCGCCAGTACGACGAGGACGCCCTGGCGCGCATGGCCAAGATCGACTGGCTCAAGCGCATGGGCCTCACGCTGGACGAGATCGCCGAGGTCATCCCGCTGTACTTCGGGGCGCAGACGAGCGTCCGCGGGCGCAAGAAGATGATCGCCCTGCTCGAGCGCCGGCTGGCCGAGACCGAGGAGCGCGTCGAGGGGCTCGTGGCGCACCGCGAGGACCTGCGCGCGGCGATCGGCCGCCTGCGCGACGGCCTGCCCCAGGCTGCGGCGCGTTAGGCGTCTGCTGGCAGCGGCTAGAACAGCATCAGCGAGGGATCGAGTCAGTGGCGGGCGGTCCCCCCGCGTGTCGAACGTCGGTTCTGCCCCGTCCTGAGGTGGGAAAACCGACGTTCAACCACCACCGGCGGCGCCCCGAAGTCGAACGTCGGTCCTGCCCCCTCCTGACGTGGGAAGACCGACGTTCAACCAACACCGGCGCGCCTGGGGCCGCCGCGGACCGCGGTCCCTCGGTGTGCTGTCGGCGCTGCCGCAAGCCTCGGCCGTTCACTATCACCGAAACGTAACATTTGACGTTCAACGTCAAGTTCGCCTAGGATCACGACATGCAGACACGCACGCTGGGCCTCAAGGGCCCCACCGTCTCCGCGATCGGCCTCGGCTGCATGGGCATGTCCGAGTTCTACGGCGCACGCGACGACGACGAATCGATCGCCACCATCCACCGCGCGCTGGACCTCGGCGTCACCTTCCTCGACACCTCCGACGTCTACGGCCCCTACACCAACGAGGTGCTCGTCGGGCGCGCGATCGCCGGCCGCCGCGACGAGGTCGTGCTGGCCACCAAGTTCGGCATCGTCCGCGACCCCGACGACCCCACCGCCCGCGGCCAGAACAGCAGGCCCGAGTACGTCAAGCAGGCCGCCGAGGCGTCGCTCGAGCGCCTGGGCGTCGACCACATCGATCTCTACTACCAGCACCGCGTCGACCCGGCGACGCCGATCGAGGAGACCGTCGGCGCGCTGGCCGAGCTCGTGCAGGAGGGCAAGGTCCGCTACATCGGCCTCAGCGAGGCCTCCCCCGACACCTTGCGCCGCGCCAACGCGGTGCACCAGATCACCGCGCTGCAGACCGAGTACTCGCTGTGGTCGCGCGAGCCCGAGGACGAGATCCTGCCGACGTGCCGCGAGCTGGGCATCGGCTTCGTGGCCTACTCGCCGCTCGGCCGCGGCTTCCTGACCGGGGCCATTCAGTCCGTCGACGACCTCGACGAGGACGACTACCGGCGCAGCTCGCCCCGCTTCCAGGGCGAGAACTTCCAGCGCAACCTCGATCTGGTGACGAGGATCTCCGAGCTCGCGGCCGACAAGGCCGTGACCCCGGCACAGCTCGCGCTGGCGTGGGTGCTGTCCCAGGGCGAGGACATCGTCCCCATCCCCGGCACCAAGCGCCGCACCCGCCTGGAGGAGAACGTGGCCGCCGTCGACCTGGTCCTCAGCGACGACGAGCTGCGCGAGATCGCCGACGCGCTGCCGCAGGCCGCGGGCCAGCGCTACCCCGAGGCGATGATGCAGTCCGTCAACCGCTGAGCGACCGACGGGGGCGAGGGGCTAGATTCCTTGTCATGCCTCTCGTCCCCATGGTCATCGAGCGCTCCGCCCGCGGCGAGCGCGAGTACGACATCTTCTCGCGGCTGCTCAACGAGCGGATCGTCTTCCTTGGCCAGCCCGTCGACGACCAGATCGCGAACCTCGTGATCGCGCAGCTCCTGCACCTGGAGTCCGTCGACCCCGACAAGGACATCTCGCTCTACATCAACTCCCCCGGCGGCTCGATCTACGCCGGCCTGGCGATCTACGACACGATGCAGTTCGTCAAGCCCGACGTGGCGACGATGTGCATGGGGATCGCCATGTCGATGGGGTCGCTGCTGCTGACGGCCGGCGCGCCCGGCAAGCGCATGTCGCTGCCCAACAGCCGGATCCTCATCCACCAGCCGTCCGCCGGCTTCGAGGGCCAGTCGACCGACATCGAGATCCACGCCAACGAGATCCTCAAGACACGGGCCCGGATCGACGAGATCTATGCCCACCACACGGGCAAGCCGGTCGAGCAGGTTCATGCGGACATGGAGCGCGACCGCTTCTTCAACCCCGAGCAGGCGGCCGAGTTACGGGCTCATCGACCGCGTGATCGAGGAGCACTAGCGGGTCCGCCACTAGCGCGTCGGCGGCCTGCCGTGCAGCGCGTGGCCCAGCCCGCGCCGGCGCAGCAGGGCCGCGAACTCCTTGGGCTTGGCCGTCATCACGCCGTCGACGCCCATGTCCAGCAGCGAGCCCCAGATCGCGGGGCTCTCGCCGTCGTCGCTGAGCCACGTGTGCCAGGCGTAGCCCTCGCGGTGGGCGCGCGCGACGTTGTCCTTGGTGGTGATCTGCAGAGTCTGGCCGCCGAGCTGGTAGGTGATCGGCAGCTGGAAGGCGACGACGCCGTCGCCGGGTGACCTGCCGCCCAGCAGCCAGTTGGCCGCCCCGCCGATGCCGGGCGCCACGGGCAGCGCGGGCACGAGCTGGTGGAAGCGGTCGACGGCCTCCTGCTTGAAGGAGACGACGATCACGTCGCGGCGCTTGGTCGCCTTCAGCGTCCGCGCCAGGGCGTCGGCGTTCGTGAGGTACTCGGCGAGGGCCTCGGCCTTCGTGCGGCCCTTGATCTCGACGTTGATCGGCGTGTGCGGGAAGGCGCGCAGGACCTCCCTCAGCGTCGGGACGCGGAAGTCGGCGGCGGTGAAGCCCTTCGGCGGCCTGCGCCGGCCGGTGGCCACCCCGCGCAGGCGGTAGGCGGAGCGCGCACGGTCGTGACGGTAGGCGTTGCCGCCGCCCGCGAACCAATAGGCGGCGTCGAGCTTGCGCAGTTGCCTGAGCGTGAACGACGCGACCGTGCCGTGGCCGTTGGTCGTGCGGTCCACGGTGGTGTCGTGCATGACGACGACCTGGCCGTCCCTGGTCACCCCGACGTCGAGCTCGAGCATGTCGGCGCCGACCTGCAGCGAGCGCCTGAACGCGTACATCGTGTTCGAGGGGAACTCGTCCTCGCCGCCCTGGTGGGCGATGTCGAGCGGCGTCTTCTCGATCCACGGGTTGGTGGCGGCACCGGCGGCCGCGGGCGCGGCCACGAGCAGCGCGACGACGGCGAGCAGGACGCGCATCACGCCACTGCGTGCTCGATGACCCCGAGGCTCTCGATCTCGATGCGCACCACGTCGCCGCTGCCCAGGAAGCGCGGCGGGTCGAAGTACATGCCCACGCCGCTGGGCGTCCCGGTGAGGATCAGGTCGCCGGCCTCGAGCGTGATCGTCTCGCTGATGAAGGCGATGATCTCGGGGATCCCGAAGATGAGGTCGCTGGTGCGCGAGTCCTGGCGCAGCTCGCCGTTGATCCACGTGCGCAGCGCGAGGTCGCCCGGCTCGGGCACCTCGTCGGCGGTCGTGATCCACGGGCCGAACGGGCAGGCGCCGTCGAAGCCCTTCGCGCGCGTCCACTGGCGCTCGGCGCGCTGGAGGTCGCGGGCCGTGAGGTCGTCGGCCACCGCGAAGCCGGCGACCTCGCCGCCCGGACCCATGACGACGGCGAGCTCGCCCTCGTAGTCCAGGCGCTCGACGACCGCGGGGGCGTGCACGGCGGCGCTGGGCGCCGCCACCGAGGTCGGTAGCTTCATGAAGACGATCGGGCGCTCAGGCAGCTCGGCGTTCTGCTCCTGCGCATGGGCGAGGTAGTTCAGGCCGATGCCGAAGATCGCGCGCGGCACATGGGGTGCGAGCAGCTCGACGTCGTCGAGGGCATGGTCGGGGCCGGAGGCCGGCGCGCGGTCCCCCGAGGCGAGGCGGTCCTTCACGGTCGAGCCGTCGTCGAAGGCGATGACGCGGCCGTCGAGGACCTCGCCGTACTGCTGGTCGCCGCCGGGGGCACGGTAGGAGACGAGCTTCATGGGCGGGCAGGCTACCGGCGCGCCAGCTCGGCCAGCGCTGCGCGTACGGTCGCGTCGCTCGCGCGGGCTTCGTCGTCGGTCCAGCCCCACGCCACGCCCGCCGTGATCGCGAAGCGCGGCTGCATGTGATCCTGGACGTCGTCGACCTCGAGCGACACGGCGGCCACGCCCGCGGCGCCCGGCAGCGACTCCTGCACGACCTCGGCCCGGGCGTGGATCGTGCATGCCACGTCGCCCGCTGCCATGACCGTCAGCGCGCATCGTGGCTCGCGGCGCAGGCGGGCGAGGGTCTCGCGGCGCGCGGCGAGCGCGAGGAGCACGCGCCGCGGCCCGGCGCGCAGCGCCGTCGAGATCGGGATGGCATGAGGCCGCCCGCCCCCGGTGGCGAGCACGCAGACCGTTCCGGGCGCCCAGTCCGGAAGCTCCGTCATGGCGTCATGGCGCGCCGGCGCTCGCGCTCGCGGCGCGGGGCCCGGTCAACCGCGCGGGATCGGCGGCAGCGGGCGCGACGTGGCGGCGCGCGTCCGGCGGCGCTGCGTGCGCTGCGCGCGATCGGCCTCGTTGCGCTTGGTGTGCTTCGCGAAGCGCTCGCGCTCGGCGTCGGTCATCTTGCGGATGACCAGCGACCCAGAGTCGACCTGCTCCTGAATGCGCTCGAGCTTGGCTTGGCGCTGCTCTGCCTCGCGCTCGCGTTGGGTCTTGGCCGGCATGGGTACAGGCCTACCCGCCGAAAGCGCCGGCCATGCGAGATGACCGGCGCCGAATCTGCGCTCAGCGGGGGATTCCGCGCTGGGGACCGGGTCAGCGCTCCTCGATGCGCTCGTCGCGTACGACGCGCTCCTCGCGGACGAACCGGTCGTCGCCGGCGCGCTCCCCGTCGCCGAGGCGCTCGCGATCGTCGGCGAGCTCGTCGTCGGCCAGGCCGCGCTCGTGCATCCGGGCGCGCGTCTCGTGCAACTCGGCCTCGGCTCGCTCGCGCGCGGCGATCTGCTCGGCCTCGTCGGCGCGCGCAGCACGGGTGGACGCCTGCTCGCGATGGGCGTCGGCGACCTCGCTGCGCTGGCGGACGAGCTGACGCTCGCGTGACCTGGCGCGCATGCGCGGCATGAGAACGGCGATGAGTGCCAGCACGATCAGCACGACGACCACGATGGCGATGATGGCTCCGGTGGACATGACCTCTCCTCTCGGTTCGCCATCGGCTCTACCCGACGGCCGAGGCGGGAAACTGTCGATCGTGATCCTCGCGCTCGTCATCACCCTGGCCCAGGCCGGCGGCGGCTCCTCCGGGTTCGGGGGCGGCGGTGGCGGAGGCGGGGGCGGAGGAGGCGGCGGAGGGGGTGGCTTCGGCGGAGGCGGCGGCTCGGGCGGCGGAGGCGGCGGCTTCATCTTCTTCGCCCTCATCGCCCTCGTGTTCATCGTCGTTGCCGCGGTCAGCGCCGTCGGGGCCGCGCGCGTGCGCCGGCGCCGGCGCGAGCGCGTGCAGCAGGTGCTGCTGGCCGCCGCCGAAGCGGCGCAGGACGACGCCGCGTTCGACGCCGACCGCGTCACCGGCGAGGCCTCCCAGCTGTTCACCCACATCCAGCTGGCGTGGGACGCGCGCGACCGCCCGCGGCTGCGCGAGCTCATCGGCGGCGACCTGCTCGTCGAATGGGAGCGACGCCTGGACGACTTCGACGCGCGGGGCTGGCACAGCCGCGTGCGCGTCGTGCGCGATCCGACGGTCGAGTACGTCGGCCTGGTCAATCGGGCCGCCGACGAGGAGGACCGCGCCGTCGTACGCCTCTCGGCGCCGCTCATGAGCTGGGTCGAGACGGCCGACGGGCGCCGGATGTTCAAGACCGGCGAGGACGACGCGACCATCGCCTTCGCCGAGTACTGGACCCTGGCCAAGCGCGACGGCCACTGGACGCTCGTCTCGATCGAGCACGACGCCGAGGGCGCCCACCACCTCACCGACGCGATCGTCGCCTCGCCGTGGGCCGACGACCGCCTGCACGACGAGGCGCTCGTCGAGCAGGCCGTGGCCGACGGCGTGCCCGAGGGGTTCTCCGCCGCCGACGCGGCGAGCTTCGACTTCGCCGGCACCGCGCGCGAGGAGGCCCTCGACCTGTCGCTCGCCGACGCACGCTTCCTGCCCGACGTGCTGGAGGCGGCCGTGCGCCGCGCCGCCGCCGCGTGGGCGGAGGCGGTCGACGGCGAGGACGCCGCCCTCGAGCACGTGGCGTCGCGCGAAGCCATCGACGCGCTGCTCTACGGCAGCGACGCGCAGCACCGCACGCGCCTGGTCGTGCGCGGGCCGCGGATCGAGCGCGTCGTCATCGAGCACGTCGACGCGCACGCCCAGCCGGCGCGCATGGCGGTGACGGTCGACGTCCGCGGCCGGCGCTACCGCGAGGACCGCGACACGGTGGCGGTGGTCTCCGGCTCGCGCGAGCGCGAGGCCAGCTTCCAGGAGCACTGGGAGCTGGCCCTGGACGGCCCCGACGACGCGCCATGGCGCGTGGTCGGTGTGCGGTAGCTTCGACGCCATGACCACCACGAAGGCCGACTTCACCGAAGAGGAGTGGGCGCGGCTGGGGCGTGCGCCGCTGGTCGCCGGGATGGCGATCACGCTCGCCGACCCGGGCGGCCCGGTCGAGACGCTCAGGGAGTCGACCGCGGCCCTGCAGACCGTGCTCGAGGCGGCGCAGTCCGGCAAGTACGGCGATTTCGTGCAGGCCGTCGCGCGGGACTTCGCCGACAAGGCGCGCCACCGCCAGAACCCGATGGCCGGCTTCAAGCCGAAGGGCCGCGGCGCGGGCGAGGAGGTCCTCACGGAGCTGCGCGCGGTCAACCGGCTGCTGGTCGACAAGATCACGCCCGAGGAGCGCGAGCAGTTTCGCGATTGGCTGAAGACCGCCGCCCAGCGTGCCGCCACCGCGGCCAAGGAGGGCGGCTTCCTCGGCTTCCGCGCCCAGCTCGTCTCCGAGCGCGAGCAGCAGATGCTCGACCGGCTGGCCGAGGTCTTCTACGAGGACTAGTAGCGGCTAGACGTTCTTGAGCAGGCCGGCCGAGCGGGCCCAGTCGACCGTCCGGCGGATCGTCTCGCGGGGGTCGGTGTAGCGCAGCCCGAGCTCGCGCTCGGCGCGCGAGCCGTCGTAGCGGTGACCGTGCAGCAGGGTGCGAACCATCTCGCGGCAGACCGGCGGCGAGCGGCGCACGAGGCGAAAGCCGCCCTCGATGCCCGCCGCGGCGATGGTCGCCAACGGGCGGGGCAAGAGCCGCGGCCGGCGCTGCACCCCGGCGACCTCGGCGGCGAGGACGAGCGCCTCGGTGATGGTCAGCGTCATCCCGTTGAGCACGTAGCGCTCGCCCGGGCGCCCGCGCTCCGCGGCCAGCAGGTGGCCCTCCACGCAGTCCCCGATGTCCACCAGGCTCACGTTGGTCTGGACGAAGACCTTCAGCCGCCCGTCGAGGAAGGCGAGCAGGAAGCGCCCGGTGCCGCCGGCGCGTCCCGGCCCCTGGACCGAGGACGGGTTGACGAGGACGACGTCCTGCCCGGTCTCCCTCGCCGCGGCGAGGACCGCGTGCTCGCCCTCGGTCTTGGTGCGCTCGTAAGTCGACAGGTACCAGCCGCGGTGCGGCGTGTCCTCGCGTCCGACCGTCCCCGGCGCCTCGCCGAGTGTCGCCGCCGACGACGTGTGCACCAGGCGCGGCAGGCCGGCCTTCGCGGCCGCCCGGACCACAGCGACGGCGCCGTCGACGTTGACGCGCCGCATCGGCTCGGGGTCGTCGACGCAGAGCTGGTTGACGCCCGCCACGTGGAAGGCGAGGTCCGCGCCGTCCATGCCGCGCGCCAGCGCGTCGGCGTCGAGCGTGTCGCCGCGCGCGACCTGCGCACCGCGCTCGGCGAGCTTCGCCGCGGTCTGCTCGGAGCGAGCGAGGGCCACGACGTCGTCCCCGCGCTGCACGAGGCGCTCGACCAGCGCGCCGCCGATCACCCCGCTGCCGCCCGTGACGAAGATCCGGCTCACGAGGCGGAGCGCAGCGAGGCGGAGAACTTCAGCAGGTAGTCGAAGCCCGACCAGGCGGTGACGACCGCGGCGAAGACCATCACCCACTCGTCGAGGAAGGCCCCCGCGATGGTGACGTCGGGGCGCAGCATCGCGATGGCCAGGGCGGCGAACTGGATCGTCGCCTTCCACTTGCCGAGCATCGACGTCTCCAGGTGCGCGCCGCCCGAGGCGACCGCGGCCCGCAGCCCGAGGATGGTGAACTCGCGGCCGATGATGACCAGCGCGACCCAGGGCGATGCGCGATCGACGGCGACGAGCGCCACCAGCGCGGTGGTGACGAGCAGCTTGTCGGCCGTCGTGTCCAGGAAGGCGCCCAGGCGCGTGGTGACCCCCCAGCGGCGGGCCAGGCGGCCGTCGAACCAATCGGTGGCGGCGGCCACGAAGAAGACGGCGGCGGCGGCCGTGTCCGAGCCGGAGAGGACGAGCGCCATGACCACGGGGGCGAGCAGGATCCGCACGCCGGTGCCAGCCGCGAGCAGGCGAGACGAGCGCAGGACGCTCAAGGTGCCGGCCTCCACGGGCGCGAGGCTACATCAGAGCAGGGCGGCGGCGAGTCGGCGCGCCTCATCGGCGTCCTCGGCGTCGAGCGCGGCGTCCGCCGCCGCGCGCGCGTCGGCGAGATCGACCGCGCGCAGCGCGGCCTTGGCCTCCGCTACGAGCGCCGGCGCCATGCTCAGCTCGGTGACGCCGAGGCCGGCCAGCAGGACGGCCGCGGCGGGGTCGCCCGCGAGCTCGCCGCACACCCCGACCCAGCGCCCGTGGGCGGTCGCCGCCTCGACGGTCGCCTTGACGAGGCGCAGGACCGCGGGCTGCGGGCCGGCGAGCAGCCCGGCCAGGCGCTCGTCGCCGCGCTCGGCCGCCATCGTGTACTGGGTCAGGTCGTTGGTGCCGACGGAGAAGAAGTCGACGTGCTCGGCCAGGTGTTGCGCGGTCAGCGCGGCGGCCGGGATCTCGACCATGATCCCGAGCTCGAGCGGGGCGTCGATCCCAGTGGCTTCGCGGGCCTCGTCGAGCAGTGCGCGGGCGGCGTGGACCTCGCCCAGCGTGGCGACCATCGGCAGCATCGCCTTGACCGGATGCTCGGCCGCCACGCGCAGGATGGCGCGCAGCTGCGTGGCGAGGATCTCGGGGCGCTCGAGCGTCAGGCGGATGCCGCGCACGCCGAGGAACGGGTTGGCCTCGGGCGGCATCGGGAGGGCCGGCAGCGGCTTGTCGGCGCCGGCGTCGAGGGTGCGCACGACGAGCGGTCGTCCTGCCAGGGTCGTCGCGATCTGGCGCAGCGTGGCGACCTGCTCGTCCTCGTCGGGCAGCTGCGGGCGGTCGAGGAAGAGGAACTCGGTGCGCAGCAGACCGACGCCCTCGGCGCCCATCTCGACGGCGGTGGCCGCCTCGGCGGCCGAGCCGAGGTTGGCGAAGACCTCCACGCGCGTGCCGTCGCGCGTCGCGCCGGGCTCGTGGGCGCGCTCGCGCGCGGCCGCGCGGCGGGCGGCGAGGCGCTCGCCGCGCTCGGCGGCCTCGCGCAGCAGGTCCTCGTCGGGGTCGACCTGGAGCGTCCCGGCCTCGCCGTCGAGCAGCAGCGCCGTGCCCTCGTCGATCGCGAGCAGCGCGTCCCCCAGCCCGACGGCGGCGGGCAGTCCGAGCGCGCGGGCCAGGATCGCCGCGTGCGCGGTGGCCGAGCCGTGGGCCGTGGCGATCCCGCGCACGAGCTCAGGATCCAGGCCCGCCGCCTCGGCGGGAGTCAGCTCGCGCGCGAGGACGATGCCGGGCTCAGTGGGACCGGCCGCCTCGTCGCCGGTGATGGCGGCGACCACCCGGCGCCCGACGTCGAGCACGTCGGTGGCGCGCTCGCGCAGCAGCGGCTCGTCGAGCGAGCGGTAGAGCGCCGCCACGTGCTCGGCGGCGTCGTGCCAGGCGCGCTCGGCGGCGGCGCCGCCCGCGATCGCCTCGCGGGCGGGCTCGAGCAGCGCCTCGTCGTCGAGCAGGGCGACGTGGGCGTCGAAGATCGCGGCCTCGGCGTCGCCCGCCCGGCCGGCGACGGCCTCGCGATCGCGGGCGATCGCCTCGCGTGCCGCGGCGATGGCCTCGTCCAGGCGCTCGCCCTCGCGCTCCGGGCCGTCGCCGGCGCGCTCGGGCGGCGGGCCGGGCGCGCGGCCCAGGTGGCGCGCGGGCCCGATGGCCACGCCGGCCGAGGCCGCGACGCCGGAGAGCACGTCGCCGGCCGTCGGCGCCGGCACCGCCGCGGCCGGCGCGTCGGCCGCGGGCGCCGGTGCCGGCGCCTCGGCGGCGGGCGCCGATGCCGGCGGCGCGGCGCCCGACGCGATGCCGTCGCCGAAGCCCCCGTCGGCCAGCGCGCGCAGGGCGTCCACCGCCTCGGAGGCCTGCGGGCCCGACGCGGTGACCACCAGCGTGTCGCCGAAGCGGGCGCCGAGCGCGACGACGTTGGTCAGGCTCGTGGCGCGCACGGGGGCGCCGCCGCTCTCCTTGGCCACGCGAACGTCCGCGTCGTAGTCGCGCACGGCGCCCACGAAGAGCGCGGCCGGGCGCGCGTGCAGCCCGATGGCGTTGCGGACCTCGAGGCGGGCCTCGGCCTCCGGGGCGGCGGCCATGTCGGCCTCCGGCGTGCCCTCCGGGGAAGCCCCCGCGTCACCCTCCCCCGCGCCGGCGCCGCCGTCGACCCCGAGCTGCGAGGCCTTCATGGCCAGCGCGCCGCGCGCCTCGGCCGCCACCTCCTCGAGCGACGCGCCGCCCCGCGCGGCGACCGCGGCGGCCACCGCGCCCTCCACGAGCGGCGCCTCGCTCATCAGCACGCGGCCGGCGCCCTCCAGCATCTCGATGGCGAACTCGGTGCTCATGAGCGCGCTGCCGAGGTCCATCAGGACCAGCACGCCGTCGTCGGACATCGCCCGCTCGATCGCCGCGCGCACGCGCTCGGCGTCGGTCCCCAGCGCCCCGGGCTCGTCCATGCCGCCGGCCGCCTCGAGGGCGAGCTCCTCGCCGCCCATCTCGCGCGCCAGGGCGACGACGCCCTCGGCGAGCGCCTCGCTGTGGGAGACGACGACGAGGCCGACCACCGCGTGCCTAGAGTCCGTAGGCGCGGTGCAGGAGGTCGATCGGGTGCACGGCCGGGCGCTCGGTGGCCTTGGCGATCTGCCAGCGGCAGGTCTCGCTGTCGCAGCACACCGTCGCGGCGCCGGAGGCGCGCACTTGGTCGAAGAGGTCGGCGCCGACGGCCATGGCGATGTCGTACTTCTCGACCTTGAGCCCGTACGTGCCCGCGATGCCGCAGCAGCGGGCGTTCATCTCGGTGACCTGCAGGTCCGGTATCAGCGCAAGCAGCTCGAGCGCCGGCTTGCCGATCGAGTGGCCTTGCTGCTGGCAGGGGGCGTGGTAGGCGATGGTGTCCTGCACGGGCTGGAAGTCGGTCTTCAGCTCGCCGCGGTCGTGCAGCTCGAGCAGCAGCTCGCAGATGTCGTAGGTGCGCTCGCTGACCAGCCGCAGATCCGGGTCGTCCTCCAGGCTGAGGATCTCGCGCGCCTCGCGCTTGAGCATGAGCGTGCAGCTCGTGGCGTTGCCGACGATGATCGTGTCCTCGTCGTGCACGTGCTTGGCGAGGTTGCGCGCGAGGCGCAGGACGACCTTGCGCGCGTCGTCGAAGAGCCCGCTGGACTGCAGCGGCAGCCCGCAGCAGTCCTGCTTGGGGACCTCGACCTCGAAGCCGTTGTGCTCGAGGATCGCGACAACCTTCTCGCCCTCCTGCGGCTCGTAGTACTCGGTGCCGCAGCCGTGGAAGTAGATGACCTTGCGTCCGGTGCGCGGGCTCTCGTGCTTGCGCGCCCAGCGCGAGAAGCGCCGCCCGGCGAACTCGGGCGCCGGCGCGTCGCGGTGGACCTTCAACAGCTTCTCGCCGAGGATCCGCAGCGGGCGCGAGTCGATGGTCAGGTTGGCGATCCTCGAGGCCGGGGTGCCTGCGCGCCCGAGCCACGTGGGGCGCGTGATGATGCGATCGCGCAGCGGCACGCCCTTCTGGCGCTTGAGCTTGTTGCGCGCCTGGGCGTTGATCTCGGCGATCTTCACGCCCTGCGGGCAGACCTGGGTGCAGATGCCGCAGCCCGAGCAGTAGTCGACCGACATCTCGACCGAAGGCTCGTCGGGCACGCGGTAGCGCTCGGCCTGCGGGCCGGTGTACTTCGGCCCCGCGAAGACCGGCGTGACGTTGGAGACCGGGCAGGCGGTCTCGCAGATCGTGCACTTCACGCAGTGGTCGAGCGATCCACGCAGGAGCTCGTCGAGCACGTTGTCGCTCATGCCGTCGCCTTCACCTCGACCCCCTCTGCGAGCACGACCTCCGCGGCGCGGTGGCCGCTGGACAGCGCGATGCCCTCGCCCGAGCCCTCCTGCCACGGGACGGCACCGGGCAGCGAGGCGCCGGCGACGAGCACGTTCTCGGCGCCCTCGGCGCGCAGGGCGCCGTCGACGGCCACCCCCACACGCGCCATCGGCTGCTCGGCCATGTACGTGCCCACGAAGCGGGGCTCGTCGGGCCCGGGGACGCCGCGCAGCGGTAGGCCGAGCACGGTCTCGCGCGTGATCCAATCCGAGCCGAGCGCGATGGCGCCCGACGCGAAGCCCCCCGTCGCGAGCACGAACCAGCGCGCGTGGTAGCGGACGTCATGGCCGGCGGCGTGGGCACGCACGGCGGTGATGCGTGCGCCCTCGCGATCGGCGCCGATCACCTCGGTGCCCATGATCAGGCGTCCACCCGCACCGCGCAGCGCGGCACGCAGAGTGTCGAAGATGCGCATGCCCGGGACCGACGGCGGCAGCGTCGGGATCTCGAAGACGCCCCGTCCCAGACGCCGCTGCAGGTCGGCCCACGCGCCGTGCGGGTCGCGGATGCCGAGCACGGCCGGCAGGCCGACGCGCTCGTCGCCCTGCAGGCGCGGCGTGAGCTCTGCCGCGAACGCGGCGCGGAAGTCGGGGTCGTCGAAGCGCCGCGCGATGCCCAGCGCATTGGCGTCGGCGCGGTCGAGCTCGAGATCGACCTCGATCGAACGCGCGGCGATGCCGGCGGCCTGCAGGTTGGCCGCGCACAGCGCCGCGTGGAAGTCGCGCAGCGCCCGCGTTCCGACGATGCACACGGGCTCGCGCACGCGCATGTCGCCTTCGGCCATCGTCTCGGGCACGAGCGCCGAAGGGCGCAGCACGCCCACGGCGGTGGCCAGCAGGTGGTTGCGCTCGAGGTCGCCGACGTAGCGATAGCCAGGCTGCGGGCCGTTGGCGACGTGGTCAGCGAACCATCGCAGCGCGGGGGCGACGCTCTCGACGCCCATCAGCGAATATGGGTGGTCGGGACGCGCGGCGACCAGCTCGCTCAGGGCGCGCGCGGGCTCCTCCACCAGGTCGGGCGCGTGGCCAAGGACGTCGACCGTCCCCGGCGCCAGGTGGGTCGAGCCGATCCCCTTGGCCAGCACGCACACCCGCGCGCCGCCTTCGGCCAGGCGCGTCGCGGCCGTCAGGCCGGCATTCCCGGCGCCGATGACCACCGCGTCGAAGTGCAGATCGCCTCTCACGACGGCAGGTGCCCCACGTCGAGGACGCCCTGGAAGATCCAATCGTCCAGCCGCGCCTGGCGCAGCTGATCGCCGTAGAGGATCGGCCACGTGCCCTTCCAGCGCTCCTGGAGGAAGCCCAGCAGAGCGCCGTTGGCCTGCTCACCGGTCATCCCGTCCAGCCCGTGCAGGATCCCGGTCGCGCGGTAGATGCAGAAGCCGCCCTGGCACGGTCCCATGCCCAGGCGCAGCTCGCGGCGGATGTCGTCGAGGTTGTGCGTCCCGCGGCGGCGCATGGCCTCCTCGAGCCGCCGGCGCGGGATCATCTCGCACTCGCAGATGAGCTGGTCCTCGCGCAGATGCTCCTCCTTGCGGGCCAGCCGGTCGCCGAGCCGGTAGGGCTCGCCGTTCTCGGAGCCCGGCAACGGCGTGGTCGCCGTCGTGCAGGGGCGCGTCTCGCCGAGCTTGCGGCAGACCGCGTCGACGGTGTCCTGGGCCATGAGCCGGTAGGTCGTGAGCTTGCCGCCGGTCATCGTCACGAAGCGCTCGACGCCGTCGCGCTGGGCGTGGTCCAGCAGCGCGTGGGAGCGCGTGATGTCGCGCGAGTCGGTGTCGGAGGCCTTGGAGTCCTCGAAGAGGGGGCGCACGCCGGTCCAGACGCGCAGCGCGCGCGCCTGCTTGAAGCCGGGCACGAGGCACTCGCCCTCCTCGAGCATCGCGTCGACCTCGTTCTGGTGGACCGTGTGGTCGTCGGGATCCTCGGTGTGGACGTCGGTCGTGCCGATGACGCTGACGGTACGGATCGGCACGATGATGTCGCCGTCGGAGGGCATCGTGCACCGGTTGATGACGGTGTTCACCAGCCGGTGGTTCATGGCGATCATGATCCCCCGGCCCGGGAGGATGCGGACGCCCTCGATGCCCGCCATCTCCGCGATGCGCCCGGCCCACGCGCCGGCCGCGTTGACCGTGACGCGCGCATGCACGTCGGTCTCCTCGCCGGTGCGCTCGTCGCGCAGGCGCGCGCCCGTGACCTCGTCGCCCTCGCGGTGGATGGCGATCGCCCCGTGATAGGGGAGCACGCGGGCGCCGCGCTGCTGCGCGCCCCGCGCCATTGCCCCGACGAGCTTCCACACCTCGACGTTGGCATCGGGCACGCGGAACACGCGCGAGATCCCAGGGTGCAGGCGCGGCTCCTCGCGCAGCGCCTGGGCCGGATCGATCTCCTCGCACGGGACGTCGGTCGCCCGGCACCCCTCGGCGAAGCGATCCGCGTAGGCCGGATCGTCGAAGGGGGTGGTGACGAAGAAGCCGCCCGTGTCCTCGACGCAGTCGGCCGCGACCTTGCGCACGATCACGTTCTCGGCGATGCACTCCTTCGCCGCATGCGGGTCCTTGACCGCGTAGCGCCCGCCCGAGTGCAGCAGGCCGTGGAAGCGGCCGCTCGTGCCCTCGGCCAGGTCGGCGCGGTCGGCGAGGATGACGTCGAAGCCGCGCAGGGCGGCGTCCCACGCCACGCCGGTGCCGGTGGCGCCGCCGCCGATGACGAGGATGTCGGTCTGCAGGACGGTCACGCGCCGGCTCGGATCAGGTTGGAGCGCTTGGCGTGGTGGCGGCCCTCGATGACGCGGATCGCGCCGGACTTCGAGCGCATCGACAGCGACTGGGTCAGCACGCGCTGGGGCGTGTAGCGCACGCCGCGCAGCAGCTCGCCGTCGGTCACCCCGGTGGCAGCGAAGAAGACGTCGTTGCCGGACACGAGGTCGTCGGTGGTGAGGACCTTGTCGAGGTCGTAGCCGGCGTCCAGGGCCGCCTGGCGCTCCTCGTCGTTGCGCGGGTGGAGCTTGCCGAAGATCGCGCCGTCCAGGCACTTCATCGCGCACGCGGCGATCACGCCCTCGGGCGTCCCCCCGATGCCCACGAGGACGTCGACCGTCGAGCCCTCGTCGGCGGCGAGGATGGCCCCGCCGACGTCGCCGTCGAGCAGGAACTTGATGCGCGCGCCCGTGCTGAGCACGCGCTTGACCAGGTCGGCGTGGCGCGGGCGGTCGAGGATCGCCACCGTGACGTCGTCGGGGCGCTTGCGCCGCGCGCCGGCGATGATCGCGAGGTTGTCCTCGATCGGCGCCTCGATGTCGACGGCGTGGATCACATCGCCCGCGACCGCGAGCTTCTCCATGTAGACGCACGGGCCTGGATCGAACATGGCGCCGCGCTCGGCCACCGCGATGACGGCCAGCGCGTCGGGCAGGGCCTTGGCCGTGAGGGTCGTGCCGTCGACGGGGTCGACCGCGATGTCCACCTCCGGCGGCGAGCCGTCGCCGACCTCCTCGCCGTTGTAGAGCATCGGCGCCTCGTCCTTCTCGCCCTCGCCGATGACGACGACGCCGCTCATGGCGATCGAGGCCAGGACCGGGCGCATCGCATCGACCGCGGCCTGGTCGACGCGCTCCTTGTCCCCGCGCCCCATGAAACGGCCGGCCGCGATGGCAGCGGCCTCGGTGACCCGGACGAGCTCGAGCGCGAGGTTGCGGTCGGGATCGCTCGACAGATCGGAGGATTCGCCCATCGTTCGAGTCTACGCGCGGGAAGCGCGCGGGGAGGGGCACTGGCCCCTCCCCGTCGCATTGACGCTCAGGACTCCGAGTCGAACCAGTCGAAGGTCCGCGTGACGGCCTTCTTCCAGAACTTGTAGTACTCGTCGCGCTTGGAGGCGTCCATCTGCGGCTCCCAGCGCTTGTCCTCGGCCCAGTTGTTGCGGATGTCGTCCTCGCTCTCCCAGAACCCGGTGGCCAGGCCCGCGGCGTACGCCGCGCCCAGGGCCGTGGTCTCGGCCACGACGGGCCGGATGACCGGCACGCCGAGCAGGTCCGCCTGGAACTGCATGAGCAGGTCGTTCTGGACCATGCCGCCGTCGACCTTCAGCGACTCGAGGTCGACGCCCGAGTCCTGGTTCATCGCCTCGACGATCTCGCGGCTCTGGAAGGCCGTGGCCTCCAGGGTCGCACGGGCGATGTGGCCGGCGTTGACGTAGCGCGTCAGGCCCGCGAACACCCCGCGGGCGTTCGACTTCCAGTACGGCGCGAACAGGCCCGAGAAGGCCGGCACGATGTACAGGCCGCCGTTGTCCTCGACCGACTGCGCGAGCTCCTCGACCTCGGGGGCCGCCTTGATCAGCTTGAGGTTGTCGCGCAGCCACTGCACGAGCGCCCCGGTGATCGCGATTGCGCCCTCTAGGCAGTAGACGGCGTCGTTGTCGCCGATCTTGTAGCCCAGGGTCGTGAGCATGCCGCTCTTGGACTGCACCGCCTCCGTGCCCGTGTTGAGCAGGAGGAAGTTGCCGGTGCCGTAGGTGTTCTTGGCCTCGCCCGGCGACAGGCAGGCCTGGCCGAAGGTGGCCGCCTGCTGGTCGCCCAGGTCGCCGGCGATCGGGATGCCGGTGAACCCGCCGGTCTTGACCTCGCCGTAGACCTCGCTCGAGGCGTGGATCTCGGGGAGCATCGAGGTCGGGACGCCGATGGTGCCGGCGATGTCCTCGTCCCACGAGAGGGTCTTGAGGTCCATGAGCATCGTGCGGCTGGCGTTCGTCACGTCGGTGATGTGCAGCCCGCCGTCGGTCCCGCCGGTGAGGTTCCAGATCAGCCAGGTGTCCATGTTGCCGAAGGCCAGCTCGCCGGCCTCGGCCCGGTCGCGGGCGCCGTCGACGTTGTCGAGGATCCAGCGGACCTTCGGCCCGGAGAAGTAGGTCGCCAGCGGCAGGCCGACCTTTTCCTGGAAGCGGGCCTGGCCGCCGTCGGCCGACAGCTCGTCGACGATCTTGTCGGTGCGCGTGTCCTGCCAGACGAGCGCGTTGTGGATCGGCTCGCCCGTGTTGCGGTCCCACACCACGGTGGTCTCGCGCTGGTTGGTGATGCCCAGCCCGGCGACATCATCCGTGCTGGCCCCGGCCGCCTCGAGGGCCTCGTTGAGGACCTCCTGCGAACGCGCCCAGATCTCCTTGGCGTCGTGCTCGACCCAACCGGGCTTCGGATAGATCTGCTCGTGCTCCTTCTGGGCCACTGACTCGACGCGGCCCTCATGGTTGAACACCATGGCCCGCGAGCTGGTGGTGCCCTGATCCAGGGCAGCTGCGTACTTCGCCATTCGCTTTCTCCTTTAGCCTGACAACGCCTCGGCGGCGGTCTTGAAGAGGTAGTAGGTGGACGTTGCGCCCGGGTCTTGGTGGTCCTTGCTGCGCTCGCCGAGGTAGCTGGCGCGGCCCTTGCGGGCGACGAGCGGCGTCGTCGCCCGCATGCCCTCCTCGGCCCCCTGCGCGGCCGCGGCCAACCCCTTGTCGAGATCCGAGGCGCCCTCGAGCGCATCGATCGCGGGGATGAGCGCGTCGACCATCGTCTTGTCGCCGGCCTGCGCCTTGCCGCGGGCCTGCACGCCCTCCAGAGCGGCGCGCCAGGCGGCGGTCCAGCCGGGCAGGTCGACCCGTTCCTGCCCGGCCAGAGCGCCTCCCATCTGCAGGAACAGCGTTCCGTACAACGGTCCCGCGGCGCCACCGACGCTCGATACGAGCGCCATGGCCACGGTCTTGAGCACGGCCCCGGGGTCGGCGAGCTCAGCTGCCTCGACCTTCTCCATCGCCTTGCGCATGCCGCGGTCCATGTTGGTGCCGTGGTCGCCGTCGCCGATCGCCGTGTCGAGGCGCACGAGCTCCTGTCGGTGCTCGGTCATCTCGCCGGCGAAGCGGCGCATCCAGTCCACGACGGCGTCGCGGTCGATCGGCACTGTCCTAGGAGCCCCAGCGCAAGGCGGGGGTGTTCACGGGCGCGTCCCAGTAGCGGACCATGTCATCGTCGAGCTTGACCAGGGTGATCGAGCAGCCCTGCATCTCCAGCGACGTGATGTAGTTGCCGACCAGGTTGCGCTCGATCGAGAGCCCGTGCTCCTGGGCGATCTTGGCCACCTCGGCGTAGACCACGTAGAGCTCGAGCAGCGGCGTGCCGCCCATGCCGTTGACGAAGGCGAGCACCTTGTCGCCCGACGAGAACGGCAGGTCCTCGAGGATCGGCGTCATGAGCCGCTCCGCGATCTGGGAGGCCGGGCCGATGCTCTCGCGGAAGCGCCCCGGCTCGCCGTGGATCCCGATGCCGATCTCGACCTCGTCCTCGGCCAGCTCGAAGCTGGGCTCGCCCGACCCCGGCGTGATGCAGGGAGTCAGGGCCATGCCCATCGAGCGCCCGTTGGCGTTGACCTTCCGGCCGAGCTCGGCCACCTCCGCCAGCGACTTGCCGTCGTCGGCGGCGGCGCCGCAGATCTTCTCCACGAGGACGGTGACGCCCACGCCGCGCCGGCCCGCTGTGTAGAGCGAGTCCTCCACCGCGACGTCGTCGTTGGTGAGGACCGTCTCCACCTCGATGTCCTCGCCCTTGCCCATGTCGGCCGCCATGTCGAAGTTCATGACGTCGCCGGTGTAGTTCTTGACCACGTGCAGGACGCCGGCGCCGCCGTTGACGGCCTTCGTCGCCTCGTACATCTGGTCCGGGGTCGGGGAGGTGAAGACCTCGCCGGGACACGCCGCGTCGAGCATGCCCGGCCCGACGAACCCGCCGTGCATCGGCTCGTGGCCCGAGCCGCCACCGGAGATGATCCCCACCTTGCCCTGCACCGGGGCGTCCTTGCGGACGACCATGTACGGGTCGTAGGAGATCCTCAGCCGATCGCCGTGCGCGGCCTCCATGCCGCGCAGTGCGTCCCGGACCACGTCGTCCGGGGAGTTGATGAGCTTCTTCATGAGAGCCCGAACCACCAGTAGTACATGGCCCCGCCCAGAGCACCGCCGATCAGCGGCCCGACCACCGGGACCCACGAGTAGGCCCAATCCGACGGCCCCTTGCCGGGGACCGGCAGGATCGCGTGCGCGATGCGCGGACCGAGATCTCGGGCCGGGTTGATCGCGTAACCCGTCGGCCCGCCGAGTGACAGGCCGATCGAGAACACCAGCAGGCCGACGATCAGCCCGCCGCCGCCGGCGATGAAGCCCACGCCCGGCTTGTTGGCGACCGCCATTGCACAGACACCGAACACCAGCACGAACGTGCCCACGACCTCCGTGAAGACGTTCAGCGGGTAGTTGCGAATGGCCGGCCCGGTCGAGAACACCGCGAGCTTCAGGCCTGGATCCTCGGTCTCCTTGAAGTGGTCCCAATAAGAACCCAGGACCAGCGCGGCACCGATGAAGGCGCCGACGAACTCGCCGATCAGGTACTTCGGCACGTCTCCGCCGTCGATGATGCCGGCGACCCAGAAGCCAATCGTGACTGCAGGGTTGAGGTGGGCGCCAGTGAACTGGCCGACTGAGTAGACGGCGACCATGACCGCCATGCCCCACCCGAACGTGATGACGATCCAGCCCGAGTTCTGCGCCTTGGACTTGTTGAGCAGGACGGCTGCGACGACGCCATCGCCCAAGAGGATCAGGAGCGCGGTGCCGACTATCTCCCAACCGATGATGTGCAAAAGATCTCCCTCCTTGACAACTGGGGACAGAGGCGACACTAATCAGGGGCGTTCGACAATGTCAAACGCAGTTCGCTCATCTACATTCCGGATCGTCCGCTCGACCCCTCAGCCGCCCTCGTGCCCAAGAACATCCAGTCGATCGAGCGTGCCGCCGCGATCCTCCGTCTGCTGTCCGGGCGCACGCGCCGGCTGGGCGTCGTCGACCTGGCGGGCGAGCTCGGGCTGCCGAAAGGGACGGTGCACGGCCTCCTGCGCACGCTGCAGCACGTCGGCTTCGTGGAGCAGGACGAGGAGACCGGCAAGTACCAGCTCGGCGCCGCCCTGCTGCACATGGGCTCGAGCTATCTGGACGGCAACGAGCTGCGGACGCGGGCCCTGAACTGGTCGGACTCGCTCGCCGCACGCACCAACGAGAGCGTGCGCATCGGGACGCTGCACGAGGGCCAGGTGCTCATCGTGCACCACGTCTTTCGCCCTGACGACAGCCTGCAGACGCTCGACGTGGGAGCGTTGCTGCCCGCCCACGCCAGCGCGCTGGGCAAGATCCTGCTCGCCGACCACCCCTACGCCGCGGGCGAGCTGGCGCGTTCGGGCCTCGAGAGCTTCACGGCGGCGACCATCACCGACCCCGAGGCGCTCGAGCGCGAGCTCGAGCGGGTGCGCAAGCGCGGCTGGGCGGCGGACATCGGCGAGCTCGTCAACGGCGAGGTGTCCTGCGCGGCGCCGATCATCGATCGGCGCGGGGTCACGGTGGGAGCGATGGGCGTCTCGGGCCCGCCCGAGCGGCTGCTGGCCGCGCGCCAGCCCCGCGGCGACCTCGTGGCCTTCGTCCGCGAGGCCGCCCGCGCCGTTTCACGCGAACTGGGAGCGATCCCTTGGTAGGGAAGGCATGGCGATGAGCGAGCAGTACGTGGCGGCGATCGACCAGGGGACGGCGTCTTCGCGCTGCATCGTCTTCGACCGCTCAGCGCGCATCGTGTCGATCGCGCAGAAGGAGCACCAGCAGCTGTTCCCGCGGCCGGGGTGGGTCGAGCAGGACCCCGAGGAGATCTGGCGCAACGTCGAAGAGGTCGTGCAGCGCGCGCTGGACAACGCGCAGCTGGCGCCGTCCGACCTCGTGGCCCTGGGCATCGCCAACCAGCGCGAGTCGACGCTCGTCTGGGAGCGCGACAGCGGCGCCCCGGTCCACAACGCGATCAACTGGCAGGACATGCGCACGGCGGCGCTCGTCCGTGAGCTCGGCGGCGACATCGGCCAGGACCGCTTCCGCGAGCGCTGCGGACTGCCGCTGGCGACCTACTTCTCCGGCCCCAAGCTGCGCTGGCTGCTCGACACCGTCCCTGGCCTACGCGGGCGCGCCGAGGCCGGCGAGGTCCTCTTCGGGACGATGGATTCGTGGCTGATCTGGAAGCTCACCGGCCGCCATCTCACCGACGTCACCAACGCCAGCCGGACCATGCTCATGGGCCTCGAGACGCTCGACTGGGAGGACGAGCTGCTCGACGCCATGGGCCTGCCGCGGGCGATGCTGCCCGAGATCCGCTCCTCGTCGGAGGTCTACGGGGAGGCGCGCGGGACGCTGGCCGGCGTGCCCGTCGCCTCCGCGCTCGGCGACCAGCAGGCCGCGCTCTTCGGGCAGACGTGCTTCTCGCCCGGCGAGGCCAAGTGCACCTACGGAACCGGGAGCTTCCTGCTCTTCAACACCGGCGAGCGGCCGGTCCAGTCCGCGAACGGCCTGCTGACCACGGTCTGCTGCCGGATCGGCTCCGAAGCGCCGACCTACGCCCTCGAGGGATCGATCGCCATCACCGGGGCGCTCGTGCAGTGGTTCCGCGACAACATCACGCTCATCGCCTCCGCACCCGAGATCGAGACCCTCGCGCGCACGGTGGAGGACAACGGCGGCTGCTACTTCGTCCCGGCCTTCTCGGGCCTCTTCGCGCCGCATTGGCACAGCGAGGCGCGCGGCGTCATCGCCGGGCTCACCGGCTACATCACCAAGGGCCACATCGCGCGCGCCGTCCTCGAGGCCACCGCGTGGCAGACCCGGGAGGTCGTCGACGCCATGAACAGCGACGCGCGCATGCCCCTGCGCACCCTGCGCGTCGACGGCGGCATGACGGCCAACAACCTGCTCATGCAGTTCCTGGCCGACGTCCTCCCCGCTCGCGTCGTGCGCCCGATCGTGGCCGAGACCGTGTCGCTGGGCGCCGCCTACGCCGCGGGGCTGGCCGTCGGCTTCTGGCCGGACACCGAGACCCTGCGCGCCAACTGGCACAAGGCCGCCGAGTGGCTGCCGCAGATGGAGGAGGCGCAGCGCGAGCGCGGCTATCGCAAGTGGCGCAAGGCGGTGACTCGGGCGATGGACTGGGTCGACGAGGACGACTGAGCCGCGCCGCTTCGCGCGTTCTCCGCATGCGTTGCGGCGCTGCGCGGCGTCAACTGCATCACCGAGGGAAGGGAGTGAGCGGCGGCCGGGGCCCGCGCGGTCGTCCTCCGCGGCGCGGATGCCCGGGAACCACTGCGGATTACCTCCGGAAACCGGCGGTAATCCACAGTGGTTCGCGCCCGAGGCCGGGCGGCGCCGTCAGGCGTCCGCGGACGACCCCCAGCGCACGACCGCCTCGACCCCCTCGTCCCACCGCCACGCCACGTCGCGCCCCACCAGGTGCACGCCCCCGACCCACCGGTCGACCCCGTTGAGCGCGACGTGGTCCGCCGCGCCGTCGAGCACCGTCCGGCCCGCCTCGGTCGGCGCCACCGCGGTGTGGCGGTCGACGGCGCCGGCGCCCGCCGAGACCAGCGAGACCTCGGCGCGGGCCAGGCGCTCGATGGCCGCGAAGGCCCACGTGTCGCCCAGATAGGGACGCGCCTCGCGCGCCGCGGCGCGCACGAACGCCTCGCCCGCCGTCGCGGCGCCCTCGGCGATGGCGGCGAGCAGCCGGCGCTCGGTGAGCGACAGGCCGTCGCGCGTCCACGGGTACTCGCGGCCGAGGCGATCGAAGGCCTCGGGCATGAAGCGCAGCTCGGGCGAGCGCGTCGCCACGATCTCCGCGAAGCCCCGTGGGTCGGGTGCGCGCAGGGCAGCCCATGCGCGGGTGGCGAACGCCAGCGCCTCCTCGCTCAGGCGGACCGCCGCGAGGTCGGGCAGGCCCTCGAGCTGATCGGGGCGCAGCTCTCCCAGGCCGCCGAAGTGCGCAATGCCGAGGTACTCGCCGATGCAGATGAGCGTGATGCGCGCGGCGGGCACGCGCAGCTCGGCGAGGCGGGCCAGGATCTGGGCGATCTGCAGCTGGTCGTAGAGGTCGGCCTCGAACCAGAGCAGGTAGTCGCCGTGGCGCCCGGCGGCCAGCGCGGCGTCGCGCTCCTCGAAGGAGCCGACGCTCGTGCCGGCGAACCGCGCCCCCGCGGCGCGCAGCTGCGCGTCGTCGAGCTCGGGCACGGGGCCCTCGTGCAGCGCGTCGCGCCACACGACCACGCGCTCGACGAGCGCGGTCTGCAGCAGCGAACCGGCGGTCGAGTCGCCGTTGGTCACGTGCACCACTCCTGCGCGCGAACGCGCGAGCAGCTGGCCTCGCGCGGCGCTGTAGGACTCTCCCGTGGCGGCCATCCGCTCGCGGACGCGGCGCTTGAAGTCGGCCTGCTTGGTCATGCTCGTCTCCGGCGCCCTCCCCCGTGGTCCCCAAGCGACCGGCGAGGCAGGCGCGGTCGACGACCATGCGAGCCGCGTCCGAGAGGTGGACCTCCCTTTGCCTCCACGACGAGCCCGGCTGGAGCGGGCTACCGGAGGTTGGGCGCGGACGGCCGCCGGCCGTCGATGCTATTCGCTGGAAGGCGTGCCGACCAGCTTCTTGCGACGGTACGGCGAGGGCGACGCGCCGTCGCCGTTGTCGAAGAAGTTCTGCACGCGCTCGATGAGCGCGGTGGTGTCCTCCATCGGGCGAATGGGCTCGCCGAAGGACACGTCGATGCGATGGCGCCGCGAGAAGACCTTGCCGCGCAGGCGCTTGGGCCACAGCCGGCCCGGGGGCATCGCGGCGCGCGTCCCGGTGACGCGGATGGGGACGATCGACAGGTTGTGAGCAGCGGCGAGGACGGCCGCGCCGCGCCGCACGCGGCCCGGGCCGCCGTCGCGCGTGCGCGTCCCCTCGGGGAACAGCAGCAGGTTCCAGCCCTGATCGAGGAGCTTGTCGAGGTGGCCGCTGCCGTTCTTGTTCAGGCCACCCCCGCGGCGCTCGATCGGCACCGTGTTGAAGACGAGCGACACGGCCGCCGCGATGAGACGGTTCTTGTAGAAGTAGTCGGCGGCGGCCGCCACCGCCGTCTTCTTGCGCAGGCGCCACGGCAGGGCGGCGAGGATGACCGGCGTGTCCATGTGGCTGGCGTGGTTGGCCACGAGGATGACGGGGCCCTTCAGGCCGGCGAGCTTCTCCCTGCCGGTGGCCCGGCGCGCCGCGTAGACGTCCATCATCGGGCGCAGGATGAAGCGGCCGAAGTTCTCGCGCGTCACGATCGCCGGCCACGTGCGGGCCCAGGGAATGTCGAGCTGCGCGGCAGCGGCTTTCAGCTCCCGCCCGCGCTTCGGCGCGCTTCGGGCGACATCCTTCATGCGGCGCTTCCACGAGCGCTTGCGACGGAACGGCAGCACGGCCCAGGTACCCCCCTAAGTGACACCCGTTACAGCCCGGCGCGAGCAGCACATTTGCGTCGCTCGCGGCCCACGATGGGTAACACCGGGGCTCCACCCCCGAGAACGAAGGAGGGCGTCGTGTCAGATCAGCCGACTCCCGGTGCAGATCGCCCCGCCGGACCCGAGCAGCCGGACGACGGCTTCGCCGAGGGCGAGGCCTCACCCG
This sequence comes from Paraconexibacteraceae bacterium, assembly GCA_963757775.1. Classification (GTDB taxonomy): domain Bacteria; phylum Actinomycetota; class Thermoleophilia; order Solirubrobacterales; family Solirubrobacteraceae; genus JAOPZW01. The sequence continues at coordinate 94,646 of CAVWSH010000011.1, read as the reverse complement.
AGGTCTTCCCCGAGGACGAGGAGGTCGGCCGCTTCAGCGAGGGGCAGGAGGAGCTTCCCGAAGTGGACTTCGAGAAGCAGCACCATGGCCGCTTCAGCGAGGGCCAGGAGGAGCTTCCCGAGGAGGATCCCGAGAAGCACGAGGAGCGTCGCTTCAGCGAGGGGCAGGACCACGAGCCCCCCGGCATCACGCCCTGACCCGTAGCTAGGGTGCCGGGGGCGCGGCCGGTGCCATGCGCTGGGTCTGGCGCTCCGGCGTGATCCTGACCACGTCCCACACCAGGCCCAGCTTCTCCATCGCCCAGATCACGCCGGCCGAGAGGTCGAGCTCGAGCCGCCGCAGGCCGTGCGTGGCCGAGCGCGGGAACGCGTGGTGGTTGTGGTGCCAGGCCTCGCCCATGCTCGGCAGCGCCAGCCACCAGACGTTGGTCGACTTGTCCTCGGTCTCGAAGCGCCGGCGGCCGAAGAAGTGGCAGACCGAGTTGATCGACCACGTGACGTGGTGCAGTAGGAACACGCGCACGAGGCCGCCCCACAGCAGGCCGGTGAGCGCGCCGGTGTAGGAGCCGGTGATGAGCCAGCCCAGCGCGGCGGGCAGCGCCAGGCCGAGCAGGACCCAGCCGACGAAGGCCTGGTCGACGATGCGCATGCCGCGATCCTCGACGAGATCGCGGGCGTACTTCGCGCGATCGGCGCGGCCGTGCTCGGTCAGCAGCCAGCCGACGTGGGCGTGCAGCAGGCCGCGCAGGGCGCCCTTCACGCCCTTGCCCGCCCCCACGTGGGGCGAGTGCGGGTCGCCCTCCTCGTCGGTGTGGGCGTGGTGCTTGCGATGGTCGGCGACCCAGTTGATGACCGGTCCCTGCACCGCCATCGAGCCGGCCGCCGCGAAGAAGTACTCGACCGGCTTGGACGTCCGGAAGGAGCGGTGAGTGAGCATGCGGTGAAAGCCGACCGTCACGCCGAAGCCGGTCAGGAGGTACATGACGAAGGCCACCAAGAGGTCGTGCGGGCCGACCACCTCGTTCCAGAACACGACGATGCAGGCCAGGATGATCAGCGGCGGGAGCATGACGGTGAGGAGGTTCGCGGTCTTCGCGGTCCGGGTCATGCGCCTGAGCGTATGACACAGGATCGCCCCTTTTCTCGACGCTGGCACACGGCGTTGGGGCGCATATCTGTAGCCTCGCGCCAAGAACATGGCGCACGACCTGCCTCCAGCGCTCGCGGCGGCCCTGCGCCCCGCGCTGCCCGACCTCGCTCAGGACATCATCGTCGCGATCGGACGCGACGTGCCGGACTACGCGCGCCCGTTCGAGGGGCCCTTCGGGCGCGCGCTGGGCGTCGGCGTCGAGCGCGCGCTGTCGCGCTTCGTCGACGGCATCGAGGACCCGGCGGCGGGCGACGGCGGCGCGCGAGAGATCTACGTCGCGCTCGGGCGCGGCGAGATGCGCGCCGGCCGAAGCCTCGACGCGCTGCTCAGCGCCTATCGCATCGGAGCGCGCCTGGCCTGGGAGCGCTTCCTGGCCGCCGGCGAGGCCGCCGGGCACGGGCCGCGCACGCTCTACCGCCTGGCCAGCGCCATCTTCGACTACATCGACGGCATCAGCGCCGAGTCCGTCGAGGGCTTCACGGAGGAGCGCGCCGCGGCCGAGGGCGAGCGCCAGCGCCGGCGTCGCGCGCTGGCGCGACTGCTGGCGCGCGACGACGTCTCCTCCGAGGAGGTGCGCGACCTCGCCCGCCTGGCCGCCTGGGCGCGCCCGGCCGCCCTGGCCGCGCTCGTCGTGGGCGACGGCACCGGCGACGAGCCCGACGCCGACCGCCTGGCCTCGCGGCTGGGCGAGGGGTCGATCGCGGCGGCGGAGGGCGCGCTCGCCATCGCCTGGGTCCCTGACCCCGAGGCACCCGGGCGCCGCGCTCAGCTCGAGGCCGCGCTCGACGAGGTGCCGGCCGCCCTCGGGCCGACCGTGGTGCCCGAGCGCGCGCCGCTCAGCCTCTCGCGTGCCCGCGCCGCGCACGCCCTCGTCCTCGAGGGCCGCGTCGGCGACGGCGCGCTCGTGGTCGCCGATGAGCACCTGCCCGCCCTGCTGCTCTACGCGGGCGACGGGGCGCTCGCGACCGACCTCGCCGCGCGCGCCCTGGCGCCGCTCGACGACCTGCGCCCCGGCGTGCGCGGGCGCCTGCGCACCACGCTGCGCGCATGGCTCGACCACCCCGGTCAGGTCACGCGGGTGGCCGGCGAGCTGCACGTCCATCCGCAGACGGTGCGCTACCGGGTCGCGCAGCTGCGCGAGCTGTTCGGCGAGCGCCTCGAGGACGCCGACGCGCGCTTCGAGCTGGCGCTGGCGCTACGGGCGCAGCCGCCGGCGGACGAGTAGCCGTCCGCGCCGCCTCGTGTCAATGCGCGGCGCGAACGGCATCATCGAGGGGAGGCGTGTGACCAGGCGCGGCGGCTCGCGGGCCGTCCCCAGACGCGAACCAGTCCAAGTTGAGCCCGGAAACCGGGACGAATCCGCACTGGTTCAGGAGCCGCGCGCCGAAGAGGACGACCGCCCGCGTCCGGCCACCGCCCACCTCCTTCCCTCGATGCGCAGTTGGCCGCGCAGCGCCGCAAGCGCGAGCGGTCAGCCCTGTGTCGGCGGCGACGCCCGCGAAGACGAGCCGCCCGCGGGCCTTGCACGGCCCGCGGGCGGAGTCTGAGCCGACCGCAGGGCCGGCAGGCCGTCGGTGCGCAGCGCCTCGGCGCCCACGTCGCCGCGGGTGAGCAGCAGCCACACGAGACGCCGCCGCGCCGCGCGATCGTTCTCGGGCGTCGGCATGCGCGCTAGGAGGCCGCGAAGGTCACGGTCAACGAGGAGGTCACGAGCGACGGCACCCGGCAGGTGTGGTGGGTGCGAAAGCCCACCCGCTTGCGCTTGCCCGTCGTCTTGTCGGTCTTGAACACCGAGGTGCGGACCGTGCCGCAGAAGCGATCGGGCCCGAAGGTGCCGTAGAAGCCGAACGGCCCGTAGGGCGAGGTCTGCGCGTCGGAGACCGAAACGATCGCCCCGAGGGTCAGCCCCGAGAGGCGCGCGAGCGTCGCGGCCTTGTCACGCGCCGCGGCCATCGCGCGCGGCAGCGCCTTGGCCTCGGCGGCCTCCACGGCGGCGCGGATCGGCGCCTCGTGCGTGCGGTCCTTGGGGGCGACGACCTTGACGCTGGCCACGCCCTGCGCGGTGACCGTGCGCTCGGGCGCGGGCGCCTGGGCGTGGGCCGTCGAAGCGCAGAGCACGCAGATCGCCGCGGAGGCGACCAGACAGCGACGGCGGGACCGGCTCATGTGAGACCTCCGGGGCGTTGGACCTGCTTGCAGCCCTTCTTTGCGCCAGGACCGCCTTTTGTGACCACTACGCGCGTGGCGGGCTAAAAGGTCCCTTAGCGCGCGGAGCGCGCAGAGCTTACCCCCACTGGCGACCGCCGAGACGCGCGCGCAGCGAGGCGATCTCGGTGATCGCGCCGGCCACGTAGGCGGCCTCGGTGGCGAGGATCTCGTCTTCGAGATCGGCCATGTAGGCGGGCTCGCCGGCCAGCGGCGTCATCTGCGCGAGCATGCGCTCGCGGTGGAGCTCCTCGAGCCTGCGGCGGTTGTCCAACACGACGTCCACGCAGAGGGGGCGTTCATCGGGTGCGAACGCCGTTCCACGGTCCGTTCCGCGCGCCGCGCCCGCGCACGGGTGACGATGGCCGCCAGCGGCGGCGGCAGGCGCCCGTCGGTCGACAGCCACGAGCCGGCCAGGATGAGCAGCAGGCCCGCGACGGCACCCGCCCCGGGGCGCTCGCCCAGCACGGTCACTCCGAGCGCGACCGCCACGACGGGCGCCACGTAGGTGATGACCAGCGCTCGCCCGGGGCCGACCTCGGCGATGAGCGCCCCGAAGAAGACGAAGGCCGCAGCCGTGCAGAAGATCCCGAGCACGGCCAGCGCCACGAGCGCCTTCGCCGAGGGCACGGCGGTGGGCGGGTCGACCGCCGCCAGCGGCGCGAGGGCCACGGCCGCGACGACGAGGCTCGCGCCCATGGCGGCCCGCGGATCGAGGTCGGCGAGCGTGCGCTTGAAGACCATCGGCCCGGCGGCATAGCCGAGGGCTGCCACGAGGATGGCCGCGGCCGCCAGCAGCTCGTCGCCGCGCCCCGCGACGTCGATGCCCACCAGGGCCACGACGCCCGCCAGGCCCACGAACAGCCCCAAGAGCCGCGACCCGGTCGCGCGCTCGGCGTGGTCGAAGCGCAGCGCCAGCAGGGCGACGAAGAGCGGCACCGCGGCGATGATGATCGCCGCCAGCGACGACGCGACGTGGCGCTCGCCGGCGGCGATGAGCGGGAACGGAACGACGATCTCGAAGAGCGCGTAGAGCGCGAGCCAGCGTCCGCGCCCGCGCAGCGCCCCGAGCGTCCCGGCGCGCCAGGCCAGGGCGATGAGCACGGCGGCGCCGAGCGCAACACGGACGAAGGCGAGGAAGGCCGGCGGAACGCCGTCGTCCACGGCGACCTTGATGAAGAGGTACGGAATGCCCCAGAGGGTCGAGACCGTCGCAAAGGCCGCCCACGCTCGCGCGCTCATGGCGCGGACGTTAGCGACGGCCTGCTAGCCCCAGTTCTCGCCGCCCAGGGCAGCGCGCAGGCGCGCGATCTCGATGACCGCGGACCCGACGTACGCGTGTCTTGTGGCGAGGATCTCCTCCTCGAGGTCGGCCATGTAGCGCGGGTCGTCGCGCAGGGCCGTGTCGAGGGCGAGGACCTTCTCGTGCTGGAGGAGGGCCAGGTGCTGCTTGATGTCGGTGGCGGTCTTGACGGACATGGCGCTCAAGGGGAGAGAACTTCCTGGATCATCGAGAGTTACGCAGCGAGTCGAAATCCGGTTGACATCCATGCAGACGTACGGCTGGCCTCACTCCTTCCCCATGGCCAGATCGGCCGGTCCTGCACGCGAAGTTGCGCCGTTGTGACAGATCCCCTCCCTCCAGTTCATGAACTAGGCTCGCGCCACGTTGGACGCTGTGTCACACGCCGTGCCTGCCGAGGATCAGGCGCCGGACGCGGCGAGCGTCGACGTCCGCCTCGTGGAGCTCACCCGCCGCTTCGGCGACGTCGCCGCGGTCGACTCGGTGACGGTCGACATCGCGCGCGGCGAGTTCTTCACGCTCCTCGGGCCCTCCGGCTCGGGCAAGACGACGACCCTGCGGCTCATCGCGGGCTTCGAGCTCCCCGACGCCGGGCGGATCGAGCTCGCCGGCACCGACGTCACCGGGCGCCCGCCCTACGCGCGCGACGTCAACACGGTCTTCCAGGACTACGCGCTCTTCCCGCATATGACCGTGCGCGAGAACGTCGAGTACGGCCTGCGCATCAAGAAGGTCCCCCGCGAGCAGCGCCGCACGCGCGCCGAGGAGGCGCTGGCGATGGTGCGCCTGCAGGACTTCGCAGCGCGCAAGCCGGCGCAGCTCTCCGGCGGCCAGCGCCAGCGCGTCGCGCTGGCCCGCGCGATCGTCAACCGCCCGCAGGTGCTGCTCCTCGACGAGCCACTCGGCGCGCTCGACCTCAAGCTGCGCCAGGAGATGCAGGTCGAGCTCAAGCGCATCCAGGGCGAGGTCGGCATCACCTTCGTCTACGTCACCCACGACCAGGAGGAGGCGCTGACCATGAGCGACCGCCTGGCCGTCTTCCGCGCCGGGCGCATCGAGCAGGTGGGGACCCCGGCCGAGGTCTACGAGCACCCGGCCAACGAGTTCGTGGCCGGCTTCGTGGGGATCTGCAACGTCGTCGAGCGCGTTGGGCGGCGGTTCACCATCCGCCCGGAGAAGATCCGCCTGCTCGGCGAGGGCGAGGGCGAGGGCGACGCGGCGGACGGCCTGCACGTGGAGGCGGGCACCGTGCAGGACGTCGCCTACGTGGGCATGGTGACGCGCTATCTGGTCGCACTCGACGACGGAGGAGCGCTGCAGGTGGTGCGCCAGAACCTCGAGACGTCGTCGGTGGACGCCCACGAGCTGCGCGGGCGCCGGGTGCGGGTCGCATGGCGCGAGGGCCAGACGTCCGCCATCGAAGAAGGGCAGTCCCCCCAGGAGGAGGAGCAGGCATGATCAGGCGAGGAACGTGGGCGGCGGCGGTCGCGTGCGCGGCGCTGTTCGCCGCGGCCGGGTGCGGCGGCGGCAGCGACAACGGCGGTGGCGGCGGCGGCGGCGGCGCCAAGGCCGACGCGGGCTTCAAGGTGCCCAAGATCCCGATGGCGCAGAGCGTCGGCGCGGGCGAGGGCAAGCTCAACATCATCGCGTGGGCCGGCTACGCCGAGGACGGCTCGACGGACCCGAAGGTCGACTGGGTCACGCCGTTCGAGAAGAAGACCGGCTGCCAGGTCAACGTCAAGATCGGCAACACGTCGGACGAGATGGTGACGCTGATGCGCACCGGCCAGTACGACGGCGTCTCGGCGTCGGGCGACGCCACGCTGCGGCTCATCGCGGGCGGCGACGTCGCGCCGGTGAACACGAAGCTCGTCCCCAACTACGCCGATGTCTTCGCGCAGCTGAAGAACCAGGAGTTCAACTCCGTGAACGGTCAGATGTACGGGATCCCGCACGGGCGAGGGGCCAACCTGCTCATGTGGCGCGCGGACAAGGTCCCGGGCACGCTCGACTCCTGGAGCGCGGTCTTCGATCAGGGCGCGAAGTACAAGGGCAGCCTGACCGCCTACGACAACCCGATCTACATCGCCGATGCGGCCCTGTACCTCAAGGCGACCAAGCCCGCCCTGAAGATCACGAACCCATACGAGCTCGACGACAACCAGTTCAAGGCGGCCGTCGACCTGCTCAAGAGCCAGCGCCGGAACATCGGCGAGTACTGGTCTGACTACACCAAGGAGCAGGCGGCCTTCACGAGCGGCGACTCGACCGTCGGCACGACCTGGCAGGTCATCGCCAACCTGCTCGACGCCGACAAGGTCAAGGTCAAGACGACCCTGCCCAAGGAGGGCGCGACGGGGTGGTCGGACACGTGGATGATCTCCTCCAAGGCCAAGCACCCCAACTGCATGTACAAGTGGATGGACTGGATCATCTCGCCGAAGGTCAACGCCGAGGTGGCCGAGTGGTTCGGCGAGGCGCCATCCAACGCGAAGTCGTGCGCGCAGACGTCGGACAAGAACTTCTGCAAGACGTTCCACGCCGACGACCAGGCCTACTTCGACAAGGTCTCCTACTGGACGACGCCGCGCACGCAGTGCGGTGACGCCCGCGGCTCGGCGTGCAAGGACTACGCGGCCTGGGTGCAGGCCTGGACCGAGATCAAGGGCTGAGGGGGGATCCTGAGGGCGCGACGGCGAGTCCAGCTCGGGCTGCTGCTCAGCGGGCCGCTGGGATGGCTCGCCGTCGCGTACCTGGGCTCGCTCGTCGTCCTCTTCGTCTCGGCCTTCTGGCAGCTCGACGACTTCAGCGGCGAGATCGTCAAGCAGCCCACCTTCGACAACTTCAGGCTGCTGTGGGAGAACCACGTCTACCGCACGATCGCCTTCCGCACGATCGGGATCGCCGCGCTCGTCACGGTCACCGATGCGCTGCTCGCCTTCCCGATCGCCTTCTACATGGCCAAGGTGGCCAGCCGGCGGCTGCGCGGGCTGCTCGTGGTCGGCATCCTCATGCCGCTGTGGGCCTCGTACCTCGTGAAGGTCTACGCGTGGCGCGAGATCCTCTCCGAGGACGGCATCCTCAACTGGGCGCTGTCGCCGCTGGGGATGAAGGGGCCGGGCTTCGGCTTCGTGGCCACCTGGCTGGTCTTCAGCTACCTGTGGCTGCCGTACATGATCCTGCCCATCTACGCCGGCCTCGAGCGCATCCCGCCTTCGATGCTCGACGCCTCCGGCGACCTCGGCGCGACGCCCGAGCTGACGCTGCGTCGCGTCGTCCTGCCCCTGGTCTTCCCCGCGATCGTCGCGGGGTCGATCTTCACCTTCTCCCTCACGCTGGGCGACTACATCACTCCCCAGCTGGTCTCCTCGACGCAGTTCATCGGCAACGTCGTCTACGCCAACGTCGGGATCGCCAACAACCTCCCGCTGGCCGCGGCCTTCGCCACGGTGCCGGTGGTGGTGATGATCGTCTACCTCGCGATCGCGCGCCGGCTCGGCGCGTTCGAGGCGCTGTGATGCAGCTCACGGGCGCGAGGAGGTGGCTGCTGTTGCTGGCGAGCGCCTTCACGCTGGCCTTCCTGTACCTGCCGCTGATCGTCATCGCGATCTACGCGTTCAACTCCACGCGCGTGCAGAAGTGGCCGCCGGCCGGTCTGACCTTCTCGTGGTTCGACAAGGCCTTCCACAACCCGGGCGTGCGCGAGGCGCTGGGCACGAGCGTCAAGGCCGGGCTCCTGGCCACCGCGGTCGCGCTGGTGCTCGGGACGCTGGCCTCGATCGCCGTCGCGCGCTATCGCTTCTTCGGGCGCGAGGCGGTCTCGTTCCTCGTCATCCTCCCCATCGCACTGCCCGGGATCGTGACCGGCATGGCGCTCAACTCGACCTTCACGCAGGTCCTCGGCGTGTCGCTCGGGCTGCTGACGATCGCCATCGGCCATGCCACCTTCTGCATCGTGGTCGTCTACAACAACGTGGTGGCCCGTCTGCGGCGCACGTCGGTCTCGTTCGAGGAGGCCTCGGCCGACCTCGGGGCCAAGGGGCTTCAGACCTTCCGCTACGTCGTCTTCCCGCAGCTGCGCTCGGCGCTCGTGGCCGGCGCGCTGCTGGCCTTCGCGCTGAGCTTCGACGAGGTCATCGTGACCACGTTCACCGCCGGCCAGCAGCAGACGCTGCCGTTGTGGATCTTCGCCAACCTGTCGCGCCCCCGCCAGCTGCCGATCGTCAACGTCGTCGCCGTACTGGCCATCGTGCTCTCGCTCATCCCCGTGTGGATCGCACAGCGCATCACCGCCGATCCGGTCACCGCGGCGGGGACGGGGGCGGCGCCGTGACGAGCGACAACGAGGCCGTCATCGAGCGCTTCTACGCCGCGTTCGCGCGCGGCGACGGCGCGGCCATGCAGGCGTGCTACGCGCCCGACGTGCATTTCTCGGACCCCGTGTTCGTCGACCTGCACGGGCCCGAGGCGGGCGCCATGTGGCGCATGCTCACCGAGCGCGGCGCCGACCTGCGCGTCGAGCTGCTCGAGCATGCGGTCGACGGCGATCGCGGCTGCGCCCGCTGGCGCGCGCACTACACGTTCAGCCAGACCGGGCGCGCGGTGGTCAACGACGTGCGCGCCACCATGCGCTTCGCCGACGGGCTGATCGCCGACCACGCCGACGAGTTCGACTTCCACCGCTGGGCGCGCCAGGCGCTGGGGACGAGCGGGCTCCTGCTGGGCTGGACGCCGCTGCTGCGCAACGCCGTGCGCCGCCGGGCCCGGGCGGGCCTCGACGAGTACCTCGCGCGCTAGGGCTCGGGGACTGGCGGCTCGTTGGCCAGCACCCACTCGTCCGCGTCGCCGCGGCGGACGAGGCCGCGCTCGCGCAGGGAGCGCAGTGCGAGCGAGACGGTGGGGCGGCGGGCCCCGACCAGGCGGCCGAGCTGCTCCTGGGTCACGGGCAGGCGCAGGACGATGCCGTCGGCGCGCACGTGCCCGCGCCGGTCGGCCAGGTGCCAGAGCAGGCGGTGCAGGCGATCCTCGACGCGTGGCAGGTGGCTGAGGGCGAGCGCGATCGCGGTGCGCCGCGCGCGCTCGTGGACCCGCTCGGTCAGGCCGGAGGCCAGCGCCGGATAGCGCGCGATGCGCTGGGCGAAGGAGGCGTCGAGGACGAGCAGCCGTGCGGGCTCGAGGACCTCCCAGCGCGGCTCGAGGCCGACGATCCGCTCCTCGGTGCCGTCGTCGGGCCCGAGCAGGTCGCCCTCGGTCACGAGCTCGGCGCCAAGGGCCTCCGGGCTCTCGAGGTCGCGCATGAGCAGGCCGCGCAGCACGAGCAGCCCGTAGCCGCCGCGGATGCGATCGGCCGCCGCATCCGGGCTCCAGCGCCCGCGGGGGATCGACACGCAGCCGGCCACCGCCGCCGCGCGCGCCTCGGCCAGGTCGCCGCCGACCCGCCGGGCCAGCTCGCGGTCCGCGTCGAGAAGCCGGACAGCCTGGACCGTCCCCTGCCCGCCGGCCCGCGCAAAGCGCCTGCCGGCGGTGGATGATTCCGAAACGAACGCCACCGTTGAACTTCAATCCCCTGCTATGCACCGCCGGAAACCCCCACTCGTCTTGATGCTCCGGAAATGAGGATCCTCGTCGTCGATGACGAGCCGGCCGTCCGGACCTCGCTCGAGCGGGCACTTTCCCTCGAGGGCTACGCCGTCGATCTGGCCGCAGATGGCGCCGCGGCACTCGACCGCCTGGCCGCCGCCCCGCCCGACGCGGTGATCCTCGACGTGAGCATGCCGGGGCTCGACGGCCTCGAGGTGTGCCGGCGCATGCGCCAGGCCGGCGACCGGACTCCGGTGCTCATGCTCACGGCGCGCGACGCGGTCGACGATCGCGTCGAAGGCCTCGACGCCGGCGCCGACGACTACCTGGTCAAGCCCTTCGCCCTGCGCGAGCTGCGGGCGCGCCTGCGCGCCCTGCTGCGCCGCGTCGAACGCGATGGGGGCGCCGTGCGCTTCGCCGACCTCGCGCTGGACGCCGACGCCCACGAGGTGCACCGCGGCGCGCGGCGCATCGACCTCTCCCGGACCGAGTTCGCGCTGCTCGAGCTGTTCATGCGCCATCCTCGTCAGGTGCTCACGCGCACGCAGATCTTCGAGTCGGTGTGGGGCTACGACCTCGGCGCGACCTCCAACGCCCTGGGCGTCTACATCGGCTACCTGCGGCGCAAGACCGAGGACGCCGGCGAGCCGCGCCTGCTGCACACGGTCCGCGGCGTGGGCTACGTCCTGCGCGAGGCGTGATCGTGGCGCTGCGCGCGAGGCTCACGCTGATGTCGGCGCTCATCGTCGGCGCCATCCTGGTCCTCGCCTCGGTCGTGGCCTATGCGGCGGTGCGCGGCCAGCAGCGCGGCCAGGTCGACGATGCCCTGCGCGGCAACGCGGCCTTCTACCAGGGTCTCGCGGCGCGCGCCTCCGGCGTGCCCCCCGGTCGCCCGGGCGAGCGCTCGCCGCCGCCCAGCCTCGGCGGTCCCGGCGGCTACGCCCAGCTCGTTCGGCCCAACGGCAACGCGCTCCAGCTCGGGCCCGCCGGCGGCCCCCCGCTGCCCGTCACGCGGCTGACCCTGCAGACGGCCAACGGCAACTCGCGCGGCGGCTTCTCCGATCGCAACGTGGACGGCCTGCACCTGCGCGTGCTGACCGCCACCCTCGGCCCCATCGGCGCCGTGCAGGTGGCGCGCTCGCTGCAGGACGCCGACCGCGTGCTCGATCGGCTGCGGCGCGTGCTCATCGCGCTGGTGGCCGTCGGCACCGCCCTGGCGGCCGGGGTGAGCCGGCTCTTCTCGCGCCGCGTCGTCGCTCCGGTGACCGCGCTGACCGAAGCGGCCGAGCACATCGAGGCGACCGGCGACCTCGGCCGGCGCATCGACGCCGACGGCGACGACGAGGTCGGGCGGATGGCCGCGCGCTTCAACGGGATGCTGGACCGCCTGCAGACCTCCCAGGCCCAGCAGCGCCAGCTGGTCGCCGACGCGTCGCACGAGCTGCGCACGCCGGTGACCTCGATGCGCACGAACGTCGAGGTCCTGCGCGACGCGCCCGCGATGGGCGAGGGCGACCGGCGGGCCCTGCTCGACGACGTGGTCGAGCAGGCCGAGGAGCTCGGCAACCTCGTCAACGACCTCATCGCCCTGGCCCGCGACGGCGAGGCGCCGCCGGCCACCGAGGACGTCCGCCTCGACGAGCTCGTGTCCGAGGCGGTCGTCCGCGCGCGCCGCCACGCGCCGGGAGTCGCCTTCACCCTGCACGCCGAGGCGTCGGTGGTCACGGCCGCACCCGACCGCATCGGGCGCGCGGTCAACAACCTGCTCGACAACGCCGCCCAGCACGCCGACCGCGTGGAGGTCACGGTGAGCGCCGACGGCGTCGTCGCCGTGCGCGACCACGGCCCCGGCGTCCCGCCCGAGGACGTGCCGCTCATCTTCGATCGCTTCTACCGCGGCGCCACCGCCCGCGGGCGCCCGGGCTCAGGGCTCGGCCTGGCCATCGTGCGCCAGGTCGCCGAGTCCCACGGCGGCAGCGTGCGCGTGGAGTCGCCCGACGACGGCGGCGCGCGCTTCGTGCTGGCGCTCCCGGGCGAGCCGGCGTAGCGGCGCGGCCCCCGGGGGGACGAACGTCGGTCCTCCCACCTCTACAGGGGGTATGACCGACGTTCGACCGCCGCGAGAGCTCGCCAAGCTGCAGGACGGCGTCATCGCACGCTGGCAGCTGATTCGGGCGGGTCTCAGCGAGCGCCAGGCCGAGGGCTGGCTCCGCGGCGCGCAGCCGCTCGGCGATGGCGTGTGCCTCGTTGGGTTGGCGCCCCCGACCCAGCGACAGCGATGGTGGGCCGCGGTGCTCAGCAGTCCCGGCACGGTCCTCAGCCACGCGAGCGCCGCCGCATGCCATGGGTTGCGGCCCGTGGTCGGCGCGACCGTCACCGTGACGCGAGTCGGGAACCGCGGACGCGAGCACAGCGGCCGGCTCCTCGTCAGCTACTCGCTCACGCTTCGCGGCCAAGTTACCGAGCACAACGGGATCCCGATCACCACCGTCGAGCGCACGATCATCGATCTGTGGCCGCACCTGTCCGTGCGGACGCGCTCGCGGATGCTCCGCGAGGGCCTTCGGCTGGGGTCGACGAGCGCACCACGAATGCTCGCCGCGATCCGGGGGCACCGCCGACGACGCGGCGTTGCCACGCTTCGCATCGAAGTGGAGAGACTCGGAGCCCTGGCGCTGGACCGATGCCGCTCCGACGCGGAGGCGTGGGCGGTCGCCCTCATCGCCGACGCGGGGCTAGAGGCCCCGGACGTGAACGAGGTCGTCGCCGGCGAAGAGGCGGATCTCAGCTGGCCGTCGGCACGCCTCATCGTCGAGCTCGACGGTCCGAGCTACCACGTTCTCCGTGACGAGGACATCCGCAAGACGAAGGCCTGGCGAGACGCCGGGTTCGACGTTCGGCGTCTCCCAACGGACGCGGTCTACGACGAGCCAGACCGGCTTCTAGCCCTCGTCCCGGCGTCGAACGTCGGTCCTACCCCCTCCTGAGGTGGGAAGACCGACGTTCGACGCTTCGGGGGCGCTACGGGCTGGGCGGGATGTCCGCGGCGGCGGCCTCGCGGATCAGGTCGATCCCGTCGTAGCCGGTGATGTAGCGCCCGGCCACGAGCCGCGCCGTGTCCCTGGCCACCGCGCGGACGTACGCGCCGTGGGTCGGGTAGAGCTGCTGCAGGCGCGCGGCGTCGAACGGGACCTCGTGGCCGGCGATGACGCAGAACGAGGCGCCGGTCGAGTTGCCGAACCACGTGCTCGTGGGCACGTCGAGGTAGGGCGAGCGCAGGCCGCCGACGACGTTGCCGAACTCGTCGAGCACCCCGGTGGTCGTCGTCCCGGTGGTCTGCGTGGCGATCGGGTCCGCATGGGGCGGGCTGATCCCGTAGCGCACCCACAGATCGAGGTTGCGCAGGATGGCGTCGAAGAAGATGCGGCTCGGGAACCGGCTGCGCGGCCCCTCGTTGCAGCTCATCGGCGGCACCGGAACGCCGGCCTTGACGATGTCCGCCGACGTCGCGGCGAAGTTCAGCTCGTCGGGCGTGGCGTGGGCCGCCCCGGCCATCTCGTAGTGGCGGAAGCGGTCGGCCGGCACGTCACTGTCAGGACGCCGGCCGGCGATCCCGAAGAGGTAGTCCGACTGCGACATCACGTGGATGATCGGCACGCCGACGTTCGAGAACTGCAGGCGCGGGTCGCCGACGCCGGGCGGAGGCTCGCACTGGTTGATGGGCACGATGCCCACGAAGGCGCCGCCGGCGACGGCCACGATGTAGCCGTCATAGATCGGGTGGCCGTTGCGGGCCACGTCGAGCGGGTGGATGGCGTTGATGTAGTCGTAGAGATCGCCGCCCGTCTGCGAGTAGCCGAAGCCGTAGACGTGCTGGACGGCGGCGCCGTGCCCGTGCCCGTGCCAGCCGCGCCAGCCGCGATGCGCGCCGCGGTAGGCCAGCGGGTTGGCGCGGTCGCGGCTGCGCACCAGCGCGCCGACCTGGCTGTAGATGTCCCAGGCCAGCCCGTCCTCGGTGCTGCGCGAGCGCGCGCTAGGCGGGTCGACGGACGTCACCGGGTTCTGGCAGTTGCGCGGGTCGTCCAGGGCCAGCGGGTTGGCGAACGACAGCGAGCCGTAGCGCACGGGGTCGAACCGCTTGAGCGCCAGCACGTCGATCGGCTTGTCGGTGATGCCCACCCAGGCGTCGCCGTTGCGCACCATCTGGCGATGCGCCATGGCCCAGCCGATGTTGAGGTCGAACTGGTTTGACGGGTTGAGCATCTCGACGACGACGTTGCCGCTGAAGCGCGAGGCCTTGGCGGGCCGGCGGACGATGATGCGCGTCGTGTACGGCGCGTCCGGCGTGCGCACCACGGCCGGTCCCGGCGCCGGCCAGGTGTAGACGTTGGCCTTGCCGCTGACCAGGTACTCCTCCTCGACGTACCCCACCTTGCTGAGGTCCTCGGGCACGAGGGTGTGATCGGCGGCGCCAAAGGGATAGGAGGTGGCGGTGACCGGGAGCGGCCCGGTCACGTGCGGCAGCGGGGTACCACCGCCACCCGACGCCGAGGCGGGCGAGGCGACCGCCAGCGCCACGAACACCACGATGCCAACGACGCTCCGGCGGCCTGACCGCGCCATCCCCGTACCTCCTGATTCACTGCGACCCGGACGGCGGGGACCTTATGGACCTCCGTTCGGCAATGTCAAACAGTGTTCAATTAATGCACGTCAATCCGTCGGGAAGCTGACACCGGCCGCCATCAGGGCCCCGGCCAGCGTCCCGAGCAGCAGGCCGTGCAGGTCGGCGCGCGAGAGGTCGCGATGGGCGATCCAGTCCAGGCAGGCGCCGTCCATGAACCACAGCCAACCGCGCACCGCGGTCCGCGCCCGCGCGTTGGCCGCCGCGCCCAGCCCGTCGAGGATGCGGTCGGCGGTTCCGGCCCGCACGCCGTCGACCAGCTCGCGCACCTCGGGCACGCCGGCGGCGCTGCGAAAGAGCTTCGCGTAGGCGTCGGCGTTGTCGTCGATCCATCCCAGATAAGCGTCGAGCGCGTCGGCCAGCGCCTGCGCCGGCGGCAGCGCCGGGTCCGGCTCGACCCGCGCGCGCAGCGCCTCCGCCCCGCCCGCGAGCGTGGCCATGAAGTACTCCTGCTTGGACGGGAAGTAGTGGTAGAGCAGCGCCTTGGAGATGCCGGCCTCGCGCGCGATGCGCGCCATCGAGATCTCGTCGTAGGCGTGCTCGGTGAAGAGCCGTCCGCCGAGCTCGAGCAGGCGCCGGCGGCGCTCGTCGTTCTCCAGGCGCGTGTACGCCGGCGCGCCCATCAGCTCAGGTCGAGCGCCGCGCCGACGATCGTCTCGGCGTCGACCCCGTGGTGACGGTAGAGGTCGGCGATGTCGCCGGACTGGCCGAACTGCGCCACGCCCAGGCACGCGATCGGCGCCCCGTGGACCCCGGCGAGGAAGGCCAGGGTGTGCGGATGGCCGTCGAGGACGGTGACCAGCGGCCGTGGCGCCGGGAACAGGCGCGCGAGGATCGCGTGGTCGGCGTCGGCCAGGCCGGCGCGCGCCCGCAGCGCGCGGAAGACGAGGTCGGGGCTCGTGAGGCACACGACCTCGGCGTCGAGCTCGGCGGCGGCCTCGAGCGCCTCCGGAACGAGCGCCCCGACGGCGACGATCGTCACGCGCTCGCCGTCGCGCAGGCGGTAGCCGCCGGCCAGCACGTCGGCGCGGCGCTGCTCGCGCCCGGGGCCCTCCGGCGGCGCCGCCGCGAGCGACTGGTCGATGGGCCGCGTCGACAGGCGGAAGTAGGCCGAGCTGCCGTCCTCGCGCCCCAGCGCGCCGAGCGCGTGCAGGAACGACCACTCGAAGTCCTGGGTGAAGGCCGGCTCCCACGCCACGCAGCCCGGCTGCTCCATCCCGACCGACGGCGTGACGACCGACTGGTGCGCGCCACCCTCGGGGCCCAGCGTGATCCCCGACGGCGTGCCGACCAGGATCGACTGCCCGCCGGCGTAGATGCCGAACGACCACGGCTCGTGCGCGCGCATGACGAACGGGTCGTAGATCGTGCCCACCGGCAGCAGGGCGCGCCCGTCGCGGCTCCATGTCGCGCCGAGCTCGCCGAGGAGCCCGACGAGGTTGACCTCGGCGATGCCCAGCTCGACGTGGCGCCCATGGTCGGACTCGCGCCAGCGCACGAGCGTGTCGGAGTCGTCGGCGAACCAGTCGATCCGCTCGCCGATGCTCCAGATGCCGCTGCGGTTGATCCAGCCGCCCAGGTTGGTCGAGGACGCGACGTCGGGCGCGACGGTCACGACGTGGGCAGACACCTCGGGCGCGTCGTGGTCGAGGTCGACGAACAGGCGCCCCAGCGCCTGCTGGGTGGAGCCCGTCCCGGTGTGCTGGCGCCCGAGCTCGGCGGGCACCGGCGGCGGCTCGTGGAGCGCGACCGGCTCGCGGCGCAGGCGCGCCGCCGCCGCGGCGCACAGCCGCCCTTCCGGCGACTCGGAGTCGAAGGCGCGCCACGGCTCGCGCGGGTCGGTGCCCAGCTGCTGGGCGAGATCGACGAACTGCTCGTGGTTGAGCAGCGCCGAGTGGTTGGACGGGTGGCCCTCCGTGGGCAGCGACCAGCCCTTGATCGTGTAGGCGAAGACGACCGAGGGGCGGTCGCGGACCGCATCGGTCGCGCGGTAGGCGGCGAGCAGGGCCTCGAGGTCGTGACCGCCGAGATCGCGGAAGGTGGCCAGCAGCTGGCGCGGGTCGAGGTCGGCGATGAGGCGCGCGATGGCCTGCTCGCGCCCGGGCAGCCGCTCGCGCAGGTCCTCGTCGTCGGCGCGCAGCAGGCGCTGGTACTCCTCGTTGCCCATCGCGTCGATGCGGGCGCGCAGCGCCTCGCCGCCGTCGCGCTCGAACAGCGCGCGCAGGCGCCGGCCGTACTTGACCGTCTCGGTGTGCCAGCCGGCCGCCTCGAACATCCCCACCAGGCGGCCGGCCGCGATGTCGGGCACGACGCGATCCAGCGACTGGCGGTTGAGGTCGACGACCCACAGCACCTCGCCGAGCCGGGCGACCATCGGGTCGACGATCGCCTCCCACACCGCGCCCTCGTCGAGCTCGGCGTCGCCCAGCAGCGCGATCTGACGCCCGCCGCGCGGGACGTCGAAGTGCCCGGCCACGTAGCGGTGGGCCAGCGCGCCCCAGATCGTCGCGGTGGCCCCGATCCCGACGCTCCCCGTCGAGTAGTCGACGGGGTCGGGGTCCTTCGTGCGGCTGGGATAGGACTGAAGGCCCCCGTACTCGCGCAGCCGCGGCAGGTAGGCCGGGTCGAGGCGCCCGAGCAGGAAGTTGATGGCGTGCAGGACCGGCGAGGCGTGCGGCTTGACCGACACGCGGTCGGGCGCCTCGAGGTGCGCGAACCACAGCGCGGTCATGAGCGAGACCATCGAGGCGCTCGAGGCCTGGTGGCCGCCGACCTTGATCCCGCTCGGGTTGCGCCGCACGCGGTTGGCGTGATGCACGATGGCCGTGGCCAGCCAGAGGACGCGGCGCTGGACCGCATCGAGGACGTCGAGGTCGGTCTGCGGAGCGTCGCTGCGGGCCTCCACCGTGGTCACCGCCAGAGCTTCGCACGTCCGTGGCGGGGCGCGGCGATTGACGGATCGTGACGCGGGTAGGATGTTGTCTATGCAACGAAGTGGGCCCTTCACGTCGGACCGCGAAGTCAGCGACGGGCGCTTCCAGCGCCAGAAGAGCCGGTTCACCGACCGGGTGACGGCCGATGGCTCCTCGGGCTACCGCGCCGAGCCGGGGCGCTACCACCTCTACGTCGGCCGCGCCTGCCCGTGGTCGCAGCGCGCGATGATCGTCCGCCACCTGAAGGGCCTCGAGGAGACGATCGGCATCTCGTTCGTGAACCCCTACCGCGACGAGCGCGGCTGGGCCTTCTCGGGCGACGGCTTCGTCGACGAGCTGCACGGCTGGGACTTCCTCTCGGAGGCCTACCGTGCCAGCGACCCCGGCTTCGACGGGCGCATCAGCGTCCCCGTGCTGTGGGACCGCGAGAGCGGCCGGATCGTCAACAACGACTCAGCGGACGTGATCCGGATGCTCAACAGCGCCTTCGACGAGTGGGGCGACGCCTCGGTCGACCTCTATCCCGAGCCGCTGCGCGCCGAGATCGACGCGATCAACGCCTGGGTCTACGACGACCTCAACAACGGGGTGTACAAGGCCGGCTTCGCGCGCTCGCAGGAGGCCTACGACGAGGCCTTCGACGGCGTCTTCGCCGCGCTGTCACGGCTCGAGGGGATCCTCGCCGAACGCCGCTACCTCACCGGCGACACGCTGACCGAGGCAGACTGGCGCGCGTGGGTGACGCTGCTGCGCTTCGACCCCGTCTACCACACGCACTTCCGCCTCAACGGCCGCCGCGTGACCGACCACCCCAACCTCTGGGGCTACACGCGCGAGCTGTACCAGCGGCCGGGCATCGCCGAGACGACCGCCATCGACGAGATCAAGCGCCACTACTACACGACGCACGACGAGCTCAACCCGAAGCACATCATCCCGCGCGGTCCGCTGGACTGGGACCTGACGGCGCCGCACGGGCGCGGCTGATCAGGCGCCCCTACTCGACCCGGGTGAACCAGGTCACGACCATCGGCTCGTCGTCGGTGAGGCGCCAGCCGGGCTCGCCGAGCAGCAGCGCGACCTCGTCGCGGCAGGAGTCGTAGAACGCGCGCTGCAGCGCGTGCCACTCGGCCACGGTGGCCACCCCGGCCTGGGAGGCCTCGACGACGTCGGAGTCCACGTCGGCGAACGACACGACGGTGACGCGGACGATCTCGACGATCGCGCGCCGCGTGCCGGAGGCGTCGAGGACGGGGATCCGCTGGCCCGGCCGCGGCGGGCCGCCCTCGAGGTCCCACTCGCGCGCCAGCGCGACGCTGACCGTCTTGCGCCCGTCGAGGACCATGGCGAGCAGGCTGTCGCCCAGGCCGCCGTCGTCGCCGTGGCCGAACTCCAGGAAGGGCTCGCGCGCCGTGCGCCACGGGGCCAGCGTGATCGTCGCCTCCAGGCGGGTGCCCTCACCGGGCGGGCTCTCGATCCGCAGCGTCCCGCCCACGGCGGTGACGCGGTCGGCCAGCCCGGCCAGGCCGGTGCCCGCGCTCTCCTGCGCGCCGCCGCGGCCGTCGTCGCGGACGGCGACGAGCAGCTTCTGGCCCAGGAGGCGCACCTCGGCGCGGACCTCGGTCGCCTCGGCGTGCTTGAGCGCGTTGGTCAGCGCCTCGGAGACCAGGTAGTAGACCGTGGCCTCCACCGCGCCGGGGAGCCGGCGCTCGGGCAGCGCATCGATCCGCAGCGGCAGCGATGAGCGCGTGGCCAGCGAGGCCAGCGCGTGTCCGAGGCCATGCTCGACCAGGCCGGCCGGGTGCAGCCCGCGCACCAGCTCGCGCAGCTCGTCACCGGCCAGCGCGGCCTGCTCGCGCGCCTGCTCGACCAGCGCGGCCGCGCCGGCGGGCTCGTCGGCCAGCCGGCGCTCGGCCATCGCGAGCATGTGCCCGAGGGCGACCAGGCGCTGCTGCGCGCCATCGTGCAGGTTGCGCCCGATGCGCCGGCGCTCCTCGTCGGCCGCCTCGACGATGCGCACGCGCGAGGCGGCGATCTCGGCCTCGCGGGCGCGCAGCGCGACCTCGTGGCGGCGGCGCTCGATCTCGGCCGCGGCGCGCGCGCCGAAGATCGACAGCGCCGCCCGCTCGTCGGCGTTCGGATCCAGGCGCCGGCGCGACTGCACGCCGATGTAGCCGATGCGCCCGCCGGTGCTGCCGCGCATGGCCACCGCGAGGTAGGAGTCAAGCGCGTGGCGGGCGGTGAACTCGTCGTCGGGAAAGCGCGCGACGGTGCCCTCCGGGATGCTCACGAAGTCCTCGGTGACGATCAGCGAGCAGGGCGTGCCCTCGATGCGGAACTCGAAGCCCTGGTGCAGATCGGCCTCGTCGTGGTTGACCGCCAGCACGCGGGCGCGCTCGGGCGGGTCGCCGAGCATCTCGGCCACGAAGGCGACCTCGGCGCCGAAGGCCTGCGCGAGCTGGCGCGTGAGCGAGCGGAAGAACGCCTCGCCGGTCACCGTCGCCGTTCCCGCGGCAACCGCGTGCAGCAGGTCGCTGCGGCCGCTGGGCGGGTCCTCGGGACCGGTGTCGGGAGCAAGCGCGCGCAGGCGTCGATCTTAACCCCGCTGCCCGCGCCCTCGCTCAACCCGCCTCGGGCGCCAGCCGCGGCACCGCGCGGTCGAGCCATCGCGGCATCCACCAGTTGGCCCGGCCGAAGAGCTGCATCAGCGCCGGCACGAGGACCATGCGTACGACCGTCGCGTCGACGAGGACCGCCGTCGCCATCCCGACTCCCAGCAGCTCGAGGAAGATCTCTCCGCTCGTCACAAAGGCCAGGAAGACCACGACCATGACCGCCGCCGCGGCCGTGATGACGCGCGCCGTCCGGGCCAGCCCCTCGGTCACCGCGCGCGCCGTGTCGCCGTGGCCGAGGAACTCCTCGCGCACGCGCGAGAGCAGGAAGACCTCGTAGTCCATCGACAGCCCGAACAGGATCGCGAACATCATCACGGGGATGAACGGGGCCACGGGCGTCGCGCGGTCGATGCCCAAGAGGTCGCTGCCGAACCAGCCGCCCCCGGCGAAGAGCGCCATCACGCCGTAGGCCGCCCCCACCGACAGCAGGTTCATCACGCCCGCCTTCAGCGCGATCAGCGGCGAGCGGAAGGCGCTGAGCAGGAGCAGGAACGACAGCCCGACGACGCCGGCGATGAAGAGCGGCAGGCGGCCGGCCACGAGCTCGCTCTGGTCCACGAAGCCGGCGGTCGCGCCGCCGACGTCGACGGTCACGCCGCTGCCCGCCAGGGCGCCCGGCACGACGCGATCGCGCATGCGCTGCACGAGCGCGGTCGTCGCCGCCGACTGCGGCGAGCTGCGCGGCGCGACGGTCACGATCGCCGCGCGCCCGTCGGGACTGCGTTGCGGGGCCGAGACGTAGGCCACGTCCCGATCGGCGCGCGCCGCGCGCACGAGCCGATCGAGCGCCTGCGCATCCCGCCCGGCGGGCAGCTCTGCAACCAGCAGCAGCGGCCCGTTGGCGCCGGGCCCGAAGCCCTGGACAGTGAGGTCGTAGGCGGTGCGCGTCATGCTGCCGGCCTTGTCGTTGCCCTCGTCGGGGAAGCCGAGGCGCAGCCCGAGCACCGGTGCGGCGAGAGCGACCACGATGGCCGCGCCCGCGATGGCGGCGGCCCACGGGCGGCGCTGGATGACGCGGCTCCACCGCATCGCGGGGCTCGGCCCATCGCCGTGCAGCCCGCGGCCGAGGCCTGGCAGCCGCAGGCGGTTCACGCGCGGGCCGGCGTAGCTCAGCAGCGCGGGCAGCAGCGTGACCGCCGCGGCCATGACCGCGAGCACGGCGAGGCTCGTGCTGACCGCGACCCCCTGCAGGTAGCCGACCCCCATGAGGAAGAGCCCGAGCACCGAGATGAGGACGGTGCTCCCGGCCACCAGGACGCTGCGTCCGGCCGTGCCGATGGCCTCCACGATCGCGTCCTCCACCCCGGCCCCGCCCTCCAGCGCCGTGCGGAAGCGTGTGAGCACGAGCAGCGCGTAGTCGACGCCGACGCCGATGCCGAGCAGGCCGGCGATGGCGGGGGCGAAGTCGGGCACCTGCATGACGGCGGCCAGCACGCCGATGAGCGAGGCCGAGATCCCGAGGCCGAAGAGCGCGACCGCGAGCGGCAGCCCGGCGGCGACGATCGAGCCGAAGGCGATCAGAAGCACGATGGCGGCGGCAAGCAGCCCGAAGCCCTCCGGCCTGCTTCCGCCCTGGGCCATGCGGATGGGACCGCCGCCCAGCGCGATGGTGAGCCCGTCGCCGCTCGCGCCCCGGGCCAGGTCGATGAGGCGCGTCCCGGTGGAGTCAGGCAGGTCCCACACGCGGCGGTCGAGCTCCAGCGTCGTGGTGGCGATCGTGCGGTCCGGCGCGACGCGGACGGGCCCGGCGCCGGCGATGCCCTCGACGCGCTGGGCGGCGGCCAGGAAGCGCTGCACGCGGGCCCTGGTCCGCGGGGCCTGCGCCCCGGCCGAGGCCTTCCACACGACGCTCACCGTGTCGCCCGAGCGCCCCGGGAAGCGCTGCGCGAGCACGCTCGCCGCTCGCTCGGATTCCGACCCCTTGGTGGCGAAGTCGGCCTGGAAGGTGCCGCGCAGCAGCGGCGTGAGGGCCAGGACGGCCGCGAGAGCCGCCACCCAGCCCAGGAGGACCCGCCCGCGGTGGCGGTGCACGAACGCGCCGAGCCGGCCGAGCCGGCCATGGTCGATCGGGGTCGCGGAGTCGTGATCGCTCATGGCCACGATGCTGCGGGCGCGGACCCCGTCTGTCGTCGGGCGGGCGACGGCTTCGCGCGTACGCAATCGGGCGTAGCGACGGGGCCGGCGGCTACGTCGCGCCGCGGCCGCGCGTGACGAGCCCGGCCTCGTAGGCGAAGACGACGAGCTGCGCGCGGTCGCGCGCGCCGAGCTTGAGCATCGCACGCGAGACGTGCGTGCGCGCGGTGGCCGGGCTGATGACCAGGCGCTCGCCGATCTCGGCGTTGGAGAGCCCCGTGCCGACGAGCGCGACGACCTCCGCCTCGCGCTCGGTGAGCTCGTCGAGCCCGCCACGCATCGGGGCGGTGGGCGCCGCGCCGGCGGCGAAGGTCTCCACCACGCGCCGCGTCACCGACGGCGACAGCAGCGACTCGCCCTCGGCCACGACCCGCACGGCGCGCACGATCTCCTCGGGCTCCGAGTCCTTGAGCAGGAAGCCGGCCGCCCCGGCGCGCAGCGCCGCGAAGACGTACTCGTCGACCTCGAAGGTGGTGAGGACGACGACCTTGACGCCGGCAAGGCCGGGCTCGGCCACGATCCGCCGTGTCGCCTCGAGGCCGTCGACCGCCGGCATGCGGATGTCCATGAGCACGACGTCCGGGCGCTGGGCGAGCGCGAGCGCGACTGCCTGCTCGCCGTCGCCGGCCTCCCCCACGACCTCGAGGTCGTCCTCGGCGTCGAGCAGCGCGCGCAGGCCGGCCCGCAGGAGCGCCTGGTCGTCGACGAGCGCGATGCGCGTCATCGCGGAGCCGCCGGCAGCGACGCCCAGACCCGGAAGCCGCCGCTCGGGGCACTCCCGGCCTCGAAGCGTCCGCCGAGCGCCGCCGCGCGCTCGCGCATGCCGGTGAGCCCGCCGCCGGGGCGCACGGGGTCCGCCGCCCCGCGGCCGTCGTCATGCACCTCGACCTCGACCACGCCGTCGCGGCGGGCCAGGCGCACGCGCGCGCTGGCGTCCGGGCCGGCGTGGCGCGCCACGTTGGTGAGCGCCTCCTGGACGATGCGATAGCCGGCGGCCGCGACGACCTCGGGCACCACGGGAGCCTCGTCGGCATCGACCTCCAGGGCGACGTCCATGCCCGCTTCGCGCAGGCTGTCGACCAGGCGCGCAAGCGCGCGCAGATCGGGCGCCGGCGTGCGCTCGCCCGCCTCCTCGCCCTCGCCGCGCAAGACGCCCAGAAGGGCGCTCAGCTCCGCGAGGGACTCCTTGGACACCTGCCGGATGGCGCGCAGCGCCGCACGGACCTCGGCCGGGTCGCGATCGGCCAGGCGGTCGGCGACGCCGGCGCGCAAGGTGATCGTCGCCAACCCGTGACCGACGATGTCGTGGACGTCGCGCGCGATGCGCAGCCGCTCCTCGGCCACGCGCCGCAGCGTCTCCTGCTCGGCGAGGCCCACACGGGCCTCGAGCGTCTCCATGCGCAGCCGCCGCGCGCGCACCGCGTCGCCGGCGAGCTTGGGCGTGGCCAGCAGCAGCAGAGCGACGGGCAGGAGGTGCGCCTCGAAGCCGTTGGCCGCCCAGTTCGACGCCACCAGCGCCGCGGCAGCGCCCGCCGTCCAGGGCAGCCACACGCGCATCGGGCGCAGCACCGCGAGGTTGAGCGCCGCGAGGAAGCTCGTGGCGTAGATGGGGCCGCCGGGTTGGCCCGTCGCGGCGAAGACCGTGAGCGCCGCGATCACGAGCGCGAACGTCGCGACCGGCCACCGGCGGCGCACCGCGAAGGCCAGCCCGGCCACCGCGCAGCACGGATAGGCGATCGGATCGACGCCCTGGTGACGAAAGCCCGTGGCCGTGATGGACACGAGCACGGCCGCGGCCGCGACGCCCGCGAGGGCGTCGGCCCACGCGGGGTTGCGCTGCAGCCAGGCGACCATCCCGCCGAGGGTAGGCCCCGGGGCCCGCGGCCGCATCCGCCGGCGGGCGGCGCCCGCCGTACGTCAGGCGACGTACGGCGGGCGCGGGGCCCTACGGGCTAGCGGCCGTAGAAGTGGCGGTGCGGCTCGCGCGCCGAGAACACGCTCGACAGGTCGTTGACCGCGGCGTCGCGCGTGGACACCGGGGGCAGGCCGAAGCGATGCTCGATCGTCGCCATGATCGACGTCGTGTCGTGCGAGACGTGGTCGACGACGAAGTCGCCGCGCAGGCCCGGCGCGATCACGAGCGCCGGGATGCGGGTGCCCGGGCCCATGTTGTCGTGCACGCCCGGCGTGCCGCCCTGACCCGGGGGCGGGACGTGGTCCCACTGCCCGCCGAACTCGTCATAGGTCACGACGACCATGGTGTTCTTGGCGCAGCGGCTGTTCTGGATCGAGCTCAGCAGGTCGACCAGGTGGGTGCTGCCGCTGGTCACGTTCGTGTACCCGGGGTGCTCGTTCTCCTCGCCGATGGGCTTGATGATGCTCACCGGCTTCAGCGCGCAGTGCTTCTTCGAGTCCTGGGCCAGCGCCTCGAACTCCGTCTCGTCGCGCAGGTGCGCGGCGCGGGCCGCCGTGCCGGGGGCGAACGACTTGAAGTAGTTCAGCGCCTGGTGGTGGAACTGGAAGAGCTTGTCGGGGCAGTTGGGCCATGTCGCGTTGGCGAACGCGGCGGGATCCGGGCACGGCTTGGGGTTCGTGGCCGTGGGCGCCGCGGGCGCGGTGCCGTTCGTCCACCCCGGAGCGCCGACGTCGCCGTCGGCGTTGGACCAGCCACCCGAGTACCACGCCCAGTCGACGCCCTTCGCGCTCAGGCGATCACCGATGGTCGGCGCCGTCTGTGGCGGGAGCTTGCGCGTGTCCGCGGTGCCGGGCTGGAAGGGCTGGTAGGTCGGCTGGATGGTGTTGACCGCGTAGTCGCCGCACGTCACGCCGGGCGGCGTGGGCCCGCGGCCCGGGCCCGGGCTGCACGACGCCGTCAGCGCGTTGTCCTTGACCGTGGTCCCGGCCGGCGACGTGTACAGCGGGTAGTTGACCGGCATCCCGTTGGCGTCCACCACCGAGTGGATGTCGTCGTTGGGGGCGACGTTCGAGCCGCTGTTGTCGGCGTTCGGCCACGTCGGCGTCGCCGCCGCCACCAGCCACTGGTGATTGAGGAACGAGCCGCCGAACGCTGCCTGGAAGAAGGCGTCGGCGATCGCGTAATTGGGGTGGCCGGGCGTGTGCAGGTACCTGTAGATCGGAAGCGCGCGGGTGTTGTAGACACCCTGGGTCAGGCCGACGGCGTCGCTGCCGGTGGTGTAGCGATTCTGCTGGCCCCCGTTGAGCTGGTACTGCTCCTGGTAATAGCGGTGGACCAGGTCGCGCGTGCAGCCGCCGGGCAGAGCGCCCGGGCTGTCCTTGAGCACGCCGTTGGCCGCGAACACGCCGGGCGCGGGGCACGTGTTGTCGGTCGGCTTGATGAAGTCGTCGATGAGGAACGGGCGGTTGAAGAAGTTGCTGGTCGCCGAGCAGGCGGTGCCGAGCGGCGGCGTGGTCAGGTTCACGTCGTTCTGCGTCAGGCAGGCGTACGGCATGCCGGCCTGGTCGACCTGGGTCGTGTGTGCCCGGTCGGCCCGGCGCAGGCCGTTGACGCCCTCCCAGCCGCCGTAGAGGTTGTCGAAGCTGTGGTTCTCCTCGTAGATCACGACGATGCGCTTGACCGCGTGCAGCCCCGCGCCGTGATGGTCGTCGTGGCCGGAGCCGTGAGCGGCGGCGACGCCCGGCGCAGCGAGCGCCATGGCGGCCGCGGCGCACAGGGCGATGTGGCGCCGATGCGTGAGCCTCATGCGGAGATCCTCCTCGGGGACGGGCCGGCGTTTGTGAAGACGACGGAAAGACGCGACGCTACATCGCGGGGGGAGCCGCGGCTAGTCCCTACGCGCCCGCTATCATCCGTGGAGCGGTCGGCGACGTCGGCCGCGAGGCAGCTTGCTTGGGTCCCGCCACACACGGCGGTTCGGGTTCGCCGTCGCCTCCCGAATCAGCCGCGGCTCAGACCGAGCGCCGCAAGGAGTTCATCACCAATGTCACAGCAGTCCTTCGCCGATCTCGGCGTGTCCCGCGCAGTCGCGGGCGCACTCGCCGAGCGCGGCATCACCGAGCCCTTCGCCATCCAGCAGCTCGTCATCGCCGACATCCTCGCCGGGCACGACGTGCTCGCCAAGTCGCCGACCGGGTCGGGCAAGACCATCGCCTTCGGAGCGCCCATCGCGGACCGCATCGAGGCCAACGACCGCCGTCCGGCGGCCCTCATCCTCGCCCCCACCCGCGAGCTGGCCAGCCAGATCGTCGAGGACATCCGCCCGCTGGCGCACGCCCGCGCGCTGCGCATCGCGTCCGTCTACGGCGGCGTGGGCATCGTCAAGCAGACTCGCGAGGCCGCGCGCGCCCACATCGTCGTGGCCACCCCCGGGCGCCTGGAGGACCTCCTGCAGCGCGGCGACCTGACCCTCGATCGCGTCCGGATCCTCGTCCTCGACGAGGCCGACCGCATGCTCGACATGGGCTTCAAGCCCGCGGTCGACCGCATCGTGGCCCAGTGCCCGGCCAAGCGCCAGACCCTGTTCTTCTCGGCCACCCTCGACGGCGAGGCGGGGCGCGTGGCCAAGAGCTTCACGCACGATGCCCGGCGCCACGAGCACGCGCCCACCGTGTCGAGCACGGCCGCGGTCGAGCACCGCTTCCTGGCCGTCGAGCGCGAAGAGCGCATCGACGCGCTGCTGGGCCAGCTGCGCGGCGACCGCGACCTCGCGCTCGTCTTCGTGCGCACCAAGCGCGGCGTGGACCGGCTGGTCAAGCGCCTGAGCCGCGAGGGCGTGAACGTCGTCGGGATGCACGGCGACAAGTCCCAGGGCCAGCGCGAGCGCGCCCTGGCGAGCTTCGAGAGCTTCAAGGTCGACACGCTCGTCGCCACCGACGTCGCCGCCCGCGGCATCGACGTCTCCGGGATCTCGCACGTCATCAACTTCGACCCGCCGGAGGACCGCGACGGCTACGTGCACCGCATCGGGCGCACCGGCCGCGCCGGGCGCACCGGCGTGGGCGTGACCTTCGTCGGCACCGAGCAGGCGCGCGACGTCGGGCGCATCGCCGCCGAGCTGAGGCTCGACCGCGAGTTCGCCGAGACCGAGCTCAGCACCCCGGCGCGTCCCGGCCGCAGCCGCAACGGCGGCGGGCGCGGGCGTCAGCGCCGGCGCTGACGCCTAGCGCGCACCTGCGTCAGCCGACGTGGGGCGACGCGACGAGGCCCAGCTCGGTCGCTCGCCGAGCGGCGTCGGCCTTCGATCGGCAGTCGAGCTTCATGCGGATGTTCTCCACGTGCGTGTCGATCGTGCGCGGGCTGACGACGAGCTCGCGGGCGATCTCGCGGTTCGTCCGGCCGACGGCGACCAGCCGCACCACCTCGACCTCGCGACGGGTCAGCCCGCCGTTGGCGAGCTGAGCGGCCGCCACGCGGCCGAGCCGGCGATCGACGTGCTCGCCGAGCGCCGCGAGGTCGCCGGCCAGCCCGGACGCGAGCGGGCGCGCCCCCAGCCGCCGGGCGGCGCGGTGCGCGCCGACGAGGTGCTCGACCGCCTCGGCGCGCCGGCCCGCCGCCACGAGCGCCGCCGCCGCGCGGCGCTGCGACTCGGCGCGCTCGAGCGGCGCACCGACGTCGGCGAGCAGCGCCACGGCGCGCTCGAATTGGATCGCGGCCTCGGCGGGGTCTCCGTCGAGCAGCGCAGCCTCGCCGAGCGCGTGGGCGAGCCCGGACATCGCCTCGTCGTGACCGGTCTCGGCAGCGATCTGCGCCAGGGCCGCCGCGCAGGCGCGCACCGCGCCGCCCTCGTGCGCCTCGGCGAACGCCGTCGCCGCCCAGCGCAGCGGCGAGATCGCGTAGTGGCGCTCCTCGCTCTCGCTCCAGCGCTCGAGGATCGAGCGGCAGCGCTCGGCGCCCGCGGCCGGCGAGCGCGCGTGCTCGAGCACGGCGAGGCCCCACCCGGAGAGCAGCTCCATGGCGAGGAGCTCGATCCGCCGCGCGATCGTGGCCGACTCGAGCAGCAGCGACCGCGCCGGCCCGCGCCGCCCGCGCAACGCGAGGATCAGCCCAAGCGTGCCCGACGCGGCCGCGCGTGCGTGGAGCGTCGCCGCGGGCGAGTCGAGAACCTGGCGGCACAGGCCCTCCGCGTGGTCCCAGTCGCCGGCCTGGCGCAGCACGACGCTGAGGCAGGCCAGGCACACCTGCGCCGTGGGCTCGAGCGCGTTGGTCTCGCAGTAGCCGAACGCCTCGTCGTAGGTCTGGCGCGCGCCCTCGTAGTCACCGAGGTGCTCGAGCGAGTCGGCGAGCCGCTGATAGATCTCGGCCGCGGCGCCGCTGTGGTTGTGCTCCAGGGCGAGGGTGAGGCCCGCCCGCACCAAGTCGACCGCGGCGCTGCCCTCCCCCATCCGGGCTCGCACGTTGCCCTCGAGCCCGAGGACGCGCGCCTCGAGGTCCGCCCGCCCCGCCGCGGCCGACTCGGCGCGTGCCGTCTCGAGCAGCGCGAGGGCGCCGCGAAAGCTCGCCGCCGAGCGCAGGTGCGTGGCCGCGGCGAGGCGCTCGCCGGCTGCGTCCGCCGGGCGCGAGCCGGCGGCGAAGGCGCGCGCGGCCTGCTCGCGCACCGCGAGCGCGTCCTCCCAGAGTCCCTGGAGCTCGAGCGCTCCCGCGAGCCCGCGCAGCACCTCCCCCAGACGTGCCTCGTCGCCCAGCGGGCGCCTGCCCTCGGCCGCCTCGCGCCAGGCACGCACGGCGCCCCCGAGGTCGCCCGCCAGCTCCGCGCAGCGTCCGAGGTCGTCCAGGGCGTCGAGCCGCGCGGCCTCATCGCCGCCCTCCGGCCAGAGCTCCAGCGCGCGCCGGCTCGCTCGCGCGCCGTCGCGGTAGGCGTGCACCGCGCAGAACGCCTGGGCCGCCGCGAGGAACGAGCAACGCGCACGGTCGGGTTCGCGGCCGCGGGCCCAATGCTCCGCGACCGCCGCCGGCGGCGCCCCGCCGGCCTCCAACGCCTGGGCGATCGCGCGATGCAGGGCCGGACGCTGGGCCCACCCGACCTCGCCGTAGAACGCCTCGCGCACGAGGTCGTGACGGAAAGCGAGCCCGCCGGACGCTTCGTCGATCACGATGCCGCGACGCACCGGCTCACCGGGCCACTCGGCCAGCCCGGCGATCGCCGCGGCGAGGCGCGGATCGAAGCTTCGCCCCACGGCCGCCGCGGCCGCCAGCGCCGTCCGCGCGTCGCCGTCGAGTCCGGCGGCGCGCAGCAGCACCGCATCACGGACGTGCTCGGGGAGCGGCAGCTCCTCGCCGTGGCTCAGCTCGAGGCCGCCGGCCCCCGGGCGCAGGCGATCCTCGGCGACGAGGACCGCGCCGAGCTCCTCGACGAAGAACGGCAGCCCGCCCGTGCGCCCGAAGGCGTTGCGCAGCAGCGAGGGAGCGAGCTCGGCGCCGACGATCGCGCGCAGCAGCGCGCCGGTGTCCTCGGCGTCCAGCGGCTCGACGGCGATCTCGTGCAGCCGGCCCTGCCGGCGCAGCTCGCTGCGCAGGCGGCGCAGCGGATGGCCGCGGGGCATCTCGTCGCTGCGGTAGGCGCCGACCACGAGCAGCGCCTGGGTCTCGAGCGCGGGAGCGAGGACGGCGAGCATGTCGAGCGTCCCCTCGTCGGCCCATTGCAGGTCGTCGAGGAAGACGGCGGCCGGACCCTCGGCCGCGACCGCGGCGAAGGCGGCGACGACCCTCGCGCAGAGCGCTGCGCGATCGGTCCCCGCCATGCCGGCGAGCTCGGGCAGCGCCGTGGTCAGCGGCCAGTAGGCGGGGGCGCCGCCCTGCAACGCCGCCCCCTGACGGACATGGAGCTCCGCATCGGCAAGGGCGCCGCGTGCCAGGACCGTCTTGCCCACGCCGGCCTCGCCGGCGAGCAGGACGAGCGCGCCGTGGCCCGCGCGGGCCTGGGCAACCGCGGCCTGCACGTGCGAGCGCTCTTGCTTGCGGCCGATCAGCACTCCGTGCTCACCGTAACCGAGGCCGACCCTCAGTAGCTGAAGACGGTCGCTGCCTCGGCGATCCACTCCCACAGCGGCGTCGCGCCGGCGAGGCGAGCATTGCCGACGAGCCGTGCCTCTTCGAGCCCGCGCGCCTGGAAGCAGATCGGGCAGACGAAGAGCCGGCCGCCGGCGTCGGCGTACTGCCGGAAGAGCCGCGCCAGCGGCGGGCAGCCGTCGCAGGCGACCGCCTCGGCCATGCCGGGCAGCCCGAGGCGGACGGCCTCCTTGGTCACGAACATCACGACGTGCTTGCCCTGCTCGGCCGCGGCGCCCGCAACGAGGAACGCGACCGTCACGCGCTCGGGATCCTCGAGTCCCGTGGCGAGGTTGACGACGACTTTCTCAGCCATGCGCGCAGCGTAGGAACGCGCCACGGGCGCAGCATCCGCTGGACTACCGATTTTTTGGCCGGGTGGCTACTTCTCGACGAAGTACTGCCCGTGCCCCTGGCCGCTGGCGAACCAGCGGCTCGTGACGGTCTTCTTGCGCGTGTAGAACTCGACCGCGTCGGGGCCGTGGGCGTGCAGATCGCCGAGGAAGGAGTCCTTCCATCCGGAGAAGGGGAAGAAGGCGACCGGCGCGGCGACGCCGATGTTGACCCCGACCATCCCGACCTCGACCTCGTGGCGGAAGCGCCGCACCGAAGCGCCGGACTCGGTGAAGATCGAGACCCCGTTGCCGAAGCGGCTGGCGTTGACCACCTCGATCGCCTCGTCGAGGGTGGCGACGTTGATGACGGTCAGCACCGGCCCGAAGATCTCCTCCTGGGCCACGCTCATCTCCGGCTTGACGCCCTCGAGGATCGTCGGGCCGACGTAGGAGCCGTCGGCGGGGACCTCGTCGCCGTTCACCTCGCGGCCGTCCACGGCGAGCGAGGCGCCCTCGGAGAGGCCCTTGTCGATCCAGTCGCGGATGCGGTCGCGCGCGGTGGCGGAGACCACCGGGCCGACGTCGACGCCCTCGTCGATGCCGTCGCCCACGCGCAGCTTCCCGGTCGCCTCGCGCAGCGCGGGCATGAGCTTGTCGTGGGCCTCGCCCACGGTGACGACGACCGAGCCCGCCATGCAGCGCTGGCCCGCGGCGCCGAAGCCCGAGGCGATGAGACCGTCGACGGTCTTGTCCATCACCGCGTCGGGCATGACCACCATGTGGTTCTTGGCCCCGCCGAGCGCCTGCACGCGCTTGCCGGCCTTGGCCGCGCGCTCGTAGACGATGCGCGCCACGGGCGCCGAGCCGACGAAGGAGATCGCGTCGATGTCGGGATGGTCGAGGATCCCCTCCACCACCTCGCGCCCGCCGTTGACGAGGTTGACGACGCCGGGCGGCAGCCCCAGGCCGTCGAGCACCTCGAACGCGATCTGCTGGGTGAGCGGGACCTGCTCGGAGGGCTTGAGCACGAAGGTGTTGCCGCAGCCGATGGCGAAGGGCAGGAACCAGAAGGGCACCATGGCCGGGAAGTTGAACGGCACGATGGCGGCGCACACGCCCACCGGCTGGCGCACGGTCTCGGCATCGACGTTCGTCGCGACGTCCTCGAGGATGCGGCCCTGCATGGTCGTCGGGATCGCGCACGCGGCCTCGACCATCTCGATCATCCGCCCCACCTCGGCGCGGCCGTCGACGATCGTCTTGCCCATCTCGGTCGTGACCGAGCGCGCCAGCTCCTCCTTGCGCGCCTCGAGACCCTCGCGCAGCGCGAAGAGCAGGCGGGCGCGGGCGATGACGCTGACCGCCCGCCACTCGGGCAGCGCGGCACGCGCGGCGCGCACGGCGGCGTCGAGGTCCGAGGCCGACGACATCGGCACGCGCGCCAGGACCTCGCCGGTGGCGGGGTTCGTGACGTCGAGCTCCTCGGTGCCGGAGGCCGGGGTCCACTGGCCTCCCACGTAGTTGTCGAGCAGACGGGTCGAGGGGGTGGTGGCAGCGCTCATGGCCAGAGCGTAGCTAGTGCAACAGCTCGTCGACCACGTACTGATCGGCCTCGAAGATCGACACCTCGACGACCTTGGCGTCCTCGATGCGGTAGACGTTGGCACGGCGGATCTCGACCGGCTCGCCCTCGCCGTGGAAGCGCTCGCGGACGAGCAGCACGACGCGCTCGTCGCTGCTGAGCATGTCGATCAGCTCGAGCTCGATGCCGCCGTCGCGGTAGCGCTCGCGAATGCTCGTGATGTAGTCCACCGCGGCCGCCTTGCCGAAGCGCTGGCCGGCGAAGGCCGAGCGCCCGGGGATGTGGATGAGCAGATCGTCGGCCAGGAAGCCGAAGGCGGTGTCCCAGTCGCCGCGCTTGGCCGCGGCCAGGTAGTCGGTCATGAGCTCGCGTGGGGTCATGTGGCCTCAGACGCGCGCGGGCGCCGACCACTTCCACTGCCCCGCGTCGCGTCAGGCGCCCTTCTCGAGCGGCCACCCCGCGCGCCCCCACGCGCCCACGCCGCCGTCGACGACGTGGATGACCTCGCGCGCGCCGTGGCGGGCCAGCAGGCTGGCGCCCACGGCGGCGCGCTGTCCGGAGGCGCAGACGACCGCCACCGCGACGTCGGCGTCGATGCCGTCGGGCAGCGCGTGGAGGTCGTGGTAGGGCGTGTGGACCGCGCCCGGGATGTGCCCCTGCTCCCACTCGCTGAGCTCGCGCACGTCGAGCACCTGGAGCGCCGGGCCGTCCTCCCAGCGCTCGTGCAGCTCAGGGACCGTCATGCGCGGGATCCGCGCGACGCGCAGCTGGTCCTCGCGCCAGCTGGTCATCCCGCCGGCGAGATAGCCGGCGACGTTGGTGACGCCGACCGAAGCCGCCAGCCCGATCGCGCCCTGGGCGTCGTCGTCGTCGCGGCCGACGAGCACCACGGGCTGGTCGTGGTCGGCCAGCCACGCCAGGCGCGAGCCGAAGCCGGCGCGCAGCACGGTGATGCAGATCGCGCCGGGGATGTGCGCGTCGTCGAACTGCAGCTCGGTGCGGACGTCGACCACGAGGGCTCCGTCGCGCTGCTGCTGCTCGACCTGGCGCGGCGTCAGCGGATCGACCTGCGTGAGGCGCCCGGCCAGCGGCCCCGTGTTGATGGCCACGATGGCGCGGAAGTTCGGCGGCTGCGGGCCGAGGCCGGCGACCGCCCGTTCGACGAACTCGCCCTCGTCGGCGACGCCGAGCACCTCCTGATGGGCGCGCTCGTAGCCGATGGTGGAGGAGACCTTGAGGTCGATGCCGGGACCGCCGCACATCGAGCCGCCCAGGTGCCCGGGCCACACCTCGCAGGTGTCGGGCAGCGTGAGCAGGCGGTCGTGCAGCGAGTGGAAGATGCCGTGCGCGCCCTCGCGCGGCTCGACGGCGAGGTCGGGCCGCGCGATGCCCCCGACGAACAGCGAGTCCCCGGTGAGCACCGCCCATGGCTCGGGGCCGCGCTCGGTGTCGATGAGCGCGAAGGCGGTGTGCTCTGGCCGGTGGCCGGGCGTGTGCAGGGCGCGGATCACGAGCCTTCCGAGCGCGAGCTCCCAGCCGTCGTCGAAGGGCTCGTGGTCGTACTCGGGCTGCGCCCCGCGGTGGATGTGGATGGTCGCGCCGGTCGATGCGGCCAGGCGCCCGTGCCCCGAGACGTGGTCGGCGTGGTTGTGGGTCTCGAGCACGTGCTCGATGCGCACGCCCAGGTAGCGGGCCAGGCGCAGGTACTCGTCGATGTCCAGGCGCGGGTCGATGACGGCGGCGATCGCCGCGTCGTCGTCGCCCACGAGGTAGCTGGCGCAACCGAGGTCGTCGTGGGTGATCTGACGGAAGATCATGGCCCATCTTCCCTCACGCGGCGGATGCGGGCACGGGCTCGGCGCCGCGCTGGGCCGCGAGGACCTCGTCGGCGTCGAAGCGCGCGAGCGCCGGGAAGGCGGCGACGACCAGCGCGACGCCCGCGATGCAGGCCAGGCCGCCCGAGGTGACCGAGAAGCGCGGGCTCGTGAGGCCGGCGACCGAGCCCGACTCGACGTCGCCCAGCCGCGGCCCGCTGGTCACCACGAGCGAGAAGACCGACGACATGCGCCCGCGCATCGCGTCGGGGGTGACCATCTGGTTGATCGAGCTGCGGCAGACGGCGCTGACACTATCGGCCGCTCCCGCCACCGCCAGCAGCGCCGCGGCCGGCCACAGCGAGCCGACCACGCCCACGAGCGCGATCGCGGCGCCCCACACCACGACCGCCCAGATGACGATCACCCCCAGGCGCCGCGCGTGCTCGATCCAGCCGGTCGTCAGGGCCGCGATCGTCGCTCCGGCCGACACGGCCGCGTAGAGCAGCCCGGTGCCCTCGGCGCCCGCGTGGTAGACGCTGACCGCGAGCACGGCGAACAGCGCGCGCGGCATGCCGAAGGTCATGGCCACCAGGTCGATGGCGAAGGAGCCCACGAGCGCGTGGTTGCCGCGCACGTAGCGCAGGCCGTCGGCGATCGAGCGCAGGACCGTCGGGTGCTCGGCGCCGTCGGTGTGCGGGGGCTGGGGAGCCATGAC
This sequence comes from Paraconexibacteraceae bacterium, assembly GCA_963757775.1. GTDB lineage: Bacteria > Actinomycetota > Thermoleophilia > Solirubrobacterales > Solirubrobacteraceae > JAOPZW01. Next base: position 59,512 of record CAVWSH010000011.1, on the reverse strand, counting down.
GACCACGGCCCACACCATCGCCAGGCAGCTCGCCGCATCGACAGCGTACGCCGTCCCCACCCCGAAGACACCGATGAGCACGCCGCCGATCCCGGGGCCGATGACCATCGTCAGCTGATACAGGCCGAAGCTCAGCGCGATGGCCGAGCGCAGGCGGGCGGGATCGACGAGGTTGGGCAGGATGGCCGAGCGCGTCACGTTCTGCAGCGCGCCGAAGCCGGCCAGCAGGCCGCCGAGCACGTACAGCACGCCCACAGGCGGCGACCCGGCGAAGGCCAGGGCCGCCAGCACGGCCGAGCACGCGACGAGCGCGATCTGGTCGATCAGCAGCACGCGGCGCCGGTCGGCGCGGTCGGCGATGGCGCCGCCCAGCAGGGCCATGGTCACGAGCGGGATGAGCTCGACTGCGCCGAGCAGCCCCGTCAGGAAGGCCGAGCCGGTCTGGACGTAGAGCTGGTAGGGCAGCGCGACGAGCGCGGCCTGGGTGCCCAGGCCCGAGACGAAGTTGCCGAGGACCAGGAGCCGCAGGTCGCGCGAGGCGCGCAGCGGCTCCAGGTCGACCATCACGCGGGGGCGGCGGGGCACTGGGCCAGAGCCTACGAGGCGCTGGTGGCGGCTCCGCGCCCGCGACCTGCCAGGATCGCGAGGTGCCCGTCGTCGGGTCGATCCCCAGCCCGTCGTTCAACGGGATCCACGTCGGGCCCTTCGACCTGCGCATCTACGGGCTCGGCTACGTGCTGGCCGTGCTCGCGGCGGTGGCGATCACCTCGCGCCGCTGGGAGGCCCAGGGCGGCACACGCGAGCTCGTACAGGACGTCGCGCTGTGGGGCTTCCCCGCCGGCGTGCTCGGCGGCCGCCTCTACTTCCTGGCCACGAGCTGGAACGAGGTCCCCGACCACTGGTGGGGGCCGTTCGCCGTCTGGAAGGGCGGCCTGGGGATCTGGGGCGGCATCGCCCTGGGTACGGCCGCCGGGATCTGGCGCCTGCGCCGCGCGGGCGCCGACATGCCGCGCTTCCTCGACGCCGCCGCTCCGGCGCTGCTCGTCGCGCAGGCCATCGGGCGCATCGGCAACTACTTCAACCAGGAGCTCTACGGGCGCCCGACCTCGCTGCCGTGGGGCCTCGAGATCGATCGCGCCCACCGGCCCGCGCGCTATCTCGACAGCGCCACGTTCCACCCCACCTTCCTCTACGAGATCATCTGGAACCTGGCCCTGGCGGCCTTCCTGGTGTGGCTGGGACGCCGGCGCGCCATCCGCCCGCCCGGGCTCTTCGCCCTCTACGTCGCCGGCTACTCGGCCTTCCGGATCTTCGAGGAGCTGCTGCGCGTCGACCCGGCCAAGCACGTCCTCGGCCTGCGCCTGAACTTCTTCATCGCCGCCGTGCTCACCGTCGTCGGGCTGACGTGGTTCGTGCGCACGCAGCGCCGCGTCAGGGAGAATGGCCGCCATGAGGAGGAGCCGATGAGGATCGTGGTGTTCGGCGCGGGCGGGCGCGTCGGGACCCGGACGGTGGCCGAGGCCCTCGCGCGCGGCCACGAGGTCACCGCGGCCGTGCGCGATCCGGCGGCCCACGACCTCGATGGCGACGGCCTGGCCGTGGTAGCCGCCGACGCCACCGATCCCTCCAGCGTGGCCGCGGTCGCCGCGGGCCACGACCTCGCCATCAGCACCGTCGGGACCGCCTTCGGCAAGGCGCCCGACACCCTGCCCGCCGCGGCGCGCGCGCTGCTCGAGGGCCTGTCGCGCGCAGGCGTCGGGCGCCTCATCGTGCTGGGCGGCGCCGGCAGCCTCGAGGTCGCCCCCGGCGTGCGCGTCCTCGACACCGAGGACTTCCGTGAGGAGTGGAAGCCCGACGCCCTGGCCCAGGCGGAGTCCCTGGACATCTACCGCTCGGCCATCACCGACGTGGACTGGACCTACGTCAGCCCGGCGGCGCTGCTCGAGCCCGGCGAGCGCACGGGCGAGTACCGCACCGGCGACGACCGGCTGCTGGTCGACGACGAGGGCAACAGCGCGATCTCGATGGAGGACTTCGCGGTGGCCCTGCTCGACGAGGCCGAGAGCGCCGACCACGTCCGCCGGCGCTTCACCGTCGCCTCCTAGCCCAGGCGGCGGGCGCCGACGTAATGCCCGCCCCAGTAGGCGTCGAAGATGGGATGGGTCATGACGCCGTGGTCGGTGGCCGAGACCGCCGTCGTCGCACTGACGGCCAGCGCGACGTGCGACGCGCCGGTCCCGGCGCTGTCGAAGAAGACGAGGTCGCCGCGGCGGATGTCCGAGCGCGCCACGCCCGAGCCCATCGCGTACTGCGCGAAGCTCGAGTGGGGCGCCGCGATGCCCGCGCGCTCCAGCGCCCACATCGTCAGGCCCGAGCAGTCGAACGCGTCCGGGCCGGCGGCGCCGGGGGCGTAGGCGGCGCCGTCCTTCGACAGCGCCGCGGTGACCGCCTTCGCGCTGCGCGGCGCCTGCGCGACCGCGAAGAGGCCCGCGGTCGCATCGCTCGGGGTCGCCACCGCTGATTCCGACCCGCCCGCCCATGCCGCGGCCAGCACCAACGCCGCCATCGCGGCGGTCCATGTCGCCTTCATCGCGTCCCTTGCTGTCGCCGTCTCGTGCGCCTACGAGGTGAGCTGGCGGGCTCGCGCCGACGCGCTACGCCACAGTGGTGGCGATTCGCCCCTGGGCCAGAAGGACCGGCCCGGTGGTTCCCCCGCTCCCGCGGCCATGGAGGCGGCGGGACTCGGCTTTTCGCCAACATAGCAGGGCAAAATGGGACGCGACCCGCTGCGCATGTACCTCGTCCTGCGCCGCGGCGCCATCGCCGAGCTGGCCCGTGCGGGCGAGCTGGCGGGCGCGGCGGCGGTGGCCTGCCTGCGCGTCTTCCAGACCCAGCCCGCGCACGAGGAGGCGATCGCGGCGTGGCGCGAGCGCCCGGGGAAGGTGTGCCTGCGCGCGCGCACGAGCGCACAGTGGGAGCAGGTCCTGGCCGAGCCGCACACGCTCGCCGGCGCGCCCGAGGGCGAGGCCGTCGTCGCCCTGCCTCCGCGGCGGCGCTCGGAGCGCGGGCCGCTGCTCGAGCGCCTGCAGGCGATGAGCAGCGCGCTCGAGGCGCCGCCCGAGGACGCGCCGCAGGACCCGGGCACGGTGACCTACGTGCTGAACCCGGCGGCCGTCATGAGCTCGGGCAAGGCGGTGGCCCAGATCGCGCACGCCGCCGTGATGGCCGCCGACACGGGCGCGCTCGAGGCGTGGGTCGCCGCCGGCTGCCCCGGGCGCGTGATCGCTCCCGGGGCAGCGCGCTTCGCGGCGCTCGCGACGCAGGGGGCGTGCGTCGCGCGCGTGGTGGACGCCGGGCTCACCGAGGTGGCGCCCGGCACCGTCACGGTCCTGGCACTGGCTCATTCGTAACGCAGCGCCTCGGCCGGCTGGATGGCCGCGGCCCGGCGCGCCGGCAGGACGCTCGCCAGCGTCGTGAGGAGCAGCGCGCCGGGGAACATGAGCGCCACCCACCACCACGTCGGGGCGGTGACGAGGTCGGGCCCGTCGGACGGGTTGGTGACCGTCACGAGCGCGTGGAAGACCGGGAGCCCGATGGCGATGCCGCCGACCACCGCGACGCCGGCCAGCAGCGTCCCGCCCGAGGTGACCGAGGCCAGCACCTGCCGCGGCGTGAGCCCGATGACCTTGAAGATGGCGAAGTCGCCGACCCGCTCGCGGATGCCGAGCAGCAGGGTGGTGAGCAGGTTGACCAGCCCGATGGCCAGCAGCAGGGCATCGGTGCCGTACAGCACGGGCCGCAGGTCGCTGCGCTCCTGGCGCACGCTGTCCTCGGTCGCCTCCACGTCGAACTGGCCGGCCGAGGCGCGGACCAGCGCGGCCTGCACCGCATGCGCATCGGAGCGGTGGCGCAGCTGCAGCTCGTACTGCGCCGGTCCGAAGCGCGCCAGCGCCCGAGCGGGGACCGACCGGCGGTCGAAGATCGCGGTGCGGCCGTCGTTGTCGGGCTCGACGTAGCGCCCGACGATGCGCAGGTCCAGCCGCGCGCCCCCCGCCTTGAGCGGCAGGCGGTCGCCGACGTGCAGGTGCAGCGCGTCGAGCAGGCCGCGGCCGACGATCGCCTCGCCGGGGCCGGCGATCATCCGGCCGTCGCGCACCGCATAGGGCCGTCGCCGGTAGTCGCCGCCCAGCGCCCGCGCCCACACGTCGACGGCGCTGCCGGGCACCGAGGCGGTGATCCCGGCCACGGTCGCGGTGCCGGCGACCCTGGGCGACTGGCCCGCGATGAGGGCGTTCGTGCGCGCGGGAGAGACGTGGTGGGCGTCGACGAGCAGCTCGTAGGGCTTGGCGCGCAGCGAAGAGTCCTGGATGACGCGCCGGTAGGTGGCCTCGGTGCCCAGCGCCATGATCACGGTGCCCATGGTCAGGGCGAGGCTCGCGATGGTCATCACCGCGCGCGAGCGGCTCGCGAACGCGTCCTTGAGGCCGAGGACCACGGCGGGCGGGAGGCGCAGCGCGGCGGCCGCGCGCGCGGCGCGCGAGGGCTTCGTGCTCACCGTCGAGCGCCCCAGGGCGATCGCCTCGAGCACGCCCAGGCGCCCCGCGCGCCAGGCGGGCATCGCGGTGAAGAGGCAGACGACGGCGACGACCCCCAGCACGCCGGCCGCGACGGTGACGGGGCGCAGGCCGCTCGGGGTCGTGGTCCCCAGCAGGTGGGCCGTCGGCTGGAGCATCAGCGGACTGAGCGCGATCCCCACCGCGGTGCCGACCACGCTCGCGGCGCCGGCCAGGATCAGGTTCTCGAGCACGAAGAGGGCCGTCACGCCGCCGGGGGTGAAGCCCGCGGCCTTGAGCAGCCCGATGTCGCGCCGCGAGGCGAGGATCCGCCCGCCGATGGCGTTGGCGACGATGAAGCCCACGGCGAGCAGCGCGGCGAGGCTCGCGCTGCCGAGGACGACCGCCGACGTCGAGGTGCGGTCGATGACGTCCTGGCGGTCCTGGCGCCAGTCCCACGCCTCGACCTCGTCGGGCCGGTAGCGGCGGCGCACGTCCTCGACGAAGGCCGCGCTGGCCCCGCGGTCGGCGAGCTGGAGCTCGAGCAGCGAGCCGAAGCGGTCCTCGCGCGTCCCGAGGCCTGTCAGCGTCGTGGGGCTGACCCATGAGCCGTCGCCGCCGGGGGCGATCGCGAGCCCGACCACCCTCAGCGTCGCGGCGTGGGGCTCCACGGTGGTCAGGCGCTGGCCCAGGCGCAGACCATGCCGGCGCGCGAACGTCCGGTCGACCACGATCTCGCCCTTCGCGCCCGAGAGCCAGCGCCCGTCGGTCACCTTGGGCCGGTCGATGCGCGGCCGCGCGCCGACGCCCTCCAGCGTGAGGTCGAGGTTCGACGGCCGGCTGCGGACGCTCACGCCCACGATCGGGAACGGTCCGTCGGCGATGCGCACGCCGTGGGCGTGGGCCAGGACGGCGAGGTCGGCCCGGCCCCCGCGGTGCGCGAAGAGGTGGACGTCGGCCGCGTTGGTGGCGCGGGCGATCTGCTCGTAGGGGTCCGCCGCGCCCGCGCGCAGGCTCACCGCGAGCGCGAGGGTCGCCGACGCGGCCGCGAGGATGAGGGCCACGAGCCAGGTCTGCAGCCGGCGGCTGCGCAGGTTGGCCAGGGCGGTGCGAAGCAGCAGGCGGGCCATGCCTCAGACCTCCAGGCGCAGCAGCTGGCTGGCGAGGGCCCCGGGGTCGCGGTCGCCGCTGAGCAGCGTCTGCTCGGAGATCAGCCCGTCGCGCATGTGGATGACCCGATCGGCGGCGCTGGCCACGCGGGCGTCGTGGGTGACGAGGACGATCGTCTGGCCGTTCTCGTGGTGGCGGCGCAGGAGCCCGAGGACCTCGCGCGCGCTCTGGCTGTCGAGGTTGCCCGTCGGCTCGTCGGCCAGTAGCACCGCGGGGCGGTTGATGAGGGCGCGCGCGATGGCCACGCGCTGCTGCTGGCCGCCGGACACGCGGCTGGGGACCGCGCCCGCCAGCTCCGCGATGGCGAGGTCGTCGAGCAGCTCGCGCCGGCGCGAGCGCGCGTCGCGCGGCGACAGGCCCGCCAGCAGCCCGGGCAGCTCCACGTTGTCGGCGATCGTGAGGTTGGCGATGAGGTTGAAGAACTGAAAGACGAAGCCGACGTGGCGCCGGCGCAGCACGGCCCACGCCGCCTCGCCGAGCTGATCGACCCGGCGCCCGCCGAGGTGGATCTCGCCGGCGGTGGGCCGGTCGAGCCCGCCGAGCAGGTGCAGGAGCGTGGACTTGCCGCAGCCCGAGGGGCCCATGACGCTGACGAACTCGCCCTCGGCGACGGCCAGGTCGACGCCCCGCAGCGCCGCGACCGCGACGCCGTCCGTTTCGTAGGTCCGCTCGAGTCCGGTGGTGACTAGGACGTGCTCCATGGCGTGACCTCCGAGGTCAGTCGGTCCTCGCACAGCGCGAGCCATTTCAGATCGGCCTCCAGGTGCAGCGCCGCGCCCTCGATGAGCAGCGACTGGGCCGCGTCGCCGTTCGCCCCCGCCTGAAGGCGGTCGAGGTCGCGCAGCGCCTGGAGGTACTCGCCCCGCTGGCGCTCGATGAGCACGCGCGGATCGGCGATGCCCGCCCGTCCGGCGAGCACGAGCTTCATGAAGAACTCGTCGCGCAGCCGCGTGCCCGGCGTGGGCTGCTCGACCCATTCGTCGAGGGCCTTCTGGCCGTCGGGCGTCAGGCGGTAGACGCGCTTGTTGGGCCGGCTGTCCTGTGCCACCCGATCGGCGTCGACCAGGCCGTCGCGCTCCAGGCGCGCCAGCGACGTGTAGATCTGGCCCGTGTTGAGCGGCGGCAGGGCGGCCCCGAAGTGCTGCTCGAGCTCGCGCTTGAGCTCATAACCGTGGGCCGGGGAGGTCGCGAGCATGGCCAGGATCGGGAACTTCATGAGCTAGATACCCGCTATGTATACCCGCTATCTAGGCCGTCGTCAAACCCGATGACCATGCGCCTTTCGCACGCCTGCAGGGTCGAACGTCGGTCTTCCCCCCTCAGGAGGGGGTAGGACCGACGTTCGACCCCCCGGGCTCCCGGTCAGGCCGAGACCGGCGGCACGCACAGGTCTGCGCGCTCCGGCCGGCTGAGGCCACGCTGCAGGCTGGCAAAGGCCGGCAGCGCGAGCAGCAGCGGGATCCAGAACTGGATGACGCGGTAGGCCAGCACGGCGGCGACCGCGTCGCGCGCCGAGACGCCGTAGACGATGAGCGTCCCGACGAGGCCGCCCTCGACGCCGCCGAGCCCGCCGGGGATCGGCAGCAGCCCCCCGAGCTGGCCGATGAGGTAGGCCATGAGCACGATGGTGAGCGCGACGTCCACGCCGAAGCCGCGAAAGCACGCCCACAGGACGAGGTTGTCGAAGGCCCAGTAGCCCAGCGCGCCGAGGATGATGGCGGGATTGCCGGTGCGCAGCAGGCGCACGGCCTCGCTCACGCCGCGCCCGAGGGCGCGCGCCGCCCGCGCCCAGCGCCGGTCGCCGGTCGCGCGCGCGAGGAGCAGCGGCAGCGCCGCGATGCCCACCACGACAGCGACCGCGAGGACGGCCGGCAGGATGGTCAGCGCGGGCGAGAGCGCCGGCGTGCCGAAGCCCAGCCACGCGATCACGCCGACGACCGCGACGGCCGCGAAGTTGGCCCCGGACTTGATGAGGAAGAAGGCCACGGTGCGCGTCGCCACCTGCTCGCCGGGCATGCCGCCGCGGCGCAGGACCCACACGCCGAGGGCCAGCCCGCCGAGCCCGCCGGCCGGGATCAGCGAGCCGACGCCGAGCTCCGCCAGGCCGATCTCCACGCTCGTGCGCCACGCCATCCGGTCGCAGAAGATCGGCCCGAACATGAGCACGTAGCCGGCGCACGAGGCCACCTCGAACGCGACGCCGACCGCCAGCCAGCCGGGCTGCGCCTGGTCCAGGCGCGAGCGGATCGAGTCGAGGCCCGGGGCCAGCCAGGCCACCAGCGCGATGGCGGCGAAGAGCACCGTGACCTGCAGCACGCGGCGGCGCAGGCGGCGGCCGTCGAGCTCGTCGGGCAGCGACAGCGTCGGAGCGCCGCGGGCGCCGTCGCTCACGCCGGGGCGACCAGCAGGTCGAGCACGCCGAAGCGCTCGCCGGCCGCCGGGAGCGTGGGCTCCCAATCGGGCGCCAGCGCCCGGTAGGACTCGGGGTCCGCGTCGAGCAGCCCGAGTAGCACCTCGGCCACCAGGCGCCCGCCGACCTCGCCCAGGCGCTCGCCGCCGCCGCGCACGTCGGCCTCGCGCAGCACGTAGAGCCACAGGGGCGTCTCGCCCTCCCACCCGAACGCCGCGAGCCCGGCTTCCTCGCGCGCGAGCGGCTCGGCCCCCATCGCGCGCGCCACCGCCTCGCCCGAGGGCAGGCCGATGGCGGCGCCGCGCTGCAGGTCGCGCGCCGCCAGCGAGTGGTAGGCGTCGACCGTGACGTCCCCGGTGATGGCGAGTGGCAGGGTGATGAGCGAGGCCGCCAGTCGCCCGTCCATGCGCTTGGCCGGCTGCGCCACGGGGCCGAAGAGCAGGCGCCAGTCGACCCTGTGCTCGGGTGCCACGGGGCGAAAGCCGACGAGGTCGGGGAAGACGCTGTACTGGTCCCCGCCGTCCTGCAGGCGATAGCGATGGCGGATCTGGCCGTGGCCGTAGCGGAAGGCCGCGTCGGCGAACTCGAACGGGATGATCGGCGTGCCTTCGGGGCGGAAGTGGCGCAGGTCGGGGTCCTTGACCTCCTCGACGAGGTCGCGGCCCACGAGCCCCACGAGGAAGTCCTCGACGATCACCCACTGGTAGTGCCACATCGTGGCGCGTCGCGCCGCGTCGAAGCACTCGGCTGGGTCGACGCCGTCCTCGCGCAGCCGATCGACGAGCCGGTTGTGGGCGCCGATCAGGGCGTGGTGCAGCTGCGAGATGAAGACGTGGACGTCGTTGCGCGGGTCGCCCAGCAGGGCGGTGCCCTGCGCGTTGCGCGCCACGTCGCCCTCGCCGCGCAGCAGCTTCGCCGGGTCCTGCGCGTCGTAGAGGAACGGCGCGCCGACCGGCCCGGCGCCGTACAGGCACTCGAGGTTCGCCCTCGGCGAGCGGAAGTTGGCGATCGTGGTCGCGTCGGCGTGCGGGCCGATGGGCGACCGATCGGCGGTGATGTCGTGCGCGATGAACTGTCCGAAGAACGGCCAGCCGGCCGCCGCGGTGCCGTCGTCGCCGGTGGCGTCGCTGCCGTCGCACAGCCCGCCCGACGAGCCCAGCGCGAGCAGCGCCCGCTGGTCTGACTCCAGCGCGGGCAGGTCCGGGAAGGCGCGGCCGTAGCGCCCGCCCACCGGCGCGATCGGCGCGTCGGCCGAGCGGTCCGGGGCCAGGCAGTGATCGCGTACCGGGTGAGCGACGGCAGGCACGGACGTCCGAGACTACCGAGGCGAGCTGGCGCGTCGCCGCTCGCCGCGGACCGGTCTACAGCAGCCGCTCGTACAGCGCGACCGTCTCCTGCGCGATCGCCGGCCACGCGAACCGCTCGACGGCGCGCGCGCGGCCGGCGCGGCCCATCTCGGCGGCCCGCGCGGGGTCGCGGACCACCGCGTTGAGGCCCTCGGCGAACGCGGCGGCGAAGGCGGCGGGGTCGCGCGGCTCGCCGGTGGCGTCGTCGCCGGGCTCGATCGGCACGAGCAGGCCGGTGACGCCGGCGTCGACGACCTCGACGATGCCGCCGGTGGCCGTGGCCACCACCGCCGTCTCGCAGGCCATCGCCTCGAGGTTGACGATCCCCAGCGGCTCGTAGATCGACGGGCACGCGAAGACCGTGGCGTGGCTGAGGATCTGGACGACCTCGGGCTTGGGCAGCATCTCGTCGAGCCACAGCACGTTGCCGCGCTCGGCCTGCAGCTCCTCGACGCGGCGCGCGACCTCGGCGCCGATCTCGGGCGTGTCCGGAGCGCCGGCGCACAGCACGAGCTGGGCGTCGGCGTCGACGTGGCGCATGGCCTCGAGCAGGTGGGCGACGCCCTTCTGGCGCGTGATGCGCCCGACGAAGACGACGGTCGGCGCGCCGGGGTCGATGCCGTGGCGGTCGAGGACGTCGGTGCCGGGATCCGGCGCGTACTCGTCGGTGTCGATTCCGTTGTAGATGGTGCACACGCGGCCGGGATCGATCGCCGGGTAGGCCTCCAGGAGGTCGGCGCGCATACCCTCCGAGACGGAGACGATCGCGTCGGCCGCCTCCACGGCGGTGCGTTCGCAGAAGGAGGACAGGGCGTAGCCGCCGCCGAGCTGCTCGGCCTTCCACGGGCGCAGCGGCTCGAGCGAGTGCACGGTGACCACGTGCGGCATGTCGTGCACGAGCTTGGCCAGGTGCCCGCCGAAGTTCGCGTACCAGGTGTGGCTGTGGACGACGTCCGCGTCGGCCGTCCCCGCCGCCATCGTCAGGTCGATCGACATGGCGCGCAGGGCGGCGAGCTCCGGCGCCTGGCCCTCCAGCGCGTTCCATGCCTCGTGCCCGATGGCGCCGGCGCGGTCCGCGCCCCAGGCGTGGACGTCGACCTCGATCAGGTTGCGCAGCTCGCGCGCCAGGTACTCGACGTGGACGCCGGCGCCGCCGTAGACGTCGGGCGGGTACTCGCGCGTGAGGAGCGCGACCCTCACGCCGCGACCGTGGCGCCCTTGGGGATGACCACCACGCCGCCCGCGGAGATCGTGAAGCGCTCGCGATCGGCAACCGGGTCGACGCCGATCTCGGCGCCCGGAGCGATGCGCACGTTCTTGTCGACGATCGCGCGGCGCACCACTGCGCGCTGCCCGACGTCCACCCCCTGCATGAGCACCGAGTCCTCGACCTCCGCGTAGGAGTGCAGGTGGGCGCCCGGCGACAGCACCGAGCGGCGCACCGTGGCGCCGGAGATGACGACCCCGGCGCACACCATCGAGTCGAGCGCCGTCCCGCGGCGGCCGTCGTCCTCGTCGAAGACGAACTTGGCCGGCGGCAGCGGATCGGGCCAGGTGAGGATCGGCCACTCGCGGTTGTAGAGGTTGAACTCGGGCTCGACCGAGATGAGGTCCTTGTGCGCGTCGTAGAAGGCATCGAGCGTCCCGACGTCGCGCCAGTAGCCGCGCTCGACCTCGCTGGCGCCCGGGACCTCGTTGCGCGAGAAGTCATAGACGTGCGCCGCACCGCTCTCGACCAGCGCCGGCACGATGCTCCCGCCCATGTCGTGCTTGGAGGCCTCGTCCTCGGCGTCGCGCGTGACGATGTCGATGAGCGCGTCGGCGCTGAAGACGTAGTTGCCCATCGAGGCGAAGACCTTGTCCGGCGCGTCGGGCAGGCCCACGGCGTCGGTCGGCTTCTCGCGAAAGGCGGTGATGGTCTGCCCGTCGGCGGCCGTCTCGATGACGCCGAACTGGTCGGCCTCGGCCAGCGGCGCGCGCAGCGCCGCGACGGTCACCGCCGCGCCGCTCTCGATGTGCTGGTCGACCATCTGGCGCGGGTCCATGCGGTAGATGTGGTCGGCGCCGAACACGGCCACGATCTCAGGGCGCTCGTCGTAGAGCAGGTTGAGGTTCTGGTAGATGGCGTCGGCCGAGCCCGAGAACCAGCGCGGGCCGCGGCGCATCTGCGCGGGCACCGGCGCCACGTAGTTGCCCAGCAGCGGCGACAGCCGCCACGTGGTCGAGATGTGGCGGTCCAGCGAATGGCTCTTGTACTGCGTGAGGACCACGATCTGGCGGTAGCCGGCGTTGACCAGGTTCGACAGCGCGAAGTCGATGAGCCGGTAGTTCCCCCCGAAGGGCACCGCGGGCTTGGCGCGGTCGGCGGTCAGCGGCGCCAGGCGCTTGCCCTCACCGCCGGCCAGGACGATCCCGAAGACGTCAGGCATCAGCTTCCTCCCAGGGCCGCGGCGACGAGCTCCTCGGCCTCGGCGATGACCCGCTCGAGGTGCTCGTCGCCCTTGAAGCTCTCGGCGTAGACCTTGTAGACGTCCTCGGTGCCCGACGGGCGCGCGGCGAACCACGCGCTCTCGGCGACGACCTTGACCCCGCCGATGGGCGCGCCGTTGCCGGGCGCCTCGGTCAGCAGCTCGCGGATCGGCTCGCCGGCGAGCTGCTCGCCGGTCACCTGCTCGGAGGAGAGCTTGCTCAGCACCGCCTTCTGCTCGGCGTCCGCCGCGACGTCGACGCGGCGGTAGGACGGGCGGCCGAAGCGCTCGGTCAGGGCCTCGTAGCGCTGGCCCGGATCGTCGCCGCGCGCGGTCATCTCGGCCGCCAGCAGGCAGGGGATGAGCCCGTCCTTGTCCGTCGACCACGGGCCGCCGTCGCGGCGCAGGAAGGAGGCGCCCGCGCTCTCCTCGCCGCCGAAGCCCAGGCTGCCGTCCAGCAGGCCCGAGACGAACCACTTGAAGCCGACCGGGACCTCGACGACGCGCCGGCCCAGGTCGGCGCCCACGCGGTCGATGATCGCGCTCGACACGAGCGTCTTGCCCACGGCCGTCTCGCTCGGCCAGTCGCGCGCGCCGCCGAAGAGGTAGCCGATGCACACCGCCAGGTGGTGGTTGGGGTTCAGCAGGCCGGCGCCCGGGGTGACGATCCCATGGCGGTCGGCGTCGGGGTCGTTGGCGAAGGCGACGTCGAACTGCGGGGCCAGGTCGCGCAGTCTGGCCATCGCGTAGGGCGAGGAGCAGTCCATGCGGATCTTGCCGTCCCAGTCGCGCGGGACGAAGCGGAAGGTCGGGTCGATCTGGTCGTTGGTGATGGTCAGATCCAGGCCGTGGCGCTCGGCGATCGCCGCCCAGTAGGCGACGCTGGCGCCGCCGAGCGGGTCGACGCCGAGCCGCAGCCCGCTGTCGCGGATCACGGCGAGGTCGATGACGGCGGGCAGGTCGTCGACATAGGCCGTGACGTAGTCATGGCGGTGGACGGTGTCGCGGGCGGTCGTGCGCTTCACGTCGCGCAGCTCGTTCTCCAGCAGCGCGTTGGCCTCGCGCTGCATCCAGCCGGTGACGTCGGTGTCGGCCGGTCCGCCGTGGGGCGGGTTGTACTTCACGCCGCCGTCCTGGGGCGGGTTGTGCGACGGGGTCACCACGATGCCGTCGGCCGTGCCGGAGCCGCCGCCGCGGTTGTGCGTGAGGATCGCGTGCGAGACGGCGGGAGTCGGCGTGAAGCCGTCGTCGGCGTCGACCATCACCTGGACGCCGTGGGCGCACAGCACCTCCACGATGGTCTGCGTGGCGGGCTCGGAGAGCGCGTGCGTGTCGCGCCCTAGGAAGAGCGGCCCGTCGATGCCCTGCTCCTGGCGATAGCGGCAGATCGCTTCGGCGATGGCGAGCACGTGGGCCTCGTTGAACGTGCGCGCCGTGGAGGTCCCGCGGTGCCCTGAGGTGCCGAACGCGACGCGCTGTCCGTCCACCGAGGGATCGGGGCGCTCGTCGAAGTAGGCGCCGACGAGGGCGTCCACGTCGACGAGGTCGGCCGCGTCCGCCGGCTGCCCGGCGTGCTCGCTCACGCTCATGCGGCGGTCACGTACCCACTGGGCGCGGTTGCGACGCTCAGGGTGCGTATGCTCGGCCCATCGTCTCGCCCGGCGTCCACCCGAGCTCGGCCACGACCGACGACGTGATCCTCGTCGGCGGAGAGGCGCTCTTCGACCTCGTCTACGACGGCGACGAGGAGCTCAACGGCCACCCCGGCGGCGCCGCCTTCACCACCGCGAGGACGATCGGGCGCCTGGGCCAGCCCGTCGCCTACCTGGGCCGCCTGTCCACCGATCGCTTCGGCATCAGGCTCGAGCAGATGCTCGCCGCCGACGGCGTGCGCCTCGACGCGGTCGTGCACACCGACGATCCCACGACGCTCGCCATGGCCGAGCTCGACGAGACCGGCAGCGCCCGCTACCGCTTCTACGAGCGCGCGACGTCGGCTCCGGGCCTCACGCCGGAGGCGGCGCTCGCCGCGCTGCCGCCCGCCGTCGGGATCCTGCACGTCGGGACCCTGGGCCTGACCCTCGAGCCGATGGCCAGCGCGTTGGAGGCCGTCGTGCGGGAGCTCGGCGGCGCGGCGCTCGTGATGGTCGACCCCAACGTGCGCCCCTGGGTCATCGCCGACGCCGGCGCCTACCGCGGACGCCTGGCCCGGGTCCTTGAGCGCAGCGACGTGGTCAAGGTCTCCGAGGAGGACCTCGCCTGGCTCGAGCCCGAGCGCAGCGCGGCCGACGCCGCGCGGGTGCTGCTGGAGGGCGGCCCGCGCGTCGTGCTGCTCACCCGTGGGCCCGACGGCGTCCAGGTCGTGACCGCCGCGGGCGACGTGCAGGTCCCGGCACCCGAGGTCGAGGTGGTCGACACCATCGGCGCGGGCGACGCGTTCGGCGGCGGCTTCCTGGCCCGGTGGCGGGCCCTGGGCCTGGGCCGCGAGCAGCTCGACGACCAGGCCGCCGTCGTCGACGCCGCAGCCTTCGGCGCGATGGTCGCCGCGCGGACGGTCGCGCGCGCCGGCGCCTCGCCGCCCTACCTGCACGAGATCGCCGGCGCGTAGCGCGACGTCCTCCTGCGGCGGCTAGGCGGGGGCGAAGGCGGGCAGGTCGGTCTCGAAGACCCCTGCCGAGTTGGCGTAGTAGACCTTCGCGCCGTCGACGGCGAAGCCCGCGCTCACCGGCGGGAGGTCGACCGTCCCGCGCTCGATCGGCCCGCGCCTGCAGTCGGGGCCGGGGATCGGCACCCGCATGATGTGCACCGGCGAGGTGCCGAGGCTCCCGCTCAGGCTCCAGTAGACGTAGCCGCCGGAGAGCACCGGCGTCGACACCGTGTTGTCGTTGCGCGGCGCGGAGAACCGCTCGGTGCGCGTGGCGATGAGGCAGTCGGCCCGGCCGCGCAGCCGGCGCACGCGGATCTCGCTGACGTTGCCGTGGTGGATGGAGCGCCCCGATTGATAGGCGACCACGTCGGCGCCGACGTCGGTGCTCCCCGGGCGGCGCGACCCCAGCCGGTGCGCCCGGCCGATGCCGGTGTACAGGCCGAAGTTGCGCCCGGCGCGTTCGCGCCCCTCGATCGCGACGCGCCCGAAGGCGTAGCGCCCGCCCCACACCGACGGATTGGTGATGCTGGCGCGGCGGGTGGCGAGCGCCGACACCCGGCGCTCATGGCCGCCGGCGAGGTCGAGCTCGTAGATCGAGCAGCGCTCGTGGAACAGCCCGCCGGCGCAGCGCGTGTAGACCGCGACGACCGAGCCGGGGACCGCGCCCGGGCCGAGGTCGATCCCCGGCAGGGCGGCCAGCGCCTTGATCCGGGCGTCGGCGACCACGCCGTTGACGCGCAGCACGAGCCGCTGGACCTGCCGGCCGCCGGAGCGGGCCTCTCGCAGCCAGGCCTGCACGCCGCCGTAGGCCACCGGCCTGACGGAGTCTCGCCCGCTCCAGAGGGGGAACCGTCGTTCGACGCGGTCGGGCGCTCAGACCAGGGCGAGGGGCGCGTCGTCGTGGCGCTGCACCCGGTTGCGCCCGCCGCGCTTGGCGGCGTAGAGGGCGGCGTCGGCGCCGGCGACGAGGCGCTCGAGCTCGATGCCCTCGCCGCGAGCGGTGGCCACGCCGAAGGAGCAGGTGACGCGCAGGCCGGCGATCTCGAGCTCCTCGATCGCGGCGCGCAGGCTCTCGGCGATGCGCGCCGCATCGTCCTCCGCGGCGCCCGGGAGCAGCAGCGCGAACTCCTCGCCGCCGAGGCGGTACAGGAGCTCGAACGTGCGCAGCGCGCGGCGCATGGCGTAGGCCACGTCGCGCAGGACGGCGTCGCCGACCCCGTGGCCGTGGTCGTCGTTGATCGACTTGAAGTGGTCGAGGTCGGCCAGGACGACGCTGACCGGCTGGTCGGTCAGCGCCGCCTGCTCGGCGATCTCGGCGAAGCGCGGCTCCAGGGCACGGCGGTTGAGCAGCCCGGTCAGCTGGTCCAGGGTGCTGTCGGCGCGATGGCGAACGTCAGAGGCGACGAGCGGGCTGACGTAGGCCGCGGCGCAGACCACGAGCGCCAGCGGGACCACGAGCGACTCGGGGTGGTGGGCGACGTAGCCCGGGTCGACGCCGAGCGTGGTCGCCAGCACCAGCAGAGCGCTGATCGGCGCCCCGACGACCAGGCCGCGGTCGCTGAAGCGCGCGGCCACCATGAGCACGGGGATGGCGAGCAGGTTGGGCGCCAGGCTGCGCGGGCCGCCGCTGACCACTGCGCCGAGGGCGAGGACGAGCTGCAGCACGACGATGGTCGAGGCGAAGACCCACAGCTCGGGCCGGCGCCGGCGATCGAGGCCCGCGCCGCCGACCGCCACCGCGACGACCGCCGCGGCCGCGGCGGCGAGCATGATCCAACCGCCGGTGGCGGAGACGATCGCGGCCGTGGCCGAGAGAGTCGTGAGGGTGACGATCCGCGCCGTCCGCAGGCGCTCCTGCATGTCGAGGAAGCGCTCGCGGTGGTTCGCGGTCGGGCACAGCCATGAGGAGCCGGGCTTCACATCTCAGGAATCGACTGCAGAGCAGGGCACTTGAGGGCTCATGTCCGCGCGGAGAGGGCCGGCGGCACTACTGTGCGGGCCCCCCGGACTGGAGATCCGCATGTCGCTGCGCACATCGGCCTTTGCGGCCGCCGTCTGCCTGCTCGTCGGCGCCGCCCCCGCAGGCGCCGCGGAGCCCCCGCTGACCGTCCCGAAGGCCAAGCTCGACGCCGCCCTGCACTGCCACGGCAGGCTGCAGGGCGCCAGGCGCCAGCCGATCATGCTCGTCACCGGCACCGGCGCCACCGGCGACGAGGCCTACGCCATCGGCAAGGGCGCCTTCGACGCGTTCGGGCACCCGGTGTGCACGGTGAACTACCCGGACTTCACCACCGCCGACATCCAGGTCTCCGTGCAGTACCTCGTCAGCGGCATCCGGGCCATGGAGCGCCGTGCCGGACGGCCGATCGCGGTCTTCGGCATCAGCCAGGGCGGGCTGCTGCCCCGCTGGGCGCTGACCTATTGGCCGAGCCTGCGCGCGAAGGTGACCGACGTGCTCGCCGCCGCCGGCACGCAGCACGGCACGGCGCTCGGCGATCCCGCCGCCTGCGCCGCCGGCGGCTGCGCACCGGCCGTATGGCAGCAGCTGGCCGGCTCCAAGCTGCTCGCCGCAGTCAACGACCAGCCCGACGAGACGCCGGGCCCGACGGCCTGGACCACGGTGCGCTCCAGCGGCGACGAGACGGTCCAGCCGCAGACCGGGCCGCACCCGACCTCCGCGCTGCGGGGCGCCACGAACGTCCTCATCCAGTCGGTGTGCCCGGGGCGGGTGGTGAGCCACATCGGCACGGCCCTGGACTCGGTGACCTTCGCCGCCTTCGCCGATGCGCTGGCCCACAAGGGCGCCGCGCGGATCGCGCGCCTGCCCAAGGACGTCTGCGCGCATCCCTACGCCCCCGGGCTCGACGAGGCGGGCACGACCGCGCTCCTGGGCGCCAGCGGCAACCTCATCGCGCCGCGGCTGGTCAGCCAGGTGCCGCGCGTGAGCGCCGAGCCGCCGGTGCGCGCCTACGCGCGCCGCAGGGCCGACTGACCCACCGGCCTACCGGCTGCGCAGCGCGAGGTCGGAAGCCTGCAGCGCCCGCGCCGGATGCACGACCGTCACCGTGCGCTCCTCCCCTGCCTCGAGCTCGAAGTAGTCGTCGGAGGCGTCGGCGTGCTCGTCGGTCAGGCCGAGGTGCACGAAGTAGGCGTAGCGATCGGCGCGCACGCGGATCTGCAGCTCGCCGTCGGCGCCCGTCGCCGCCTCGTGCTCGACCGCCGCGGGCTCGCGCGCGAGGTCCTTGATCGCCGCGAAGAACCAGCGATTGGGGGCGAAGGCGCCGGCCTGCGCCTCGACGCGCAGATAGCGATCCGCGCCCGCGTCGAGCGCCCCGCGCTCCCAGCGGCGCACGCGGCGGCTCTCGCCCGCGCCGACCCGCATGTCGATCGCCTCCTCGGCCACCGTGTCGCCGGCGAAGGTGGCCAGCCGCACGCGGGCGGCGTCCGCCACGTCGGCCCGCGTGTCGTTGGTGACCCACAGCTCGATCGCGCCGTCGTCGTCGCGGAAGGAGGCCAGCACCGGAGCGTAAGCGCGCCGGAGGGCCCACCACGCCGCCTTGCGGAAGCCGTGGTAGTCGACCAGCGACCAGCTCAGCCCCGGCCAGCAGTCGTCGAGCTGCCAGACGATGGTTCCCGAGCAGTGCGGCTTGCGCCGGCGGAAGTGCTCGACGCCGAACTTCATCGCCTCGGCCTGGGCGATCATCGAGAAGTCGACGAACTCGTCCAGGTCGCCGGCCAGGCCGGTGACGGTCACGAGCAGGGAATCGATCTTGTCCTTCGGGTTGTCCTTGGTGTGGTGGTCCAGCGCCGGGCTGCGATGGCGCAGCTGATCGGGCGGGATCCAGCGCCGCAGGGTCTCGCGGTCGGGCGCCGACAGCACGCCGAACTCGCTGATGAAGCGCCCGAGGTCCTCCGCGTAGCGCGTGAAGGCGACGTGGTCTGGATCCAGCCCGCGCCGGGCCTCCTCGCCGAAGCGCCGCGGGTAGTTGCCGTGCCACACCTCCCAGTTGTGGACGTTGCCCTCCTCGCGCGCGTTGTGGTCCGAGCCGCCGAAGGGCGACCCGGGCCAGTACGCGCGCTGGGGATCGAGCTCGGCGGTCACGCGCGGCAGCACCCCGTGGTAGAAGCGCGCGCCCGGGACCGGCTCGCCGCCGCGCTCCCAGAACGTGCGGTCGTGGATCCACTGGTTCTCGTTGTTTCCGCACCACAGGGCCAGCGAGGGGTGCGCGCGCAGCCGCGCGACCTGCGAGCGCGCCTCGAGCTCGACCTCGCGCGCGAGCTGCGCGTCGTCATCGGGGTACATCGCGCACGCGAACATGAAGTCCTGCCACACCAGCAGCCCGAGCTCGTCGCACAGGTCGTAGAAGAGGTCGTGCTCGTAGATGCCCCCGCCCCAGACCCGGACGGTGTTCATGTTCGCGTCGACCGCCGCCCCGAGGCGCTCGGCGTAGCGCTCGGGCGCGATGGCCCCGACGAACGACTCGGCCGGGATCCAGTTGGCCCCCCGCGCGAAGACGCCGACGCCGTTGAGGACGAAGCGGAAGAAGCGCGTGCCGGGCTCGTCGGGATCAGGCGACTGGTCGAGGGTCAGCGTGCGCAGGCCGACGCGCAGCCCGCGGGCGTCGAGCTCCGTCGCGTCGTCGCGCAGCACGACGCGCAGGTCGTGCAGCGCGGGCTCGCCGAGGTCGTGCGTCCACCACAGGCGCGGCGCGCTGACGCTCAGGTACGCGCTCGCGCGCCCGTCCTCGAGGGCGACGCTCGCCTCGTGCGCGGGCTCCCCGGGCGCGGCGAGGCTCACCGCGACGGTCAGCGGCGCGTCGGAGGCGAAGCGCTCGGCCTCCACGTGCACCGCCACCAGCGCGTGGCTGTGATCGGGCGCGAGCTCGACCACGTCGCAGCGCACTCCGGTCAGGGTGGCGCCGCGCTCGCGGCGCAGCTCCACCGGCCGCCAGATCCCGATGGTGGGCAGGCGCGGGCCCCAGTCCCAGCCGTAGCCGAACTGGGCCTTGCGCATCCACACCCGCTCGTGGTTGTTGGGCGCCCACTGGCCGGGCAGGGGCGGCCCGGCGTGGGCCAGCGGAGGGTCGAAGCGCACCGCGACCGTGTTGGCGGTGCCGGCCCGCACGAGCGCGGTGACGTCGAAGACCGCCTCGCGGAACATGTTGCGGTGACGGCCCAGCTCGGCGCCGTTGAGCCAGACCGTGGCGTAGGTGTCCAGGCCGTGGAAGACCAGGCGCAGGCGCTCTGAGTCCGCGAGCTCCTGCACGGGACCGTCGAAGGAGCAGCGATACCACCACTCGCGCTCCTCCATCCACGCGCAGTCGCCCTCGTGGCGGTCACGGAACGGATGCGCGATGACCTCGGCGTCGATCAGCGCGCGGTGCACGTCGCCCGGGACGGGGACCGCCGTCCAGTCACCGTCGTCGTGGCCGGGGGCGGCCGCGCCCGCGCGCTCGCCCTCCCCGGGCGCGAAGTCGCGCACCAGCGCGCCGGCCACGAGCGAGGGCACGGGACCGAGGGCGGCGCCCTCGGGCAGGCGCCGCGCGGCGTCGGTGGCCACCGCTACTTCACCCCGCCCGCGGTGAGGCCGCGGACGATGTAGCGCTGCAGGGCGAGGAAGGCGACGACGACGGGGGCGCTGACGACGATGGAGGCGGCCATGAGCTGGTTCCAGTAGACGCTCGATTGCGAGGCGTAGTTGCGTAGCCCGATGGCCAGCGTACGGGTCGCATCGGTGGTGAGCACAGAGGCGAAGAGGACCTCGCCCCAGGCGGTGATGAAGGCGAAGATGGCGACGGCGACGATGCCGGGCAGGCTGACGGGGATGAGGATCCGGAACAGCGCGCCGAGGGGGGTGGCGCCGTCGACCAGGGCGGCCTGCTCGAGCTCGCGCGGGATGGAGTCGAAGTACCCGACGAGCATCCAGATCGAGAACGGCAGCGAGAAGGTCAGGTAGGTGATGATCAGCCCCAGCCTGGTGCCGTAGAGGGCGACCCCGGTGCTGCGCTCGAGGTTGACGAAGATGACGAAGAGCGGCAGCAGGAAGAGGATCCCGGGGAACATCTGCGTCGACAGGACCGTGAGCGTGAAGGCCGATCGGCCGCGGAAGCGGTAGCGCGAGATCGCATACGCGGCGAAGATCGCGATCGTCACCGAGCACAGCGTCGCGGCCAGGGAGACGATCAGGCTGTTGGCGAAGTAGCGCCCGAGGGGGATCGTCTTCCAGATGTCGACGTAGGGGCGCAGCGTCACGTGCGACGGGATCCACGTGAAGTGCGAGCGCACGTCGCTGAGCGGCTTGATCGACGTGACGACGATCGTGTACAGCGGGAAGAGCGTCACGAAGGACAGGATCAGGAGCCCGAGCACGCGGGTCAGGCGGCTCTGCACGGTCTCACGCATAGCCCTCACGCCCGATCCGGAAGATGCGGATGTACACGACCGAGACGATCATCAGGAAGGCCAGCAGGAGCACCGACATGGCCGACCCCAGCCCGAAGTTGAGGTTCACGAACGAGTTGACGTAGATGTGCAAGGAGAGGAGATCGGCGGCGTGCGGGGGCGCGGGGCCGAAGAGCACATAGGGCGTGTTGAACTCGTTGAACGTCCACAGGAAGAGGATCAGGATCAGCACGCCCGTGACCGGCGCCAACAGCGGCAGGGTGATCGAGCGCCACTGGCGCCACGGGCCGGCGCCGTCGACCGCCGCCGCCTCGTAGAGCTCGCGGGGGATGCTCTGCATCCCGGCCAGGGTCATGAGGAACGCGAACGGCCACAGCCGCCACACCGTGGTCATGACGATGCTCCAGAACGCGTTGCTGCCCAGCAGCCAGAACGGCCGGCCGTGCGTGAGATGCAGGTCGTCGACCAGCAGCGTGTTCAGCGCCCCGTTGTCACGGTCGAGCATGAAGCTCCACCCGATGACCGCCACGTACACCGGCATCGCGTACGGGACGAGGAACAGCGTCCGAAACCACCGGTGCCCGCGGAACTCCGAGTTGACGATGAGCGCGCCCAGCATCCCCAGCGCCCACGCGAACGCGACCACCAGCACCGTGAAGGCCACCGTGATCTCAAAGGAGTGCAGGATGTCGCGCCCGATCGGCGAGCGCAGCTGCAACGCCAGCTTGTAGTTGTTCACGCCCGCCCACGGCGCCTGCGTCCAATCGCGGATGTAGAACTGCGTGAGCTTCAGGAAGCTGATCCCCACCCCCGCCAGCAACGGGACGATGTGGATCAGCAGCTCGAAGCACAGCGCCGGCAGGACCAGCAGGTACGGCAGCTTCGAGCCCTCCAGGACCCGGAGCCGTCGCCGGCCCCGGGTCCTGCGCGTCGCGGAGACGATGGTCCCGCGGACCTCGGACACGGTGGCCTCCCCTACCCCGCCGCCGCCATCTTCTCGTTGGCGTCGCTCAGCGCCGCCTTGACCTGGGCGGTGGACACCGTCCCCTTGCTCGCCGCGGTGGCCACGAGCCCCTTGATCGCCGCACCGATGAACTGCTCCATCTGCCCCTCCTGGGGGATGAGCGGCATCGGCGCCGCGTGGTCGGCGAGGATCGAGTTGAAGGTCTTCAGGTTCTGCCCCTTGAACGCGGGGGCGTCCTGAGCGGCCTTGACCACCGGCAGGCTGCCGAAGGCCTCGTTCAGCGCGACCTGCTCGCTGGGCGAGGTCATGAACTTCACGAAGGCCAGCGCCGCGTCCTTGTGCTGGGAGTCCTGGAAGACCGACACGTTGATGCCGGCCACGTGGGTCATGATCGGCTTCGTCGACCCGTCGAGCACCGGCACCGGCGCTATCCCGTAGGCGCTCTTGGCCATGCCGGCGGACTTGAGGTTGTTCTCCGTGTTGTTCTGGGAGATGAGCATGCCGGTCTTGCCCTTGGCGAAGTGCGCGCCCTCGCTAATCGACGCGCCCTCGATCGTGACGCCGTACTGGCCGGGCGGCTTCGTCAGCTTCTTGGCGTCGACCACGAACTCAGACCACGCCTTGGGCGGCGCGCCGATGCCGGCCTGCTTGAACAGCTTCTTGTTGTAGACGAGCCCGTAGGACAGGCCGTAGAGCGGCACCGAGGTCGGGGCCTTGCCCGGTGCCCCGGTGGCGGAGAACGAGGTGGCCAGGAACTTGTCCTTGCCGCCGATCTGGTCGAGCGTCGCGCCGTCGAAGAGCACGAAGGCACCGGTCGCCTGCAGCGACGCCGACCACGTGTTGCCGATGTTCAGGACGTCAGGGCCCTTGCCGCTCGTGGTGGCGGCCGTGATGTTGTTGAAGAGGTCGGGCCACCCGATGACCTTGATGTCGAGCTTGACCCCGGACTGGGCGGTGAACTTCGCCGCCTCGCGCTCGAGGATCCGGTAGTCCTCCGGGATCGAGGGCGCCTGGTTGGACGCCCAGTAGGTGATCGTCTGCCCCTTGAGGTCCTTCGCCCCCGGCGACGGGGACGAGCCGCTGTTGTCGCTTCCACCGCACGCCGCGACGGTCAGGGCGACGGCGATCGCGAGGGCGAGCGCCGCGAGCTTGGCGCGCATGGTCTCTCCTCCAACTGCTGGTGCGGACCGCGGCTGGGCGTCCCTGGCGCGTGCGAGGTCGCTGCCGGCCATCGGCGCCCCACCGGAATGAGTGGCCCGATCAGCGGACACGATCCGCGGGGCCACCTCCCCGCGAAAGCGTTTTCGCATGCCCGTCTCGTCCGCGTTCGAACGCCCTGGGTCACTGGACTCGTGGGCGGTGTGACGGGGGTCGGCACAGTAGGCTTGCCGGCGTGTCCGATGCTGCCGGATCCGGAGGCGCCGCGCTCGCCCACACGCTCGTCACCATGACGACGGGCCAGCGCTACGAGGTCGACGGGACCGCCGAGAGCATCGAGGCGTCGATCGTCGGCGCCTCGCGCGGCTCGATCATGCAGCTCGCCTGGCTGACGGAGGCCGGCACCGGTCGATCGATCGCGATCAACCCGCTGCACGTCGTGGCGCTCGAGCCGGCGCTGAGCCCGACCGCTACGGGCTAGGTCAGGCGAAGGCCGGCGCCGGCCACGGCCGCGGCCGGGTCGCGAAGGCGAGCGGCAGATGGATCGCGCGGGCCAGATCGGCCTGAGGAGGCCGGCGCAGATACGCGCGCTCCGTCGCACCGCCTTCGCGCGAGCGCCGCGTCTGGCGGCCTTCCCGCCCCAGCCAGTCCGCCGCCGCCCAGGCCGCGAAGCACAGGGCACCCGCCGTCCCGGTGGCCGTCAGCAGCACACCGGCCGCCGCCACCGTGGCGACGCCGTGGGCGCCGAGGATGAGCACCGTGGCCGCCGCTCCGACGCTCGGGCCGAGGGGCAGCTGGCTGATGGTGACCATGGCGATGAGCACCGCGATCGAGTCGAAGACCGACACTCCTACGCCGGTGGAGCGCAGGATCAGGTAGTTGCGTGCGATCTGCGCGAGGACGGCCACCAGTACGAGGCCCACCACCCGCGAGCGCCCGTCGAGGCTGCGCAGCACGGCGAGGCCGGCGCACAGCCCCCGGCGCCGGTTGCCCGCCAGCGCACACAGGGCGGCGCCGATGCCGACCGTCGCCGCGACGCACAGCGGCGGCACCC
Organism: Paraconexibacteraceae bacterium; assembly: GCA_963757775.1. Taxonomy (GTDB): domain Bacteria; phylum Actinomycetota; class Thermoleophilia; order Solirubrobacterales; family Solirubrobacteraceae; genus JAOPZW01. Next base: position 35,340 of record CAVWSH010000011.1, on the reverse strand, counting down.
ACCACGGGAGGCCAAGGGGTCCGACGAGCGTGAAGGAGGTCAGCGCGGCGAGGATGGCCTCGGTCGCGAGGATCGGCAGCTCGGCGCCCAGCAGCGCGGGAACGCGCGGGCTCCCGGCCGGGCTCGAGCGCCGCAGGACGGCGATCCGGGCCGCGACGGAGAGCTGGCCGTTGGCCACCGAGGCGACCGAGCCGACGCTCGCCGCGCGGTACAGCGGCCGGCGGCCCACCGTTCCGCCGGCAGCGCGCACGGACACGTTCCAGGCCTCGGTGCGCGAGAGCAGTGCGAGCAACTGCAGGGCCGCGGCCACGCCAAGCAGCCCGAGCGGCGCGGTGTGCAGCGCAGCCATGAAGCTGGCGCTCTTGCCCTTCAGCGCGACCACGAAGACGACAGCGGCGGCGAGCGTGACGAGGACCGTCAATGCCGGGCGCACGCGGGCCCGACACGCCTGACTCTTCGGGGGGAACACGGCGAGCCCTCTGGTCGACCGGGTTCGAGGATAACATGACTTCGGAGACCGGAAAGCCATGTCTGGCGTCTGAGACGACTGGTTTTCGGTTCGCGCTCGTGGCTGACCATCCGTCGCCTCACTGGACGTTTCTCACGCGCCACGCGCAGGTTCTCCTGTGCATCGCGGACGACCCGACCATGCGCCTGCGCGACATCGGCGATCAGGTCGGCATCACCGAGCGCGCCGCGCACCGTATCGTCGGCGAGCTCATCGCCGACGGCTACCTGTCACGCGAGCGCCAGGGCCGGCGCAACCGCTACACGCTGCGCCCGCAGCTGCCGCTGCCCGATCCCGTGGCGCGCGATCAGAAGGTGGGCGACCTGCTCGCGCTGCTCACGAATCGCCCGACATCGCCGGGATGATGGCCCTGCCGTAGGCCTCGAGCGTGGCGTCCATCGCGTCGTGCATGAGGTAGATGTTGAACTGGTCCACGCCGAGGTCCTCGAGCTCACGCAGCTTGGCGACGTGGTCCTCGACGGTGCCCAGGACGCAGAAGCGCTCGACGATCTCGTCCGGCACGAACTCGGTGTCGGGATTGCCGACCCGCCCGTGATGGGAGTAGTCGTAGCCCTCGCGCGCCTTGATGTAGTCGGTCAGCGCCCGGGGGATGTCGCCCCCCTCGCCGTAGCGCTTGACGATGTCGGCCACGTGGTTGCCGACCATGCCCCCGAACCAGCGGCACTGCTCGCGCGCGTGGTCGAGGTCGTCGCCGACGTAGGCCGGCGCCGCGACGCAGACCGCGATCGCGTCGGGGTCGCGCCCGGCCTCCTCGGCGGCCTCGCGGACCTTCTGCACGGTCCACCGGGTGATGTCGGGGTCGGCCAGCTGCAGGATGAAGCCGTCGGCCTTGCGCCCGCACAGCGCGAGCGCCTTGGGACCGTAGGCGGCCATCCACACCTGCAGGCTCCCGTCGCGCACCCACGGGATCCTCACCTCGCCGGCCGGCGTCTCGATCCCGCGGCCCTCGGCGAGCTCCTTGATGACGTGCATCGCCTCCTCGGTCTCGGCCAGCGTCGTCGGCTTGCGCCCGAGGACCCTCCGCGAGGAATCGCCGCGCCCGATGCCGCAGATCGTGCGGTTGCCGAACATGTCGTTCAGCGTCGCGAAGAGCGAGCCCGTGACGGTGGGGTCGCGCGTGGCCGGATTGGTGACGAACGGCCCCACGACGATCCTCTCCGTGGCCGCCAGCATCTGCGAGTAGATGACGTAGGGCTCCTGCCACAGGATGTGCGAGTCGAATGTCCACGCGTAGCCGAAGCCGAGGCCCTCGGCGCGCCGGGTCAGCTCGACGATGCGGCTGGCCGGCGGGTCGGTCTGGAAGGTGACGCCGAAGTCCATGCTCAGGCCGCCCACTCGAGCGCTCTGCGCGTCAGCTGATCCAGCGCGCGGACCGACAGCTCCAGATCCTCCACGGGGGTGTCCTCCTCCTTGGTATGGCTCAGGCCGCGCAGGCTCTTGACGAAGAGCATCACGGTCGGGATGACGCGCGCCATCTCGGCGGCGTCGTGCAGCGGGCCGCTCGGCAGCCGATGCGAGGTGCCGGCGACCTCCTCGATCACGGCGTCGGCCATGTCGACGAGCTCGGCGTCGAAGAGGATCGGCTCGATCTGCCAGATGCGCTCCCAGCTGACCTCGCAGCCCTCCTCGGCCGCGATCTGCTCGCTGGCCTCCTTCGCCGTCGCGAGCATGTCGGCCAGCACGTCGGCGTCGAGGGCGCGCTGGTCCAGCGACAGCTCGCACCGGCCGTTGAACGCCGTGACGATGCCGGGGCTGACCTTCACGATCCCGGTGGTGGCGCGCACGTCGTCGCGCCGGGCCGCGTCCTCGCGGAAGGCCAGCGCGCTGCGCGCGGCGGCCAGGAAGGCGTCGCGGCGCACGTCCATCGGCGTCGAGCCGGCGTGGGCGTGCACGCCGGTGAAGCGCACGGCGTGGCGCTCGACGCCGAAGGTGCCGAGCACCGCGCCCAGCGGCTTGTCCATCGACTCGAGCACCGGCCCCTGCTCGATGTGCAGCTCGAGATAGGCGGCCGCGCCATCGAGCGCCGCGCGCGCGTCCAGCGCCGAGTCGAGGTCGACGCCGTGCTCGCGCAGCGCGTCGGGCAGCGCCGTCCCGTCTCGGTCGGTGAGGCCGCGCACGGAGTCGGGCTCCAGCGTGCCGGCAGCGGCGCTCGAGCCCAGCAGGCTGCGCCCGAAGCGCGCGCCCTCCTCGTCGGCCCAGCTGACCAGCTTGAGCGTCAGCGGGCGCGACTCGGGCGCCTGCGCGCGCAGCACCTCGAGGCCGGCGAGGACGTTGAGGATGCCGTCGAGCCAGCCGCCGTCGGGCACGGAATCGAGGTGGCCGCCGACGATCACGAAGCGCTCGGAGTCGCCCGGGGCCGTGGCCCAGATGTTGCCGGCGGCGTCGCTCTCGACGCTGACGCCGTCGATGGCCGCGAGCTGGTCGCGCAACCAGTCGTTGGCCGCCTTCCACGTGTCGGTCCAGGCGACGCGCTGGGCGCCGTCGTCGTCGCCGGTCAGCCTCTTGAGCTCGCGCAGGTCCGCGACGACGCGGCCCGGGTCGATCACTGCCATGCCGGCAACCTAACGCCTCGCGCTCGCGTCCGGCCCGGCTCAGGGTCCTCTCAGCTTCTCCCCAGCCGACTCCCCAGTGGCGGCCTTAGCTTGGCCGCATGCCTTCGACGCCTCCCCCCACCCCGAACGAGGACCTGGTCCGCGAACGCCTGCGGGCACGCGCCCGCCGGATCTCGCTGATCCGCCGCCGCGTCGTCGCCGCCGCGCTGTCGACCTTTGCGATCGCCTTCGGGACGATCGCGGCGACCGGCTCGCTCGGCACCGCGGCGAACGACTCGACGCAGACCACCTCCGGCCAGTCCGGCACGGCGACGACCGCGAGCGTCACCTCGGGCGATGACGACGCCTCGACCGCGAGCGGCTCCACCGCCTCGTCGTCCTCGAATCAGAGCTCGTCCTCGAGCCAGGGCTCGGCCTCGGCCGTGACGACGAGCCAGTCCTAGCGCCGACGCCATGCTCGCCACCGCCGTCAGCGACCACCTGTTCTGGATCACGAGCCGCGCCGCCGGCACGCTCGCGCTGCTCTTCTCGAGCGTCGCCGTGGGCGTCGGCCTGAGCATGGGCGGCAAGCTGATCAAGGGCCGCGGGCCCGACCTGCGGGCCATCCACGAAGCGCTCTCGATGGCCACCATCGTCGCGCTCCTGGTGCACGCGGTCGCGCTCCTCGGCGATCGCTTCCTGCATCCCAGCCTCGCCGACATCGCGATCCCGTTCGCCAGCTCCTACAAGACGGTCTGGATGACGATGGGGATCGTGGGCGGCTGGATGATGATCATCCTCGGGCTCTCGTTCTACGCCCGCGCGCGGATCGGCCAGCAGCGCTGGCGCAGGCTGCACCGCTTCACCGCGCTGGCCTGGCTCCTCGGCCTGGCGCACTCGGTGGGCCAGGGCACCGATGCCGGCAAGCTGTGGTTCCTCGTGGCGGCGGGCATCGTCGTGCTGCCGGCCGCGGCCCTGCTGGCCATCCGCATGTCGGACCCGCGCCCGGCCCCCCGGGCAGTGGCATCCGAGGCGGTCGCGCGATGACTGCGCGGACTCGCGCCGGCGGAGAACCTGGGCGCTCCGGCGCGCTGCGGCGCGCCGGTGGCGACGGGGTCGTCATCGCGGGCGGCGGGTTGGCCGCCCAGCGCTGCGCCGAGACCCTGCGCCGCGCCGGATACGAGGGCCGCGTGCGGATGGTGTGCGGCGAGCCCCGGGCGCCCTACGACCGCCCGCCGCTCTCCAAGGCCGTCCTCGCGGGCGCCGGGGCGGACGAAGGCCTCGGCCTGCGTCCGGCCTCGTGGTACGCGGATCACGCCGTCGAGTTGCTCCTCGGCACGCGCGCCGCGGCCCTCGACTGCACGCGTCGCACCGTCACGCTCGCCGACGGTCACGCCCTCGGTTACCAGCAGCTGCTCATCGCCACCGGCAGCCGCCCGCGCCGCCTGGCGCTGCTCGACGGCTTCGCCAACGTCCACACGCTGCGCACCCTCGAGGACGCCCGCGCGCTGCGCGCCGCGCTCGCCCAGGGCGGGCGCCTGGTCATCGTCGGCGCCGGCTTCATCGGCCAGGAGGTCGCGGCCGCCGCCGCCAAGGCCGGCGTGCACGCCACGATCGTCGAGGCGGCCGACGCTCCGCTGGCGGCGCTGCTGGGGCCGGCGGTCGGTGGCTGGTTCGCCGACCTGCATCGCAGCGAGGGCGTCGACGTGCTCCTCGGCGCGAGCGTCACCGCGGCGATCGGGACCGAGCGCGTCGAGCGCCTGACCCTGAGCGATGGGCGCCGGCTGGCCTGCGACCACGTGGTCGTGGGCATCGGGGTCGAGCCCGACCTCGCATGGCTGGCCGGCAGCGGCCTCGACCCCGTCGTCGTCCGCGTCGGAGCCGAGGGCCACACCGGCGCGCCGGGCGTCTTCGCCGCGGGCGACGCGACGGGCGGCGGGCACTGGGAGTCGGCCGCCCGCGAGGGCGCGAGCGCGGCGCGAGCGATGCTCGGCCTCGGATCGCCCCAGCCGGTGGCGGAAAGCTTCTGGAGCGACCTCTACGACACGCGCGTGCAGTACCTCGGCCACGCCCCGGGCGCCGACGCCACGACGATCGACGGCGATCCCGCGCGGCGCGACTTCAGCGTCACCTTCACCCGCGCCGGAGCGCCCGTCGCGGTCCTGCTCGTCGGCCGTCCCCATGACCTCCCCACCGCCCGGGCGCTGCTCGCGGCCTGACCCGAAAGGACCACCATGACCCTCACCGCCACCATCGACGCCGGCGCCTGCGCGGCCCACGGGGACTGCGAGGCGATCGCGCCCGAGATCTTCGCCATCGACGACGTCGCCGTCGTCGTGGGCACGGGCCCGGACGATCTCATGCTCGCCGCCGCGCAGGCCTGCCCGTCGGTCGCCATCGTCGTGACCGACGCCGACGGGCGCCAGGTCTATCCCTAACGCACGGCCGCGGCGGGCGCCGCGCGGCGGAAGGCCCGCTCGACGAAGCGCCCGCTGCCCGCCTCGGCGATGACCTCGCCGTCGCGGTAGGCCAGCGCGCCGCGGATGTAGACCTCGGTCGGTCCGCCGATCAGCGTCCTGCCCTCGTAGGGCGTGTGGTCGAGGCGGTTGTGGCGGTTGGCCTGCGTGGCGGTGATCGTCATGTCGGGGTCCCAGATCACGATGTCCGCGTCGTTGCCCGGGACGATCGCGCCCTTGCGCCCGACCATGCCGTGCACGCGCGCCTGGTTGGTCGACAGGACAGCGACGAAGAGCTGCTCGGAGATGTGGCCGCCGCGCACGCCCTCCGTCCACAGCACCGCCGGGCGCTCCTCGAGGCCCGGCAGGCCGTTGGGGATGGCCGTGAAGTCGTCGCGGCCCAGCTCCTTCTGGCCGTGGAAGTTGAACGAGCAGTGATCCGAGCCGAAGATCTGCAGGTCGCCGGCCTGCAGCCCGCGCCACAGCGCCGGGCGGTTGGACGGGTCGCGCATCGGCGGCGAGCAGACGTACTTGGCCCCTTCGAAGTCCGGCCGCTCGAGGTCTGCGTACTCGAAGACGAAGTACTGCGGGCACGTCTCGGCGTAGATCGTGCTGCCGCGGGCATGCGCGCGGCGCACCTCCTCGAGCGCCGCGGCGCACGAGACGTGGACCACGAGCAGCGGCGTGTCGGCGAGCTCGGCCAGGCGGATCGCGCGGTTGGTCGCCTCGGCCTCGACCAGCTCGGGGCGCGTCAGCGCGTGCCACTGCGGAGCGGTGTCGCCGCGCTCGAGCGCCTCGGCCTGCAGCTTGGCGATGACGTCGCCGTTCTCGGCGTGCACGAGCACGAGCACCCCGGCCTCGCGCGCGATCTGCATCGCTTCGAAGAGGTCCTCGTCGGCCGTGAAGAGCGGCGTGCCCTTGTAGGCCATGAAGATCTTGATCGTCGAGACGCCGAGCGAGGGCAGCGAGGGGATCTCGGCCTTGACCGCGTCGGTGAGGTTGGTGATGGCCACGTGCAGGCCGTAGTCGATGCGCGCCTTGCCCTCGGCCTTGCCCTGCCACGTCTCGACCGCCTCGGCCAGCGTGCCGTCGATGTCCTGCAGCGAGAAGTCGACCAGCGTCGTCGTCCCGCCGGCCACCGCGGCCGCCGTTCCCGTGTCCCAGTCGTCGGAGGTGACGGTGCCCCCGAACGGCATGTCGAGGTGCGTGTGCCCGTCGATGAAGCCCGGCATCACCAGGGCGCCGGACACGTCGACGACCTCGGCGCCGTCGGTGGGCAGGTCCACGCCCACGGCGGCGATCCGCTCGTCCTCGATGGCCACGTCCGCGCGGAAGCTCGCCTCCGCGGTGACCACCGTCCCACCCGCCAGCACCATGTCGCTCATGGGCCGAAAGCTAGCTCGCGCCGGCGCGCGCGGCTAGATCTCCTCCATCCGGGCGTCCTTGGGGAGCAGGAAGGACAGCCCGAAGGAGGCCACGAACAACCCGGCCGAGATCAGCGCCGTGGCCGACATCGCCGCGGGTGGCAGGTGGCCGTGGTCGAGCAGCGAGAAGAAGATCGTCGCCAGGACCGCGACGCCGATCGAGTTGCCCAGCTGCTGGACGGCGTTCAGGGTGCCCGACGCCGAGCCGACCTCGTGGTCCTCGACGCCGGCGAGGATCACGTTGAAGAGCGGCCCGAAGACGAAGCCCATGCCCAGGCCGAAGGCGAGCAGCGCCGGCACGAGCTGCCAGCTCGACACGCCGAGGCCATCGTGGGTGACCGTGATGGCCAGCCAGGCGAGCGCGCCGGCGACGAGCAGCAGGCCGCCCTGGAGGACCTTGCGCCCGAAGCGCGGCATGAGCGCGTACGAGGCGGCGGCCGTGATGGCCACGCCGAGCGACATCGGGATGAAGGTCAGCCCGGCGTGGACCGGGGTGAAGCGCAGCCCGAGCTGGAGGAAGAGCGAGACGACGAGCAGCAGCCCGGCGAAGCCGGCGAAGAAGACGATGCCGACCACGAGCCCCGAGGTGAACGCGCGGTTGCGCAGCAGGCTGGGCGCGATGAGCGCGTGCTCGCCCGAGCGACGCTCGACCGCGGCGAAGGCGGCCAGCAGCACGAGGCCCGCGGCCATGAGGGCGAAGGTCCACAGCGGCCAGCCCAGCTCGCGGCCCTGCACCAGCGGATAGATCAGGGCCAGCGACGCGGCGCTGATGAGACCCACCCCGATCGGATCGAGCCTGATCGGCGTGGCCGCCTTGGACTCGGGCATGAAGCGCAGCGCGCCCAGCAGCCCGGCCACGCCGAGCGGCACGTTGATGAGGAAGATCATGCGCCAGCCGGTGCCCAGGAGGTCGGCGGAGACCAGCCAGCCGGCGAGGATCGGTCCGGCGATGGCGGCGAGGCCCATGACCGGGCCGAAGGCCGCGAAGGCGCCGCCCATCTCCTTGGGCGGGAAGACCGTCTTGATCATGCCGAGGCCCTGCGGGATGAGCAGCGCGCCGAAGCCGCCCTGCACGACGCGCGTGGCGATGAGGACGTCCGGCGAGGGCGCGATCGCGCAGGCGATGGAGGCCAGCGTGAAGCCGCTGATGCCGATGACGAACACGCGCCGGCGGCCGAAGACGTCGCCCAGCCGGCCGCCGACGATCATGAACACGGCGAAGGCGAGCGTGTAACCCGCGGCCCACCACTGCATCGTGGTCGTGGCCCCGCCCAGCTCGCGGCGGACGGTCGGCGCGGCGATGGTGATGACGGTGCTGTCGAGCAGATCCATGATCTCGGCCACGAGCACGATGGCGAGCACGACCCAGCGCCAGCGGTAGGCCGGGCTCTCCTGCGCCCGCTGGATCGAGGTCGTTGGGGGAGGCAGCGGTGATGGCGGACATGCGGGCTCCGGGGAGGTTCGAGAGCGGGCAACGTTGTAACGAACATCGTTCGTTACGAACACCGTACGTTACGAACGTCGTTCGTGTCAAGCGCTAGAATGAGGGCATGGACCACAAGGCGCCTCCCCGCAGTCGCCGCAGCCGTCCCGCCAAGCCCGCCCTGAGCCGCGAGGCGATCCTCGACGCCGCGCTGGCCATCGTGCGCGAGGAGGGCATTGACGCCCTGACGATGCGCCGACTCGCGCAGGCGCTCGATACGGGCCCGGCCTCGCTCTACGTCTACGTCGCCAACCGCGACGAGCTCTGGGAGCTGCTCTTCGACGCGGCCCTGGCCACCGTGACCACCGAGCAAACCGAGCCGGATCGCTGGCGCGAGCAGCTCCACGCGCTCGCGTCGCGCACGGTGCGGATGATGGCCGTCGAGTACCCGGGGATGGCCCGTCTGGCGATGACGCACATCCCGGTCGGCGACAACTCGCTGCGGGTGGCCGAGTCGATGCTCTCGTTGCTGAAGGCCGGCGGGATGAGCGACCAGGCGACGGCGTACGCGATCGACCTGATCGGCAGCTACACCAGCGCGATCGCCTACGAGCAGAGCCTGTACTCGACGCTCTACAACGACCCCGAGCACGAGCAGCACGAGGTGGCGCGGGTCGGCGAGCGCTTCCGCGGGCTCTCGCCCGAGCGCTACCCGACCATCGCCGCGCTCGCCGAGAGGATGACCCTCGGCGACGGCGAGGAGCGCTTCTCGCTGGGGCTCGACGTCATCATCAACGGGCTGCTCGAGACCCCGACCGAGGGCCGTCTGACCCGCCACGCCTGGGAGCACGCGTCATGAGCGAGCAGTGGTTCGTCGTCAACGTCGCCGACGCGCCCTGGGAGAGCAAGGGCGAGTTCGGCGTGCGCACGCGCTTCGAATCGCCCGCCGACCGCTTCGCGCACTTCGCCATCACCGTCCAGCTGCTTGCGCCCGGCCAACCCGCCAGCCTGTACCACGCCGAGGAGGCCCAGGAGGGATTCCTCGTCCTCTCCGGCGCGTGCCTGGCGGTCATCGACGGGCAGGAGCACCCCCTGCGCCAGTGGGACTACTTCCACTGCCCGCCCGGGACCCGCCACGTGCTGGTCGGGGCCGGCGACGAGCCGTGCGTGGTGCTGATGGTCGGCGCCCCGCGCAGCGCCTCGCTGTCGGAGATCCTCTATCCGCGGGACCCCGCGGCCGAGCGCCACGGCGCCGCCGCGAGCGAGGAGACGCGCTCGGCCAAGCAGGCCTACGCCGACCGCACGACCACCGGTCCGCCGGTGCGCGCGCCGTGGCCCGACGCCTAACGTCGCCCGTTTGATCGTCCGGGGCTCGGGTACCGCCAAGGGCGTCCCGGTGAGTCGCCTGCGCGTTTGGGGAAGCGGCAGGCGATCGGAAGGAGAGACTGCTTATGTCGCGCGAAGACACGCGCTCCGAGCCGTACGGTGGCCGCTTCACCAAGCAGACGCCGCGCAACGCCGATGCGGAGGGCCTGCGCCGCAGCCAGGTGCGCCGGGCCATGATCGCCGGCACCGTCGGCACCTCTATCGAGTGGTATGACTTCTTCCTCTACGGGACGGCTGCCGCGCTCGTCTTCCCGCATCTCTTCTTCCCGGGCGCGAGCGCCTACGCCGGCGCGCTCGCCTCGTTCGCGACCTACGCCGTCGGGTTCGCGGCCCGTCCCGTCGGCGCGGCCATCTTCGGCCACTTCGGCGACCGGATCGGCCGCAAGGCGACGCTCATCTCGACCCTGCTGCTGATGGGCATCGCCAGCACGCTCATCGGCGTGCTCCCCGGCTATGCCACGCTCGGCTTCTGGGCGCCGACGCTGCTCGTCGTGCTGCGCCTGATCCAGGGGATCGGCGTCGGCGGCGAGTGGGGCGGGTCGGTCACGCTGTGCATGGAGTGGGGCAACCCCAAGCGCCGCGGCTTCATCGGCAGCTGGCCGCAGGTCGGCGTGCCGATCGGCCTGCTGCTCTCGACCGGCGCCATCTCGCTGCTGACCCACACGATGGGCAGCTCGTTCGAGAGCTGGGGCTGGCGTCTGCCCTTCCTGTTCAGCATCGTGCTCGTCGGCGTCGGCCTGTGGGTCCGCCTGGGCGTGCTCGAGTCGCCGCTCTTCGAGCGCGAGGTCGCGAACGACAACCTCGACGACACCCCGCTGATCGAGACCATCAAGCGCGAGCCGCGCGAGATCATCCTCAGCGCCCTGCTGCGCATGTCCGAGCAGGCCCCGTTCTACATCTTCACGGCCTTCGTGCTGGCCTACGGCACCGAGGACCTCGGCTTCAGCAAGGGCTTCCTCACCAACGCGGTCATGGTCGCCGCGGCCCTGTCGCTCTTCAACGTCCCCTTCTTCGGGCACCTGTCCGACAAGATCGGGCGCAAGCGGATGTACATGATCGGGGCGGCGGCCACGATGGTCATCGGCGTCCCGTACTTCCTCATGCTCGACTCGAAGGTCGGCGTGCTCGTCGTCCTGGCCATCGTCATCTCCCTCATCCCGCACGACATGCAGTACGGGCCACAGGCGGCGCTCATCGCCGAGAGCTTCCCGACGCGCCGGCGCTACAGCGGGGCCGGGCTCGGCTACCAGCTGGCCTCGGTCTTCGCGGGCGGCCCCGCGCCGCTGCTGGCGACCTGGCTGCTGCACCGCTTCAACAGCTCGCTGCCCATCGGCATCTACATCGCCGCGTGCGGGGTCGTGACGCTGATCGCGACGGCCCTGCTGCCCGAGCCCAACCGCGCGACGGTTGCGCGCGAGTTCGAGCAGGACGCGGCCGCGCCGGTGCCCGAGCGGGTCGTGACGCAGGGGCCGGCCAGGGCGGCGGCCTCCATCGGAGGGCGATAGCGCGGGTGGGCCGGGCCGGCGCTCCGGCTCGCGCAGCGGCGGCCCGGCGGCGTGCCGTCGGGCGTCATCAGCGCGTGACCCGGCCCACGACGACGCGCCGGCCCGCCGCCCGCGCCTCGAGCCCTCCGGCGCCCGGGGCCAAGACGGCGCGCGGGCTCGCCACGGAGGCCGCCCCTCGTACGCGCCGCGCAGAAGGTCTTCGAGCGCGACGGCTTCCTCGACGCTCGCATCACGGACATCGCGGCCACGGCCGGCACCGCGACGGGTTCCTTCTCCACGTACTTCAACGGCAGGAGGCGGTCGTCCTCGCCGTACATGGACGCCACCCGCGACCTGCCCGGGATGATCGAGCTCGTCGAGCGCACCCGGCGCAGAAGGAGGTCTACGCGGCGATCCACCGGGCGTCGGTCGGGTGGGACGGCAGTGACCCGATGCGCCGCACCGATCGCTGACGCTCAGGACGCCGCGCCGCGGATCGCGCCGCGCCTGCCGCGTAGGCTGAGGCGCTGGCCCCGACCGCGAGGCCGGCGCACGGGGTCGAGGGCCTAGGCCGTGCGAGCCCGGTTGCGTTCGAGGTCGGTGCGCGCGATGGGCACGAACGGGAAGAGCCGCGTGAAGGCCACGGCGGCGAGGGCGTCGGACACCGCCGAGCGGCGCAGGCCGCGCGGAGCGGCAGTGCGCGGGCGGTCGAGGGTCCGGGTGCGAGTGCCACGGTCGACGAGGGTCATCTGGACGGTCGGCTCTGCCTGCTGGAACGGGCGCATGTGGTGTCTCCTGCTGTGTGGGACTGGACGCTGTGGACTTGAACGCCAGTCTGCGCCCGCGGCGCCCGCGGCAATAGAGACCCCAGGTATCGACCCACCATCCCTCGCCGCAGCGGGCGGAAGGGACCCACCATCCCTCGCGCCGTGGGCCGAAGGCGCGAACGCGCCGGCCTGCGAGCCGCTCGAGGACTCCCGCCGGCGGTCGTGCGTTCGAGCGCGCCCACCACGTATCAGCGTGGGCGTTGCGGGCCTCCATTGAAGTCCGAAGGTCAATCGATGCTCGATGAAGGAGCCGTCATGCCGCAGCACCACCCGCCGCCGCCGCACGGGCCACTGCCAGACCTCGCTCCGCTCGGCGTCACGTTCCAGTGGCACCCCGATGGATCGGCCTTCGACGTCGGATACCTCATCACCAACCGCGGAAAGGCTGCCGCCCGCGGCGGGTTCAAGATCACGCTCTACGCCCACTACCGCTCCCACGCCCAGGATCCCGCCCTGGACGTCGACGTCGAGGACCACCTCACCTTCCCGCCCAACATCGACATCCAGCCGGGCGACATCTATCCGTCGGGCTACCTGGAAGGCATTCCCTTCCGGCCGAACACCCTGGACACGGAGTACCCGATGGTGCCCTACACCTTCGAGTGCCATCTCGACACGGAGGGCCAGGTCTCCGAGTCCAGCAAGCAGAACAACGGCATGCAGAACGCGCTGAACATCGGCCTGCCGCTCATCATCCGTCCCCCCATCGGACCGGTTCACCCGTAGGCATCCTCAGCGCCGACGGACGACACCGCGCCGAACTGGGCCGAGCAGCTGCCTGGACGACCGAGAGCCCGCGTCAGCGGGCTCCCGATCCACCTTCTCTCGCCGCGCGCGGCGCCGCTGCGCGCAGCCGAGTGACAGCCGCTATCAGCCGCAGCCGGTGTTGTTGCCGCAGCTCGAGCAGGTGTAGCAGGAGCCCGTGCGCTGCATCATGCCGCCGCACTGGTTGCACGCCGGGCCGAGGTCGAGGCCGGCGAGGCGGGCGGGGACGACCGGCGGCTTGTCGGTCATCGCTTCGGCCGCGGCGCGGGTGGTCGCCGGCTGCGAGCCCGCGACCGTCGGCGTGCCCGGGGTGCCCGCCGCCGCCCGAGGCGCCCCACCGGCCGCCGCGGAAGCGGGGGGAGCGGAGGCGGACGCGCCGTCGGCGCTCGCGGCGGGCGCGATGCTCGCGCCGCCGTTGCCGCCGTTCGACGGGCCGGTGGTGTCGGAGGCCATCGACGTCGCGGCGTCCTCGGCCATCTTGCGGGCGCGGACCTCGGGGGTGAGGATGCCGAGCTCCTCCTGGGTGTCGGTGTCCAGGAAGCGCGAGGCCAGCCAGCGCATGATGTAGTCGGGCATCGACTTGGCGAACGGGATCTCCGGGTTCTGCGTGATCCCCTCCGGGTCGAAGCGCATGTAGCTGAACTTCTGCACCAGCGTCTCGAGCGGCACCCCGTACTGCAGCGCGATCGAGATCGCCGTCGCGAACGAGTTCATCATGCCGCGCAGCGCCGAGCCCTCCTTGCCCACGTCGGTCAGGAAGATCTCGCCGACGCTGCCGTCGTCGTAGACGCCGGCGGTGATGTAGCCCTCGTGGCCGCCGATCGAGAACTTGTGGGTGATCGACTGGCGCTCGACCGGCATGCGCTTGCGCGCCGGCCCGACGTCGGCCTTGGCCACGGTGACCGCCTTGCCGATCGCGGCGTCGAGCTGCTCCTGGGTGTACATGCCCTCGACCGCCTCGGCCACGGCCGCAGCGATGCTGTCGCTGCTGACGCCCTGCTGGGCGTCGGTGCGCAGCGCCTGTGCGGTCTTCGAGCCGTCGCGGTAGATGGCCAGCGCCTTGACGCCGCAGCGCCACGCCTCGATGTAGGCGTCGGCGATGTCCTCGACCGTCGCGGTCTGCGGCAGGTTCACCGTCTTGGAGATGGCGCCCGAGAGGAAGGGCTGCACCGCGCCCATCATCTTGATGTGGCCCATGTGCGAGATCGCGCGCTCGCCGACGGCCACGTCGAAGACCGGGAGGTGCTCGGCGGCCAGCTCGGGCGCGCCGACGATCGTCCCGTGCTCGTTGATGTAGGCCTCGATCTGCTCGACCTGGTCGTCGGAGTAGCCGAGCGTGCGCAGCGCCATCGGGATCGTGCGGTTGACGATCGTCATCTGCCCGCCGCCGACCAGCTCCTTGAACTTCACGAGCGAGAAGTCGGGCTCGACGCCGGTGGTGTCGCAGTCCATGAGGAACGAGATCGTCCCCGTCGGCGCGAGGACCGTCGCCTGCGCGTTGCGGTAGCCGTGGACCTCGCCGAGCTCGACGGCCTCCTCCCAGGCCGTGCGCGCGGCCTCGAGCAGGGCAGTGTCGGTCAGGGTCGAGTCGGGGATCGCGTACGACGCGTCGCGGTGCATGCGCATCACGTTGTTGTGCGCGTCGCGGTTCTCCTCGTAGCGCTCGTAGGGCCCGATGGCCGCCGCCACCTTGGCCGACTGCGCGTACCCGCGGCCCGTCATCAGGGCGGTGATCGCAGCCGCCGTCCCGCGCCCCGCGTCGGAGTCGTAGGGCATGCCGTTGGACATCAGGTAGGCGCCGAGGTTGGCGTAGCCCAGGCCGAGCTGGCGGAAGGCGCGCGCGTTGACCGCGATCTCCTCGGTCGGATAGCTCGACGGCCCGACGATGATCTCCTGGGCGAGGAAGACGATGTCGACCGTGTGCCGGAAGGAGTCGACGTCCAGCGTGCCGTCCGGGCGGCGGAACTTCATGAGGTTGATCGAGGCGAGGTTGCAGGCCGAGTTGTCGACGTGCATGTACTCGCTGCACGGGTTGCTCGCGTTGATGCGCCCCGAGTTGGGCGACGTGTGCCACTGGTTGATCGTCGTGTCGTACTGCACGCCCGGATCGGCGCAGCGCCAGGCCGCCTCGGAGATCTCGCGCATGAGCTCGCGCGCGGGGATCGTGTCGGTCGGCTCGCCGGTCGTGCGGGCGATGAGGTTCCAGTCCTCGTCGTTCTCCACCGCGCGCATGAAGTCGTCGGTGAGGCGCACCGAGTTGTTCGCGTTCTGGTACTGGATCGAGTAGAAGCCGTCGCCGTCGATCGACATGTCGAAGCCGGCGTCGCGCAGGGCCGCGGCCTTGTCCTCCTCCTTGGCCTTGCACCAGATGAACTCGCGGATGTCCGGGTGGTCGACGTCGAGGACGACCATCTTCGCCGCGCGCCGCGTGCCGCCGCCCGACTTGATCGAGCCCGCCCACGCGTCGGCCCCGCGCATGAACGAGACCGGGCCGCTCGCCGTGCCGCCCTTGCTCAGTGGCTCCATCGATCCGCGAATCCGCGAGAGGTTGATCCCCGAGCCAGAGCCGCCGCGGAAGATCAGGCCCTCCTTCGTGTTCCAGTCGAGGATCGACTCCATCGAGTCGTCCACCGAGAGGATGAAGCAGGCCGACATCTGGTTCTTGGGGCTGTCCTCGGGATGCCAGCCGCAGTTGAACCACACCGGCGAGTTGAAGGCCGCCATCTGGTGCAGCAGGACGTAGGTGAGCTCGGCCTCGAAGCTGTCGCCGTCCTCCGCCGTGGCGAAGTACCCGCGCGAGCGGCCCCAGTCGGCGATGGTGCCCGCCACGCGGCCGATCATCTGCTTGACCGAGCGCTCGCGCGCGGGGGAGCTCAGCTGCCCGCGGAAGTACTTCTGGGCGACGATGTTCGTGGCGTTCTGCGACCACGTGGTCGGGAACTCGACGTCGGTCTGCTCGAAGGCGACCTTGTCGCCATGACCGATGCGCGCATCGCGCAACTCCCACTCGACCGTGTCGAAGGGATGAACCCCGGGCGTCGTGAAACGACGACGGATCGACAGCGCCTTCGCGGCGTGGACGTCCTGTGCGATCTGGGGTGCGAATTCCATTGAGAGCCTGCTCCTTCTGCCGCGTTTTCCCGGTGTTTGCGGCGTCCGTTCGGGGGGTTTGGACGGACCCTGGATTGTCCATCTGGCGGCGGACGGAACGGCGTCGGCGCCGTGTGGAAAACGCTCCCCCCCAAGGGTACTCGGCCGGGGGTCGGACTCCGCGCCGTCGTAGGCTCCCCCGCCATGCCGCGACGCGCGCTCATCGCCCTCTGCCTGCTCGCCCTGGCGATGGCCGGCTGCGGCGGCGGCGGCAAGAAGGAGGACGCTCAGACCAGGGCCGCGCGCGAGGCCGCCGAGGCCTACGTGCACGACCTCGGCAATCGCGACGGCGAGGCCGTGTGCGGCGATGTCACCGCGCCGCTGCGCAAGCAGATCACCGATGCCGTCGTGCGCGCCAACCCCGAGGTCGCCGGGCGCAGCTGCGGCGCGATCATGACGCTCATCCTGCGCTCGCTGCCCTCCGACCAGCTCGACCAGTTCACGACGGCCAAGATCGAGAACACGAAGGTGACGGGCAGGAACGGCACCTTCGTCTACCGCCTGCACGACATCCGCGTCGACGGCAAGGTCACGCGCGCGGAGGGACCGTGGCGGGTCTCCTGCTGCGTCCCCGGGCAGGGGTGAGCGCCGCGGCGCCGTGGCCCCGCGCCGAGGCGCTGACCACGGCGCGCCTCGTGCTCGAGCCGCTGCGTCCCGCCCACGCGCGCGAGCTCGCGCCCGTGCTGGCCGACCCGGCGCTGCACACCTTCATCGGCGGGAGGCCGGCGGACGAGCATGAGCTGCGCGCGCGCTTCGCCAGGCAGGCCGCGGGCCGGTCGCCCGACGGCGCTCAGGGCTGGCTGAACTGGGTCGCCCGCGACCGCACCACGCGCGCACCGGTGGGCACGGTCCAGGCCACGATCGCCGACGACGCGGGCGTGCGCACCGCGGCGCTCGCGTGGGTCGTGGCGACGCGCCGCCAGGGCGAGGGCCTCGCGACCGAGGCCGCGCGCGCGGCGCGCGACTGGCTGCGCGAGCACGGCGTGACGCAGTTCGTCGCGTACGTCCATCCCGGCCACGTCGCCTCGGCCGCCGTCGCGCGGCACCTCGGGTTGGCGGCGACCGAGGAGCTCCGCGACGGTGAGGTGCGCTGGGTCGGGTCCTAGAGGTTCTCCGCGGCACGGGCGCGGCGCGGTGCGGCCAACTGCTCATCGAGGAAAGGTGCCGGGACGGTCGCGGCCGCGGGGGTGGCCCGGATCGACGGCCATAGTGTCGGTCGATCCGGGCCACCCATCGCCGCCGGCTCCCTCTTCCTCGATGATGCAGTTGGCAGTCCCGCCGACGCTCGGTCCTACGGGTCCGTCGGCAGCCGCGACCAGAGCCCGGCGTCGACGCGCACATCGTCCTTCAGATACGACGAGCGCATGACGCCCTCCAGCAGGTACCCGCAGCGCTCGGCGACCTTCGACGACGCCCGGTTCTCGACGTCGATGATCAGCGTGACGCGCAGCGCGCCGAGCTCGTCGAAGGCCCACCTGGTCAGCGCGTCGAGCATCTCGGTGGCGAAGCCGCGGCCGCGGGCGGCCGGCGCGGTGATGTACCCGAGCTCGACCTCGCGGCCCTCGCGGTCGATGTCGACCGCCAGCGCCAGGCCGACGAAGCGCCCGTCGTCGTCGAGCGCGGCGAAGGCCTCGCGGGTGCCGTCGAGGCGCCCCGCCTCGTAGCGCTCGAGCCACCGGCGAGCGTAGCCGGGCGGCGGCGGGACCGGCAGGCGAGTGAAGCGCAGGACGTCGGGATCGTCGAGCAGGGCGCCGACGTCGTCGAGGTGCTCGGCGGCCAGCGGCCGCAGCGAGACCGCCATCGCTAGCGGCCGAGGCGCAGCCAGTCGGTGAACTCGGCCCACGCCGCGCTCGCGCGCCAGCCGGCCTCCGCGGTGGCGTGGCGCCAGCGCGCGACCCAGTGCGGCTCCCACGCCCACCAGCGCGCGAACGCCCACAGCGCGAGCAGCATGACCAGCAGCGCGCCGATGACGATGAGGGCCAGGCGCGCGCCCTTGTGCGACGCGGTCGACGCCGTCGCCGGCGCAGTCGCAGGCGCGGTGGTCGTGACGGGCGCCGGGACCGGTGCCGGCGTCGCCGCCGTCGTGGTCGCGGTGGGGGCGATGGTCGTCGTCGCGGGCGGCTGCGTCGCCGCCCCCGTGCCGGTCGTGCCGCCCGCGGTCGTCGCCGCGGTCGTCCCCGTCGGAGTGGTGGCGGTCGTCGCGCCCGCCGTCGTCTTCGCGGCCTTCTCCTCGGCCTTGGTGCAGCCCTTCGCGCGCTTGGCCGTCGCCACGGCCAGCTGCGCCGGATAGCCGGGGGCGATCTCCTTGATGTTCTTCGGCGTCTGCGCCTTGGCCTCCGCGAGCTGCGCGGTCGTGTATCCGCACCCGTTGACGGCGCCGGTCGTCCGGTACTCGCGCAGCGTGTCGTCGTAGGCGTCGGCGAGCGCCGCGGCCGGCAGGGCGAGCACGGCCGCGCACGTGAGGGCGATGGCTCCCCTGCGTCCGAGCACGACCGCCGATGCTAGCGGCCGACGTCGGCCAGCGCGGCCAGCGCGCCGGCGAGGACGGCCTGCGGCGAAGCGCCGGCCTCGAGCACGCGGAAGCGCTCGGGTTCGGCCGCGGCCAGGGCGTCGTAGGCGCGCCCGATCGCCTCGAAGAAGGCCTCGTCCTCGCGCTCGAGGCGGTCGGGGGCCTCCCCGCGACCGGCCTGGCGCGCCGCCCGCGTCGCGGCGTCCGCGCGCAGCAGCAGCGTGCGATCGGGGCGCAGGCCGCCCGTGGCGAAGTGGTTGATCTCGGCCACGGCCTCGACGCCGAGGGCGCGCCCGGCGCCCTGATAGGCCAGCGAGGAGTCGACGAAGCGATCGAGCAGGACCCACGTCCCCGCCGCCAGGGCGGGCTCGACGCGCTCGGCCACGAGCTGCGCGCGGGCCGCGGCATAGAGCAGCGCCTCGGCGCGCGGGTCGACGGCGAGCCCGGGGTCCTTGACCAGCGCGCGGATGCGTTCGGAGAGCTCGACCCCGCCCGGCTCGCGCAGCAGGACCACGTCGCGCCCCTCGGAGCGCAGCGCGTCGACCAGCGCGTCGGCCAGCGTCGTCTTGCCGCTGCCGTCGAGGCCCTCGATCGTGATCAGCCGCCCGCGCATGGCCGTAGCCTTCCAGAGGTGCTCCCCGCCACCGAGCGTCACCCCCACGCCCGCGCCGTCCTCGCCGGCGCGCTGCCGCCCGACGGCCGGCCCAGCCACGCCTACCTCTTCCACGGCCCCGGCGGCTCGGGCAAGGCGACCGTCGCCCGCGCCTTCGCCGCCGCGCTGCTGAGCGACGGCGCCGCAGATCCCGACTCGGTCCGCACGCGCGTGGAGCATGGCGTGCACCCCGACCTCACCTGGGTCACGCCGAGCGGCGCCGCCGAGATGCTCGTCTCCGACATCGACGAGCCCGTGGTCGCCGCCGCCACCCGGACGCCGTTCGAGGCGCGCCGGCGCGTCTTCGTCATCGAGCGCGCGGAGACGATGAACGACCAGGCCGCCAACCGGATGCTCAAGACGCTCGAGGAGCCCGCCGCCTACGCGCACCTCGTCCTCCTCACCGACCGCCCGGGCGAGATCCTGCCCACCATCGCCTCGCGCTGCCAGCACGTGCGCTTCGACGCGCCCAGCGCGGACGAGATCGCCGCCCGCCTGCACGGCATCGACCCGATCACCGCACAGGCGTGCGCGCGCCTGGGCCTCGGCGACGGCGAGCGCGCGGCGCGGCTGGCCTTCGGCGACGGCCCCAAGCTGCGGGCGAGCGCCGAGGCCTTCGCCCGCGGCGCCCTGCACGACGACCTCGCCGAGCGCCCGTGGCTGAAGATCCTCGCCCGCGCCAAGGCCCTCGGCGACACGGCGCAGGCGGACGTCGAGGCGCGCCTGACCGAGGAGCTCGACTACCTCCCCGCGCGCGAGCGCAGGCGCGCCGAGCGCGAGAGCGGCGAAGCGGCCAAGCGCGCGGCCCGGCGCGCGCGCGCCGGCGCGCTGGACCAGGCGCTGCAGCTCGCGGGCCTGTGGTTCCGCGACGTGGCCGCGGTGGCCGACGGCGTCCCGGAGGTCGTCCACGCCGTCGACCGCCTCGACGCGCTGGGCGCCGACGCCGACGGCCGCAGCCCGCACGCGCTGCGCGGCGCCGTCGAGCACATCGACGACGCCCGGGCGCTGCTGATCCTCAACCCGAGCGAGGAGCTGCTGCTGGAGGCCCTGGCGTATCGGCTGGCGCGGGTGCTGGCCGCGCGCTAGGACCCATCAGGGCCGGATCGAGGTCGTCGACGATGTCCAGGAAGGCGTCGACGACCGTCGGGTCGAAGTGCTTGCCGCGCTCGTTGCGCAGCTGATCCAGGGCCTCGGGGACCGGCCACGGCTCCTTGTAGGGCCGATCGGAGAGCAGGGCGTCGAAGACGTCGCACACCGCGCAGATCCGCCCCACCAGCGGGATCTGCTCGCCCGACAGGCCCTGCGGGTAGCCGCCGCCGTCCCAGCGCTCGTGATGGGTGCGCGCGATCTCCTCGGCCATGCGCATCACGTCGGAGCTCGAACCCGAGAGCAGCTCCGCGCCCACGGTGGTGTGGCGGCGCATGAGCTCGCGGTCCTCCGGCGAGAGCGAGCCCGGCTGCAGCAGGATGGCGTCGGGCACGCCGATCTTGCCCACGTCGTGCAGCAGGCTCGCGTTGCGCAGCGTCTCGGCCTCGGTCGCGGTCATCCCCAGCGCCAGGCCGAGGCGCTCGCACATCCGGCTGATGCGCTCGAGGTGAAGGCCGGTCTCCTGATCGCGCGACTCGGTCGCGTGGGCGAGGCGGTGGATGACCTCGAGCTGGGTCTCGCGCAGCTCGACGGTGCGCTCGCGCACGGCCTCCTCGAGCTCGACGTTGCGCCGCGTGACGCGGAAGCGCTGGCGGCGCTCGGCGGCGTATCCCGCGCCGATGGTGCTCACCGTCCCCAGCGCGAGCGCGAACAGCGGCATGGCCACGGGCAGGATGCGGCCGTGGTCGAAGGCGCGCTGGGCGATGAAGAGGAAGACGAAGGCGATGGCGGGCACCACCGCGATGGCCACCAGCGGGCGCAGGCTCAGGCTCACCAGCGCCGGCAGGAAGCCCAGCGCGAGGACGACGAGCAGCCCGGCCCAGCGCGGAGTCCCGTGCAGCGGCATGCCGCGCAGGACGGTGTCGATCGCGTCGGCCTCGATCTCGGGGCCGGACATGAGCTTGTCGCTCGTCGGCGTCGGGTGCACGTCCTGCAGCGTGGGCGACGCCGCCCCGACGACCACGATGCGCCCGCGCACGCGCGCAGGGGCGACCTTGCCGGCGAGCAGGTCGGAGAACGAGACGGTGTCGATCGTCCCCGGCGGGCCGTGGAAGTCGATCCACGCGCCGTCCTTCTCGAACGACGAGGGCTTGACCGGGTGGCCGGTGCGCCGGGCGACGACCGTGGCCAGTGTGGGCAGACCGCCGTGCTCGTACTCCACCCGCTGCAGCACCCCGCCGCGGCCCTCGGGGAGGTTGCTCGCGCCGGCCTCGGCGCCGATCTCGTGCAGGAACTTGTCGCCCCCCAGCACGTTGCTGCCGCCGTGCTCGTTCGTCTCGGCCGTGGCCAGCACGACGTCGTGTGCACGGTCGACGGCCGTGATGAGCGCGTTGTCGTCGCGCGCCGTGGTCTGCTCGGTGAACTGGACGTCGTAGACGATCGCGCGCGCGCCGTCGCGGCGCAGGCGGTCGACGGCCCGCGCGTGGTAGCGGCGCGGGAAGGGCCAATGCAGCCCGCTGTCGGCGAACGTCTTGTCGTCGACGGCCACCACGAGGAGGTTGGGCGCCGGTCGCGCGTCGCGATGCTCGTAGCGCTGCACGATCGACTCCTGCTCGAGGCCCGGAAGCAGGCGCCCGAGGTCGGCGGCGCCGGCCACCCCGGCGGCGACGATACCGGCCACGAGGACGGCCACGGCCCGGGTGCGCCTGCGGCCGGCGACGCTCATGGCGTCAGCGTATGGAGTGGGCCAGATAGCTGTGGCCGGCGTGCACCACGACGGTGCGACGGCGGCCACGGTCGTAGACCGACACGCTGCCCTTGCTCACGCGGGTCAGCGTGCCGTCGCAGCGGTCCTCCACGTACCACGCCGTGCCGCGCACGGTGGCGACGCTGTTGCCGCCGCGGGTGCGGAACTTGCCCCTGCTGTCGCTCCCCCACAGGCGGCGCGGCGGCTTGCGCTTCTTCTTCCTGCTCACCGCCGCGGCGCGTGCCCCCCCGCTGGAGCAGCCGGTGAGCGCGCCGCGCAGGACGACCTCGGTCAACCCGGCCGCGCCTTTGGGCTGGCGCACCTCGAACAGGCCGCCGTGGAAGATGGCCGACTGGGTCTTGCCGCCGGGCAGAGCGGTGTTCAGGTTGATGGCGCCCTCGCGCGTGTCGAGGATCGAGCCCACCGGCAGGGAGGTGAGGTCGGTGAGCGCCACGTAGCCCGGGGCGCCAGGGACCTTGACGGTGACCGCTCCGCTGCGCACGTCGGCGTTGACCGTCTGGCCCAGCACCGGCGGCGCCGCCGGGGCGCCCGACGCCGCGCTGGAGGGCGCGGGCAGCGGAGTGACCGTCGGCACGACCGGGACCCCGGGCGCCGCCATCGTGAAGGGGACGTCGTCACCGCGCCCGAAGCCACGGTGGTTGAAGGCGATCAGGCGCACGTGGTACGTCGCACCCGCGGTCAGCCCGTCGACCACCGCGCTGACCGCCACCGGGTCGCCGCCGCCCCCGGCGCGTGCCAGCGGCGTGTGGGAGTCGTAACGGTCGACGCCGTAGACGAAGAAGTACCAGGTGTCGGGGCCGTTGGGATCGACGACGCCGGCCAGGGTGGCCGAGGCCGGGCCCGAGGGCGTCGCCGCGCCGGTCTGGGCCGTCGGCGCCTGGTCGGCCATCGCGGATGGCGCCGCCAGCGCGAGCCCCAGGCAGGCGAGGGCGGCAGTGAGCAGGCCGATGAGCTGACGACGAGATCGGTCGATGCGGGGAGCGTACTCGGGCCGCACGGGGGCGCGCATGCCAGCTCCAACGGCTAGACGAAGGTTTCTTGTCTGTTGCGCCCCTCGAACAGCAGCGGATCGAGGTCGTCGACCAGGGTCATGAAGGCGTCGACCACCACGGGGTCGAAGTGCTTGCCCCGCTCGCGGCGCAGCTCCTCGAGCGCATCCTCCACGGTCCAGGGCTCCTTGTAGGGCCGCGGCGAGAGCAGGGCGTCGAAGACGTCGCACACCGCGCAGATCCGCCCCACGAGCGGGATCTGCTCGCCGGACAGGCCCTGCGGGTACCCGGCGCCGTCCCAGCGCTCGTGATGGGTCAGGGCGATCTCCTCGGCCATGCGCATGATCGGGGCCGTCGAGCCCGCGAGGATGTTCGCGCCCGCCTCGGCGTGGCGGCGCATGACGACCCACTCCTCGTCGGTGAGCTTGCCTGGCTTGGTCAGGATGGCGTCGGGGACGGCGATCTTGCCCACGTCATGCAGCAGGCTGGCGTGGCGCAGCGTCTCGGCCTCGGCGGCGCTGAGCCCCAGGACGAGCCCGACGCGCTCGCACAGCAGGCCGATGCGCTCGAGGTGAAGACCGGTCTCCTCGTCGCGCGACTCGGTCGCGGCGGCGAGCCGATGGATGATCTCCAGCTGGGTCTCGCGCAGCTCGGACGTGCGCACGTGCACGGCCTCCTCGAGGGCCTCGTTGCGCGCGGCGAAGGTGTGGCGGCGCTTGCGCTCGGCCAGGTAGCCGGCGGCGATGGTGGCCACCGTGCCGAGAGCGAGGGCGAACAGCGGCGCGGCGACCGAGAGCACGCGGCCGTGGTCGAAGGCCATCTGGGCGATGACGAGCCACCCGACGGCGGCGCCGGGGGCCAGCAGCGCGGCCAGCAGGGCGCGCAGGCGCAGGCTGGCCAGCGCCGGCAGCAGGCCGAGGGCGAGGATGCCGAGCAGGTCGATCCACCGCGGCGCGTCGCGCAGCGGCAGCCCGTGGGTGGCCGTGTAGATGGAGTTGGCCTCGATCTCGGGGCCGGACATCAGCTCGCCCGAGGCCGTCGGGGTCGGATGGACGTCCTGGAGCGTCGCCGCCGAAGCGCCCACCACGACGATGCGGCCGCGCACGAGGGCCGGATCGACGCGCCCCTTCAGGAGGTCCGAGAACGAGACCGTGTCGATCGTCCCCGGCGGGCCGCGGAAGTCGATCCACGCGCCCCCGTGGTCGAAGGCGCTCGGCGCCGGAGCGCGGCCGACGCGGCGCGCGGTGGCCACCGCGAGGGTCTCCAGGCCGCCGGCGGAGGCGTCGAAGCGCTGCAGCACGCCGCCCGGCCCGGAGGGCAGGTTGCTGGCGCCCGCCCGGGCGCCGAGGCGGGCGAGCTGCTCGTCGCCGCCGAGCACGTTGGTGTTGCCGTGCTCGTCGGTCTCGGCCGTGGCCAGCACGACGTTGCGCGCGCGGCCCACGGCGTCGATCAGCGCGTTGTCCTCGCGCGGCGTGGTCTGCTCGGTGAACTGGACGTCGTAGACGATGGCGTTGGCGCCGTCGCGGCGCAGGCGGTCGATGGCCTGCGCGTGGCGCGAGCGCGGGAACGGCCAGGACTCGCCGAGGTCGTCGAAGGTCTTGTCGTCGATGGCCACGATCAGGAGCCCCGGCGCCGACACCGCGCCGCGGCGCTCGAAGCGCTGGTTGATCGAGTCCTGTTCCAGGCCGGGCAGCAGGCGCGCGAACTCGACCGCGCCGCCGGCGCCGATGGCGACCAGCGCGGCGACGATCGCGATGACGGTGCGCCCGGAGACGGGCTTGCGCTCGCGCGTGGCCACCGCTCAGCCCACCCGGCGCGCGAGGTGCTGCTGGCCGGCGTGCAGCACGACCGTGCGGCCGGTGTGCAGGTCGCGAACGGCCACGCTGCCGGCGGTCACGCGCGTGAGCGTCCCGTCGCAGCGATCCGAGACGAACCAGGTGGTGCCGCGCACGGTGATGACGCTGTTGCTCGCCCGCGTGCGGAAGTGGCCGTGGCTGTCGTGGCCCCACAGCGAGCGCGGGGGCCGGCGGCGGGCGGTGGCCGCCGCGCGGGCGCCGCGGGCCGGACACGTGGGCGGCGCCCCGCGCAGCACGAGGTCGGTCATCCCGTGGGCGCCCGCGGCCTGGCGCACCTGGAAGATGCCGCCATGGAAGGTGCCGGTCTGCGTCCTGCCCGCGGGCAGGGCGCTCTGCAGCTTCACGGTCCCGGCGCGCGTGTCGACGATCGAGCCGACGGGCACCGAGGCACCGTCGCCGAGCGCCGCCGGGGTGGTCGCCCCCGGCACGCGGACGAGGACCGTGCCGGCGGCGGGCGCGAGGGTCACGGTGTGCCCGAGCACCGGCGCGGCGATCGCCGCGGGAGCGGGCGCCGTCCCGGGCAGCGGCGAAGGCGCGGCGGGAGCAGGCAGCGGCGCCGGGGCGCCCGGGGAGGCCGCGGACGTGGTGAAGGTCACGTCGTTGCCATCGGTGAGGCCACGGTCGCTGGAGGCCACGAGGCGCGCGTGGTATGCCGTCGCCGGCTGCAGATCCCCGATGCCGGTGGTGACGGGGACGGGCTTGTCGCCCTTGCCCGCGCTGGCCGGAGTGGTGGTGATGCCGTAGGCGAGCGTCGTGCCGACCTCGAACCAGTAGCTGGTCATCCTGGTGCGTGGATTGACGAGTCCATGCAGGGAGGCCGCCTCGCTGGTCACGGAGGTGGCGGCCTGCGTCTGGGCATCGGGCGAGCCCGGGCCGGCGATGGCGGGCGCGGTGGCGACCGCCATCGCGCTGAGCGCGAGGAGGGCGGCGAAGAGGCAACGGCGGGCGCGGGCGGTCATCAGCGCCCGCTGCGCGCCAGGTAGCTCTGGCCCGCGTTGACCATGACCGTGCGCCGGCGATGCAGGTCGCGGACCGAGACGCTGCCCTTGCTCACCCGCGTGAGCGTGCCGTCGCAGCGGTCCTCCACGTACCACGCCGTGCCGCGGACGGTCGCGACGCTGTTGCTGCCCCGGGTGCGGAAGCGCCCGTGGTCGTCGCGCCCCCACAGCCCGCGCGGCGGTCGCCGGGCCGAAGCGCCCGCGGCGCGTGCGGTGCCCCCGGCGGCGCAGTCCGGGCGGGGGCCGCGCAGGACCAGCTCGGTCATGCCGCGGGCGCCGTCGGGCTGGCGGACCTCGAAGAGGCCGCCGTGGAAGGTGCCGGTCTGGGTGTGATCGCCGGGCAGCGCCAGGCGCAGCGCAACCGTGCCCCTGCGCGCGTCCACGATCGAGCCGACGGGGATCGAGGCCGCGTCGTCCAGCGCCACAGCGCGTGACGAGCCGGGCAGGCGGACGAGCACGTCGCCGGCCTGCGGGGTGGCGCCGAGGGTGTCGCCGAGCGCGGGCGGGGCGGGCGGAGCGAGGACCGGAGCCGACGGCTTGCCCTTGCCGGAGGCGGGGTCGTGCCCCGGGCCGGGGCCCGGGGCAGCGCCGGGGGCCGGTCCGCCGGGTCCGGGGCCCGCGGCGGGCCCCATTGCGGGCGGCGGCGGCGGGCTGGCGGGCGGGCCCGGCGCGCCGACGGTGAAGCTCACGTCGGCGCCGAGCGACAGCCCGGCGCTGCTGCGCGCGACGAGGCGCGCGTGGTAGGTCCGTCCCGTGAGCAGCCCGGCCACGACGCTCGTCGCGCTCGCCGGGTGGTCGTTGTCGATGGTGACCGGCTGGGTGGTCGCGCCGTACGCGGTCGTGGGCCCGATCTCGAACCAGTAGGTGGTCCGCTGATGTCCGGGGTCGACGGTGCCGTGGAGCACCACGACGACACCCGCGAACCAGGTCGGCGCAAGCGTCTGGGCCACCGGCGCGGCCTGGTCGCTGGCCTGGGCCGTCGTGCCTGCCAGCACGCACGCGACCAGCGCCGCGGGCAGGAGAAAGATCGATCGGTGAAGCCTCCGCACGATCATGGCATCGGGCGGTTGCGCCGAAGCCTTGAGCGGTCTGGACGAACCGGCGAGTGGCTAGTTGATGACGTTCGTGGCGGCCAGCACGATGACGATCAGCCCGAGGACGATCCGGTAGCCGGCGAAGACCCCGATCGAGTGGTGCACGAGGTAGCGCAGCAGGAAGGCGATCGACGCGTAGCCGACCACGAAGGCCAGCAGCGTGGCGATCGCCGTCGCGCCCGCCGGTGCGCCACCGCTCTCGCCCACGTGGCGCAGCTCGAAGAGGCCCGAAAGCACGACCGCCGGCACGGAGAGCAGGAACGAGTAGCGGGCCGCCGCGGTGCGATCGAAGTTCAGGAACAGGCCGGCCGAGATCGTCGCTCCCGAACGCGACACGCCCGGCACGAGCGCCAGGGCCTGGAAGCCGCCGATGATCCACCCGTCGCGGCGCGTGATGTCCGACAGCTCGCGGTCGCGCCGCGAGACGGCTTCGGCGCGCAGCATCACGAAGGAGAAGATGACCAGGGCCGAGCCGACGAGCTCGAGCGTGCGGAACTGGTCCTCGATCGGGTTCTTGAACGCCAGGCCGAGGACGGCGATGGGGATCGTGCCGAGGATGATGTACCAGCCGATGCGCGCATCGGGGTCCTGTGGCGCGCGCTCGCGCGCGAGGACGGAGCGCACCCACGCCGAGGCGATCGTCCACAGGTCGCGACGGAAGTAGACGAGCACCGCCGCCATGGTCCCGAGCTGCACCACGGCGGTGAAGGCCGCGCCCGGGTCGTCCCAGCCGAAGAAGGCCGGCACGATCCGCAGGTGCGCGGTGCTCGAGACGGGCAGGAACTCGGTCAGCCCCTGCACGATCCCAAGGACGATGGCCTGAAGGGCGTCCACGGCGACGCCGGAGGCTACTCAGACCGGCGGCTGGTAGGTCAGCGCGCTGAGCAGGAGGCCTGCGGCGATGCACAGCAGCGCGCGATTGTGGCGCCTCAGGAAGGACATCGCGGCGCTTTGTAGCGCGTCGGTCGCGACCGCGCCACGCGTGATCACAGGATTGCCACGCCGGTCACGCGGCGATCGGCCCCAGCCGCGGCTCGAGCCCGTGCAGCTCGAAGGCCCGGAAGCGGTTGAAGATCGGGTGGTCCGGGCCGTGGAAGTCGGCCGAGCCGGTGGTCAGGAGGCCGCGCTCGGCGCAGTGAGCGGCGATGAGCCGGGCCTGCGCGGCGTCGTGCGTGGGGTAGAAGGCCTCGACCCCGTCGAGCCCCAGCGCCGCGAAGCGGTCGATGGCCTGCAGCACGGCCGCGCTCGCCTCGACGTCCCAGAAGGGATGCGCCCAGACGGCCACGCCGCCGGCCTCGTGGACGACCGCGATCGCCTCGGCCACGGTCGGCTTGGTCCGCCGCCGGTAGGCCGGGGCGCCGGGGATGAGATAGGCCTCGAGCAGTTGCGAGGCGTTCACGATCTCCTCGCGCTCGAGGCGCATCCTGTTGGAGGGATGATCGAACGCGGCGTGAGCCAGATGCGGGCGCCCGAGCGAGGCCCGCTCGGGGACCTCGAGCTCGAGGCCGCAGGCGCGCAGGGCGTCCGCCATCCGCCGCCCGCGAGCGGCCCGATCGGCACGGAACTCGGCCAGCGCCTCGAGCAGGCGCGGGGAGCGGTGATCGAGCCGATAGCCGAGAAGGTGGAGGTCCTCCCGGTCGTCGTCGAGCGCGGAGAGCTCGATGGCGCAAACCACGCGGAGGCCGTGAGCCGCGCCCGCCTCGAGCGCCTCGTCGACGCCGTCCACGGTGTCATGGTCGGTCAGCGCCAGCAGCTGCACTCCAGCCTCGGCCGCCGCCGCCACCACGTCCGCCGGAGCTAGGGCGCCGTCCGAGCAGGTCGAATGCGACTGCAGGTCGAACGTCGGCGCGCCCACCCCGTCGACCCTAGCTGCGGCGTGTTGCTTAGGGTGCTAAGGATCCTCGGGTGCCGACCGCCGAGCAGGACGCCTTCTCGACCGCACTGCTGGACTTCCTGCGCGCCACGCGCCGCCTGCGCGGGCGCCTGGGCGAGGGCGACGAGCTCAGCCTCTCGCAGTACCACCTGCTCGAGCCGCTGATCGGCGGCGAGCGCCTGGCGACGTGCGAGCTCGCGCTGGCGGCCGGGGTCAGCGCGCCCACCGCGACGCGGATGCTCAGCGGCCTCGAGCGCGCCGGTCTCGTCGAGCGCACGCCGTGCGACATCGACCGGCGCGTGGTCCACGTCGTCCTCACCGACGAGGGGCGCGACCGCGTCCTCGCGGCGCGCGCCCGCGGCGAGACCCGCCGGGCCGAGATCTTCGCCTCGCTCAGCGCGGGCGAGCGCCGCGAGGCGGCGCGCCTGCTCGGGCGGCTGGCCGAGGCGGTCGAGGGCCTGCGATGAAGCCGACCACGCGCACCCTGCTGCCCCTCGCGGGCGCCGCGCTGGCCTATTCGCTGGCGCAGACCATGGTCATCCCGGTGCTGCCCGAGCTGCAGGCGGAGTTCCACGCCAACCCGGCGGACGCGACGTGGCTGCTGACGGCCTTCCTGCTCACCTCGTCGGTGGCGACCCCGCTGCTCGGGCGCCTGGGCGACATGCACGGCAAGGAGCGCTGGCTGCTGATCTCGCTGGCCATCTTCGGCGTCGGATCGCTCATCGCCGCCCTCGGCGGCTCGCTGGCCGTCGTCGTCACCGGCCGGGCCGTGCAGGGCGCGGGCGGCGCG
Organism: Paraconexibacteraceae bacterium; assembly: GCA_963757775.1. GTDB lineage: Bacteria > Actinomycetota > Thermoleophilia > Solirubrobacterales > Solirubrobacteraceae > JAOPZW01. The sequence continues at coordinate 5,750 of CAVWSH010000011.1, read as the reverse complement.
ATCTTCCCGCTGGCCATCGGCATCATCCGCGACGAGTTCCCGCGCGAGCGCGTGGCGCCCGCCATCGGGACGGTGTCGGCCATGTTCGGGATCGGCGGCGGCACCGGGCTCGTGCTCGCCGGCCTGTTCGTCGACCACGGCTCGATCTCGTGGATCTTCTGGCTGTCGGTCGCGACCACGGCGCTGGCCGCGCTCGCGACGTGGCTCTGGGTGCCCGAGTCGCCCGTGCGCGTGCGCGCCCGCATCGACTGGGTCGGCGGCGTGCTGCTGTCGCTCATGCTCATCGCTCTGCTGCTGCCGATCAGCGAGGGCAACACGTGGGGCTGGACGTCGGGGCGCGTCCTCGGCCTCTTCGCCGCGACGGCGGTCCTCGCCGTGGTATGGGCGCGCTGGGAGCTGCACGTCGACGACCCGCTCGTGAACCTCGCGCTGATGCGCCAGCGCCCGGTGTGGACGACGAACGTCGCGGGCTTCGCCATCGGCTTCGCGATGTTCGGCTCCTTCGTGCTGATCCCCCAGTTCGTGCAGACCCCGTCCTCGGCCGGGTACGGCTTCGGGGCCACGGTCACCGAGTCGGGGCTCTTCCTGCTTCCGTCGGCCCTGCTGATGCTGTTCGCCGGGCCGTTCGCCGGGCGCCTGGGTGCGCGCTACGGGTCGCGCGTGCCGCTGGCGGTCGGGGCGCTGTCCTCCGGGCTGAGCTACGCCTGGCTTGCGGCCTTCCACGACGCCCGGATCGACATCTACCTCGCGAGCGTGCTCCTCGGGCTCGGCGTCGGGATGGCGCTGGCGGCCATGGCCAACCTCGTCGTCGAGGCCGTACCACCTGACGTGACCGGCGTGGCCACCGCCATCAACGCGATCATGCGCACCATCGGCGGCGCGGTCGGCGCCCAGGTGGCGGCCGCGATCGTGAGCGGGTCACTCGCTGCGGGGGCGCGCTACCCGGCGGAGTCGGGCTTCACGGGCGCCTTCACCATGAGCGCGCTGGGCTCGCTCGTCGCCCTGCTCGTGTGCTTTGCCATCCCGTCGCGCGCGGCCGTGCGGGCGCGGGCGCGGGTGGCAGAGGCGACCGAGGCGGCGTGAGCGCCGCGGAGGACCGTCTGAGCCCCGAGATCGTCCGAGTGGCGATCGTCGTCGTCATCGGGGCGATCATGTCGATCATCGACACCTCGATCGTCAACGTCGCGCTCGAGTCGCTGTCGGAGGACCTGCACGCCCCGCTGTCCACCATCCAGTGGGTGGCCAGCGGCTACCTGCTCGCGCTGGCCAGCGTGATCCCGCTGACCGGGTGGGCCGCCGAGCGCTTCGGCCCGCGCCGGGTGTGGATGACCATGGTCGCGGCCTTCGTGGCCACGAGCGCCCTGTGCGGCTTCGCCTGGAGCGCCGAGTCGCTCATCGCCTTCCGTGTCCTGCAGGGGCTCGCGGGCGGGATGATCATGCCGGTCGGGATGATCACCCTGGCCCAGGCGGCCGGGCCGAAGCGCATCGGGCGGGTGATGAGCGTGGTCGGCGTGCCGATGCTGCTCGGTCCCGTCCTCGGACCGGTCCTCGGCGGGGTGCTCGTCACGCACCTGTCCTGGCGCTGGATCTTCTTCGTCAACCTGCCGATCGGCCTCGTGGGCCTCGTGCTCGCGGCGCGGCTGCTGCCCTCGGCGCGCGCCGAAGGACGCCAGGCCGGAGGGCCCGAGCGGCTGGACTGGCGCGGCCTGCTGCTGCTCTCCCCCGGCGTCGCGCTGGTCGTCTTCGGCCTCAGCGAGGTCTCGACGCACGGCTCGCTGAGCATCACGCGGCTGCTGCCCGTCCTGGCCGGCGCGGCGCTCGTCGCCGCCTTCGCGCTGCGCGCGTGGCGGACGCCGGCGCCCATCGTCGACGTGCGGCTGTTCGAGGAGCGCGGCTTCGCCGCGGCCGGGGCCACCGTCTTCCTCGTCGGCGCCGCGCTCTTCGGCTCGCTGCTGCTCCTGCCGCTCTACTTCCAGATCGGTCGGGGCCTCTCGCCACTCGATGCCGGTCTGCTCATGGTGCCCCAGGGCCTCGGGGCGGCGCTGGGCATGAACCGCGCCGGGCGCCTGACCGACAACGTCGGCGGCGGGCCGGTCGTCATCGCCGGGCTGCTGGCGCTCATGCTCGGCACCGTCGCCTTCACGCAGGTCCGCCCCGACACGCCCTACTGGCTGCTCGAGGCCTCGCTCTTCGTGCGGGGGATCGGCCTGGGCTTCACGATGATGCCGGCGATGGCCGCGGCCTACTCGACGCTCGAGCGCTGGCAGGTGCCGCGCGCGACGCCGATGCTCAACGTCGTCCAGCGCGTGGGCGGCTCGCTGGGCACCGCGGTGCTGGCCGTCGTCCTCCAGCACCAGCTTGCCCATGCCGGCAGCGGCCCCGGCGCCGTGGCCGGCGGCTTCGGGCACACGTACTGGTGGGCGATGGCCTTCACCGCCGTCGCGATGGTCCCGGCGCTGGTGCTGGCGCGCACCCAGCGCTCCCGGCAGGCGAGCGGGCCCGCGCCGGTGCCGACGGTCGGCTAGCGCACGAGCGCTCGCTGCCAGGCCTCGATGCGCGCGGCGAGCCGGTGCTCGTTGGTGTCGATGGAGCGCGCGACCGCCTTGAAGGCGCCGCGGTCACGGGCGCGGATGGCGGCGGCGAGGCTGAAGTAGCGCGAGCGCAGGCGGCGCAGCAGGATGACCGTCGAGCGCGCCTCGCTGTGCGGCGCGGCGAGGGGCCGCAGGGCGCGGTCGGCCGTCCCGTAGGTGCCGGCGAGCCGGTACGCGGTCCGCGCCGCGCCGGCGACGATGGCCGCCCGGGTCAGGCGCGTGCGCAGGCGCAGGCGCTGCGCTCCGAGCGTCTTCACCGCGTCGGGGAGGCCGGCCAGGAAGGCGGAGTCCGTGCTCAACGGCAGGAAGGAGCCGCCCGTCAGGCGCAGGCCGTGCAGCGCCTGGGCGCACTCGTCGGGGGCGACGACCGCGCTCGAGCAGGCGATCGTCGCCACGCCGAGGGTGGTCGGCACGACGACGATGTCGAGCACGCGGCGATCCTTCCCGGGCCGCACGTAGTCGTAGGCGCTCACCGCCCCCGACCGCTGGACGCGCGGCCGCGCCGCGGCCGGGTTCGTCGCCACGTCGAGCGCGGGCGGCAGCAGCGACGGGCTGCGCGCCGGCAGCAGCGCGATGGCCACGTCGGAGTCGTAGCTGCGCGCGAACGTCGCGTGCGCGCCGGCGAAACCGGGGATCTTCGGGCCGGTGCGCGTCGGCGTCCAGCCCTCGGGGAGCGTGACGCGCAGGGCGCCGGACGAGACCACGGGGCCGGTCGAGGCGGCCGACGGAGCCGCCGCGTGGGGCTTCTTCGCGGCGGGCTTGCCGAAGGCGAGGGCCAGGATCGCACCGAGCAGGGCGGCCGCCAGCGGCAGGCCGACGAGCACGAGTGAGGCGGGGTGACGGCGTCGCGCCGTCCCGGTGACGTGGCCCAAGGCGTTCATCCGGACTGATCGAAGCCGCTGGGCGAGGACTCGTCGAAGCTGCCCCCCGAGGACGGCTTGGGCTGGGGCTTCAGCGTCGTCTGCGGCCTGGGCTTGGCCACCGGTCGCGGCGTCGGCGTCGGGGTCGGGGTCGGGGTCGGGGTCGACTGCACGGGGGCGACCGGCGCGGGCGTCGGCCCCGGCGCCGGGGTGACGGTGGTCTGAGGCGCGCGGACAGCCACAGCCGTCTTCACGCGGACCCGGTGTCGCGTCGTATGCCGGACCACCGGGGCCACGGCGCCGGGCGCGAACAGCGACGAGCGCACGCGCAGGGTGGGCGCGGCGGTCAGCGAGAGCCCCGTGGGCGTCGCCTGGGCCGCGGGGCGCGCGTGAGACACCGGCTGCGGGGCCGCGGTGGCGTGCTTGGTCCCGGCGACGATGGCGTAGGCCAGCCAGAGGGCGACCACGGCGCCCAGGATTGACCACACCAGCGACCGGATGGGCGGCGCAGCGGTCATCGCGTCGGGCACGCCGCCGGCTTGGTCTTCCCGGGCATCAGGCAGAGGTCGTGGCGCCGCGGAGCCGCGTGCGCGCGGATGACGAAGCTCGCGTACTTGCCGATGTGCCCGGCGCTCGTGACGCGGACCTGCAGGACCGTGCCGGCGGGCAGGAAGCGCTCGAAGGCCCGCAGCCGCGCGGGGGCGCTGGCCACCCGGATCGAGCGCACGGGGCAGCCGGAGCCGACGCAGCGCGCCGCGACGTGCGCGGAGCGCGGCGCCTTGACCGACAGCAGGGTGACGCGCACGCCACCGCGCCTGAAGTAGCCGCGGATGCGCACGATCGGGAACGGTCGCAGCAGCGTGGCGCGGGCCCTGACGTCGACGATCGGCGCCACCGGCTCGGCGAAGCTCGTCGCCGACGCCGGCGTCGACGCCGGCGCCGGGCCAGGCGTCGGGTCGGGCTTCGGGGTCGGCGAGGGCGCGGGGGTCGGAGGGGGCGTCGGCGTCGGGCCGGGGGTCGTGGCGGCCACCACGATGGCGGTGGTCACCGACTGCAGGTTGATCGAGTCGACCCTGTTCTTCAGCGTGATCCGCACGCCGAGCCTGAAGCCGAGATCGGCGCTGGTCACGACGTACGTCGCCGCGGTGGCCTTGTCGATCTGGTCGCACGAGCCGCCGGTCGCCGGGCAGCGTCGCCACTGGTACTTCACCGTCGGGGCCGGGTCGCCGGTCCACGTCGCGACCCCGGTCAGCGTCGCGCCGACGACGGCGTCGCCCTGCACGGCGGGCGGAGAGGTGAACACCGGCGGCGCGTCCGCGCCGAGGGCGAGTGTGGGCCACAGCAACAGCGCAGCCGCCAACGAGACGAGAAACGCCGGACACTTATGGCGACCGATGGCAAAGCTATGCAAAGCATCCCCCCTACGGCTGTCAGCGCGCACCGTACTCCGGCCGCGGGCAAGCGCCAGCCCCGGCACTGGACTTTCGTCTGGGCCGCGCGCGCCGTACGCGCCAATTGCGTTTACGGCCCGCCCGAAGGTCAGGACCGGCGGACCCAGACGCGGAACCTGCTGACCCCCGCGAAGGTCGTGTAGCGCACCCGGTAGTGGCGCCCGCAGCGCGGCGCGTAGTGCCAGCGGCGCCAGTGAGTCGTGGCCGTCACCCGCCGGCGCGCAAGCACGATCCCACGTGCGGACAGGATCTCGATCGTCGCCTGCCGGTGCCCCGTGGTCGGGAAGTCGCGGTACCAGACCCCCGTGCGGATGCTCTGCCCACAACGCAGCGCCGATGCGGGCCGCTCGACGAGGACGTCGGCCCGGGCCGGCGCTGCGAGCCACGTCGCGGCGAGCAGCGAGACGGCGGTCAGGAGGGCGGCGCGGATACCGCGAGACTCTACGCCGCCGCGGGGTCCTGCTCCTCCTCGGGATCGTGCTCGGGCGCGGCCTGGCTCAGGGCGCTCGGTCGCGGCAGCCGCCGCGCCACGGCGTCCAGGCGCTGCTTGACCGGCGCGCCGGCACGGCCCACCAGCGCGCGCTGCGCCGAGTCCATCTCGGGCCAGCGCTCGCGCAGGACCTGCAGCCCCGCCTCGGCCTCGTCGAGCGCCTCGCGCGCGCCCGTGAACCCACCCTCGCCGGCCGCCGCCTCCGCCCGCTCGACGGCCAGCGACACCTCAGCCAGGAGCTTGAGATGCGCATCCACGCGCACCAGCGTAGGCACTGGACCGGTCGCTACCATCCCCCACCTCGCCGACGTAGCTCAGCTGGTAGAGCACATCACTCGTAATGATGGGGTCGGGGGTT
>CAVWSH010000010.1:0-54786 GCA_963757775.1 Paraconexibacteraceae bacterium | reverse complement strand
CCATGCTCCAGCAGGCCCGGTACGCCTTCGTGGACTCGTCGCACCCGAGCCTCGGCGCGTCCATGGGCGGCGTCGCCTGGATCGCCCTGCCCCTGGCGGTCACCATCGTCTTCTGCCTCTGCGGCTACCTGGTCTTCTCGCGCGCCGCCCCGCGCGTGGCCGAGGAGCTCTGAGCGTGGACGAGGGGCTGCCGCCGTCCGTGTCGGCCGACCTGACGACGGGGCCGCTGCTCGACTACTGGCGTGCGCGGGTCACGCAGCACCTGTCCGACAGCTACGCCGGCCTGAAGCTCTCGAAGTTCCCCGAGGACCTGCGCGTCTACGAGCACCTGCTGTGGCTCCAGGCGCCCGACACAGTGATCGAGATCGGTACCCAGTTCGGGGCCAGCGCGCTGTGGTTCCGGGATCGTCTGCGGACGCTGCAGGCCTACGGGCGCATCGAGCGCGAGCCGCTCGTGGTCTCGGTCGACGTGGACCAGAGCGCCGCGCGCGCCGGCCTGCGCGCGGCGGACCCGCGCTACGAGGAGCAGATCGTGCTCGTGGAGGGCGACGTCCTCTCGCCCGACACGGCCGCCACCGTCCGCGAACGCGTGGCGGGGCGCGAGCGCCGCTTCGTCATCGAGGACTCAGCCCACGTCTACGCGACCACGCGCGCCGCCCTCGACGCGTTCGCTGCCCTCGTGCCGGTCGGCGGGTTCATGGTCGTCGAGGACGGCTGCGTGGACGTCGAAGCGCTGCGGATCAGCGAGGACTGGCCGCGCGGCGTGCTGCCGGCGCTCGACGACTGGCTCGCAAGCGGCCCCGGCCACGACTTCGAGGCGCGCCGCGACCTCGAGCTCTACGGCGTCTCCTGCCACCCGCGCGGGTTCCTGCAGCGCATGGCATAGTCAGCGCCGCGACGAGCCGAAGGCCCGCAGGTCGGCGAGCAGGTCGGCGATGAGTCGCGGGTAGACGCGCGACGCACGGAACTGCTCGGCCTTGCGGCGACCGCGCACGCGCACCGACTGCCAGACCGTCGCGTCGCGGCGCAGCGTGCCGAGCAGACGCTCGAGGTGCTGCGGGCCGTGGAACTCCAGGAAGTCGATGTCGGGCTCCAGGCCGTGGGTCGGGCTGAGCGCCTCGCTGAGGACGAGGTGTCCGGCGGCGAGATGCAGGCAGACGCGGTTCTCGAAGCTGGGGTAGGGCTCGTTGTGGAGGTTGATGGCCACCCAGTGCTCGTCCATGAGACGCTCCAGGCGGGCCGCGTCGACGCCGAAGGCCAGGTGCAGGACGTCGTAGTTGTGCTTGGAGGGCGTCAGCAGGTTCTCGCGGTGGGTGGTCGAGCGCCCGACGAAGAGCGGCGGCGAGGCGGGGTCGGGCTCCCTGACGGGCCGGTAGTAGCGATCGGCCACGGGGATGGGCAGCGAGCGCCACACCGGCAGGACGCGCTCGGCGGTCTCCCCGATGAGCGGGTCGAAGGCGACGATGCGATCGAAGTTCCCGGCGTCCACGTGACCGAGCGCCCACAGCCGCCGCTCGAGGTCCTCGTGGCTCACGCCCCCGGCGCTGCCCGTCCGCGGCAGCGGCTCGGTGAGGAAGCCGAGGGTCGCGGCGCGCAGCCCTTCGAAGGCTCCGGCGGGGATGATCTCGGGGCGGAACACGATGACCACGTCGGGGTCGAAGGCGCGCAGGCCGGGCATCAGCCCGTCGGCGGCGCCGCCTTGGCGGAACTCATGGAAGCGGGGGTCCAGGCCCGGATCGACCCCGGGCGCGAGGACGCAGGCCTCGAAGAACGTCGACTGGCCGACGAAGGCCAGCCGCAGGGGTCGGTCGAGGGTCACGCCGTGCATCGAGACGGGCAAGGGTAGCCCGGCGCCCTACGCGACCGACGGCACGCGCGGCTCGCGGGCGGGCCGGGCGACACGCCGCTTGAGCGCCAGTGCTCGCGACTCGATCACCCGCCAGGAGGCCAGACCCAGCAGATAGGTGATGGGCGCGGAGAGGACGAGCATGCCCAGCGCCGTGGCCCCCGCCCAGGCGAGCACGACGGTCTGCTGGACGGGGAAGGCGTAGACGTAGACGCCGTAGGAGACATCGCCGGGCGCCACGAGCGCGTTGAGCGCGTTGGGCAGCCGGTAGGCAAGGACGAGCACCGCGTACGGAACGAACAGCGACGCCGCGACCGTCACCCAGGCGGTGCCCCAGGTCGCCACCCAGACGGCGCCCAGCGCCGCCGCCACCCACCATGACAGGACGATGCGATCGCGCGCCGCGTAGAGGGCCGCCCCGGCCAGGAAGACGGCGATCACGTGCAGGACGATGCCGAGGTTGCCGCCGGCCGCCGTGTCCTGGGCCCCGCCGGGCAGGTGCGAGGGCAGGTCGATCGGTGGCGAGATGGCCAGCACGGCCAAGACGAAGAGGGCCACGAGCGCCTCGGGGCGGCGCAGCAGCGCCAGAGCGCCCAGGACGGCGACCATCACGTAGGCGGCGGCCTCCACCGGCAGAGTCCACAGCGAGCCGTCGACGGCGTCCGGCAGAGGGTTCGAGTGAAAGACGCCCGGCAGGTGGCCCGCGATCGTGATCAGCACGCTCGAGCGCAGCGGATAGATCCAGGTCTGCGGGGTGGTCAGGTAGTCCGACAGCGGGAGGGTGGTGGTCAGCGGGCCGAGGACGAGGGCGAGCAGCCACACGCACACGATGAGCGCCGGGAGCAGGCGCAGCGCACGCTTGGCGGCGAAGGCCCGGGGGCGCGAGTCGAGCATCCAGCTGCGCGTGACCAGGAAACCGCTGATGGCGAAGAAGACCGAGACGCCGATGTCGCCCAGCGTCTCGCCGGTGAGGCCCAGCACCGGCTCGTCGCGCCCGGTCAGCGGATAGCAATGTGAAAAGAGGACCGCGAACGCGGCCGCGAGTCGGAGCACGTCGAAGACGTTGTCGCGCGACGCGCTGCGCGCGCCCAGCCGCGGGGCCATGGCGCGACACCTTAGAGCGCCCCTCGGTGGCGCCCCGCACGGGGCTACCATCTGGCCCGATGCCGACTCGCGAGGACACGGCCATCCCGTCTGCGGCGCTCGAGCGTGCGCAGCTTGCGCGCGTCGCCGCGGCGGTGGCGGGCGCGGGCGAGGTCGTCGACGTGTCCGCGCTGACCGCCGACGCACCGGCTCCCGCGGCCCTCGTGGCCGCCCTCCGCGATCGTGTCTCCCCCGGCGCCACCGTGCTCTGCGCCGGCGTGCTCGAGCGCCTGGCCGAGTTCGTCTCCATCGTCGAGGCCCTGGTCGCGCTGGCGGCCGAGCGCGAGGCCACCGTCCTGCTCGTGGTGCCCAACCATGCCGTCGCCGGCGAGGCCGAGCGGGCGAGCGTCTGGGGCGAGGGGGCGATCAGCGAGCTGCGCGGGCTGCTGCCGGCCGACCACGTTCTCTGGCACCAGCTGCCCCTGCGGGGCGCCGTGCTCGTGCCCGAGGGCGAGGAGGCCTCGCTGACCGCGCAGCTGGAGGTCGACGGGCGCCCGGCCGCACCGGTGAACTTCGTGCTCGCCTTCGGTGCCAACGCCCCGCGGCTGCGCCCCGACGCCGCCGTCGATCCCGCGAACCTCAGCGCCGAGCTCGCCCGCCGGCGCGCGCTGACCGCGGAGCTCGAGGTCCTCCGAGCGCGCGTCGCGGAGAGCGATGCCCAGCTCGTCATCGCCGCGCCCATCGACGGGCAGGCGGTCGAGAGCCCAGAGTGAAGGTCGCCTTCCTCGTCAATGACCTGCAGCTGAGCGGCGGTGTCGGGGTCGTCGTCGCCCATGCCCGCCAGCTGCACGACCATCACGGCTTCGACGTCACGCTGGTCCTCGCCCGCGAGCAAGAGGATCCGCACTGGCGCCACGAGCCGCTGCAGGGGCTGCCGGTCATCTCGCTCGACGAGGCGCGCGGCGAGCACTACGACGTCGCGGTCTCGACGTGGTGGGAAACGGCCTTCACGCTCTTCGAGCTGCAGGCCGACCGCCACGCGTCGTTCGTGCAGAGCCTCGAGGACCGCTTCTACCGACAGGGCGAGGTCGAGCGCCTCGGCGCGCGCCTCGTCCTCGACCTGCCGGTCTCGTTCATCACCGAGGCCCGGTGGATCGCCGAGACGCTCGCCGACCTGCGCCCCGACGCGCCGTGTCTGCTCGTGCGCAACGGCATCGACAAGGACGTGTTCCGCTCGCCCGCGCGCATCGAGCCGCGCGAGAGCGGCCCGCTGCGCATCCTCGTCGAGGGCTATGCCAGCGTCTGGTTCAAGGGCGTCAACGAGGCGGTGGCGGCCGTCGGGCAGATGGGCGAGCCCCATCACCTGACGGTCGTCTCGCCCGACCGGGGTCATCTCGTGGCCGACGGCGCCGACCGGGTCGTCGGCCCCATCCCCCAGCGCGACCTCGCGGCGCTCTACGCCGAGACCGACGTGGTGGTCAAGCTCTCGCGGGTCGAGGGCATGTACGGCCCTCCGCTCGAGGCCTTCCACATGGGCGCGACGTGCGTGACGACGGAGGTCACGGGTCACGAGGAGTACGTGCAGCACGGCGTCAACGCGCTGCTGTGCGACTGGGACGACCCGAGTGGGACGGCGCGCCAGCTCGACCTGCTCGCGCGCGACCGCGTCCTGCTGCACCGCCTGCGCCTCGGCGCCCTGGAGACCGCTCGCACGTGGCCGACCTGGACGCAGTCCGGCCAGTTCATGGCCGGCGCCCTGCACAGCATTCGCCGCGCCCCTGTCCCAGCCGCGCAGCCGGCTCTCGCCCGCCTGATGGCCGACGTGCGCGCCGGCATCGCCGAGCAGCGCGAGCTGAAGGCCGACCTCAATCACATGATCCGCCAGATGGAGCGCATCAAGCGCCTGCCCGGCGTCCGCCACGTGCTGGCAGCGCGGCGCAAGCGCGGCGTCCAGCGCATCCTCAAGGTGGCGCAGCCGCTCACGCGGCCGGTGAAGCGCAAGCTGCTCGGGCCCTGAGATGGACCGGCGCCTGACGGTCGCCCTGCGCTGCGACGGGGACGAGCGCGTCGGCGCCGGGCACGTCGGGCGCTGCCTGCCGATCGCCCTCGCGCTGCGGCGCGCCGGGCACGACGCGCTCTTCGTCGGCCGCTACGGCGGCGTGGCCGAGGCCCTGCTCACGGAGGCCGGGCTGCGCACCGTCACGGCCGCGGCGACGCCCGCCGGCCTCCCCGGCGAGGCCGGTGCCGCGCTGATCGACCACTACGACATCGACGACGGGGAGGTGGCCCGCGCGGCCGCCACGCGCCCGGTCGTCGCCCTGCGCGACGCCCGGGCGCCGCACGCCCTGGGGCCGGCGCGCCTGCTCGACTACCACCTCGACGCGTCGGGCGACGGATTGCGCGGCCCGCAGTTCGCGCCCGTCGACCCGCGCTTCGCCGCGGCGCGCCGCCCCGAGCGCGCGAGCGGCCGGGCGCTGGTGGCCCTCGGCGGATCGGGCGCGGGCGCCGACGCGCTGCCAGCCCTCGTGCAAGGGCTGCTCGAGTCCACCGACTTGCGCGTCGACGTGGCCGGCGCCCTGGCCCCCAAGCCCCATCCGCGCGTGCGCCACGCGGGACCATTGACCGGACTGGCCGGCGAGCTCGCCGCCTGCGACCTGCTCGTGTGCGGGGCGGGCGTCACGGCCTACGAGGCAGCCTGCGCCGGGGTCCCGGCGGTGCTCGTCGTGCTCGCCGGCAACCAGCGCCGCGTCGGCGACGCCTTCGCGGGGGCGGGCCTCTTCGCGGTCCTCAACGGGGAACAGCCCCTCGACGCGGCCCAGGTCACCGCCGCCGTGGCCGCCGCACGGGACGCACCGGCGCACGACGCGGGCCCGGCGCTCGTCGACGGCTACGGGGCGGCCCGGGTGCGCGACGCGCTTCTGGCCTACGCGCACGGCGCGCCGGCACCAGCGGTCCAGCGCTACCGCCCGGCCCGAGCGGCCGACGCCCAGCTGCTGCTGGCCTGGCGCAACGACGCGGCCGTGCGGGCGGTGTCGCACACCACGCACGAGGTCGCGCCCGCCGAGCACGCGGCGTGGCTGGCGCGCGTGCTCGCCGACCCGGATCGGACGCTGCTGGTGGTCGAGCGCCAGAGCGAGCCGGTCGGCACCGTGCGCCTGGACCGCGAGGGCGACGAGGCGACGCTATCGGTGACCGTCGCACCGCAGCACCGCGGGCGCGGAGTCGGCGTGCAGGCCATCCGCGAGAGCACCGAGCTCGAGCTCGCGGCGCGCCCGGAGCTGACCCACGTCGTCGCGCTCGTCAAGGCCGAGAACTCCGCTTCACAGCGAGCTTTCGAGCGGGCCGGATACGTCCGCGCGGGGCTGCGCGGGCCCGCGCTGGCCTACCGCGCCGTGCGCTAGCATTGTCGCCGCCGGCGCGGCCGCTGCACCCTGCCGTTTCTGCGGTCGCCACCCGGCCACGTACCCTTCCTCCATGGATCTGCGCGGAAAAGTCGTCCTCGTCACCGGCGGCACGGGCTCGTTCGGCTCGCGCTTCGTCGCGCGCGCTCCTCGGCCGAGCACGACCCCAAGGCAGTCCGCGTCTTCAGCCGCGACGAGCTCAAGCAGTCGGAGATGCAGCGCCTGCTACGCCGACGAGGATCGCGTGCGCTATCTGGTCGGCGACGTCCGGGACCTCCCCCGTCTCATGCGCGCCACCCGCGGCGTCGACCTCATCGTCCACGCCGCCGCCATGAAGCAGGTGCCGGCGTGCGAGTACAACCCCTTCGAGGCGGTCCAGACCAACGTCGTCGGGGCCGAGAACATCGTCTCGGCGGCGATCGAGAACGAGGTTCCCGCGACGATCGCGCTCTCGACCGACAAGGCCGTCAACCCGGTCAACCTCTACGGCGCGACCAAGCTGTGCCAGGAGAAGCTCGTCGTCCAGGGCAACGCCTACGCGGCGGACTCGGTCGCCCGCTTCGCGTGCGTGCGCTACGGCAACGTGGTCGGCTCGCGCGGCTCGGTGGTCCCGCTGTTCAAGGCGCAGGCCGAGACCGGCGTGCTCACGATCACCGACGAGCGCATGACGCGCTTCTGGATCACGCTCGACGAGGCAGTCGACTTCGTCATCGACTCGCTCGAGCGCATGGGCGGCGGCGAGGTCTTCGTGCCGAAGATCCCGTCGATGCGCGTGACCGACATCGCCGAGGCGCTCGCGCCCGACGCCGAGCGGCGGATCATCGGCATCCGCCCGGGCGAGAAGCTCCACGAGGTGCTGGTGACCGAGGACGAGTCGCGCCACTGCATCGAGACCGAGTCGGGCTACATCATCCTGCCCGAGCACGCCGCGTGGCCGATGCGCGAGCACGACGGCGTCCGCCTGGAGCCAGGCTTCCGCTACACCTCGGACGCCAACACCGAGTGGCTGGGCGTCGAGGAGCTGCGCGAGATGGCCGCCGGGGTCAAAGCGGTGGCATGACCTCTGCCACCTTCCTCCCGTACGCCCGCCAGGAGATCACCGACGCGGACGTCGCCGCGGTGGCGGCGGCGCTGCGCGAGCCCTTCATCACCCAGGGCCCGACCATCGAGCGCTTCGAGCGCGCGGTTGCCGAGCGTCTGGGCGCGCGCCACTGCGTCGCGTTCTCGTCGGGGACGGCCGCGCTGCACGGCGCCGCCTTCGCGGCCGGCGTCGGCCCCGGCGACGAGATCATCTCGACCCCGATCACCTTCGCCGCCTCCACCAACTGCGGCCTGTATCTCGGCGCCGACGCGCGCTTCGTCGACATCGACCCGGCGACGTGGAACCTCGACACGGCAGCGGCGGCCGCCGCGGCCGGCCCGCGGACCAAGGCGATCGTGCCGGTCAGCTTCGCGGGCCTGCCCGTCGACCTCGCGCCGCTGGAGGCCGTACGCGATCGCGTGACGGTCATCGAGGACGGCTGCCACGCGCTCGGCGGCCACCGCGACGGGCGCTGGGTCGGCGGGCCGGGCGGCGCCGACATCACGATCTTCTCGCTGCACCCGGCCAAGGCCATGACCACCGGCGAGGGCGGCCTGGCCACGACCGAGGACGACGAGCTCGCCGAGCGCCTGCGGCTCTTCCGCACCCACGGCATCACCAAGCAGGGAGTCACCCCCGGCGAGCACGAGGGCGCCTGGTACTACGAGATGCAGGCGCTGGGCTTCAACTACCGCATCACCGACATCCAGTGCGCGCTGGGGCTCAGCCAGCTCGAGCGCCTCGACGAGTGGGTCGCGCGGCGCAACGAGATCGCCGCGCTGTACCGCGAGCTGCTGGCCGACGAGGAGCGCATCACGCTGCCCCCGGCCGCGCCCGCGGGATCGCTGCACGGCCACCACCTCTTCGTCGTCCATGTCCGGGCCGGCGCCGCCGCCCGCCTGAGCACCTTCGACGCGCTGCGCGAGGCCGGGCTGGGCGTCCAGGTGCACTACATCCCCGTCTACCGCCTGCCCTACTACCGCGATGTGCTCGGCGTCCCCGCAGGACGCTTGCCCCCACGCCGAGGGCTACTACTGGGGCGCGATCTCGATCCCCATGTACCCGAGCCTCACCGACGCCGACGTGCACCGGGTCGTCGACGACCTGCAGCGCGCCCTGCCATGAGGACGGCCCGCTGATGGCGGAGGCGCGCTTCGACGAGCAGTTCGAGATCGGGGGCACGCCTGTGGGCGGCGGCGCCCGGTGCTACGTCATCGCCGAGGCGGGCGCCAACCACAACCGCGACCTGGGCATGGCGCGCGAGCTCATCGACGTCGCCGCCGACGCCGGGGCCGACGCGGTCAAGTTCCAGACCTACACGGGCAAGGACCTCTACTCGAGCCGCACGCCGCGCTTCGAGTACCTCGAGCGACGAGCGCTCGCCACAGGAGCTGCTCGACGCGATCGCCCTGCCGCGCGAGTGGCAGCCCGAGCTCGCCGAGCACGCGGCCGCGCGCGGGATCCATTTCTTCACGAGCCCGTTCGACCGCGAGGCCGTCGACCAGCTGGCCGAGCTCGGCGTCCCGGCGGTCAAGATCGCGTCGTTCGAGATCGTCGATCTCGGGCTGATCCGCTACGCCGCCGCCATCGGCGTCCCGATGATCATCTCGTGCGGCATGACGACGTACGGCGAGATCGAGGACGCGCTCGGCGCCGTCGCGGACGCCGGCAACCGCTCGGTCGCGCTGCTGCGCTGCGCGTCGGTCTATCCCGCCGCCGCCGGAGATCATGAACCTGCGCGCCATGGCCACCATGCGCGCGGCGTTCAGCGTTCCCGTCGGCCTTTCGGACCACACGACGAACATCTACGTCGGCGCCGGCGCGGCCGCCCTGGGCATGGAGGTCTTCGAGAAGCACTTCACGCTCTCGCGCGAGCTCGAGGGGCCCGACCACCCCTTCGCGCTCGAGCCCGACGAGCTCAAGGCCCAGGTCGCCGCCGTGCGCGAGGTCGAGGCCGCGATGGGCAACGGGCGCCTCGAGGGTCCGTCGGAGCCGGAGTCGGGCGAGATGTACCGCAACGCGCGCCGGTCGCTCGTCGCCGCCGCCGACATCGCCGCGGGGACCGAGATCACCGACGACATGCTGACCGTCAAGCGCCCGGGCTTCGGCATCGCGCCGAAGTACCTCGAGCTCGTGGTCGGGCGCACCGCGAAGGTCGACATCCCCTACGACGAGATCGTCACGTGGGAGATGGTCTAGCCCGGTGGCTCTGCCCAGGGAGTTCGAGCTCGCAGCGCTGACGCCGGGAGTCCGCAGCGAAGACGCGGTTCTCGCCGACTACGTCCGCGAGCTGGCGCTCCTCTACGACCTCCCTGAGGAGGAGGTCGGCACCCGGTTCGAGCGCTTCCTCGATTTCTACTATCGAGGCACGGCCGTCGCGACCGAGGAGGAGTGGGCGAAGCTGTACACCAGCGACATCCAGCACTCCTTCATCCGGATCTCGAAGCCCTACCGCTTTCGGCACTTCGATGTCGTGCCGGAGGTGCTACGCACGGTCCGCCGCCACCTGCGCACCGGTGCCGGCACCGGGAGCCTGCTCGAGTACGGGGGCGGAGGCGGCAGCGACGCCATCGTCTACGCCCGCGCGGGCTTCGCCGTGCATTACGTTGATCTCGTCGCGCTGCGCAATACCGAGATCGTGCGACGCCGCTTCGAGTTGCGTCACCTCGACATCCCTGTGCACGACAGCGCCGAGATGCCGGAACGGCGTTTCGACGTCGTCACCGCCATCGATGTCCTGGAGCACATCTACGACGTCGAGGACACCGTCGCCCGGCTGACGGCCCGGATCGACCGCGGCGGGCTGCTGTGCTGCGTCAACGCCTTCTCGGCGATCACGTACGACGGCGACCATCACGACAAGAATCGCGTCTACCTCGAGCTCTTCCCGCTGCTCATGGAGGCGCTCGGCTTCGAGCCGGTGCCCACCGCCCCGCCGCTCGAGGCGTGGCGTCGCGCCGGCGAGCCGCACGCCGCGGTCGCCGCCGAGGTGTCGGCGCACGGCGCGACGCTCTACGCGGTGACCCGCGAACGCGCGCGCGAGCGCTGCGAGGAGCTCTTGGCCCGGGTGCGCAGCGCGACGGACATCGACTGGGCGGCGCTTCCGGTGGGCGAGGTCGCGAGCTCGGGCGGCCCGTCGGCGAGCGACGCGACTGCGACCCCCGCGCCGCAGCGCCGGTCGCTCGGGACGTGGGCTCGCCGTCAGGCCGCCATGCACGCCCCGTCCGCGCTGAAGCGCGCCGTGTGGAACCGGCGCCAGCAGGACGCTCGCCGACGGTTGACCGGCGCCGGAGGCACAGCCGCCGCCCTCGGTGCGCTCGCCGACTGGATCGAGGTGCTGCGCATCGCCGAGCATCGCCTGCGCTCGCTGCCCGTGGGCGGTGGCGCAGCGCCACACACCCCCTGAGGTCCTCGGGCACGGATCCGCCGCGCGGCCCAGCCGTGCGCCATGGCCCATCGGGCTACCCTTGCGCCGTGGCCGACGTCAACTCCGAGCGCGTGCACGCGCCGGTCATCCTCGACTGCACGATCCGCGACGGCAGTTACGCCATCGACTTCAAGTTCACGGCGGCCGACAGCGCGCTGGTGGCCGGCAAGCTCGACGCCGCCGGCATCCGCTGGATCGAGGTCGGCCATGGCCTGGGCCTGGGCGCAAGCGAAGCCGGCAAGGGCACGGCAGGCTCCAGCGACCTCGAGGTGGTCGAGCGCTCCCGGGCCTCGGTGCGCGACGCGCAGGTCGGCGCCTTCTACATCCCCGGCATCGGCAAGCCCAGCCAACTGAAGCAGGCCGCCGAGGCGGGTCTGCAGTTCGTGCGCATCGGCAACAACGCCGACGAGATGCACACTGCCTGGCCGGCTGTGGAGGAGGCGCGCGAGGCCGGCCTCGTCGTCTTCGTCAACCTGATGAAGACCTACGGCGTCAGCCCCGCGGCCTTCGCCGAGTCCGCCGTCCGTGCGCACGAGCTCGGCGCGCGCGGCGTCTATGTCGTCGATTCGGCGGGCGGCATGATGCCCGCGGAGGTCGCCGGCTACGTGCGCGCCGCGCGAGCCGAGGCGCCGATCGATGTTGGCTTCCACGGCCACAGCAACCTGCACCTCGCGGTGGCCAACAGCCTCGCGGCCTACGAAGCGGGCGCGGTCTTCGTCGACACGAGCGTGTATGGCATCGGGCGCAGCTCGGGCAACGTGCCCACCGAGGTCATGGCCGCGGTCTTCCAGCGCCTGGGGATCGAGACCGGCATCGACCCGCTGGACATCATCGACCTGGCCGAGTCCTACCTGCGCCCGCTGGCCGAGCACCTGCATCCCCACGACATGACCGCCGTGTCTCTGGGCCTCGGGCGCTTCCACTCGAGCTTCCTGCCGCAGGCGCTGCGCGCGGCCCAGGAGCACGAGATCAGCCCCTTCCGGCTCATCGCCGAGCTGGGCGCGCGCGATCCGATGCGCCTGAGCCCCGAGCTGCTCGCGGCCGTCGTCGCCGAGCTGGAGGGCCAGGCGCCGCCCGCGGTCCAGCCCGACCTCGCGCGCTACTCCGACGCCCGGTTCGGCCCGCGGCGCATCAGCAACCGCCGCCAGGCGGTGCAGGAGCTGCTGGACGGGCTCGAGGTCGTCGCCGCCAAGCGCCACCTCGCCGTCGCCCTCGACCTCGTCTCCGCCCCGGCGCTCGAGGAGGACGCGCTCACTGCGGAGTTCGTGCTCGAGGACGATCACATGGCCCTGGGCCGCGTTCGCTTCGGCTCGCTCGAGGCGGCCGGTCAGGCGCTGCAGCGCATCGGCGGTCGCCTCGACGCCGTGCTCGTCGACCTCGATCCGCTCCCGGCCGGCGAGCGCTCGGCCGCCCTGGCCGCGGCCGACCGCGAGTTCGCCGGGCCGGTGATCCCCTACCAGGGCGGGCGGCTCGAGCTCGAGTACCTCGGCGACGCGGCCATCGCCGCGCTCTCTCGGGGAGCCATCGACCGTGTGGCGCTGCTCGATCCGGGCGTCTATCCGGCCGACGCCGTCGCGGCCCTGGCCGCGAAGCTCGGCGCGCTCGTCCCGGTCGTCCGAGCGCCCTTCGAGGCGAGGCAGGACGGCGCCGCGCTGGTCGTTGTCGCGGGCCCGCCCCCGCGCGGACAGGACGACCTCCCGATCGCCACGGAGCTGCTGCTGGCCATCGGGGGCGGCGACCCGAGCCCCGATCCAGACGTGCCCGAACGCGTCATCCTGGCACGGGCCGACGCCTACCGTGACCGCCTCCCCGGCTGGCTGCGCAGCGCCGCGCTCGGCCAGGCGGCGGCGGCGACCCGGCGCGTACACTGAGCCGCGATGCGATTCCTCCGCGCCCTCGCGGACGCCTCAGAGCGCCATGCCCACCGACCGTTCCTGATCGACGCGGCCAGCGATCGGGCCACGACGCACGGCGAGGCGTGGAGCGCCGCGCACGCGCTGGCCTGTGATCTGCGGCGTCGCGGGCTGCGTCCCGGCGACCGCCTCGCGCTCTCCCTGCCCAACTCCCCGGAGCTGGCCATCGCCTACATGGCCGCGCTGCAGGCCGGCATCGTCGTCGTCCCCCTCGGGGCCGGCTTCGGGCGCCGTGAGCTGCGCTCGATCCTCGACCGCGCGCGGCCCACGCTGGCGCTCGCCTCGCAGGGCGCCAGCGAGCGCATCGGCGCCGCGCACGCCGAACACCCGCCCGACGTGGTGCACGTCACAGCGGGCGGCGAGGACGGTGAGGTCGACGTCTGGAGTCTGGGGCCCGATGCCGGCTGGGAGCCCTTCGACGGCCTGACCTCCGACGTGCCGGCCGCGATCCACTTCACGTCGGGCACCACCGGGGCACCGCGCGGGGTCGCCCATCGGGTGCGCGACTTCGTCGGCAACGCACAACGCTTCGCGGCCGCCACCGGCCTCGACGAGCAGGCGCGCTTTCACCACACGCTGCCCATGACCTACATGGCCGGCTACTACAACCTGCTGCTCCTCCCGTGGGTGCTCGGCGCCTCCGTGGTCCTCGACCGCTCCTTCGACGCGCGCTCGGTCATGCGCTTCTGGGAGGCCCCCATGCGCCACGACGCCAACGTGCTGTGGCTGGTCCCGACGATCATGGCCATGCTCCTGCGCGTCGACCGCGGTGAAGAGGGGCCCGCGTGGGCGCGCGAGCACGTCCGCTTCGGCGCCTGCGGCACCGCGCCGCTGGACCCGCAGCTGCGCGCGGAGTTCGAGGCGCGCTACGGCTTCGCGGTGCACGAGAGCTACGGCCTCTCGGAGACGCTGCTGGCCACGTCGTCCACGCCGGACGCGAAGGCGCCCCCGGGTGCCGTGGGGACGGCGCTGCCCGGCGTCGAGCTCTCGCTGCGGGACGCCAGCGGCGCCGAGGTCGCCAACGGCGATCCCGGCACCATCCACATCGCCTCGCCCGACACCATGCTCGGCTACCTGGAGGCCGCCGACGGCGAGCTCGCCTTCGCGGCGCCGCTGGTCGACGAGCGCTGGCTGGACACCGGCGACATCGGAACGCTCGACGGCGACGGCCAGCTGCGCATCACCGGCCGCAGCAAGGAGGTGATCATCCGCGGCGGCGTCAACATCAGCCCCGGCGAGATCGAGCGCGTCCTCACCGGGCACGCGGGTGTCGAGCACGCGGCGGTCGTCGGCATCCCCCACGAGATCCTCGGCGAGGATGTCGCCGCGGTCATCGTGCCCCGCGACGGCGGTTCGCTCGAGGCCTTGGAGCCCCAGCTCAAGGCGCTGGCCCGCGAGAGCCTCGACGGGCCCCAGCAGCCCGCGGTCTTCCTGCAGATCGACGAGCTCCCGCTCACCCCGACCGGCAAGGTCCGCAAGGGGGCGTTGCGCGACCTCGTGATCGACCGGCTCGAGCTGCCCACGGCCAACAAGGGCTTCACGGTCGACCCGGCCGAGCGCTCGAGTGAGCGCCCGCGAGGGTCCGCAGGACGGATCGTCGACCTCACCCACCCGCTGCACGAGGGGATGACGTCGTTCCCGAGCCCCAACCACGTGCGCCCGGAGGTCACCATCCTCGCCCGCCACGGCGTCGAAGGGCGCGCCACGCGCCGCCTCGTCCTCGGCACGCACACCGGCACGCACATGGACGCGCCGCTGCATTTCATCCCGGGGGGCGGGACCGTCGACGAGCTGCGGCTGGACATGCTCATCGGGCCCGCGCACGTGCTGACGCTGGCCCCGGCCGAGCCGCTGGAGGAGATCGGCCTCGATCGCCTGCGCGCCGCGGGGGCCGAGGCGATCCACCATCCGCGCGTGCTCCTGCGCTACGACTGGTCAGAGCGCTTCGGCGGGCTCGCGTTCTACGAGCAGTCGCCCTACCTCTCGCGCGAGGCGTGCACGTGGCTCGTGGAGCGCGGCGTGCGCTTGCTCGGGATGGACAGCCCGTCGCCCGACGATCCCCGCCTGGGCTTCGGCAGCGGAGACGACAGCCCCAACCACCGCATCCTGCTCGGAGCCGGCGTGATCCTCGTCGAGTACCTCAGCAACCTCGCCCGCCTGCGCGCCGACGTGGTCCATCTCATCGCGCTGCCGCTGCCCGTACGCGGGGCCGACGGGTCGCCGAGTCGCGTGGTCGCCGTCGAGCTCGATGGCTGAGGCGAACCCGGCGACCCTCCCTGAGGTGCTCGTCACGCCGGTCGGTCCGGGGGTGTTCCACGTCTTCAACCCGTTCGTGCGCACCCACGTCCTGGGCGACGATGCTTTCGTCGGCCTGCTGGGCGAGCTGGCCGGAGACGGCGGCGACGGCGCGCCGGCAGACCGGGCCATCCGCGCGGTCGACGCCACCGTGTCGCCCTTCCGCGACGGGCTGCTCGGCGATCCCACCGGATTTGATCGCGAGGCGACGCTCGAGGGCGCCCCGGACCTCGACGTCGCCGCGGCCATCGACCTCGCTCGCAAGCGCCAGCTCGTGGCCGACGACCAGGAGGCCTACGCCGCGTCGATCGCCCCGCGCCGCAACGTGCTGGACCGCAAACGGATCGGCAACGTCCACCAGCAGGTCGGCGAGCACGTCCTGCTGGAGCTCCGCCGCAAGAGCGTCGACGAGTGGTGGGTCGACCAGAAGTTCACACCCGACCGGCGAGGGTCCCGGGACGGCCCCTACCGCTGGGTGCAGGGCACCTTCATGAACGCGGTCTACGACCGCGCCGACCTCGATGGGCAGGCGGTGCTCGACTTCGGGTGCGGGCCCGGTCTGTTCGCGCGCCTGTTCGCCGGCCGCGGCGCTCAGGTCGTTGGCGTGGACACGAACCCCGCCCACCTGGAGACGGCCCGGGCCCTGTGCACCGAGGACGGGCTGGCCGACCGAGTCGAGTTCCACGAGCTGGCGCTGCCGGTGCAGGAGGGGCTGGCGGCGCTGGGCGACCGGCGCTTCGACCTCATCTTCCTCAGCGACGTGCTGATGTTCTACTTCTACTCCTACGACACGCGCGTGGAGCTCGACCCGGTCGGGCTGCTGCGCAGCCTCGCCGGCCTCCTCGCCGCGGGCGGGCGCATCGCGGTGCTGGAGCCCCACGGCACCTTCTGGCAGCACCCGTGGCTGGGCGCGCCGGAGCGCCCGTTCACGATCGTCACCGAGCACCGACACCGGCGCACCGGCGTCACCCCGACGCTCGAGGAGCTCAGCCGCGCCGCGGAGGCCGCGGGCCTGGCCATCGTCCGCGCGCGCGAGCTCGTGGCCGACGAGCCCACCCCCGGCGACCGTGCGCAGGGCTTCGCCGCCGAGTTCCCGCTGTGGTGGTTCCTCGAGCTGGGGCGCGCCGAGGCCGCCGGATGATCCTCGGCGTGGGGCAGGTCGTGCTCAACGTCCGCGACCTCGAGGCCAGCGAGGCCGAGCTCCTGAGCGCCGGCTACACGCGCACCTTCGAGGAGCGCGGGCTGGCCAACCACAGCGCGAAAGCCGCCGTACAGGGCACGAGCCGCGCCGCGCTCGACATGGTGCACCTCAACGCGCCCGGGCCCACCACCGCGGTGGAGCTGACCTCCTACGGCGACGCGCCCACCGGGCGCGCGGCGTTCGAGTACCTGGCGCCGGCGCAGGTGCGCGCGCCGACCGCCGACATCGAGGCGAGCCGGCGCTTCTGGGAGGACGGGCTGGGCTTCCGCGAGGCGGACGGCGGAGCGCTCGCGCCCCGTGCCATGATGCCCGCGTGGCGGCTCGGGGTCCTGCCCGTGCCCGCCGGGGTCAGTGCCGACGAGACCACCGTGGACGCTGAAGGGTGCGTGCTGGTGACCGTCCTGTCGACCGCCGTGGACGACGATCTGCGCCGGCTCGACGCGGGCGGGCACCTCACCCGCGCCACCGCGGCGTGGTCGGAGACGATCGCCGGGCGCGTGCTGCGCGTGGCGATCGTCGCGGGGCCCGGCGGCGAGCTCGTCGAGCTGCTGGAGGTCCCCCGCACGACGCGGGGCGCCAACGACGAACGGGAGTCATGACGGACATCGAACGCTGGATCACCGACTACTTCCAGGCCGAGGGCGACGTGGAGGGTCTCGACGACGAGAGCCTGCTGGACGTCAACTACTTCGAGCGCGAGCTGCTCGACTCGCTGGGCATCGTGCAGCTCATCGTCGGCATCGAGGACGACTTCGGCGTCCGCCTCGAGCCCGAGAACATGCAGGACCCGCGCTTCTGCACCATCCGCGGCCTGGGCGAGATCATCACGGAACTGCGGGCGTGAGCGCACGCCCGCAGCGCACGCCGGACTACACGCGCGACGACGTCGTGGCCGCGCTGCGCGCGGTCGGCGTGCGCACGGGCGACGTCGTCTTCACCCACGCCAGCGTCGGCATGCTCGGCACTCCCGACGTCCCGTTCGACAAGGCCGCCATCGCCAACCTCTTCGCGTCGGCCTTCCACGAGGTGCTGGGGCCCGAGGGCACGTGGGTCCTGCCGGCCTACTCGTACTCCTACACGGCCGGCGCGCTCTTCGATCCGGCCAGCACACCGCCGGGCAACATGGGCCTGCTGACCGAGGTCCTCTGGCGGCGTCCCGACGCCGTGCGCTCCCTGGACCCGATCTTCTCGGTCATCGCCTTCGGCGCCCGGGCACGCGAGCTGGCGGGCGACGCCGGCGCCGAGGACTGCTTCGGCCCG
This sequence comes from Paraconexibacteraceae bacterium, assembly GCA_963757775.1. Taxonomy (GTDB): domain Bacteria; phylum Actinomycetota; class Thermoleophilia; order Solirubrobacterales; family Solirubrobacteraceae; genus JAOPZW01. The sequence goes on along the minus strand of CAVWSH010000010.1, from coordinate 37,279 downwards.
GACTCCGTCTATGCGCGCCTGCTGGCGGCCGACGGCGCCGTGGCCAACATCGGCATCGGCGTCCACGGCGCGCTCATCCACCACGTCGAGCAGGAGCTGGGCGTCCCCTATCGCTACATCAAGCGCTTCGCCGGAACGAGCGTGGTCGACGGCGAGGCGCGGGAGACCGAGGTCGCCTACAACGTCCGCGACCTCGACAGCCAACGCAACGTGCCGTACTTCATGCGCCTGGACCACGACGCCCGCGCGGACGGGTCAGCTGCGGTGGCGCGCGTCGGGCGCAGCGAGGTCAACCTCCTGCGCGCCCGGCGCATGCGCGAGCTCATCGAGCAGGGGCTCGAGCGGGACCCCGAGTACCTGGTTCTCGGCGACCTGGCCGGTCGGCCCGTTGGGTGAGGCGCCGGCACCGTCGCCGATCCGGCGCGTCTTCGATCGGGCGCTCGAGCTCGAGCGCGCCGGGCGCTCGATCGTCCACCTGGAGATCGGCCGACCCCACCTGACCTCGCCCGCCGTGGCGGTCCGCGCCGCAACGCAGGCGCTGGCCGCCGGCAACACCCACTACACGCCCAACCGCGGCCTGCTCGAGCTGCGCGAGGCGATCGCCCGCAACGTGCAGCGCACCCACGGCGTGGCCTACGACCCCGAGACCGAGATCGTCGTCACCGCCGGCGGCAGCGAAGCCGTCTTCGCCGCGGTGCTCTCGTGCCTGTCGCCCGGCGACGAGGCGATCGTCCTCGACCCCGCCTGGCCGCACTACGCGGCCCACATCGCCCTCGCCCGCGCCCGGGCGGTCCATGTCGCGTGCCCGGCGGCCGACGGCTTCCAGCCCGACGCCGAAGCCGTGCGCGCCGCCATCGGGCCACGCACGCGGATGCTCGTCCTCTCCTCACCGTCCAACCCGACCGGCGCGGTCATCGCGCGCGAGCGCCTGGTCGCGCTGGCCGCGCTGGCCCGCGAGCACGACCTCGTCGTGCTCGCTGACGAGATCTACGAGCGCTTCGTCTACGACGGCGCGGGCCACGTCAGCGTCGCGACGCTCGAGGGCATGCGCGAGCGCACGCTGGTCGCCAACTCCCTGTCGAAGTCCTACGCGATGACCGGTTGGCGCGTGGGCTGGCTGGCGGGGCCGCCGGCGCTCCTGGCGCCGCCCGCGACCGTGCATCAGTACCTCACCGTGTGCGCCGCGAGCTTCGCGCAGGTGGGCGCCATCGCCGCGCTCGACGACGCCGAGCCGTTCGTGGCGGCGATGACCGCGCAGTACCGGGAGCGCCGCGACCAGGTCGTGCGCGGCCTGGCCGACCTGCCCGGCGTCGAGCTGGCCGTCGCGCAGGGCGCCTTCTACGCGTTCCCGCGCGTGGACGGCGAGGACGTCGCGCTGCGCCTGCTCGAGGAGGCCGGCGTGGCGGTCGTCCCCGGCGCGGCCTTCGGCGCCGGGTTCGCCGGGCACCTGCGCATCTCCTACGCAGTCGACGAGGTGACGCTGTCCGAGGGGCTCGCGCGCCTGCGCGCGCTGCTCGGAGCGTCGGGCTCATCGGGCCACGGCTCCGGCCCCAGCTCCACCAGCCCGGCGTCGACGAAGCGCTGCACGTAGGCACGGACCGAGTCGAAGGGCAGGTCGATCTCCCGTGCGATGTCGCTCAGCGACTTGTCGCCCTCGAAGCACCACAGCAGGTGGTGCGCGCGCTCGTTGAGCGCCGGGTCGACTCGCCAGTCGACCCACAGGCCGTAGCGCGACAGGTGCACCGGCCCGCGATAGCGACGCTGTGGGTAGAGGTCGCCGTCGAGGATCTGCAGCGCGCGCGTGACGACGTCGGCGGACTCGACGAGCGACGACTCGCTGACGATCGCCAGCGAGTCGTCGGAGGTGTGGTACTCGGGGAAGGGCAGCCCGGTGAAGAACTGCGCCACCGGCGAGTCGGGAACCTGCGGCGGGGGCGTCGCGCGCGAGAGCGAGACGGTGGGGATGCCGACGCCGGGCCCGTTGAGCACCTGCTCGTCGTTGACGATGACCTCGAGGAAGCTGCCCTCGACGAACGGCCGGCCGCACTCGGCCAGAGCCAGTCCGACCGCCCGGTCGATGCGGTCGTCCGCGTCGCGGCTGTGCTGAAGAGCCAGCGGCTGGTCGAGGCCCAGCATCTCCAGGAAGAGCCCGTGGCGGAAGGACCCGATGAGGTGCTCGTGGCGCGAGAGGTAGGCGATCGACCCGATCTGCTCGGGCACGAAGAGGAAGCGGTGGGTCAGGCGCGGGCGCGTGCCGGCCATGCGCCGCGCGACCTCCATCGCCACAGCGACCCCGGCGAGGTCGTCGTTGGCCTGGCCGGGATGGTCGAGGTGGGCCACGATGAGCACCGACTCGTCGCTCTCGCCCCGGACGACGTGCTCGCCCACCCGCAGGGCGCCCGGGACCTCCTCTGTCTCGATCACCACCTCGTACTCGTCGGCTGTCAGCTCGGCCAGGCGCTCGTGCTGGAGGCAGAAGCCCCATCCGCGCTCGTAAAAGCGGAAGTCGAAGGGGATGGCTCCGGGACGTTCGGGCTCGGTGGTGAGGTGAGCCATGAGCTCGTCGCGGCTGACCCGCCCGCGGAAGGGCAGCGAGTAGGACCACACGTGCAGCGGGTGCTCGGCGTAGTCGGCGTAGCGCGTGGTCCCGTCGGAGAACCACGCCTCGCGCACGTCCCACGCGTTGGGGACCTTCCAGGTCCACACGTCCTCGCCACTGGCGAACTCGTGGATGGTCAGGTCGATCTCGCGCCCCAGGCGCTCCAGGGCACGGTCGTACCCCGGCCCGAGGATGGACCGGTTGACCATCACGAGGTCGGACATCAGCGCCAGCATGGCCGTGATGCTAGAAGGGGTCCGTGATACGGGAGTCCGAGCGCCACCGCGGAGCGGTCGCCGCCGTCGTGCAGGCCCGCATGACCTCGACGCGGCTGCCCGGCAAGGTGCTGGCCGAGATCGGCGGTCAGCCGTCGCTGCGCCTGCAGATGGACCGCCTGCGGCGCGCGACCGAACTCGACGCGATGGTCGTCGCGACCTCCGTGGATCCCTCGGACGACCCGATCGTCGAGCTGTGCGGTGACATGGGCATCGCCGTGGTGCGCGGACCGCTGCTCGACGTGTTGGAGCGCTACCGGCTGGCCGGCGAGCAGCTCGGCGCCGAGGGCATCGTGCGTATCACCGCCGACTGCCCGTTCATCGATCCCGCGGTCGTCGACCGCGTCGTGGCGCGCTGGCGCGCCGGCGGCGAGGACTTCGTGGGCAACTGCGTCGACCCGCGGACCTATCCGGTGGGCATGGACACCGAGGTGGTCACCTGGATCGCGCTGCGCGCGGCCGCCGCCGAGGCGACCGACCCCATCGATCGCGAGCACGTCACGCCGTTCGTGCGCTCGCGCCCGCAGCGCTTCCCTGCCGCACGCGTCGACCTCGAGCCCGCCTACGCGAACGTCCGTCTCACGCTCGACACGCCCGATGACCTCGCGCGGCTGCGCGACGTGGCCGCCCGGGTCGCGGCTGACGCCGCCCTTGCCGACATCCTGCGTGCCCTCGGAGCGCAGCCCGATCCCGCCTAGGTCGCGCCGCGCTTGCGGAACGTCCACCACGTCACGTCGTCCCACGTGCCCTCGCCGCGGGCCAGGAAGCCCTCGTCGACGAGCTCGAGCTCTCCGAACAGCCGCTGGTAGAGCGCGCCGTAGTCCTGCTTGAAGAGCGCGCCCTCCTGGCCGCGATAGGGCACCTCGGTGAGCTCCTCGGCGTAGTACTCGCCGCACAGCACGAAGCGGCTCGCGCAGCGCACGATCTCGCCCATCACCGCCTCCAGGTCGGCCGGGTCCTGGTGGATGAGCACACCGGTGGTGAACACGAGGTCGAACTCGGCGTCGGCGAAGGGCAGCGCGAGCGCGGAGGCGTGCTCGGCGCGCACGCCCGGGAGCTCTTCGCGCAGGATCTCGATCGCCTTGGCGTTGATGTCGACACCGGCGGTGTTCTCGGCCCCGATGGCCTCCGCGATCCAGCGCAGGTTGCCGCCGACGTTGCAGCCGACCTCGAGCGCGCTGCGGACGCCGAGCTTGGCGAGCTCCTGCGCCCAGAAGTCGCGGCGCCCGCGCTGGGCGTCGGCGTTGCGCTCGATGTACCCGTCGCCGAACTCGCCCGCCCAGAGCTTCTCCAGGCGGGTGGTGCGATCAGGTGTGGGCATGGGCTTCCTCCTTGGGCCGTACGCGACGCGCGGCGTCGCGGGCGGTGGCGATCGGGCCAGTGAAGCAGGGATGGCGATCGTGCACGCGGTCCAACGTCACCTGGGTGGCGACCCGGGCTCGCCGGGCGAGCCTTGCCGGCAGCGGGCGACCGGCACTCGCGCCGGCTCGCACCCGCTCCTGCTCGGGCGTGCGCGCCTGCGCGAAGCGGCGAACCTGCTCGGCGATGACGTCCAGCGTGCGCGACGAGCAGTGCCCGTCGACCGGGCCGAGCTGCTCCTCGAAGATCTCGCGTCGGCGCTCCCATTGCGCGGTGCCGCGTGGGAAGGCGCGCGCATGCTCGACGACGTCGGCGAGAGCGTCGGGGCTCGGCACGAGGTCGATCAGCTCGCCCCAGTCGTGGAAGGGGATGAGCTTGGCCTGCAGCTCGATCGCCCGATCGTCCCAGCCGGTGTAGACCGTCGGGCGCCCAGCGAGCATGGCCTCGAGCATCGCGGTCGTCTGGAAGCCGACGATGACGTTGGCGTCGGCGATGAGCCGGCGCGTGTCGGCCTGCTTGGGGACGAAGGACACGCGCTTGCGCGCCGCCGGCGGGACGTCGGCCAGCATGCGCCGCATCTCCGCGCACCAATCGGGCTGCTGGGGATGAGGCTTGATCGAGACGTGCCAGCCGGCCTGCGCGAGCTTCCACAGCTGGCGCTCGGTCTGGCCGTGCAACCGGCGCCAGATGTCCATCTCGCCCGTCAGCGCCTCGGCGTAGGCGTACAGGTGATAGGAGAAGAAGAGCAGCCGCCGCTCGCCGGCCGGCGGGTGCGTCGCCGCGTAGAAGTCGAAGCGCGGCTGCCCGGTCACCGTGATGAGGTCGGGGTCGGTGCCCGACCGCACCCAGTACTCGCGGTGGCGCTCGCTGCACACGGTCATGTGGTGGCCCGCGAACGGCGTGTAGTCGCGGATGAGGACCGTCTCCTCCTCCATGGTCCCCTCGGCCACCGTGGTCTCCTTCTGCACGACGACGAAGGGCACGCCCAGGCGCTCGCACGCCGCCTTGGCCACGCGCACGTAGGGGAAGATGTCCGACGGCGCGACGAACGCGTCGAAGGGCCACTCGACATAGAGCTCCTCGAAGACGCCCTCCAGGTGGCGCTCGTAGGCCGCCCAGCCGGCCCGCCGCTTGGGGCGCGGGTAGTCCTCGAAGCGCAGGTCGTCGGCGTCCGGGATGACCTCGAGGACCTCGTTGCGCAGGCGCTGGTAGCTCATCACGCGCGTCTCGATCGACCGCCGGCCGGCCACGATGGCCGTCTGCAGCCCGTCGATGTCCTGCTTGGAGAAGTGCTCGAGGAGTAGGAGTCTCATACGGAGTGCGACCGGCGAGCGATGAGTCTGCGCAGCGCCGCCTGGTCGGGCGGGTCCGCGGCGACCAGGACATAGCCGACGGCGTAGGCGATCACGCTCACGGACGCGTAGCCGAGCGTCTGCACCGCACCGTGCGGTGCGTGCACGATGGTCGCGAGGGCGAGGAGGCTAGCATGGGCCACCGCGAGGACGAACGGCCGCCCGAGCCCCTCGCGCAGGAACGCGGCGAGGGTCAGCTGGAAGCGTTCGAGGATGAGCGCGAGCGTCGGCCCGAAGATGATCAGGTAACCGACGGTGGTCCCCACGACCACCCCCTTGACGCCCAGCGGGCCGACGAGAGCGATGCTCACCGCGAGGTTGATGACGACGCTGATGACGCCGAACAGGACCAGCCGGTTCATGATCCCCATCCCGGTCAGCATCGTGGCGCCCGCAGTGGTCACGGCCGTGAAGAGCACGTAGACGATGAACAGTCGCGCTACCGGCACGGCGTCGTCGAACTGGGGGCCCACCCAGATGTCGATCAGCGGCCCGGCCAGGATCAGCGCCGTGAACCCGATCGGCAGCGTGATGGCCATCGTCACGCGCGTGGCGCGCAGCATCAGCGCCCGCAGCGCGTCGATGCTGCCGGCGGCGTGCAGCGCGGACGCCGCCGGCGTCAGCGCTGAGCTGCCGAGGGTGAGCGCCATGCGCGGTCCGAGGTGGACCTTGTTGGCGATGTCGTAGACCGTCAGCGAGACGGGCGACAGCGCGATGCCGATGATCGTCTTGTCCATCTGGTCGTAGAGCACGCTCGTCGTGCGGATGACCAGCAGCTTCCAGCTGTAGTGCGTGAGCTCGGGCAGGGTCGGGCGGTCGATCCCCACCCCGACCATCAGCTTGCCGCGCTGCAGGCGGATGGCGGCGTAGCTGCCCACCGCATGCGCGATGGCGCCAATGGCCGAGGCCCCCGCGACACCCTCGACCCCCGCCCCGCCGAGCACGAGGGCGACGGCCACCACGATGAAGACCAGGAGCTGGCCGATCCTCAGTGCCGCGATGGTCGGATAGCGCTGAAGGCCCTCGAGGTAGCCGGTCAGAGCCAGCGCCGAGTACTCGGCCAGCACCTGGACGGCGAGCAGCGAGAAGACCGCCTTCGCGGTGGCGTCGAGGTCGGCCGGGATGTTGAAGACGTGCGTGAGCCCGACCTGGGCGAAGACGAACAGGGCGATGGCCGCGAGCGCGCCGAGCGCGAGGAAGATGGTCATCGTCGTGTTGACCGTCTTGCGGATCTGCTCCCAGTCGCCCTGAGCCTCGCTGCGCGCGACGTAGCGGATGGTCGCTCCCTGGAAGCCCAGCTCGCCGATGCCCAGGTAGCCGCCGATCGAGGTGAACGACAGGCCGAGGACGTACACGCCGTAGGCGGCCGCACCCAGGCGATCGATCAGGAACGGCGTCAGCGGGATCGTCATCCCGACAGAGAGCACGATGCTCGCGGCGTTGACGATCGTGTTCAGCGCGATCCGGCGCCCCCCCGCGGGCGACGTCGGTGGCAGCGGGGATGGCGCGGGCGAGACCGGCTCGTCAGAGCCGGACATCGAGCCCGGCCTCGCGCATGTGGCGCTTCACGTCGTTCGGCGTGTGGCGGGTGAAGTGGAAGATGCTCGCCGCCGAGACGGCGTCGGCGCCCGCGCGCACGGCATCGACGAAGTGCTCGGGCGTGCCGGCGCCACCGCACGCGATGACCGGGACGTCCACGGCGTCGGGCCACGAGCGCGATCAGCTCGAGGTCGTAGCCGTCCATCATGCCGTCGTGGTCCATGGAGGTGAGCAGGATCTCGCCCGCGCCCAGCTCGACCGCGTGGCGAGCGTGAGCCGCCGGGTCGAGGCCGGTGGGCTCGGTCCCCGCGCGCACGTGCACCTGGTAGGCGCCGTGCGACGCGGCGCGCGTCGATCGAGGCGACGACGCACTGGGCGCCGAACTCGCGACTGCAGCGCTGCACGAGCTCGGGTGCGTGAGGATGCCGGTGTTGATGGCGACCTTGTCGGCGCCGGCGCGCAGGAGCGCGTCGACGTCCTCGGGCGAGCTCACGCCTCCACCCGCGGTGAAGGGCATGAAGCACTCGTCGGCGAGATCGCGCAACAAGGGGATGTTGGGCGTGCGTTGCTGGCGTGGTGCATCGATGTCGAGCGCGATCAGCTCGTCGACACCCCGCGAGTTGTACACGCGCCCCGCGACGACGGGCGGCCCGATCGGGCGCCACTGCGCGAACTGGCGGCTCTTGACGAGGCCCCAGTTCTTCAGCTGCAGCGTCGGGATCAACCGCGTCTTGACCACGGCGGCTATGCGGGACTGGCGGCAAGCGCGGGCTGCCAGCTGATGAAGCGCTCGAGCAGCGCCAGCCCGTCGCGCTGGCTCTTCTCGGGATGAAACTGGGTCGCCACCACGTTGCCGTGCTCCAGGGCGGCGGCGAACTCGACGCCGTAGCGGCACGTGGCCGCGACGTCGGCGTCGTCCTCGGGATGGACGTAGAACGAGTGCACGAAGTAGAAGACGCCGCCGTCCTGAAAGAGCGAGGCCCCGGGGCGCGCGGTCACGCTCGTTCCAGCCGACGTGCGGAACGCGGAGGTTGTGCTCGCCGGGCTCGAGGCGGCGGACGCTGGCTGGCGATCCACCCCAGGCCCTGATGCTCGCCGTGCTCGAAGCTCTCGGTGCATACCAGCTGCATCCCGAGGCACACGCCGAGAGTCGGCACGCGGCGCTCGAGCACGAGCTCGTCGAGGACGGGCACGAGCCCGAGGCCGTGCAGGCGCTCCATCGCCACCCCGAAGGCTCCCACGCCGGGCAGCACGATGCGCTCGGCCGAGCGCAGGACGTCGGGGTCGCGGGTGATGACCGCCTCGGCGCCCAGCGCGTGCAGCGCGCGCTCCACCGAGCGGACGTTGCCCATGCCGTAGTCGACGACCGCGATCACCGGTAGGGCGCGGCGAGCTTCTCGCCCTCCGCGACGGCGCCCTCGCCGTCCGGCCAGACCTTCTTGACGACCTCGCCGTTGTCGTCGCGCACCAGGCGTCCATTCTCGTCGGTGACGAAGATCGCCTTGTTGGTGAACGCGTCGAGCGTCTCGTAGAACTCTTCCTCGGTCATTCCGACGAACTCGAGGTACTCCTCGAGGTAGCGGCGCGGCACCTTGCCCTCGTAGGTGCGCACGAGCTCGATCGCCTCGTCGCGCGAGATGCGCTCGTTGCGGATGTCGATCGAGGCGTGGTCGGTCGCGCGGCCGAAGCCGAACTTCAGGAACTTCAGGTAGTCGTGGACGCCTACGAACTTGCCGTCGAGGTTCTCGTAGTTCGTGTACGTGCCCTCCTGGTGGGGCTCGGCGCCCACGTCCGCGACGGAGTCGTTGACGCGGAAGCCGCTGTCCATGACCTTCTGCAGCTGCGCGCGCGCGTCCCACTTGACGTAGTAGCCGAGGAAGATCGCGCTGACGCCAACCTCCCTGAGCTCCTCGTCGGACGGGTACCGGTAGGGGATCAGGTCGCCTTCGGTGATGTCCCCGACGCCGAGCATGTCGTCGATGCGGTTGCCCAGCAGGCCGCCGAACTCCTCGAGCCACGAGCGGTCGATCACGTTGTTGGCCGACGCCGAGGCGGGGCCGCCGTACTCGAGCTGCGGGTTCTCGCCGTAGATGATGAGCGGGACCTTGTAGTTGACCGCCACGCGCACCGGATAGCTGAAGATGCCGACGTGGCACGGCCAGCACCCGTCGCCCACGCGCTTGAAGGCCTCGGCGAACATCGCGCGGTACACGCGCGGGTTGGGCGTGAACTGGATGTGGTCCACGCCGAGCTTCTGCATGCTCTCGATGTTCTGGCGGCCGATCTCCGTGTAGGCGCACGCCGACCACGTCACCGTGAGCGGGCGGTAGCCCATCTCGAGGACCTCGATCACCTGGTAGGTCGAGTCCTTGCCGCCGGAGACCGGGATGATGCAGTCGTAGTTGGTCTGGTCCTTGCTCGCGTAGCGATCGAGGATCTCGCGCAGCTCCTCACGGCGTGCGGCCCAGTCGATGACGTTCTTGTGCTCGGCGGAGCGGCAGGCGTCGCACACGCCCTCGGCGTCGAAGGACAGATCCGGCTTGGTCTCGGGCATCAGGCAGCGCGAGCAGTACCGGACGCTGGGCATCTCTGCACTCATCGCGGATGAGCGTAGCAACGCCCTGGGCGCCCACGGGCGCGGAGCGGCCCCTGGATATCCTGGCCCCCGCATGCCGCAGGCCCGTCGCAGACCGTGGGTGCCCGACCCTGCCGCGATGGTGGCCAAGCTGCGCACGGTCGGCAGCACCACGAACCGCAGGACGGGACCCGTCGGGCGCGTCCTGGCCCGCGTGCGCCGCCCGCTGGACCGGCGCTACCTGACCGGGGCCGGCCGCCTCGACGACTTCGAGGCCCTGGGCGAGGCCGCCGCGCAGCGCGCCGCCGGCCGCGATGGCGGCCCCCGCGTGCTTGTCGTCTCGCTGCGCGCGTGGGTCGTCCACAGCGGCTACGAGGCCGTCTTCGCGCACGCCCTCCGCCTGCGGGGCGCGACGACGGCCCTGCTCACGTGCGGCGGCGGGCTGCCGATCTGCGAGGTCGGGTGGGGGCGCCGAGTGGCGCCGCGCGCGTGCGATCGCTGCGCCTACTTCACCGGTCGCTTCGCCGCCGCCGCGCGAATCGAGCACTACCGCCTGGCCGACGAGCTCGCATGGGCCCCCGATCCCGCGCGCGCGCCCGCGCGCGAGCCGGTGCAGGACCTCAGCCTCGAGGCCCTCGGGCTCGTCGACCACAGCGTCGCCTGGATCGCGCGCAGCGCCGACCCCGCCGCGGACCCCGACGGCGCCGAGATCGCGGGCGACTTCCGCGTCACCGAGCGCGCGGTCGCGCAGGCGGCCGAGCGCATCCTCGACCGCTTCGCACCCGACGTCGTGCTGGCGGTCAACGGGCTCTTCGCCGAGGAGCGCATCATCGGCGAGGTCGCCCGCCGGCGCGGCATCCGGGTGTGCTCGTACGAGATCGGCGTGCGCGGCGGCACCCTGCTCTACAACCAGGACGGCCCGGCGGCGCTGTTTAACACCGACGAGCTGTGGCGCCAGACCCGCGACCGCCCGCTCACCGCCGAGCAGGACGCCACGCTCCAGCGGCTGCTCGACGACCGCGCGGCCGGGGTCGGCGCGCACGAGACCTACTTCGACAGCGTCGAGCACAGCGACGACCTGCGCGCGCGGCTGGGCGTCGCGCCCGGGCAGCGCGTGGTCTCGCTGTTCACCAACGTGACCTGGGATAGCGCCTGCCTGCGCCGGCATGTCTCCTACCCATCGATGCTCGCCTGGGTCGAGTCGGCGGCGCGCATCGCCGGCGCGCTGCCCGACGTGGCGCTCGTGATCCGCGTGCACCCCGCCGACGCGAAGTGGGGCAGCCGAGACGACCCCCGCGAGGCGCTGACGCGCAGCCTCGGCCACCTGCCGCCCAATGTCCGCATCGTCGAGTCGACCGAGGCGCTGGACTCCTACGCCATCGTGGCGATCTCCGACACCGTGCTTTCCTACTCGACCACCGTGGGCCTGGAGGCGGCGGTGCGCGGGCGCCCGGTCGTCGTCGCCGGGGCGGTCCACTACCGGGGGCGCGGGTTCACGTGGGACATCGAGGGCGACGACGAGCTGCGCGCCGCGATGGCCGAGCCGCACCTCGCCATGACCGAGGAGCAGATCGCCCTGGCGCGCCGCTACGCCTTCGGTTTCTTCTTCCGCTGGATGGTTCCCTTCCGGCCCATGGAGGTCGGCGGCGGGGGGATCGCCTCGGTGACCACGGACGCCGCCGAGCTCGAGCCCGGGCGCGACCCCTACCTGGACTTCGCCTGCGACCGCATCCTCGACGGCGGGCCGTTCATCCTGCCCGACGAGCTCGCGGTGGCGGGCTGACGCCCGCGAGGTCGACGGCCGACAGCAGCGCTCGCTCGCCGCCGGTGCCATCGGTCAGCGGCTCGACCTCGTAGCGGCAGGGGATGCCCAGCTCGGCGTACAGCTCGCCGTAGTCGCGCGGGTAACGGTGGAAATCGAACCCGTGCGGCTCGCCGTGGAGCTCGGAGTGGACGACCGCGACGCGCGCGATGCGCAGCATCTCGGCACGACCGCCTCCACGTCCTCGTGCGGGATGTGCATGAGCACGCCCGCGGTGAAGACGACGTCGACGCTGTCATCCCCGCAGCCATCGAGTTCGTACAGGCTGCCCACCTCGATGCGCGCGCCGGGCGCCGCGCGCCGCGCGACGTCCACGGCCTCGGCGTTGGCGTCGACGCCGCGCAGCTCGACCTCGGCACGCTGTCGGCGCAACTCCACCAAGTTGCGCCCGGCTCCGCAGCCCAGCTCGAGGAACGAGAGGCCCTGCGTCGGCAGCAGCCAGTCGCGCACGAAGACCTCCGAAAGCGCCTTGGCGCCAGCGTCCTGGGCCCCCGGCTCGAGGTGCTCGTGGTAGCCACGCAGCGACGCCCAATAGTGCTCGCGGCCGGCGGCCGGGTCGTCGTCGGGCGCCATGAGAAAGAACCGGTCCCCGTGATTGGCTACGGCGTAGCTGCCGTCGGGGATGGCCTGGGCGCGGGCGAAGCAGTAGCGATCGGCGCCGACATCCTCGGCCAACGGCCACGTCCGCCGCCCGAGCAACGCCCGCATCCAGTTGGCCAGCGGCTCGAAGCGACCGGCCCGGGTGAGCAGGTAGCCGTCGGCCTCGACGACGACGCGGATGAGCCGTGGCTCGCCAAGCGCCTCACGCATCTCGCGAGGGAGCGTGAAACCGCCCTCTCGGACCTCGATCACGCGCCCAGCGTAGCGGCGGCCCTCAGGAGCGCGCGCCGCGGCGGCGGCCGAGGACGCCCCACAGCAGCGTGTGCAGCGCGTGCTCGATGCGCGCGGGCACGGGGCGAGCGCCCCACCACAGGCGGTACACCGCGCGCCCGACAGCCGACAGCTCGGACTGGCGCGCGAGCTCGTCACGCCGCGCGTAGAGGTCTGCGTGCTTCTCGCGCATGGAGCGAAACCAGCGCCGGTACTCCAGGCGATCGGCGGTGAGCTTGGTCGAGCCGTGGCGGCGGTACTCGAAGGTGACCTCCTCGACCCGGCGCCCCTGCCAGCCCTTGCTCAGGGCGTGCAGCCAGAACTCCCAGTCCTCGTAGCCACCGAAGGCCGGATCGTAGCCCCCGACTGCGTCGACCAGTTCGCGGCGCATGAGGCAGGTCGTGCCGATCGTGTGCCGGTACAGGAGCTTGTAGGGGTCATAGGGCGGCATGGTCAGCTCGCCCTCCCACTCGCCGAAGAAGCGCGTCTTGCCGTAGGTGAAGCCCAGGCCCGGATCGGCGTCGAGGGGCGCGCGCAGCACGTTGAGCGCGCGCGGGCGCAGCCGGTCGTCGGCGTCAAGGATCATCAGATAGGGGCTCTCGGCCAGGGCGAGGCCGTTGTTGCGCGCGGCGGCGACCCCGGCGTTCTCCTGGCGCACGACGCGCACCTCGTCGGGCAGGCGGTCGAGCACGCCGACGGTGGTCGGGTCCGTCGAGCCGTCGTCGACGACGATGACGTTGGGCGCGCCGCCCTCCTGCTCGAGGACGCTGCGCACCGCCTCCTCGAGGAAGTGACCGTAGTTGTAGTTGGTCACCACGATGGTGACGTCGCTGTGCCGGCTCGTCACGGCGTGCGCAGGACCGCGAACCACTCGCGCCAGTGGTCGGGCCGGGTCGCAGCGACCCAGACCATGTTGGGCAGTGAGCGAACGGCTCGGCCCGGCGAGCGATCGAACCATGCGGCAGCCATCGCCTCCATGGCGCGGTTGTAGCGCAACTCGCGGCGTGCCACACGCGCCTGGCGCCGCGTGAGCCGTCCGCGCTCCAGCGCGCGGCGGTAGGTCTTCTGGTTGTTGGCCCCCTGCCGGGCGATGTTCGAGGAGACCGAGCCCGCGCCCTTGCGGTAGACCGCCAGCACCTCCGCGTTGAGCACGGCGCGCCGCCCCGTCTCGAGGATGCGCACCCACAGGTCGTGGTCCTCGGTCCCGAACAGCTCCGGGGCGAACCAACCCACCTCGGCGCCCACCGCGGTCGGGACGAGCGTGCTCACATAGATGCAGTTGCGCGCCAGCACGCGCTCGAGGGTCAGCGGCTCGATGGCGCGGCGGAACTGGCCGAGGTAGGTCCCCGGCAGGTCGCCGTTGGGCCCACGCAGGCGGGCGTCGCACGCCACGAGCCCCACCGCCGGGCCCGGGCGCGCGGCCTCGGCATCGAAGCGCGCGACCTGGCCCTCGAGGTAGCCGGGCAGCCACAGGTCGTCGGCGTCGAGAAAGGCCACGAGGTCTCCCAACGCGTGCTCGAGCGCGAGGTTGCGGGCACCCGCCGGCCCGAGGTTGCGCTCGCTGCGCACCACCTTGGCCCCCGCGACGTGCCGGGAGGCACGCTCGGCGGTGTCGTCGGACGATGCGTCGTCGGCGACGATGAGCTCCCAATCGCCGTATGTCTGCGCCGCGACCGATGCGAGCGTCTCGTCGATCCACGCGGCCGAGTCATGTGCGGGCACGATCACGCTGACACGCGGCACGGCCGAACACCGTACAGCGGCACGCCCGCGGGCGTGCGCCGCGACGCGGCGCCGCGTCCTACGGCCCGTCGCGCGACGCGGGTCGTCATCGACCCTCTAGTCTGACCCGGCGTATGGCGACGCCTTCCCGGGCCGGTGCTCCGGCCGCCGCGAGCGCCGATCACGTTGCCCGAGCCCCGATGGGAGCCGCCCTGCGGGCGCGCGTGCGGCGGCGCGTAGGCCTTCCTCTGCTGCTGCTACTCATCGTGGCGGCGGTCGAGGCGTTCGCATGGACCATCGCCCTGCCGCCGCTCGAGGGGCCGGACGAGATCGGGCACTTCGCCTACACGCAGCGGATCGTGGAGACCGGGTCGATCCCGTGGCACCCCAGCGGCACGCCGCCCAACGCGGGGCTGCCGACATCGACGGAGGCGGGCGCCGCGGCCCGTGACGCCGACGTCTTCGTGCAGTCGGGCAACATCGCCGCGCGCCCCCCGGGGTCGAACGTCGCCGCGCGCATCTGGCGACGCGACCGCGCGGCCCTGCCGCACGGCAGTCGTGGCGACGGCGGCTTCGCCACGCCGATGGGCAACCCGCCGCTCTATTACCTCTACGCAGCCATCCCCTACGCGGTGACGATCCCGCTGGACTTCTTCGATCGCACCTTCGCCATGCGCCTGGCGAACATCCCCCTCCTGCTGGCCATCGTGGCCCTCACCTGGGGCATCTCGGGCCTCCTGCTCACGCGCGTCTGGCAGCAGACCCTGGCCACCGCCGCCGTGGCGCTGAACCCCCAGCTGTCGCACATGACCGCGGTCATCAACCCGGACCTCCTGCTGGCCGCCGAGTGGACCGCCTCCTTCTACCTTGGGCTGTCGGCGTTGATCCGCGGGCCGACGAGGGGCCGGGTCGTGGGCATGGCGCTCATCGCCGTGGCCGCCTGCCTCACGCACGGACGCGGCATCGCCCTGCTCCTGCCGACGGCCGTCGTCTTCGCGATCCTGTGGTGGCGACGGCGTCCGCGCGGGCGCCGCGACGTCGTCGGAGCCGTCGCGGCCGGCGCCGTCTTCGTCCTCGTCGGAGCCTATGGGGTGCTGCGGTATGCGACGCTCGGCCAGGTCAACACCACGAGCCTGCGACAGGCGCTGTCCTACGTGTGGCAGTTCTACCTTCCGAAGCTGCCGTCGATGTCGCCGATGATCGGGCCGCACTGGACCGCGCGCAACGCGCTCCTGGACCGGTTCTTCGGCAGCTATGCGCAGCTCGAGGTCACGTTCTCGGCGAGCGTCCTGGACTGGATCGCGCGTGTCGTCCTGGCGGTGGCGATCCTCGCCGTGATCGGGCTCGTCCTGCGCGTGCGCGCCGCACGCGATCGCAGGGCGGCGGTCACGGTCCTGCTCGTTCTGCTCATCGGCGCCGGCGCCTACATGCTGGGCATGCACGTCGCGGCCTATCGCTCGCTGGCCTCGGGATCGCTGGACCCGGTCATCACCGGCCGCTACCTGCTGCCGCTCATCTCGCTCTACGGCCTCGCCGTCGCGCTCGCCGTCGGCTGGCTGCCGCGCCGCGTCGGCGCCGTGGCCGGCGCGGTGGCGCTGGCCGGGCTCTGCGTCCTGCAGTTCGGCGCCATGGGCATCCTGGTGGAGCGCTTCTATGCGTAGCCGCACGACGCTCAGCGTGGTCGCCTTCGTCGCGGTGCTGGTCCTCGCGGCGATCCTCGTCTGGCGCCCGTACGCCACCCGGGATCGCGAGTACCCGACGACCATCGCACAGGCGCCGGCGCGGTTCACGACCGTGCTGTTGACGCTCGATCCGAGGCAGCGCGCGTGTCTGGACGCCATCTCGCTGGACAAGCGCAGCGCGGTCGCCCGCTTCCAGGTCGGGACCTACGGGAGGGCCACCGTGCCGCTCGAGTTCCAGCTGGTCGGGTCCGGGTACCGCGCCGACGTGCCGATCGCGCCCGCGGCCTACACCGACAACGGGATCGTCCAGATCCCCGTTCCGCCTCCCAGCCACGACGTCGAGACGAGCGCGTGCATCGTCAACCGCGGGCGCCATCGCGTCGCGCTCTACGCGGCCAATACAGACGAGGTCTCCGCATCGCAGGCGACGCTCGACGGCAAGCCGGTGAGCACGAACTACTGGCTGGGCTTCTACGAGCGCCATCCGACCTCGATCGCCCACCGCGCGCCGACGATCGCGGCGCGGATCGGAATCTTCCGGCCGGGCTTCGTGGGTCCGTGGCTCATCTGGCCGCTGGCCGCGCTCTTCGTCCTCGGCGTGCCGACGGCGGTGATCGCCGCCCACGCCCGTTCCCTGCGCGAGGACCGCGACGGCTAGCGCCGCCAGCGTTGGATGGCTCTCAGCGGTTTGGTCGCGCGCCAAGAAGCGGACGTGTAGATCCTGTGCATCTCGGCGCGCCTAGCGTCGAGTTCGGCATCCCTGGTCTCGAGAACGGCGCGGGCATCGTCGAGCCAGGCGAGCAGCGTCTCGTTATCGGCGCGCAGGTCGCGCTCGACGCCTTGCAGGGAGGCGAGGTCGGCGCGGGCGCTGTCGCGCTCCTGCGTGAGCGCCGCGTTGATCGCGCGGGCGCGCTCGAGCTCCGACCTCAGGCTGAGGTCGGCTGCGCCGGCCAGGACGACGCGCCCCAGAGACGACGGCAGCGGCTGGCGGGAGGCCAGCGCGATGGTGTAGGGCTCGGAGCCGGGCGCCACCGGCGTGCTGCGGCTGACGACCACGTCGTCGCGCGCCCTCAGCGAGCCGTCGGCGACCTGCTCGTCGTCGAGCACGGCCGAGGCGACCCACGGGTGCTGGCGGCGCAGCTCCACGTGGGGGAAGCGGGCCTCGAGCGCCGCGCGCAGCTCCTCGGGCTCGTACTCGTGCAGGTGGTGGGGGTTGCCGGCCGGGTAGACGCCACGGTGCGGCGAGGAGAGGGCCATGACGCCGTCGGGCGCCAGCACGCGGGCGAGCTCGCCCAGCACGGCGTCCTGCTCCTTGACGTGCTCGATGACCTCGAAGCACACGACGAGCCCGAAGCGGCCGTCGTCGAACGGCAGTGCGTGGACGTCGCCCACCACGAAGGAGGCGTTGTCGGGCGCGCCGGCTCGCGCCGCCTCGACGGATTCGCGCGAGACGTCGATGCCGACCGCCTCGGCGGCGCCGGCGCCGGCGAGCAGCGCGGTGCCGTATCCGACGCCGCAGCCGGCGTCGAGGACGGCGCGGTCCGAGGCGAGCTGCGAGGCCCACAGATAGCGGGCCATGTGCTCGGCCTCGATCAGCTCGCCGTCCGCCGTGCCTGGCACGAAGCGCTCGTGGGCGGCCCCGATGCTGTTGGACAGGTCGCCGTCCATCGGCCGGACGCTAGCGGACGCGAGCCCGTACCCTGGCGCGCACGTGACCAGCGGCTTTGCCCAGACCGCCGACGCCGGCTACTTCGAGAACGACCGCGCCGACGTGGTCGCCAAGCTCGCGTCCCCGCTCGGCCGCGTGCTCGACGTCGGGTGCGGCGCGGGCGCGGTCGGCCGGTCGCTGCGCTCCGCCGGCGCCGCGCACGTCACGGGCATCGAGTTGCACGCGCCGTCGGCCGAACGGGCCCGCGCGGTGCTCGACGAGGTCCACGTCGGCGCGGTCGAGGAGGTGCTCGAGGCCGGCGGCCTCGCCGGCCCGTTCGACACCTTCGTCCTCTATGACGTGCTCGAGCACCTCGTCGACCCGGCGGGCGTGCTCGAGGCGCTCGTGCCGCTGGCGGCCCCCGGCGCCCGCGCGCACGTCTCGGTCCCGAACGCGCGCCACTGGACGCTGATGCGCGACCTCGTCCTGCGCGGCACCTTCGGCTACACGGATTGGGGCCACCGCGACCGCACCCACCTGCGCTGGTTCACGCGCCGCGACATCGAGGCGCTGCTGGCTGGCACCGGCTGGCCGGTCGTGGAGTCCTCGCCGGCGCTCATGGGGCGCGAGGCCACGCTCGACCGCCTTACGCGCGGGGCGGCGCGCGAGTTCCTGGCCCTGCAATGGCACGTCCTGGCTCGGCGATGAGCGCCGGCGTGCGCCCCCGCGTCGTCCTGCTGCGCGGCCATCACGCCAACGTCTGGGACCTGCGCCCGTGGGAGCGCCTGCGCGACGAGTACGACGTCGCGGTGCTGGTCACGGGCTCGAACGTGCACCAGGTCGCCGGCCTGGACCTCGAGGTGGTCGAGGCGCGCACGCCGCGCGACGCGCTGCCGGGCTCGCGGGTCGCGGGCGCTGCGGCCTACGCGCTGGGCGAGCGCTACCGCGACCTCGACCAGCACCTGGCCGGCGCCGACGTCGTCCACGCGGCGGAGATCGGGACGTGGTTCGCTGCGCAGGCCGCCGAGCTGCGCGCGCGCATGGGCTTCGCGCTCGCGCTGACCGTGTGGGAGACGATCGCCTGGCGCTCGGCGTACCGCTGGCCGCGCGAGCGCGGCTACCGAAAGCGCGTGCTGGCCGCCGGCGACCGCTTCCTGCCGGCGACCGAGCGCGCCCGCGACGCGCTTTTGCTGGAGGGCGTCGCCCCCGAGCGCATCACTGTCGCGCCGCCGGGCATCGACCTCGATCACTTCGCCTCCGCCCACGGCGCGTCCCCGCCGCCGGTCAAGCACCGGATCCTCTCGGCCGGGCGCCTGGTGTGGGAGAAGGGCCATCAGGACGTGCTGCGCGCCTTCGCGGCGCTGCGCCGCGTGCTGGCGGGGACCGCGCACATCGATGTCGAGCTGCTCGTGGTTGGCGACGGGCCCGAGCGCAAGCGCCTGGAGCGCTACGCGCGCGAGCTCGGCATCGCGGACAGCGTCGAGTTCCGCCCCACCGTGCCCTACGACGCCATGCCCGCGCTCTACGCCTCGGCCTCGGCGCTCGTGCTCGCCAGCCTGCCGACGCGCGGGTGGGAGGAGCAGTTCGGCATGGTCCTCGTCGAGGCGCTGGCCGCCGGCACGCCGGTCGTTGCCTGTTCGACGGGCGCGATCCCCGAGGTCCTCGGGGCTGGCGGGACCCTCGTCGCCGCGGGCGACTGGCTGGGCATCGCCCAGGCGCTGGCCGACGCGGTGGCCGGGGCGCCCGCCGCGCGCGCCGAGGTCGACCGCGGGCGCCTGGAGCGCTTCTCCTCGGCCGCCGCGGCCGAGCGACTGCGCGCGGTCTACGCCGAGCTGCTCGCGGCCGGGCGCTCGCCGAAGCGACCCGCCAGCGCGTCGCGGTAGCCGTCGCGCACGGCGGCCGCGAACGGCCGCCGGCGCTCGGAGAGGGCGAAGGCCTGGAAGAGGAAGACGGCGAGGATGAGCCAGCGGCGCAGCTCGCGCAGCGGCCGTGCGAGGGGCAGGTGGCGCTCGGAGACGGCGATCGTGTTGCGCACGCCGTAGTACAGGGCGTGGGTCGAGGCGCGCTCGCCGCCGGTCGAGGCCGACACGCGGTGCCACGCGAGGGCGTCGGGCACGAACCAGATCTCGAAGCCGGCCGCCCGGGCGCGACAGCACCAGTCGACGTCCTCGACGTAGGCGAAGAGGTCCTCGTCGAGCAGCCCGACCGCGTCGACCACCTGCCGGGAGGCGGCCATGAAGGCGCCTGCCGCGCGGTCGGTGCGGTAGGGGCGCCGGTAGCGCGGGCCGTCGCGCCGGCCGTAGCCGCGCGGGCGACCGGAGTAGCCGAAGGCCGGGAGGAAGCGCTGCCCGGCGAACCAGATGCGGTCGGGCGGCTGGTCGAAGAAGACCTTGCCCGCGAGCATCCCGGCCGCCGGATGCGCGGCCGCGGCGGCGCGCAGGCGATCGATGGCGTCGGGGGCCAGTACCGCGTCGTTGTTGACGAGGACGGCCCACTGCGCGCCCTGCTCGAAGGCGTGGCGCAGGCCGGCGTTGTTGCCGCCCGCGAAGCCCAGGTTGCGGCCGTTCTCGACGATGTGGACCTCGGGGTGCGCGGCGCGGACCGCCTGCACCGAGCCGTCGGTCGAGCCGTTGTCGACGACGAGCACTTCGGTGTCCGCATCGCGCAGGGCAGCCAGCGAGGCCAGGCAGGCGAGGGTGTCCTCGCGCCCGTTCCAGGACAGGACGATGAGCCACCAGGCCGCCATCGAGGGGCGGACGCTAGCGTGTGATCCCCGTGGCCCGCCGTCGAGGAATGCAGCGCCTGCGCGCCCTGGTGGCCGACCGCGTGCTCAGCGCACCCGACACCTGGGAGCGCCATCTGATCGTCGCCGACCTGGTCGGCGCGCCTCACCAGCTGGTCGACATCGGCGGCCTGCCGGGTCAGCTCGAGAGCTTCCTGCCGTCGACGCGCGTCCTCGCCGTCAACGTCACAGAGCCGGCCGACCTCATCGTGGGGCCCGAGCGCCTGCCGTTCGTCGACGCGGCCTTCGAGGCCTCGACGAGCCTGGACGTCCTGGAGCACGTCCCGCCGGCCGATCGGCCGCGCTTCGTGGACGAGATGCTGCGCGTGACCGGCCGTCGAGCCGTGCTGTGCTGCCCGCTGGGCACGCCCGAGCACGATGCCTCCGAGCAGGAGATCCAGGCCTGGTACCGCTCGGTGGCGGGCGCCGATCATCCGTGGCTCGCCGAGCACCTCGGCTACGGCCTGCCGACGCTCGAGGAGCTCGAGGCCGCCTTCGCCGGGCACGGGCGCCGGGTGGCCTTCCGCTTCCACGGCGACTTCCGCGAGGTCAACGAGCAGTTCCGCAGGCTGGTGCTAGCCCGCCATGGCAAGCGCCCGTCCTACCTGCTGGACTACGCGCGGCTGCGCCTGCCTTACCGGCCGCGGACCGAGCTCGTCACGACGCCGACGCCCTACAGCAACCGCGTCTTCGTCACCGCCGACGCCGCTTAGCCTGGCGGGCCGCGACCGCCGCGTCGAGCACTCCCAGCGTGCGCGCCGCGGCCGCCGACCAGCTGTGCTCCGCCGCGCGCCGGCGCCCGGACTCCCGGCGGCGCTCGAGCGCCTCGCCCCCGGCGAGCGCCGCCTGCAGGGCACGGGCCGCCGAGTCGGGATCGTGCGGGTCGAGCCATTCGGCATCGTCGCCGGCCACCTCGCGCAGGACCGGCAGGTCCGAGCAGGCGACGAGCACGCCGCGCGCCATCGCCTCGAGCACGGGCAGGCCGAAGCCCTCGTAGAGGGTCGCGGTGATGAGCACGTCGGCGATGCTGTAGAGCGCCTCGAGCTCGTCGGGCGGGACCGCGCCGAGGATGCGGACGTCGTCGCGCAGCCCGAGATCCTCGACCAGCCGGGGCAGCTCGCCCGCGTCGGTGCCGAAGCCGGCGAAGGCGAGCAGCGGGCGCTCGGCGCGATCTAGGCGCGCCAGCGCCTTGACCAGCACGCCGAGGTTCTTGTGGGGTACGTCCGTGGCCACGGAGATCGCGATGGGCCGCGTGCCCGCGCCGAGCCGCTCGCGCACCCGGGCGAGGGCCGCCGGGGAGCTCTCGGGCGGCGCAAGGACGCCGTGCGGGATGACCTCGATCCCGTCGCGGTCGAGGCCCAGCTCCTTGACGATGTCCTCGCGCGCGGCCAGCGACCCGGTGATGACGCGATGGGCGCGGCGTGCGGCCGTCGGGACGGTCGCCTCCGTGCCCCAGCGCAGTGTCGGCGCGACGGTGTCGGGCAGCAGCCGGAAGATGAGGTCGTGCAGCGTCACCACGCGGGCGAATGGCCCGTGGAGCGGCGCGAAGTTCGCGGGCGAGAAGAGGACGTCGACCCCGGCCCGAGCGGCGGCTCGCGGCAGCAGCGCGAGCTCGCCCGCGGCCCAGCGGCGCCGGTCGATGGCCGACGCGCCGCGCAGGACGACCACGTCGTCTGAGAGGTCGCGCCAGAAGCCGTGTCCGATGAGGGCCGTCTCGCGGTTGACGAAGGCCGTGACCCGCAGGTCGGGGCGCTGTTCGCGCATGGCCGCCGTGAGCTCGCGGGCGTAGGTCTCGCGCCCGCCGGACGCACCGGGCACGAGGAAGAGCAGGTCGAGGCCGAGGTGCACGCGTCTACCCGAGCGCCGCCCGGACGGCGTGCCAGTACAGCCGCTGCAGGGCGTCGATCCCCGGCACGGATGCGGCGCCCTCGAGGTAGGGCGAGTCGAGCGTCGCTGCCAGCGGGGCCGCGAAGGCACCGGCGCCGATGCGCCGCGTGGCCTGCACGGCCCGGCGACGGCGCAGCATGGAGGGCAGCCCGCGCAGCACCGCCCCCTGGGCGCGGAGCTTCGCCTTCAGCCATCCCTGGCGCCATGCCGCCAGCAGCAGGGCGACCTCGAAGGCCAACAGGGCGGGGGCCAGCAGCGCCAGCAGCCGCGCCGGATAGGCGCCCGTCAGCGTCCACCAGCGGTTGCGCTCCAGGTAGAACCACTTGTAGTCGCCCTTGGTGAAGGCGTAGTCATGGGCGACGCGGGCGGCCGGCGCGATCCCGATCCCCCAGCCCGCCAGGCGCAGGCGCAGCGAGAGGTCGAGGTCCTCCCCGTACATGAAGTAGCGCTCGTCGAAGCCGCCGACGGCGTCCCAGGCCTCGCGCCGGACCACGAGGGCGGCGCCCGATCCGAAGCCGACGTCGTGGGGTCGCGCGTTCGTGGCCGAGACGGGGCGGCCGAGGTCCCCGGCCCATCCGAACCCGAGGTAGTGCACGACGTTGCCGGCGGTGTTCACGCGCTCTCCGTCGGGCATCGTTACCAAAGCCTGCCACGCGCCCCAAGCTGGCTCCTGACGCGCGCAGTCGCGCAGCGCGTCGAGGCACCCCGGCGCGGGGACCGCGTCGGGGTTCAGGAGCAGCACGAGCGGAGCCCGCGAGGCGCGCACGCCGGTGTGGCAGCCGCCCGCGAAGCCGAGGTTCGCGCCGGTCTCGATCACGCGCGCGCCAGGCGCCGCAGCGCGCGCCACGGCCGCCGTGGCGTCGGAGGAGGCGTTGTCGACGACCACGACCTCGTCGTCGGGGCCGAGCTGCGGCCCGAGCGCCTCGAGCGTCGGCCCGATCGCATCGGCGTGATCGTGACAGACCACGACCACGGCGAGGCCGGGCGCGTCGGACATCTCAGCGACTGACGGTGAGGTCCCGCGTGACGCGCTCGGAATCGCGCTCGGAGACGCGGCGCACACCGGCGACCTCGGCCTCGAGCCCGGCCACGCGCTCCTGCAGCATGCCGAGCTTCTGGGCCAGGACCTTGTTCTGGTCGGCGAGCCGCGAGATGACCAGCGAGAAGTGCAGGAGCATCGCCAGGACGAACGCGAAGGCGACGGCGAAGAGCGCGGACGGCGCGTAGTAGATGCCCACGGTGCTGGCGACGCGCTCGAGCAGGCCGCGCCAGACGGCCAGCCCGAGGAGCACGGCGGTCGAGAACAGCCAGAGCAGCGCGTAGCGCTCCATCAGGCGCCGGCGGCGGACCAACTCGAAGACGAGGAAGAAGAGGCCACCCGTCACGGCCACGGCCACGATCTGGATGCGCGTGCTGTCCATCAGATCGCGTGCTCCGCCACGACCGGCGCGTCATCGCCGGCGCGTACCTCGGGGCGCGCGCGCAGCAGGCCGACGAGCACCGCCAGCAGCACCTTGATCATGTAGTAGGCCGACTGCGTGGAGCCGATCGACGAGCGGCCCGAGCGGCGCTCGCGCATGCTCACCGGCAGCTCGCAGCTGGAGAGGCGGTGGGCGTGGACCATGAGCACGGCCTCGACCTCGGGGTAGTCGTGCGGATAGTCGCGGGCGAAGAGCTCGATACCCCGGCGATCGGTCATGCGAAAGCCGGAGGTCGGGTCGGTGACCCTGCGGCGCGTAATGAGCGACAGGACGCCGGAGAAGATGCGGATCCCGAGCCGCCGGGAGATCGAGGAGCGATAGCCCTCGCCGGTGCGCGAGAGGAAGCGAGAGCCCGTGACCATGTTGATGTCGGGGTTCTCGCGCAGGTGCGAGAGGAGCACCGGGATGTGGCGCGGATCATGCTGTCCGTCACCGTCGACCTGGACGGCCACGTCGTAGCCGTTCTGCAGGGCGAACTGGTAACCCGACTGGACGGCGCCGCCGATCCCGAGGTTGAACGGATGGCTGACGACCCGGGCCCCGGCGGCGGCGGCGAGGCGGCTGGTCTCGTCGGTCGAACCGTCGTCCACGACGATCACGTCGAAGCCCGGCGCGTGGCGGCGGATCTCGTTGACCGTGCCGGCGATGGCGCCGGCTTCGTTATAGGCGGGGACGATGGCGAGGAGCTTGGTCATGCGTGAGGGCGTCCTGCGGGGTCGAGAGTCTGAAGCTCATCCATCCGCAAGAACGCACGAAGCGGCCGGAGGTTTCGCCAACCGCGTCGGGCACAGGCTAGCCCATGGATGCCCGGAAACGAGGCGCAGCACGCCCGCGTGCAACGGACGCCTACACTCCCGGACTCGTGTCAGCCGTCGCAGGCCACTCGCCTCGGGGGACGCGGAATCGTGACGAGGCTCGGTGGCGATGGGTCGCTCGCCTGCGCAGCACCCCGCGAGCGCTCGTCGTCCTCCTCGTCCTCGCTGCCGCCCATGGCATCGCGTGGGCGGTGGTCACGGCACCCCTGAACGGGCCCGACGAGGTCGCGCACTTCTCCTACGCTGAATACCTCGCCGAGACCGGGCACGGACCCAACGGCGCGGGCGGCAACGGGACCACGTCGACCAGCGCGGCGACCGCCCTGGTGGGCCTGGGCCTGCAACCCATCCTCATCCATCCCGAGGCCAAGCCGGTGTTCAGCGCGGTCGACCGCGTCAGAGCGCAGATCGCCAAGCAGCCGGCCGCCGACCGCAAGAACGGCGAGGGGCCCAATCCGGCCGCCAACTACCCGCCCCTCTATTACGCCTACGAGGCGGTCGTCTACCGCCTGTCCCCGGTGCGCGGCTACCTCGGGCGCATGTTCGTCATGCGCCTGGCGACGACCGCGCTGTTCGTCGTAACGGTGTGGCTGACGTGGCTCATCGCCGCCGAGCTGCTGGCGGCGACGTGGGCCCGCTTCCTGGCCACGGCCTTCGTCGCCCTGCAGCCCAAGCTCGGCTTCGGCGCAGGGATCATCAACCCGGACATGATGCTGGTGCTCGTCTCCACGGGCGCCCTACTCACGGGACTGCGGCTCGTCCGGGCCGGCCCGTCGTGGCGGCCGGTCCTCGGTCTGGCGGCCTCCGCCGGTGCCGGCGTCCTGGTCCACCCGCGCGGGCTGTTCCTACCTCCCTTCGCGGTCGTGGCCCTCGCCATCGGCCTCATTCGCCAGTGGCCTGGACGGCGGCGGGCGGCCGGCCTCGCGGCCACGGTCCTCGGCGTGACGATCGCCTGTCTGCTGATCGCCACGGCGTGGACGAGCTCACGCGGCGCGGCCCTGGCCAGCAACCCGGTCGGACCCTTCTCGCCCAAGCAGTTCGCCTCCTATCTGTGGCAGTTCTACCTGCCCAAGCTCAGCTTCATGGCGCCGAAGGTCGGACCGGCCACTTACGGCTACCGGCAGGTCTACATCGACACCTACTTCAGCGCGTTCGGGTCGCTGACCGTCGATTACCGCCGCGAGGTCCTCGACCTGATCCAGGTCGGCGCCGGGCTCGGGCTCCTGGCGCTGTGGACGACGGTCGTCGCGCGCTTTCGAACCGTGGTGGCGCGCTGGCCCGAAGTCCTCGTGTGCGTGACGTTCTTCGCGGGGCTCATGGCCCTGCTGCACATCGTCAGCTACCTGAACCTGCGCGCGAGCACCGATCCGGTGCTCAACGGCCGCTACCTGCTGCCGGCGTGCGCGCTCTACGGAACGGCCATCGCCTGGGTGGTGTCCTCGCTGCCGCGACGGGTGGGCATCGCAGTCGGCGGCGCGCTGCTCGGCGTCGCGCTGCTGCTGGCCATCGGCGGCATCGGGCTCAGCCTGGACCGGTTCTATGCGTAGCCGCAGCTCGATCCTCGCCGTCGCGTCGGTGCTCGTCGTGTTCGCCCTCGGCGCCCTGGTGCGCTTCGTGCCGCACCTGACCGAGGACCACCCGGTGTCGGTCAGCACGCCGTCGCCCGAAGGCCTCGTCTCCGTCCAGGAGGTCAAGGTCCGCCCCGGCCAGCGCGCGTGCATCGCGCCCGTGCCGATCGAGCCGGCCATCCGGCGCGTGCGCATGGTCCTCCATGCCCTCGGCACCAGCGCCTCCCCGCTGGACATCGAGCTGCGCGGGCCCGGCTATCGCGGCACAGGGCGCTTCGCGGGCTACGCGCCCGGCACCCGCGTACCGGTCGTCGCCGACGTGACCCCGGCGCCGACGAGCACCGCCGACGGGACGCTGTGCCTGCGCAACACGGGTCGCCGCAGCGTCGGCCTGGTCGGGACCGACGAGGGCTTCTCGGCCTCGCTGCCGGGCACGGTGGTCGACGGCAAGACGGCCGGGCCGATCGACCCCGCGCTCGCCTTCTTGGACGGCCCGCCGCGCTCGCTGTGGAGCCAGGCCGGCACGGTCCTGGGCCGCGCCTCGGACTTCACCGGCGGCGTCGTGCCGCTGTGGCTGCTCTGGCCGCTGACCGTGCTGTTCGTCCTCGCGGCGCCGGTCGCGCTGGCCGTGGGCTTCGCTGCCACCGTGCGGCGCGACTCGGCATGATGCGGCCGATGAGCCGCCTGAACACGTACCTCGATCGCGGGCGCCGCGCCATGGTCGACTCCAGGGCGATGCTGCGCGACTACCGCACGCGCAACCCCCAGGTGACGCCGCCCCCGGTCCCGCGCGACGGGGCCGATCGACTGTTCGCGCCGGGCCGCCACGAGCGCGCCGCGGAGGTCTACGCCGGCCGGCTGCGCGCGCACCCGCATCTGACCGATCGGGAGTCGCGACTCAACGAGCTCGTCGAGTACTTCGGCTTCGACATCGCCCAGAAGGCCCCCTACTGCACGCCGTGGTTCTACTGGGACGACCCGCGCCGGCCGCGCTACGTGCAGGCGCAGCTCGGGCTGGACCCGATGACCTTCGGGATCATGCACATGTACACGCTGTTCAACCGGCTCGACCCCGACCGCCACGACATGTACTACCTCTACGACGGCCTGGTCGAGCAGCTCGAGCGCCTCGGCGGCCCGGGTGAGGTCGCCGTCATGGACTTCGGGTCGGGGATGGGCCAGACCGGCCTCAGCTTCGCCGTGGCCGGCTACGACACCGTGTTCGTCGACGTGGTCGAGCAGTACCTCGATTACGTGCGCTTCCTGGCCCGCATCCGCGACGTGGAGCCGACCTTCGTGCAGTCGCCCGGCGAGCAGGATTTCTACGACACGGAGGCCGACGATGACCGCCGCTACGGGCTCATCGTCGAGTGGTCGACCTTCGAGCACGTCCGCGACGCGATCGGGGCGCTCTCGCGGGTGCTGGGCGGACTCGTCCCCGGAGGCATGTTCGTCACCACCACGTTCTGCAAGGAATGGACGCCCGAGGAGATCGAGCACTACCGCCGCGACTCCTTCGAAGAGGAGATCGCCGAGCAGTACCTGTCCGGCGAGGCGGACGCGTGGCTGCGCGAGCGCTTCGACGTCCTCACGCCGCGCAACACGATCGCCAAGGTCCTGGTCAAGAAGGGCTAGGGCGTGGCCGACGCCCCAGCCCCGACCGCCGCAGGCCCCGACGCACCGGACGTCCCCGCCTGGCGCGTGGCGGCGATGAAGGCGTTGGCTCGCAGCCCCACACCCGTTCGCCAGAGCGCCTTTCGCGCACGCCGTGCCGTCGCGCGCGCCCTGCGCCGGCGACGCGAGGCGCGAGGCGACTTCTCGCGCTCCTATCCGGCCCTGCACGAGATCGACCGCCAGCTGGAGGCGCGCCTGAAGGGGCCGGGCGGGTTCTTCGTCGAGGCCGGCGGCAACGACGGCTTCACGCAGTCGAACACCTACGCCCTCGAGCGCCGCCACGGATGGCGCGGGATCCTCGTCGAGCCCGTGCCCGAGCTCGCGCGGGCGTGCGCCCTGGAGCGCCCCGGCGCCCGCGTCGTGCGCGCCGCGCTGGTGGCCGACGACAGCGCGGGCGCGGAGGTGACGCTGCGCTTCGGCGGCCTCATGACGCTGATCGCCGAGTCGCGCGAGGCCGACGAGGCCTGGGTCGCGGCGGCCCACGCGGTGGGACAGGAGCAGCCCCCGCACGAGTTCACCGCGCCGGCAAGGACGCTGTCCTCGATCCTCGACGAGGCCGGCGCCCCTGAGGTCGACCTGCTCTCGCTCGACATCGAGGGCTACGAGCCGCAGGCGCTGGCCGGCCTCGACCTCGAGCGCCATGCCCCGCGCTACCTCCTGGTCGAGATGCGCGACCGGGTCGCCGATCGTGCGCCGATCGAGGCGGTGCTCGGCGAACGCTACGTCGAGGTCGACGCGCTGTCGCCGTTCGACATCCTCTACGCCCGCGACGACGTCGCGCGGACGCTCAGCGCGTGACGTAGTACGTGCTGCTCTTCAGCCCGGCGTTGAGCACGCCTGTGGCACCCGACGTCTCGACCTCGAGCACGCGTGCCCCGCGGGAGGTGACGAGCGCGACGATGTCGGCCTCCGGGATCGAGCTCATGGCGATCGGCAGCAGCCGAAGCCGGCGGTAGAGGAAGGCGGCGTGCAGGCCGAGGCGCCGCAGGCCCAGGTACAGGCGCCGGCGCCACTGGAGGCGAAAGATCTTCGGGATGTGGCTCGGAAGCTGGAAGATGGCCAGGCCGCCGGGCCGCAGCACGCGGCAGAACTCGGCCACGTAGGACTCGATCGCGCCCCGATCGGGCACGTGCTGCAGGACGATGACCGAGTAGACGAGGTCGAAGCTCGCGTCCTCGAAGCGCCTGAGATCCTCGGCCGGGTTGACGACGAACGTCGCCCCGGGGACGTCAGCGTTGAGCTCGCGCGCGCCCTGCACCATGCCCTCGGAGATGTCGACGCCGACGCACTCCTCGAAGCGCCCGGCCAGGGGACGGGTCAGGCGCCCGAGCCCGCAGCCGAAGTCCAGCGCGCGCTCGCGGCCCTCGGGGTGCCCGAGCTGGGCGGCGCGGCGCATGACCATGTCGATCTCGACCTCGCCCGTCGCGAAGAACTCGTCGCTGTCCCATGCGCCGTAGCGCAGGCCAGGCCGCGTGAGGATCGCCCAATAGGGGTCGAGCTCGGCGAGCTCGTTCCAATCGCGCTCTTGTTGGCTGATCTGCATGGGCTCAAGACGCGGCCGGCGCGCGGGCGCCGGCCCCCTCACACGCTAGCGTTGCCCCGCGATGAAGGCATCGACGTCGCCCGACGACAGCAGATGAACGCGGTCGCGGATCTCGGCCTCGGGCCACGTCCACCAGCGGATGCGCAGCAGCGCCTCGACGCGCTCGTCATCGAAGCGGCGGCGGATCTCGCGCGCCGGGGCCCCGACGACGATCGCGTAGGGGCGCACGTCGCGTGTCACGATCGCGCGGGCGCCGACGACGGCGCCGTCGCCCACCTCGACCCCCGGCGCGACCATCGCGTCGCGCCCCAGCCACACGTCGCTGCCGACGACGACGTCGGACTCCGGGCGCGGATGCCCGTCCTCGTGGGCGCCGGGCAGGCCGAAGCGCACGCGGAAGGGGTAGGTCGAGACCCAGTCGGGCCGGTGGTTGCCGCCCAGGACGAACTCGACGCCCTCGGCGATCGAGGTGTAGGCGCCGATCGTCAGGTGCGCGCGGTCGCCGGGGCCGACGTTGACCGTGAAGCGCCCGTAGGTACCCCGCCCGATCGTCGCCCAGCCGGCGGCGACGGCCTCGCGCCCGGACAGCATCCCGGTGGGCCGGCCGGTCAGCGGGTCGCGGCCGCGGTCGAGGCCCGCCTGCAGGCGCAGGCGGTCGTAGGCGCGCAGCAGCCTGGCGTCGAGCATCGGCTGACACGCTACTGAGGATGGACGAGGCCGAGAGCACAGCGCTGGTCGTCGAGGAGACCGACGCGGTCCTGACTTCCGGCGACGCCGGCGGCAAGGTCATCCGCGGCGGCGCGCTGCGCGCCGGCGGCTACGTGGTGGGCACCCTGGCCGCCACCGGCGCCTCGGTCATCCTGCTGCGCTACCTGGGCCCCGTCGCGGTCGGCCAGTACGTGACCGTCATGTCGCTGCTGGCCATCGCCGGCGGGCTGACCGACGCGGGCCTCACCGTCATCGGCCAACGCGAGTACACGATCGCTCGCACGGACGAGGAGCGCCGCAAGCTGCTGGCCGACATCGTCGCCATGCGCCTGGCCCTGACGCCGCTCGGCGTCATCGTGGCGACGCTGTTCGGGATCGCGGCGGGCTACGAGCGCACGCTCGTGCTCGGCATCCTCGTCGGGGGCGCCGGAGTGGTGGTGGCCAACGTGGCCGCCACGCTCACCGTCCCGCTCTCCGTCCAGCTGCGCCTGGGCGCGGTGACCGCGACCGAGGTGATCAAGCAGCTCGTGACCGCGGCCGGCCTGGCCATCCTCACCGTGGCCGGCGCTGGGCTGCTGGCCTTCTTCGCGGTCAACATCGCGGCGGGCGCAGCGAGCCTGGCGCTGGCCATCCCCCTGGCCGGCGCCGCGGGCCGGGTGTGGCCGCGCTTCGCCGTGCGCGAATGGGCGCCGATCCTCCGCGAGGCGGCGCCGGTCGCCCTCTCGCTCGCGGTCAACGTGCTCTACGTCCGCGCCCTCG
Source organism: Paraconexibacteraceae bacterium (assembly GCA_963757775.1). Classification (GTDB taxonomy): domain Bacteria; phylum Actinomycetota; class Thermoleophilia; order Solirubrobacterales; family Solirubrobacteraceae; genus JAOPZW01. Next base: position 6,619 of record CAVWSH010000010.1, on the reverse strand, counting down.
TGGTCCTCATGTCGCTGCTGGCCACGCCGCTTCAGACCGGCTACTTCGCGACTTCCTACCGCGTGCTCGAGGTCTTCGCCTCGGTGCCGCTGCTCTTGCTGGGCAGCGCCTTCCCGGTCCTCGCCCACGCCGGGGAAGCCGACGAGGCGCGCCTTGCCTACGCGCTGCAGCGCCTGGCCGAGGTCGTGCTCCTCACCGCCCTGGCCATCGTCCTCGTGGTCGTGATGGCGACGCCGACCATCCTGCGCGTCCTCGGCGGCAGCCAGTACGACCAGGCGGCCGGCGTCCTGCGCATCCAGGTCTTCGCCCTCGTCGGCGCCTTCCTGACCCAGGTGTGGGTCACCGCGCTCGTCTCGATCCGCCGCCAGCGCGCCCTGGTGGTCACCAACGCGGTGGCGCTGACCACGGTCCTCGTCCTCGGCGTCTCGCTCATCCCGGTGCTCGACGCCAAGGGCGCGGCGCTCGCGGCGGTCGTGGGCGAGCTCGTGCTGGCCGCGACCACGGCGACGATGCTCGTCCGCTCGCGCCCGGCCCTGCGCCCGCGCGCGGGCCGCCTCCTCCGCGCGCTGATGGCCGCGGTGCTGGGCGGCGGGGCCGGCGCGCTGGTGCTCGGCATCGGTGACGTCGCGGCGGCCGTGGTCGCGCTCGCGGTCTACCTGGCGGCGGCGTTCGCCCTGCGGGCGGTGCCGCTCGAGCTCGTGCACGCGCTCGCCCGGCGCGGCCCGGCGCCGAGCTGACGGCACGGGGCGAGGCTAAGCTCCCCGCCGCATGGCCCCCAGCGCACTGATCACCGGCATCACCGGCCAGGACGGCTCCTACCTCGCCGAGCTCCTGCTCGACAAGGGCTACGACGTCCACGGCATGGTCCGCCGCGCCTCGACGGAGAAGTTCGAGCGCATCGAGCAGATCCGCGACCGGATCACCCTGCACCAGGGCGACCTTCTCGACCAGCGCTCGCTCGTCGACGCCCTGCGCGCCTCCGAGCCCGACGAGATCTACAACCTCGCCGCCATGAGCTTCGTCGCCGTGTCGTGGACGCAGCCCACGCTCACGGCGGAGTTCACGGGCACCGGCGTGACTCGGATGCTCGAGGCCATGCGCGAGGTCTGCCCCGGGGCGCGCTTCTACCAGGCGTCGAGTTCCGAGATGTTCGGCAAGGTGCGCGAGGTTCCCCAGACCGAGACGACGCCGTTCTACCCGCGCTCGCCCTACGGCGTGGCCAAGGCCTACGGGCACTTCATCACGGTCAACTACCGCGAGTCCTACGACCTGCACGCCACCACCGGCATCCTCTTCAACCACGAGTCGCCGCGCCGCGGCCTCGAGTTCGTCACGCGCAAGATCACCTGGCACGCGGCGGCCATCAAACACGGCAAGCTCGACAAGCTCAAGCTCGGCAACCTGGACGCGAGACGCGACTGGGGCTACGCCAAGGACTACGTCGAGGCGATGTGGATGATCGTCCAGCAGGACGAGCCCGGCGACTACGTCATCGCGACCAACTCAGACAACTCGGTGCGCGAGTGCGTCGAGATCGCCTTCGACGAGGCGGGGCTGGCGGACTGGGAGCAATACGTCGAGACAGACCAGTCCCTTGTGCGCCCCGCCGAGGTCGACCACCTCATCGGCGACTACTCCAAGGCCGAGCGCGAGCTGGGCTGGCGGCCGCAGACGAACTTCGAGGAGCTCATCCGGCTCATGACCCGGTCGGACCTCGAGCTTCTCGGCCGCTGAGGATTCTGCCCGCTTGGCGGCCGACCAGGTCGGAGCCCGACGCCTCCTCTGCGCCGTGCCCGATCGGCTAAGGGCCCACGCGGAAGCGCACGAGGGCGCCGAGCGCCCGGACTCCATCGCGCCACGTGATCTTCTTGCCCTCGGCGACGGTGCGCCCGTAGTAGGAGATCGGAACCTCGTAGAGGCGGATGCCGGGGACCTTGAGGATCTTCGCGGTGACCTCGGGCTCGAAGCGGAAGTCGTCGCTGACGAGGCGCAGGCCGCGGATGAGGTCGCCGCGGAAGGCCTTGTAGCCGACCTCCATGTCGCTGATCGTGGTGTTGAAGAGGACGTTGGTGACCAGCGAGAGGAAGCGGTTGCCCGCGTAGTGCCAGAAGAGGTGGGCGCGCTGGGGCTCGCCCCCGCGCAGCCGCGTGCCGTAGACGGCGTCGGCGTGACCCTCGATCAGGGGCTCGACGAGCTTGGGCAGGTCCTTGGGGTCGTACTCGAGGTCGGCGTCCTGGATCACGACGATCGCCCCCGTGGTGGCGGCGATGCCATCCCGCACGGCGGCGCCCTTGCCGGCGTTGCGCGGGCGGCGGATGACCCGCACGCCGTCGACGGCGGCGGCGAGGTCGCCTGTGGCGTCGGTCGATCCGTCGTCGACGACGATGACCTCGGTGCGGAAGGGCACGGCGCTCAGGCGCCGCAGGATCTCCTCGATCGTGGCCGCCTCGTTGTAGGCGGGCACGACGATGCTCACGAAGGGATCGTCCATCGACGCTAGCGGCTCAGGGCCGCCAGGTCGGCGGCCACCATCTCGGCCACGAGGTCCTCGAAGGAGCGCTCGGGCGTCCAGCCCAGGCGCTCGCGGGCGCGCGTCGCGTCGCCCACCAGCGCCACCGGGTCGGGGGCGCGGACGAGGGCGGGGTCGACGCGCACGTGAGCCTCCCAGTCGAGGTCGAGCGCGGCGAAGGCGGCGGCGGCGAAGTCGCGCACGGTGCGCCCCACGCCCGAGGCGATGACGTAGTCGCCGGGCTGCGGCGCCTGCAGGGCCAGCCAGGCGGCGCGCACGACGTCGGCGGCGTGCGACCAGTCGCGCACCGCGTCGAGGTCGCCGAGCACGAGCTCTGACTCGAGGCCGAGCTTGATGGCGGCGGCGCCGCGGGTGACCTTGCGCGTGAGGAAGCGCTCGGGGCGCCGCGGCGACTCATGGTTGTAGGTCAGCCCCGAGCAGGCGAAGAGCCCCCAGCGCGCGCGCATCGCCCCCACGAGGCCGTGCGCGGCGAGCTTCGCCGCTCCGTAGGGCGTGCGCGGGCGCATCGGGCTGCGCTCGGTCTGCGGACTCTCCCCGGTGTCCCCGAAGACCTCGCTGGAGGTCGAGACCCACACGCGCATGGCCGGGTCGACCTCGCGCGCCGCGGCCAGCAGCGTGGCCGTCGCGGTGGCGATCGCGGCCACGGTCTCGGTCGGGTCCTCCCAGGAGTCGGGGACGAAGGTCGGGGCGGCGAGGTGGTAGAGCTCGTCGGGGCGGGCGTCGTGCACGCCGGCGCGCAGCGTGGCCGGCGCCAGGAGGTCGGCGGTGAGGGCCGACACGCCGTCGGGGGTGCTCCCGGCGGCCCCGCGGACCACGCCGACGACCTCGTAGCCGCGCTCGAGCAGCAGCGCCGCCAGATACGAGCCGTCCTGGCCCGAAACCCCCGTCACCAGCGCTCTCGGCACGCTGGGCACCCTATGCAAGTTCGCGTGCCACGGAACTTCGGCGCCCTGTCCGCGTTCTGCGTGTCGTACCCTCAGCTTCTCGGTCAGTGCCCGCCCACACGCCGACACCCTCCTCGTCCGACACCGCCGAGCGCGCCGCGCTCGCGGAGGCTGCCGTGCCGCCGGCCAGCGTCGAGATCCTCGGCGTCCCGCTCGCGCTCACCGACTACGAGCGGACGATCGAATGGATGGACGCCACCATCGCCACCCGGCAGCGCGGGTACGTCTGCGTGGCCGCCGTCCACACCGTGATGGCGTGCCGGGAGGATCCCGAGCTTCGTGCCGCCGTCCTTGGCTCCGACCTCACCGTGCCCGACGGCCAGCCGCTCGTGTGGGCCATGAACGCCCTGGGCCACCACCTCTCCAGCCGGGTCTACGGGCCCGACCTGATGGCGCGCTACTGCGAGCGCGCCGCCCTGACCGGTGCGCGCATGTTCCTCTACGGCGGGCGCAACCAGGGCGCGCTCGTCCAGCTCGCGCTCAACCTGCGCACGCGCTACCCCGGGCTGAACATCGTCGGCGGCTACGCGCCCCCCTTCCGCGTTCTCACCGCCGAGGAGGAGGACTTCGTCCTCGACGAGATCAACCGCTCGCAGGCCGATGTCGTGTGGGTCGGCATCGGGGTGCCCAAGCAGGAGAAGTGGATGGCCGCGATGCGCGACCGCCTGCGGGCGCCCGTGCTCGTCGGCGTCGGCGCCGCGTTCGACTTCCACGCCTGCCTCGTGTCCCAGGCCCCCCGCTGGATGCAGTCGATGGGCCTCGAGTGGGCCTACCGGCTCCTCCAGGAGCCGGGGCGCCTCTGGCGGCGCTACCTGCGGTACAACCCGCTCTTCGTGGTCGGGTTCCTGCGCCAGTGGCTGGCGCACCGTCGCTCGCAGCGCTGATGAGCTACGACGTCGCGGTCATCGGGTGCGGTCGCGTCGGGCTCCCGCTCGCGCTGGCCTTCGCCGACCACGGCCTGCGCACGCTCGGCGTCGAGAGCGACGCCGAGCGCCTGGCCGCGGTCTCCGAGCGCCGGATGCCGTTCGAGGAGCCGGGCGCAGACGAAGTCCTGCAGCGCGTCGACATCGACTGGTCGGCGCGCGCGGCCGATGCTGCGGACGCCGACGCCATCGTCCTCACCCTCGGCACGCCCTCCTTCTCGCACATCGAGATCGACATGCGCGACATCCGCTCGGTCCTCGATGACCTGCTGCCCGTCCTGCGCCCGGGCCACCTGCTCGTGCTGCGCTCGACCATCGCGCCGCGGACGACCGAGTTCGTCGCGGGCTACATCGAGAAGCACCTCGACCTCGAGGTGGGGCGCGACGTCTTCGTCGCCCACGTCCCCGAGCGCATCGCCGCCGGGCGCTTCTTCGAGGAGATCGCCTCGCTGCCGTGCATCGTCGGCGGCGTCGGTCAGACCTCGGGCGCGGCCGCCGGGGCGCTGTTCGAGCCCCTCGGGGCGCCCATCGTCCAGACGACCCCGGTCGAGGCCGAGCTGGCCAAGATCTGGACCAACATCCTGCGCTACGCGATGTTCGCGCTCCCCAACCGCCTGATGATGGAGTGCGAGCAGTACGACGCGAACGTCTTCGAGGTCATCGAGCTCATCAATCGCGACTACCCGCGCGGCGGGATGCCGCAGCCGGGCTTCACGGCCGGGACGTGCCTGCGTAAGGACTTCACCTTCTCCGAGGAGCGCTCGCCGGCGCCGGGCATGCTGCTGGCGGTCTCGCGCGTGCACGAGTCGGTCCCGCTCTTCATCGTCGAGGGCCTCAAGCGCCGACTCGGTTCGCTGCGCGGCCGCAAGGTCGCGGTCCTCGGCCTGGCCTTCAAGGCCGACACCGACGACGAGCGCGACTCGCTCGCGCACAAGCTCATCCGCCTGCTGGAGCGCGAGCTGGCCGACGTGGCGATCCACGATCCGCACGTGGCCACGCCGACGCAGTCCTTCGACGACGCGGTCCTCGACGCCGACGCGGTGGTCATCGCCACCAATCACAGCGAGTTCCGCGACCGCCAGGTGCTGGCCGCGATCGCCGACAGCGCCAAGGGCGACGCCGTGCTGGCCGATCCCTGGGACTGCTTCCATACCAAGCAGGTCTTCAGCCGGCCGGCCGAGCTCGTAGCCGCTCGAGTCCGCTGAGGCTCCGCGACCAGCCCGCTGCCGGTGCGCGGCAGTTTCCGCATTTTGCGGAGATTCGTGCGGCGCGATGGGGCGCTTCTTACCTGGCTGCCCCTAGAACTCCTCATGACGGTGCAACCGCGGCCTCGAACCTCGATTCGCATCGCGCTGATCGGCGCAGCGGCGGCTGTCGTCGCCCTGGCGATGCCGGTGACGCCGGCCATCTCAAGGACCTACACGGTCCTGTCCTGCCAGGACCGCAACGGCGCCGCAGCGCCTTCGGGGGACGAGACGGGCGGTTGGACTTCGGGAACGTCAGGGCAGGCCGGTCTCGCAGCGGTCGATCGATGCTTCAACGCGTCAAGGGACCTACTGGCCGCCGTGAGCGGGCCGTCGTCGTATCCGATCGGAGCGCGCGCCTGGTGGCGATTCGTCGCCCCACCGGACACGGTCATCGACAGCTTCGGGCTGCAGTATTGGGCGTCAGCTCGCCCATTCGACTCCAGAAACCAGGGACTGGTCTCGATGGTCGGATCACAGAGTGGGCGCCTTCTGAACCTGGACGGAACCGGGTACTCGGCGCCTTCCTGGTACAGCCTGAGTGAGCGCCGCGATTCCTATGTGGAGCTGTCCGCGCAGTGTGATGGTCCGGCCGGAGCACCGAACTGCGATGCGAATCAAATCCACGCGGAGGTGCATATCCAGCGGTCCGAGTTCCTGCTCTCCGATGCCCAACCGCCAGAAGTTCAGAGTGTGGCGGGCAGTGCCGTCGACGCCTCGACTTGGGGGGACATCGTGACCTTCACAGTCGCGGCGACGGATCGGGGAGGAGGCGTCTACCAGGCCACACTCGACGTAGATGGCGTGCCCACGCTCACGCAGCCCATCGACGAATGGGCAGGGCGCTGCGTCGACACGACCTCCGGACAGCACGTCTTCAAGTACCCCCGTCCCTGCTTGACCAGCGTCGACTCCGTCGTGCCGGTGGACACGTCCGCGCTGCCCGCAGGCGCACATGAGATCACGCTGCGTATTTCG
>CAVWSH010000009.1:0-466930 GCA_963757775.1 Paraconexibacteraceae bacterium | reverse complement strand
TGGCGCGGGCCAAGGCCGCGACCGAGGTGCCCGTCGCGGTCGGCTTCGGCATCGGGACGCCCGAGCTGGCGCGCGAGGCGGCCGACGCGGGAGCCGACGGGGTGATCGTCGGCAGCCGGCTCGTGCGCGCGGTGGCCGAGGCCGACGATCCGCCGGCCGCCGTCCACGCGCTGGTGGCGCGCTTCGCCGAGGCCCTCAAGTAGAGTCCCGTCTGCACATGGGACTCGTCGTCGTCACCACCGCAGGTCTCGTCGTCTGGCTGGTCATGTGGGCGCTGGGCGTGAAGGCCGTCGACTCCTTCCTGATCACCGTGCTGCTGGTGCTCCTGGGCGCCACGGCCCGCATCATCGCCCCGTACCTGCCGGGCAATCGCGACACCTGACGGAGTCTTCGACGCACGGTCCGTTGCGCGACGTCTCCGCGCTTCGATAGATTCGCGGATCCAATCGGTATCGCTTTCCTTGAGGAGGGAAACTTGCGAGCACGTTCCCTGGCAGCTTCGGGCTGCCTCGTGACCGCTCTTGCGCTGGGCGTAGCCGCCTGCGGTGGCGGCAACGACAACAGCAGCACGAGCAGTGGCGGTGGTGGCGGCGGAGGCCGCACCTCGCTGACCATCTATTCCAGCCTGCCCCTGCAGGGGGACTCGCGAGCGCAGTCGACCGACGTGGTCAACGGCGAGAAGCTCGCGCTCCAGGAGGCCGGCGGCAAGGTCGGGAAGTTCACGATCAAGTACGTGAGCCTCGACGACTCCACGGCGGCCGCGGGCAAGTGGGATCCGGGCCAAACCTCGTCCGATGCACGCAAGGCCGCCCAGGACCCGTCCACCATCGTCTACCTCGGCGAGTTCAACTCGGGGGCATCGGCGATCTCGATCCCGATCCTCAACGAGGCCAACACCCTGCAGATCTCGCCGTCGAACACCTACGTCGGCCTGACCCGCTCCGAGGGCGCCGACAAGGGCGAGCCGGACAAGTACTACCCGTCCGGCAAGCGCACCTTCGGGCGCGTCGTCCCCGCGGACCACATTCAGGCGGCGGCCCAGGTGACCTACCAGAAGGACGAGGGCTGCAAGAAGACCTACATCCTGAATGACAAGGAGGTCTACGGCAAGGGCATCGCCGGCCAGGTCCAGAACATCGCGAAGGCCCAGGGCCTCGCGATCGCCAGCAACGACGGCATCGACACCAAGGCCGCGAACTTCCGCTCGCTGGCGACGAAGATCAAGTCGTCCGGCGCGGATTGCCTGTTCTTCGGCGGCATCGTCCAGAACAAGGGCGTCCAGCTCTTCTCCGACGTCAACGCCGCCAACCCGACGATGAAGCTCTTCGGCCCCGACGGCATGGCCGACCCGGCGTTCTATACGAAGGCCAGCCCGGCCGTCGCGAAGATGAGCTATCTCACGAATCCGACGCTGGATCCGAAGCTCTATCCGCCCGCTGCCCAGGACTTCTTCACGAAGTTCAAGCAGAAGTACGGCAACGACCCGGCGCCCTACGCGATCTACGGTTACGAGGCGATGAAGGTGGCCCTGCTGGCCATCCAGAACGCCGGTGACAAGGGCAACGACAAGCAGGCGGTGATCGACGCCTTCTTCAAGATCAAGGACCGCGATTCGGTCCTCGGCAAGTACTCGATCGACGAGAACGGCGACACGACGCTCTCGGACTACGGCGCGGACCGCGTAGAGAACAAGAAGCTCGTATTCGACAAGGTGATCAAGGCCCAGACGCAGGGCTAGCACCATGGCCTGACGCAGGAACCGGCCGGGAGCGTTCGAAATATTGAGCGCGCCCGGCCGGCTCGCGTTAGGGTCGCGCTTGCCAGGACACACGCCATGGAAGCCGCATCGATCCCCGAGTCACCCACCGCTCGGCCGCCCCGGCCGGTGGCGAAGGCGTTCTTCGACAACATCCTCTGGGTGCTGCTCGGCCTGGCGCTGTTGGTCTACTTCGTCAAGGACCCGAAGCAGACGCTCGACGACGTCAAGACGGGCCTCTCCAACGGCACGATCTGGGCGCTCATCGCCCTGGGCTACACGCTGGTCTACGGCATCATCGAGCTGATCAACTTCGCCCACGGCGAGGTCTTCATGATCGGCTCGTTCGTCTCGGTGTCGATCTGGCAGACGCTGGGGGTCACGCCCGACAACAGCATCATCGCGATCCTGGGCTCAATGCTCGTCGGGATCGTCGTGGCGATGCTCGCCTCGGGGTCGCTCAACGTGATGATCGAGCGCGTGGCGTACAAACCGCTGCGCAACGCGCCGAAGTTGGCGCCGCTCATCACGGCCATCGGCATGAGCTTCATCCTGCAGAACGTCGGCCTGCTGTGGCGCGGACAGCCCGACTCCGCCCCCGACCTCATCGGGTCCCAGAAGGACTACTTCACGGTCTTCGGCGTGGCCATCGAGCACTCCGATGTGTTCGCCGTCGTGGTCACCGCCCCGCTGCTCATCGCGCTCCTCTGGTTCGTGGGCTCCACCCGCTACGGCAAGGCGATGCGCGCCACCGCCCAGGATCCCGACGCTGCGCGGCTCATGGGCATCAACGTGGACCGGACGATCTCGCTGACCTTCCTGCTCGGCGGCCTGCTGGCCGGCGCGGCCGGAATGATCTACGCGCTCTACAACGGCACGATCCAGTTCAACCAGGGCTTCACCGCAGGCCTCATCGCCTTCACGGCCGCCGTCATGGGTGGCATCGGCAACCTCAAGGGCGCCGTCGTGGGCGGCCTCATCATCGGCGTCATCCAGTCGGTCTCCGACACCCACTTCGGGCAGGTGTGGACCCCCGCGGTGGTGTTCGCGATCCTGATCCTGATCATGGTCTTCAAGCCGCAGGGCCTCTTCGGCGAGGAGACGCGCGAAGGATGAGTACCGCGGTCGCCAGCGCCCGCTCCAACGCCACGAACCTGGGGCGGCTGCTGCCCAACTGGGCGTGGATGCTCCTCGCGCTCGCCGTCGCGGTCCTGTACCCCTACATCCTCGACCAGCTGCTGGCCCAGCCCGACGACCTGCTGGACGCCTCGATCCAGACCCTGGCCTACATCATCATGGCCCTGGGGCTGAACATCGTGGTCGGCTTCGCCGGGCTGCTCGACCTCGGCTACGTGGCCTTCTTCGCGATCGGCGCGTTCGTCATGGGCTGGCTGGGCTCCCAGCAGTTCCCCGACGTGGCCGGCGGCAAGGGCATCCACATCCTGACGCCGGCGAAGTCGGCCTTCGGCTCGCAGGTCCCGGGCATCCACATCAACTTCTTCTTCGTCATCTTCATAGCGGCGATCTTCACCGCGATATGGGGCGTCATCCTCGGCGCTCCGACGCTGCGCCTGCGCGGCGACTACCTGGCGATCGTGACGCTGGCCTTTGGCGAGATCGTCCCGCGCATCTTCGAGAACTCGACGAGCGGCATCTTCGGCATCGGCAACATCGACTTCTCCAACGGGCGCCAGGGGATCACGCCGATCGACAAGGTCAACCTCCCCTGGAGCGGCGAGAAGTTCAAATACCCGCTCGAGCTCAAACCGATCTACTTCGTCGGCCTGGCGATGGTGTTGCTGGTCATCTTCTTCAACCGCCGGCTGCGCGACTCGCGCATGGGGCGTGCGTGGATCGCCGTGCGCGAGGACGAGGTGGCCGCCGCGGCCATGGGCGTCAACCTGGTGCGCACCAAGCTGTGGGCCTACGCGTTGGGCGCCGCGCTGGGCGGGTTCGCGGGCGTCTTCCTGGCCACCTACAACAACACGGTCAACGTCGACCAGTTCGAGTTCGGCTTCTCCGTGCTGATCCTGTCCATGGTCATCATCGGCGGCATGGGCAACATCTGGGGCGTCATCCTCGGCGCGATCGCCCTGTCGATGTTCAACCGCTACGGCCTCAAGCAGCTCAACGGCGTGCCCGACAAGTTCGGCCTGAACTTCGACGTCACGGCGATCAACTTCGGCATCTTCGGCTTCTTCCTGCTGGCCATGATGGTCCTGCGCCCCGAGGGCTTCCTACCGTCGAGCAGACGAAAGCTCGAGCTGCACGGCGAGGTCGACGAGTCCGATCACCTCGGCGCCGAGTCCGACCACACGCTCTACGACGTCCGCGAGGACCGGTGACCGAGCAGGCGACACAGCCCGCGCCAGCCCCTGCCAACGGCGGCGGGCCGATCCTCGACGCGTCCAACATCTCGAAGGTCTTCGGCGGTTTGGTCGCAGTCAACGACATCTCGTTCACCGTGCCCCAGCGCGCCATCGTCTCGCTCATCGGGCCCAACGGGGCGGGCAAGACGACGTTCTTCAACTGCATGACGGGGCTCTACAAGCCCACCACCGGGCGCGTGCACTTCAACGGCAGGGACATCACGGCCAAGCGCCCGGACATCGTCACCCAGGCCGGCATCGCGCGCACCTTCCAGAACATCAAGCTGTTCCGGACGATGACGTCGATCGAGAACGTGCAGGTGGGCATGCACGGGCGGCTGCGCTCGCGCGTCACCGGGATGGTGCTCCACACGCCCTTCAACCGGCGCGAGGAGAAGGAGTCCTACGCCAAGGCCCGCGAGCTGCTGAACTTCGTCGGCCTGCGCCGGCACAACGAGCTGGCCATGAACCTGCCCTACGGCGACCAGCGCCGGCTGGAGATCGCCCGTGCGCTGGGCTCCGACCCGCGGCTCCTGCTCCTCGACGAGCCGACGGCGGGCATGAACCCGAATGAGTCAGAGCAGCTGCGCCAGCTCATGGAGACGCTGCGCTCGGAGCGCGGCATCTCGGTCCTGCTCATCGAGCACGACATGAAGGTCGTCATGAACGTCTCGGACCGCATCACGGTGCTCGACCACGGCGAGAAGATCGCCGAGGGCGGCCCGCAGGAGGTCCGCGCGAATCCGAAGGTGATCGAGGCCTACCTCGGGAGCCAGGCATGACCGTGCAGGAGCCCGCGGCGAGCCCGGCGCCGGCCAACGGTGGCCCGCCGCTGCTCGAGGTCGACGACATCCACACCTACTACGGATCGATCGAGGCGCTGAAGGGCATCTCGATCAGCGTCCGCGAAGGCGAGATCGTGACCCTCATCGGCGCCAACGGCGCCGGCAAGTCGACCACGCTGCGCTCGATCTCGGGCATCGTTCCGCCGCGCACGGGCCGCATCGTCTTCCAGGGCGCCGAGATCCAGGGCCTCGCCGGCCACGAGGTGGCCGAGATCGGCATCGCCCAGTCGCCCGAGGGCCGGCGCATCTTCCCGCGCATGACCGTGCTCGAGAACCTCGAGATGGGCGCCTTCACCCGGCGCGACCAGAAGGCCATCCGCCAGGACATCGACCGCGTCTACGACCTCTTCCCCCGCCTGAAGGAGCGCGAGCGCCAGAAGGGCGGCACCATGTCCGGCGGCGAGCAGCAGATGCTGGCCATCGGGCGCGCGCTCATGGCCCAACCCAAGCTGCTGCTGCTCGACGAGCCGTCGCTGGGCCTCGCGCCGGTGATCGTGGATCGCATCTACGACGTCGTGCGCGAGCTCAACGGACAGGGCGTGACGATCCTGCTCGTCGAGCAGAACGCCAACTACGCGCTCGACGTCTCCGGGCGCGGGTACGTGCTCGAGACCGGTCACGTCGCCCTGACGGACACCTCCGACAACCTGCGCAACGACGATCGTGTGCAGGCCGCCTACCTGGGAGCGTGATGGCCGTGCTCATCATCGCCGCTGACGTCGGGGCCAAGGCGTTCTACCTGCTGATGATCTGGCTGGCCTCGGCCATCGGCGCCAGCGAGCTGTCCAAGCGCAAGGGCTACGGCGAGAAGTGGGGCCTGGGCACCGGGCTGCTGCTGAGCTTCGTCGGCCTCATCATCTGGATCCTCGTGCCCGCGCGCGCCGAGTCCCCCTGGCGCCAGCGCAAGGCTCGCAAGGCGGCCGCGGTCGACGCGGCGGACCTCGCGCAAGAGCGCAAGTCCTAGCGACGCTCGGGGTCAAGCGGACCCCGAGCCCGCGAGGGGGGACGAGCTCGGGGTCCGTTCCGGTGGGTCAGCGAGGGCGCGAGACGCGTTGTCAGTCTCGGGGGCGCGGCTTCTTACCGACTTCCCTCTGTCATGTGTGCGTCGATCTCGCTGTCATGGTCGCCGAGACGGCGGCGCGCCGCGCAGGGGCTGGCATGCGTCCTGCCCTACGGCCAGCCGAACGCTCAGGCGAGTGCTGCCACGGCCTGCGCGAAGACCTCGGTGTGGCGGTCGACGTCGGCCGCGGTGGTCGCCGGCGACATGAGCGCCATGTTGTGAAAGGGCGTGATCATCACGCCCCGGTTGAGCAGGAAGAGATGCAGCGCGTCCTCGAGCGCCGCGTCGTGCAGCGCGGCGCTCGCGCCGCCGCTGCGCGGGGGCTCGGGGGCGAAGGCCAGTTCGGCGCGCGCCCCGAGCTGCGCGATCGACCACGGCACGGCGCGCTCGTCGAGCACCGTGCGCACGCCGGCCACGAAGCGGTCGCACAGCACCATCATCGTCTCGAAGGCCTCCTCGGTGAGGACCTCGTCGAGGGTGGCGCGCGCCGCGGCCAGCGACAGCGCGTTGCCCGCCAGGGTGCCGCCCACGCCGCCGACGTCGACGAGGTCGGCGGCGTCCAGGGCCTCGACGCGCGCGCCCAGGTCGGCGCTGAGGCCATAGGCGCCGATGGGGATGCCGCCACCGATCGCCTTGCCGATGGTGACCACGTCGGGCGACAGGCCCCACGCCGCGGTGCAGCCCCCGGGCCCCGCGCTGATGGTGTGTGTCTCGTCGATGATGAGCAGCGTCCCGGTGCTGTCGCACGCCGCGCGCAGGCCGTCGTGGAAGCCCGGCTCGGGCAGGACGATGCCGATATTGGTCAGCGCGGGCTCGGCCAGCACGCACGCGACCCGGCGGTCGGCGAGCAGGCGCTCGACGGCGCCGAGGTCGTTGAACTCGCACACGCGCGTGGTCAGCGTCGGGTCCACGGCGGGGCCGACGTTGCCCTCGCGCGAGCGGGGTCGCGCCCCGTCGAGGGTGACGAAGGTCTCGTCGACGGACCCGTGGTAGCAGTAGTTGAAGACCAGCACGTACGGGCGCTGCGTCACCTCGCGGCACAGGCGCAGGGCCCAGCGGTTGGCGTCGGTGGCGGTCAGGGCGAAGCTCCACCGCGCCACGCCGAAGCGCCGCGTGAGCTCCTCGCCGACCCACGCGGCGTCCTCGGTCGGGAGCATCAACGTCGCGCCGCCCTGCTCGCCCAGCCGGCTCTGCACGGCACGCACGGTCGGCGGCGGCGAATGCCCGGCCATGGCGGCGGTGTCGCCCAGCGAGAAGTCGACGTAGGCGTGGCCGTCGACGTCCTCGATCCTCGCGCCGCGCGCCGCGGCGGCGTAGACCGGATGCCCGCCCACCCACTTCGCCATCCAGGTCATCGGCACGCCGCCGACCAGCGAGGCGCGGGCGCGTTCGAACAGCTCGCGCGAGCGCGGGTGCTCGCGGGCGAAGCGCTCGAGCTCCGCGGCGTGGACGGCGGCGAGGCGGCCGGCTCGGGTCTCGGTCACGGACGCGAGCCTAAGGCCCACCGAGCGCGTCGCGCAGCGCCTGCTCGAGATCGGTGTGGCGGAAGGCGTAGCCGCGCTCGAGCGCGCGGGCGGGCACGGCGCGCTGACCCTTGGTCACGATGTCGGCCATCTCACCGTAGAGCGCCCGGACGGCGAGGCCCGGGACCGGGGCGAAGGCGGGCCGGTGCAGCGCGCGCCCGAGGGCGCGCGAGAACTCGCGGTTGGTCACGGGCTCGGGCGCGCAGGCGTTGATCGGGCCCTCCCAGCCGGCGTCGTCGACCGCAGCGAGGTACAGGCCGACGATGTCGTCGGCGTGGATCCACGGCATGTACTGCCGGCCCCCGGCGACGGGCCCTCCGATGCCCAGGCGGAAGAACGGCAGCATCTTGGCCAGCGCGCCGCCCTGCTGGTCGAGCGCCACGCCGGTCCGCAGCATGGCCACCCGCAGCCCGTGCTCGGCGGCGCCGGCGGCCTCGCGCTCCCACGTGACGCAGACCTCGGCCAGGAAGTCGTCGCCGGGGGCAGCATCCTCGGTCACCCGCTCGTCGCCGCGCGGCCCGTAGTAGCCGACGGCCGAGGCGCTGACCAGCGCCGCGGGCCTGGGCTCGGCTGCGGCGATGCCCGCGACCAGGTTGCGGGTCCCGATCTCGCGCGACTCTCTGATCGCCCGGCGCGCTTCGTCGGTCCAGCGCTGGGCCACGCTCTCGCCGGCCAGGTGCACGACCGCGTCGCGCCCGCTCAGGGCCGCGGTCGGAGCGGGCTCCTGCAGCGGCTGCCAGGCGTGCGCCTCGACGTCGCCGAGCGCGGAGCGCGCCCGCTCCGGGTCACGCGAGAGCACCGTGACGGCGTCGCCACGCTCGAGCAGCGCGTTGACGATCGCGGTTCCGATGAGGCCGGTGGCGCCGGTGATGGTGACGTTCATGGCTGGGGTACGCCGTCGCCGCGAGCTGGGACCATCTAGCTCGACCGCACCCGCTCGGCGTCGATGGCCGCGAAGCCGATGGTGTCTCCGGCGGCCATCGCGGCGCCCTGCTCCTTGGCCTGCTCGGCCACCGCGGCGGCCACCGCGGGCGAGACGTCGCGGTTGAAGACCGAGGGGACGATGTAGTCCTCCCGCAGCTCGGACTCGGGGATGATCGCGGCGATGGCCCGCGCGGCGGCGGTCTTCATCTCCTCGGTGATGGCCTGCGCGCGGACGTCCAGCGCGCCGCGGAAGATGCCCGGGAAGCAGAGGACGTTGTTGATCTGGTTGGGGTAGTCCGAGCGCCCGGTGGCCACGATGCGCGCGTACGGAGCGGCCTCCTCGGGCGACACCTCGGGCGTCGGGTTGGCCATGGCGAAGACCATCGCGTCGTCGTTCATCTTGGCCAGCTCCTCGGCCGGGAAGATGCGCGCTCCCGAGAGGCCGATGAAGAGGTCGGCGCCCTCGAGCGCGTCGGCTGGGGGACCGGTCAGGGCGTCGGGGTTGGTGGCCTGCGCGTACCAGCGCTTGACCGCGTTCATGCTGCCGTCGAGGTAGTCCGGGCGCTGAGTCGACACGAGCCCCTTGGAGTCCGCGCCGACGATGTCGCGCACGCCGGCCTCCATGAGGATCCGGGTCACGGCGACGCCGGCGGCGCCCAGGCCGGTGACCAGCACGCGCAGCCCCTCGAGCTCCCGGCCCGTGAGCGTGCACGCGTTGAGCAGCGCCGCGAGGACGACCACCGCAGTTCCGTGCTGGTCGTCGTGGAACACCGGGATGTCGAGCTGCTCCTTGAGGCGATCCTCGATCTCGAAACAGCGCGGGGCCGAGATGTCCTCGAGGTTGATGCCGCCGAAGCCCGGCGCGATGCGCAGGACGGTCTCCACGATCTCGTCGGGGTCCTTGGTGTCCAGGCAGATGGGGAAGGCGTCGACCCCCGCGAACTCCTTGAAGAGCATGGCCTTGCCTTCCATGACGGGCATCGCGGCCTCCGGGCCGATGTCGCCCAGCCCGAGCACCGCGGTGCCATCGGACACGACGGCGACCGTGTTGCGCTTGATCGTGTACTGGAAGGCCTTGTCGCGGTCCGCGGCGATGGCCATGCAGACGCGCGCGACGCCGGGCGTGTAGGCCATCGAGAGGTCGTCGCGCGTCTTGAGCGGCTGCTTGTTGCGCTGCTCGATCTTGCCCCCGACGTGCAGCAGGAAGGTCCGGTCGGTCGTGTCGACCACGCGCACGCCGTCCACGGCGTCGATGGCGGCGGTGATGGCGTCCCACTGCTCCTGGTCGGCGGCGTCGACGGTGATGTCGCGCAGGAGCGTGTCCTCGGTGACCTCGATGAGGTCGACCGCGCCGATGATGCCCCCGGCCTTGCCGATCGCGCTCGCGACCTGGCCGAGCATGCCCGGGCGATGGGCGATCTCGATGCGGATGGTCAGCGAGTACTGAGCCGACGGCGTGATGCTCATCGCCGGAGCATATGTGGCGACCCGCGGGGAGTTGCGCGGAGTTTGCGGCCTGTGCCCGGCGCCGCCGCGCGCAGTCCTTGTAGCGTGAGGGGCGTGGCGGCCAACGGGCACGACGAGCTCTTCCTGATCGACGGCAACTCGCTTGCCTATCGAGCTTTCTTCGCCCTGCCGGAGTCCATCGCCACCTCGACGGGCTTTCCCACCAACACGATCTTCGGCTTCGCCTCGATGCTCGTGAAGCTGCTGACCGAGTACGGGCCCAAGCCGACGATCGTCGTCTGGGACGCGGGCTCCTCGGGGCGCAAGGAGGTCTCGGCGGACTACAAGGCCACGCGACGCTCGCGTCCGGACCTGCTCAAGGAGCAGTGGCCGCACCTCGAGCCGCTCGTCGACGCCTTCGGCTATCGCAACATCGCGGTCGACGGCTTCGAGGCGGACGACGTGATCGCCACCATCGCCGATCGTGCTCGCGACGCCGGCGTGCCGGTCATGGTCGTCACCGGCGACCGCGACGCCTTCCAGATCATCGACCCCGAGTCGCGCGTGAAGGTCATGGCCACCGGGCGCGGGATCACCGACACGAAGATCTACGACCACCAGGCGGTCATCGACCGCTACGGGATCGCCCCCGAGCTGGTCCCCGACTTCTACGGCCTCAAGGGCGACACGTCCGACAACATCCCCGGCGTTCCCGGGATCGGCGACAAGACGGCCTCAGAGCTGCTGCAGCGCTTCGGCTCGCTCGAGGAGGTCCTCGCCCACATCGACGACATCTCCGGCGCCAAGCGCAAGGAGAACCTGACCGCGCACGCCGACAACGCCCGCCTGTCCAAGCAGCTGGCGACGATCAAGACCGACGTGCCGGTCGAGGTCGACCCGGTGGCCGAGGCAGCGCGCGAGCCCGACCGCTCGCGCCTGCGCGAGGTCTTCCGCGAGTTCGAGCTGCGCGCTCCGCTCGCGCGCCTGGAGGAGGCCTTCGGCGAGGGCGACGACGGGGCGGCGCCCGCTCCGGTCGCCGAGGTCACGGTCAGGGCGCGCGTGCGCGCGGGCTCGCTGGCCGACATCGCGGGCTTCGAGCGCGGCAGGGAGCTCACGGTCGCGATCGTCGCGCCCGAGACTCCGGAGGGCCAGCTCGTGCCGACTGACACGCACTGGCGCTTCGGCGTGGCCGCCGGCGAGAACGTGCTCGTCGGCGCCTGCGACGGGCCTGAGCAGCTCGTGGCCGCGCTCGGCGACCGCCCGGTGGTCGCCCATGACGCCAAGGAGCTCGGCTTGGTGCCGCCCGGGCTGGTCCACGACACGGTGCTGGCCGCGTACCTGCTCGAGCCGGCCCGCCGCGGCTTCCCCTTCCGGGAGATCTGCGAGGAGCGCGGGCTGGCCTCCGACGTGGCCGACCAGGCCGGGGCCGACGCCGTCGTCCTGCAGGCGCTCGCCGCGTGGCAGCGCGAGCAGCTGCACGACCGCGGGCTCGAGTCGCTGATGGCCGAGGTGGAGCTGCCGCTGGTGCGCGTGCTGCGCGACATGGAGATCGCGGGCGTGCGCCTGAACCGCGATCGCCTGGCCGAGGTCGACCAGCGCGTGCGCGACGAGATCCACGGCCTCGAGCGCGAGATCTGGACCCTCGCCGGCGAGGAGTTCGTGATCGGCTCGCCCCAGCAGCTGGGCGCGGTGCTCTTCGAGAAGCTGGGCCTGTCGCGCAAGCGCCGAGGCAAGACCGGCTTCTCGACCGACGCCCGCGTGCTGCAGGCCATCCGCCACGAGCACGAGATCATCCCTAAGATCGAGCGCTGGCGCGAGCTCAACCAGATCCTCAAGACCTACCTTGACGTGCTGCCGCAGCTGACCGACACCGAGTCGCGCGTGCACACCACGTTCGTGCAGGCCGCCGCCACCACCGGTCGGCTGGCCTCCACCAACCCGAACATGCAGAACGTCCCCGTGCGCACCGAGCTGGGACGCGAGATCCGCGGCTGCTTCGAGGCGGCTCCCGGCAACGTGCTCATCTCGGCCGACTACTCGCAGGTCGAGCTGCGCATCCTGGCCCACATCGCGGGCGAGGAGGTCCTCAAGGAGATCTTCATCCGCGGCGAGGACGTCCACACGGCGACCGGCTCGGTGGTCTTCGGCAAGGACCCGAGCGAGCTGACGCCCATGGACCGCTCGAAGTCGAAGATGATCAACTACGGGATCGTCTACGGCCTCAGCGACTACGGCCTGGCCGACCGCCTGAACATCCCGCGCGAGGAGGCCAAGGCGTTCATCGACGCCTACCTCGCGCGCTTCGGCAAGGTGGCCGAGTTCATCCGCACGACGATCGAGTCGGCGCGCGAGCAGGGCCACGTGACGACCCTCTTCGGCCGCCGCCGGCAGATCCCCGAGCTGCGCGCGCGCAACTGGCAGGTCCGGTCGCTGGGCGAGCGCCTGGCGGTCAACACGGTCATCCAGGGCACCGCCGCCGACATCATGAAGCTGGCCATGATCCGCGTGCACCGGGCGCTGGCCGAGAGCGGCATGGCCACGCGGATGATCCTCACCATCCACGACGAGCTGCTCTTCGAGGGGCCGCCCGAGGAGGCGGACGCCGTCAGGGAGCTCGTCGAGCGCGACATGATCGCGCCGTGGGAGGGCCGGACGCCTCCGCTCGCGGTCGACGCGGGCGTGGGGCAGACCTGGCTGGAAGCCAAGTAGCTCGGCAGAGCGCCGAACGTCGCTTTTACCCCCTCCAGAGGGGGCAGGACCGACGTTCGACCCCCTGGGGGCTCAGGACAGGCGGAAGCTGCCGACGAGCGCCTCGAGCTCGTCGGCGGTCTGGGCCAGCTCGCTCGCCGACGCGGTGATCTCCTGCGTTGCGGCCGACGTCTGCTGGGTGGAGGCCGAGACCTGGTCGGTCGACACCGAGGAGCGCTCGGCCACCTCGGAGACGGTGACGATGTCGCTGCGGACGCGGTCGCTGCCGTCGGCCACCGCGTCGATCGCGGCGGCGATCTGGGCCACGCGCTCGGCCATCTCGTCGACGGCGGCGTCGATGCGCTCGAACGACGCGCGGGCGGCCTCGACGGCGTCCACGCCCTGCTCGCCGACCGCGGTGCCGGCGTCGACGGCCTCGATCGCGCGCCGCGTCTGGGCCTGGACCTCGTCCACGAGCGCGCCGACGGCGGCCGTCGCCCGGCTGGACTCCTCGGCGAGCTTGCGCACCTCGTCGGCGACGACGGCGAAGCCGCGCCCGTGCTCGCCCGCGCGGGCGGCCTCGATGGCCGCGTTCAGGGCCAGGAGGTTCGTCTGCTTGGCGATGCCGGCGATGGTGTCGACGATCGTGCCGATCTCCTCGGACTTCGCCCCGAGCTCGCGGATGGTCTCGCTGGCGCGCCCGGAGGTCGCGCTCAGGCCGCGCATCGCCTGCGACGCGGCGGACACGGTGGCGGCGCCATCGCGCGCCAGCGAGCGCGCCTCCTCGGCGCTGCGCTGGGTGGCGACGACCTGGTCGGCTGAGGCGCGCGAGGCGCCGGCCATATCCTCGGCCAGCGCGCGCGTGCGCTCGACGGTGTCGACCTGCTCGCGCGCGCCGCTCGCCATGCCCTCCATCGCGGTGGCGATCTCGTCGATGGCGCGGCCGGCCTCCTCCGAGGTCCCGGCCATCTGCTGCGAGGCGACGCCGAGCCGCGCGGCCGAGCCCGAGAGCCGGCCCACGAGCGCGCGCAGCTGCCCGGCCATGGACGTGAAGGCGGTGCCGAAGACGTCGCGCTCCGAGCGCGGGACGTGCTCGACGCTGAGGTCGCCGCTGGCGATGCGCCCCGCGGCGTCGGCGGCCTCGCGCAGGTAGGCGACCATCCGCTCGAAGGCCTGGGCCAGCGCGCCGATCTCGTCGCGGCTGCGCACGTCGAGGTCCTGCTCGAGGTCGCCCTCGGCGATCGCGTCGGCGGTGGCGACCATGCGGGCCACCGACCGGGTCATGGCGATGAAGAAGGCCAGGAAGAGATAGGCGGCCAGCGCGATGCCGATGCCCAGCGCGACGTAGGCCCGATGGGCGTTGGCGCGCAGGTGGCCGACGCGGGCGGCGAGGAGCCGGTCGAGCGCGGGGGCCAGCCGCGTCTGCAGGCCGGCGGCGCCGGCGATCGCGTCCTGGCCGAAGATGGCGGCGCCGGTCCCGTCGGGGCCGCGATGCACCGCGCGCGTGAGCTCGAGGGTGAGCGACCCGGTGCTCCCCGAGAGCTGCGCGAGCGCGGGGTCGAGCGCCGGGCGCAGCCTGGGGTCCGCCGTGTTGGCGTAGGCCGTCTTGAGACCGGCGGCGATGGCGTCGACGGCGCCGGCGAGCACGCCCTGGTCGAGCGCGAGCGCGATCCGCTCGGACTCGGTGCTGTGACCGGAGGCGACCATCGCGATCTCGCGGCTGCTCACGCGCGCGGCCGTCGCGAGGGCGAGCGGCGCGTTGTTGACCAGCGCGTCCATCGCGTAGTACGAGTCGAGGTCGGGATCGAGGATCAGATTGGACTCGTTGCCGGCCTGCACGATGAGCGCGAGGGTGGCGGCGGTGAGGCGGTCATAGGTCGCCAGGGTCTGGGTCGCGCCGATCGGGTCCGACGCGAGGCCGGCCTTGATCGAGGCGCTCAGGCGCTTCCACATGGCCTGGGTCCCGAGCCGCGGGCCTAGGCGGGCGTCGGTCGCGTCCATCGCGGCGACCGAGCGCGTGACGGCGGACCGGGCCTTGGGCAGCGCCGCGGCCGCCTCCGGGTCGCGCCCGGCAGCGCGGACGGCCAGCGACTGCGCCGTGGCGAGATCGGCGAGCAGCCGCTGGGCGGGCACGATCTCGTCGATGCCCACGCGCTCCTTGGCGCTGAAGGCGATCTGGGCGTTCTGCTGGGAGCGGAACTGCCAGGTGGCGTAGAGCGCCGGGGCGATGAGCACGAGCGCGATGACGACGAGCTTGTGCGCCAGGCGCAGGCGATCGAGCGCCGCGATGGCCGGGCGCAGGAGCAGGGACGGCAGGGAACGGAGGACCACGCCAAGTTGTTCGGCTGGCACGGCGCCCTTCTTGAGGGCTCAGGAGGCCTGGGTGACGAAGTCCGGCGGGGCGATCTCCAGGTAGTGCCCGAAGGACCAGTCGATGAAGGACTGGCGGTCCATCACCTGGAGCGCGCTCGTCATGGCCGGGTGGGGGTTCAGCCGGCCCACCCAGCGCTGCACCCGCAACAGCCACGTGAAGGCCCATCGGTGCTCCTCGCAGAAGTCGGCGTAGCGCATCAGCGCCTGCTCGCGCGCCTGGCGGCCCTCGAGGACCAGGCGCAGCTCGCGTCCGCAGGCCAGGCCGAAGTAGAGCGCCGTGCGGATGCCCTCGGCCGTGGTCGGCAGGCAGTGCCCGGCGCTGTCGCCGACGAAGAAGATGCCGTCCTCGATCGGCGCGCGCATCTGGTGGGGGATCCAGTTGCCCTGGTAGCGCACGGCGGGGACGTCGAGGTCCCCCGCCAGGCGCACGGTCGGCTCCTTGACGTGATCGCGCGGCTCGAAGGACCCGACGCCGACGCGCAGCTCGTCGCGCGCCGGGAAGCTCCACGAGTACCCCGCGCGCACGTAGGCCGGGTCCAGCCACAGCTCGAGGTCGTGGGCGGGTGGGGATGGCATCTGCGGGTGGACCTCCAGCCCGCGCGACAGCCGCGCGTCCGGCGGCTGGATGGCGCGCGGCGCGTTGGAGAGCACCCGCCGCCAGCCCAGGGCGTCGACGATCAGCGGCGCGGTCAGGACGCCGCGGTCGGTGTGCAGCGTGAAGCCATCGCGCCCGTCGACCTTGGCTGTGTCGAAGTGCACGTCGGGGGCCTGGGCGCGCAGGAGCCGGCACAGCTCGGGATAGTCGAAGGTGGAGAACGTCCACGGGAGCGACCAGCGGAAGGTCTTCGTGGGCGTGTGGATGACCAGGTCGCGGAAGGTCTGGCGCATCGACGCCTCGAGCCCGAGGGCGTGCAGCCATTGCGTCGGCGCCGCGCAGGCGCTCGTCTGGCGCTCGCCGACCTCGTAGCGGTCGAGCATGAGCACGCGGGCGCCGGAGCCGGCGAGCTCGCGGCAGACGGCCAGGCCGGCGAAGCTGGCACCGCACACGATGACGTCCCAGTCGGGGTGCAGAGGGGTGCGCTCGGGACCCCGTTTGGTGGCGCGAACCGGCATGGGCGCTGGGAATTCTAGGAACTCGCCCCATGTCGGCCTGCGCTACCCTACGCCGTCACATGACCCAGACCCTCAACCCCCCGACCGCGGACGCGAAGGTCGTCGAAGGTAGCGACGGCCTGCTGCTGGAAATCGACGGTCAGATCGTCCCGAACTATGACGCCACCTTCGCCCCCTTCGAGGAGGGCGAGGTCGTCTCCGGCCGTGTCGTGCGCATCGACAACGACGAGGTCCTCGTCGACATCGGCTACAAGAGCGAGGGGGTCATCCCCTCCAACGAGCTTTCCATCCGCAAGAACGTCGACCCGCACGACGAGGTCGAGCTCGGCGAGGAGGTCGACGCGCTGGTCCTCACCAAGGAGGACCAGGACGGCCGCCTCATCATGTCCAAGAAGCGCGCCCGCTTCGAGAAGGCGTGGCGGCGCATCGAGGCAGCGGCCGAGTCGGGCGATCCCGTCGAGGGCACCGTCATCGAGGTCGTCAAGGGCGGCCTCATCATCGACCTCGGGGTGCGCGGCTTCCTGCCCGCCTCGCTGGTCGACATCCGCCGCGTGCCGAACCTCGACGAGTACATGGGCACGAAGATCGAGACCAAGGTCATCGAGCTCAACCGCTCGCGCAACAACGTCGTCCTCAGCCGCCGCGCCGTGCTCGAGGAGGAGCGCAAGGAGCAGCGCCAGGAGATCCTCGACCAGCTGCAGCCCGGCATGATCGTCGAGGGCCAGATCTCGAACATCGTCGACTTCGGCGCGTTCGTGGACCTCAACGGCATCGACGGCCTCATCCACATCTCCGAGCTCTCGTGGTCGCACGTCAACCACCCGAGCGAGGTCATCAACATCGGCGACACCGTCCAGGTCAAGGTCCTCGACATCGACCGCGACCGCCAGCGCATCTCCCTGGGCCTCAAGCAGACCCAGGAGGATCCGTGGCAGCGCGTCGTCGACACCTACAACGTGGGCGACGAGCTCGAGGGCACCGTGACCAAGGTCGTCACCTTCGGCGCCTTCGTCGAGATCCTCGACGGCGTCGAGGGCCTCGTGCACATCTCCGAGCTGGCCAACCACCACGTCGAGAACCCGCGCGAGGTCGTGCAGCCCGGCGACGACGTCAAGGTCCGCATCCTCGAGATCGACACCGAGCGCCGGCGGCTGTCGCTGTCGGTCAAGCGCGTCGAGGGGCAGATTCTCCCCAGTCGCATCCCCGAGGGCCCGCAGGCAGTGTCCGAGGGCGCCGGCGATCTCGACGACCTGCCCGACCTGGCGCTGAGCGACGACGTCTTCTCGGGCGCGGCCCCCGAGGCGGCCACGGCCGTGGCGGAGCCCGAGGTCGCGGCGGCAGCCGAGCCGGAGGCGGCGGCCGAGCCCGCGGCACCCGCGGCCGAGCCCGCGGCTGCGGCGGCGGAGCCTGCGGCGGCGGCCGAGCCCGAGGCGGCGGCGGCCGAGCCCGAGGCGGCGGTGGAGCCTGCGGCGCCGGCGGTGGAGCCCGCGGCGCCGGCGGCCGAGCCCGAGGCACCGGCGGCACCCGAGCCCGAGGCGGCGGCGGAGCCCGCGGCGCCGGCAGCGGACCCCGAGCCCGCGGCGCCGGCAGCCGAGCCCGAGGCGGCGGCGGAGCCCGAGGCGCCCGTGCAGCCGTCCGAGCCTGAGACGCCGGCCGCCGACGAGGAGGCCTGAGCCCACAGGCCTCAGCCCGCGTCCCCTTCGTCGGGCTGACCGGCGGGCTGGGCGCGGGCAAGTCCACCGCGCTCGCCGCTCTCGAGCGGCTGGGCGCGGCGACGACCTCCGCCGACGCGATCGTGCACGAGCTCTACGGCTCCGACGTGGTGCGCGACGCCGTCACCGAGCGCTGGGGACCCGAGGTCGCACCCGGCGGGGCCGTCGACCGCGCGGCCGTGGCGCAGCGAGCCTTCGCGTCGCCCGACGAGCGGGCGTGGCTCGAGGGCCTGCTGTGGCCGCTGGTGGGCGCGCGCGTCGTCGAGTGGCGCGCTGCCCTCGCCGACGCCGACCCGCCTCCGCGGGCGGCGGTCGTCGAGACCCCGCTGCTCTTCGAGGCGGGCCTGGAGGGTGGCTACGACGCCACCATCGCGGTCGTCGCCGACGAGCAGGTGCGCGCCGCGCGCGCCGCCGCGCGCGGCCACCATGCGGTCGACGAGCGGGCCGCGCGCCAACTGTCGCAGGAGGAGAAAGCGGCCCGCGCGACGTACGTGGTCGCAAACAGCGGAACCGTCGAGCAACTGGAGCTTGCGCTGGCCGCCGTCCTTGAGAAGCTAGACGCCGCCGGCGTGGCCGAGAGCACATGAGCGCCCACCCGCAGACAGCCACCCGCCGCCGACCGAGCGCCCCCGCCCGCCGGGCCGCCGCCCGCCGGCGCGCCGTGCTGCGCAGGCGGCTCGCGGCCGGCGCGGGGGCGGCGTTGCTGGCGGCGATGGCGATCGTCCTGGCGTGGCCGCAGTTCCACCACGCGGTGCGCGAGATCACGCTCCCGCTGCGCCACGAGGACATCATCCGCCAGCAGGCCCACGACAAGGGCCTCGATCCGGCGCTCATCGCCGCCGTGATCTACGCGGAGTCGCGCTTCCGCGACGGCCAGGTCTCGGGCGCCGGCGCACAGGGCCTGATGCAGCTCACGCCGGCCACGGCGCGGTACATCGCGCACAAGTCCGGCGGCACGCAGTTCGTCATCGACGACCTGGGGACGCCGCAGGTCAACATCGCCTACGGCGCCTACTACCTGCGCTACCTGCTGCGCCGCTACGACGGCAACGTCGACTTCGCCCTTGCGGCCTACAACGCGGGCGAGGGCAACGTCGACCGCTGGATCTCCGACGCCCGGGCGCACGAGCGGGCCCTGACCGTCACCGCGATCCCGTACTCCGAGACGCGCGCCTACGTCCAGCGCGTCCTCACGGTCCGCGGGCAGTACCGCCGGTCCTACTCGGCGCAGCTCGGAACATAGGGCCCGCCGGCGGCCTTCACTAGAGTCGGGGCATGAGCTCCGCACCCAGCACCGCCGTGGTCACCGGCGTCGATTTCGTCTCCATTCCCACGCGCGACCTCGAGCGCAGCGTGGCCTTCTACGGTCAGACGCTCGGCCTCGAGCGCTCGGCCTACCGCCCCGACCGCAACCACGCCGAGTTCGAGACCGGGACCGTCACCATCAACGTGATGGACCCCGAGCGCATGGGCGTCGGGTCCTTCACGCCGAACGCCAACGTCATCGCGCTGCACGTCGACGACGTCGAGCAGGCGCGCGCGACGCTGACCGAGCGCGGCGTGGCGTTCGCCGGCGACACCTTCGACACCGGCGTCTGCCACATGGCCCTCTTCGCCGATCCCGACGGCAACGCGCTGATGCTCCACCACCGCTACGCGCCGCGCGAGCGCGAGAGCGACGGTCAGTAGCTGAAGACCTGGCCGCCCTCGTCGCCGAGCCAGTCGAACATCGGAGTGCCGCCGGCCACGCGCGCGTTGGCCACGAAGCGGTCGGCGTCGAGCCCGCGCGAGTTGACGCAGAACGGGCAGGCCAGCAGCTCGCCGCCGCCCTGGGCGAACTGCTCGAACAGGCGCTCGAGCGGCGGGCAGCCCTCGCATGCGACGCCCACGGCGTGACCGGGCTCGGCCAGGCGCACCGCATCCTTGGTGAGGAACATCGCCACCTCGCGACCGCGCTCGAGCGCGGCGCCGGCGACCAGGAAGGCGATGGTCACGCGCTCCGGGTCCTCGAGTCCCGTCGCCAGGTTGACCAGGACCTTGTCGGCCATCTCGATCTGCCTCCTTCGTAGTGTGCGGAGGGGCCAGCATCGCGCCCGCGGCGCGCCCGCGTCAATCGTCCGAGCGCGCGGCGCTACGCGGCGGCGGGGGCCGGCTCGGCCGCCAGGATGGCGTCGAGCAGGCCGGGGAAGCGCGCGTCGAGGTCCTCGCGGCGCAGCGTGAGGAAGCGGTGGGCGCCGTCGATGCGCGTCCGGGTGATGCCGGCCTCGCGCAGGACCTTGAAGTGGTGCGACGCCGTCGCCTTGGTCACGCCCAGGTCGAAGGTCCCGCACGCGCGCTCGCCCTCGGAGGCCAGCGCGGCCACGACCCTGCGCCGGGCCGGATCGCTCAGGGCGTGCATGACGGCGGTGAGGTCGAGCTCGCCGGGGGTGGGGTGGAACAGGTCTCCCATCGACCCTGGATTCTACACGGTGTTCGATCTATCTCGAACTCCGTGGTGCCTTCGCGCTAGGCGGCAGCCGCGTCGGGCTCGTGCGCCGGGCGCGGCGGCTCCTCGCCACGCTGCAGGCGCGAGTGCGTGCGCCCGTAGACGAAGTAGATGACGAGGCCGAGCAGCAGCCAGACGAAGAACCGCAGCCAGGTCACGCCCTCGAGCTTGGTCATCAGGTAGATGCACAGGGCGCTGCCGATGAGCGGGAACCACGGCACGAGCGGGACCCGGAAGGAGCGCTCCATGTCGGGCGCGGTGCGGCGCAGGACGATGACGCCGATGTTGACGATGAGGAAGGCGAACAGCGTCCCGATGTTGACCAGCTTGGCGATCTCCGAGAGCGGCACGAAGGCGGCGATGATGGCCACCAGGAAGCCGAATGTCGCCGTGATCAGCGCCGGTGTCTGGCGCGGGCTGAGCTTGCCCACCCAGCGAGGCACGAGGCCGTCGCGGCTCATCGCGAACATGATCCGCGTCTGGCCGTAGAGGACGGTGAGGGTCACGCTCGTGATGGCGATCAGCGCGCCCACCGAGAGGATGTCGGCCGCCCAGCTGCCGATGCCGGCGCCCTCCTTCAGCGCCGTGGCCAGCGGGGCGTCGGAGCCGGCCAGCTTGCTCATCGGAGCCAGCCCGACGGTGACGACGGCGACGACGATGTAGAGCAGTGTGCAGATCAGCAGCGCCCCGATGATCGCGAAGGGCAGGTCGCGACTGGGGTTCTCGGCCTCCTCGCCGGAGGTCGAGATGGCGTCGAAGCCGATGTAGGCGAAGAAGATGAGCGCGGCCGCGTCGACCGTGCCGTTGAACCCGTTCGGGGCCCACGGCGAGAAGTTGTCCCCATTGATCGAGCCCACGCCGACGACGACGAAGAAGATGAGGATGGCCACCTTCGTGATGACCATGAGGGTGTTCGTGCGCGCGCTCTCGCGCACGCCATAGATGAGCAGCGCCGACACGGCCAGCACGAGGAACACGGCCGGCAGGTTGACGGTGCCGCCCTCGCCGGGCGGGCCGGCGATCGACTCCGGGATGGCGATCCCGAAGAGGGAGTCGAGCAGCGACTTCAGATAGCCGCCCCAGCCGACGGCGACCGCGGCCACGGCGACGCCGTATTCGAGGATCAGGTCCCAGCCGATGATCCACGCCACGAGCTCGCCCAGCGTCGCGTAGCCGTAGGTGTACGCACTGCCGGAGACCGGTATCGACGAGGCCAGCTCCGCGTACGAGAAGGCCGAGAACAGGCACGTCACGCCCGCCAGGGCGAAGGAGATGATGATCGACGGGCCGGCGTCGCCGATCGCCTCGCCGATGATGACGAAGATCCCGGTGCCGATGACCGCGCCGATGCCCAGCGCGGTGAGGTCGAGGACTCCGACGGAGCGCTTGAGCCCGTGCTCGGGATCCGCGGTGGCGTCGCGCAGGAGCGCGTCGTGGGACTTGCGTGCGAAGGGCCCGGGGCGGGTGGCGGTGGCCATAGGTGCCCGCATGCCCGCCCGGGGGATGGGGCAAACCGGGCTTCGACAGCGCGTCGGAGGTTCCGTCCGACGAGGCCGCTAACGTCTTGGGGTTCGTGCCCGAGTTCCGACTGGATCCCATCTTCACCCCGGCGGCCGACCAGCCCAAGGCGATCGACGGCATCGCCGAGGGCGTCAACGCCGGCGAGCGCTTCGTGACGCTGCTGGGCGCCACCGGCACCGGCAAGACGATGACGATGGCGGGCGTCATCGAGCGCGTGCAGAAGCCCTCGCTGGTGCTCGCCCACAACAAGACGCTGGCCGCGCAGCTGTGCAACGAGTTCCGCACCTTCTTCCCCGACAACGCGGTCGAGTACTTCGTCTCCTACTACGACTACTACCAGCCCGAGGCCTACGTCCCGTCCAAGGACCTCTACATCGAGAAGGACTCGGCCATCAACCAGGAGGTCGACCGGCTGCGTCACGCCGCCACGGCCGCGCTCTTCGCGCGCCGCGACGTGATCATCGTGGCCAGCGTGTCGGCCATCTTCGGCCTCGGGTCGCCGCAGACCTACGACGACAACCTGCAGGTCCTGCGCAAGGGCGACGTGATCGATCGCGACAAGCTCCTGCGCAAGCTCGTCTCGATCCAGTACTCGCGCAACGACCAGGTGCTGGGCCGCGGCAGCTTCCGCGTGCGCGGCGAGGCCCTGGAGATCTTCCCCGCCTACGCCGAGTCCGCCTACCGCGCCACGCTGTTCGGCGACGAGATCGAGCGCCTGCAGCACTTCGATCCCCTCACGGGGGAGCTCATCGAGGACGACCTCGAGCACGTCGCGATCTGGCCGGCCACGCACTACAACGTGCGCGAGGGGACGGTCGAGGCCGCCGTCGAGGAGATCGGGCGCGAGCTCAACGCGCGCTGTGCGGAGCTCGAGGCCGAGGGCAAGCTGCTCGAGAGCCACCGCCTGCGCCAGCGCACGCAGTACGACATGGAGATGCTGCGCGAGATGGGGTTCTGCAACGGCATCGAGAACTACTCGCGCATCCTCGACGGCCGCAGCCCGGGCGATCGGCCCTACTGCCTGCTCGACTACTACCCCGACGACTTCCTGTGCTTCATCGACGAGTCCCATCAGACCGTGCCGCAGATCGGCGGCATGCACGAGGGCGATCGTTCGCGCAAGCAGACCCTCGTCGACTACGGCTTCCGGCTGCCCAGCGCGCTGGACAACCGCCCGCAGACCTTCGACGAGTTCCTGACCATCACGCCGCAGATGGTCTTCGTCTCGGCCACCCCGGGCGAGTACGAGCGCTCGAACTCGGCCCGCGTCGTCGAGCAGATCGTCCGCCCGACGGGCGTCGTGGATCCGGCCGTCGAGGTGCGCGAGACGCGCAACCAGATCGACGACCTCATGAACGAGTGCCGCCTGCGCGTCGAGCGCAACGAGCGCGTGCTCGTGACCACGCTGACCAAGAAGATGAGCGAGGACCTCACCGACTACCTGCTCGAGATGGGCTTCAAGGTCCGCTACCTGCACTCCGAGGTCGACACGCTCGAGCGCATCCAGATCATCCGCGACCTGCGCCTGGGCGAGTACGACGTGCTCGTGGGCGTCAACCTGCTGCGCGAGGGGCTCGACCTGCCCGAGGTCTCGCTGGTGGCGATCCTCGACGCCGACAAGGAGGGCTTCCTGCGCGGCGAGACGTCGCTCATCCAGACCATCGGGCGCGCGGCGCGCAACATCGAGGGCACCGTCCTCATGTACGCCGACAAGGAGACCGCGGCGATGCGCGCGGCGATCAGCGAGACCGACCGCCGGCGCGCGATCCAGCTCGCCTACAACGAGGAGCACGGGATCACGGCGGCGACGATCGTCAAGGGCATCAGCGACATCGCCGAGTTCCTGCAGGCCGAGGGCAAGACGCCCAAGGGCCGCCGGCGCTCCGAGCGCGGCCGGACCAAGGCGAAGGACATGTCCCTCAGCGAGATCGAGAAGACGATCATCGAGCTCGAGGAGGAGATGCTCGCCGCGGCCGACGACCTGCGCTTCGAGTACGCCGCCCGCCTGCGCGACGAGATCCGCGAGCTGCGCCGCGAGCTCGTGGCGATGCGCGAGTACGAGGCGCCGGCTTCGTAGGCCCGGCGCGCTCGCCCGCGGCGGGCGCCGTCAGATCCCGGGCGGGGCTGCGTCCTGGGCGGGCTGATAGGTGACGGCGAAGGCGTCCCCGGCCGGCGACAGGTCCGCGGGCGCCGCCGTGCCCGAGCTCTGGTCGGTCGTGAAGCGCAGGCCTCGCGCCCGCGTGGAGAGCGTGATCGCGACGGCCGACCACGCCGGGTCGGAGATGGATCCGGTGTGGCCCGTGGCGCTCGTGGCCTTGACCGCGGCGAAGCTCGTCGTGCCGAAGTTCGCCAGCGGCAGCGCCCGGCATCCGCGGGCGCCGCAGGCCGACGGGGCCTCGACGATCCACTCGGCCGAGCTCACGTCGACCTGTGCGACGTCCAGCTGCTTCGTGAACGAGGTGCCGCGCGAGCGGTCGGCGAGGAAGAGCTTCACGGAGCGGCCCGAGACGCCGACGCTGGCCGACATGGTGTCGCCCGGGCGCACCGTGAGGCTCAGCCTGATCGGCGCCGCCGGCACGATCTCATACCAGGCCGAGTAGTAACCCTTGCCGCCCGCGCAATCGGCCTCGGTGCCGACCTGCTCGAGCGCCCTCGAGGTCGTGTGCAGGCCGCCGAGGCCGAGCCAGACCGCGGAGTAGCGCCGGCCGCCCGAGCCACAGTGGGCGGCGGGCGCGACCCAGGTCCCGCTCACGTGCCGGAACGTCGTCCCGGGACTGCTCGTGGCGTAGCCGGCCCAGTTCGAGCTCGTGGTGGCCCAGGTCGAGGCGCCTGCGCCGGTCGGCGCAGCGAGGACGATCAGCGCGGCGAGAGCGGCGGTGAGGGCGGGGAGGCGCGATGGCACCCCGAAAGGATCCGCGACGTTCCCAAGAGCGAGCTAAGAGATACCTGAACGCCTCGCGTCAGCCCGGCGCGGCCCTCGCGCCAGCCGGGCGCCGCGCGCATCGCCGGGCCATGCGCTGTACTTCGGACGCGATGGCCGCCGATCGCACCTCGCTGCTGCTGCGCTGGTACGCGCGCGAGCGGCGCGACCTGCCGTGGCGGCGCACCCGCGACCCCTACGCCATCCTCGTCTCGGAGGTCATGCTCCAGCAGACGCAGGTGGCGCGCGTGGTCCCGCGCTACGAGGCGTGGCTGGCCCGCTGGCCGACCGCCGAGGCGCTGGCGGGCGCGGCGCTCGAGGCCGTGCTGCGCGAGTGGGTCGGCCTCGGCTACAACCGCCGCGCGATGCGCCTGTGGGAGGCGGCGCGGGTCGTGGCCCGCGACGGATGGCCCGAGCGCCTGCAGGACCTGCCCGGCGTCGGGCCCTACACCGCGGCCGCCGTCGGATCGTTCGCCTTCGGCCGCCAGGAGGTCGCGCTCGACACCAACGCGCGGCGGCTGTTCGCGCGGCTGGGGGCGCCGCTGGTCCCGCCGCCCGGCCGGGCCGCCGACTTCAACCAGGCGACGATGGAGCTCGGCGCGACGGTGTGCACGGCGCGGGCGCCGCGCTGTGGCGCCTGCCCGTTGCGCGCGGGCTGCGACGGCCCCGCTGCGCCGGCTCCGCCTGCCCGTGCGCGGGAGCGCTTCGAGGACTCCAATCGCTGGGCGCGAGGCCGCGTGGTGGCGGCGCTGGCGGCGGGGGAGGGCGTGCCGTGCGACGTCGCGCCCGATCGCCTGCAGCCCGCCCTGCAGGGACTCTTGCGCGACGGTCTCATCAGGCGGGTCGCGGGCGGCTACGCGCTAGGCTGAGCGGGCCGTGGCCCTGGATCGCCAGACGATCATGCGGGACGACTTCCCCAGCAACCGCCGGGGCTACGACCCCGCCGCGGTGGACGCCCATCTGGACCGGATCGCCGACGCGGTCGACGAGATGCGCCGCCAGGCAGCCGCGCCCGCGCCCGCGCCGCTGTCCGCGCAGGCGGGCCAGCAGGTCAAGGCGATCGTCGAGGCGGCCGAGCGCGGCGCCCAGGAGATCCGCGAGGCCGCACAGGCCGAGGCACGCGAGCACGTCGCCCACGTGACCGCCGCGGCTGACCGCCTGCGCGAGCGCATCGAGCAGATGGAGCGCGACATGACGCAGCTCGTCATCGATCTGCGCGAGGGCGCCGATCGCCTGCGCGGGGATCTCGACGAGCTGCAGGCCGGCACGGACGAGCTCTCCAGCGCGGGGATGGGGGCGCCGGTCGCGCCGGCGCCGGTGCCGCCCGAGCCGCCCGCCGCGCCCGAGCCGGCCGCTGCGCCCGAGCCGGCCGCTGGTTCCGAGCCGCCCGCTGCTTCCGAGCCGCCCGCTGCGCCCCCGGCGAGGAACGGCGACAGCGCGGCCGCGCGCATCGTCGCGCTCGACATGGCGCTCTCGGGCCGCTCGCGCGAGGACACGGACCGCTACCTGGCCGAGCACTACGAGCTGCCCGACCGGGCGGCACTGCTCGACGAGGTCTACGCGGCGGCGGGGAGCTAGACCAGTCCGAGCAGGCGCTCGGCGTTGCCGTGGGCGATGCGCTCGCGGTCGTCGGGGCTCAGCGGCGCGCTGTCGAGCAGGCGCCGGCCGTCCTCGTTGGGGGCGTACGGCCAGTCGACCGAGAAGAGGATGCGCTCGGCACCGAGGACCATGAGCGTGCACAGCAGCGGCGCCAGCGTGAAGAGGCCGCTGGTGGTGACGTGGACGTGGTCGAGGACGTACTCCGACGGCATGCGATCGAGGCCGGTCACCTCCGGTGGCAGGTTGTCGTCCACGCGGGCGAGCATGAACGGCAGCATCTCGCCCATGTGGCCGATCATCAGCCTGAGGCCGGGGTGGCGATCGAAGACGCCGCCGAGGACCATGCGCAGGACGTGCAGGCCGGTCTCGGCGTGCCAGCCCCATGCGGCCGCGCCGAGAAACCAGGACACCGCCGGGTTGAAGCCCGTGTAGTACGCGTCGCGGACCGCCGGCACGGGCTCGGCGGGGTGCAGGTAGAGCGGCACCCCGAGGCGCTCGAAGCGCCCGAGCAGCACGTCGAAGCTCGGATGGTCCAGGAAGCGCCCGCTGGTGTGGCCGTTGACCATCGCGCCCTTCATCCCGAGGTCGCTGACGGCGCGCTCGAGCTCGTCCGCCGCCGCGCTCGGGTCCGGGGTCGGAAGCGTCGCGAAGGCGGCGAAGCGGTCGGGGTGCTCGCTCACGGCGCGGGCGAGCTGGTCGTTGGACTCGCGCGCGAGGCGGACCGCGGTCGCGGCGTCCTCGAGGTGCTGCACGCCCGGGGTGGTGTGGCTGATGACCTGCAGGTCGATGCCCGCGGCGTCCATGGCCGCCAGCCGCGCCTCGCCCAGGTCCTCCAGGTTGGCCGCCAGCGGCGACTGGGCGGCCGTGGTGTCCGGGTTGCGCAGCGCCCCGATGGCCTCGGCGACCGCCGGCGTCCAGAAGTGCTCCTCCAGAGCGATGACCCGCATGGCGGGCATCTTCGCGATCGCGCGTGTTCGGCGGCGTCCGGCGGGAGCGCCGGCGGGCTCGCGCGGCGCAACCCGAGCGGTCTCGCGTACGTTGTCGGCACATGCTCCGAGCCCCCGTCCTCGCCGTGGCCGCGCTTGCCCTCGGCGCCTTGCTCGCGCCGTCCGCCCAGGCGAGCTTCGGCGCTCCGGTCGAGCTCGCGCGCGACTCGGTCGGCGTCAACCTGGCCGCCGGCGCCGACGCCGCGGGCCTCACGACGCTGCTGACCTCCAGCGGCGATCATGGCCCGCGCCTCTACGAGCACGTCGCGGGAGGACCGTGGTCGGCGGCCGCCGGCCTGCCGGGCGATCCCAAGGGGGTGGCCGGTCCGGTCGTCGCCGCCGCGGGCCGGGGCGCCCTGGGGATCGCGTGGCGCGTGGACGTGCCGCGCCACTACAGCGCGATCGATGTCGCCATGCGCGATCCGGGCGGCACGCTCGGCCCGCCGGTGCAGATCGCCGGGCCCGAGGCCGGGGGCGTGCGCCATCCCGCGCTCGCGATCGACGCGGCCGGGGACGCCGTGCTCGCCTACCACGTGGACACGAGTGCGACCCACCTCAATCGAGCCGGCGGGATCGCGGTCGCTCGCCGCGTCGCCGGCGGGGCCTTCTCCGCGCCGAGCGTCCTCGATCGAGCCGTGTCGGGCGCGCCCGCGGTCGCGCTCGGACCCGACGGCACGGGCATCGTGGCCTGGGCGCACGACCACCGCGTCTACGCGGTCTCGGTCGAGGCCGGCGGGCACCTCGGCAAGGTCAAGCGGATCGCCTCGCCCGGCTCGGTCACCTCGCTCGTCGCGGCCGCGGGCCGCGAGGGGGCGGCCACGCTGGCGTGGATCGGACACCACGCGGTCGGCAAGGGCCGGACGGCGCGCACGCGCCGCGACATCCATGCGATCACCCGCCGGGCGGGCCGGACCTTCGCGGCGGCCGGCACGGTCGCGTCGACGACCGACTACGTGCGCTCGGTGAGCATCGCCGCCGACGACGGCGACCGGGTGACGCTGGCCTGGAGCCGCGAGCACTTCGGTGACGATCGCTCGATCGGCACCAATGGCATCACCAGCGCCATCCTCGCCGCCACCGCGACGGCCGGCGAGCGCTTCCCGGCGCCGCGGACCGTGGCCGCGGGTGGCCGGCTGTACCGCGCGCAGCCGGCCCTGACGGCCGCCGGGGGTCGCGTGGCGATGTCGTGGGGCTTCCAGGCGGCTCGCAACGACTTCGGCGTCCAGGCGGTGGCGGGCCGGCCGGGCGCGCTCCGTCCCGCGCAGACCCTCGCCCGGTTCTCCGACGTGCCGTCCTACGGCGGCCTGCCACTCAGCCTCGCCACGGTGGCCCCCACCGGGGTGGCCACCGTGGTCTACCTGGCGAGCATCGGCAAGCCGCCCGCGGTGCCGGTCGTCAGGCTGCTGGCCGCCGACGGCTCCTGATCAGCGCTCCTCGCGGAAGAGCCGGGACGCGAACGCCCCGGCCGGGTGCGAGCGGAAGGCGCGGACGCCCGCGGCCATCGGCGCCGGCAGCTCGCCGGGCGCGGGCAGCGGCGTTCCGTACTGGGGCGGCACGATCACGGGCGCGGCGAGGGCGGCGAAGGCGAGGTCGGCGGCGCTGAACGCGTCGCCGCACAGGTAGCGGCGCCCGTCCTGAAGGCGCGTCGCCACCGCGTCGAACGTCCGCCGCACCGCGGCGCCCGCCTGGACGCCGGTCTGCGGTCCTATGGCGAACAGGTGGCCGATGTAACCCGACACCGCGCCGAGCATCACGGGAAACGCGCGCCGCTCCCACGCGGGAACCCCGGTGCAGTTGTAGGCGATCCCGAGGTCGCGCCGGGAGAGGATGTGGAAATACGCCCAGCGCCGGGCCTCGGGGCCGAGGTCAGCGTCGAAGCCGCGCTCGACGGCGACGACCTCGGCGCGCAGGCCGGGGTCGTCCGGGTAGAGCCGCGCTCCGCGCTCCGTATGGCGGTCGGCGTAGGCGAGGATCTCCGCCGACTGGGCGAACACGCCGTCGGGCGCCACCAGGACGGGAACGGTGCCGCCCCCGCCGGCCCGGCGTGAGGCGACCCGGTGGACGATCTGCACGTGGCGCTCCTCGCGGTAGGCGATCTCCGCGCGGTCCAGCGCCCAGCGGGCCTTCTCGCAGTAGTGGCTGATGGGGATGGTGACCAGCCGCGCGGGCATCACCGGCACGTGACCAGCCGCGTCACGAGCTCGACCGCCTGCTCGTCGTCGAGGCCCTGGTCGAGAGCCAGCGAGCGCCAGGTGGGGAAGGCGAGCGCGTGGCCGATCGCGGCGCGCTCGCGCGCGCGCAGCCGCCCGCGCGCAGGGCGGCCGCGCAGGAGCCTCTCGCGCGCAGCCTCGAGGTAGCCCCGATAGCCGACGAAGTGCCTGCGGACCAGCTCGGACACGGCCTCGTCGCGGATCAGGTTCTCCATCATCGCTGCCGTGCGCCGGTAGTAGGGGTAGAGCGCGGCGAGCGCCACCCGCAGACGCGTGTCGGGGTCCTCGATGGCGGCCCACGCCTCGATCTCGGGCACCGGGTTGGCGGCCATCCAGTGCGCGGCGCAGGCGGCGAAGAGCGAGGCCTCGTCGGGGAAGTGGCGGTAGACCGTCGACCGGCGCACGCCGGCGTGCTCGGCCAGCGCGCTGACCGACGTGCGGGCGGGGCCGACCGTGCCGTGGAGCGCGACGGCGCTCTCGGTGATGCGCCGCCGGGTGGCCTCCTCGAGCTCGGCGCGCTTCTTCATCCGGTACGGGCGCTTTTCGTCAGCCATAGCTGTCCAACCAATATTGACAGATCGGGCGGACGCGGCTACATTGCCGCGACACTACTGTTCGATGAAAGGCTGTGAGCATGCTCCAGCAGACGGGCGAGAGGACGAGCGCAGGCGGCGTGAAGGTCGTCGGGCCGGGCGACGGCAAGAGCGGGTCGCTGGGGATGATCGGCGTGCGCTTCATGATCGACGGCGACGAGACCGCGGGGCGCTTCTCGCTCGTCGAGCACCCCATGCCACCGCGCGCGCTGGCCGCTCCGCTTCACCGCCACCTGCGCGAGGACGAGTACAGCTTCGTCCTCGAGGGCCGGGTCGGTGCGCTGCTGGGCGACGAGGTCGTGGTCGCCGGCCCGGGCGACCTGCTCTTCAAGCCGCGGGAGCAGTGGCACACCTTCTGGAACGCCGGCGACGAGCCGGCGCGGATCCTCGAGATCATCGCCCCGTCGGGGTTCGAGCGCTTCTTCGACGAGCTCGTCGGCCTCGGGGGCGCGGTGAAGGCCGACCCGCGCGCGCTCGCCGAGCTGTGCGAGCGCTACGGCCTGGAGATGCAGCCCGACAGCATCCCAGGCCTGGTCGAGCGCTTCGGCCTGCGCGCTCCGGGCCACGCCGCCTAGGACCCACAGCCACGCACGCCGCCGCCCGCTGCGCGACACTTCGTCGTATGAGCCATCCCGAACGACGCCCGGGCGGCGGCGTGCCGCGCCGCAAGCGCGAGCAGCGCGCCTACTACCTCGTGTTGGCCTCCGGCGGACTGGCCGTGGCAGCGGTGGTGGTCTTCGTCCTCGCGATCGTGGGCGTGGCGAGCTTCGGCCTGTTCATCCTGCTGGCGGCCCTCGCCGCCGTCGCGGGCTTCCTGCTCAGGCGGACCCTCAGCCCCTAGCGCCGGCGCCGCCGGGCGGCCGGCTGCTGCGGACTTCTGCGAGCGGGCATCCGGGCTGGGCACCGATGTGGCGGGGCGCGCCCGCGGCGTAGCGTCGTGCTCGTGACCACCGCCTCGATCGCCGCGCCGATGCTCATCGAGCAGCTGCTGGCGCGCTATGACGCCGTGCGCGTCGAGCACCGCGTCGTGCAGGGGGACGTCGAGGCCGCCTACGCGGCCGTCATGCGCGCCGACTTCATGCGCGCCTGGCGCGACTCGTCGGTCGTGCGGGCGCTCTTCGCCGCCCGCTCGCTGGGAGAGCGGGCCGTGGCCGCCGCGTCGCGCCGCGCGCTCGTGGAGCCCCCGGTCCCGGAGTCGCTGCGCCTGGAGGACATGCCCGCGCGCGGCGAGTGGATCCGGTTGGGCGAGAACCCGCCCCGCGAGGTCGCGTTCGGCGCGGTGGGCCGCTTCTGGAGCGGCGAGACGGCGTGGGAGCAGATCGACCCCGACGAGTTCGCGGCCTTCGCGGCGCCCGGCTTCGCCAAGCTCGCCTGCAACTTCTCCCTGCGCGCCTACGGCGCCACCCAGACCCTCGTGAGCTACGAGTGCCGCACAAGGACGACCGACGACGCCGCGCGCGCGGGCTTCCTGCGCTACTGGCGCCCGCTGTCGCCCTTCATCGGCGTCGTGCTGCGCGCTCAGCTCGGCGTGGTCGCCGACGAGGCCGTGCGCGCCGGCGCCTAGGCCGGCTCGGCCCCCGACACGATGCCGAGCGCCTGCTCGATCTCCTCGTAGGAGAGCGGGGGGATGGGCAGCGGCGTCGCCGCCTCGGGGCGCAGGGCGTCGAGCACGATGGCCAGTGGCCGGCGCCAGCCGTCGGCGCGCAGGCCGGGGGAGGGCGGCACGCAGGCGACAGCGCCCTTGACGAGCCCGAGCACGTCGAGCGCCGTGACGTCCTCGCGCAGGACGCCCGCCTCCTGGGCGCGGAGCACGAGCGGCTCGACCAGGTCGAGGACCACGCGGTGGCGGCGCAGCAGCTCGGGGTGCGCGAGCAGGTGCTGCTCGGTGGCTTGGAAGAACCCGCGGTCGCGCGCCTGCAGCTGAGCCGTCGCCTCCAGGTAGCGCACGAGCGCATCCCACGGATCGGGGAGCTCCTCGGCGAGGGCCGCGGCGGCGCACAGCTCGGCGATCTTCTCGTCGACGATCGCCTCGTAGAGCGCGTCCTTGGTCGGGAAACGCCGGAACACCGTCGCGTTGCCGACGCCGGCACGGCGCGCGATCTCCGCCATGCCGACGTCGAAGCCCTCTTCGGCGAACGCCTGCGCCGCGGCCTCGAGCACGAGACGGCGGTTGCGCTCGGCGTCGGAGCGCAGCGGGCGCTGCCAGACCTCGGTCACGGGGTGACTCTACGCCCCCACCATGACGGGCTGCGTCGCATCGATGCGGGCGAGGTCGCGCGGGCGCAGGAGCACCGCGGCGAGCACGATGCCCGCGACGATCAGTCCGGCGCTCACGGCGAACGCGAGCTGGAAGCCCTCGACGAGCGCGGCCTGCTGATCGTGCGGCGAAGGCCCGTGGCCCAGACCGCTCAGATACGAGGAGGTGCGCGAGGCGGCCAGCGACGAGAGGATCGCCAGCCCGAGTGCGCCGCCCACCTGCTGGAAGGTGTTGAACAGGCCCGAGGCGAGGCCGGCGTCCTCGGGCTCGATGCCCGTGGTGGCGACCAGGGTGAGGGGCACGAACGTGCTGCCCATCCCGATCGACATCGGCACGAGGCCGAAGAGGATGCCCAGGTAGGAGCCGTCGACCTTGGTCGTCGCCGCGAGCACGACGAGGCCGACGGCGGCGAGCGTCATCCCGCCCAGGACGGTCGGCTTGACGCCGATGCGCTGGATGAGCTGCTGGGAGAGCCCGGCGCCGACGATGATCCCGAGCGTCACGGGCAGGAAGGCGAAGCCGGCCTCGAGCGGTGAGTAGCCGAGGATCTCCTGCACATAGAGGGTGGCGAAGAAGAACATCCCGAAGAGCCCGCCGACGACGATGAACAGGATCGAGTTGGCGGTCGCCAGCGTGCGGATGCGCAGGATCCCCAGGCGCACGAGCGGCGCCACGGAGCGGCTCTCGATGACCAGGAAGGCGGCCAGCAGGGCGATGGCGACGGCGCTGAGGCCGAGCGTGTGCAGCGACCCCCAGCCCTTCGCCTGCGCCTTGACGATGGCGTAGACGAGCACGATGAGGCCCGCGGTGACCGTCACGGCGCCGGCGAGGTCGAAGCGCCGGTGGATCATGGCGCCACGCGATTCGGGCACGTAGCGCAGCGCGGCGAGCGCGGTGCCGATCCCGATGGGGACGTTGATGACGAAGATCCACGGCCAGCTCAGGACGTCGGTCAGGATGCCGCCGAGCAGCAGGCCGAAGGCGCCGCCGGCGCCGGCGATGGCGCCCCAGACGCCCATCGCGCGGGTGCGGTCCCGGCCCTCCGCGAAGGTGGTGGTGATGATCGAGAGCGCGGCGGGGGAGACGAGCGCGGCGCCGAGGCCCTGCACGCCGCGGGCGAAGATCAGCACCTCGCCCGAGTTGGCCAGCGCGTTGGCCGCCGACGATGCGCTGAAGAGCGCGATGCCGATGAGGAACAGCCTCCGGCGGCCGATGAGGTCCGCGGCGCGGCCGCCGAGGAGCAGGAAGCCGCCGAACATCAGCGTGTAGGCGTTGACGATCCACTGCAATTGCTCGGTCGTCAGGTCCAGGTCCTTCTGGATCGACGGCAGGGCGACGTTGACGATCGTCGCGTCGAGGACGACCATGAACTGCGCGAAGCAGACCACGACGAGGGCGATCCAGCGGGCGCGCGTGGAGAGGGCGTCGGGCATGAGCGAGGGGGGCTCCTTGAGAACCGGATCGGACAGTCCGCTTCAGCGTATCAAAGCGGACTGGTGGATCCGGTTCGCGTGACCGGGATCACAGATGTCGTCCGCTCTGCGCTCGCGGCGCTGGCGCGCTAACTGCATCACTGAGGCACTGAGGCCGGGCCGCCCGCGGTCGACCGCGGCCGGGCCGGGCGCCGTCGAACGTCGGTCTTCCCACGCCTGGAGGGGGTAGGACCGACGTTCGACGGCCCGCGGCCAGGCGGGGGACTCCTTCCCTCGGTGATGCTTTCGGCGCCAAGCAGCCCCGCAGGCGCGAACGGAGAACGCCGCAACGTGCGGAGTGGGGCAAGGTCGAACGTCTGTTCGTCTGGCTACACTCAACGGCAATGCCGCCAAGCAACGCGATCGTCGTCTCCGGCGCGCGCGAGCACAACCTCAAGGACATCTCTGTCACCCTCCCGCGCGACGCGCTCGTGGTCATCACGGGCCTGTCGGGATCGGGCAAGTCCTCGCTGGCCTTCGACACGATCTACGCCGAGGGCCAGCGCCGCTACGTCGAGTCGCTCAGCGCCTACGCGCGGCAGTTCCTGGGCCAGATGGACAAGCCCGACGTCGACTCGATCGAGGGCCTTTCGCCGGCGATCTCGATCGACCAGAAGACGACGTCGCGCAACCCGCGGTCGACGGTGGGAACGGTCACCGAGATCTACGACTACCTGCGCCTGCTGTGGGCGCGCA
Source organism: Paraconexibacteraceae bacterium (assembly GCA_963757775.1). Classification (GTDB taxonomy): domain Bacteria; phylum Actinomycetota; class Thermoleophilia; order Solirubrobacterales; family Solirubrobacteraceae; genus JAOPZW01. The sequence continues at coordinate 432,382 of CAVWSH010000009.1, read as the reverse complement.
TCGGCCATCCGCACTGCCACATCTGCGGCAAGCCGATCGCGGGGCAGTCCGCCGAGCAGATCATCGACCAGGTCATGGAGCTCGAGGAGGGCACGCGCTTCATGGTGCTGGCGCCACTCGTGCGCGGGCGCAAGGGCGAGTACGGCAAGGTCCTCGAGGAGCTGCGCTCCGAGGGATTCTCGCGGGCGAAGATCGACGGCGAGCTGCGGATGCTCGAGGACGAGATCGTGCTCGACAAGAAGTACAAGCACGACATCTCGATCGTGGTCGACCGCCTGGTCATGCGCGGTGACCTGCGCAAGCGCCTGGCCGACTCGATCGAGACCGCGGTGGCGCTGGCCGACGGCATGATCGAGATCGAGACGGTCCCCAAGGAGGGAAGCGGCACCGTCACGCTGTACTCCGAGAAGTTCGCCTGCCCTGACCACGGGCCGGTCATCCCCGAGCTCGAGCCGCGGATCTTCTCCTTCAACTCGCCGCACGGCGCGTGCCCACGCTGCACGGGGCTGGGCTCGCAGATGGAGATCGACCCCGACCTCGTCGTGCCCGATCCGTCGCTGTCGATCGGCGAGGGCGCGCTGGCGCCGTGGGCCGGCTCGACGTCGCAGTACTACGAGCAGATCACCCAGGCCATCGCCGAGAAGTACGGCATCGATCTCGAGGCGCCGTGGGACTCGCTCGACGAGGACGTCCGCGACCTCTTCCTCAACGGCACCAACGGCGATCGGATCGAGGTCTCCTACCGCAACCGCTACGGGCGCAGGCGCTCGTACGCGACCCGCTTCGAGGGCATCCTGCCCAACCTCGAGCGCCGCTACCGCGAGACGGACTCCGATCTCGCGCGCGAGAAGATCGAGGAGTTCATGTCGCTGCGGCCGTGCCCCGCGTGCAAGGGCGCGCGGCTGAAGCCCGAGTCGCGGGCGGTGCTCGTCGGCGGCGTGGCAATCCACGAGCTGACCGCGCTGAGCGTCAAGCGCGCGCTGCAGTGGCTGGCCGAGGTCCAGCTGTCGGAGACCGAGCGCCACATCGCTCGGCTCATCATGCGCGAGATCGACGAGCGCCTGCGCTTCCTGGACAACGTCGGCATCGGCTACCTGTCGATGGACCGCGCGGCGGCGACGCTGTCCGGCGGCGAGGCGCAGCGCATCCGGCTGGCCACGCAGATCGGCTCCGCGCTGGTCGGCGTGCTCTATGTGCTCGACGAGCCGTCCATCGGCCTGCACCAGCGCGACAACTCGAAGCTCATCGCCACGCTCGAGCGCCTGCGCGCGCTGGGCAACACGGTGCTGGTCGTCGAGCACGACGAGCAGACGATGCGCGCGGCCGATCACCTCGTCGATCTCGGGCCGGGGGCCGGCGAGCACGGCGGGCGGATCATCGCCGAGGGCACCGCGGCCGAGGTCGAGAAGGTGGCGGAGTCGCTCACGGGCCAGTTCCTGGCCGGGACCCGGACCATCGCGGTGCCCGAGAAGCGGCGCACGCCGACCGGCCACGTCGAGGTGCGCGGCGCCAAGCAGCACAACCTCAAGTCGCTCGACGTCAACGTCCCGCTCGGTGTGCTGACGTGCGTCACGGGCGTGTCGGGCTCGGGCAAGTCGACGCTCGTCAACGAGGTGCTGTTCAAGGCGGTCGCCAATCGCCTGCACCGCGCGCGCCAGCGGCCGGGCGCGCACACGGCGGTGCTGGGGCTCGACGCCCTCGACAAGATCATCCAGGTCGACCAGTCGCCGATCGGGCGCACCCCGCGCTCGAACCCTGCGACCTACACGGGCCTGTTCGATGTCATCCGCGACCTGTTCTCCAAGACGCAGGAGGCCCGGGCGCGCGGCTACAAGCCGGGGCGCTTCTCGTTCAACGTCAAGGGCGGGCGCTGCGAGGTGTGTCGCGGCGACGGGCAGATCAAGATCGAGATGCACTTCCTGCCCGACGTCTACGTGCCGTGCGAGCAGTGCCACGGCAAGCGCTACAACCGCGAGACGCTCGACATCCGCTTCAAGGGCAAGACGATCGCCGACGTGCTCGACATGCCCGTCGAGGAGGCCGTCGTCTTCTTCGAGCACATTCCCAAGATCCGCCGCCGCCTGGAGACGCTGAACGCCGTGGGACTGGGCTACATCCGCCTCGGCCAGCCGGCGACGACGCTGTCGGGCGGCGAGGCGCAGCGTGTGAAGCTGGCCACCGAGCTCTCGAAGATCGCCACGGGCGCCACGCTCTACATCCTCGACGAGCCGACCACGGGACTGCACTTCGCCGACGTCGAGCGCCTGCTCGACGTCCTGCACCGCCTCGTCGATCAGGGCAACTCGGTCGTCGTCATCGAGCACAACCTCGACGTCATCAAGACGGCCGACCGGATCATCGACATGGGTCCCGAGGGCGGCGAGGACGGCGGCGAGGTCATCGCGACCGGCACGCCCGAGGAGGTGGCGGGCACGCCCGGCTCGCACACGGGCGAGTTCCTGCAGTCGCTCGTGGTGCCCGCGGCGCCCAAGGCGCGGCGCGGCGCTCCCAAGCGCAAGCGCCGCGTGGCCGCGACGGCCTGACCCGTGGCGCCGGCTGCGCCATGAGCGCGACGTATCGTGAGGCGCCGGCCCCGCGGGTGCTCTCCTCGCACGCGTGCTGCGTCTGGGCCAACGTGGCCGGGCCCGGGGGCCACGTCGAGCGCGTGCTCCCCGATGGCTGTGCCGACGTGGTGTGGATCGAGGGCGAGGGCATGGTCGTGGCCGGCCCGGCCACGCGCGAGGTTCTCGTCGACCTCCCCGCCGCAAGCGCGGTGCTGGGCGTGCGCTTCGGCCCGGGCGCGGCGGGCGCTGCCCTCGGCGTCGCGGCGCGCGAGGTGCGCGATCGCACCGTGGCGCTCGAGGACCTCTGGGGCGCTCCGGCGACCGAGCTGGCCGAGCGCCTGGTCGGCGCCACACCGAACAGCCGCCTCGCCCTGCTCGCCGCCGCCGTCGCACGGCGTCTCGACGCGGCCCGCCGGCCGGACGCGCTCGTCGCCCGCGCCAGCGCCCTGCTGGGCGCCGGCATGCCCGTCACGGCGGCCAGCCGGGAGGTCGCCCTCACCGACCGTCACCTGCGCCGGCGCTTCCACGACGCCGTCGGCTACGGCCCCAAGACGCTTCAGCGCGTGCTGCGCCTGCGCCGCTTCCTGGACCTCGCCGAGTCGGGCCCCGGCGCGGACCTCGCGCGCGTCGCGGCCGAGGCGGGCTACAGCGACCAGCCGCACCTCACGCGCGAGTGCACGGAGCTGGCGGGCCTGCCGCCGGCGGCGCTGCTGGCGGCGCGGGCGACCGCCTGACGCGCGGGCCGTCGTCGACGCCCGGGCCGTCGCCCTGACGCCCGGGCCGTCGCCCTGACGCGCGGGCCGTCGCCCTGACGCCCGGGCCGTCGCCCTGACGCGCGGGCCGTCGCCCTGACGCCCGGCGCGCGGCCCTCACTCCGCGCGCTCGAGAAACGGCGCGGCCAGCCCGGGCAGCAGCTCCTCGGCCAGGCGAAGCGCCTCGCCCAGCTCGACGTCCTGCACGTCGTAGTGCTGCTCGCCCGCGGCTGTGGTCGCCGTCAGGGTGGCCAGGCCGGCGCGGCGCTGGAAGAACGAGCGCTCGAGGTTCCACCCGATGATGCCCTCGGCCGCCACCGCGGCGCGCCGGCGCACCAGCGAGCCCCGGCTCGCGACCAGGCGCGTGCCGGCCACGGTGTGCCCGAGGTTGCGATAGCGATCGGCGGCGAGCGCGACGGCGACGGGCCCCAGCCCCAGCGCGGCCACCGGCAGCCACCACGGCCCGCCGATCGCCCAGTGGACGACCGCCAGCGCCGCGACGAGCAGCGCCCACACGATCAGGGCGCGCGTGTAGCGCCTCCTGCGGGCCCGCGGCCCGTGCGCGATGAGCGGACGCGTCACCGGCTCGGCGGCGCCCATCACCTCGGAGGCGACGCGCTGCACCTCGGCGCGGGGGGCCGGCGGCACGAGCAGCGATCCGCCGCGCTCGGCCCCGCGGCCGACGCGCAGGCCGGTGGCGATGGCGATGAGGCGCGCGCCCTTCACCATGCGCAGCAGCAGCGGCTCGCTGACCTCGGTGCCGTGCAGCCGGCGCTCCTCGATCGTGGTCGCGCGGGTGGTGATGAGCCCGCGGGTGACGTGGAGCGTCCCGCCGGGATGGCGGGTGAGGCGGAAGTCCCAGAAGGAGAGCGCATAGCCGACGATCGAGGCCACTACGACCGCGACGAGCGCGAGCAGGAGCAGGGCCAGCGCGGCGAGGGCGGCCGGGGCGTGGCCGAGGCTGTCGGCCAGGTGGCGCGCCGGTCCCCAGTTCTTGGGATCGAAGTGCGCCTCGTTGGCGACGTTGAGCAGGAAGCCGAGCACCACGCCCACGGAGACGACGCCCGAGAGCGTGAACGGCGCGAAGCGCACCCAGCTCGAATCGAGGCGCGCGAGCTCGGTCTCCGGCTCGTCCGCGGGCGCCGCGCCGATTGCGCCGGGGGCCTGGGCGGGTGCGCCGGGCGCGGCGCCGGGCGCTCCGGGCGCATAGGTGGGCGCGCCCGGCGCTGCGCCGCGCGCTCCGGGCGCGTGGGTGAGCGCGCCGGGCGCGCCGGGCGCGCCGCTGGCCGAGGGCGCCTGCCTCGCGCGGTGCAGCAGCTCCGCGCGCAGCCCGACGGCCTCCGTGGCGGTCAGGCCGTCGAGGCGCACGCCGCCGCCCTCTTCGCGATCGGAGCGCCCGGTGCCGATCTCGACGCGGGCGAGCCCGAGCAGCCGGTGCATCGCTCGCGCGGTGACGTCGACGGTGCGGATGCGGTCCCGCGAGACGGCGCGCACACGACGCCGGAAGAGGCCCGAGCCCACCTCGACGCGATCCTCGGTCACGCGGTAGCGCGTCGTGAACCAGCGCGAGAACGCGAGCCCGAGCGTGATGACGAGCGCGGCGGCGATCCAGATGAGGCCGCGGCCCCCGCCGTTGCCGGCGACGAAGGCCGCGAACAGCGCCGGCAGGGCGCGCGGGATCTCCTGGATGGGGTGGATGAGCAGCATGCGGCGGTCCAGGCGCCGCCAGACACCGCGCTCGGCTGCCGTCACGTGCCGTCGCCCCGCGTGGCCTGGGCCGCGCTCGTGAGCTCGTCGACCAGCCGCTCGGCGGTCGCTCGGTCGAGGCCCTCGATGGAGAGCGGGCCGGCGGCCGACGCCGTGGTCACGGTCACGTCGGCCAGGCCGAAGAGCTGCTCGAGCGGGCCGCGCTCGCTGTCGACCGTCTGGATGCGCGAGAACGGCGCGATGCGCGACTCCTGGTGCAGCCAGCCGGCGCGCGTGTAGACCGCCTGCGGCGCGACCTCCCAGCGGTGCACGCGGTAGCGCCACTGCGGCATGACGATCGTGTGCGCGACGGCGACGACCGCTGTCACGGCGAGGGCCACGGCGTGCAGGCCGCGGTGCCCGTCGGTGAGCAGGAGCCAGGCGATCTGCGCGGCCACGACGACCGCCCAGCCGATCGCGGCGCGGACGCGCCAGTAGCGGATGGCGGTACGGCTGACGCGGTGGCGCGGCGCGCGCAGCGAAAGGCCCGGCGCCGCGAGGACACCCGACGCGGCCCGAACGGGCGCAGCCGAAACGTCGGATGCGTCGGGACCGCGCGCGGCGGGAGGCTCGGATGCGTCGCGACCGGGCGCGGCGGCAGGCTCGGATGCGTCGGGACCGGGCGCGGCGGGAGGCTCGGATGCGTCGGGACCGGGCGCAGCGGGGACGTCGGACACGTCGTGGAGGATGCCAGCCGGTGCGGCTCCCGGCAGGACGAAACGTCGTCCTGCCCGCTCCCGGCGCGCTGGGAGCGGCGCCCGGCTCTCGGGGCGGACGTTCCCTACGAGACGTCGGCGGTGGCGACCGTGCGCGAGCCGCGCCGGTGCCGGCGATCGGCGCCGTCGATGGCCTCGCCCAGCGCGATGGCCTCGAACATCATCATCACCAGGCCGACGTCGATCTCGTCGTCGGACGCCTCGCTGTCGAGTCGCTCGCGGGCGTCGGCCTCGATGCGCTGCGCCTGCTCGTACAGGCGCTTGCACGCCTTGGCCAGCTGCTGCCAGCCCTTGGCGTCGAGCGTCATCGACAGGCGGATGAGGGCCGCGTCGCCGTGGTCGAAGCCGCCGGCCGCCGCGGACGCGCGCGCGTAGTCGTCGATCATCTGCAACGACGACCCGACCGCCGCCTGCTTGGCGATCGGCGGAGCCTTCTCCCACGCCTCGTCGCTGATCTCCGGCCTGGCCTTCGCCCTGTAGTGGTGCTCGACCGCCCCGCGCACCCGCGTCTCGCCGACGAGCTCGATGAGGCCGAGCTGGTGCAGCGTGCGGACGTGGTAGGAGACGGTGCCCAGGGTGCCCTCGAGCACCTGCGCGAGCTCGACCGGACTCGCCTCGCGCTCCATGAGGATCGCCAGGATGCGCACACGCAGCGGATGGCTCATGGCCTTGACGTAGCGCGGGTCGTCGATGCTGGTGACGGGCTTCATTCCTCGAAGAGGGTCGGGCGCAGGCGTGCGCGGAGGCGGTGGAGGCGAACCTTAGCCGTGCCGTCGGGCATTCCGAGGAGATCCGCCACTTCGCGCTGCGTCATGTCCGCCCAGTATCAGGCGAGAAGCAGTCGCCGGTCGCCCTCGGAGAGCTCCGCCAGCGCCCGGCGCACGTCGATGGCGCGGACCACGTGCGCGTCGGCCGCGGGGGTGGACGGCTCCGCCGCGGTCTCGAGGGACTGCGCGCGCGGCGGTCCGCGCAACCGGTACGCCTCGCGGCGCGCGATGGCCGCCACCCAGGCCTGCGGATGCTCGGGCGTGCGACAGCTGGCGTGGTGTCGCCACGCCTTGATGGCCGCCTCTTGGGCGGCGTCGTCGGCCGCTGCGCCCGGACCGAGGATCCGCCGCGCCTCCTCCCAGCACTTGTGGCGCACGCACTCCCAGTCCCAGCTCCCCGGCTCCTCCCCACGGGAGCCGCGATGAGTCATGTCGCGGGCGCACTGTAATCACTGCGTGGACTCCCGCGGGGTCCAGATCGTGTCGAAGCGCGCCGGGTCGGTCGGCAGCAGCCAGCACCCGGCCACGCGGTCGCCGCGCAGGCGGTAGAGCCCGACGGTCGACCAGCGGTGCTCGACGCCGTCGATCGTCGCGGTGCCGTCGGTGAGGACCGCCACGTGGTCGCCGTCGCCCACGAGGACCTCGCCGGGGTGCATGCGGAAGCTGCGGTCGGCGATGGCGCGCCGGCGCGTGAAGTAGTCGATCACCGCGTCGAGGCCGCGGTACTCGCCGGCGATGGCGTTGTGGCCCGGGACGATCCACACGATGTCCTCGGTGAGCACGTGGTGCAGCGGCTCGTGCGGGCCTCCGGCGTAGAACGCCGCCTGCGCCTCGTGCAGGAGCGCGAGGGTCCGCTCGGCCTGCGCGCGGGTCACGGCCCCTGCAGGTGCGCGAGCTTGTCGGGGTTGACGACGATGCGCACGGCCGTGACCAGCCCGTCGGCCACGTCGAGGGTGAGGACGGCGACGGCGTGGCCCTCGCCGTCGCGCGCCACCCGCCCGGGGACGCCGTTGACGAGCACGGGGTGCAGCGTGACGGCGCCGACGCCGCGATCGGGGCGGCTGATGCCGACCATGAAGCGCGCGACGCGCTCGCGGCCGTGGACGGTGCGGCGCGGGGCCTGGGCCTTGCCGCCGCCGTCGGTGTAGGTGTAGACGTCCTCGGCCAGCAACTCGATGAGGCCCTCCGTGTCGCCGTTCTGGGTCGCTTCGAGGAAGCGGTCGGTCAGTTCCTCGTGGGCCGCGCGATCGACCTCGAAGCGCGGGCGCTCGGCGTCGACATGGCGCCGCGCGCGGGTGACCAGCTGGCGCGCGTTGGCCTCGGTCCTGCCGATGACCTCGGCGATCTCGTCGTAGGGATAGGAGAAGACCTCGCGCAGCAGGAAGGCCGCGCGCTCGACGGGGGACAGCCGCTCGAGGAGCACGAGGAAGGCCAGGGAGAGCGAGTCGGCCAGCTCGGCGTGCGCGCTGGGGTCGCCGGCACCCTCGTCGCTGAGCAGCGGGTCGGGCAGCCACGGGCCGACGTACTCCTCGCGGCGGGCGCGCGCGGAGCGCAGGTGGTCGATGGCCAGGCGCGTGGTCACGGCGGAGAGGTAGGCCTTCGGACTGCGGACGTCGTCCACCTGGGCTCGGTGGTAGCGCAGGAAGGCCTCCTGGACGATGTCCTCGGCCTCGCTGACGCTGCCGATCATGCGGTAGGCGATGGAGAACAGGAGGGGGCGCAGCTCGGGATGCAGGTCGGTCTCGGTCATCGCTGCCTGAGACGAAGCGGCACCGCTCACTGTGACACCGCGGTTGTCACGGCGCGGCGCGCCATCTCGTCTCAGAGTCCATGAACACGATGAGAGTCTTCTTCGCCGGAGCGACCGGAGCCGTCGGGCGGCCCGCCGTCCGGGAGCTGATCGAGCGCGGCCACCACGTGGTCGCCATGACCTCGAGCGCGGGCAAGGCGCCGATGCTCGCCGAGCTCGGCGCCGAGCCCGTCGTGGCGGACGCCATGGACTCCGATGCGCTGACGCGGGCGGTCCGCGCCGCCCGACCTGACGCCGTGGTCAACATGCTCACCCGCATCCCGGCCAAGCCTGCACGGGCGTCGTCCATGCGCCCCACCAACGAGCTGCGCGAGCGCGGCGTGCGCCACCTCCTCGATGCGGCCGTGACGGCGGGCGCCCGGCGGTTCGTGAGCGAGTCGTTCTTCGGCGTCTACGGCTTCGGCCCCTACAGGCGCCCGCGCACCGAGGACGACCCGGTCGGCCGCGAGCGCAACCGGGGCGTCCAGGCCGTCGTCGACGCGATCGCCTCCTCCGAGGCCCAGGTTCGCGCCGCCAGCGACGAGCAGCGCATCGAGGGGGTGTCGCTGCGCTTCGCCGCCTTCCACGGCCCGCTGGCGCCGAACATGGCCGTCATGGTCGACCTCGTGCGCAACCGCCGCCTGCCCGTCATCGGCGCCCACGGCGCGACGATGCCGACGGTCGAGCTCGGCGACGCCGTGCGCGCCGTGGCCGACGCGCTCGAGCGCGCGCCCGCCGGGCGGGTCTACAACGTCGTCGACGACGAGGCCGTGACGATGGACGCCTACCTGGCCGAGCTCGCGCGGGTCGTCGGCGCTCCGCCACCGCGTCACGTCCCGTATTGGCTCGTGCGCGCCGCCGCCCCGTACATGGCGACGTTCATGGGCCGGGCGGGAGTCCCGATGTGCAATGCGCGGATCACGGACGAGCTGGGCTGGCGCCCGCGGTACCCGACCTACCGCGAGGCGCTCGCCCTCCTGAATCCCTCCGTCGATCAGCCGCCGAACCGCGAGCGCAGGGCCAGCACGTTGGCCACGTAGCGACGGGTCTCCGGCAGCATCCCGATGCGCCGCACCGAGGACAGTCCCTGGTAGTAGCCGGCCGCGGCCAGGGAGGGGTCGCCGTTGGTCTCGCGCAGTAGATGGGCGAGGTACAGCGAGCCGGCCTTGACGTTGTCGGTCGGCGAGGCCGGATCCAGGCGCGTGGGGCTGAGGTTGGCCTGGACCCAGCTCCACGTGCCGGGCATGACCTGCATGACCCCGCGTGCGTTGGCGGGCGAGATCATCGCGTTGTTGAAGCCGCTCTCCTGCCAGGCGATGGCGGCCGCCAGCGACGACGGCGCGCCCGACTGCGCGGCGAGGGTCCCGACCTGGCCGGCGCTCAGGCGCCCGGGGGAGGCCATGGGCGCCGCCTGCGGGACGATCGTCCGCGCCGGGGCGGGGGTGGAGGTGGTGATCGCCGCCCCGGTGGGCAGCTTGAGGATCGTCCCCGCGATGAGCTGGGCGGTGGGGTTCAGCCCGTTCATGTACGCCATCTGGGCCGCGGGCACGCGCGCTGCGGCCGCCAGGCCGGTGAGCGTGTCGCCGGGGCGCACCTTGTAGGCCCCCATCGCCTCGGGGGCGCCCTGCGGGATGGCGGCGACCGGCGCGCTGCCGGGGGCGGGCAGCCTGAGCGCGGTGCCCTGGATGACCCACGAGTCGAGCTTCAGCCCGTTCGCGGCCGCCAGCGAGCCCAGCGACACGCCCTGACGGGCCGCGATGCCGCTCAGGGTGTCGCCCGGCGCGACGCGATAGCCGCCGCCGCCCGAGGTCGCCGGCGCCGAGGCGGTGCCGGGAGCGGACGGCGCCGCGTTGACCGGCGGGATCGGCGCCTGCCCGGGCGCGGGGATGGTCAGGTTCGTGCCGGCCACGACGCGGGCCTCGGGGGAGAGGCCGTTGGCGGCCGCCACCGCGCTCGTCGGCAGGTTGTTGGCGTAGGCGATGCCCCAGAGGGTCTCTCCGGGGGCAACGGTGTGGGTGGCCGCCGCGGACGTCGCGGGTACCAGGGCGCACGCGGCCATCGCGGCCAGCAGGGAACGGAACATGCCGCGTTGCCTACCACCGCCCCGCCGGTGCTGACCCGCCTCGCGCGGTGTTCCGTGAACCTGCAAGCCGCGCTGCACCTGCGATTCTCTGCCGCGATGACCGCCGCACAGGCCAAGCTGTGGCTGCAGAAGTGGCGCTGGTACGAGCGCAACACGCTGCCGTGGAACCGCGCGCGCATCCACTGGGAGATGGCCAGGCGCGAGGCGTTCGTGCGCTGGCCGGTGCACGGGAACGTGCTCGAGGCCCTGCTCGAGGAGCGCCTCGAGGTCGGCGCCGGGACGCTGTTCGAGCCCGGGGTGTGGATCACCGCGCCGGGCGACGCCCGCGTGCGCATCGGCGAGGGGACCTTCCTCAACCTCAACGTCATGGTCGCGAGCGTCGAGCTCGTCGAGATCGGCTCGCACTGCATGTTCGCCAACGGCTGCTTCGTCACCGACGGCAACCACCGCTTCGACGACCGCGATCGCCCCGTCACCTGGCAGGGCTTCACGACCAAGGGCCCCACGCGCGTCGGCGACAACGTGTGGTGCGGGGCCAACGTGGTCATCACGAGCGGCGTGACGATCGGGGAGCGATGCGTCATCGGCGCCAACTCCGTGGTCACCGCCGACGTCCCGGCCGGGTCCATCGCCGCGGGCTCGCCCGCCCGCGTGCTGAAGGCGATCACCTGGGCGGAGAGCCTCGCCGCCGGCGCGTCCTGAGCGGCGCTGCGGGCTACTTGGAGACGATGACGTAGACGCCGAACACCACGCTGCCGGCAAAGGCGAAGGCGGCGACGGCGCCCAGCACGAAGTAGGCCGAGGCCACGCGATCGCGGTCGGCTCGCCGGTGGTCGGCCGCCCGGGTGGCGCCGAGGATGAGCGTCGCGAAGGCGATCGAGACCCCCACGCCCGCCAGCGCACCAGCCCACACGAGCTCGAAGAGCTGGCCCCAATCGATGCTGGCGGTCGTCATGCGTCGGCGGTCAGGACCTGGCCGCGGGCCACGCGCCGGCCGAAGAAGGCGAGCACGACGCCGAGGATCGACAGCGAGACGACGAGGGGCCCCAGGGCGCCGGCCCCGAAGATCGAGCTGACGCCGTAGGCCAAGGCGCCGATCAGGGCCGCGGCGGGCAGCGTGAGGACCCACGCGATGGCGATGTTGCCGGCCACGCCCCAGCGCACGGCCGACAGCCGGGTGGCCGCCCCGGCGCCCATCACGCCGCCCGAGATGACGTGCGTGGTCGACAGGGGATAGCCGAGGTGCGACGCGGCCAGCACGACGGCGGCGCCGGAGCCCTGCGCGGAGAAGCCCTGCGCGGGATCCATCTTGATGATCCGCGTGCCGACCGTGCGGATGATCCGCCATCCACCGGTGTAGGTGCCCAGCGCGATGGCGGCGGCCGAGGAGACGACGACCCAGGTCGGGACCGCGAAGTGGCTCGAGGACAGGTTGCCGTGGGCGATCAGGGCCAGGGTGATGATGCCCATCGTCTTCTGCGCGTCGTTGGTCCCGTGGGCCAGCGAGAACATCGAGCCCGACACGAGCTGGCCGAGCCGGTACGCGCGGTTGACGGGCCCGGGACGCAGCCGCCCGACGATCCGGTAGGCGATGAGGATCGCGATCCCCGCGACCGTGAAGGCGAGGATCGGCGCCACGATGCCGGGGACGATCACCTTCTCGATGAGCCCGTCGCCCTGGATCGCGCTGGAGCCGCTGGCCGCGAAGGCCGCGCCGACGAGGCCGCCGATGAGCGCGTGCGACGAGCTCGACGGGAGCCCGAAGTACCAGGTGGCGAGGTTCCACGCGATCGCGCCGACCAGCCCGGCGAAGACCACGGTGGTGGTCACGGCGTCGGCCTCCACGATGCCCTTGCCCACGGTGGCGGCGACCTCGAGCGAGATGAAGGCCCCGGCGAAGTTCAGGACGGCCGAGAGGGCGACGGCGAAGCGCGGTGACATCGCCCGCGTCGAGACCGAGGTGGCGATCGCGTTGGCGGTGTCGTGAAAGCCGTTGGTGAAGTCGAACACCAGGGCGGTGGCGACGACGATGACGAGGACGACGTCGGAGCTCACGAGTTCTTGATGACGATGCCCTGGAGCGTGTTGGCGACGTGCTCGCAGGCGTCGATGGCCTCCTCGAGGCGCTCGAAGATGTCCTTCCAGCGGATCACGACCAGCGGATCGATGCCGGCCTCGAACAGCGACGCGATGGCGTCGCGGCTGATCCGGTCGCCTTCGTTCTCCAGGCGGTTGACCTCGACGGTGTAGTGCGAGATGGTCTCGAACGAGCGCAGCCGCGGCATCGCCTCGGAGATCTGGCGCGTGGCCTGCAGCAGCACGTGGGCCAGGCGCTGGGACTGCTCCATCGGCGCTTCGATCTTGTAGAGGCCGAGGTAGTCGGAGACCTCGTCGATGAGGTCGATGATGTCGTCGAGGTCGCTGATGAGCCTCAGGACGTCCTCGCGGTCGATCGGCGTGACGAAGGTCGAGTTCAGCCGCTGGTGGACGTCGTGCGTGATGCGGTCGCCCTCCTGCTCGCAGATGACGATGTCGCGCGAGAGATCAGCCCGGTCGGGATAGTGGGCGAGCATCTGATCGAGGAGGTCCGCGCCGCGCACGACGTTGGCGGCGGCCTCCTCGAAGAGATCGAAGAACACCCGGTCCTTGCCGGTGAACACCTGGGACAGGCGGGCCATGCGCGGCGCAGGGTAGCGTGTGAAAGGGATGTGAAGCCGGCGGATGTCGCCGACGTCTTAGGCGGCGGGCCGCCTGGGTACTAGAGGCCAGGCGCGTGAAGCTGACGTCGTCCCTGAACGGCGTCCACGCCGGCGGGGGCGACTGGACCCGTCCCCGCCGGCACCGCTTGCGCTCCTCGCCGGCGCTACCGCGCCGCCAGCGCCTCTCGGAACTCGGCGAGCTCGGAGTCGTCGATCGAGTAGCCGTGCTCGGGCCCCGGGTAGCGCCCGGAGCGCACGTCGTCGGCGTACGCCGCCACGCCCGCGACCATCTCGTCCTGCAGCGAGGCGTAGCGCTTGACGAAGCGCGCGCCCAGGCCCTCGCGGATGCCGAGGAGGTCGTGGAAGACGAGCACCTGGCCGTCGGTGGCCGGGCCGGCGCCGATGCCGATGACCGGGACCTCGATGCGCGGCATGAGCTCGGCCGCCACCGCCGCGGGGATCGCCTCGAAGACGAGGCTGAAGCAGCCCGCCTCCTGCAGCGCCAGCGCCTCGTGCGCGATGCGCGCGGCGGCCGCCGCCGTGCGCCCCTGCGCGCGGTAGCCGCCGAGGGCGGTCGAGGTCTGCGGCGTCAGGCCGACGTGCCCCATGACCGGGATGCCGGCCTGCACGATGGCGCGAGCCCGCGCGACGCTCACCGGCCCACCGCCCTCGAGCTTGACCGCGTCGCAGCCCGCCTCCTTGACGAAGCGGAAGGCGGTCTGCACCGCCTGCTCGTCGGACACCTCGTAGGAGCCGAAGGGCAGGTCGCCGACCAGGAAGGGCGTGCGCAGCCCGCGGCGGGTGGCGCGCGCGAGCACGAGCAGCTCGTCGAGCTCGACCGCGACCGTGCTCGGATAGCCGAGCACCGTCATGGCTCCCGAGTCGCCGACGAGGACGAGGTCGACACCCGCGTCCTCGACCGCCCGTGCGCTCGGGAAGTCGTAGGCGGTGACCATGACGATCGGCTCTCCGAGGCGCTTCTTCTCGAACAGCCGCGGCAGGGTCATCGGCAGGCGCGAGGCGTCGGCGGGGGTCTGGATGCTCGGGTGTGCGCTCATGGCGACTCAGCCTCCCGGCTGTCCGTTGGCGTTGAGGACGGTGTTGTCGATGAGACGGGTGCTGCCCACGCTGGCCGCGACGGCGACGAGCACCTGGCCGTCGACCCGCGCCACGGGGGAGAGGTCGTCCGGGTGGACGAGCTCGAGGTAGTCGGGCTCGACGCCGCGCCCGCGCATGGCGGCCAGCGCGGCCGCGCGCAGGACCTCGGCGTCGCGCTCGCCGGCGCCCAGCGAGGCCTCGGCGGCGGCCAGCGCATCGTGCAGCGCCAGCGCGCGCTCGCGGTCGGCGCCGTGCAGGTGGATGTTGCGGCTCGAGAGGGCCAGGCCGTCGGGCTCGCGGACGGTCGGGCAGACCTCGATGCGCACCGGCAGGTCGAGGTCGCGGACGAGGGCCCGGACGACGAGCGCCTGCTGGGCGTCCTTCTGGCCGAAGAAGGCCACGTCGGGCCCGACCATGTTCAGCAGCTTGGTCACGACGGTGGTGACGCCGTCGAAGTGGCTGACGCCGCGGTGCTCGCCCTCGAGCGTCTCGGTCAGCCGGCTCACGTGGACCGTCGTGCCGAAGCCGGGCGGGTAGACCTCCTCGAGCGCCGGTGCGAAGAGGACATCGGCGCCGGCCTCGGTGGCCAGCGCGGCGTCGCGCTCCTCGTCGCGGGGGTAGGCGGCCAGGTCGCCGGCCGCGTTGAACTGGGCCGGGTTGACGAAGAGCGAGACGACGACGACGTCGCACGTCGCGCGCGCCTGGCGGATGAGGCTCAGGTGTCCCTGGTGCAGCGCGCCCATGGTCGGCACGAGGCCGATGGCGCGCTCCGCGCGCCGGGCCGCGCGCAGCTCGGCGCGTACGTCGGCGATGGTCCGCACCGTCCTCATGCCGCCGCCACCGCCCTCGTCGCGTCGGCCAGCGCGTCGTAGAGCCCGAGCAGGTCGGGGGCGCGCTCGCCGACGACCTCGCGATGACGCGCCACCGTGGCCTCGTCGCCGCGGACGATCGGCCCGGTCAGCGAGGTGTCGCCCTCGACGGCCCAAGCCTCGACCGCGGCGCGCACCAGCGGCACGAGGAGCGAGCGCTCGACGCCCGCGGTCGCGGCCAGGCGCGCCGCCGCCGACTCGAGCGCGACCAGGAAGTTGGACGCCATGGAGGCGGCGGCGTGGTAGGCGACCCGGTCCTCGTCGGCGATCGCGAAGGGCCGCATGCCCAGCGCGCGGCCGAGGCGCTCGGCGAAGTCGAGCGCGCGCGGGGTGGTGCCCGCGATCGCGCAGCCCGCGCCCGCGAAGGCGCCGCCGGCGCGGGTCACGGTCATGAGCGGGTGCAGCCCGAAGGCCTCGTGCGGCGCGAGCACGCCGAGGTCGGTGGCGCCCGAGCAGTGGCCGACGAGCGGGCCGGGCTCGATGGCCCGGGCGGCCGTCGCGATCTGGGCGTCGGGGACGCAGAGCAGCACCGCATCGGCGCCCGCCCCGGCATAGCCGCGGCCGTGTGGAACCGCAGCCCGCAGGGCGGAAGCGAGGGCGCGGCCGAGGCGGCCGTCTCCCACGATGGCGATGTTCTCGTGCATCTGATGTCCGATCCAGCCCCCGGAGCGGGGTGCCGGTCGCGTGTGATGTGCACCTAGAGTACCCCCTCGGTCCAACGGAGTTGCGCAGGATGCGGCTTCTTGGCCCGAGCTCGTCGTCGCCGGTGTCTACGCTTGGAACGTGCCGCCTTCGAAGCAGGAGCGCCGGGAGGCGCTCAAGGCCGTCTACCACCAGGCGCGGGACTGCACCCGCTGCCCTCAGCTGGCCGCGACGCGTACCACGGTCGTCTTCGGCTCGGGCAACGCCGACGCCGACCTGATGTTCGTCGGCGAGGCCCCTGGGCGCAACGAGGACGAGCAGGGCCTGCCCTTCGTCGGCCAGGCCGGCAAGCTGCTGGACACGCTGCTGCAGGAGATCGGCCTCCAGCGCGCCGACGTCTTCATCGCCAACACGCTCAAGTGCCGGCCGCCGGGCAACCGCGATCCTCACCCCGAGGAGATCGAGAACTGCCACGAGTACCTCCTGCGCCAGGTGGAGCTCATCGAGCCGCGCGTGATCTGCACGCTGGGCAACTTCGCGACCAAGCTCCTGCGCGCGGACACGACCGGGATCATGCGCCTGCACGGGCGCGACGAGGTGCGCGTCATCGGCACCCGCGCGGTGCGGCTGTATCCGATCTTCCATCCCGCCGCCGCGCTCTACACGCCGGCCAACGTGGAGGTCCTGCGGACGGACTTCGCCCGGTTGCCCGAGCTGCTGGCGATGGAGCCGCCGCCGCAGCCCGGCGGGGTGCAGGAGCGCCCCGAGCCGCCCGAGCCGCGCGCGCTGCCCGACATCCCCGAGCTCGAGCCGGTGGCCGTGGCCCTCGACGACCGCCAGATGGGGCTCTTCTGATGATCCACCCGTCCGCGGCGGCCGGCTTCGCCCGCTCGGTCGAGGCCTATGAGCGCGCGCGGCCCGAGTACCCGCCCGAGGCGATCGCGTGGCTGGCCGACGAGCTCGACCTGCGCCCGGGCCGGACGGTCGTCGACCTCGCGGCCGGCAGCGGGAAGCTCACCCGGCCGCTGGCGGCGCTGGGCTGCGAGGTCATCGCCATCGAGCCGGTGGCCGAGATGCGCGCCGCCATCGGCCCCTCGGCCCGCGCGCTGGACGGCACGGCCGAGGCGATGTCGCTCCCCGACGACAGTGCCGACGCCGTCACCGTCGGCCAGGCCTTCCACTGGTTCGACGGGCCCCGGGCGCTGGCCGAGATCGAGCGCGTGCTGCGGCCCGGCGGTGCGCTGGCGCTCGTGTGGAACCGGCGGCCGATCGAGTCCTCGCCGCTGCACGCGGCGATCACCGAGATGATCGCCCCGTATCACGGCGACGCGCCCGCCCACGCCAGCGGCGCATGGCGCGAGTCCTTCGCCGGACGTGAGCTGACGGAGCGCCGCTTCGATTTCACCCAGCGCCTCGACGCCGACGGGCTCGCCGACCGCGTCGGCTCCACGAGCTTCATCGCCGCCCTCGACGACGCCGAGCGCGAGCCGCTGCTGGCGCGCGTGCGCGCGCTCGTGCCCGACGGGCCGGTCGACCTCCCCTACCAGTGCGAGATCCACGTCTGGCGGCCTTGACGTAGCGCAGCGCGGGGCGGAGCATCGCCGGCGTGATGCGCGCCTCCGACCGCGATCGCGAGTGGGCCATCGCCCTGCTGCGGGCGCGCTGCGTCGAGGGGTACCTGAGCGTCGACACCTTCGAGCATCGCCTCGGACGCGTGCTGCGGGCGCGCTCGCTTGCCGAACTGCGCCTGCTGGTCGGAGACGTCACGCGCCAACGGTGGACGTGGCCGCGCCGGCGCCCGGCGCGGATGACGCCCGCCACGCCGCTGGCGCTTCCCGCGGCGGGGAGCGTCGTCGTGGGGCGCAGCCGCGGCTGTGACGTCGTCATGGCGCAGCCGACGATCTCGCGCCACCACCTCGAGCTGCGCGCCCTCGACGGCGCTTGGCTGGCGGTGGACCTCGGCTCGAGCAACGGCACGTGGCTCATGGGGCGACGCGTCGGTCGCGCGCGCGTGGTCCCCGGCGACGAGCTCTTCCTCGGCGACTGCGCCGTGGTACTCGAAACGGCGGACCGCTGAGGCGCCGGGCGGGCCCTGAGTCGTCACGTCCGGCCCAGCAGCGCGTCGCCGGTCGGCGTGCGCGAGTAGAGGACGCGGCGCCCGTCGCGCGCCGCACGCACGAGCCCAGCGCGCCGCAGGACGCCCAGGTGCTCGTTCACGCCCGCCGGCGAGGCGCCGAGGCGCTGCGCGAGGTCGCTCGTCGCCGCCGGCGTGCCCAGCGTCGCGAGGATCGCCGCGCGGCGGCGGCCGAGCAGCGCCGCGAGCGCCTCGCGGTCGCCGCCGCCCTGCGCGGCCGGGGCCCACAGCGAGCCCAGCCCGCGCGGGGTGTAGATGAGCGCCGGCTGCCAGGGCTTGTCGACCATCGCGAAGACCCGAGGCCAGGCGAAGGCGGCGGGGACGAGCAGCAGCCCTCGGCCGCCGAGGTCGACCTCCTGCTCGTAGGGGCGGTCGACCTCGAGCGCGCCATCGCGCCAGTGGACCTGGTGATGGAGGTCCTCGAAGACCTCGATGGCCCCGCCCGCGGTCAGGCGCCGTGCGCGATGCAGGATGTCGTCCTCGAGCGCGACGCGGATCTCCGGCCACCACGGTGCGATGGCGCGCTCGAAGTACCCCGCCATCATCGTGGTCAGCTCTGCGAGCCCGCGCTCGGGATCGTCGAGCAGCGCCCGCGCGGCGTCCGGGACCGCCAGCCCCTCGAAGCGCCAGCCGACCTCGCGCGCGACCTGCTCGTGGCGCGTCGCGCGCACGCGGGCCAGCTCGTCGGCGAGCTCGGCCAGCGGGGTGGTGGGCGGCGGCGCCACGAAATCGGGCGCGTAGCCCTGCGGCGAGGACGTCGCGAGCAGCTCGAGCAGCTCGTAGTCGAAGCCCCTGAGGCGCCGGCGCGCCGCGCGCGCCCATGGCAGGTGCAGCGAGTGCGCGGCCGGGTCGCGCAGGACGTCCGTGCTCCAGATCAGGTCGAAGAGCGGCGAGATCGCAAAGCGCGTACGCACCAGGTCCTCGTGGCCGAAGCGAAAGCGGATCACGACCCGATTCTGCCGCAGCCTTCGGCTGAGAGCGAATCGTCAGCCGGCGCGGACGCTGCGCAACGCCGGCAGCACGTGCTCGCCGTACCTGCCGATGGAGCCCAGCGGGTCGGCGCCGATCCCCTGCAGGACGATCGTCGTCGTGGCCTCGTGGATCGCCTCCAGCCGGCGGATGCGCTCGATGTGCTCCGACGGATCGGCGCTCACGATGAACCCCTCCTTGGCGAACTGCTCGTCGCTGACCTCGGCCTCGGCCTTGGCCAGCATCTCGGCCGGGTCGTGGAGGTCGTCGCGGTAGACCTCCTCGAGTTGCGTGGCCTTCCACTTGCGCGTCGAGGCGATGGCCGTCTCCTCGTCCTCGGCGAGGTTGAACCCGGACTGCAGGATGATCTCGCCGGGCTCCCGGCCCTCGCGCGCCCGCGCCTCGAGGTAGGCGTCGATGACCTCCGGGGCGGACTCGGGGTCGCCCAGCGTCCACAGGCCGTCGCCGTAGCGCGCGGCGATCTGCGCGGCCTGAGGGCCGAAGGCCGAAACGTAGAGCTTCGGGCGTGACCGCGCGCGGGTGTAGAGCTTGGCCTCCTTCAGGGCGAACCAGCCGCCGTCCATGGTCACCGTCTCGCCGGCCCACAGCCGCGTGACGGCCTGCAGGCCGGCCTCGAAGCGCTCGAGCATCTCGCCGGGCTCGGGCCACTCGAGGCCCAGGGGCACCTCGTTGAGCGCCTCGCCCGAGCCCGCGCCGAGGCACACGCGCCCGGGGTAGAGCTCCTCCATCGCCATGAAGGCCTGGGCCACGACCGCGGGGTGGTAGTGATGGATGATCGGCGTCACCGCGGTGCTCAGCGGCAGCGTCGTGTGCTGCCCGATGGCCGCCAGGGTCACCCAGGCCTGGCTGCCCTGCCCGTCGGGCCACCACGGCGCGAAGTGATCGGAGGCGCCGAGGCCCTCGAAGCCCGCGCGCTCGGCGGCGCGCGCCTGCTCGACCATCTGGGAGGGCGGGAACTCCTCGGTGGATGCGGCGAACCAGAACTGGGTCATGCCCAGCGGGCTACCCGGCGGCGGGCGTCCGCTACGCCGCGAGCTCGAGCAGCGTTCGCGCGGGGCGGTGCTCGGGGTGCGCGGCTACCGTCCGCAGCAGGGCCTGGACGACGCCGGGGTCGAACTGGTCGCGTGAGCAGCGCTCGAGCTCGGCCACCGCGTCGGCCACCCGCAGCGCCGCCCGGTAGGGACGATTGGTGGTCATCGCGTTGTAGGCGTCGCAGACGCAGATGATGCGCGCGGCGAGCGGGATCGCCTCGCCCGCGATGCGATCGGGGTAGCCGTGGCCGTCCCAGCGCTCGTGGTGGTGGCGGACGATGATCCCCACCTCCGCGAGCACGCCGCCGACCCGCTCGAGCATCTCCTGTCCGTCGACGGGATGGCGCTTGACGATCTCGAACTCCGCGTCCGTGAGCCTGCCGGGCTTGTTGATGATCTCGTCGGGGACGCGGATCTTGCCGATGTCGTGCAGCAGCGCGGCGAACTCGAGGTTGCGCCGGTCGCGCGGGCCGAGGCCGAGGGCGTCTCCCACGGCCAGCGCGAGGGCCACGACGCCGTGGCTGTGCTCGCCGCCGGTGTAGGCGTCGTCGGCCTCGAGCAGGTCGCTCATCAGCAGCGCGGTGCCGCGGTAGGCGTGCGACAGCGCGAGCGCCTTGCCGATGTGGGCGCGCCGCTCGCGCGCGAAGAAGGCGAGCAGGCCCATGATCGGAAGCACGAAGGCCACGGCGAGCGGCTGGCCCTCACCGGCCACGCCGGCGAGGATGCCGACGGGCGCGAGGGCGGCGTCCACGGTGAGCACCCAAGCGAAGAGGCGCAGCTGCAGCTGCGGCGGGGTGCCGAGGGCCAGCCAGATCCGCAGCCCCGTGAAGCCGGCGTCGCAGACGGCCTGCGCGCCGAGGGCGGCGGCCAGCACGGGCCAGTCGCCGAGGCCGACGTGCGCGGGCGCGAATAGGGCCATGACCAGTGCGGGACCGACCGCGTAGAAGGCGTCGGGCAGGATGAAGGCCACGCGCGAGACGTGGACCTCGCGGCGCAGGTAGGAGGGCAGGCGCCCGACGAGCAGCCCGGCGGCCACGAGCAACGGGACCAGGGCCGGCGGCGCCAGGATCAGCATCGGCATGAGCACGAGCTGGGTCGGGACCGTGTAGCCGATCCCGACCTCGAAGTGCACCTGCTGGGCGACGGCGAAGGCCGCGATCAGGCCGAGCGCCACGATCGGGTCGAGGGTGCGCCCCGACGGGGCGAGGAGGGCCAGGGCGCCGACCGCGGCGAGCAGCAGCGCGCCGCACGCCAGCTCGGCGCTCAGCTCGCGGCGGGGCAGGCGCGCGGCCGCGCGGCCCTGGGCGTTGCCGAGGAGCTCCTCGACGTAGGGGTCGTCGTCTGCGAGAGCCATGGCGCCTCCACGTCATCGGCGCGCGCGAGGGTGGCGAGCAGCGCCTTCTGGACGCATGTACGGCGCCGCCGAGCGCAGGTTCATGGCCGCTCACCGTGCGGCCGAAGCCGTCCATGGACGCCCAACGGCGCTACGGACATCACAGGGGGACATGCTTTGACACGGACGTCATTTCTGCGCCGCGCCGCGACCGCCGCGCTGGCCGCTCTCGCGCTCGGCGCCCTGCCCGCCGGCGCCGCGGCCGACGGGCTCGACCTCGGGCTCGACGGCTGCCCGGCCCAGCAGATCGAGCATCCGTTCGCGCGGTGGCTCGACAACTCGAGCTACGTGCTCGCCCCGGGCGGCACGTTCGAAGGCTCCATGGACGGCTGGAAGCTGACCGGGGGCGCGACCGTGGTCGCCGGCAGCGAGTCGTTCGCCGCGCACGGCGCCGGCGAGCGCAAGGCGCTCTCGCTGCCCTCGGGCAGCTCGGCCACCACGCCGCCCATCTGCGTCGCGGTGCTCGATCCGACGATGCGCTACTTCGCCGCCAACGACGGCGGGCTGCTGTCGCTGCTGCGCGTCGACGTCATCTACCACGCGCCCCGTGGCGGGACGCTCACGCTCCCGCTCGGCGTCAACGCGCTGGGAGGCAAGGCCTGGGCGCCGGCGCTGCCGGTCGTCGTCGGCGCCGACCTTCTCGGCGCCCTCGACGGGGGTCACGCCACCGTCCAGTTCCGCTTCTCGCCCGCGGGGCTCGGAGCGAAGTGGCGGGTCGACGACGTCTACGTCGACCCGATGGCGCGTCACTAGCCAAGTCGTGCGGCTGCGCTAACGCGGTGCGGCGGTGGCCATCCGCCGCGCGGCGCGCAGCGCGCGCAGGGCCGCGAGGTTGCGCTCCCGCTCGCGTCCCACGACGGCGCGCAGGCCGAAGGTCAAGGCCTGCGCGCCGTCGTCGTATCGCAGGGCCCGCGGCCCCAGCCGCGCGCCCACGACCTCGCGCCGCCGCCGCGCCTGCAGGTCGAAGGCCTCGCCGCCGAACGCCCGGGTGGTGCTGCGCCCGCCGAGATGGCGGACCACGACGTCGGGCTGAAGCACCGTCGGCACACCGGCGGCGCGGGCCCGCAGGCACAGGTCCATGTCCTCGTAGAACAGGAAGGCGCCGGGGTCGAAGGGGCCCAGGCGCCGCAGCAGCTCGGTGCGCGCCGCCAGGCAGGCCGCGATGGCCCAGCCCACGCGCCGCGGACGGCGCGCGCGGTGGGGCTGGGGCAGCGCGCGGGTGGGCAGCGCCGCGCGCACGAGCGCCATCGGGGTCCCCGGCAGCGGGTGCGCGCTGCGCTGCAGCGCTCCGTCGGCTTCGACCAGGCGCGGGACGAGCAGGGCCTCGCCGCCCGCGGCGCGCGCCGCGAGCTCCGACAGCCCCGCGTCGAGCAGCTCGCAGTCGGGGTTGAGCAGCACGGTCACGGGGTGGCGCGCCGCGGCCACGCCCGCGTTGTTGGCCGCTCCGAAGCCTGGGTTGCCGTCGAGCACGACGACCTCGGCGCCCGCCGCCCGCGCCAGCGCGGGCCCGTCGTCGCGCGAGCCGGAGTCGACCGCCACGAGCTGGACGTCGGAGGCCAGGTGCGCGCGCAGCGAGGCCAGCAGGCCCGGCAGCTCGAGGGCCGAGTCGTGCGGCACGGTGACGACCGTGAAGCTCACGCGGCGGCCTTCGCCAGCAGCGGGTGCAGCCCGGCCGCCGCCCGCTCCCAGGTGTAGAGGCCCGCGCGCCGGCGCGCGGCGGCGCCCAGGCGGGCGCGCAGGGCCTCGTCGCCGGCGATGCGCTGCAGCGCATCGGCCAGCGCGCCGGCGTCGCCGACCGGCACCCGCAGCGCGGCGTCACCCAGCGTCTCGGCGAAGCACGGCAGGTCCGAGACCACGGCCGGCGTGCCGTGGGCGGCCGCCTCGAGCACCACGAGCCCGAAGCCCTCGAGGTAGGAGGGGGCCACCACGGCCAGCGCGCCCGCGTAGAGCGCGGCGAGCTCCGCGTCGTCGACGCGGCGCAGGCCGTCGCCGACCACGACGAGCTCGGCGTCGAGCCCGCGCCCGCGCGCCCGCGCATGGGCGGCGGTGGCGAGCTCGAGCCCCTTGCGCGGATCGCGGGCGCCGACGAAGAGCAGATAGCGCCCGGGGGCGCCCGCGGGCGCGCGGGCGATCGCCGCCGACGGCCCGCCGTCGATTCCGGGCGAGACGACCGTCGCCTGCACGCCCCACGCCGCGCGGAGCTCCGCCGCCACCGCGTGCGAGTCGGCCGTCACGGCCGCCGCGGCGCGCGCCAGCGCCCGCGGGCGCGCCAGGCGATGCCAGGCGCGCTCGTAGGCGCTGAAGTCCTGAGGGCGGCGTTCCCAGGAGCGGTCGTGGACGGACAGCACGTAGGGGGCGCCGGGCGCGACCGGGGCCGGGGCCGGCAGCCAGGCGACGTCGATCCCCCCGAGCAGGCCGGCCAGCGTGGGGCGGCGGGCGACCGCCGCCGCGCCGAACAGCGCGCGCCCGCCGAGGCGGTGGCGCACGAGCGTGACGCGAGGATGGACCGGCGCGACCGGGGTGCGGCCGGGAACGAAGGCCAGCCACTCATCCTCGCCGTGGCCATCGGCCAGCGCGGCCAGCAGCCCGCGCGTGAAGCGCGCCACGCCGCGCCCGGCGAGCAGGGCGCGCGCGTCGACACCCACCTTCATCGTCAGCGGACGGTATAGGCTCGCGCGCCTATGCAGGAGGGATCACGGGTCGCCCTGGTGCACGACTTCCTCGTGGACGTGCGCGGGGCAGAGCGCGTCTTCCTCGCTCTCTGCGACCTCTTCCCGCAGGCCGACCTGTTCACCGCGGTCTACGACGAGGAGGGGACCGAGGGCCGCTTCGCCCACCGCGCGGTGCACACCTCCTACCTGCAGCGCCTGCGGCCCAGCGCCCGCACCTTCCGCGCCCTGCTGCCCCTGTACCCGGCGGCGATGGAGTCGCTGGACCTGCGCGGCTACGACCTCGTCATCTCGAGCTCGAGCGCGTGGGCGCACGGCGTCATCCCCGACGAGGACGCCGTCCACGTCTGCTACTGCCACAACCCCTTTCGCTACGCGTGGAACGCGCGCCAGGAGACGCTCGCGGCGCGCGGTCCGGTGGGTCGCGCAGCGCTCGGCGCCGTGTTCCAGCGCTGGCGCCAATGGGACTGGATCGCGGCGCAGCGCGTCGACGCCTACGTCGCCAACTCGCACACGACCAAGCGCCGCGTGGCGCGCTACTTCGGCCGCGAGGCCACCGTCCTGCACCCGCCCGTCGACGTCGAGCGCTTCACGCCGGCCGCGCCGGGCGACGCCTACGTCGTCCTCTCCGAGCTGATGGCCCACAAGCGCATCGAGGTCGCCGTGCGGGCCTTCAACCGGCTGGGCCTGCCGCTGGTGATCGTCGGCAACGGCCCCGACGCCCGCCGCCTGCACCGGATGGCCGGGCCGACCATCAGCTTCACGGGGCGCGTCAGCGACGCCGAGGCCGCGCGCATCCTCGCGCGCGCCCAGGCGCTGGTCGTCACCGCCACGGAGGAGTTCGGCATCGCGGCGGTGGAGGCCCAGGCCGCCGGCCGGCCGGTCATCGCGCTGCAGGAGGGCGGGCTGCGAGAGACCGTGATCGCGGGCGAGACGGGCGCCTTCTTCGGCTCGCCCGAGCCCGAGGCGCTGGCCGAGGTCGTCCTGGCCTTCGACGCGCTGGCCGTCGATCCCGCGGCGTGCGTGGCCAGCGCGCGGCGCTTCGACACCGCCCATTTCCGCCGCGGGCTGCGCTCGGTCGTCGACCTCGCGCTCGACGGGCTGGGCTCGCGCCGCGGGCCGCGGCGCCGGCCGCCACGCCGCTCGCGCGGCCTGGCGCGCCCGGTGTGAGCCGCCGGGAGGTCGCGCTCGGCGCGCTGCTGGCCCTCGGCGCCGCGGCGCTGTCGGCCTTCACCATCCTGCGCGGCTACGGCCCGCACGACGAGGGGCTGATGCTGGCCTGGGCGCGGCGGATCGCCGATGGCCAGTGGCCCTACCGCGACTTCTGGAGCAACTACGCGCCCGGCCAGCCGCTTCTGCTCGCGGCGCTGGTCAAGCTCTTCGGCCCGTCGCTGCTGTGGTGGCGCGTCGTGCGCGTGGCGATCGACGCGACGGTCGCCGTGCTCGCCTTCGGCTACGTGCGCCGCGAGGCGGGGACGGGCTGGGCCCTCGGGGCGTGGGTGGCCGTGGCCGGGGCGATGGCGTGGCCCAGCGGGCCCGGCCCGAACGCGCCGGCGCTGGCCCTTGGGCTCGGCGCCCTGCTCCTCGCGCGCCGGGCGCCGCTGGGCGCGGGCGCGCTCGCCGGGCTGGCCGTCTTCGTGCGCCCGGAGATCGGGGTGGCGGCGGCGCTCGGCGCGGTGCTCGAGGCGCGTCGTGGAGGAGCCGGGGAGAAGCGCGGCGCCGCGCGCGTCGCGATGGCGGCCATCGCCGTGGCGGCGCTCGCGCTCGCGCCCTTCGCCTTCGCCGCGGGCGGCGCGATGGCCGACCAGGTGCTCGGCTTCGCCTCCGTGCAGGACCTGCAGCGGCTGCCCTTCCCGCTGCACTACGACGGCGGCTGGGATCCCAACAAGCTGCTCGAGTACTACCTGCCGGCGATCCTCGTGGCCGCCAGCGCGCTGTGGGCGGCCTGGGCGCTCGTGCGCCGCGACGGCTTCGCCCTGGCGCCGTTCATCGCCGTCGGCCTCGCCTACCTGCTGGCGCGCACCGACGAGTTCCACCTCGCGCCGCTCTCCGTCGTCCTGGCCATGGCGCTGGCCTGCGCGGCCGGGCGCGAGCGGATCGCACCGGCGCGCGCCGTGCTCGGCGTGGCTCTGGCGCTGATCGCCCTGCACGGCCTGGAGCGCCGCGCCGGGCAGGCGCTGCACCCGCCCGCGCTGGCGGCGATCCCGGCGCAGGCGGCCGACAGCGTGCGCACGGAGCCGGCCGACGCCGCCGCGCTGCGCGCCCTGATCCCGTACGTCCGGGCGCGCGCGCCTGGTGGGTCGGCGGTGCTCGTCGCCCCGCCCCGCTACGACCGGGTCCGCGTCGGCGACCCGATGCTCAGCGTGCTCCTCGACCGGCCCAACCCGACGCGCTACGACGTCGTGCAGCCGGGCGTCGTCACCACCGCGAAGGTCCAGCGCGAGATGGCGCGCGACCTGCGCGGCACGCCCGTGATCGTGCGCTGGCTGTCGGCGCTGGCGCGCGAGCGCGAGCCCAACGGCTCGTCGCGGTCGAGCGGCGTGTTCGTCCTCGACCGCGCCATCGCGCGCGGCTACCGGCCGGCGGCGCGATTCGGTGACTATCTCGTGTTGGTACGCCGGTAGGAGTGGACGGCGGCCCGAGCGGTATGGGACCCTCGACGAGGAGCATGGCCGCCGAACCGACCGTCATCCGAGGCGCTTGCCCGCACGACTGCCCGGACACGTGCGCGTGGGAGGTCACGGTGCGCGACGGCGTGGCCGAGAAGCTCGTCGGGGTCAAGGAGCATCCCTTCACGCGCGGGGGGCTGTGCGCGAAGGTCAGCCACTTCCTCGAACGCACGTACAGCCCCGATCGCCTGCGCCAGCCGCTGATGCGCACGGGGCCCAAGGGCTCGGGCGCCTTCGAGCCCGTCACCTGGGACGTCGCGCTCGCGCACATCGCCGAGCGCCTGCGAGCGATCGTGGCCGAGCACGGCGGCGAGGCGGTGCTGCCCTACAGCTTCGCGGGCACTCAGGGCCTCGTGCAGGGCGCCTCGATGGACCGCCGCTTCTTCGCGCGCCTGGGCGCGTGCCGGCTGCAGCGCACGATCTGCGGGCAGGCGGCGGCCGCTGGTCATCTCGAGGCGGCCGGCACGCTGGTCGGGATGCGCCCGTTCGACCTGCTGCACAGCCGCTTCATCGTCCTGTGGGGGACGAACACGATCGTCACCAACCTGCACCAGTGGCCGATCGTCCAGCAGGCGCGCAAGGCGGGAGCGCGCGTGGTGGTCATCGATCCGCTGCTCACGCGCACCGCCGCGGCGGCCGACTGGCACGTGCGCCCGCTGCCGGGCACCGACGCCGCGCTGGCGCTCGGCCTCATGCACGTGATCGTGGCCGAAGACCTGCACGACGCCGAGTACGTCGCGGCCCACACCGAGGGCTTCGAGCGCCTCGCGGGCGAACTGGCCGCCTGGCCGCCCGCGCGAACCGAGGAGGTCACCGGCGTCGCGGCGGACGAGGTGGTCGCGCTCGCGCGCGCCTACGCCACCACGCGACCGGCGGCGATCCGCCGGCTCATCGGCATCGAGCACCATCGCGAGGGCGCGCGGATGGTGCGCACCCTCTCCTGCCTGCCGGCCCTCGTCGGCGCGTGGCGCGAGCGCGGCGGCGGCCTTCTCGGCCCGACCTCGTGGGCGGCCTACAGCCCGCTCGACCAGGACGCGCTCGCCGGGCCGCAGCCCGACACGCGCGCGGTGAACATGGTCCGCCTCGGCCACGCCCTGACCGAGCTCGACCCCCCGGTCCACGCGCTCGTCGTCTACAACTCCAACCCGGCGACGACGGCGCCCGACAGCACGCGCGTCATGCGGGGGCTGGCGCGCGAGGACCTCTTCACCGTGGTCCTCGAGCACTTCATGACCGACACGGCGCGCCACGCCGACGTCGTCCTGCCGGCCACGACGCAAGTCGAGCACGTGGACATCGTGCCCTCGTGGGGACATACGTACGTCACCTACAACGAGCCGGCCATCGCGCCCGTCGGCGAGGCGCTGCCCAACACCGAGATCTTCCGGCGCCTCGCGCGAGCGATGGGCTTCGACGGCGAGGCCTTCGCGGCCACCGACGAGGAGCTCGCGCGGGCGGCCCTCGCCGGCGCCCGGGCGCCGCTGGACACGGTCGACTTCGAGCGCCTGCGGGAGGTGGGGTGGGCCGAGGCCGATCTCCCCGAGGACTTCAGGCCGTTCGCCCAGGGCGGCTTCGGGACGCCCTCAGGGCGCTTCCGTCTGTGGTCGGAGGGGCTGGCGCCCGGCTTCGACCCGCCGCCGGGCGACGACGAGCCACTGGCGCTCATGACGGTCAAGAGCGCCCACCACTTCCTGAACTCGACCTACGCCAACCTCCCGCGCCACCTGGCCGGCGAGGGCGAGCCGCTGCTCGACATGCACCCCGACGACGCCGCGGCGCGCTCGATCGCCGACGGTGACGTGGTGCGCGTCAGCAACGCCCGCGGCGAGGTCGTCGCACGGGCCCGGCTGGGCGACGTGGTCCGGCCCGGGGTGGTCGCGCTGCCCTCCGGCTGGTGGGCCTCGCGGAGCCCGGGCGGCACGATGGCCAACGCGCTGACGACGCCCGAGCTCACCGACCGGGGCGGCGGCGGCGCCTTTCACTCCGCCCGCGTCGAGGTCGCGCCGCTGCGCGAACCGATCGCCGCGGGCGCCAACCCGGCAAGTCATCCAGCGGAGGTCCCATGACCAGCAGCCGAATCTTCAAGCTCGCCCTGCCGGCGGTGGTGGTGCTCGGCGCCGGCACGGCGGTGGCGATCGCGGCCATCCCGTCGGCGTCGGACGGGGTCATCCACGCCTGCCGGGTGACGACCGGCGCGACGCCCGGCCAGTTGCGGGTCATCGACGTCGAAGCGAGCCCGCCCCAGGCCTGCGTCAACGGCGAGACGGCGCTCACGTGGGACCAGGCGGGGCCGGCCGGACCGGCCGGACCGCAGGGCGACCCCGGACCGCCCGGCGACTCCGGGTCGGGGACCGACACCTCCGGGGGCGGGAGCGGCGGCGGCGCGCCGTTCGACACGAGCCAGACCGGCGGCCCGTCCGCGGACATCTTCCTCGCCATCGACGGGATCCCGGGCGACAGCACCGACGCCCAGCACAAGAGCCAGATCTCGATCGAGTCGTTCGCCTTCCTGGCCAAGCGGCCGTCCACACGCACCGCCGGCGCGGTTCGCTTCAACGGCCTGCGGCTGGACAAGGTCTACGACGTCTCGTCGCCCAGGATCCTGTCCGCGGCGACCAGCGGGCGCCACCTCAAGAGCGCGACGCTGACGTTCAGCACGGGCAGCGACCCGGGCAGCACGAACCTCCTCACCTACAAGCTCAGCGACGTCGCCGTCTCGAGCTACGAGCAGGGCGGAGCGAACCCCGACGCCAAGGCGCTCGGCTCGCTGGAGGAGGAGATCGGCCTCAGCCCCGCGCGCGTGCAGGTGACCGAGAAGACCTTCGACTCCAACGGCAACCCCGGCCCGGTGGTGACCAGCAGCTGGCAGGTGCCCAAGAGCAGGCGCTAGAGGTCGCGGCGGCCGAAGGCGAACGCGCCGAGGACGGCCACGAGGGCCAGGTAGACCACGATCCACGGCAGCAGGAACGGGCCGGCGTCGTGTGAGCCGCCGAGCGGGCCGAGCTGGACGATGGCGCCGGTGACCCCGGGGATGTCCTGCACGAGCTGGCGCAGGGCATCGCGGTAGAGCGCCTCGAAGGGCAGCAGCCAGGAGCCGGTGTCGGCGATCGTCTGCAGCGTGTTCGAGTTCAGCGCGTCGCCGATCGAGCCCAGCAGCCCGGCCAGCAGGCCCGCGCCGAAGACCATGAGCACCCCGATGCCGTTGGCGGTGGCGGTGAGGAAGATCGAGCCCAGCAGCGAGAGCGCCGCCACCACCACGACGGCGAGCATGAGGCGCAGGCCCGCGCCGACGGGCGAGTGCGGCCACCAGTCGCCGGCGATGCCGGTGATCACCACCGCGCCCGTGTAGACGACGCCCACGTAGGTGAAGGCCACCGCCGCGGCGGCCAGGAAGCGCCCGGCCAGGTACTGGCGCCGGCCGAGGGGACGCACGATCAGCGGCTGCAGCAGGCCGGTCTCGGCGTCGCCGCGGACGGCCGACAGCGTGAGGAAGACGGCCAGCACCGCTCCGAGGAAGAGCGTTCCGAACATGGCCAGCCCGAGCAGGGTGGCGCCCGCGAGCGTGCGCCCGTCGAGGCCGAACTGGTTGCCGCCGAACCCGGTGACGTCCTTGAAGAGCTCGGTCGCGCCCCACGTGTAGAGGCCGCCGAAGGCGACGGTGAGGACCACGACGACCGCGAAGACCCGCCGGCGCAGCGACTCGCGCAGGGCGTAGGAGGCGACGACGAGGACGCCGCTCAGGCCCACAGGCTCCCTCCGGCGGGCGGCGTGGCGTCGGGCACGGCTGCGAGCGCGGCCGAGCGCTCGGGCTCCACCACGGCCAGATAGGCGTCCTCGAGCGTCGAGCGCACGAGGCGGACCTCGTAGATGCGCTCACCTTCGGCGACCAGCCGCTCGACGATGGCCGGCACCTCGTCGCGCGTGGCGCCCTCGAAGCGCCGTGTCCCGCTCGCCGTCTCGACCTCCACGCCGTTCGGGCGCGAGAGATCGTCCGGGCGCCCCTCGGCCAGCAGCTCGCCGTGGTCGATGATGGCCACGCGGTCGCACACGCGCTCGACCTCGCTGAGCAGGTGCGTGTTGAGCAGGACGGCCACGCCGCGCCGGCGCAGCTCGCCGAGCAGGTCGCGCACGATCCGCCGGCCGACCGGATCGAGCGCGCTCGTGGGCTCGTCGAGCAGCAGCAGACGTGGCCCGCCGATCAGCGCCTGCGCGATCCCCAGGCGCTGCTGCATGCCCTTCGACATGGCCTCGACGCGCCGGCCGGCCTCGTCGCCCAGGCCGACCAGGCTGAGCAGCTCGGCGCGCTCGGCGGCGCCGCCGGTCGAGCCCGACAGACGCTGGTGCAGGCGCAGCAGCTCGTCGGCGGTCGCCCAGCCCGGGAAGCGGAAGAGCTCGGCCAGATAGCCGAGCGCCCGGCGCGCGGGGGCGGTCCCGGCCGCGGCGCCGCACACGCGCACCGTCCCGCCCGAGGGACGCACGAGGCCCGCGGCGCTCTTGACCAGCGTCGACTTCCCCGCGCCATTGGGCCCCAGCAGGCCGACGAGCTCGGCTTCGCCGACCGTCAGGTCGACGCCGCGCAGGGCGGCGGTGGCGCCGTAGCGCTTGGCCAAGCCACGGACCTCGAGCGCGGGCGTCACAGCGGCGCCGGACGATAGCGGTGCGCGTCTGACCTAGGATCCGCGCGTGGCCGTGCGGATCGCCATCGTCCTCATCGCCGTCGCGGCGGTCGTGCTCCTCGGCGCGCGCCTGCGCGACCACGACCGCTGTGACTCCGCGCAGGCGGACGTCGGCCGGCGCACGCAGGAGCTGACCGCGAGCTGCCGCGACCCCGACGTGATCGCGAGCGCCTCGGCCGTCCTGCTGGCCGCGGGCCGGCGCGATCAGGCGGTGAGGCTGGCGCGCGAGAGCGTCAGGCGCGAGCCTGAGAGCTTCGTGGGCTGGGTCGCGATGGGCGTCACGCTGCGCGATCGCGATCCGGCGGCGTCGCGCGCGGCGCTGGCGCGCGCGAAGGCGCTCAACCCACGCTGGCAGGGACTGCGGTAGGGCGGTGGGGGTCCGCCGTCGGAGCCGGCGGCGGGCGACGGCGATCCTTGAAGCGCAGGATCGGGCGCTCGACGATGTAGTAGCTCGCCGCCGCCACGGCGGTCGAGACGGCACCCACGGCGATGAGCGCGCTCACGAACGGCATGCCCGGGATGAGGTCGAGGCCGCCATGGGCGAGGATCGTCGGCATCAGCGGCTGGTGCCAGAGGAAGACGCCGTAGGAGACGAGGCCGAACCAGGCCAGGAGCCGGTTGCCGAGGATCCGCCGTGGAAGGCCGCGGCGCTCGGCGCCGAAGGCGGCGGGAAGCGCGAGCAGGAAGCCGACGGCGGGGAAGATCAGGTGCTCGGCCAGCCAGCGGCTGTCGTTGTAGATCGGCGGCAGCGAGCGCGACATCCCGAGCTGGGTCGCGTCCAGCCACCACAGGAACCCCGCCAGGGCCCATGGCAGCCACGCGTGGTCGCTGATCACGCGCACGACCCGCGACTCGCGCTCGCGCCCCTGCAACGCCACCGACGCGAGCGCCAGGACCATGCCGTAGGCGAACCAGTCGGCGTTGCCGACCAGGGTGACGTCGATGGCCGTCTGGCGGCCCGTGGCCGCGAACGACCAGGTCCGGGCGAGGATCGAGACGAGTGAGATGGCCAGCAGCGAGGCGGCCTCGATGCGGACCATCGCGCGCGCGGGGCGCCCGCGCTGGATGCGCGCCATGAGCATCGCCCACACCGGCAGCGCGACGTAGAAGGACGCCTCGAGCGCGAGCGACCACGCGGTCCCGATCCCGCACAGCGTGGTGGCGGGGCGCAGGTTCTGCAGGAAGAAGTAGTAGACCCACCAGTCGCCGGTGAAGGCGCCGCACAGCCCCACCGTCGCGGCCAGCACGGTCAGGGCGACCCAGTAGGCGGGGACGATGCGCAGCACCCGCCGTCGCGCGTAGTCGCGGATCCGGGGCGGGCGCCGCCCGGCGAAGCGCGCCGCCAGGAACGGGCGGTAGAGCAGGAAGCCCGAGATGACGAAGAAGAACGCGACGCCCATGTTCAGCCGCGCGGTGTAGGCCCCGAGCGCGTTGCCCGTGTTGAAGGTGGTCAGGCCGGCGACGTGGGTGACGAGGATCGAGCCGGCCGCGATCGCGCGCAGGCCGTCGAAGAGCGGGAAGCGCGGGTTGCCGGGGGGCGGCGCGACGGCGTCGGGAGCGGCCTGGCTGCTCACGGTGCGGGCAGCTTACGCTGGACGCCGACGTAGGCTTGCGCGCGTGGCGCCCGCAGTCGGATTTCGCGGACGGCTCGCGATCGTGGCGCTCGCCGCGCTGGCGATCCGCACCGCGGCGACGATCTATCACCGCGACTACCCGGTCATCGGCGACGCGCTGACCTTCCACCTCGAGGGCGGCCACCTGGCCCACGGCGAGGGCTTCCGCCGCGTGTTCGAGGACGTCCCCACGGCCGAGCACCCGCCCCTCTTCATCTGCCTGATCGCCCTCTTCACGCTCTTCGGCGCGGACGGCTTCCTGGCCCAGAAGCTCCTGCTCGGCCTCGTGGGGACGGCCACCGTCGTGCTCGTGGGGCTGCTGGCGCGGCGCGTGGCGGGCGAGCGCGCCGGGCTCGTCGCGGCGGTGCTGGCCGCCGTCTACCCGCTGCTGTGGCTGGCCGAGGGTTCGCTCATGAGCGAGTCGCTCTACGGGCCGCTCGTCGTCGCCGTGCTCCTCGCGGCCTACGCCTACCTCGACGCGCGGACGGCGCGGCGGGCGGCGGCACTCGGCGCGCTCATCGCGCTGGCGGCGCTGACCCGCGGCGAGGCGGTGCTGCTCGTGCCGCTGCTCGGCCTGGCGCTGGTCGCCCGCGGCACGCTCCCCGGGCGCGAGCGCCTCGTGCACCTGGCCGTCCTCGTGGCAGCCTTCGCGCTGGTGCTCGCCCCGTGGTCGATCCGCAACGCCACGACGTTCTCCTCGCCGGTGCTCATCTCCACCAACGGCGAAGGCGTCTGGGTCGGCGCCAATTGCCATCAGACCTACTACGGGCCCATCATCGGCCTGTGGGACTTCCCCTGCTACGGGAAGACCCCGCCGGGCGACGAGGCGCAGCAGTCGCGCGAGTACCGCCGTCGCGGGATGCGCTACCTGCGCGACCACGCCGGCCGCGCGCCGCTGGTCCTCGCCGCCCGCGTCGGGCGCCTGTACGACGTCTTCCGGCCCGCGCAGATGCGCGTCTACGAGGCCAGCGAGGGCCGCCCGGCGCGCTCGGAGCGCCTGGGCGTGTGGATGTTCTGGCTGCTCGCCCCGCTGGCCATCGCGGGAGCGTGGCTGCTGCGCCGCCGCCGCCAGCCGCTCGCCATCCTGCTCATGCCGGTGGCCATGGTCACCCTCACGGCGCTGCTGACCTACGGCTCCACGCGCTTTCGCTTCGCCGCCGAGCCGTCGGTCGTCGTCCTCGCGGCGGTGGCCCTCGACGCCGTGCTGCGCCGGCGCCGGAGCGCGGCGTGAGCGACCGCCTGGACTTCCCGCGCGGCGAGCTGCGCGCCCGCGTGGTCCGCGGGACGGTGGTCAACGCCACCGTCCTCGGGCTCGTCGACCTGCTCGTCCTCGCCCAGGGGCTCATCGTCACGCGCCTGCTCGGCCCCGAGGCGATCGGCCTCTACGGCGTGGTCACGGTGACGACGATGACGATCGTCTCGCTCAAGCGGGTCGGCATCGACGAGGCCTTCGTCGCCCAGGAGGCGGCCGACCAGGAGACCGAGTTCCAGCACGCCTTCACCCTCGAGCTGCTCCTCTCGGCCGGTTTCGCGCTCGTGCTGCTGGCCGCGGCGCCGGTGGTGGCGGCCGTCTACGACGACGACCGGCTCCTGGCGCTGACCGCCGCCACCGCCTATCTGCCGCTGGCCTTCGCCCTGCAGTCACCGGCGTGGGTCTTCTTCCGGCGCATGGACTACGCGCGCCAGCGCCTGCTGCAGGCGGTGGTGCCGGTGGTGGCCTTCGCGGTCACGGTCCCGCTGGCCGCGGCCGGCGTGGGCGTCTGGAGCCTCGTCATCGGCCCGGCGGTGGGCAACCTCGCCGGCATCGCCGCCGCGCTGGCCGCCTCGCCCTATCGCCTGGCGTTGCGCTACGACCGCGCCGTCGCCCGGCGCTACCTGCGCTTCTCGGTCCCCGTCTTCGTCTCGCTCGTGGCGGCGCTCGTCGTGGCCCAGGGCCAGATCCTCGCCTTCGACGTCGATCGCGGCCTGGAGTGGGTCGGCTTCGTCACGCTCGCCGCGACGCTGTCGCGCTACATCGATCGCGCCGACACCATCGTCACCTCGACGATCTACCCGGCGATCTGCGCCATCCGCGACCGCACGCAGGCGCTCGAGGAGCTCTTCGTGCGCTCCAACCGCGCGACGCTGCTGTGGGTCCTGCCCGCCTGCGCCGGCGCCGTCCTCTTCGCCGGCGACCTCATCGTCTTCGTCCTGGGCGACGCCTGGCGCCCGGCGCGCGGGCTGATCCAGGGGCTCGCGGTGGCCACCGCGATGGGGCAGCTCGGCTTCAACTGGTTCTCGTTCTACCGCGCGCACGAGCGCACCCGCCCGCCGGCGGTCGAGGCGGTGGTGGCGGCCGTGGCCTTCTGCGCCCTGGCCATCCCGGGGCTCGCCGTGGCCGGGCTCACGGGCTTCGTCGTCGGCCGGTGCGCGGCGGTCGCCGTGCAGCTCGGGGTGCGCGCGCGCTATGTCCGCGCGCTGCTGCCGGCCGTGCGGGCGCGCGACCTGCTGGCGCGCCCCGCCGTGCCCACCGCCGCCGCGGCCGCGGCCGCGCTGGCCCTGCGCGCCGCCCTGTGGGGCTCAGGCCGGCCGGAGGCCCAGGCGATCGCCGAGCTCGCGCTCTTCGGCGCCGTCGTCGTCGTGCTGACGCTGCGCCTCGAGCGCGGCCTCGTCGCCGAGCTGATCGGCGCCGTCCGCCGCGCCGGACCGGCACAGCAGGAGCCCGGCCAGGGCGACCGCGACGAGCGTGACGGCGGGCATCTCCCAGTCCCAGTCCAGGCCGGCATGCAGGGCCCAGGTCAGGGCGGCGGCGGCGGGCCCGGCGGCCAGGGCCCGATCGGCATCTAGGACGCGCCGCGCCGCCAGCGCCGTCGCGGCCAGCGCGGCCGCGAGCAGCGCGAAGCCCACGAGCCCGAGGTCGGCGAGGGTCTGCAGCTCGAGCGAGTGGGCGTTGCGCACGCGCTCGTCGATCGTGCGCCGGCGCAGCCACTCGAGGGCGAAGGCCCCCGGCCCGGCGCCGGCGACCGGATGGTCGGCGGCGACGTCGATCGCGACGCGCCAGTAGCTCAGGCGGTGCGTGCCGACGTCCGACAGCCGCGCGTTGGTCGCCCCGAAGGCCGCGTCCTGCGAAGGGCCGCCGCGCTCGGCCAGGACGACGGCGGCGTAGGGGAGCAGGGCGAGGGCCACGACCAGCGCCACCACGGGCGTGGCGCGCAGGCGCAGCGGGGCGGGGCGCGCGTCGCCGCGGGCCTGCAGGAGCGCGGCTCCGGCGGCGATGAGCGCGAGCAGCGCCAGGACCGCCAGGCCCTGCGCCGTCGCGTGGCCGGGATGCAGGGCGCGCACGGCGCCGAAGGGCGCGGCCGCGGCGCCCGCGAGCGCCCCGGCGGCCAGCGCGATCGTCGCCGCGCGCAGCTGGGCGCGGGTGCGGTCGAAGGCGACGAGCGCGGCCAGGCCCGCGAGCAGGCACGCGATCGCGCCGCGCGAGAAGCTCAGGTAGGCGCCCATGCCGAGCGGCGCGGCGGCGGCCGCGGCGGCGATGCGCAGCGCCCGCGGGCGCGTGACGTCGCCGGCGAGGCGGGCGCAGAGCACGAGGCCGATGGCCGCCAGGGCGCCGGTCGCGTTCCAGTAGGTGAGCGGCTGCTCCAGGCGCCCGCCTGCGCGCGCGGTGGCGTGCAGGTGCACGACGCCGGGCAGGAGCCGCCCGCTCAGCCCGTAGCCGATGACGATCAGGGCCCCGGCCGCGAGCGCCGGCTCGACCAGGCGCGCTGCGCGCCGATCGCTCCACGCGATGGCCCCGGCGGCGAGCGCCGGCAGGTAGAGCAGCGCGAGCTCGAGCTCCTGGTCGGCGCCGGCGGGGCTCGAGGACCAGCTCGCCGCGATCCACGTCCACCCCGCCAGCCCCGCGAGCGCCAGGAGGGCGGCGCGCGCGGCCCTCGTGCCCGGCAGCGGGAGCCCCGGGGCAGCGAGCGCGGCCAGGGCGAGCAGCGCCCACGCGCAGATCCCGGCGATCAGGCGCGCTCCCTCGAAGAAGGCGCCGCTGAAGAAGGCCAGGACGACCGGGAGCAGCAGAAGGCCGGCCTGGACGGCCGTGAGCGCTGCGCGGCGCATGGAGGCGCAGCGTACCCGGGCTACCCGGAGCGGCCGATCACCCCGATGGCGCCCCGCAGCCCGACCGCGCCGACGCACCCGATGCAGCCGTGGCAGTTCACGCAGCCCACGCACGCGGTGCAGCCCGAGCACCCGACGTTGGCGATCCCGCCGAAGATCCCGGCGCTGCCCACGATCCCGGCGCTCGCGGCGACGCCCGCGCTGCCGACGACGGCGGCGCTGCCCGCGACCCCGGCGCTGCCGACGACCCCGGCGCTGCCGGCCACGCCGGCGCTGCCGACGACCCCGGCGCTGCCCACGACGCCGGCGCTGCCGACGACACCGGCGCTGCCCACGACGCCGGCGCTGCCGACCACCCCGGCGCCGCCAACGACTCCGTCGGCGCTGCCGGCGCCGGCGGCTCCACTCGCGCCGTTGGCTCCTGTGGCCTGCGCGTTGCCCGTACTGCGCGGCGTAGTCATGCCGGAAGGCTAGCCTCCCCGCCCCGTGAGGCGGCCCCGGCGCGACACCCTCATCCCGCTTGCGCTGGGCGCGCTGGCCTTCGTCGTCGCCTTTGCGCAGCGCCCCGGCCTCGAGGTGGCCGAGACGAAGGTCGACCTGCACGTGGCGCCGGCCTCGTTCCTGCGCGACGTCCTCAGCGCGTGGACGCCCAGCGGGTCGCTGGGCCACGTCTTCGCCGGCCAGTACGGCGGCTACCTGTGGCCGATGGGGCCGTTCTTCGCCCTCGGCCACGGCGTCGGCCTGTCCGACTGGGTCGTCGGGCGGCTGTGGATCGGCGCGGCGCTCGCGCTCAGCGCGTGGGGGATGGTGCGCCTGCTCGACGCGCTCACCGGGCGCCCGCGCGGCGCCGGCCACCTGGCCGGCGGGCTGCTCTACATGCTCAACCCGTACGTCGTCACCTATGTGGGGCGGACGTCGATCACGCTGCTGGCCACCGCGGCGCTGCCGTGGCTGCTGCTGTGCGTGCACCGCGGGCTGCGCGATCCCCGCGGCTGGTGGTGGCCGGCGGCGTTCGCGCTCGTGCTGACCTCGACCGGCGGCGGCGTCAACGTCGCCGTCACCGCCTGGCTGCTGCTCGGCCCGGCCCTGCTGGTGATCTACGAGCTGGGCTGGGGCGCGGTGGCGTCGCGGGACGCGCGCGGGTTCGTGGTTCGGCTCGTGCCGGTGGCGGCGCTCGCCTGCCTGTGGTGGGTGGCGGCCGTGCTCGTGCACGCGCGCTACGGCCTGGACTTCCTGCCCTACACCGAGCAGCCGGGGACGATCTGGAGCACGACCTCGCTTCCCGAGTCGCTGCGCCTGCTGGGCTTCTGGACGAGCTACATCGGGGTCGGCTACACCGGCACCCTGCGCGCCTTCCAGGCCGACGCCGGCGTCTACCTGGGCCTCGCCCCGGTCGTGCTGGCGACGCTGGCCATCCCGGCGCTGTGCCTGGGCTCGTTCGCGTGGACGCGGCGCGCGCGCTACGCGCCGTTCTTCCTCGCGCTCGTCCTCCTGGGCCTGCTGGTGATGTTCGTCGGCTTCCCCGAGGGGGCGCCGCTGCGCCGGGCGGCGACCTTCACCTACAACCACGTGCAGGCCGTGCGCTTCCTGCGCACGAGCTACAAGGCGGGCCCGCTCGTCTCCCTCGGCCTGGCCGGCCTCGGCGCGCTCGCCGTGCACGCGCTGCGCCCGCGCCTGCGGGCCGCGGCGCTCGTCGGCGTGGCGGCGCTGGTGGCAGTCGCGTGCTGGCCGCTGGCGCGCGGCGTCGGCCTGGATCGCCAGCTCGGGCTGCCCCACGGCGTCCCCGCGGCGTGGCGCGACGCTGCCCACGACCTCGACCGCACCCTGCCGGCGGGGCAGCGCGCCATGGTCCTGCCCGGCCAGCTCTTCGCCTTCTACGACTGGGGCGGGACCTACGACCCGATCCTCCCGGCGCTGACCGACCGGCCGGTGGCCACCCGCTTCATCGTGCCCTTCGCCGACCTGCGAGCCGTCGACCTGCAGTGGACGACCGACGCGCTGGTCAGCCAGCAGCGCGCGTTGCCCGGCCAGCTGCGCCCGCTGCTCGACCTCATGGGCGTCGGCGCCGTCGTGCAGGGGGCCGACGACGACCGCTCACGCAGCGGCGCCGTCCCCGCCTCCTCGGCCGCGGGTGTCCTGCGCGCGCTGGGCGCGCCCGCGCGCGCCTACGGCCCGCCGCGCACGGTCCCGGGCGCGGCGGGGACCCTCGAGCCGGCGGTGCAGCTGGCGCAGGTCCGCCGCTGGAAGCTGCCGACCGCCGGGCTGGTGCGCGTCCTGCCGCGCGACGGGGCGACGGTGGTCGACGGCTCGGCGCAGGCGATCGCCGACCTCGCCGCCTTCGGCGCGCTGCGGACCGACCGCGCCCTGCACTACGCCGCCGACCTCGACGAGGCCGCGCTGCGCGCGCAGGCCGCGCGCGGGGCCTCGTTCGTGATCAGCGACTCGAACCGCCGGCGCGTCTTCGTCGCCGCGCGCCTGCGCGGGAACACGGGCTGGACCGTGCCCGCCGCCGAGAAGCTCTCCGAGGACTCCGCGCAGCTGGACCCGTTCGCGCGCCGCGGGACCGACGCGCAGACCGTCGCGCTCGTCGGCGGCGGGGTGGCCTCGGTCCAGGCCGACTTCTCGCCCGGCTTCGCCCAGTTCCCCGAGCGCCGCCCCTTCGCCGCCCTCGACGGCGACCCGGCCACCGCCTGGCTGGCCGACCGCGCGCTGGCCACCGATCGCCACCACCTCGACGTGGCCTTCACGGCGCCGCGCGACGTCGACCACGTCGACCTCATGCCCTACAGCGACGGGCAGGGGCGCGTGGACCGCGTGGCGGTCAACGGCCACGAGTTCGCCGTGCACGACGGCTGGAACCGCCTGCGCCTGGGCCTGCGCGGCGTGC
This sequence comes from Paraconexibacteraceae bacterium, assembly GCA_963757775.1. Lineage (GTDB taxonomy): Bacteria > Actinomycetota > Thermoleophilia > Solirubrobacterales > Solirubrobacteraceae > JAOPZW01. The sequence continues at coordinate 392,509 of CAVWSH010000009.1, read as the reverse complement.
GCGGGCTGACGGTGCAGATCGCGCACGTCGTCCAGCCGCCGACCGGCGAGGGCGGCGCCGGCGGCGTCCGCGAGCTGCGCATCCCGGGCCTGCGGGCGACCGAGGCGCTGCGCCCGCCGCTGCTCGTCGAGCACGCGCTGCACGGCGCCGACCTGCGGCGCGCGGGCCTCACCTACCTCTTCGACCGCACCACGGGGGACGATCCGCTGCGCCCGAACGTCGTCACCGGCGCGCGCTCGCGCGGGCTGGTGCGCGACCAGCAGGACGGCGAGCGCGGCTGGGCGCGGGCCGTCGCCCCGCCGGCGGCGCGCGCCTGGCGCGCCGATGCGTGGGTCAGCGTGGCGCCCGAGACCCCCGACCACGTGCTCGACTCGTGGACCACTGCAAGCCGCGCCACCACGACGTTCGACGGCTCTTCGCGCTTCGAGGGCCTGGGGCGCAACCGCGCCTCGTCGGCCTTCGACGGCGACCCGCGGCGCGCGTGGATCGCCGGCTGGCTCCGCTCGCGCGGCGCCTGGCTTCAGTGGCGCGGGCGGGCGCCGCGGACGCTGCGCACCCTGCGCCTCGAGCGCGCCGCGGTGCGCGTGCGCTTCCCCACGCGGGTACGCGTGGTGGCCGACGGCCGTCCGACGGCCCCGCTGGCCGTGGCGGCGGACGGCAGCGTCGCCCTCCCGGCGCCGCTGCGAGCGCGCACGGTGCGCATCGAGATCCTGGACGCCGCCTTTCCGCCCGGGACGCCGGGAATCGACCGCGAGCGCCGGGCCGTCGGCGTGGGGGAGGTCACCGGCGACGGCGTCCCGCGCGCCGCCGTGCGGCGCCGAGGGGTACTGCGGCTCGGTTGCGGGCGCGGCGCCGGCGGCGAAGCGGCGGCGCCCGGCGCCGCGGGCCCGGCGCTCGAGGTCGGAGGCCGGAACGTGCCGCTGGGGATCACCGCGAGCGTGGAGGCGGTGGACGCGGGGCGCCCGCTGCGCGCCGCCCAGTGCGGCGCGCCGGTGGCGCTGCCCGCTGCGCCGCTCACCGTCCGCGCCGGCGCTACGCCGTGGCGGTTGGACCACGTGCGCCTCACCGCGCCGGCGCCGGCGGCCACGCCCGTGGCCGGCGGCGGGCGCGTCATCGATGCGGGGCGCGACGGGCGCGGCGCCCGCGACGGGGTGCGCGTGGCGGTCGACGGGCCCAGCTGGCTGGTGCTCGGCGAGTCCTACGACCCCGGCTGGACCGCACGCTGCGACGGGCGCTCGCTCGGCAAGCCCGTCGCCCTGCAGGGCTACGCCAACGCCTGGCCGGTGGACCGCGGCTGCCGCGACGCGTCGTTCGCCTTCGCCCCCAACCGCGCGCTGCTCGCCGGCGATCTCATCTCGCTGGTGGCGTGCCTGGCGCTGCTGGCGCTGCTGGTCCTGCGCCGCCCGCGCGCCGTCGTCGCGTCGCTGGCGCCGCTGCGCGATGCGCCCGCGCGCGCCTGGCCGCTGCGGCGCGCGCTGGCGGCGGGCGTGGCCGCGGGGCTCGTGCTCGGCTTCGTCTTCGCCCTGCGCGCGGGCGCGCTCCTGGGCCCGCTGACCTTCCTCGTGCTCTGGCGCGGCGTCCCGGCCCGGACGCTGGCGCTGCTGGCGGGCGCGGTCCTGCTCGTCGTCGTGCCGATCCTGCACGTGGCCGTCGGGCTGCCGGGTGAGGGCTATGACACCAACTACGCGGTCCAGCGCATCGCCGAGCACTGGCTGGCCGTCGGCGCCGTGTGCGCGCTCGCCGGCGCGCTGTGGCTGACGCTCAGCCCGGCGCTCGCGCGACGACGAGATCCTGATAGGTGAGGCCCGGCTCGCCGCGCCAGCTCCCGGCGTGGACGGCGGCCACTCCGAGGCCGAGGTGCTCGAGCCGCTCGAGCACGGAGGCGCGCTCGTACGCCACCGCAGCCATCGTCACGTCCGGGTCGGCGATCGCCTGCTCGCCCGTCGGCTCGGCGAACGGCTGGCGCGCGCGACCCGCGGCCAGCGCCGCGCGCGAGTCGTCGTCGAGCAGGAAGAAGGTCAGCAGGGCGCTGGCGCCCGGCGCCATCGCGCGCCGGGTCTCGGCGAGGTAGCGGTCGACCTCGGGACGGTCGAGGTGGGTGAAGACCGACGTCGCCACGACGAGCGACGCCCAGCCGTCGTCCACCGGGAAGCGGTAGTCGGCCGCGGCGACGGCGCCGGCGGGGTTGTAGAGGTCGTTGCGCAGGTCGGCGTGGACGAAGCGGAAGTGCGCCGGGTAGCGCGCGGAGCACCAGGCGATCGCGGGCGCCACCGGATCGAAGCCCACGTAGGCGCCGCCGGCGGCGGGGTCGAGCACACCCGCCAGCGTCCGGGCCACGCGGCCGATGCCGCAGCCGACGTCGAGCACGCGGCTGCCCGCGCCGAGCCCGCCGTGGGCGCGCGCCAGGCGCGCCAGCTCGTCGCCGGTGGCGACGAAGTCGCTGTCGCCCGCGAAGCCGCGCAGCCGGCGCGGCGGGACGAGCCGGTCGCCGCGCCCGCGCGCGCGGTCGCCGAGGTCCAGCGCCCGCAGGCGCAGGGAGGTCACCGCCCGGGCGAGCACGGCCGCCAGCATGGCACGCCTAGTAGGGCCAGGGCCCGCGGCGCACCCGCGCGAGGATGAGCGCCTTGACCGCCACGTTGCGCGCGAACCAGGGCAGCTCGCGCAGCTGGCGCAGTGCATTGCCCGCGCCGGGGTGCCCGTCGCCGCGGACGAACTCCGCCAGCGATCCCGACCGCCCGACGTAGCGCCACCGGCGCCCGAACACCGTCGTGGTCAGCAGCGCGAGGGTGACGCCGACCGACGACCACGCGTCGTGCACGAGCATCCGCCCGCCGGGGCGCACGCGGTCGCCCCAGCGCACCAGATCGGCGCGCGCGGGGCGCAGGCGGTGCGCGCCGTCCACGAAGAGGACGTCGACCGGGCCGGGGACCTCCTCCAGCGCCGCGCCGGAGAAGGCGCGCACGTGGCGGACGCGCTCGGCGACCCCGGCGCGCGCCAGGTTGGCGTGGAACGCCTCGTGGTCGGCGGCGCCACGGTCGGCGTCGGCGGCGATCTCCTGGGGCCCGCGGTCCGAGCCGGCGTGCGGATCGATGCACACGACCTCGACCCCGGCGCCGGCCAGCACCACGGCCGAGCGCCCGCGGAAGGAGCCGATCTCCACCACGCGCCCGCCCGGCGCCACCTCCGCCGCCGCGGCGAACAGGCGCCGCGCCTGGGCCTCGGTCAGCCAGCCCTCGACGTCGCGGGCGTGCGCCCACGCGCCGTCGAAGCCGCTCACGACGCGGCGGCCGCGCGCCGGCGCCGGCGCCGGGCGGTGAGCCCGAGGGCCAGGATCGACGACGCGGCCACGCACTGCACGCCGAAGACGATCGTCGCGAAGTCGACGATGCCCGCGTGGCCGGCGGTGAGCAGGAAGGGCTCGGCGATGGCCACCACGCCGAGCACCCACAGGAAGCGCGTCTCGCCCAGCGCGACCATGTACTGGACGGTGAGGTAGGCCACGGCCAGCAGCGTCATGGCGGCGCCGAGGAGCAGCAGCGCGTCGGCGGCGTCGGTGAAGCCCGGCCCGAAGGCCAGGCGCAGCAGCAGCTCGGGCGCCACGGCGAAGATGAGCAGCGCCGGCGCCGCGACCAGGGCGAGGATCCCCAGGGCGCGCAGCAACACGGGCCGGGGATCGAGGCCGGCCGCCGCGCGCCGGGTGGCCTCCGGCAGCAGGTGCAGCCCGACGCCGATCGCCACCCACACCACCGCCTTGGCGGCCACGGCCGCCGCCGCATAGGAGCCGGCCGCGTCCCCGCCGAGCTGGTGCTTGGCCAGGATCACGTCCACGTTCTGCAGCGAGGCGAGCAGGAAGAGGCCGATGATCGGGACCCATCCGTCGCCCACCAGCGAGCGCAGCGTGCGCAGGGGCTCGGCGACGCGCTGCACGGGCCCCACGACCCGGACGAGCTCGCGCTCGAGCCACAACGCGACGAGCACGAACGCGACGGGCGTGCCGAACAGGGCGCCGGTCACGCCGAGGCCGACGGCGACGAAGATGAGGCCGCACACGAGCCGTCCCGCCGCCTCGGCCACGATCGAGACCCCGACGGGCCGGTAGGCGCGCAGCCCCTGCAGCGCGCCGCGCTGGAGGGAGAGCAGCATCCACAGCACACCGGTGGGCGGGATGGCCGCCGCCGCCCACGGCACGTCGTGCACCCCGATCAGCGCCGCCAGCGGGTCGCGCAGGAGCGCGGAGGCCGCCGTCACGGCCACCAGCGCGATCAGCAGCTGGCGCGTCCAGGCGCGCAGCGTCGCACGCAGGACCTCGGGGTGGCCGAGGCGGTCGAGGGCCGCCTCGCGCGCGGCCGCGAGCTGCACGGACTGCCCCGCCACGAGCAGGATGAGGAAGGCGGAGATGAGCGCGGCCAGCGTGCCGTAGTCGGTCTGGCCGAGCAGGCGCGTGAAGACGACGGTGAAGACGAGCTGGATCGCGTTGTTGCCCAGCGTGGCGGCCGCGAGTCCCGCGGCCTTGCCGGAGTCCGAGCGCGCCAGCGTCGCCCGCAGCCCGGACCGCTCGGCTGCCATCGCGCCGTCCATGACGGTCAGCGTGCCCTGTGCGGTGGAGTCCCATGTGTAGCCGCGGGCGCGCTCGAGGGCGGCCTGGCCGAGCGCCGCGCGCTCCTCGGGGCGCTCGACGAGATCGCGCACGGCGGCCACGAGCTCGGCCGGCTCGTCGGCCAGCACGCCGGTCTGCCCGGCGACGATCGCCTCGCCCAGGCCGCCGACGCGCATGGCCGCCGTCGGGGTGGCGCAGGCGGCGGCTTCGAACACGGTCAGGCACCAGCCCTCCGCCGACGAGGCGGTCAGCGCGACCCATGCGCGCGCGAGCAGCCGCGCCTTCTCGCGTTCGTCGACGTGGCCGTGGAAGGTGACCCGCGGGCCGAGCCCGCGGCGCTTGACCTCGGCCTCCAGCTCGGCGCGGTGGTCGCCGTCGCCGGCCAGGTCGAGGTGGGCGCGCGGGATCGCCTCGAGCACGTCGAGCAGCAGCTCGATGCGCTTGTACTGCTTCAGGCGCCCGAGGTAGATGAGCGTCGGCTCGGGCGCCTTGGCCGCCGGCGCGAGCGCCCCGGAGTCCAGCCCGCAATAGACGACGTGCACGCGCTCGCGATCGACGCCCAGCGCGACCAGGTCCTCGCGCGAGGACTGCGAGATCGTGATGACGGGCACGCCGGGATAGAGGAAGCGCAGCGGCACCTGCTCGAGCAGGAAGCCGGCGATCCGCCCGCGCAGGCCGAGCTCGGTGACGTAGTGCTCCTGGTGGACGTGGAAGACCAGCAGGACGCGCGGCTTGCGCATCCAGCGCCAGAAGGAGGTGAAGAAGGCGATCCCGTTGCAGACCTCGAGCACCACGTCCGCGTCGCGCCCCAGCCCGCGCAGCGTCGCCCACGCGGCGCGCGGGAAGACCGTGAGCCGCGTGCCCATCCGGTGCACGGTGAGGCGCTCGTCGACGTGCGAGACCCGCTCGGCGCCCGGGTAGTCGCCGGCGATCACGGTCACCCGGTGACCCCACGCCACCCAGCGGCTGACCTGCCCGTAGAGCACGGTGCCGGTGCCACCGGCCTCTGGATGGGTCCAGTCGCGATCGGTGAGGACGAGGATGTGCCGTGGGGCGCTCACGCGCGGGGCGACGCTACCATCGCGCGGCGTGCCTGCCCCGCGTCGCATCGCCGCTGTCGCCGCCAGCCTCGCGGTCGCCCTGGCCCCGGCCGCGGCGCGCGCGCAGGACGGGGCGGGCGATCAGCAGTACACCGACCCGTTCGCCGGCCAGTCGCAGCCCAAGCCCAAGCCGAAGCCCACGGCGCCCACCCAGCAGCAGGCGCAGCCCTCCCAGCAGCAGGCCGCGCCGCAGACCACCACGCCCGCGCCGGCAGCGGCCGCCCCGGCGGCGCAGCCGCCGGCCGCGTCCTCGGGCGAGCTGCCGCGCACCGGCTTCGACGTCATCCCCGTGGTGCTGGTCGGCCTGGCGCTCGTGCTGGCCGGCCTGGCGCTGCGGCGTCGCGGCGCCGCTCATGGCCGCGACTGAGACGGGTTCGGCGGCCGAGACCGAGGCCCTCGCCGCGCGTCTCGCCGCGGGGCTGCGCCCGGGCGACGTCGTGCTCGTCTCCGGCGAGCTGGGGGCGGGCAAGACCACCTTCGTGCGCGGCGCCGCGCGCGCGCTCGGCGTCGGGGTGCCCGTCACGAGCCCGACCTTCACCATCGCGCGCCGTTACGAGGATGGCCACGTCCCGGTCAGCCACCTGGACCTCTATCGCCTCGACGGGCTCGACGGCGAGGAGCCCGAGCTGCTCGCCGACGAGCTGGCCCCGGACCGGGTCGCCTTCGTCGAGTGGCCCGAGCACGGTCGCGACCTCGGCGACCTGCGGGTGGTGGCCCGGGTGCGCCTCGAGCACCTCGGCGCGGATCGCCGGCGCGTCATCATCGAGACGTGATCCTCGGGCTCGACACCGCGACGCCGGCGACGGTGGTGGCCGTGCTGCCCGCCGACGGCGAGCCGGTGGAGCTGCGCCACGAGCCGGCGCCGGGCGAGCGCCCCGGTCACGCCACCCAGCTGCTGGCGCTGGCGCGCCGCGCCCTCGACGCGGTCGGGGCGGACTTCGCCGACGTGCGGCGGATCGGCGTCGGCGTCGGCCCCGGGACGTTCACGGGGCTGCGCATCGGGGTGGCCACCGCGCGCGCCCTGGCCCAGGCGACGGGGGCGCAGGTCGCCGCGGTCTCGACGCTCGAGGCCCTGGCCGCGGCGGCCGGCACCGAGCGGCCCGTCCTGGCCGTGCTCGACGCCCGCCGGGGGGAGGCGTACGTCGCGGCCTTCCGCGCCGGCGAGCGCCTGCTGGCCCCGTTGGCCGTGGCGCCCGAGGGGCTCGCCGCGCTCGCCGATCCGGGCCGCGGGCCGTGGCTGGCGGTGGGCGACGGGGCGGTACGATTTCGTGACCGGCTGGAGCCGGCGGCCGAGGTCCCGGCGGACGCCTCCCCGCTGCACGGTGCGAGCGCCCTGGCCGTGTGCCGGCTGGCGCGGGAGGCGCACCCCGTCGATCGCGACGCCCTCCTGCCGGAGTACGTGCGCCTGCCCGATGCCGTGCCCCGCTCATGACCGTCGCGCTCGACATCCGCCGCCTCACCTACGCCGACCTCCCTCAGGTCATCGCCATCGAGCGACGCGCGTTCCCGACGCCCTGGTCGCTGGCGATGTTCGTCCTCGAGCTGTCGAAGCCGGGCGGCGTATGCCTGGCCGCGCGCCGCGACGGCGTCCTCGTCGGCTACCTGATCTGCTCGCGCTATGACACGGTCTGGCACGTGATGAACGTCGCCGTCGATCCCGACGTACGCCGCAGCGGCGTGGCGACGACGCTGCTCATCGAGCTGCTCGACCGCGTCGGCGACGACGGCGCGCGCTTCACGCTCGAGGTTCGGACGTCCAACCTGGCCGCCATCGCCCTCTACGAGCGCTTCGGCTTCCGCGCGGCCGGCACCCGCCGGCGCTACTACCAGGACAACGGCGAGGACGCGCTCATCATGTGGCGCACCCGGGCGACCCTCGACGGGTCGCTCGAGGACATCCCCAACGCCGGGCCGGTCCGGTAGATGGCTCACGCGATCGAGGTCTCGAACCTGACCAAGCGCTTCGGTGACGTCGTGGCGGTCGACGATCTGTCCTTCACCGTGGACGCTGGGCGGATCGTCGGATTCCTGGGGCCCAACGGCGCGGGCAAGACGACCACGCTGCGGATGCTGCTCGGGCTCGTCTATCCGACGGCCGGCAGCTCGACGATCTTCGGCACCGGCTACGAGCACCTCGGCGATCCCGTCCACGAGGTGGGCGCCGTCCTCGACGGCGGCATGCTGCACCCCGGCCGCAGCGGCCGCAATCACCTGCGGGCGCTGGCCAAGGCCTCGGGCGTGGCGGACGCGCGAGCCGACGAGCTGCTCCAGCTCGTCGCGCTCAGCGACGCCGCGAACCGCCGGGCCGGGGGCTACTCGCTGGGCATGCGCCAGCGCCTGGGCCTGGCGGCCGCGCTGCTGGGCGACCCACGGGTGCTCGTGCTCGACGAACCCGCCAATGGCCTGGACCCGCAGGGCATCCGCTGGCTGCGCGACTTCCTGCGCTCGCTGGCCCGCGAGGGAAGGGCGGTGCTCGTGTCCAGCCACGTGCTCGCCGAGGTCTCGCAGACCGCCGATGACGTCGTGGTCATCAACCGCGGGCGCTCGGTCGCGCAGGGCACGCTGACCGAGCTGATCGCTCGCAGCGGTGGAGGGATCCGGGTCGCGGGGCCCGACGTGCGCCGCCTGCGCGAGCTGCTGGTCGCCGATGGCGCCAACGTCGGCGGGGACGCCGACATCGTCGTGCGCGACCGCAGCGGCGAGGACATCGGCCGCGTGATCGCCGAGCACCAGCTCGTGGTCTCCGAGCTGACGCCGGTCGGCTCGTCGCTGGAGGAAGTGTTCTTCGAGCTCACCGAAGCGACCGGAGGTCCCTCGTGAGTCGATTGGTGGGCTCCGAGTTCTTCAAGCTGCGGACCACCCGCACGTTCTATGGCGTCGTCGGGAGCGCGCTCGGCCTGGTGATCCTGATCGTGGTCCTCGCCGCTGCGACGGGCACGTGGCACCCGGGCGACAAGCCCCTGCGTGACGTCATCGGCATCTCCGGCTTCGCCCAGGTGTTCGCGCTCGTGCTGGGCATCGTGGCGGTCACGAGCGAGTTCCGCCACGGCACGATCACGCCGAGCCTGCTCGTCGTCCCAGATCGCGTCAGGCTGACGCTGGCGAAGCTCGGAGCGAACATCGCCGCGGGCCTCGCCCTCGGGTTGCTGGCGGTCGGCGTGGCGGCCCTGCTCGGCGGGGTCATCCTCAGCGGGCGTGGCATCAGCACCGGGATCACGGGCTCACAGGAGACGAAGATGATCGTGGGCGTGACGATCGCCACGGCGCTCTACGCCGCCCTCGGCGTGGGCGTCGGCGCGATCGTCCGCAACCAGGTGGGCGCCGTCGTCGGCGCGCTGGTCTACCTCTTCGTCCTCGAGAACCTGCTGCAGATCGTCAAGGCCCTGAGGGACCCGCTGGCCAAGTACGGCTTCGACGGCCTCGGCCAGGGGCTCACCGGCACGGGGGACTCGGGGGGCGATCACCCGCCGCTGGGGCAGGTGCCGGCGGGGCTCGTGCTGGCGGGCTACTGCGCGATCATCCTGGTCGCCGGCATCGCGCTGATGAAACGCCGCGACGTCACCGCATGATCACCCACGAGCAGGCCGATCGCTTCGCGACCGAGTGGATCGGCGCATGGAACGCGCACGACCTCGAGGCAATCGTGGCGCACTACGCCGAGGATGTGGACTTCGTCTCGCCGTTCGTCGCGGCCCTGACCGGCGAGGCGTCGGCCCGGATCGAGGGCCGCACCGCCCTGCGCGAGTACTTCCGCCGGGGCCTGGACGCCTTTCCCGAGCTGCACTTCGAGCTCTACACAGCCCTGCCCGGCGCTTCGTCGATCGCGCTGCACTACCGGTCGGTCGGCGGCCGCCTGGCCATCGAGACGATGGAGCTCGACGCCTCCGGGCTCGTCGTGCGCGCCGCGGCGCACTACTCCCCGCCGCAGGACTGACGCGGGCTCATGATCCTGGCCATCGAGACGAGCTGCGACGACACCTGCGCCGCCGTCGTCACCGCCGCGGGGGAGATGCGCTCCAACGTCATCTCCTCGCAGGGCATCCACGATCGCTACGGCGGCGTGGTGCCGGAGGTGGCCGCCCGCCATCACCTGGCGCTCGTCAACGACGTCGTCGACGATGCGCTGCGCACGGCCGACGCCACGCTCGACGACGTCGAGCTCGTCGCCGTCACCCAGGGGCCCGGCCTGGTGGGGGCGCTGCTGGTGGGGATGGCGACGGCCAAGGGCCTCGCCGCCGGGCGCGGCCTGCCGCTGGCCCCCGTCGACCACCTGCAGGGCCACGTGGCCGCGAACTTCCTCGGGACGTCCTTCGAGCCGCCGTTCCTGTGCCTGGTGGCGTCGGGCGGGCACACCTTCCTGGCGCGCGTGGAGGACCACGCCGGCTACAGCGGTCCTCGGGCGCACGCTCGACGACGCTGCGGGCGAGGCCTTCGACAAGGGCGCGCGCATGCTCGGCCTGCCCTATCCCGGCGGGCCCGCGCTCGAACGCCTGGCCTCCCAGGGCGATCCGGAGGCCTACGACTTCCCGATCGCCGCCGGGGTGCCGGGCCTGGACTTCTCCTTTGCGGGGCTCAAGACGGCGCTGCTCTACAAGGTGCGCGACCTGGGCGACGAGGCGCAGGCCCGCCGCGCCGACCTCGCCGCCGCCTACCAGCGCGCGATCGTTGAGGCCCTCGCGATCCGCGTCGAGCGCGGGCTGCGCGAGACCGGCCTGCAGCGCCTGGCCATCGGCGGCGGCGTGGCGGCCAACGGGCCGCTGCGCGAGCGGATGGCAGGGTTGGGGGTCGAGCTGCACGTCCCCGAGCGGGCGCTGTGCACCGACAACGCGGCGATGATCGGCTCGGCCGCGCGCTGGGTGACGCCGCTGCGCGAGTTCGCCGAGCTGGACGCGTACGCGAGCGGCCGGGCACACGCGGACGAAGTCCGTGGGTCGGGCGGGCTGTGACCCTCGTCCTCTACGGCCGTCCGGGCTGTCATCTGTGCGACGAGGCCCGCGCCGTGCTCGAGCGCATCGGCCATCCGTTCGAAGAGGTCGACATCGAGTCCGACGACGCGCTGCTGGCCCGCTATCTCGAACGCATCCCGGTCATCGCGCTGGACGGAGCCGAGCTGTCTGACTTCTTCGTGGACGAGGTCGAGCTTCGCGCCCGGCTCGACGCTAGAGTGCGACGGGCATGAGCGTCGGCGACGCCATCCACAGTGCGGCCGACCCAGGGGACGGGACTCCGATGCCGGAGCGCCTCTCGCTGGGCGTCGCCGCACGCCTTTCGCGCTACCTGCAGGTCCTCACCCAGGCCAAGAAGATGGGCAAGGAGACCATCTCCTCGCAGGAGCTCAGCGACTACACGCACGTCAACTCGACGCAGATCCGCCGCGACCTGTCCGGCTTCGGCAAGTTCGGCAAGCGTGGCGTGGGCTACAACGTCGACTCGCTCGTCTCGCAGATCCGCAAGATCCTGCGGACCGCGGGGCAGCACAACATCGCGCTCTTCGGCGCCGGCCATCTGGGTCGGGCGATCGCCAGCTCGGACATCTTCGCCGACCACGGCTTCCGCGTCGTCGCCATCTTCGACGCCGATCCGCGCAAGGTCGGCCACATGGTCGGAAACCAGGCCGTCCGCCACGTGCGCGAGCTCAAGCAGGTCGTCGAGGACGAGGACATCGTCGTCGGCGTCCTGGCGGTCCCCAACGTGGCGGCGCAACCGCTGGCCGACGATCTCGTCGACGCCGGCGTGAAGATCATCTTCAACTACTCAGAGGCGCTGGTGCAGGTCCCGCCCGAGGTCACCGTCCACACCTCCAGCCCCGCCGTGGACCTCCTCTACGCGCTCTACTTCTACCTGACCTGAGGCCGTGAGCATCGACCTGGCCGCAGCGGAGGAGCTCTTCGCCGTCTCGACCGACGCCACCGTCGGCCTCGAGGAGGAGTTCGCCATCCTCGACGCGGCGTCGCTGGATCTCGTCCCGCGCTTCGAGGAGCTGCGCGACCTCGCCGCCGCCGAGGACCCCCTGCTCTCCGAGGCCATCGCCGGCGAGCTCATCTCGAGCGAGATCGAGATCCGCTCGGGGCGCGGGGAGGACCTGCACGACGCGCTGCGCCGCCAGCGCGACGCTCGCGGGCGCCTGTTCGGCCTCGCCGAGGCGCGGGGCATCGCCCTGGGGGCGACCGGCACCCATCCGTGGGCCGACTACCGCGATCAGCGCAACATCGACACCGAGCACTACCGCCGCGTCGTCGACGGCCTGCGGTACGTCGCAAGGCGCAACAACACCTTCTCGCTGCACGTCCACGTCGGCGCGCGCGACATCGACCGCGCGGTGCGCGTCTGCGACCGGCTGCGCCCGGTGCTCCCCTTGCTGCTCAGCATCAGCGCCAACTCGCCCTATCTCGACGCCCGCGACAGCGGGCTGCACTCGGCGCGCTCGCAGGCCTTCACCAAGAGCTTCCCGCGCTGCGGGATCCCCGACGCCTTCGGCTCCTGGCAGGCCTACCGCGACTACATCGACTTCCTCGTCCGCACCGAGTCGATCATGGAGTACACGCAGGTGTGGTGGTCGATCCGCCCGCATCTGTCGTTCGGGACGGTCGAGGTGCGCATCTGCGACGCGCAGAGCACCGCGGCCGAGTCCGAGGCGCTCAGCGGCCTGATCGTCGCCGCGGTGGCCCAGGCGCTGCGCGACCTCGACGAGGGCGTGCCCTTCACCGACCCCCCGCGCCGGCTGGTCGAGGAGAACTTCTGGCGCGCGATCCGCTTCGGGCAGGACGGCACGCTGCTCGACCTCGATCGCGGCGAGGGCTTCCCGGCCGCCGCGGCGGCCGAGCGGCTGCTGCAGTGGACGGCCCCGGTTCGCGCCGAGCTGGGCATCGATCCGGTCTTCCCGTCCCTGAACGGCGCCCAGCGCCAGCGCCGCGCGATCGACGCCGGTGCCAGCATGCAGGAGGTCTTCGCCGCCGCCGTGCGCGAGACCAGTCAGACCTACGTCCAGGAGGCCGAGACGGCATGACCGAGCATCAGCACGAACAGTCCAGGGAGCCCACGGAGGACGAGCTGCGCGCCGCCTACGAGCAGCAGCTCAAGCAGATCCGCGTCGAGGACGTTCTCGTCCAGACGGTCCTCTCGCTCATCAACCTCGGAAGCCTGCGCGCGGGGCTCGTGCCGGGCAATGAGAGCGAGGCCGACCCCCAGCAGCTGCGCGCGGCGATCGAGGCCGTGCGCGCCCTGCTGCCGCAGGTCGAGCCGCTGCTCGGGCCCGACGCCCGCCAGATCCGCGATGCCGTGTCGCGCCTGCAGATGGAGTACGCGCGGATGGCCGGCGCCCCCGGCGCCACGGGCCCCGAGGGCCAGCCCGCCCCCGGGGGCGGCGCGCCGGAGGGCGAAGCGCCACCCGAGGGCGAGGCGGCTCCCGAGGGCGCGCAGCAGGCGCCCCAGCCGGAGGGGCCGGGGCCGGCGCAGAGCAGCGGCCGGCTCTGGGTGCCGGGGAGCTGACCCGGCCGCAGCGCGCGTCCGCCGCCGTCCTCGATAGGATCCCCGCCTTCTGAGCAGGTGTGGCGCCCTCGCGGGCGCCTTTTGCCGTTCGCTCACGCGTCCGCGCGCCGCAGGAGGGCCGTGACGCGCACCCGATCACATCGCCGGAGGACTTCCGAACCTTGAGTCAATTCCTGACCGACCACGGGGTCGTCATCGCGCTCATCTGCGCGGGGCTCGCCGTGGCCTACGGCCTGCTGACAGCCCGCTCGCTCCTCGCCCTCTCGCCCGGCAACGCCGAGATGCAGCGCATCTCCGGTGCCGTCCAGGAGGGCGCGCGCGCGTACCTGAACCGCCAGTACACGGTCATCGCCGCGGTCGGCGTCGTGCTGGCCATCGCCCTGATCTTCATCCAGGACGGCTACGTCGCCGTCGGTTTCGTCATCGGCGGCGTCCTCTCGGGCGCCACCGGCTACATCGGCATGAACGTGTCGGTCCGGGCCAACGCGCGCGTCGCCGAGGCGGCCCGCGGCGGCGTCGGGCCGGCCCTGGACGTCGCCTTCCGCGGCGGCGCCATCACGGGCCTGCTGGTGGTGGGGCTCGCCCTGCTCGGCGTGGCCGGTTACTACGGGCTGCTGACGACGGTCTTCGACCGCAGTCAGAAGGAGGCCGTGGACGCGCTCATCGGCCTGGGCTTCGGCGGCTCGCTGATCTCGGTCTTCGCCCGCCTCGGCGGCGGCATCTTCACCAAGGCCGCCGACGTCGGCGCCGACCTCGTCGGCAAGGTCGAGGCCGGGATCCCGGAGGACGACCCGCGCAACCCGGCCGTGATCGCCGACAACGTGGGCGACAACGTCGGCGACTGCGCCGGCATGGCCGCCGACCTCTTCGAGACCTACGCGGTGACCGCGGTCGCGGTGATGCTCCTCGGCATCCTCACCTTCCAGCAGGACACGGCCGCGGCCCTGTACCCGCTGGTGCTGGGCGGCGTGGCCATCATCGCCTCGATCCTCGGCACCTTCGCCGTCAAGTCCGCGGCGGGCAACGTCGAACGCGCTCTCTACCAGGGCCTGATCCTGTCCGGCCTGATCGCGGCCATCGCCTTCTACCCGGTCACCAAGTGGCTGATGGACGGCATCTCCGGCGGCGAGAACCCCAGCGTGGGCGAGCTCTACCTGTGCTCGATCATCGGCATCGCCGTCACGGCGTGCCTGTTCCTGCTCACCGACTACTACACCTCCACGCGCTTCAGCCCGGTCAAGAAGACGTCGGCGGCCTCGCAGACCGGGCACGCGACGAACATCATCCAGGGCTTCTCGAGTGGCCTGCAGGCGACGGCGCTGCCCGCGCTGGTGCTCGTCTTCGGCATCTTCTTCGCCTGGAAGCTCGGCGGCGTCTACGGCATCGGCGTGGCGGTCATGGGCCAGCTCTCGCTGACCGGCCTGATCGTCGCCCTCGACGCGTTCGGCCCGATCACCGACAACGCAGGCGGCATCGCGGAGATGGCCGACCTGCCCGAAGAGGTCCGCAACGTGACCGACCCGCTCGACGCGGTCGGCAACACCACCAAGGCCGTGACCAAGGGGTACGCGATCGGCTCGGCGGTGCTGGCCGCGATCGTCCTCTTTGCGGGCTTCAAGTTCGAGCTGGCCGACGCGGGCAAGAACCTCGTGTTCGCGATCGACGACCCGCCGGTCCTCATGGGCCTGCTGATCGGCGGCATGATGGTGACGCTGTTCGCCTCGCTCTCGATCGAGGCCGTCGGCCGCGCCGCCGGTGGCGTCGTCGAGGAGGTGCGCCGCCAGTTCCGCGAGAAGCCGGGGATCATGGAGGGCACCGAGCGGCCCGACTACGCGACCTGCGTCGACATCGTCACCAAGGCCGCGCAGCGCGAGATGATCCTGCCGGCCCTGATCCCGATCGGGGTGACCTTCATCGTCGGCATCATCGACGTGAAGGTCCTCGGCGGCCTGCTCATCGGCGTCATCGTCGTGGGCTTCTTCTTCGCCGTCCTCATGACCGCCGGCGGCGGCGCGTGGGACAACGCCAAGAAGCTCATCGAGGACGGGGCCTATGGGGGCAAGGGCTCAGAGGCCCACGCGGCCTCGGTCACCGGCGACACCGTCGGCGACCCGTTCAAGGACACCGCCGGCCCCGCCATCAACCCGATGATCAAGGTGGCCAACATCGTGGCCATCCTCATCATCCCGATCATCACGTAGTCGTCCGCGCGGCGCTTGCGGCGCCGCGCGGCGCTTACTGCATCACCGAGGGAAAGCGGCCCCGGGGGGCGCGGCCGCTGGCGGTCGTCCTCGGGTCCTTGCAGCACGGTGGTCGATTGTGTGGCTCCTGGCCACACAATCGACGTCGCTTCCGCGAGCGCACGCTTGCCCCGGCGCCCCGCCACGCGCGAGCGGGCCAGCCCTCCCTCGGTGGTCCATTCGCAAGCGCCGCGCAGCGCCGCCAACGCAGCGACCTTGACCGCCGCACGACCGCGAGCGACGATCGCCGGCGTGACCCTCAGCGAGCCCGTCCCGGCGCCGCCACCCGCGCTGACCGCGGCGACGATGTGCGAGGCGCTCATGACCACCGCCGCGCAGCGTCCCGATCAGGTCGCGCTGCGCAGCCCCGACGACGCCTTCTCGCTGACCTTCGCCCAGCTCCTGCGCCGGCTCGCCGCCACCGCGTCGCTCCTGCACGACAGGGGCCTGCGCAGGGGCGACGCGCTCGGGCTGATGATGCTCAACCGGCCCGAGTTCCACGTCGTCGACGCCGCCGCGATGCTGCTCGGGGCCACCCCCTTCAGCCTCTACAACACCTCGCCGGCCGAGCAGATCGCCTTCGTCATGGGCGACGCCGGGAACCGGCTCGTCGTGGTCGAGTCGCGCTTCGCCGACGTGGCGCGCGAGGCCGCCGGCGCCGGCGTCCAGGTCATCGAGCTCAGCGAGCTCGACGGCGGCGACGAGGACTTCGACCTCGAGCCGCACTGGCGCGCGGTGGCGCCCGAGGACCTGCTCACGCTGATCTACACCTCGGGCACCACGGGGCGGCCGAAGGGGGTCGAGCTCACCCACGCCAACATGCTGGCCGAGCTGCGCGGGGTGCACGCCGCGCTCCCGCTGGAGGGCGGCGGGCGCTGGGTCTCCTTCCTGCCCTCGGCCCACGTCGCCGACCGGTGGGGGTCGCACTACTCGGCGCTGATGACCTACGGCGACACGGTGACGCCGGTGGCCGACGCGACGCAGCTCTTCGCGGTCGTCGCCCAGGTCAGGCCGACGGCCTTTGGCGGCGTGCCGCGCGTGTGGGAGAAGCTCAAGGCGGCGCTCGAGGCCTCCGGTGCCGCGCATTTGGCGCCCGACGAGCTGCGCGCGCGCCTCGGCCTCGACCAGGCGCGCTGGCTCGCCACCGGCGCCGCGCCGACGCCGGTCGAGGTGCTCGAGTTCTTCGCGGCGCGGGGCTTGCCGATCTGCGAGGTGTGGGGTATGAGCGAGACCTCGTGCATCGCCACGACCAACCGCCCCGCGGCGACGAAGCTGGGCTCCGTCGGTCAGCCGCTCGACGGCATGGAGCTGTGGATCGCCGACGACGGCGAGCTGCTCATCCGCGGGCCGCTGGTCATGGCGGGCTATCGCAACCGCCCCGACCTCACGGCGCAGGCGATCGACCCCTACGGGTGGCTGCGCACCGGCGACGTCGGGCGCATCGACGACGACGGCTACCTGTGGATCGTCGACCGCAAGAAGGAGCTCATCATCAACGCGGCCGGCAAGAACATCTCGCCGGCCAACATCGAGGCACTGCTGAAGAGCTCGGGCCCGCTCATCGGCCAGGCGTGCGTGGTGGGCGATCGCCGCCCGTACATCGCGGCCCTGCTCGTCCTCGACCCCGACACCGCCGCCGGCCTCGATCCCGCCGACGCCGGCGTCGTGGCCAGGGTGCAGGCGGAGGTCGATGCCGCCAACGCGCACCTCGCGCGCGTGGAGCAGGTCAAGCGCTTCCGCGTCCTCCCGGCCGAGTGGCTGCCGGGGGGCGACGAGCTGACGCCGACGATGAAGCTCAAGCGCCGCCCGATCGCCGCGAAGTACGCCGGCGAGATCGACGGGCTCTACGCCTAGACTCCCGTTACGGCATGGCCGAACGCCGCTTGCACGGCCTCCAGCGGGTGCTGGGGGTCAACGCCCTCGTCTCGACCGCCTACGGCAACGTCGGCTCGTCGATCTATTACGCGCTCGGACTCGTCGCGTCGTTCGCGCTCGGCCTGACGCCGGTGGTCTTCGTGATCACCGGCTTCTTCTTCTACATGACCGCCGCCACGTATGCCGAGGCGACCTCGATGTACCCCGAGGCGGGCGGTTCGTCCTCGTTCGCCCGGCGCGCGTTCAACGAGTTCTGGTCCTTCTTCGCCGCGTGGGGCCAGATGCTCAACTACATCATCACGGTCGCGATCTCGGCGTTCTTCGTGCCGCACTACTTCGGCAGCGTGATCGGCGTCGACGCCCTCCGCCACGGCCCGGCGGACATCTTCTTCGGGATGGGCGTCATCGTCCTGCTCAGCGTGGTCAACGTCATCGGCGTCAAGGAGTCCGCCGGGCTCAACATCACGCTGGCCCTCATCGACTTCCTCACGCAGGTGCTGCTGGTGCTCGTCGGAGCCGCGCTCGTGTTCTCCCCGTCGATCCTCGTCGACAACGTGCATCTCGGCGTGGCGCCGTCCTGGAAGGACTTCTTCATCGCGATCCCGATCGGCATGATCGCCTACACGGGGATCGAGACCATCTCGAACATGGCCGAGGAGGCCAAGGACGAGACCAAGACGATCCCGGCCGCCATCAGCCGCGTGCGGCTCGCGGTCTTCGCGATTTACTTCACGTTGCCCGCGGTGGCGTTGAGCGCGCTACCGGTCACGCGGACGGCCGACGGGTCCTACCAGACGCTGCTGGGGGTCAGCGAGGAGAACGGCGGCTTCGCCGGCGATCCGATTCTCGGCGTGGTCAAGCAGCTCAACCTCGGCCCCCTGCAGAGCCCTGGGGAGATCTACGTCGGCCTGCTGGCGGCCACCATCCTGTTCATCGCCACCAACGCCGGGATCATCGGCGTGTCCCGCCTGGTCTACTCGATGGGCCTGCACCGGCAGGTACCGGACCGCCTGCGCCAGCTGCATCCGCACTATGGGACCCCGTGGGTCGGCATCCTCGTCTTCGGCGGCATCGCCTGCGTGACGCTCCTCCCTGGCCAGGCCGCCTTCCTGGGCAACATGTATGCGTTCGGCGCAATGCTGTCGTTCAGCATCGCGCACGCGGCGGTCATCCGCCTGCGGCTGACCCAGCCCGACCACAACCGGCCCTACCGGGGGCCGGGCACGCTGCGCGTCGCGGGACGGCCGCTACCGGTCTTCGCGCTCATCGGCGGCGCGGGCACGAGCCTCGCGTTCGTCGTCGTCACCATCCTGCACCTCGACGTGGCCGTCGCCGGCGTGGCGTGGCTCGCGCTGGGCGTCGGCATCTACATGTGGTACCGCCGCCGCCATGGACTCGATCTGACCTCGACGGTGAAGGTCGCCATCCCCGCGCCGGTCGTCGACCACGAGGCCGAATACGAGTCGATCCTCGTCGCCATGGACGGCAGGCGCTACCCCGAGGGCGCGATGGCGACGGCGATCAAGGTGGCGGCCCGCCGCCGGCGCGGCATCCACGTGCTCGTGACCATCCCGGTGCCGGCGTCCGCGCCCATCGACGCCGAGCTTCCGGAGCTCGAGCGCGACGCGCAGACCATCATCGAGCAGGCCAAGCTGCAGGGCGGCCGGCGGGTGACCGGCCACTGGGAGAAGGTCCGCGCCGGCGGAGCCGGGCGCCTCATCGTCGAGGAGGCCCGCGCGATGGGGGCCAAGGCGATCGTCATGCCGCTGCCGGCGCGCGCCGGCGCCACGGTGTTCAGCAAGACCGTCGAGACCGTGCTCCACGAGCGGCCGTGCCGGGTCGTCATCCAGGCCGACCCGGCCCGCGACCGCGGTACGACAACCGTCCCCACCCGCTTCGCGGCGTAGCATCAGGACGTGCCCAACCCACGCGACGTCCATCGTGGCGCCACACGGGTGATGTCCGCTGTGATGGTCCTCATCGGGGTGGTGCTGCTCGTCTCCACGATCGTTCGCGGCGGTGGGCCGCTGGCCATCGGCGTGCTCCTGGGCCTGCTCTTCGTCGCCGCCGGCGCTGGACGGCTGTACCTCGCCAGGGGAAACGGCTAGATGTTCCGCCGCGGCCTGGGACAGCCCGCGCTCTTCGCGATCATCTACACGTCGGTCGCGAGCGCCATCTACTTCTCGCTGGGCGTGGTGGCCACGCGGGCGCTCGGCCTCACGCCGGTGGTCTACCTGCTGGCCGGCATCTTCTTCGCGCTGGCGTGCACGACCTACGTCGAGGGCGCCTCGCTGCACCAGGACCGCGGCGGCGCGACGGTCTTCGCGCGCTATGCCTTCAACGAGCTCGTGAGCTTCGTCGCAGGCTGGATGATCCTGCTCGACTACATCATCCTCATCGCGGTCACGTCGTTCTCCGCGACGAACTACCTGGCGGCGTTCTACGGGCCGCTGGGACAGGGCCGGGACGAGCTGCTGCTGTGCTTCGCGATCATCGCCTACGTCGCGATCCGCAACGTCCGCGGCTTCTCCAAGACCCGCGTGAACCGGATCGCGGCCCTGGTCGTCGCCGACCTCGGC
The DNA here is from genome assembly GCA_963757775.1 of Paraconexibacteraceae bacterium. GTDB lineage: Bacteria > Actinomycetota > Thermoleophilia > Solirubrobacterales > Solirubrobacteraceae > JAOPZW01. Next base: position 372,630 of record CAVWSH010000009.1, on the reverse strand, counting down.
CTGCAGGCCATCCTCATCGTCCTCGGGCTCGTCGCCTTCTTCCACCTGGACACGATCACCGACACCATCCACCTGGGCGACACGCCGACGTGGGGGAACACGGTGTTCGCCCTCGGCGTGGCCACGGTGAGCTTCACCGGGCTCGAGTCCGCCTCGGGGCTGTCGGGCGAGGTCGCCGTGGGCCGCCGCGGGCTCAAGCGCCTGGTCGGCGCGGCCGCGCTCACCGTCATCGTCGTCTACACCGGCATCGGGATCGTCGCGGTCACCGCGCTGCCCGTGGTCGGCAACGCGACCTCGCTGGGGCGCAACTACCTCGACGCGCCGATGATCGGCATCGCGGAGTCCTTCCACACCGACTGGGTGGCCGACACGCTGAAGTACACGATCGCGGCGGCGGCCGCCGCCACGCTGATCGCCGCCGCCAACTCGGCCATGATGGGCCTCTCGCGGCTGGCCTACTCGCTGTCGACCAACCGGCAGATCCCCAGCGCGATGGGTCGCCTGCACTCGACCCGCTCGACGCCCTTCGTCGTCATCACCATCGCCGCGCTGCTCGCCGCCGGGCTGACCATCCCGCAGGACCTCGAGCTGATGGTGGGGATCTTCGCCTACGGCGCGCTGGTGGGGCTGACGATCGCGCACCTGTCGATCGTGGTGCTGCGCTACAAGGAGCCCGACGGCCGGCGCCCCTACCGGATCCCGCTCAGCGTTCGCGTGCGCGGCGGCGACCTGCCGCTGCTCGCGGTCGTCGGCGGCGTCCTCAGCGCCGGCGCGTGGGTCGGGCTCCTGATCACCCACGACGGCGCGCGCTGGGTGGGCACCGCCTGGCTCGCGGGAGGCCTGCTGCTCTACATCGTCTACCGCACGACCCAGGGCAAGTCGGTCACCCGGCGCGTCCTCGTTCCCGAGGCGTCCCTGCGCGGCGAGCGCCACGAGGCGGAGTACGGATCGATCCTGGTCCCGCTCACCGGCTCGCCGCTGGACGACGACATCATCCAGACCGCCGGGCGCCTGGCCGCCGAGGAGGACACCGACGCCTTCGAGGACAAGGGCGCCACCATCGAGGCGCTGTGGATCTTCGAGGTCCCGATGTCGCTGCCCATCGACGCCGCGCTGCCCGAGGCGCAGCTCAAGCAGGCGCGAGCGGCGCTCGCGCGGGCGAAGGCGGTGGGGGAGGAGTACGAGGGCGTCGAGGTGGCCACCGCGACGGTCCGCGCCCGCCGGGCCGGGCAGGCGATCGTCGACGAGGCCAAGCGCCGCGGCGTGCAGGCCGTGGTCCTGGCCGCCGAGGAGCCCTCGAAGATCCGCGGCGGCGCGCTGCTGGGCGGCCGCGGCGGCCCGCTGGACGACTTCGTCGGGGAGGCGACGAAGTACGTCATCTCCAAGGCCCCGTGCCAGATCATCCTCACCGCGCCGCCCGCCTCGGACGCCGGCACCCCCGTCGACGCCGGTCTGCGGGCCGACCGCGCCGCCGCGCGCGACGGGGCCGCGGCCGTGGCGCGCGACGGCGCCACGCCCAGCGACGCCGCGGCGGCGAGCGATGACGGCCCTGCTCGGTAGAGTCCGCGCCAATGCCGCTCATACTCATCGTCGGCGCCGGCCGCGTCGGGTCCTCGGTGGCGCGCTCGATGCTTGCCGCGGGCAACGAGGTCTCGATCCTGGACGAGGATCCGCTCTCCCACGAGCGGCTCGATTCGGGGATGGACACCACCTGGGAGGACTCAGGCGGGCGCTTCACGGTCGGGCATGGGCTGGAGATCGACGCGCTGCGCGAGGCCGGGATCGAGGACGCCGACGTCTTCATCGCCTCCACCGACGGCGACAACACGAACCTCACGATCGCCCAGATCGCGGCCAAGCAGTTCGGCGTGCCCAAGGTCATCGTGCGCGTGATGGACCCGCGCCGGGCCGAGTGGTACGAGGAGCAGGGCCTGCACACGATCTGCCCCACGCGCTACGCGATCGAGATGTTCGAGCGCGCGCTGGGGGTGTAGCCCGTGTACGTCGTGATCGCCGGGGCCGGCAAGGTGGGCTGGAACCTCGCCCGTGAGCTCATCTCCAAGGGCCACGAGGTGACGGTCATCGAGAGCGAGCGCTCGCGCTACCTGACGGTGGAGCAGGAGCTCGAGCACGCGATCCAGTACGGGGACGCCACGGAGCTCTGGGTCCTCGAGCGCGCGGGGATCAATCGCGCCGACCTGACCATCGCGGTCACCGGCGACGACGAGGACAACCTCCTGATCTGCCAGATCGCCAAGGAGAAGTACCTCTGCTCGCGGATCATCGCCCGCGTCAACAACCCCCGCAACCGCCCCTACTTCGAGCTGCTCGGCATCCAGCCGGTGGTGAGCGCCACCGACCTCATCCTGCGCCTCATCGAGCACGAGGTCCCGTCCTACGGCCTCGTGCACCTGCTCGACCTGCGCGACGAGCAGCTCGAGATCATCGAGGTCGAGGTCGGTCAGGGCGCGCCGGCCGCCGGGCGCAAGGTGGCCGAGGTCGAGCTGCCCGACGGCGCGCTCATCATCTCCGTCCTGCGCAACGGCAGGGGCTTCGTTCCCAAGGCCGACACGGTCATCGATGCCGGCGACGAGGTCCTGCTCGTGCTCGACCCGGGCCTCGAGGAGCGCATCACCTCGCAGTTCTCGGGCGCCGGGTGAGCCTCAGCCGACCCGGATGGGCCGGCTGAGGTCTCCGACGACGAGCCTGTAGGAGCCCGCCGGTGCGCTGAACGCCAGGTGGGCGCGCCGCGGCGGTGGCGGCCCAGGTCGACGCGGTCGAAGGCCACCAGGCGCCGGCTGCCGTCGCCGGCGACGAGGAAGGCCAGGACGATGTCGGTTCCGGGACGGCGTCCGACGTTGGCGACGTCGACGCTGGCGCTGATCCGCTGCCCGGGGCTCGCGTGCCACGGGGCGCGCAGGTCGCCGAGCCTGAAGCGCGTGTAGCTCAGGCCGTAGCCGAACGCGAACCGCGGGTCGTACGGCTTGCCGGGCTCGTTGTAGGCCAGCGGGAACGAGCTCGAGTCCTTGGGCCAGGAGACCGGCAGGCGGCCGCTCGGGCTCGCCTTGCCGAACAGCGTGTCGCCGATCGCGCCGCCGCCCTCGGTGCCGGGCAGGAAGGCCATCAGGCTCGCGTTCGCCTCGGCGAGCTGGTGATCCATCTCCAGCGGCCGCCCGGCGACCACGACCACGATGACCGGCGTGCCGGTGGCCTTCAGGTCGTCGATCAGCTTGGCCTGGGCGAGCGGGAGCGCCGGCGTGGCGTCGTCGCCCTGGGTCTCGGCGTACGGGCTCTCGCCCACGGCGACCACGACGGCGTCGGCGTGCTTGGCCGCCTGCACCGCGTCCGCGCGCTCGGCCGCCACCGTGGGGTTGGCGGGGTCGTTGAGCGGGTCGGGCGGCTGGGGGAGCGTGGGGTCGGTGGTGCCGTCGGGGCTGACGCGGTTGGTCGTGTCGGCCACCGGCGCGCCCTGCTTCCAGACCACCTGCGTGCCGCGGCCGGCGGCCTGCTGGACGCCCTCCTTGATGGTCGTCACCTCGGGGGTGGGGATGTCGGCGGGCAGGTTGAAGGCGCCCTGCCAGGCGATCGACCAGCCGCCGAGCTGGTTGGCCGGGCTGTCCGAGGCGGGACCCGTGACGAGGATGCGCCGCGCGTGGTGCCTGGAGAGCGGCAGGGTGCCGTCGTTGCGCAGGAGAACCAGGCTCTCCTGGGCGGCCTTGCGGGCCAGCTGGTGGGCGGCGGGGTTCTCGACGGCCGCGTTGGCGGCGCCGGCGTCCACGAACGGGTGCTCGAAGAGCCCGAGGCGGAACTTGAGCGTCAGGATGCGCGAGACGGCCTCGTCGATGCGCGCCTGCGTGACCTTGCCGTCGGCGACGGCCTTGGTCAGGTTGGTGGTGAAGCCGGTCGCGTCGAGCGGGATCATCGACATGTCCAGGCCGGCGTTGACGGCCTGGGCGATGGCGTCCTCCATGTCGGCGGCCACGTGGTACTTGGTGACGAGTTCTCGACGTCCTGCCAGTCGGAGATCACCACGCCCTTGAAATGCAGCTGGCCGCGCAGGACGTCGGTGAGCATGCGGTGGGAGGCGTGGCCGGGCACGCCGTTGACCGAGCCGCTGTTGACCATGACGGTCGCGACGCCGGCGTCGATGCTCTGGGCGAAGGGAGGCAGGTGGATGCTCTGCAGCTCGTTGTCGTCGATGGTGGCGTCTGTGCGGTCGAAGCCGCTGTCGGGGGCCGAGTAGCCCACGAAGTGCTTGGCCGTGGCGGCCACGGAGGTCGGGCTCGCCAGGTCGCGGCCCTGCAGCCCGCGGATGGTGGCGGCGCCCATCGTGCCGGTCAGCAGCGGGTCCTCGCCGAAGGGCTCGTAGGAGCGCCCCCAGCGCAGGTCGCGCTCGGTGTCGAGCACCGGCGCGAAGTCCCAGGTCACGCCGGTCGCCCGGACGGCGGTCGCGGTGGAGTGGCCCAGCTGCTGCGCCAGCCATGGGTCGAAGGTCGCGCCGAGGCCGATCTGGTGCGGGACGATCGTCGCGTCGACGAGGTTGTTGTGGCCACGGACGGCGTCGGCGCCGTAGACGATCGGGATCCTCAGCCGGCTGTGGTCCAGCGCGAACTGCTGGATCGTGTTGATCTCGTCGGCCCACGCCTTGCCGTCGTCGCCGACCGGCGGCCACGCGCCGCCGCCCGAGAGGATCGACCCGATCTGGTTCTTGTCCAGCACGTCGGCCATCAGGTCGGGGTTCGGCGGGCCGCGGTCCCACGGGGTGTCCGGCGCGCCCTGGAGGACCTCGACGTTGATCTGGCCCATCTGGCCGATCTTCTCGGCGAGCGTCATGCGGCCGAGGAGGTCGGCCACCCGCTCGTTCACGGGGAGCGAGGGGTCCTGGTAGGGCAGCACGGAGGTGTCGGCGCTGGCCGCCGCTGGACCGCCCGGGCGCACTGCGCCCAGGAGGACGGCGAGCGCCGCCAGGAGGATCAACAGCACGAGGACGGCGTTGCGCTTGATGGCAGCCTGGACGTTGCCATCACTTCTCCTCCTGGACCCAAGGGAACGGCTGGACAGGTATCTTTGTACACCGAATGTCAAGTGGGCCACGCAAGGCCATCTCGTTCAAGTCCCGAACGTCGCCCACGACATGGGTTCGGGAGCGTTGAGCAACTCCGACGCCGGCCTGCCGAGCGGCGTGCGCGCCTCCAACCGCGAGCGGATCCTCGCCCTCCTGCGCGAGCGCGGACCCATGTCGCAGGCCGATCTGGCCCGCGCGAGCGGCCTGTCGCCGGCGACGATCTCGGGCATCGCGCGCGAGCTGCGCGAGGCGGGCTGGCTCGAGGACGACGACGGCCAGAGCCCCGCGCGCGGCCGGGCCCTCGCCCTGAGCCGCTCTGCCGGCGTCGCGGTCGGCATCGACTTCGGCCACTCCCACGTGCGCGTCGCGGTGGCCGACCTCGCGCACACCGTCCTCGCCGAGGCGGAGGAGCACCTCGACGTCGACCACGAGGCGCACGAGGGCGTCGCGCTGGCCGGCCGGCTCGTCCGGCGGCTGCTCGACGAGGTCGGCGTCACGGCCGAGCGCGTCACCGGCGTGGGCATGGGCCTCCCGGGGCCCCTGCGCCGCGACAGCGGCGAGGTCGGCGACTCGGCGATCCTGCCGGGCTGGATCGGCGCGCGCCCCGAGGCGCTCATGCAGGCCGAGCTCGGCCTGCCGGTGCGCGTGGAGAACGACGCGAACCTCGGCGCGCTGGCCGAGATCGTGTGGGGCGCGGGCCGCGACTGCACCGACCTCGTCCACGTCAAGGTCGCGACCGGCGTCGGCGCCGGCCTGGTGCTCAACGGCCGCCTCTACCACGGTGCCGGGGGCACCGCGGGCGAGATCGGCCACGTCACCATCGACGACGGCGGCCCGGTGTGCCGCTGCGGCAATCGCGGCTGCCTGGAGGCCTTCGCCGGCGCCGAGGCGGTCCTCGAGCCTCTGCGCCGCCGTCACGGCGAGCGCCTGACTCTGCGCCGGGTCGTCCTGCAGGCGCAGGCCGGCGACGTCGGCTGCCGGCGCGTCATCGCCGACGCCGGCCGAGCCCTCGGGCGCGCCGTCGCGGGCACGTGCAACCTGCTCTCGCCCGAGCGCGTGCTCGTCGGGGGTGAGCTGGCCCAGGCCGGCGACCTGCTGCTCGAGCCGCTGCGCGAGGCCGTCGGCCGGTCGGCCATCGCCGCCACCCGCGAGGTCCCGATCCGCGCCGGCGTGCTCGGAGAGCGCGCCGAGGTCCTGGGCGCGGTCGCCCTCGTCCTGCGCGAGTCGCAGCGCTTCGTGGCGGAGCCCGAGCGCATGGTCTAGGCCACCTCCCGCGCGCCGGGCTCGCCGCCCGGCGCACCGCGCGCCGGCACCGGCGCCTCGGCGATCACGTCGCGCGCGCCCGCGCGCGCGACGTTGCGCCCGGCGAAGTTCTCCGTCTGGCTGTGGCAGTTGGGGCACAGCAGCGCCAGGTTCTCCAGGCGGTCGTCGCGGTTGTCGCCGTTGATGTGATGCAGGGCGAGGGCCAGCGGCTCGCCCAACCAATCCTCGATCCCGCATCGTTCGCAGCGCGGCTCCTTGACGCCCGCGGCCAGCAGACGCCGCTTGATGTTCCAGCGCCCGCCGGCCGCCGGCTTGACCACGAGGAGTTGCGCGAGCGGCGTCGCCGCCGGACGGGCGACGACCGCACCGCGACGGCGTGCCGCGTTCCACGTCTCGCGCGCGAAGCCGAACCGCTCCTGTCACTGGGTCGCGGAATGACCCTCGTCGTAGTAGCGCTGGATCTCCACCCAGTCGTAGCGGCGCGTGAAGCGTGCGTCGGCCGGTCGCCCGAGGGTGCGCGCGCGGTACGCGACGGTGTGCTTGGTGATCCCGAGTCGCTGGGCGATCTGCGTGTGGTTGAGACCGGACTCGAGGAGGTCGGCTACACGCCTCTTCGTCTCGATGTTCCACCGACCCATACGAACATATGTTCGCGAATGAGCCGGACGGAACCGACCCCCTCGTTGCTATTCTCGGCGCGTCCTTGCGGGATGGAGTAATCGGCAACTCGCCAGGTTCTGGCCCTGGAATTCTAGGTTCGAGTCCTAGTCCCGCAGCTAGGGGGGTGAGGCCGTACTGGGTTCGAGACTCACCCCTCGGCGATGACCTCCACGTCCCCGCTGCCCGGCACGAAGATCGCCGGGATCGTGGCGGTGAAAGTCGTCCCGCGACCCGGCTCGCTCGTGACGCCGACCTCGCCGCCCAGCAGCGTGGCCAGGCGCTTGCAGATCGAGAGCCCCAGGCCCGAGCCGCGCAGCTCGCCGCCCTCGCCCGGCGTGCCGAGCTGGACGAACTCCTCGAACACGCGCGCATGGTCGGCGGCCGCCAGGCCGGGGCCGGTGTCCGCCACGGCGAAGCGCACCTGCTGGCCGGCGTCGACCGACACGGCCGAGATGCGGACCTCGCCGCGCTCGGTGAACTTCAGTCCGTTGACCACGTAGTTGCGCAGGATCTGCGAGAGCTTGAAGGCGTCCGTGCGCAGGGTCGGCACGCCGTTGAGGTCCTCGAAGACGACCGACACGCCCGGTGAGCGGGGCAGGTGGATGACGATGCCGCGCAGGGCGCTGAACAGCTCCTCGACGTGGACCTCGGTGACGCGGACCACGTCGCGCCCGGCGGCCAGGCGCGCCAGGTCGAGGTGGTCGTTGACGAGATCGAGGGCCTCTTCCATGGCGCCGTCGATGAGCCGTACGTCCTCGCGCAGGCGCGGGTGCAGGCTGTCGCCGCCCTCGCGCAGGATCGCCTCGGTCATCCCGCGCACGGCGTACAGCGGAGTGCGCAGCTCGTGGGTCAGCGAGCCCAGGAAGGTCGCGTGGCCGGCAGCGCGCTCGCGCAGCTCCTGCGCCTGCTGACCGAGCTCGGCCAGCAGCGCCGTGACCGCGCGGTTGGTGTCGGCGAGCTCGCGGTTGAGCCCGACCAGCTCGCGCTCGCGCTGGCTCAGGCTGGCCAGCGCGCTGACGAGCTCGGCGTTCTGCATGCGCAGCTCGTTGAGCGCCGCCTCGTCCTCGCCGGACTCGTGGCGCTGCAGCGAGCCCATGACGTGCGAGAGCTCCTCGAGGCCCGGAAGCCAGGCGTCGTGCCCGAGCTCGGTGGTCAGCCGCACGAGCACGGAGCCGCGGGCGTCGCGCGCCTCGACGCGGTCGACGAGCTGGCGCAGCTTGGCGAGGTCGAGGCGGTCCAGCGCCTCGCCCGGGGTCTCGCCCGTGAGGACGCCCGACGCGATGCCGCGGATGGTCACCACGGCGGCCGGCGGCTCGTCCTGCAGCGCGAACTCCACCTCGGCCTCCGCCCCGTGGCGCAGCGCGAGCCGGGCCACCTCCCACACGGCGGTGGCCAGGCGGCTCTGGGCCTCTGCGCCCAGCTGCAGGAACCCGGCGAGGTCGCGTGCGCGGCGCCTCGTGAGGAGTACGTCCTCCTGCGAGCGCAGGGCAAGCGTGATGACGGGCCCCCCCATCCGATCCGAATGTAGTCGATCGCAATGGCGCCGTGGGATCGCGGGTCATCCGATCGGATGAGCGCCGCTCATCCGCCGTTGCATCCGCTCCGCCGTTGTCCGCTGCCTCTCGGGGCACGATCCTTCCGCAGCGAGCCGGCGGAGCTTTTCGAGGGGGGCGCCGCCGGCCCGGATCTGAGGGGAACAGAAGGCGACGACTCCGAGGTCCCGTCCGGGGGACCGTCCCGCACCGGGGGGCCTGGCCAGAGGGTGCGGCGGAGCGTCGCCGTCGTGGGGGAAGGCGAGGACAGAGGACTGGGACGCGATGCCCGACGACGGGACGACGGAGTCAGCTGCGCAGACGGCCGGCCGCACCGGCTCCGTCGGCGTCCTGGTCGTCGATGACAGTCCGGTCTATCGGCGCGGCATGGCCCGCGCGGTCGGCCTTCACGCCGGGCTCGAGCTGCTCGGCGAGGCCGACGGCGGCGAGGCGGCCATCGAGGCGATAGAGCGCCTGCGCCCCGACGTCGTGCTGCTCGACCTGCGGATGCCGGACATCGACGGCCTGGAGGTCCTCGCGCGCCTGCGCGAGCTCGATCCGCCCCCGCGGTGCACGGTCCTGATCGTCAGCGCCTCCCTCGACGAGCACGTCGAGCAGGCCGCCCGCGCCGCCGGCGCAGCGGGCTGCGTGAGCAAGGACCTGGCGCGCGCCGACATCTGCGCCGCCGCCCTGCGCGTCGCCCGCCAGTAGGGTTGCGCCGCGGCGACCCGTGGCCAAGAGCAGCCCTCAGCGCACGACGGTCCTCGTGGCCGACGACCATCCCCTCTATCGCGAGGCGGTCGTCCGCGCGGTGCGCGCGCGCCCTGAGTTCGAGCTCGTGGGGGAGGCCGGCGACGGCCGCGAGGCGCTGGAGGCGATCCGCACCGACCGTCCCGACGTCGCCGTCCTCGACGTCGAGATGCCGTCCCTGCGCGGCGTCGACGTCGTCGAGGCGCTGCGCCGCGACGGCCTCGCCACCCGCGTCGTCCTGCTCAGCGCGCATCTTGACAGCGACACGGTCTACGAGGCGGTCGCGGGCGGGGTCAGCGCCTATCTCTCCAAGGCCGCGCCCGGCGAGCGCATCTGCGACGCGATCGCCGCCGTGGCGCGCGGCGAGGTCATCCTCCCCGCCGAGGTGCAGGCCGGGCTGGCGGCCGAGATCCGGCTGCGCGCAGACCCCCGGCGCCCGGCGCTGAGCCCGCGCGAGCAGCAGGTCCTGCGCCTCATCGCCGAAGGCCTCAGCGCGCCGGCGGTCGGCCGCGAGCTGCATCTCGCCACCGCCACCGTGAAGTCCCACCTCAAGACGCTCTACGAGAAGCTCGGGGTCAGCGATCGCGCCGCCGCCGTGGCCGAGGCGATGCGCCGCGGCCTGCTCGAGTGAGCGCGCTCAGAGCGCGCGGCGGTACTCGGCGATCTCGAGCCCAAGGCGCTCGTCGAAGGCCGGCGGGCGGGCGAGCGACCACCCCTCGCGCTCGTAGAAGCGCCGCGCCCGGCCCTGGCCGGCCGGCGTGAACAGCCGCATGGCGCCGAACCCGCGGGCGCGCGCCTCGTCGACGGCCGCCGCATGCAGCCGCGTCGCCAGGCCGGTGCCCCAGTGCCCGCGCGTGACGAACAGCTGGCGGAAGTGCACGAGCCGCGGATCGTCGCTGCGCGCGAAGGCGAGGCGGTCGGCCGGCAGGAAGCCGACATGGCCGACGAGCTCGCCCTCGTGCTCGGCGACGCGGTACCAGACGTGCTCCTCGCCGAGCAGCCCCACCAGGCGCGCGGCCTCTTGGGAGGCCGAAGGCGGCGTCCAGCCCTCGGGCGCGAACGAGCGGTAGGTCTCGAAGCCCTCGACCGTGATCGCGACGATGCGCTCGGCGTCGTCGGGCGTCGCGGCCCGGAACGCGTACGCCTCGATCACGCCGCCGCTTGCGCCGCCCAGTTCGCGTAGAGCGCCGCGTACGCGCCGTCGGCGGCGATGAGCTCGTCGTGGCTTCCCTGCTCGACGATCCGGCCCTGGTCGAGGACGATGATCCGCCCGGACTGCCGGATGGTCGAGAGGCGGTGGGCGATGACGATCGCCGTGCGCCCGGCGAGCAGCCGCCGCAGGCCAGCTTCGATGCGGCCCTCCGTGTGCAGGTCGACGTTCGAGGTCGCCTCATCGAGGACGAGGATGCGCGGGTCGGCGATGAGCGCGCGTGCGAAGGCCAGCAGCTGGCGCTGGCCCGCGGAGAGCTGTGCGCCGCGCTCGCCGACCTCGGTGTGCAGCCCGTTGGGGAGCGCCGTGACGAAGTCCCAGGCGCCCACCGCGCGCGTGGCGGCCTCGATCTGCGCCTCGTCGGCATCCGGCCGGCCGAAGGCGATGTTGTCCGCGATGGTGCCGCTGAACAGGAACGCCTCCTGGGGCACGATGCCCATCTGCGAGCGCAGCGATCGCGCGGCCACGTCGCGCAGATCGTGGCCGTCGACGAGCACGCGGCCGTCGGTGGGGTCGTAGAAGCGCGCGACGAGCTTGGCGAAGGTCGACTTGCCCGCGCCGGTCGCGCCGACGAGCGCGACGGTCTCGCCGGGGTGGACCACCAGCGAGACGTCCTGCAGCGCGAGCTTCGTCTCCTCCTCGGTGCGATAGCGGAAGGACACGTCCTCGAAGCGGATCTCGCCGCGGATGCGCTCGAGCTCGTAGGCGCCCGGACGATCGGTGAGCTCGGGGGCGACGTCGAGCAGCTCGAAGATCTTGTCGAGCGCCGCCATGCCCGACTGGTAGGTCGTGTAGACCTGCGAGAGCTGCCCGATGGGGTCGAAGAACCCGTTCAGCGCGGCGATGAAGCCGACGAGCACGCCGATCTGGATGTCGCCGTCGATGGCCTGGCGGCCGCCGATGATGATGATGCCGACCGTGGCGACGGCCGCCACGAACTCGACGGCCGGGAAGTAGGCGGCGTTGAGCTTGACCGTGACGAGGTTGGCCGCGCGGTTGGTGTCGTTGAGCTCGGCGAAGTGGGCGCGATGGCGGGGCTCCTGGGCGAAGGCGCGCACCACGCGGATGCCCGAGAGCGTCTCCTGCAGGTAGACGGTGATGGCGCTGATGGTCTCGCGCGTGCGCCGGTAGGCGTCCGCGCTCGCGATGCGGAAGGCGAGCGACCCGATCGCCATCACGGGGAAGATGAGGAAGGTCAGCAGGGCGAGCTGCACGTCGAGGTAGAGCAGGATCGCGACCGAGCCGATGAGGGTCAGCGAGGCCTGAAAGAGCGTGACCACCGTGTCGGTGACGAGCGAGTCGAGCGCTTCGACGTCGTTGGTCATGCGCGAGATGAGCATGCCCGCGGGCCGGCGCTCGTAGAAGACGACCGGCTGCTCCTGCAGGTGGCGGAAGATCTGCAGGCGCAGATCGGCCAGCGCACGCTGGCCGACCCAGCCGACCAGATAGGTCTGCGCGTACGTCGCGCCCCACACCACGAGCGCGCTGGCCACGAAGGCGGCGACCACGAGGTCGAGAGTCCTGCGGTCGCCCTTGAGGATGCCCGAGTCGATCGCGGCCTTGGCCAGCGGGGCGGGCGCCAGCGACGCGGCCGTGCCGGCGACGAGCGCGAGCGCCATCAGCACCGCCCGCGTGCGGTAGGGCGCGAGCAGGACCACGAGCCCGCGCAGCTTGCGCCCGCGGCCCCGCGTGCCGCGCAGGCGCCGGCGCAGGTCGTCGCGGCGGGTGGCGGCGCGGGCGGCCTCGTCGCCCGACGTCACAGCCCCGCCACCTCGCGGTCGGGCGCGTTGCGGTTGAGGAAGACCTGGTCGGGGAGGCCCTTCTCGACGATCTCGCGATAGAGCTCGGACTGGTCGAGCAGCGCGTCGTGGTGGCCGGCGGCGGCGACCGTGCCGTCCTCGAGCACGACGATCGTGTCGGCCAGCGAGATCGTCGACAGGCGGTGGGCGATGACGAAGGTCGTGCGGCCCGCCATGACCTCGCGCAGCGCCTCCTTGATCTCCTGCTCGGTCGTGGCGTCGACCGACGAGGTGGCGTCGTCGAGGATGAGGATGCGCGGATCGGCCAGGAAGGCGCGGGCGATGGCCACGCGCTGGCGCTGTCCGCCGCTCAGCGTGAGCCCGCGCTCGCCCACGCGCGTGTCGTAGCCCTCGGGCAGGCGGGCGATGAAGTCGTGCGCCTGCGCGCGCCGGGCCGCGAGCTCGATCTCCTCCCGGGTGGCGTCCGCGCGCGCGTAGGCGATGTTCTCGGCCACCGTGGCGCTGAACAGGAAGGGATCGTCGTCGACGACCGCGATCGCCGAGCGCAGGGAGGCGACGTCGACCGTGCGCACGTCGGCGCCGTCGATGAGCACCGCGCCGGCCGTCACGTCGTACAGGCGCGGCAGGAGCTGCACGAGGGTGGTCTTGCCCGAGCCGGTGGCCCCGACGAGGGCGACGGTGCTCCCGGCGGCGACGTCGAGGTCGACGTCGTGCAGCACCGGCCGCGAGGCGCCGTCGTACTGTAGGGACACGCCGCGCAGCTCGACGTGGCCGGAACCCGATGGCAGCGCCGGGGCGCCCGGTGGCGAGACGATGCCCGGCGCGCGGTCGAGTATCTGGTAGACGCGGGCGCCGGCGGCGGTGGCCCGCTGCGAGAGGCCGAGCAGCGTGCCGAGCGTGCGCATCGGCGACAGCAGCATGAGCAGGTAGGCGTAGAAGGCGCTGAACTCGCCGACGGTCAGGTGCCCCGAGATGACCTGGCGCCCGCCGTAGAAGAGGATCGCGGCCAGGCCGAGCTGCGGCAGGAAGCCGATGAAGGGGTTGTAGAAGGCCTGCATGCGCGTGGAGACCATGGCCTGGTCCCACACGCGCCCGACCCGCCCGCGGAAGCGATCGAGCTGGCGGTCCTCGCGCGCGAAGGCCTTGACCACGCGCACGCCGCCGATGTTCTCCTCGACGTCGGCGGTGAGCTCGGCGATGCGCTGCTGGAGCTCCTGCAGCGCGGGCCGCGAGCGCCGGCCGTAGCGCGCCGAGACGAAGACGACGATCGGCACCGGGATGAGCGAGACGGCCGCCAGCCCGGGCTGCACGGCGAACATCGCCGCGCCGGCGAGCAGGATGGTGAGCGCCGACTGCAGGATGAAGACGAGGCCGTAGCCGAGGAAGAAGCGCACGGCCTGCAGGTCGACGGTCGCGCGCGACATGAGCTGGCCGGTCTGCTGGCGGTCGAAGAAGCCGAGCTCGAGCGCCTGCAGGTGCTCGTACATGCGGTTGCGCAGGTCGAGCTCGACGCCCAGCGACACGCGCCCGGCGACCAGGCGGCGCGCCACCGTGAGTCCCAGGCGCAGCACGCCGGCGGCGAGCACCACGAGCCCGAGCCTCGTCAGCCCCGCCTTGTCGCCCGCGTGGATGCGGTCGATGGCGCGGCCGGTGAGCCACGGGATGGCGACCGTCATGGCCATCGCCACGGCCGCGAGCAGCGCTGACAGAACGACGCCCCTGCGGTAGGGGCGCAACCAGCCGAGCAGCCTCAGGAACGTCGCCATCGGCGTTTCATGCTAGTTGACGACCTCAACGATCTCCCTCGGCCATTGGACCTACGACTCGGGCTCGTAGCCGCGGCACTCGAGCACCGGGACGCGCGGGTACTTGGGAAAGGCGCTGTCGATCCGCGAGCGCTCGCAGAGCGTGAAGACCGAGCCGCGGCCGGTCCGCACGACGCGCTGCAGGCGGCACGAGTCGCACAGGCCGAAGCGCTCCGCGCGCGCGGTGAGCTCCGTCGCCCGTCGCGCCTGCACCTCGTTGGGGTTGTCGTGGTAGCCGCGGTACAGGTAGGAGAGCGGCATGGCCAGCGGGTGGTGCTGCATCTGCCAGACGTGGCACAGCTCGTGGGTCACGAGGTCCTCGCTCGCGTCGGCGACGGGGTCGCGCACGAGGATCAGGTCCCACATCGTGTAGCCGTCGAAGCGCCGAAACCACGGCAGGCGGAACAGCCACGGCGCGCTGACCAGCCGCACCCGCCGCATGCGCACCGGGCGCGGATAGAGGTCGAGGGTGTCCAGGCGCGCCTTGGCGCGGGCGAGCTTCTCGCGCGCGGCGGGACTCAACCGCCCGACGCCTGCGGCGTCGAGCCCGCGGCGGCCTGCGCCGCGGCGGCCGCGGCCTGCTTCTGCTGCGCCTTCAGGCGCTTCTGCAGGGCCCGGTCGGCCGAGGGGCTGTACGGATCGAGCACGAGGTAGCCGCGGTCGTTGAAGCTCGAGCCCATGAGCGAGAAGAGGTAGGGGTTGGTCGTCTGGTCGACCAGCCGCGCGTCGGGGGAGAGGGTGACGGTCTTCGTCGTGGGCGCCTTGGGCAGCAGCGACGACGTCAGCGGCCGGTCGAGCTCGGGGCGCAGCTCGTCGCGGCTGAAGTACAGGGCGATGGTCTGCGCCTTGCCCGGCGTCGCGGGGATGAGGACGACGACCTGCTTGACGTCCTTGAGGTAGCGGAAGCTGTAGAGGGCCAGCTCGAGCCCCTCGCGCCGCAGTAGCAGCATGCGCTCCTTGGAAGGCTTGCCCGAGTCGATCTGGCAGTTCACCCCCAGGCCGCACATCTGGTAGAGGACGCCCTTCTCGTCGTGGACCTGGATCGCGCCGCCCTGCGCGGCCGACTGGCGCATCGCCACCAGCAGCGGGATGCCCTTGTAGGAGATGTCGTTGGCGTCCACCTTGACCAGCTGACGGCCCTGGTCGCGGTAGGCGACCGCGATGTGGCTCGCGATCTCCGTGGCCCCCTGCAGGCCGCTCGAGCTCGGCTTCCACGAAGACCACGCGGGCCCCTGGCTCTTGGGTGGGATGCCGACGACGGCGATCGTGAGGCCGACGAGCGCCGCGATCCCGACGGCGACCAGCGCGCCCGTCATGAACTGAAAGCGCGGCGCGTACTCCGACGGCCCCTCGGCCACGGCGGGCGCGCCGCCCGCCCGGCGGCGCTCGGGCAGCAGGTCGCCGTCGTGCTCCTCGTCGAACGCGTCGGACTCGACGACGTCGGCCTCGGGCGGCAGCAGCGGCTCGCTGGACTCGGGCAGCAGCGAGGCCGGGTCGTGCTTGGGCTGCGTGCCGGCCGGATCCCAGGGGCGCTTGCTGAGCTCGTTCTTGTCCTCCGACGCGCTCATACCTTGGGCCAGATGCTCTCGTCGAGGACGTCGATGACCGGTGCGCGCGGCGCGGCCGCCTCGAGCAGCTCGACGACCTCGTCGCCGTAGAGCTCACGGTGCTGGACGAGCGCCTCGGCCACGGCGGCCACGGCCTCGCGGTTGGCGCGGATGCAGCACACCGCGGTCAGGTAGGCCTGGCCGAGGATCTGCGCCGCGGCGCTGCGCTTGGTCGGGTCGCCGAGGACCGAGCCGATCGGATCGGAGTCCATCGCGCCGCCCAGCCGCGCTCGGTTCATGATCCGCAGCCCGATGCGCTCGAAGCGCTCCATGAGCTCCTTCTCGACCTCGGGCAGGCGCTCCTTGGCCACGCGCCCGCGCAGGTCCAGCGGCTCCGGGCCCATGCCGCTCATGCCCACCATCCGCGAGGCGATCCAGGTGGCGCTCTGGATGTCGCCGCCCACGCCGTTCGAGTTCTCGCCGTAGAAGACGTGCTCGGCGGCCATGGCCCCGAGCGTCCACACGAGCTGGCCGACGTCCTCGTGGCGCCAGCTCGAGAAGCGCTCCTCCTTCTGGATGGCCTGGTGGTGTCCCAGCGAGCCGCCGCGCATGCGGATCGACAGCCGCGTGGAGAGGACGTCGTTCATGTACACGTGGCTGGCCACGGCGTGGCCCGCCTCATGGATGGCGACCGCGCGGCTCTCGTCCTCGATGTAGTTGACCCCGACCGCCGTGCCCGACTCGATCGTGGTCATCGCCTCGACGATGTCCTTGCGGTCGAAGCGCTCGCGCGCCTCGGAGTGCGCGTAGGTCAGCGCCATCGAGCACACCTGCTCGATCATGGCCGGGGAGTACCCGTTCGTCATCCGCGCCAACTCGTCGCGACGCTCGTCGCTGTCGAGGTCGTCGTCGTGGCTGACGCGGTCCAGGTAGAGGTCGAAGATGTCCTTGCGGTCGTCCTTCGTGGGAGTGCGGAACCAGATGTGGCGGCCCATGCGCCCGGGGCGGATGAGCGCCGGGTCGAGCGCGTCGAGGGGCACGTTGGTGGCGCCGATGAAGTAGACCTGCTCGGGGCGCGGCTTGGGGGGCTTGACGCGCAGCCGCAGCCTGCGGATCCGGCGCGGGATCACGTAGGTCGCGTCGAGGAACGTGTTGAGGCGGTTGGTGAAGAACTTGCGCAGCATCGGCGGCTCGTCGACGCCGTCCATCTGGACCAGCAGCTGGTTGAGCGCCAGCCCGCCGCCCATCCCGCCCATGCCCGGGAACATCACGCCCTGGATGCGGTCGCGCACGGCGCCCAGCGGTCCTCCCGCGGCCGCTGCGGACGGCTCGGCGCGCGACGTGAACATCCGGTCGCGCCACTGGCGGTTCTCGAGGATGAGGTCGCCCGTCGGGGTCAGCGAGCCCCACGGACCGTACATCGGCTGCTCCTCGAAGCCGCTCGTCGTCGGCCGGAAGCCGTAGTTGCCGCCCTGCAGCGCCTGGCGGCGCATGCCGACCGCGTCGATCTCGTCGATGAAGATCATGCACGTGTTGCCCCACTTGCGGGCGAGCTTGCGCGCCTTGCGGATGAGGGCCATGACGATGACGACGTCCATGCCGATGAACGTCTGCGCGAAGCCCGAGCCCGGCATGGTCACGATCGGCGAGTTGAACGACGTCGCGATGCCCTTGGAGAGCATGGTCTTGCCCGTGCCCGGCGCGCCGATGAAGAGCAGCCCGCGCTCGGGCTTGCCGCCGGCCTTGCGGAACTCCTCGCCCGCCGACCACAGCTCGATGACCTTCGTCACCTCGGCCTTCGGCTCGGCCTGCCCGCGGACGTCCTCGAGCTTGACCCCCCAGTCCGCGTCGCCCGGCTCGTAGCCCTTCATCTGCCGCAGGCCGAAGAAGAGCATCGGCCCGAACAGGATGATGATGTTCATGAAGAAGAACAGCGGCAGCTGCAGGCCGAAGCTCAGGAAGTAGATCGCCATCTGCGGGATGGCGTTGATGACGTCGCTCGGCGTGCCGCCCAGGCCGTACAGAAGCGCGAGCGATCCGCCGACGATGAGGACGAGCCAGAACAGCGTGCGGAACTTCCGGCGCCAGTACCAGACGCGCCGCTGGGCGACGATGTCGTCCTCCATCAGCTCGTGCCCGGCGCCGTACAGGCTCGCGCGCGGGATGAGCTTGTGGGCGAGGACGTCCACGAAGCCGCGGAAGGAGATGATGAGCGCGAAGGTGCCCAGCAGGGCCCACGGCAGCGGCCAGTCGTTGGTCCCGTAGAGCCATGCGAACGTCGCCGGGCTGGTCAGGATGGCGACGAAGGTCGCGGCCCGCCCGAGCCGGCGCCACTCGCGGGCCAGAGCGGATTGCTCCGCCACCCGGCGCCGGCCGAAAGTCGTCCTCTCCCCGCTTCCCATGAGTCCTCGCAGAGTATTGCGGAACCGGCTTATTTCCAGATCAAGAAGTCCAGAGCGGGTTCGACCTTCCGTCGATGCGTGTACCGTGGCCCGTGCTTGCGCTCCGCTCCTCTCGCCGCCCTGATCGTCGTCGCGTTCGCGGCCCTCGCACCGGCCGCCGCCACGGCGGCGCCGACGCTGTCGGCCTGCAGCGGCCAGGACGAGTTCGGCTGCGCCACGCTCGACGTGCCGCTCGACCGCACGGGAGCCACGCCGGGCACCGTCGCCCTGCACTACGCGATCCAGCGCGAGGGGCCGAAGAAGGTCCTCATCGCGCTGTCGGGCGGGCCGGGGCAGTCGGCCGTCTCCTCGGCCTCGTCGTTCGCGATCTCGCTCGACCCGGCGCTGCGGCGCTACCGCCTGGCGGTGCTCGACCAGCGCGGCACGGGCAAGTCGGGCGTCCTGAGCTGCCCCAACCTGCAGCGGCTGCGCTCGCTGGACGCCTACACGCCCCAGGCGATGGCCAACTGCGCCAACCGCATCGGGCCGCGGCGCGCCTTCTACACGACGGCCGACACGGTGCTCGACATCGATGCGCTGCGCCAGGCGCTGGGCGCCGACAAGATCGCGCTCATGGGCATCTCCTACGGCACCAACGTGGCCCTGCAGTACGCGCGCGCCTTCCCCGAGCACGTCGACCGGCTGATCCTCGACTCGATCGTCGGCCCCGACGGCCCCGACGCCTTCCTGCTCGACACCTACCGCAACATGCCGCGGGTGCTGGCGGAGCAGTGCGCCCACGGCGCCTGTCGCAACGCGACGAAGGATCCGGTGGCCGACGTGGGCGCGCTCGTGCGGCGGATCAACGCCGGCGGCCCGCTGCGCGGCAGCTACTACGGGACCGACGGCCGCAGGCGCACCACGCAGTACTCGACGCCCGACGAGCTGGCGTTCCTGCTCATCGCGGGCGACCTGAACCCGTTCCTGCAGGCCGCGCTGCCGGCCGCCATCAGCGCCGCGCGGCGGGGCGACACCACGCCGCTCATGCGCCTGAGACGCATGGGCCAGGGGGGTGCGACGCGCCAGGAGGACCTCTCGGTCGGCCTCAACGCCGCGACCGGCTGCGCCGACGTGCTGCTGCCCTTCCCACGCGCGGCGTCGGTGCCCGACCGGGCGGCCATCGCCCAGCAGGCGCTGGCCGCGATCCCGCCGACCGACTACGACCCCTTCGACGCCCAGACCGTCCTGCGCACGAGCTACGTCGACGACTGCCTGGCCTGGCCGGACGACCCGATCCGGCTGCCGTTCACCGGGCCGCTGCCCGACGTCCCGGCGCTCCTGCTGGGCGGCCGGCTGGACACGCGCACGCCGCTCGAGAACGCGCGCGCCACCGCCAGGGAGCTTCCGCACTCGACCATCGTGGCCCTCAAGGGCTCCGGGCACGACGCCCTCGACAGCGACATCACCGGCTGCACGGCGCAGGCACTCGCGCGCTTCATCGAGGACGTCGCGGTCGGCCACCCGTGCCTGAACCGCGACAACGGCGTCGCCCCGACCCCGCTGCCGCCAGGCTCGCTGAAGGACTTCCGCTCGGCGCCCGGCGTCGGCGGCAGCCGCGGGCGCGCGCTGTTCGCGGTGCTCGACACCGTGACCGACGCGCGCCTGGCTGCGCTGCAGGCGCTGTTCGCGGGCCTCGAGGTTCGCGGCGGCGGCCTGCGCGGAGGGAGCTTCTCGGCTCAGGCGAGCTTCGAGGGCCGCCTGCGCCTGCGCGGCTACGCCTTCGTGCCCGGCCTGCGCGTCAGCGGCTCGCTCTCCTCCAACCAGGGATCGATCTCGGGCACGGTGCACGTGAGCGGGACGGCGCACGGCACCCTGAAGATCACCAGTCGCGGCACGGTGAGCGGCACGCTCGGCGGGCGTTCGGTGCGCTTCCGGCCGAAGCACAGCGCCGCGGCGGCGACGCTGCGCGAGGGCGGCTCGCTGTGGCCGAGGACGTTCGCGCCGCGGCGCCTGCCGCTCGTGCCCTGAGCCGGTTGGCCCCGAGGACCGGCCCCGCGATCCCCGCCGTCGTCACGGCCCTCGCCGCGCGCCCGCGGGCGATGGCGATCGCGGGCGCGCTGACGATCGCCTTCTCCGCCATCCTGGTCAAGCAGGCGGCCGTGTCGCCGTCGACGGCGGCCATCTTCCGCTGTGCCTACGCTCTGCCCCTCCTGGGCGCGCTGGCGTGGTGGGAGGACGGACGGCTGGGCTCGCGCAGCGGGCGCGACCGCGCCCTGGCCGCGCTGGCGGGCGTCTTCTTCTCGGCCGATCTCATCTGCTGGCACCACGCGATCGTGGACGTGGGGGCCGGCCTCGCGACCGTGCTGGGCAACCTCCAGGTCGCGTTCGTCGGGCTCGTGGCGTGGCTGGTGCTGGGCGAGCGCCCGGCCGCGCGCATGCTGGCCACGCTGCCCCTGGTGCTCATCGGCGTCGTGCTCGTCTCGGGCGTCGTCGAGCACGGCGCCTACGGCGCCGACCCGACGCAGGGCGTCCTCTACGGACTGGCGACCGGGCTGGCCTACACGGGGTTCATCCTCGTCCTGCGCGCCGGCAGCGGCGAGCAGCAGCGCGTCGCCGGGCCGCTGTTCGACGCCACCTTCGTCGCCGCGGTCGTGTCGGTGGTGGCCGGAGCCGTGATCGGCGACGCCGACCTCGTCCCGTCCTGGCCGGCCCACGTGTGGCTCGTGCTCCTGGCGCTCAGCTCGCAGGTGCTCGGCTGGCTGCTCATCTCGGCCTCGCTCCCGCGCCTGCCCGCGGCGATGACGTCGCTGCTGCTGACCATCCAGCCCGTCGGGTCGGTGGTCCTGGGCGCGCTGCTCTTCGCCGAGGCGCCGTCGGATCTGCAGCTCGTCGGCGTGGCGGCCATCCTCGCGGGCCTCGTGATGGTCGCGCGGGTGCGCCCGCCGGCGATGGAGGGGATCTAGAGGGTCACGCGCGAGCGCAGGGCCTCGACCTCGTCGAGGGCGCCCTCGCGCTCGATGAAGGCCAGCAGCGCGCGGCGCAGGCCGTCGACGGCGCGGTCGCCGACCTCGGCCCGCAGCTCGGCCTCGATGGCGGCCGACTCCGCTGCTGCGCGCTCGCGCACGCGCCGTCCCTTGGCGCTGAGGCGCAGGCGCGTGCGCCGGCGATCGTCGCGGTCGGACGCGCGCAGCAGGTATCCGCGCTGGACCATCTCGTCGGCCAGCTTGCTCGCCGCCTGGCGGCTGACGCCGAGCAGCTCGGCCAGCCGCGTCACGGTCGGCTCCTCGGCGTCGACGGCGCGGATGACGAAGCCGAAGGCGGTGCGCGCGTCGCGCGCTCCCGTCTGGCGCACGGCGGTGGTGAGGCGATCGCTCAGGCAGCGGTTGGCGGCCACGAGGATGATGGCCAGATCCGGTTCGTCAATCATGGCAGATTGTCAACTATAGTTGCCGAATCGAATCGAGAGGAGCCACAACCATGACGATCATCCGAGCGCAGGATGCGCCGCGCTTCGGACACGACGGCGTCGAGGTCACCGGCCTGGCCTCGCCCAGCCGCGGGTGCGGGACCGTGAGCGCCTGGCGCGTGCGGCTGGCGCCAGGCGCGGCCAGCCCCGAGCACAGGCTCACCAGCGACGAGGCCTTCGTCGCCCTGCGGGGCAGCGCGCGCGTGGCGCTCGATGGCGAGACCGAGGAGCTCACGGCCGGCGACTGCCTGGTCGTCGCGCCCGAGCGGCGCTTCAGCATCCGCAACGAAGGCCCGGAGCCCTTCGAAGCCGTCTGCTGCATGGCGGCCGGCGGCCAGGCGGTGGTCGAGGGCGAGGGCTCGTTCGTCCCGCCCTGGGCGGCCTGAGCCCCCGGGGCGTCAGCGCGCCGGCGCCTGAACGCGCGCCGGCGTGCCCTCGGCTCGCGCGCCGGGCGGCACGTCATCGGTCACGACCGAGCGCACGCCCACGCGCGCGCCCTCACCCACGGTGACGCCGCGCAGCACGCCGGCTGCGGCACCGACGACGGCGCGCGGGCCGATGACCACCGGTGCCGTGAGCAGCGGCTGCTCGCGCACCGGACGCTCGACGTCGCTGACGTCGTGGTCGAAGTCGATGAGGACGACCTCGTCCCCCAGCCGCGCGGCGGGACCGATCTCGATGCGCTCGTGCGCTGCGACGACGCACCGCTCGCCCAGCCGCGCGCCGTCGCCGATGACGACCGCGGCGCCGGCGCCGAGGTGAAAGCGGCAGCCGTCGCCGAGGCGAGCGCCGTCGCCCAGCGAGAGGACCGCGCCGGGACCGAGGTCGAAGCGCACGGCGCGTCCCAGCCGCGGGCGCCCGCTGACCATGAGGCGGCCACGATTGCGCAGGCGGGCCAGGGCGAGGCGGAGCATCGTCGCGCAGCGTAGTGCGGGGCCTGCGTATCCTCGCTGCCGCCATGGGAGGGCTGAGCCGCCGCGAAGCGCAGGTCATCGCCGGGATCCTCGCGGCCACCGTCCTGGCGGGCGTCGCGCACTACGCCGGCTGGGCGGCGCTGCTGGCCTTCGCGATCGCCACGGTGGCGCTCGCCGGCCTGGCCCACCTCGTGTCGCTGGCCACCGAGCAGGTGGGCGAGCGCTTCGGCGCGGGCGCGACCGGCGTGCTGCAGTCGACGCTGGGCAACCTGCCCGAGCTCTTCGTCGTCATCTTCGCGCTGCGCGCCGGGGAGGTCGTGGTCGCCCAGACCTCGATCATCGGCTCGCTGTTCGCCAATGCGCTGCTCGTGCTGGGCATGGTCATCGTCCTGGGCGCCCGACAGGCCTCCGATGGCGTCATGCGCTTCGGCCCGCGGCTGCCCAACGACACCGCGACGCTGCTGCTGGTGGCGAGCTTCATCATCGTCATCGTCGGGGTGGCCCACGAGACGCACGAGCCGGCCGCGCAGCACGAGCGCGCGATCTCCACCGTCGCCGCCGTCGCGCTGCTGGCCGTCTACCTGTCGTGGGTGGTGCCCTACGTGCGCGGTGAGGCGCCCCGTGCGCAGGAGCACGGCAGCGCCCCGCGCATCGCGCTGCCGGTCTCGATCGCGCTGCTGGCGGCCGGGGGCGTGGGCGCCGCCTTCGTCTCGGACTGGTTCATCGCCGCTCTGCGCCCGACGATCGACCAGCTCGGCGTCTCCGAGGCGTTCGCCGGGCTCGTGGTCGTCGCCATCGCGGGCAACGCGGTCGAGAACGTGGCGGGGCTCGTGCTCGCCCGCAAGGGCCAAGCCGACCTGGCCATCTCGGTGGTCAAGAACTCGGTCGCGCAGGTGGCGGCCTTCCTGTACCCGGCCCTCGTGCTCATCTCGCTGCTGTTCACCCACCAGCTGACCTTCGCGCTCTCGCCGGTGCTCATCGCGGCGCTGCTGCTCACCGCCCTTTCCATGTGGCAGATCACCGGCGACGGCGAGGCCGTCGAGTTCGAGGGCTGGGCGCTCGTGGCCATCTACGTGATCCTGGCGGTCTTCACGCTCTACGAGTGATGGGCCGCCGGGCGCGCATCGTCGTGCTGGCCGTGGTGGGTGTCGCGGTCGTGCTCGTCGCCGGTGGCTACGCCGTGCTGGCGCTCACCGGCGACGACGCGCCGCCGCCGCCGCGCCTGCAGGGCACGCCGGCCCAGCCGGGGGGCGCCCCGGCGGGCGCGGGGCGCTGGCATCCGGTGGCGCCGGCGGGCAGCTTCGTCGGCTATCGCGTCGACGAGCGCTACCTCGGCGTCGGCGTGCGCACGGCGGTCGGGCGCACGAGCGCGGTCACCGGGTCGGTGACCGTCGACGGCGACCGCGTCGAGGCCGCGGACCTGCGCGCGGACATGACCACCGTGCACTCCGATCAGGCGCGCCGCGACGACAGCCTGCGCACGCGCGCCATCGAGACCGACCGCTACCCGTCCGCGCGCTTCACCCTGGCGGGCCCCGTCGCGCTCGGCGCCGGGCCGCGCCGGGCCAAGGGCACGCTGACGCTGCACGGCCGCCGGGCCGCGATCGCCGTCAGCGTCCGCGGACAGCGGCTGGCCGGCGGCCGCCTGGAGCTGGTCGGCAGCGCGCCCATCCGCTTCGCGACCTTCGCCATCGAGCCGCCGAGCGTGGCCGGCCTCGTCACGGTGAGCGATCACGGGTTGCTCGAGTTCCGCCTGGTGCTGGCGCGAGGCTAGGCCGCGCGGACGCGCTCGACGGCGCGGCGGCGGACGTCGCGGGCGAGCAGCACGCCCCAGCGGGCGGCGAAGCGGGCGCGGGCGCGGCGGGACTCATGGACCTCGACGAGCGAGGACGGGAGCGTGGCGGCGCCCAGGGCGCGGGCCGCGCGATCGGCGATCTCGAGCTGCCCGCGCGCGGTGGGGTGGACCGCGTCGGGCAGCAGCCAGGGTGGGCCGGCGAGGTCGTCGAGCGCGACCAGCGCGGCGTCCTGCTCGGCGGCCACCGCCCGAACGAGCGCGCTCGCGGCCTCCGGCTTGGGCGCGGCCCGCGGGCGTCCGAGGTCCGCGGGGATGGTGCACAGCAGCAGCCGCTCGCTGCACGCCGCCAGGGCGCAGGCCGTCGCGCGCAGGGCCGCCCCGTAGCCCTCGGCGTCCCAGTCGCTCGAGCGGGTGTCGTTGACGCCGACGTACAGGCAGCCGACGTCGTACGGGCCCCGCAGGCGCGGCACCTGCTCGGCCAGGACGTCGCTCGCCTGCGCCCCGTCGCGCGCGAGCTTGGTGAACGGAAGCCCGAGGGCCTCGGCCAGCCACTGCGCCCACGACTGCATCGTGACGCCGAGGGCCGGCTCGCCATGGCCGTTGGTGATCGAGTCGCCGAGTGCGACGAGGCCGCGCCCCGTCATGCCAGGGCGGCGCGCGCCAGGGCCTCGACGCGCTCGTGCAGCCAGGCCACCGCGTCCTCGTGCTCGGGCTTCATGAGCACGCTGCGCAGCACGCGCGCGCCGTCGGCGTCGGCCTCGAGGTCGGGATGGCGCGCGACGAGCGCGTCGCGGCCGAGGTGAAGCGTGCTCAGGAAGACCGGGTCGTCGGGGTCCTCCATGCCGGCGTTGAGCACGGCGCCGCAGGCGGCGTCCAGCGCCGACAGCGAGCCCGCGCGCGGCAGGTAGGTGACGATGTCGAGCTCGGGCTCGACGTGCAGCGCGAGCACGTCGGAGCTCTTCAGCCGTCGCGCCCAGTCGAGGGCCGCGCGGCGCCCGGCGGCGAGCACGGCGCCCAGGCCGTCGTCGCGCTCGAGCGGCAGCGCCTGGAGCGTCAGCCACAGCGCGGCGGCCGCCGCGCCGGCGCGCGAGCACTCGAGGCTGATCTCGCCCAGGTGCAGCTCGGCCTCGGTGAAGTACGTGAACGGCGAGTCGTGGCGATAGACGCGCGCGACCGACGGGTCGGCGAAGACGATCGCGCCGCAGCCGTAGGGCTGAAGGCCGTGCTTGTGCGGATCGACGACGACCGAGTCGCACTGCGCGATCGCCGCGTACGGGGCGGCCTCGACGAGCGGGTCGTCGCCGCGCGCCAGGAGCGTGAAGAAGCCGCCGTAGGCGCCGTCGACGTGCAGGCGCACGCCGTGGCGCTCGCGCAGGGCGAGCGCCTCGTGGACGCGGTCGATGGCGCCCAGGCCGGTCGAGCCGGTGGTCAGCACGACCGTCCCGACGTCGCCCTTCGCGCACTCGGCCTCCACGGCGTCGAGGTCGAGCCGGCCGTGCGCGTCGGGGGCGACCGCCGTGCCGGTGATGCGCAGCAGCTCGCACATGCGCGCGTGGGTGTAGTGGGCGGCGGAGCTGTGCACGATGCGCTTGTCCGGATGGATCTCGCGCGCCACCCACAGGGCCTCGAGGTTGGCGATCGTCCCGCTCGAGGTGAGGTGGCCCAGGCCGGGCGCGGGCAGGCCGAACATGACGCGCAGCTGGTCGACCACCTCGACCTCGAGGCCGCTCGTCCCGGGGCCGCCGTCGAGGGCGTGGTTGTTGGGGTTGATCAGCATCGCCGCCAGGTAGCCGGCGACGGCCACGGGGTGCGGCGGCTTGAGCATCTGCCCGGCGTAGCGCGGGTGGAAGAAGGGATAGTGGTCGCCCATCCGCTCGCCGAAGGCCTCCCACGCGGCCTGCAGGCGCTGCGGGTCCGGCTCGGTCGCCGGGTGCGCGTCGTAGGGCCCGAACCTCGCCTCCCACGCCTCGATGAGGGAGGTGGCCCTCGGGATGAGGTCGGCGAGCTGGTCCGAGCGGGAGGAGGCGGAGCGGGCGGGCGGCGTCACGGCGGGGATGCTCGCACGTCGTCTGCTCTTCGCGCTTGTGGCGCCGCGCGGCCTCGTCCGCCCGCGCTTGCGGCGCCGCGCGGCCAGGCATCGAGGGAGTGAGGCCGCTGCGGCTGCGCCACCCGCTCGCGGCCGTCCGCCGACGCACGGTGGTCGATTGTGGGGCTCCTGGGCACACAATCGACCACGCTTGCGCTTCGCGCTGGAGGAAGACCGCCGGCGGCGGAACCGCAGCGGCGCCCTCACTCCCTCGGTGATGCTGTTCACGCCGCGCAGCGCCGCAAACGCCTACGGCAGACGGCCGGCGGCCACTGTCAAACGGCGCAGCCGCCGCGCCAACGCAGGCGTCAAAGCGCCCTCGCCCACCCGCCACCGCCACTGCCCCCCGGCCACCCCGGGGAAGTTCATCCGCGCCTCGGATCCCAGCCCGAGCACGTCCTGGGCCTGCAGCATGCAGAGCCGCGGCTTGGAGGAGAGCGCCAGCTCCATCAGGTCCCACCACGGCTCGCGCCCGCGCACGCCCTCCGCGCGGACGAGCTCGATCGACTGCGGCGGCAGCGACTCGTACCAGCCGCGCAGGGTGTCGTTGTCGTGGGTGCCCGTGTAGAGGACCGAGCCGGCGCGGTAGCGCGCCGGGTGGTGGACGCTCTCGCGCTCGTGCGCGTTGAAGCCGAACTGCAGGACGACCATGCCCGGCAGGCCGAGCGACTCGCGCAGGCGCGTGACCGCGGGCGTGATGACGCCGAGGTCCTCGGCGATGACGGGCAGCGGGCCCAGCTGCGCCTGCGCCGCGTCGAACACCGCGCGCCCCGGGCCCCGCGCCCAGTGGCCGCCCGAGGCGTCGCGGGCACCGGCGGGCACCGCCCAGTAGGCGCAGAAGGCGCGGAAGTGGTCGATGCGAGCGAGGTCGAAGTGCTGGAAGGTCCGGCGCAGGCGCTCGACCCACCAGCGGTAGCGCCGGTTGCGCAGCGCGCCCCAGTCGTAGATCGGGTTGCCCCAGAGCTGGCCCTTGGCGGTGAAGGCGTCGGGCGGGACGCCCGCCACGACGTCGTCGCGGAAGAGCTCGGGGTGGCGCACGTGGTCGGCGCTGCCCGGCGCGACGTAGATGGGCACGTCGCCGATGAGGCGCACGCCGCGCTCGCGGGCATACATGCGCAGTGCAGACCACTCGCGGTCGAAGCGGACCTGGTCGTTGATGGCCCGGGTGCCGCCGGCGACGGCGGCCCAGTCGTCGACCCAGAAGGCATGGCGCTCGCGGAACTCGGCGCGCTCGGCCTCCGACACCGGCGCGTCGGGCTCGGCCAGAAGGCCGCGCCACGCGGCGAAGGCCGACGACGCCTTGTAAGGAGAGCCCTCGCGGCTGGGCGGCCCGAGCGGCAGCACCTGCCACCACGACTGTCCCGCCGCGGCCAGCCAGTCGACGAACTGCAGCGCGGGCGCGCCAAGCCTCCCGCCCGGAAGCGAGGTCAGATGCAGTTGCACGCCGCTGGTTCGTGGAAGTCGCATGTGGGAAAGAGGGGTGTTCGTGCCCGCTCGCGCCAAGGCCAAATCGCCTAGCCGCATCCGGATCGCCCTACCGTCGCCGACCGTCGACTGCGGTCGATGGCCAGTCAAGCGCACCGTGGCCGACACGGTGCAGGTCTCGGCGGACATCTTCCGCGATGGCCACGAGGTGCTGCGCGCCGTCGTGCGCTGGCGCGAGCCCGGAGAGCGGCGCTGGCGGGAGTCGCCGCTGGTCGCGGTCGACGCCCATCACAACGGGGTGCGCTGGGAGGGCGCCTTCACGGTGCAGAAGCCCGGGCGCACCCAGTGGAACATCCAGGCGTGGGTCGACCTCTTCGCGGGCTGGCGCGACGAGCTGGCCCGCAAGGTCGAGTTCGGCCAGCCCGATCTCAGCGGCGAGCTGAGCGAGGGGGTGGTCCTGCTGCGCGCCACCGCCGACCGCGCCAAGGGCGAGGCCAAGCGCACGCTGACCGCGGCCGCCGAGGCGATCGCCACCGACCCGCACGCGGCGCTCGACCCCGCGCTGCTCGCGGTCGTGGAATCGGTCCAGGAGCGCAGCGAGGCCACCGAGCTGCCCGAGCCGCTCGAGATCGACGTCGACCGCACGCTGGCGCGCTTCGGATCCTGGTACGAGCTCTTCCCGCGCTCGTGGGGTGGTTTCAACGGCGTCCAGGAGCAGGTCCCGAGCCTCGCCGCGCTCGGCTTCGACATCCTCTACATGCCGCCGATCCACCCGATCGGCCACACGAACCGCAAGGGCGCCAACAACACCCTGACGCCCGAGCCCGGCGATCCCGGCAGCCCGTACGCCATCGGTGACGAGACCGGGGGCCACGACGCGATCCATCCCGAGCTCGGCACCGATGAGGACTTCCGCGCGCTCGTCGCGGCGGCCAACGAGCACGGCCTCGACATCGCGCTGGACCTCGCGATCAACTGCTCGCCCGACCACCCGTGGCTCAAGGAGCACCCCGAGTGGTTCTTCCGCCGCCCCGACGGCACGCTCAAGTACGCCGAGAACCCGCCCAAGAAGTACCAGGACATCTACAACGTCAACTTCGGCTCGGAGGACTGGCGCAACCTATGGGATGCGCTGCTCGACGTGGTGCGCCACTGGGTCGACCGCGGCGTGAAGGTCTTCCGCGTCGACAACCCGCACACCAAGCCGTTCGCCTTCTGGGAGTGGCTCATCAAGGAGATCCGGGCGACCGACCCCGACGTGATCTTCCTGGCCGAGGCCTTCACCCGGCGCTCGGTCATGCGCGAGCTGGCCAAGATCGGCTTCACGCAGAGCTACACGTACTTCACGTGGAAGAACTACCGCTGGGAGCTCGTGGAGTACCTCAACGAGCTCGCCCACGGGCCCGAGCGCGAGTACTTCCGGCCCAACTTCTTTCTCACCACGCCGGACATCCTCACCGACTACCTGGCCGAGGGCGGGCCGCCGGCCTTCCCCGTCCGCCTCATCCTCGGCGCGACGCTGAGCCCCAGCTACGGCGTGTACTCCGGCTACGAGCACTACGAGCACGTCCAGCGCCCGGGCAGCGAGGAGTTCCTGGACAACGAGAAGTACGAGATCAAGCAGCGCGCCCTCGACGGGCCGCTGCTGGCCATGATCCAGCGCCTGAACTTCATCCGCCGCGAGAACCCCGCGCTGCAGCGCCTGGAGAACATCGGCTTCCTGGACGCCGCCAACGACGCGATCATCGCCTACGCCAAGCGCGAGGGGACGAACACCATCATCTGCGTGGTGAACCTCGATCCCCACCACGCGCAGGAGGGCCTCGTCCAGATCCCCTATGACCTCGGCGTGCCGCCCGCCTTCGCCGCCGAGGACCTGCTCGACGGCGAGACCTACCATTGGCGCGTGGGGGGCAACTACGTGCGCCTGGATCCCGGCGAGCGCGCCGGCCACGTCCTGCGGGTGAGCACCACATGACGCCGCCACCGCCCCCCACGTCCTCGGGCCATTGGTTCGAGGCCGATCCCATCTGGTTCAAGAAGGCCGTCTTCTACGAGATCCACCTGCGCGGGTTCTTCGACGGCAACTCCGATGGCTCCGGGGACTTCCGCGGCCTGACCGAGAAGCTCGACTACCTGCAGTGGCTGGGCATCGACGTCATCTGGCTGCTGCCGATGTACGCCAGCCCGCTGCGCGACGGCGGCTACGACATCGCCGACTACTACGAGGTCCATCCCGACTACGGCACGATCGAGGACGTCCGGGCCTTCATCGAGGCCGCCCACGAGCGCGGCCTGCGGGTCATCGCCGACCTCGTCATGAACCACACGTCCTCGGACCACGCGTGGTTCCAGCGCGCCCGCGAGGCCCCGGCCGGCTCGGCCGAGCGCGACTGGTACGTGTGGTCGGACAACCCGCACAAGTACGAGGAAGCGCGGATCATCTTCACCGACACCGAGACGTCGAACTGGTCGTGGGACGACGTCGCGGGCGCCTACTACTGGCACCGGTTCTTCTCCCACCAGCCCGACCTCAACTTCGACAACCCCGCCGTCCAGGAGGGGATGCTCGACGTCCTGCGCTTCTGGCTGGACCTCGGCCTCGACGGCTTCCGCCTGGACGCCGTGCCCTATCTCTACGAGCGCGAGGGCACCAACGGCGAGAACCTGCCCGAGACCCACGAGTTCCTCAAGCGCGTGCGCGCGACGGTGGACGCCGAGTACCCCGACCGCGTGCTGCTGGCCGAGGCCAACCAATGGCCCGAGGACGTCGTCGAGTACTTCGGCGACGGCGACGAGTGCCACATGGCCTTCCACTTCCCCGTGATGCCCCGCATGTTCATGGCGGCCAGGCGCGAGGAGGCCACGCCGATGTACGAGATCCTCGAGCGCACCCCGGCCATCCCCGACAACTGCCAGTGGGGCCTGTTCCTGCGCAACCACGACGAGCTGACCCTCGAGATGGTCACCGACGAGGAGCGCGACTACATGTACGCCGAGTACGCCAAGGACCCGCGGATGAAGATCAACGTCGGGATCCGCCGGCGGCTGGCGCCCCTGCTGGACAACGGGCGCGACGAGATGGAGCTCATGCACGCCATCCTCTTCTCGCTGCCGGGCTCGCCGGTGCTCTACTACGGCGACGAGATCGCGATGGGCGACAACGTCTACCTCGGCGACCGCGACGGCGTGCGCACGCCGATGCAGTGGACGGGCGACCGCAACGCGGGGTTCTCGCGCGCCGACTTCGCCCAGCTCTACGCGCCGCCGCTGATGGACCCCGTCTACGGCTACCAGGCGGTCAACGTCGAGGCCCAGCTGCGCACGCCCACCTCGCTGCTGCGCTGGCTCAAGCGCTTCATCGCCCTGCGCAAGGACCATCCCGTCTTCGGCCTGGGCGAGTACATCCCCCTCGAGCCGTCCAACCCGAAGATCTTCGCCCACGTCCGCGCCTACGAGGACGACGTCGTGCTCTGCGTGCACAACGTGGCCCGGTCGGCCCAGGCCGTGGAGCTCGATCTGTCAGCCTACGAAGGACGCTGGCCGGAGGAGATGCTCGGGCGCACGCGGTTCCCGCGCATCGGCGAGCTGCCCTACCTGCTGACGCTCGCCCCGCGGGGCTGGTTCTGGTTCCTGCTCAAGGAGGACCCCGACGCCGACATGGAGCTGACCGATGGCAAGCGTTGACCTGGCCGCGCTCGACGAGGAGAAGCTCGCCGAGTGGCTGCTCGACCGTCGCTGGTTCGGCTCCAAGGCGCGTGACGTGGCCTCGATCCACGTGCTCGACGTGGTGGGGGTGCACGACGGCCCGCCCGCGCTGTCCTCGGCGCTGGTCGAGGCGCGCTATCCGGGCGGCACGCACGACGTCTACCAGCTGCTGCTGGGCGTCGGCACCAACGGCGGCGGGGACTCGGTCATCGGCGACGTTCGCGGCGTGACCGTCTACGACGCGTTCGCCGACCCGCGCGCCTGCGAGCTGCTCGGCGGCCTGCTGCGCGAGGGCGCGGAGGTGCACGGCGAGCACGCCCGCGTCGAGTTCCACTGGCTCGAGGGCGTCGAGCCGCCGCGGTCCGGCGCGACCGTGCGCCCGATGGGCGCCGAGCAGTCCAACACCTCGATCGTCTTCGACGACGAGCTCGTGCTCAAGGCCTTCCGGCGCGTCGAGGCGGGCGACAACCCGGAGCTCGAGATGCTGCGCTTCCTCTCCGAG
Organism: Paraconexibacteraceae bacterium; assembly: GCA_963757775.1. Lineage (GTDB taxonomy): Bacteria > Actinomycetota > Thermoleophilia > Solirubrobacterales > Solirubrobacteraceae > JAOPZW01. The sequence continues at coordinate 340,761 of CAVWSH010000009.1, read as the reverse complement.
CGCGGCTTCGCGCACATCGCCGAGCTCGGCGGCTGGTATCAGTACGAGGGCGAGCTCATGGACGCCACCTTCGGCGTCGTGCAGCGCTTCGTGCCCAACGCCCGCGACGGCTGGGAACTGGCCCTCGACGAGCTCGACGAGGACCCCGAGCGCTTCGTCACGCGCCTGCGCGACCTCGGCGCGGTCATCGGGCGCATGCACACGGTCCTGGCCTCCGATCCCACCGATCCCGCCTTCGCCCCCGAGGAGCCCTCCGATGAGTCGCTGGCGCTGCTGACCGCGACGATCGACGAGGAGATCGAGCGCCTCTTCCTCGAGCTCCCGGAGACCGAGGCGGTGGCCCCGATCGCCGGCCACGCGGCCGAGGTGCGCGACCGCCTGCAGCTGCTCTCGCACGTCGGCGCGCGCGGCAGGCTCATCCGCACCCACGGCGACCTGCACCTCGGCCAGACGATGCTGGGCGACGACGGGTGGGTCGTCCTCGACTTCGAGGGCGAGCCCGCGCGGCCGCTGCTCGAGCGCCGCCGCAAGCGCTCGCCGCTGCGCGACGTGGCGGGCATGCTGCGCTCCTTCGCCTACGCCGCCTCGGCCAGCGCGCTGCAGCGCGATCGCCCGGTCCCGGAGGGCTGGGAGGAACGCGCCCGCGAGTCCTTCCTGGCCGGCTACCTCGAGGCCGTCGACCCCGCCCTGATGCCCCCCGGCGAGGCGGCGACGCGCACCATGCTGTCGATCTTCGAGCTCGAGAAGGCGGTCTACGAGCTGCGCTACGAGCTCAACAACCGGCCGGACTGGGTGGGCATCCCGGTGGCCGGCATCGTCCGCCTGCTCGAGGAGCCGCTGTGACCGTCGAGAGCGACATCGAGGCCATCGTCCAGCGCGACCTGGCCGATCCGCACCGCCTGCTCGGGGCGCACCCCCACGACGGCGGCGTCGTCGTGCGCGCCTTCCGCCCGGCGGCGGCCAAGGTCACGGCCCGCCCCGAGGGCGGCGAGCCGGTGCAGTTGACCCAGCGACACCCGGCGGGGCTCTTCGAGGGCGCAGTCGCGGGGGCCACGCTGCCGCTGCGCTACGAGCTCGAGGTGCAGTACGCGCCGGGGGAGAGCTACACGATGCGCGACCCCTACGCCTTCCCGCCGACGCTGGGCGAGATCGACCTGTACCTGGCCGGCGAGGGACGCCACGAGGAGCTCTACGAGAAGCTCGGCGCGCACGTCACCGAGCTCGACGGCGCCACCGGCGTCGCCTTCGCGGTGTGGGCGCCGTCGGCGCGCTCGGTCTCGGTGGTCGGCGACTTCAACTCCTGGGACGGGCGCCTGCACCCGATGCGGTCGCTCGGCGCGTCGGGCATCTGGGAGCTCTTCATCCCCGGGGTGCCCGAGGGGGCGCGCTACAAGTTCGAGCTGCGCGCCCAGGACGGCGACATCCTGCTGCGCGCCGACCCCTTCGCCTTCGAGACCGAGCTGCCGCCCAAGACGGCCTCGGTCGTCAACCGCACGCGCTACGAGTGGACCGACGACGGCTGGATGGCGCTGCGCCACCAGGGCGACCGGCTGCGCGAGCCGATGTCGATCTACGAGGTCCACCTCGGCTCCTGGCGGCTGAACCCCCTGGAGGACAACCGCTCGCTGACCTACCTCGAGCTGGCCGACGAGCTGGCCGCCTACGTGACCGACATGGGCTTCACCCACGTCGAGCTCATGCCGGTCATGGCCCATCCCTTCAGCGGCTCGTGGGGCTACCAGGTCACCTCGTACTTCGCGCCCACCCCGCGCTTCGGCACGCCCGACCAGTTCCGGGCCTTCGTGGATCGCATGCACGAGCGCGGCGTCGGCGTGATCCTCGACTGGGTCCCCGCGCACTTCCCGCGCGACGAGTGGGCGCTCGCGCGCTTCGACGGCAGCGCGCTGTTCGAGCACGCCGACCCGCGCCGCGGCTCGCACCCCGACTGGGGCACGCTGATCTTCAACTTCGGCCGCCTGGAGGTGCGCAACTTCCTCCTGGCCAGCGCCCTGTACTGGCTGCGCGACTACCACACCGACGGCATCCGGGTCGACGCCGTGGCCTCGATGCTCTACCTCGACTACTCGCGCAAGGAGGGCCAGTGGGTCCCCAACGAGTTCGGCGGGCGCGAGGACCTCGAGGCCGTCTCCTTCCTCAAGGAGCTCAACACCGTGGCCTACGGCCGCGAGCCGGGGATCCTCTCCGCCGCCGAGGAGTCGACCGCGTGGCCTGGCGTGTCGCGCCCCACGTACGTCGGCGGCCTGGGCTTCGGCTTCAAGTGGAACATGGGCTGGATGCACGACACGCTGGGCTACTTCCAGCAGGACCCGATCCACCGCCGCTATCACCACCACGAGCTGACCTTCTCGCTCGTCTACGCCTTCAGCGAGAACTTCATCCTGCCCCTCAGCCACGACGAGGTCGTCCACGGCAAGGGCTCGATGTACGCCAAGATGCCGGGCGACCGCTGGCAGAAGCTGGCCAACCTGCGCGCGCTGTACGCCTACATGTGGGCGCACCCCGGCAAGAAGCTCCTGTTCATGGGCTGCGAGCTCGCCCAGGAGTCGGAGTGGAGCCACGAGCGCTCGCTGGACTGGCACCTGCTCGAGAACCCCGAGAACGCCGGCATCCAGTCGCTCGTGCGCGACCTCAACCGCGTCTATCGCGAGCGCCCGGCGATGTGGGAGATCGACGACTCCGACCGCGGCTTCTACTGGCTGGAGCCCAACGACGCCGCCAACAACGTCGTCGCCTTCGCCCGCACCGGCGAGGATCCGGTGCGCGACGTGGTGGCGGTCGTCTGCAACCTCTCGCCGGTGCCGCGCGAGGGCTACCGCCTGGGCCTGCCGAAGTCCGGGCGCTGGGTCGAGGCCGTCAACACCGACTCCTCCTACTACGGCGGCAGCAACACCGGCAACCTCGGCGGCATCGTGGCCGAGGAGACCGGGTGGGGCGGCCAGCCCTTCTCGGCCGAGCTGACGCTGCCGCCGCTCAGCGTGCTGTGGCTCGTGCCTGAGCGCTAGCGCCGGCACGCGGGCGCGCCGTCCCCTCGCCGGCCAGCGCCACCCCCAGCAGGGCGACCAGCGCCGCCAGCTGGGCGACGGCCGCGACCTCGCTGCCCAGCGGGATGGTCGCGAGCGCGAGCAGCGCCGCGACGGTGCGGTGCACCGAGCGCCCGAGGCCGAGCACGCGGCGGAAGGCGACGTCGGCCGCGAGGAAGAGCGCCACGCCGCCGCCGAGGACGAGCGCCTCGGCAGTGGCGAGCGGGTCGTAGGCGTGGCCGACGCCCTTCTTGAGGCCCGCGGCGGTGAGCACCACCCCGAGCAGCAGGAAGTAGTGGGCCACGCCGAAGCCCTCGAGCGCGATCCACGGCCGGCGCGGGGCGGGGGCGTCGGCCAGCGCCCGCTCGGCCTGCTCGTCGTCGTCGGCCCCGAAGTAGGCCCACCACAGGCCGGTGCTGAGCAGCAGGCCGAGCACGGCGGCCGCGATGAGCTCGGCGTCGACCGGATGCCCGGCGGCGCCGATCCCGACCGCCACCACCGACTCGCCGATGGCGACGATGATGACCAGCCCGTGGCGCTCGACGAAATGCGCCGTCCCGATCACGAACTCGCTCTGGCGCTGGCGGTTGGCGATCCAGGGCGTCGACCACTCGAGGACGGCCGCCGCGGTCCACAGGACGGCCTCGATCGTCCCGCCGAACGCGCCGCCGACGAGCACGAGCGTGGCGTTGAACAGGTTGTGCGGCGCGATCCCGAGGAAGGCCCGCGAGGACTGCGCCGAGGCCGTCCAGACGAACAGCGAGGCGTGGACGGCGACGACGACGAAGTAGCCCACGCCGAAGGCCAGGCCGCTGCCGTCGAAGGCCTCCGGCACCGCCAGGGCGAGCACGAGGTAGCCCGCCATGCCCCCGAGGAGGATCGCCCGCTGGCGCAGCTCGCGCGTCGAGACCGAGTTCGTCAGCCACGCGTAGCCGCCGTACATCCACCAGATGAGGGCGAGCATGACCATGACGCGGCCCAGCGAGGCCCAGGAGAGATCGTGGGTCAGCACCGCGGTCAGCTGGGTGACCGTGAAGACGAAGACCAGGTCGAAGAACAGCTCGAGCGTGGAGACGCGCTGCACCGGGGCGGGAGCTGGGACGTCGACCGTGCCGGTCACGGCAGGCGAGCCTAGCGAGCCGGCCGGGCCGGCTCGACGCGGCTAGTCTGCCGGGCGTGCCGCGACGCGCGATCCGCTCCTGGCTCATGGACATGGACGGCGTGCTCGTGCACGAGGAGCACGCGATCCCGGGGGCCGACCGCTTCCTGGCTCGCCTGACCGAGCTCGGGCTGCCCTTCCTCGTCCTGACCAACAACTCGATCTACACGCGGCGCGACCTGGCGGCCCGCCTGCGCGCCAGCGGCCTGGAGGTGCCCGAGGAGGCGATCTTCACCTCGGCGCTGGCCACCGCCGCCTTCCTGCACGACCAGCGCCCCGGCGGCTCGGCCTTCGTCATCGGCGAGGCCGGCCTCACGACCGCGATGCACGAGGCCGGCTACACGCTGACCGAGCGCGACCCCGACTACGTCGTGCTCGGCGAGACGCGCATCTACAGCTTCGGGCGCATCACCCAGGCCATCCGGCTGATCGTCAACGGCGCGCGCTTCATCGCCACCAACCCCGACGCGACCGGCCCGTCGAACGAGGGACCGCTGCCCGCGACGGGCTCGGTGGCCGCGCTCATCAGCCGCGCTACCGGCGTGGAGCCCTACTTCGTGGGCAAGCCCAACCCGTTCATGATGCGCTCGGCGCTCAATGCGCTCGACGCGCACTCGGAGACCACGGCGATGATCGGCGACCGCATGGACACCGATGTCGTCTCGGGCCTCGAGGCCGGGCTCCAGACGGTCCTCGTGCTCACCGGCGTCACCACGCCCGAGGAGGCCGACCGCTTCCCGTTCCGGGCGTCACGCGTGGTGGCCTCGATCGCCGACCTGGTCGACGAGCTCGGCTGAGGCCGTCAGACCGGCACGTCGGGGGTGACGAGCCCGGTCTCGTAGGCCAGGACGACCGCCTGCACGCGGTCGCGCAGCCCGAGCTTGCCCAGGACTCGCCCGACGTGGGTCTTGATCGTGTTCTCCCCGAGCACGAGCTCGCTGGCGATCTCCGCGTTCGACAGGCCCTGGGCGACGAGACGCAGGACCTCGATCTCGCGGGCGGTGAGCTCCTCGAGCGCCGCCGGCACGCCGTCGCCCGCCGGCCGCGAGGCGCGCGCGAAGTCGGCGATCAGGCGCCGCGTGATGCGCGGCGCGATGAGCGCCTCGCCGGCGGCGGCCACGCGCACGGCGTCGAGCAGCCGGTCCGAGGGCGTGTCCTTGAGCAGGAAGCCCGTGGCGCCGACGCGCAGCGCCTTGAACACGTACTCGCTGGCGTCGAAGGTCGTGAGCATCACGACCGCCGTGCTGTTCTGCGGATCGGCGAGGATCCGCTCGGCCGCCGCGAGCCCGTCGAGCTCGGGCATGCGGATGTCCATCAGCACCACGTCGGGGCGCCGGCGGGCGACGACGTCGACGGCGGCGTAGCCGTCGGCCGCCTCGCCGACGACGGTGACGTCGGGCTCGGCGTCGAGGATGACGCGAAAGCCGGTGCGCAGCAGGCGCTGGTCGTCGGCGATGACGACGGTGATCGGGCGCAGCGGAGCCGCTTCGCGGCCGGGCGGCGCGTCCTCGGCGTCGTCGTCCTCGCGCCAGCGCACCAGCGCCGTCGCGATCGCCTCCGAGATGCCCTTGACCCGGAAGGACCCCGCCGGGCGCACGAGCTCGGCCACGCGCGGGCCGGCGATCTGGCGCACGACCTCCGTGGCGAGGATCTCGCCCGGGCCGGCGGCGTCGCACAGCCGGCTGGCGACGATGACCGGCGTGCCGTACAGGTCGCCCGCCTCGGAGAGCGGCTCGCCGGCGTCGATGCCGATGCGGACCTCGAGCGCGTCGCCCGCGCCGGCGGCGGCGCGCTGCATGGCCACCGCGCAGCGCACGGCGGCCACCGCGCTCGTGAAGGTGACCATGAGCCCGTCGCCGGTCGACTTGATCTCGCGCCCTTCGTGGCTCGTCACGACCTCGCGCAGCACCGCGAAGTGCCGAGCGCGCTGCGCGTCGGCCTCGTCGTCGCCGTAGCGGTCGTAGAGCGTCGTCGAGCCGACGACGTCGGTGAACATGATCGTGACGAACGACGACTCCACGCGCGGAGCATCTTCTCCCCTTCCGGGCGACGTGTCACCCCAGCGGGTGAACCGCGCGCGACGCGTTCATCCCCCGGGATGACGGCGGCGCGCGCCCCGCGGCCCATCCTGTGGCCCACGACAACCGCTTTACGGACCGGAGGGCAAGGAAGATGATGCGCACCATGAGTGCCACGGGGGAGCCGATCGGCCGACTGGACATCGCCATCGCGGTCGCGCTCAGCGCCCTGGGCCTGCTGCTGATGTACGGCAACGCCACCGACGCGCAGGTCGACGCGAGCTGGCTGGCGCTGCCGGTCTTCCTGGGGGTCACCATTCCCGTGCTGTGGCGGCGGGCCGCCCCGCTGCAGGCGATGGCCGTCGTGGGCGCCGCGCTCGCCGTGCACATCGCCCTGTTCGGATCGGTGGTGCGCTGCGGCGTGGTCTTCCCGGTCGTCGGCGTGCTCGTGTTCACGATTGCCGCGCGCTTCGAGCGCGCGACCGCGCAGTGGGCGCTCGCGGGCGGCCTGGCCATCGTCGTCGGCATGGCGGCGGCAGACGAGACCGGCTTCGGCGTGGTCACGCTGCTCGTCCCGTTGACCCTCGTGGCCTACGCGCTGGGGCGCGTCGCGTACGCCCGCAGTCACATGGTCCGCGACCTCAGGGACCGCACCCGGGAGCTGCGCGAGGCGCGCGACGAGCGCGCCCGCCTGGAGGTGGCGACCGACCGCACCCGGCTCTCCAGCGAGCTCGACGTCCTGCTCACCCGCCGCCTGGGCGAGCTGACCCGCTTGGCCGACGCCGGCCCGGCGGTGGCGGGCGACGGCGCCGCCGCCACGGCGACGCTCGCGCAGATCGAGGAGGCCAGCCGTGCCACGCTCGACGAGATGCGCGAGATCGTCGGCGTCCTACGCGACGACGACGCCCCGACCTCGCCGGTGCCGACGCTGACGTCGCTGCGCGCGCTGGTGCGGCGCGATGGGGGCGACGCCGCGCGCCTGGTCGTCGAGGGCAGCCCGCGCGTGCTCCCCGCGGGCGTCGAGCTGTCGGCCTACCGGATCGTGGAGCATCTGCTGGGCGCCCTGGACGACGCGCCGGGCGTCGAGGTCGGCGTGCGCTTCGGCGAGGACGCGCTCGAGATCCGGGTCGCCGGGCCCGCCGGCCGGCGCGGCGACGTCGGGGCCGCCCTCGGCCGGGCCCGCGAGCGCGCGCAGCTGCACCGCGGCTCGCTCGACGCCCACACCCGTGGCGGTCGCGCCGAGGCGATCGCCCTGCTGCCCGTCGCGGCGATCGCGTGACGTGCGCCGGCCGGCCCACATCGACGCGCTGACCGGCGCGCTGGCGGCCCTCTTCGGGGCCGTCGGCGCCGCCCTCGCGGGCCAGGGCCCGGCCGCGTGGATCGCGGCCGCCGCGCTCGGCGCCGCGCTCGGCCTCTACCGCGAGCATCCGCTCGCCGCCGCGGGCGTGGGGGCGCTCGCCGCCGCGGCTCTCGTGCCCAGCGGCAACGTGACCGCGGCGCCGGCCATCCTCGTGTGCGCCAACGCCTTCGCCGCCGGCCGCTGGCTGGGCTGGCCAGCCTCGATCGCGGCCGCCGTCGTGCTGCTGGCGTCCGTCTTCGGCGCCGCGATCGTGGCCGACACCGCCGACAGCTGGGTCGTCCCGTCGATCCTGCTCGTCGGCACCGCCTGGATCGCCGGCCGCGCGATCCGCGAGCGCGACCTCGTCGCCCTGCGGCTGGCCGAGCGCGCCGAGGAGCTCGAGCGCGAGCGCGAGGAGTTCGCTGCGCTCTCCGTCCGCTACGAGCGCGCCCGGATCGCATCGGAGCTGCACGACATCGTCGCCCACGCCATCAGCGTCATGGTCGTGCAGGCCGGCGCCGGCCAGCGCGTCGCGGCGGTCGACCCGGAGCTGGCCGGCGAGATGTTCGACGCGATCGCGGGGGCCGCGCGCCAGGCCGAGCAGGACATGACCCAGCTCGTGGCGCTGCTCTCCGACGACGAGGCGATCGGCCACGCGCCCGATCTGGCCCTCGTCGAGGAGCTGGTCGCGCGCGCCGCCGGGACCGGCCTGGACGTGACCCTGCGCCTGGAGGGCTCGCGCGAGGGACTGCCCGCCTCGGCGGTCCAGACCGTCTACCGCGTGGTGCGCGAGAGCCTGACCAACGCGCTGCGCTACGCCTCGGGCGCACCGGTCCACGTGCTGGTCCGCGGCGGCCCCGGGGCGATCGACGTCGAGGTCGTCAACGACGCCGCCGTGGACGCCGAGGCCCTGGCCGGGCACGGGACCGGCAACGGCCTGCGCGGCCTGCGCGAGCGCGTGGGGGCGGGCGGCGGTCGCCTCGAGGCCGGCCCGCGCGAGAGCGGCGGCTGGCGCGTCGCGGCGCGGATCCCCTGCGCCATGGCCGTCGCGGTGGACGACGGCTGATCCGGCCGGGGGCCGTGAGCGCCCACGACCGGGGGGTAGCGGGCGCCGCGCTACGGGTACGGTGCCGCGAGTGGCAGAGCCGTACCCCTGGGAACGCCCGCTGGGCGCGAGCGTGGTCGACGACGCCGTCGTCGAGTTCAGGACGTGGGCGCCGGCGGCGCAGCGCGTCGCCGTCCGCGTGCGCGGAGCCGAGCACGAGCTGGCCGACGAGGGCTACGGCGTGCTCAGCGCGCGGGTGCCCGCGGGCGCCGGCGACGACTACTGGCTCGTATTGGACGGCAAGCGCTTCCCCGACCCCGCCTCGCGCTGGCAGCCCGAGGGGCTGCGCGGCCCCTCGCGCGTGGTCGATCCCAGCACGTTCGCGTGGACCGACCGGCGCTTTCGCCCCGCCGCGCTGCGCGACGCCGTGCTCTACGAGCTGCACGTCGGGACCTTCACCGCGGAGGGCACCTTCCAGGCCGCCGCCGTGCGGTTGCCGGCGCTGGCCGAGCTGGGGGTCACCCACATCGAGGTCATGCCCGTCGGCGAGTTCCCCGGCCACCACGGGTGGGGCTACGACGGCGTCTACCTGTCGGCCGCCCACTCGGCCTACGGCGGCCCCCACGGGCTGGCGGCCCTGGTCGACGCCGCCCACGACGCGGGCCTCGGCGTCATCCTCGACGTCGTCTACAACCACGTCGGCGCCAGCGGCGTGAAGGCGCTCGAGGGCTTCGGGCCGTTCTTCACCGAGCGCCACGGCACGCCGTGGGGCAAGGCGGTCAACTTCGACGGCGAGGGCTCCGACGGCGTGCGCGAATGGGTCCTGCAGAGCGCGACCGGGTGGGTGCGCGACTTCCACATCGACGGCCTGCGCCTCGACGCGATCCACGCCATCCACGACGACGGAGCCCACCACGTGCTGACCGAGCTGGCCGAGCGCGCGCGCGCGGAGAACCGCCGCGCGCTGGTCATCGCCGAGAGCGGCCTCAACGACCCCAAGGTCATCCGCCCGCCGCGGCAGGGCGGCTACGGCCACGACGCCGCCTGGGCCGACGACTTCCACCACGCCCTGCGCGCGCTGCTCACCGGCGAGCGCTCGGGGTGGTACGAGGAGTTCGGCGAGGTGGCGCAGCTGGCCAAGGCCTTCCACCGTCCGCACGTGCACGACGGCGACTACTCGAGCTTCCGCGGACGGCGCTTCGGCGCCCGCGCCGACGACCGCGCGCCCGAGCAGTTCGTCGTCTTCGCCCAGAACCACGACCAGGTCGGCAACCGCGCCTTCGGCGACCGGCTCCCCGCCAAGGCGAGGCCGCTGGCCGCGTTCTGCACGCTGCTGGCACCCTTCACGCCCATGTTGTTCATGGGCGAGGAGCACGGCGAGCGCGCTCCCTTTCAGTTCTTCTCCGATCACATCGACAAACGCATCGCCGACGCGACCCGCGAGGGCCGCCGGCAGGAGTTCGCCGCCTTCGCCGAGTTCGAGGGCGAGGAGGTGCCCGATCCTCAGGACCCGGCCACCTTCGAGCGCTCCAAGCTCACGCGCCGCGGAAGCACCAGGCTGCGCGAGCTGTACGCGGCCCTGCTGCGCGCGCGCCGCGCGCTGGCGCCCGGGGTGGACAGCATCGAGTTCTCGGAGGACGACGGCTGGCTGCGCGTGCGCCGCGGCGCCTTCGAGCTCGCGTGCAACTTCGCGGCGGGCCCGCGCACGGTGCCGGTGCAGGGGTGCACCGTGGCGCTCGCCACCCACGGCGCGACGCTGGGCGATGGCGGCGTGCGCCTGCCCGCGCGGGCGGGAGCGCTGATCGAGCGATGAGCGAGCAGACGACGAGCCGCGAGACCTGGCCCGGAGCGCCGTTCCCGCTCGGGGCCACCTGGGACGGCGAGGGCACGAACTTCTCGCTCTTCTCCGAGCACGCCGAGCAGGTCGAGCTGTGCCTGTTCGACGAGGAGGACAACGAGGAGCGCCTCGACGTCGTCGAGCGCACCGCCCACAACTGGCACTGCTACGTGCCCGGCGTCGGGCCCGGCCAGCGCTACGGCTACCGCGTGTACGGACGCTACGCGCCCGAGGAGGGCCACCGCTTCAACCCGGCCAAGCTGCTCATCGACCCCTACGCCAAGGCGATCGAGGGCGACGTGGACTGGGACGCGGCCAACGTGCTGCCCTACACGCCCGACGACACCCCGGACGCCGACCTCGAGCCCGACGACGAGGACTCCGCGCTGGCGATCCCCAAGTCGGTCGTCGTCGACCGCTCGTTCGACTGGGAGGGCGACGTCCCGCCGCGGCGCCCGTGGAACGAGACGATCATCTACGAGACCCACGTCAAGGGCTACACCAAGCGCCACCCCGCGGTGCGCGAGGACCTGCGCGGCACCTACGCGGGGCTCGCCTCCGAGGAGGCGCTGGCCTACCTGCGGCGCCTGGGGGTCACGGCGGTCGAGCTGCTGCCCATCCACCACATCGCCGACGAGTCCTTCCTGCACGACCGGGGGCTCAGCAACTACTGGGGCTACAGCTCGATCGGCTATCTGGCCCCGCATTCCGAGTACGCCGCCACGGGCCGGCGCGGCGATCAGGTGCGCGAGTTCAAGGGGATGGTCAAGGCGCTGCACCGGGCGGGCATCGAGGTCATCCTCGACGTGGTCTACAACCACACCGCCGAGGGCAACCACCTCGGCCCGATGCTGTCCTTCAAGGGCGTCGACAACGCGAGCTACTACCGGCTCGTGCCCGACGACGACCGCCATTACATGGACTACACGGGCACGGGCAACACCCTCGACGCCCGCCATCCGAGCGTCCTGCGCCTGATCATGGACTCGCTGCGCTATTGGGTCAGCGAGTGCCACGTCGATGGCTTCCGCTTCGACCTGGCCAGCGCGCTGGCGCGCGAGCTCTACGACGTCGACCGCCTGAGCGCGTTCTTCGACACCATCCACCAGGACCCGATCCTGTCGCAGGTCAAGCTCATCGCCGAGCCGTGGGACGTCGGGCCGGGCGGCTACCAGGTCGGCAACTTCCCCGTCCTGTGGAGCGAGTGGAACGGCATCTACCGCGACGTCGTGCGCGACTTCTGGCGCGGGCAGTCGAGCATCGCCGAGTTCGCCTCGCGCTTCACGGGCTCCAGCGACCTCTACGAGTCCGACGGGCGCCAGCCGTTCGCCTCGATCAACTTCGTCACCGCCCACGACGGCTTCACGCTGCGCGACCTCACCACCTACAACGCCAAGCACAACGAGGCCAACGGCGAGGACAACCGCGACGGCACCGACGACAACCGCTCGTGGAACTGCGGCGTCGAGGGCGAGACCGACGACGCGGCCGTCGTCGAGCTGCGCTGGCGCCAGCAGCGCAACTTCCTGGCCACGCTGCTGCTCTCCCAGGGGGTGCCCATGCTCCTGGGGGGCGACGAGCTCAGCCGCACCCAGCACGGCAACAACAACGCGTGGTGCCAGGACAACGAGATCTCCTGGTACGAGTGGGGCCTGCGCCCGGGCCAGGGCGACCACCTCGAGTTCACCAAGCGCCTGATCGAGCTGCGCAAGGCCCACCCGGTCTTCCGCCGCGGCAAGTTCCTGGCCGGGCGCGAGAGCGAGGGCTCGGGGCTGCCCGACGTCTGGTGGTTCCGGCCCGACGGCCGGCGCATGACCCAGCGCGACTGGCAGCAGCCCTCCGCCCACGTGCTCGGCGTCTTCCTCAACGGCCAGGAGATCGCCGACCGCACCCCGCGCGGCGAGCCGATCGAGGACGACTCCTTCCTGCTGCTGTTCAACGCCCACCACGACGACATGACCTTCACCCTGCCGGCGCGCCGTTTCGGGGCCGAGTGGATCCACGAGGTCTGCACCCACGAGCCGGGGCTCGAGCCCGGCGCGCAGCGCTGGCCCTCGCGCGGCGAGGTGGCCGTGGCGGCGCGGTCGATGAAGCTGCTGCGCCGCGCCTGATGGCGCTGACCGCCACATACCGCCTGCAGCTCTCTCCCGAGCAGGACTTCGCCGCCGTCCGCGCGCTGGTGCCCTACCTGCGCGAGCTCGGGATCTCGCACCTGTACCTGTCGCCTTCGCTGCAGGCGCGAACGGGCTCCACGCACGGATACGACGTGGTCGACCCCACGCGGGTGTCGGACGCGCTCGGTGGGGAGGAGGGGCTGCGCGCGCTGGCCGGCGCGGGCCTGCAGATCGTGCTCGACATCGTGCCCAACCACATGGGCGTCTCCGACGAGAACCGCTGGTGGGCGGACGAGCGCGAGCGGGCGCGGATCTTCGACTACGACCCCGGCGACGGCTGGTACCGGCGCTTCTTCGACATCGACGACCTGGCGGGCGTGCGCGTCGAGGACCCGGAGGTCTTCGCGCTCGTCCACGGCAAGGTCCTCGAGCTCGTGCGCGACGGCGTGGTCCACGGGCTGCGCGTCGATCACCCCGACGGGCTGGCCGACCCCGCGGGGTACCTGGAGCGCCTGCGCGACGCCGGCGCCGCCCACGTGTGGGTGGAGAAGATCCTGCACACCGGCGAGGCGCTGCGCGACTGGCCCGTCGAGGGGACGGTCGGCTACGAGTTCCTCAATGACGCCGCCGCGCTGTTCGTCGACCCGGCGGGCGAGGCGGCGCTGGCGCGGCTGCCGCACGCCGGCGACCGGTTCGACGCGGTGGCGGCGCGCGCGCAGCTCGAGCAGGCCACTACGACCTTCGCGCGCGAGGTGCAGCGCCTGCGCGAGCTGCTGGACGTCGACGGCATCCCCGAGGCCCTCGCGGCGCTGCCCATCTACCGCACCTATGTGGAGCCGTGGTCGGGGCGCGTCGAGGAGGCCGACGTGCGCGCGATCGAGGCCGCCGCCGACGGTCGTCTCGCCGATGCGCTCGCGCTGCGCGAGCGTGGCCACGACGAGCTCGTCACGCGCTTTCAGCAGACCTCGCCGCCGATCACGGCCAAGGGGATCGAGGACACGGCCTTCTACCGCCATCTGCGGCTGCTCGCGCTCAACGAGGTCGGCGGCGACCCAGCGCGCTTCGGGCTGTCGGTCGACGCCTTCCATGCCGCCAACGCGGCGCGGGCCGAGCGCTTCCCGCGCGGGTTGCTCGTCACCCAGACCCACGACACCAAGCGCTCGGGCGACGTGCGCGCGCGGATCGGCGCGCTCAGCACGATGGCCGAGGAGTGGGCGCGACTGGCCGAGGGCTGGGTGCGCGAGGCCGATGCGCCCGACGCGCACAGCGCCTACCTGATCCTGCAGACGCTCGTGGGGGCCTGGCCGATCGAGGCCGAGCGCCTGGAGGCCTATGTCGAGAAGGCGCTGCGCGAGGCCAAGCTGCGCACGACGTGGGCGGAGCCCGACGAGGGGTACGAGGCGGCGGCCCAGCGCTACGCGCGGGGCCTGGTCGAGCGCCCACCCGAGGGCTTCGCCGCCTTCGCCGAGCGCGTCGCGGAGGAGGGCCGGCGCGCGGCGCTGGGCCAGCTGCTGCTCAAGCTGACGGTGCCCGGCGTGCCCGACGTCTACCAGGGCGACGAGCTCGAGGCGCTCAGCCTCGTCGATCCCGACAATCGCCGGCCCGTGGACTGGGACGCCCGGCGCGCCGCGCTGGCGCGGCTGCGCGCCGGCGACGCGCCGCGCGACTTCGGCGAGCGCAAGCTCGACCTCATCCGCCGGGCCCTGGCTCTGCGCGCGCGGCGCCCGGGCGCGTTCGACGGCGGCGCCTATGAGCCGGTCCAGGCCGGCCCGGGGGTATGCGCCTACCTGCGCGGCGGCGAGGTGGTGGCCATCGTCCCCGTGCGCGACTGGCAGGGGGCCCGGGTGGCGGTCCCCGGCCGCTGGCGCTCCGTGCTCGAGGACGGCGAGCCGGTCGACCTCACCGCGGGGGCCGGCGTCGCCAAGCTCACCGGTGCATGGCCGGTGGCGCTGCTCGAGCGCGCGTGAGCAGCTCGGCCGCGGGCGCGGTCGAGTCACGCGGCAGGCGCAGCCCGACGAAGCCGGCGGTGGCCACGATGATCGCCACGCACAGCCCCGAGAGCAGCCGGTGCCCGGCCGCCGTGGTCAGCGCGTCGTGCAGCACGCCGACCGCGCCGCCGGCGAGCAGCCCGCCCGCCAGCCCCGCGCACGACGCCTCCAGGCGCGCGCCCGCGCGCTCGGCGCCGAAGGCCCAGCCCAGGAAGGCGCCGGCCGCGATCATCCCGACGGCGGTGCCGGCCGTGTCGGTCCCCTCGGCCGAGGAGAGCGTCAGGCCGGCATAGGCGCCGGCGTAGACGGCGCCGGCGACGATCCCGGCGCCCAGGCCGAGCACGGTCGAGACGATCGGCTCGCGCGAGCGCCGCGAGAGGACGCCCAGCGCGAGGGCCGCGAGCGCCCCGGCGATGCCGAAGAAGATGGCCTTCTCGAGGACGAAGTCGCGGACCGTGACGAGGTTGTCGCGGTCCAGCGGGGCGCGGTCGACGAGGTTGTGGGCCAGGAGGTCGGCCGGGAAGGCGGTCAGGAGCGCCACGGCGGCGGCGGCGAAGACCGCGAAGGTGGTGCGGTCCGCGGGCTCGGTCGTGTCCGCGCCGGCCGTCGCGGCGGCGCCGGCCGTCGTGGGGGCGCCCGCCACGTTCGATGTCGTCGTCGGTGAGGTCGTCGCCGGGGGCGGACCGGCCGGCCGCACGTGCAGCGCGCTCGTGCCGCGCAGCAGCGTGTCGAGGTGCTGGCCGAGCTGGTCGACGTCGTAGTCCCAGCGTCGATCGGAGAGCTCGAAGGCGTTGCGCCGGCGCAACGCCAGCAGCGACTCGGGCAGCTCCTCGCGCGGCGGGAGCCGCGCGCCGTCGACGAGCACAGGGATGACCTCGACGCCGTCGCGGGCCAGCGCGCGCTCGATCTCCTGGCGCACCCAGTCGTCGGGCTTGTCGATCCGCCGCTCGCCCTCGCGGTCGCGGGCGTCGAGCCACCCGGGGCCGATGATCGCGAGCACGATGTTGCACTTGTCGACGAGGCCCGTGATGTACTCGCCGAAGTCCGCGCCGGGCGGGATCTCGACGTCGCGGAAGACGTGCTCCTCGCTGTAGCGGCGGGAGAGGTCGCCCTGTAGGCGGCCGGCATAGCCGCGCGAGTCGTCGCGGCGGTAGCTGATGAAGATGCGCTGGGCCATGGCTACTTCTGGTGGCCCTGGCCCTGGTTCTGCTCGGAGGCCCAGGAGGCGTGCTCCTGCGAGACGCGACCCTCGACGCGCTCGGCGAGCATGGCGTCGGGGTTGGCGGCGGTGGCGTAGGAGCCGGCATGCGCGAGATAGAGGAACTTCTCGTGCTTGAGCGCCTCGGACGTCGAGCGGTAGTGGGTCCAGTTGGAGTGGAACTGGAAGAGCTGCTGGACGCTCTCGAGGACCACGATGAGCGCGCCCAGCCCGCCGGCGACCCATGTGGGCAGGCTGGTCGCGGAGAGCACGGGGATGGCCGCGGCGGAGACGATCTGCACGAGCTTGATGCGCATGTACCAGCGCTTGTTGCGCCGGGCGCCGGTGGAGTACCACCTGATCTGCTCCTCGAGGCGCTGCCACGACGGCGACGACGTCGGTGCCTCGGCGGGTCCCGCGGCCGCGGGCCTCGACGAGGCCAGCGGCGGGGCGATGGGCGTCGTCGTCGCGCTCATCGCAGGGCCGCCCTGGTCATGTCCTCGTCCTTTCCACGTCGCCCCCCGGCGGATCGATGCCCGAAAGTACGTCCGACGGCGGACTTTGTGTCGGCACGCACGATCTTGTCCCGCTTCGGGCCCTCAAAGCGGGACAGAACCTTCACCGCGCCTGCAGCCGCGCTCGCGCGGCGCCGGTAGGGTCAGGCCCCGCTCGTGCCGCGGCGCATCCTGATCCTCTCCTGGGAGTACCCGCCGATCGTGGAGGGCGGGCTCGCGCGCCACGTGCGCAAGCTCTCGGAGGGGCTCGTGGCCCGCGACGTGGCGGTCCACGTGCTCACGCGCGGGCGCGAAGGCGACGTGCCCGAGGAGGTCCGCGCCGGCGTGCGCGTGCACCGCATGCCCGAGCCGGCGACGCCGCGCGACCTCGACGAGTTCG
The DNA here is from genome assembly GCA_963757775.1 of Paraconexibacteraceae bacterium. GTDB lineage: Bacteria > Actinomycetota > Thermoleophilia > Solirubrobacterales > Solirubrobacteraceae > JAOPZW01. Next base: position 324,128 of record CAVWSH010000009.1, on the reverse strand, counting down.
TGGCGTGGGTCGAGGGCATGAACGAGCACATGCTCGCGGCCGGCCGCGCGCTGACCGGCCGCTACGACTTCGACGTCATCCACGGCCACGACTGGCTCGTCGCGCGCGCCGCCGCCGCGCTGGCGCGCGCCGCGCGGCGCCCCTACCTGACGACCGTCCACGCCACCGAGTACGGCCGCCACCAGGGCTGGGTCGACAAGCACCCGCAGAGCTACATCCACGCTGTCGAGCGCTGGATGGTGCGCCGCGCCGAGGGCGTCGTCGTCTGCAGCCACTACATGCAGGGCCACGTGGCCGACGTCTTCGGCGTCGAGGAGGCCAAGGTCCAGGTCATCCCCAACGGCATCGACCCGCTCGACCTCGCGCCCGTCGACGACCTCGCCGCGCTGCGCGGGCGCTTCGCCGACCCGACCGAGAAGCTCGTGCTCCTCATCGGGCGCCTGGTCTACGAGAAGGGCTTTCAGATCGCGCTCGACGCGCTGCCGCGGGTCATCGCGCGTCTCGACGGCGTGCGCTTCCTGGTCGCCGGCTCGGGCACGCACGAGGCCGAGCTCAAGGCCCAGGCGCGGCGCCTCGGGCTCGAGCGCCACGGGAGCTTCCTGGGCTGGATCGGCGACGACGTGCTGCGCTCGCTGTACCGGATCGCCGACCTCTGCGTGGTGCCCTCGATCTACGAGCCGTTCGGGCTGGTCGCCCTCGAGGCGATGGCCAGCGGCTGCCCGTGCATCGTGGCCGACACGGGGGGCCTGCGCGAGGTCGTCCCCAACGAGGACGTCGGCCTGCGCTTCCGCTCGCGCGACCCGCGCTCGCTGGCGCAGATGATGGAGTGGGTCCTGGCCAATCCGGCGCTGCGCTTCCGCCTGGTCACCGAGGCCTCGGCCCACGTGGCCCGCTTCGACTGGGCGGACGTCGCCTGCCGCACCGAGGAGGTCTACGACGCGCTCGGCGCCCGCGGCGCCAAGCGCCGCCCGGCGACGCTCGGGCGCACGCTGTAGCCGGCCGTCGGCGGGTCGCGGGGAGGCGCGCGCTACGCCGTGGCGAGCACCTCTTCGGGGTCGCGGACGACCTCGAAGTGCTCGTTCATCGCGGTCACGGCGAAGAGCCGCTGGACCGCCTGCGAGCCGCGCACGAGGACGAGCCGGCGACCGGTGCGCCGGCAGCGCCGGCGCAGGGCGACGAGGCGCGAGAGGCCGGTCGTGTCCAGGAACTTGAGGCCGCGCAGGTCCACCAGCACCCGGCCGGGCGCGTCGCGCTCGATGCGACGGATCGCCTCGTCGAAGTCATACGCGCGGGCGAGGTCCAGCGAGCCCTGGAGGATGACCTGGACGGTGTCGAAGTCGGGGTGCTGGACCGTGAGCTGGATCGGTGCCACGGGGACCTCCGGATGGGTCGACCCCCACCCGGTACCCGTTCGTCGCGGGAATAACCCCGATCAACGAACCTTTAGTGCAGTACGCAGGCGTCATGAGCGGCGGGGGCGACCTGCGCCTCGTGTCGCACGCGCCCCGCGCGGTCGAGGATCGTGAGCGTTCCGCGGGCCAGCGAGGCGGTCACGACGGCGCCCGCGCCGGCCTGGATGTTGTACGAGCCGTAGGGCACGCGGGCCGTCCGGCGTACACGTCCGTGGATCAGCTCGTGCACGCGCACCGAGGCGCCGTCGCCGCTGGCCACGTACGCGACGCCGTGCCCGAAGCTCACGTGCTGTGGCGCCCGGTCGGCGTCCAGGAGCAGCGGACGCCCGCCGCCCGCCGGCAGCACGGCCAGGCGGCGCTCGCGCCCCGCGGTGACCCACACGCGCCGGCCGCTGGGGGAGAAGGCCACGTCGTGGGCCAGGAACGGGGGCCGCACGCGACGGCGCAGGCGCGGGCGCCGCGGATCGACGACGTCGACCACGGCGATGGCCGCGGCGCTCGACCCCAGCGCCACCCACAGCGCGCGCCCGGCCGGATCGAGGGACAGGTGGCGGGCACCGGCGCCGACCTCCAGGCCCGCCACGATCCGCCCGCGCTCGAGATCGACGACCACGAGCTCTCCCCGGCCGCCGTCGCTGACGAAGGCGTGGCGGCCGTCGCGCGACATCGCCGTGTAGCGCGGGGCGCCCAGGCCGCGCAGCACGCGCCGGACCCGCACGGGGCGCGCGGCCATCAGCGACACCGCACCGGCTGTCGGATGGGCCACGACGACGTGCCCGCCGGGCCCGCTCTCGATGCTGCGCGGGTCCTCGACGGTGGCCACCCGCCGCTGGACCTCGCCGCGCGCGAGCCCGACGACGACGACGTGGGCCTCGGTGTCCGCCGTGGCCAGCGCCAGCGGCTCGCGGGCGGCGGGGGCCCGCCATCCGGCGAGCGCGGGCAGGGCGGTGAGACCGAGGCCGAGGAAGGCCCGGCGGTCGAGCTCCATGCCTGCCACTACGGCGCCGGGCGCGCCGCAGGTCCCGCGGTTCAGCGGCGGGCGAGCACGACCACGCTGGCGTCGTCGCGCAGCGGGCCGTCGTACGTCGCGGCGACGGCCTCGAGGATCGCCGAGGCCGCCGCGACGGCGGACGGCGCCGTCACCGTCAGCAGCGCGCGGCGCAGGCCATCGGCGCCGAAGGGCTCGCCGCCGGGCGCGGTCCGCTCGAGCACGCCATCGGAGACGAGGACGAGGAGCTCGCCGGGCCCGATCGCCGCGGACGCCGTCTCGGAGGGCGGATCGAGCCGGTCGAGCCCGAGGACCGGGCCGTCGCCGCCCACGAGCTCGCGCAGCCCGCGCTCGGGGTGCCAGACCGCGGGCGCCGGGTGCCCGCAGCGCAGCCAGGTCAGCGTCGAGGTGGGGCCGTCCCAGCTGGCGAGGACGGCGCTCATGAAGATGTCGGGCACGTCCAGCGAGCGCAGCGCGTCGTGGATGCGCGCCGCCGCGTCGGCGAGGTCGCCGCCGCCGCGGCGCGTCGCGCGGTAGGCGCCCAGCGCGACCGCGCTGATGGCCGAGGCCTGCGGTCCCTTGCCGACGGCGTCGGCCACGGCCAGCCAGCCGCCATCGGCCATGGCGCAATGGTCGATCCAGTCGCCGCCGACGTCGTAGGCGGGCAGGATCGAACAGGCCAGGTCGGCGCCGTCCAGACGGGCGATGCGCGGCGGCATGAGGTCCTGCTGGAGCTCGGCCGCCGCGCTGCACGCGCGGTGCCGGCGCGCCGCGGCCAGCACGTCGGTGTAGCGCTCGGCCAGCTCCAGCGCCGCGGCGCCGCGCACGACGAGGGCGTCGAGATCGCCCGCGGGGGGCGAGGCGAAGACGAGGACGCTCAGCGCGCGCCCGCGCAGGGTCAGGGGCAGGGCGGCGGCTCCCGGCGCCAGCCCCGGCGCCAGCACCGCAGTGGCCTGTCCGGACGGGATCTCGGGACCGATGAGCTGCGCGCTGTCCAGCTGCTCGGGCAGCCCGCGGTCACCGGTCACCTTCCGCAACGAGCGCCCGTCGAGATCAGCGACGTACAGGGCGGCCGGAGCGCCGGCGGTCGCCTCCGCCTCGGCCACGAGCCGCTCGGCGACCCGGACGAGGGTGGGCTCTTCGAGCAGCTCGAGAGGATCAGGGGCCACCGCGGGTCACCCGCCCGCTGGGGCCGAGCTGCGTCGGAGGTGGCGGCGGGCGCGCCGCCCCAGCCACCAGCGCTCAGTGTCGGTGCCCATTGTGTGGGCCTTCCCGGCCGACGAACGGGCAAACGCCGGGGACGAACGGCGTGCCGCCCGGCAACGCCTCGCCGGAGAGCAGGGGCGGCCCCGGGTGCGGCCACGGCGCCGAAGACGGAGACATAGTTTGTTATGCTAATTAGCGATGCGAACCACCTCCCAGGCCGATCTCGCCGTCCGGCTGCGCCTCGTCATCGCGCGCACCGCACGGCGCCTGCGCCAGGAGGCCGGCGAGGAGCTCACCCCCTCGCAGGGCGCGGCGCTGGTGACCATCGATCGCCACGGCCCGCTCACCCCCAGCGAGCTCGCCGTCCGCGAGCGCATCCAGCGCCCGACGGCCACGCGCGTCATCGCGCGCCTGGAGGAGACGGGCCTGGTCGACCGCACGCAGGACCCGATGGACCGGCGCTCGTGCGTGGTGGCCCTGACGCCGGCGGGCCGCGAGCTGCTGGCGCGCGTGCGCAACCGCAAGAACGCCTATCTCGCGCGCCGCCTGCGCGATCTCGACGCCGACGAGCGCGCGACGCTCGATCGCGCGGCCGCCATCCTCGAGCGCGTGCTCGAGGAGGCCGGCGCTTGACCGCCGCCCTGCGCCGCGCCGGCACGTCGCTGGCCGTTCCGAACTACCGCCGCTACTTCGCCGGCCAGGTCGTCTCCGTCTCGGGCAACTGGATGCAGAACGTGGCCGAGATGTGGCTCATCGTCCAGCTCACCGGCAGCGGCGCGGCCGTGGGCTTCACGGCCGGCCTGCAGTTCGTGCCGATCCTGCTCTTCGGCGCCTGGGGCGGCCTGCTGGCCGATCGCCTGCCCAAGCGGCGCGTGCTCATGGTCACCCAGGCGCTCATGGCGCTGCCCGCGCTCGCGCTCTTCGCGCTCACCGCCGCCGGATCGGTCACCCCGCTCATCGTCTGGGCCCTGGTCTTCGCCCGCGGCACCGTCAACGCGATCGACAACCCCACGCGCCAGAGCTTCGTCATCGAGCTCGTGGGGGCCGAGCGCGTGGTCAACGCCGTCTCGCTGAACTCGGTCATCGTCCAGAGCGCGCGCATCGTCGGGCCCGCCAGCGCCGGGGCGGTCATCGCCTTCGCGGGCGTGAGCACGTGCTTCGCCCTGAACGCCCTCTCGTTCGTCGCCATGCTCGTGGCTCTCGCCCGCATGGACCCGGCCGCGCTGGCCACGGCGGCGCCGGTGCAGCGGGCCCGCGGCGAGCTGCGCGCCGCGGTGCGCCACGTGAAGGCCGACCCGGGGCTGTGGATACCGCTGGCGATGATGGCGCTGGTCGGCACGCTGTCGTTCAACTTCCAGGTCCTCATGCCGCTGCTGGCCAGCCAGACCTGGCACGGCACGGCGGCGACCTATGCGCTGCTCACCTCGGCGATGGCGGTGGGTTCGGTGGTGGGTGCGCTGGCCGCCGGCGCCCGGGGACGCGTCTCGCCGCGGATCCTCGTGGGCGCGGCGACCGGCTTCGGCGCCCTCGAGCTGCTGGCCGCGGCGGCGCCCTCGCTCCCGCTGCAGGTGCTCGCCCTCATTCCGCTGGGCGCGATGACCGTGACCTTCTCCGCTGGGGTCAACTCGACCATGCAGCTCGCCGTCGCGCCGGCCATGCGCGGTCGCGTGATGGCGCTGTACTCGGTCGTCTTCCTGGGCTCGACGCCGATCGGCGCGCCGCTGGTGGGCTGGCTGGCGGGGGTGGCGGGTCCGCGCGCCGGGATGGCGCTGGGCGCGACGGCCGCGCTGGCCGCCGCGGGCCTGGCCAGCGTGGCCTACGCGCACACGCGCGGACGCCGGGTCGCCGCCCGCGCCGTGGCGGCGTAGAGTCGCGCCTGCGTGCTGGTCGACCTCCACGCCCACTACCCGATGCACCTCGTCCCGCCCGAGCAGGCGGACACGAAGTCGGCCATCCTCGCCCAGCGCCCCGACGCGCGCTGGAAGGCGATCCTCGTCGACCTGCTCTCCCGGCGGCTGAACTACCAGGGGCCCAAGGGCGCCCCCAGCGTCACGGTGGAGCTCGCGCGGGCGGGCCACGTCGGCGCGCTGCTCTCGGTGCTCTACTCGCCGCTGGACGAGATGGACCTCGGCCTGCCCTACGGCTCGCCGCCGAAGCCGGGCTACGTCAGGTCGGTCATGGAGCAGATCCAGCTCGTCGAGGACCACGTCGCCAACGAGCCGCTGGGCGCGACCGTCGCCCACGACGTCGCGGCGCTCGACGCCGCCCTCGCCGCGGGCCGCACGGCGATCCTCCACGCGATCGAGGGCGGCTTCGCGCTCGGCGCCACGCCGGCGGAGATCGACGCCAACGTCACCGACCTGGCCCGGCGCGGCGTGGTCTACGTGACGCTCGCCCACCTCTTCTGGCGCGGCGTGGCGACCAACGCGCCGGCGCTGCCGTTCCTGCCCGATTGGCTGTACCGGCTGGTCTTTCCTTCGCCCAAGCTCGGGTTGACCGAGCTCGGCACGGCGGCCGCCCGCGCCATGGTGCGCGAGCGCGTGCTCGTCGACATCACGCACATGAGCGAGCAGGCGATCGCCGACACCTTCGCGGCCGTCGGGCCGCAGGCCCCGGTCATCGCCTCCCACATGGCCTGCCGCTTCGGCAAGCTCTCCTACAACCTCACCGACGACGTCATCCGCGAGGTCGGGCGCCGCGGCGGCGTGATGGGCGTCATCGCCTGCACGCACTACGCACACGACGGCCTGCGCGCGACGAACAAGGTCAAGACCTTCGACGACAGCATGGCGCTCGTCTTCGCGCACATCGATCGCGTGGCGCAGGTGACCGGCTCGCACGACCACGCGGCCATCGGCACCGACCTCGACGGCTGGATCAAGCCGGCCCTCCCGGGCCTCGAGCACCTCGGGCGCATGCGCCACGTCCAGGACGCGCTGGCCGCCAGGTACGGTGGCGAGGTGGCCGAGAAGATCTCCAGTGCGAACGTCCTCGCGCTGCTGCGCCGGGCCTGGCGGTAGACGATGGGGCGCGTGCTGCTCATCAGCTGGGTCTCGAACGCCGCGGCGCTCTTCGTGGCCGCGTGGGCCCTCAGCGGTGTGACCTATGGCGACGAGTGGTGGACGCTGCTCATCGCGGCCGCCGTGTTCACGGTCGTCAACGCGTGGATCAAGCCGGTCGTGGCCTTCCTGTCGATCCCGTTCATCGTCGTGACGCTTGGGCTCTTCTACTTCCTCATCAACGTCCTGATGCTCTACGTCACCGATTGGGTCGTCCCGGAGTTCGAGATCCGCACCTTCTGGTGGGGCGTGCTGGCCGCCATCATCGTCAGCATCGTCAACGGCCTGCTGCACCCCCTGCTGCCCGACCCGCGCGAGCGCCGGCTCGAGTCGCGGCGCTGACCTAGCGCCAGCGCGCGCAGATCGTCCACTAGCGTGGTCGGCGTGCTCGAAGTCGACACGCCCCATGGTCCGGCGCGCGTGCATCTGCACGGCGCCGAGGAGCCCGCCGGCGCGCTCGTGCTCGGCCACGGCGCCGGGGGAGGGGTCGCGGCCCGCGACCTGGTGGCGGCGACGACGGCCGCCCAGGCGATCGGGGTCAGCGTCGCGCTCGTCGAGCAGCCCTACCGCGTGGCGGGACGGCGCTCGCCCGCCCCGGCGGCCCAGCTCGACGGGGCCTGGATAGCGGTCGTCGAGGCGCTGCGCGCCACGACGCTGGGGGACCTGGCGCTGGTGGCCGGCGGGCGCTCGTCGGGCGCCCGCGTGGCCTGTCGCACCGCGGCGCAGACCGGCGCGGCCGGCGTGCTGTGCCTCGCCTTCCCGGTCCATCCTCCGGGCCGACCGGAGAAGACGCGCCTGCCCGAGCTCGACGCCGTCACCGTGCCCACGCTCGTCGTGCAGGGCGCGAGCGACCCGTTCGGGATGCCGCCTGCGGCCGCGCAGCGCGACGTCGTCGTCGTGCCCGGCACCCACAGCCTGACCGGCGACCTCGAGACCCTGCGGGCCGCGGTCGGGCGCTTCCTGGGCCAGGTGCTCGGCCTGGCACACTGAGCCGATGGCCATTCGCATGCGCGACGCGATGTTCAAGGGCCTCGACGGCCTGCGCTACGAGCCCGTGGAGCGGCGCGTCCGGGCGCTCCTCGGCGACGACGAGGTGGTCGACAGCCGTCGCCCGCTCTTCGTCTGGGAGCCGCGGCGCGTGGTGCCGTCCTTCGCCGTGCCGGTCGAGGACGTGCGCGGCGAGCTCGTCCCCGCGCCCCCGGCGGACGGCCCTGACGCGACGCCGCCCGTCCTTCCCCCGGGGATCCCCTTCACGGTGCACTCGACCGAGGGCGAGGCGCTCTCGCTGCGCACCGGCGCCGCGACGCTCGAGCGCGCGGCCTTCGCGCCCGCCGATCCCGACCTGGCGGGCCACGTGGTCCTCGACTTCAACGGCTTCGACGGGTGGCTGGAGGAGGACGAGCCGCTGCTCGGCCACGCGCGCGACCCCTACCACCGCATCGACATGCGCCGCACCTCGCGCCCCGTGCGCATCGAGCGCGACGGCTCTCTCCTGGCCGAGACGACCCGCGCGGTGCTGCTGTGGGAGACGAGCCTGCCCATGCGCTTCTACGTCCCGCGCGAGGACCTGGTGGCCGATGCGCGCCCCGGCGACAAGCGCACGACGTGCGCCTACAAGGGCAACGCGTCGTATCTCTCCTTCGAGGTCGGCGAGAACCTCGCCTGGGTCTACGAGGACCCGCTGCCCGAGGCGGCCCCCGTCGCGGGGCTCGTCGCCTTCTTCGACGAGCTCGTCGACGTGACCTTCGACGGCGAGCGCCGCGAGCGTCCGCGCACGCCCTTCGCGTAGGCGCCGGCCGAGGAGCTCGGGCTCGAGGCGGGCGGGCTAGGATCCGCCCGGTGGCGCCGGGCGACGTGCAATCGGCCTTCGCGGCCGCGGCGGCGCAGGACGGGATCGCGCTGCAGAGCGGCTCGTTCGACTGGCTGTGCGAGCAGGGCCACGTCGGCCTCGAGCGCGTGGCGAAGGCCCGGCGCGACCCCGCGATCGTCGCGCCGGTGATCGCGGCCCTCGAGCAGCTGCAGGCGATCTACGCGCGGCTGAAGGGCGACGTCTCGGTCCTGCACGCCGCGCGCGAGAACCTCCTGCTCCCCGTCGAGCTCGTGCATCCGCCGACCGGGACCGTCGTCGAGGTCGACGACGCGGCGCACTTCACCTCGTTCCGCCTGGCCGCGCTCGAGCTCTACCGCCCCGACGCGCCACTTGGGTTCGACGTCGGCCGGCACGCGGCGCTGTGTCGCGAGTGGTCGGCGCGCACCGACGGGCTCGACCGCGGGCTGGCCGCGAAGGGCTTCGGCTTCGGCGGGCGCCAGCGCGAGCGCGCCTACCACGACGCGCTGCGCGACCTCGCCGTGCCGGCCATGGGCCACCCGCCCGTGGTGAGGGTGGCGGCCGTCGACGGCGACGGAGCGGCGGCGTACGCGCGCCACCGCGAGGCTCTCTTGGCCCTCAGCGCTTCCTGAGGGTGGGGTCGTGCACGTCGGTGGCCGAGACGTTGATCGTCGAGCAGCGCCCGCACTTGACGCGCACCTTGTAGGTCATCTGCATCTCGTGCATCGACTCGGCCAGGACGTTGCCGCATTGCGCGCACACGTAGTCGTCGGGCCCGTTGCCACGGAAGGCCGGGCGGTCGACGTCCTCCTGGAGGGCCGTCCCGCCATCGTAGGGGACCTCGCCCTCGCGGACCCTGCGCATCACGACCCGCGCCATGGCGTCAGATCTGCCCGACCCTGGTCGTGAAGTCGGCGATGAGCGCGTCGAGCACGCCGGCCACCACGCCCTCGCCCATCGAGGCCGCCTTGCCGGTGATCTGGGCGTTGGTGTGGATCGCCCCGCCGCCGTCGTTCAGCGTGAAGGTGACCGTCGCGTTGGCGTGGCCCTGCCCGCCGGCCTCGCGGGACTTGATGGTCAGCACCGCGCGATGGCCGGCCTCGTCCTTCTCGGTGACCTCGACCGTGCCGGTGAACTTCATCGACATGGCGCCCATCTTGACCAGGATCTCGGCCTTCACGGAGTCCGGGCCGGTCGTCTCCAGCACGCTGCCGCCCTGCACGGCCGGGACCACGCGCTCCAGGTCGGTGATGGCGGCGAAGCTCTCGTCGTCGGGCTTCGACGTCGTGAACGAGTGGTCCAGCTCAACGGCCATGGGGCGGTCTCCTGTGCGACGCGTCGGGTCAGCGGGCGGCTGCCGAGTCTAAGGATCGCGTAGGGTCGGCGCGTGGGCTTGCAGGCAGGCACGTACCGGCTGGGACCCGACGACGGGACGCTCTCGGTCAGGACCGGGAGGACGGGCGCGGCGGCCAAGGCGGGGCACGACCTGCTGATCGAGGTCACCGCCTGGGAGGCGACGCTCGCGGTGGGCGACGAGGCGTACGTCGAGCTGAGCGCCGACGCGGGGTCGCTGCGCGTGCTCGAGGGCACGGGCGGCATCCAGTCCCTCGGCGACGACGACAAGGCCGAGATCCGCAAGACGATCGTGGGCGAGGTGCTCAAGGGCCACCCGATCGCCTTCCGCTCCGCCGCGGTCGAGGAAGGCGGCGACGCGCTCGCGGTCGCGGGAGAGCTGACCCTGGCCGGCGCGACGCGCCCGCTGGCCTTCGACGTCGACCTCGACGGGGGACGCGTGCGCGCCACGGTGGTCGTCACGCAGAGCGAGTTCGGCATGAAGCCCTACTCGACGCTGTTCGGCGCGCTGAAGGTGGCCGACGAGGTTCGCGTCGAGCTCGACGCCGCACTGCCTCAGTCGCGGTAGACGGTCTGCGCGTCGAGGCCGCCCTCGACGCCGGGCGGGAGCTCCCCGGTGCCGTGGGCATAGAGCGCGAGGTCCTCGATCGTCTTGACCTGCGTGGGGTCGCTGCCGTCGGCCGCGACCCAGGCCCCGTTGACCCACGTCAGCGTGCCCGGCTCGGCGCCGAGCGCCATCCCGGCCAGCAGCTGGGCCTTGTCGCGGATCTTCGCCGTGGCGCTCGAGATGGCGGCAGGCGTCCCGTCGGACGGGCTCGTGTTGAAGCCGTGCCCGACGCCGAAGCGATCGGTGTCGGCGGGGACGACCTTGACGTCCAGCGCCGGGACGCCGAGCTCGTCGGCCACCAGCCGGGCGTACTGGGGCTCGCGCCCGTCGGCGTCGGTGGTGAGGCTCAGCACCATCTTGCCCGTCGGGTGGACGCGCAGGAACACTGCTCTGTAGGCCTCGCTGGCCATCACCGGCTCTCCTTGTCGTCGTTGGTCGCCGCCCTCGCGGCGATGCGCCGGCGCTCCTGATGCGCGGTCAGCGCGTTGTGCTCCTCGAGGTCGCAGAAGGCCGGCTGGGGCCCGCCCAGCGGGTGCGGCGGCACCGCCGGGCGCTGGCAGCCGGGATAGATGCACGTCTTATCCGCCGTCATCGGTCACCCATCCGGGGGTCGTGTTGCCCTTGCTGGGGCCGTGGCCGCTGGGCATGGCCACGGAGCTGCCGGGCACCGGGGTGGCGCTGGCCCACGGCTCGGGCTCGTCCACGCCCGCCGCCGGCGCCACCGTGACCGCCGGCGGCTCGCAGACCGCCGCGCCGATGGCCGCGGCCACCTCCCCGAGCGCCTCGAAGCTGTGCCCGCTGACCAGCGCGTCGCAGTGGGGCAGCGCCGCGACCATGCCGCCCGCCTGCACGGAGAACGCGCTCGCGCTCACGCGCGGGTTGACCCACACGATGCGGTGGGCGAGCCGGGCCAGGCGCGCCATCTCGCGGCCGACGAGCGCCGGGTCGCCGCGCTCCCAGCCGTCGGAGAGGATCACGACCACGGCGCCCCGTGCCATGCCGCGCCGGCCGTGGCGGTCGTTGAAGGTCTTCAGGGCGTCGCCGATCCGGGTCCCGCTCGACCAGTCCGGCGCGGCCGCGGCGGCGCGCTGGATGGCGCGCTCGGGGTGGCGCGAGGCCAGCGCGCGGGTCAGGCGGGTCAGCCGCGTGGCGAACACGAAGGCCTCGGCGTTCGGCCCGCTGCCGGCGGCGCAGGTGAGGAACTGCAGGTAGGCGCGCGCGTAGGGCTCCATCGAGCCCGAGATGTCGCACAGCATCACCAGCCGGCGGGGGGCGACGCGGCGCCGGCGGCGCGCGAGGCGAATCGGGTCGCCGCCGGTGCGCAGGCTGGCCCGCAGCGTGCGCCGCAGGTCGACGTGCTGGCCGTGGCGCCCCTTCTCGTGGCGGCGCGTGCGCCGGCGCGGCGTCTCGAGCTGCAGGCGCGTCATCAGGCGGTAGAGCTGGGCGAGCTCGAAGGGCTCGAGCGCATCGAAGCTCCTGTCGGTCAGGCGCTCCTCGTCGCTGGCCATCGCCACCGGCACCTCGACCTCGGGCCCCTCCTCCTCGCCCTCGCTGCGCGCCGGAGCGGGCGCGGGGGTCGTCGCGCCCGCCTCGCCGGGCGCCGTGCGATGCTCGGCCCGCGCCCGCTCGTCGGGCGGCTCGGCCACCGCCGTGGTGCGGACCTCGTCGAGGTCGAAGCTCTCCTCCGCCCGCCCGTCGCCGAAGACCGAGCCGAACACGCGGTCGAAGGCGGCGACCTGCGCGGGGTCGGACACGAGCACGGCGCGCGCCGTCCAGTACAGCCGCCGGCGGCTGATCGGGCGCACGAGGGCCAGCGCGCGGGCGAGGTCGGCCACGCGCCCGGGCGTCATCGGCACGCCCGCGGCGCGCAGGCGCTGCCCGAAGGCGCCGGCCAGCGCCGGGAGGTCGAGCTCGACGGTCTGCACCCCGAAGGCGCGCGCCTCAGTCACGACTGCGCACGAGCCGCTCGAGGCCGGCCGCGCGGATCACCTCCTGGTCCTCCTCGTACTTCAGGACCGAGCCCAGCGTGCGGTCGATCGTCGCGGCGTCGAGGCGCTCGATGCCGAGCAGGCTCAGCGCGGCCAGCCAGTCGATCGCCTCGGCGATGCCCGGCGGCTTCTGCACGTCCGACGCGCGCATGCGCGATACCGCGTCGGCCACCTGCACCGCGAGCGTCTGCGACGCGCCCTTGACCCGGCGGCGCACGATCTGCACCTCGCGCTCGGGCGTGGGGTAGGCGATCCAGTGATACAGGCAGCGGCGCTTGACCGCGTCGTGCAGGTCGCGCGTGCGGTTGGAGGTGAGCACGATGACCGGCGGGTGGGTGGCCCGGATGGTGCCGAGCTCGGGGATCGTGACGCTGGCCTCGGCCAGCAGCTCGAGCAGGAAGGCCTCGAAGTCGTCGTCGGCCCGGTCGATCTCGTCGATGAGCAGCACCGCGGGCCGCGGGCCGGGGTGCTCGAGCGCGCGCAGGAGGGGCCGGCGGATGAGGTAGTCGGGCCCGAAGAGGTCCTCTTCGCGCAGGGTCGCGCCGCTCGTGTCCGCCAGCCTGATGCTCAGCAGCTGGCGCGGGTAGTTCCACTCGTAGAGCGCCTCGGCCGCGTCGATGCCCTCGTAGCACTGCAGGCGGATGAGCGGGGTCTCGAGCACGGCGGCGAGCGCCTTGGCCGCCTCGGTCTTGCCCACGCCCGCCTCGCCCTCCAGCAGCAGCGGCTGCGGCAGGCGGGCGCCCAGGAACATCGAGGTGGCCAGTCCCTCGTCGACGAGGTAGTCGACGCCGGCCAGGCGCTGGGCCAGCGTCTCGATGTCGGGCAGCAGGTGGGCCACCTCGCCCTCCGCCTCGCCGGTCACCGCGACGTAGTCGGCCTCGGTGTCCACGTCGCGGGGGATGGCGCCGGCGATCGGCACCTCGGCCACCTCGTCGCCGCGCCGGTCGAGCAGGCGCCAGACGCCCTTGTCGCCGTGGAGGTCGGCCAGGGCGCCGAAGGTGCTGTGCGCGAAGGCGATCGGGTGCCCGCGGCCGTCCTCGTAGCGGCACACCGCGAGCGGGGCGTCGCCGCGGCCGGCCAGCAGCGCCCGCACGGTCGCCTCGCTCACGCCCGGCTGGTCGCCGAGCATCAGCACGAGCACGTCGCAGCGCAGGTCGACCGCGCCGAGTGCTGCCGCAATCGACGACGAGCAGCCCTCGCCGTAGTCGTCGTTGACCACCACGTCGACGCCCTCGAGGTCGACGGCCTCGCGCACCTCGTCGGCGGCGCCGCCGAGCGCGACGACGACCTGGTCGAAGGGGCACGCGCGCGCCACGCCGACGACATGGCCCAGCAGCGTCCCGTCGCCGTAGGCCAGCAGCTGCTTGGGGCGCCCGAGGCGCTTGGAGCCGCCCGCGCCGAGCACGAGCCCGGTCACGAAGGCGTCGGTCATTGCGGCGGCTCGGCCCGCCCCTGCATCGCCCTCCACACCCGCGCAGGCGTGCACGGCATGTCGATGTGGTCGACGCCGTGGGTCTCGTGCAGCGCGTCGATGACCGCGTTGACGATGGCCGGCGGCGAGCCGACGTTGGGCGACTCGCCGACGCCCTTGGCCCCCAGCGGATGGTGCGGGCAGGGCGTGACGGTGGCGCCGAGCTCGAAGTCGGGGCACTCGAGGGCGGTCGGGATCAGGTAGTCCATGAACGACGAGTTCAGGCAGTTGCCCTCCTCGTCGAAGCTGATGAGCTCCATCAGCGCGATCCCGACGCCCTCGGCCAGGCCGCCGTGGATCTGCCCGTCGACGATCATCGGGTTGATGCGCACCCCGCAGTCGTCGACGGCGATGAAGCGCCGCACGGTGACCTGCGCGGTGTCGGGGTCGATGTCGACCACGGCGATGTAGGCGCCGTAGGGGTAGGTGAGGTTGGGCGGATCGTAGATGACCTGGGCGTCGAGGCCGCCCTCCATGCCCTCGGGCATCGCCTCGCCGCTGTAGGCGCGGGCCGCGATGTCCTCGATCATGGCGCCCTTCTCGGCGTCGCCCTTGACGAACCAGCGGCCCTTCTCCCACGCGAGGTCCTCGGGGCGCGTCTCGAGCATCGTCGCCGCGATGAGGCGCGCCTTGTCGCGCACCTTGCGCGAGACGACGGCCACCGCGCCGCCGGACACCGGGGTCGAGCGGCTGCCGTAGGTCCCCAGCCCGTACGGGGACCTGTCGGTGTCGCCGTGGCGGACCTCGACGTCCTCGGGCGGGATGCCGAGCTCCTCGGCCACGATCTGCGCGAAGGTCGTCTCGTGGCCCTGGCCCTGGGTCTGCGCGCTGATCGAGACCACCGCCTTGCCCGACGGGTGCACGCGCAGGTCCGCGCCGTCGTTCATGGCCAGCCCGAGGATGTCCATGTGCTTGCGCGGCCCCGCGCCGACGCCCTCGGTGAAGAACGAGACGCCGATGCCCATCAGCTCGCCGCGGGCGCGCTTCTCGGCCTGCTCGCGGCGCAGCTCCTCGTAGCCGGCGATCTCCATGGCCACGCGCATGGTCTCGGCGTAGTTGCCCGAGTCGTAGGTCCAGCCCGTGGTCGTCTCGTAGGGGAACTGCTCGGGCTTGATGAAGCTGCGCATGCGCAGGTCGATCGGGTCGGCCTTCATCTCGAGCGCGAGCGCATCGACCATCCGCTCGACGAGATAGACGGCCTCGGTGATGCGAAACGAGCAGCGATAGGCCACGCCGCCGGGCGCCTTGTTGGTGTAGACGGCCTTGACCTTGACGTGCGAGGCGGCGAGGTCGTAGGAGCCGCACACGATGTGGAAGAAGCCGGCCGGGAACTTCGTCGGCTGCGCCGTCGAGTCGAAGGCGCCGTGGTCGGCGATGACGTCGACGCGCAGGCCGGTGATGCGCCCGTCCTTGGCGCACATGTCGGCGTGCATGATGTAGTCGCGCGCGAAGCCCGTGGAGACGAGGTTGCCCGTGCGGTCCTCGACCCACTTGACCGGCACGCCGGCCACGATCGAGCCCGCGATGGCGCACACGTACCCGGGGTAGACGGGGACCTTGTTGCCGAAGCCGCCGCCGATGTCGTTGCACATGATGCGGATCATGTGCTCGGCCAGCCCGGCGACGTGGGCGTAGACCGTGCGGTGGGCGTGGGGCGCCTGGTTGCCGTTGTAGATGTCGAGCTGGCCGGTCTTCGGGTTGAAGTCGGCGATGATCCCGCACGTCTCCAGCGGAGCGGGGTGGCAGCGCGGATAGATGATGTCGCGGCTGACGATCGTGTCGGCCTCGGCGAACGCCTGGTCGGTGGAGTCGGCGTCGCCGGCCTCCCACGTCGGGCTGGCGAGGTTGTCGCGCTGGCCGGCCTTGTCGTCGCGGATCAGCGGCGCGTCGTCGTCGAGCGCCCTGCGCGCGTTGACCACGGCGGGCAGGGGGTCGTACTCGACGTCGATGAGCGACAGCGCGTCGTTGGCCGAGTACTCGTCGGTGGCGATGACGAAGGCGACCTCCTGGCCCTGGAAGCGCACCTTGTCGCCCGCCAGCACCGCCTGGGTGTCGTAGGAGATCGTCGGCATCCAGGCCAGGCCGAGCGTCTCGAGGTCCTTGGCGGTCACCACCGCGGCGACGTTGGGGTGCGCCAGCGCCCGGGAGGTGTCGATCGAGAGGATCCGCGCGTGGGCGTACGGGCTGCGCAGCAGCGCTCCGTAGACCATGCCGGGCAGCTTGATGTCGTCGAGGTAGTTGCCCTGGCCGCGGATGAAGCGCGGGTCCTCCTTGCGCTTGAGGCGGCCGAAGCCGATCGGGCGCTCCTCGGTCGGGCTGGGGAGGTTCTCGACGTCCGTGGCCATGCTCAGCTCTCCTGTCGTGCTGCGGCTTCGTGGTCGGCGGCCCACCGAACGGCGCTGACGATGTTCTTGTAACCGGTACAGCGGCAGATCGCGCCGGAGATCGCGGTGCGGATCTCGTGGTCGGTCGGGTCGGGGTTCTCGTCGAGCAGCGCCCGCGCGGTCATGAGCATGCCGGGCGTGCAGAACCCGCACTGCAGCGCGTGGCGCTCGTGGAAGCCCTGCTGGATCGGGTCGAGCACCCCGTCGACCTCCAGCGCCTCGACGGTCCGCACCTCGTGCCCGTCGCACATCACCGCGAGCATCGTGCACGACTTCACCGGCCGGCCGTCGACCTGCACGACGCACGCCCCGCAGTTCGACGTGTCGCAGCCCCAATGGGTGCCGGTCAGGTCCAGCGTGTCGCGCAGGAAGTGCACGAGCAGCAGGCGCGGCTCGACGTCCCGCGTGATCGGCTCGCCGTTGACGGTCATCGCCACTTGCATGCTCAGACCCCCTGCTCCTGCGCGCGGGCCGCGGCGCGGCGCAGCGCGCGATGGGTGAGGACCCCGGCGAGGTGGCGCTTGTAGTCGACCGGCCCGCGGCCGTCGGCCATCGGGGCGCAGTCCTCCGAGGCGATCGCGCCCGCCTGGGCGAAGAGCTCCTCCGACGGCGCCTGGCCGCGCAGCAGCTCCTCGGCCCGGGTGAGGTGGATGGTGGTCAGGCCCACGGCGCTGAGCGCGATGCCGACGTCGGCGATCGCGCCGCCCTCCAGCCAGACGCACGCGGAGGCGGCCGCGATGGCCCAGTCGCCGGCGCGCCGCTCGACCTTCTCGTGCGCGCTGCCGGCGCCCGGACGCACCCGCAGGCGCACCTCGGTGAGGATCTCGCCCTCGCCCACCGCGGTCATGTAGGGCCCGAGGTGAAAGCCCTTCATGTCGACGACGCGCTCGCCGCCGGCGCCGCGGATGACGACCTGCGCCTTGGCCGCCGAGCAGACGGCGGACAGGTCCTCGGCGGCGTCGGCCTGGCACAGCGAGCCGCCGATCGTGCCGCGGTTGCGCACGACGGGATCGGCGATGACCTGCTCGGCGTCGGCGAACAGCGGATAGCGCCGCGCCAGCAGCTCTGACTTGAGCAGGTCGACGTGCCGGGTCAGCGCCCCGATGCGGATCTCGCCGGCGTCCTCGCGGATGTAGGCGAGCTCGGCCAGCTCGTTGATGTCGACCAGGTACTCGGGGTTGGCCAGGCGCAGCTTCATCATCGGCAGCAGGCTGTGGCCGCCGGCGATGATGCGCGCCTCGGAGCCGTGCTCCTGCAGGGCCTGAAGGGCGCCCTCGACACTGGTCGCGCGCTCGTATCCGAATGGCGCGGGGGTCTGCACACGTGCTCCTTTCGCGTCAGCGGGCCGGCAGGCGCTTACGCGGCTGCCCGACGTCCTCGCGCTGCTCGTACTGGGTGGGGGCGTCGGTCCCGATGACCGGTGAGCGGGGCAGGTTCTCGGGGCGCGCCTGGCGGCCGTCGGGATACAGCCGGCGCGCCGCGAGGCTGCCGCCCTCGACGTTGCGCAGCACCGGGCCCGCCGGCGTGGCCGTGGCGATCGGCGCCTCGCGGCCGAGGCGCGCGAGCGTGAGCGTGCCCTTGGTGTAGACCTCGCCGATGCGCGGCGGCGTGATCGTCGCGCTCTCGGGGAAGCGGCGCAGGCCGGCCGCGGCCGCTCCCGGGTACAGGCCGTCGATGAGGCCCAGCGCGTCGTGCAGGCCGGCCTTCTTGACCAGCAGGCCCTCGAGCAGGTCCACGCCGGCGTCGAGGTTCGCGTTGATGTCGTTGACCACCGCGTTGACCGGCGCGCTCTTCTCGAGGATCTCGCCGACGCCGGCGATCACGTCGTCGAGGCCGTTGGTGATCTCACGCAGGGCCAGGATGGTCGAGACCAGGTAGTAGACGAGGGCCAGGACGATGAGGACCACCGTCACGAGCAGGACGACGCCGGCGGCGGGCATCCTAGGCCTCCTCGGCGTCGTCGAGGATCACGTCGAGCGAGCCGCCGTAGTCGGCGACCCCCGCGACCGTCTGGGCCACCTGCTCCTGCGTCGTAAGCAGCAGCACGGTGGCGTCGAGGTCCTTCGAGCCGGCGGCGGCCACCGTCGCGATCCGCCGCACGCTGGGGACGATGCTCCGGGCCGTGGCCAGCACCCCGTTGAGCAGATAGACGACCACGGGCACGACGACCACGAGCAGGACGATGTCGCCGATCCACCACAGGGTCATCGGGGCCTCCTCTCGGCGACGATCGCGGCCTTGCGGGCGATGCCCGGCAGCGCGCTGAGGATGATCTCGAACTGGGCGTTGATCGCCTTGACGGCGGGCTCGAGCGGGCGCAGGTGCTCGGCCTCGACCCCGTCCAGGGCCGCGCCGAGCGCGGCCAGGCCCTCGGAGATCCGCGTCAGGCCGCGGCGGACCTCGACGAGCGCCAGGGCGAGGACCGCGACGACGACGACGGCGAGCAGGACGCTGAGCAGGACGAGGACGTCGTTGGTGCTCATGCTCCACCGAACCCGTCGGTCAGCGCGTTCATGTAGCCGTCCTGCACGACCGCCTCCTCGACGATGAGGGCCAGGACCGGGGCCGTCGCCTCGAGCTGCGGGATGCTGGCCGTGTTGGCGGCGACCTTGGGGGCGACCTCCAGCAGGCCGTCGACCGAGTGCTCGATGCTGCGCACGGACTGCACCAGCGCGACGAGCAGGCCGGCGACGATGAGCGCCGCGACCAGACCGACGATGAGCGCGATCGTCCAGTAGGTGTGGTCGGAGACCGCGAGCGGGAGCGTCATTTGCCGACCGCCACCTTCCGCAGCGCCCGCGCGGCGTGCAGGATGCGCACGCCGGAGTCGTTGATCTGCGCGATGCCGCCGAGCTCGGCCGTCTGGCGGCGCACGACCTCGACCGCCTCCTCAGCCGCCTTGGCCTGCTTGGCGATCCGCATCGCCAGCGCCACGATGGTGACCACGATCGCCGCCGCGACGAGGATCACGACGATCCCGAGCGCGAGCCCGATCGGCCATCCCGCGGAAGCGGTGGTCCCCAATGTGCACCTCCTCCTCGACCTAGTTGCGACCGCAACCGACCCTACTGGGGGACATGCGAGCGTGTCCAGGTGGAACGGCAGCCGTCGCAGCAGAAGTACACGCGCCGGCCCTCGTGGTCGACGTGGGGCGTCTCGGCGGCCGCGGCGACGGCCATGCCGCACACGGGGTCGATCGCCGTCGCCGTCGCCGGCTGCGCCGAGGGCGCCGGCGCCACCACGCGCACCGAGAGGGTCTGCTCGCCGCGGCGCACGGCCACGATGCGAGCGAGGATCGAGAGCGCGATCTCCTCGGGGGTGCGCGCGCCGAGGTCCAGCCCGGCGGGCGTCTCCAGGCGCGCCAGGCGGTCCTCGGCCAGCCCCTCGGCCTGCAGCTCGGCCACGACGGCGGAGCCGCGCACGCGGCTGGCCACGAGGCCGACGTAGGGCAGGCCGGCCTCGAGCCCGCGCTGCAGCGCGCTCAGCTCGTCGCGGCCGTGGGCGGCGACGACCAGCGCCAGGTCGTCGGGCGCCGGCTGCACGTCGGCGCCGGCGACGGCGACCATGTCGAGGTCGAGCTCGGCGCCCATGCGGGCCACCGCGCTCGCGATGGGCGTCTCGCCGACCACGAGGACGCGCGGCGAGGCGAGCATCGGCTCGATGAAGATCTCCAACGAGCCGCCCGACAGGCACATGTTCTGCACGGTCACGCGGGCGGGTGGGTCCGATTCCGGCGCCTCGCCGTCGCCGGGCAGGATGCGCAGCAGCAGCGCCTCGCCGGTCTCGAGCGCGCGCAGCGCGTGCAGGCGCACGCTCTGCTCGGCACAGGTCCCGCCCACGAAGCCCTCGATCGTGCCGTCGCCCAGCACGAGGGCGGCGTCGCCCATGTGCACGCTGGTCGGGCGCTGCGCGCGGACCACGGTCGCGACGACGAACGGCGCACGCGCGGCTCGCAGCTCGTCGGCACGACGGCTGAGGCGAGCGGCGATCATGGACGAAGGCTACTCCCCGTGCGGGGCAGGCCGTGCAGTTCTCCTGGCGCGTCGGCGCTCGCCACGGCGGCGCCCGGCGGGCCACCCGCTACGGCCGGCGGGCGCGACCGTAGATCACGTAGACCGAGCCGCTCTGCTCGCGGACCAGATCGGTCCGCGGAGCGGCCACGGCGATGTCGCGGGTGCCGTCGCCGTTGACGTCGCCGAGCCCCGCGACCGACGAGCCCGCGGTGTCATAGGCGGCGCGACCGTCGAAGCGGCGCGCCCCGGGCGCGGTCTGGTGACGCAGGCCGAGAACCGGCGCGAGCGTCCCGCCGGGGACGAGGAAGGCCGATCCGGCGCCGTGGATGCCGAGCGGGTCGGCGAGCGGCGCGCCGACGAGCAGATCGGGACGGGCATCTGCGGTCACGTCGCCCACGCTCGCGACGCTCTGTCCGGCGCGGTCGCCGCTTGTCTCGTCCTGCAGGACGACGCCGGCGGCGCCGAGCGTGGCGAGCGCCACGTCGTGCGCGGCGCGCGTCCCGTAGACCACGTAGGCCGAGCTCGGTCCCCAGCTCGACGCCAGGGCCGAGCCGCCGGCCAACCCGCCGATCAGGAGGTCGTTGAGGCCGTCGCCGTTCTGATCGCCCGCCGACGCGAGGGACCAGCCGGCGGCCTGGCCACCGAAGCCGGCGATCCGATACCAGCCGTGCTCGGCGGCCCGCATGTCGATCGTGACGCCGCGCCGCCAGGCCTGCGTGACGACGAACGCTCCCCCGTCGCGGCCGTTGAGGAAGGGCGCTCCGACGACGACGTCGCGGCGGCCGTCGCCGGTGAGGTCGGCGACGCCCGCGACCGCGTCGGCGAAGCCGACGCCGAAGAGGCGCTCGCCCGCGGGGGTCGCCAGCCGGAGCGGCCCGGGGCCGACGATCGCGGTCGCGCTGCGGCCGAGGCGCCTGAGGTCGACCGGGGCGCTGCCGCGGCGACCGAACACGACGACCGCACGGCCGGTGCCGAACTCGCCGCCGGGCGGCACATACTGGGGGTCGCCGAGGACGACGTCGGCCAGGTGGTCGCGGTCGAGGTCGCCCGCGCCGGCGACCGCCGCCCCGCTCTCGATGCTGGCGCCCGTCCGTATGACGAAGCCGCCGGTGCCGAGCCGGTCGACGTCGACGGTCCCGCCCCGGCGGCGGCCGTAGACCACGTAGGCCGACGCGCGCCGGTTCTCGATCGCGCTCCCGACCACGATGTCGGCCAGGCCGTCGCCGTTGACGTCGCCGGCCCCGGCGCCGGCGCTGAAGCCGCCCTCGTGGCGGATCAGATGCAGCCCGCCGCCGGCGAGACGGTCAAGGCGCACGACGCGCCCAGGGGCACCGCGTCGGCCGAACACCACGTAGAGGTTCCAGCGGGGGGCCGGGAGGCGCGCGCCGACGCGATGGACCTCGGCGGTGCCGATGAGCACGTCGGCCAAGCCGTCGCCGTTGACGTCCCCCGCGCCGGCGACGAAGGTCCCCGCGTGCTGGTGCCACAGGCGCCCGTCGATGCGCATGCCCAGCGAGGCGGAGAGGGCCGAGGATGGCGTCGCGGCATGCGCCGGCGCGGCGACGAGCGCGACGACCGCCGCCGCCACGAGGGCGCGCCCCGCGCATCGGATGGCGCGGGCACGGATCATGCCTGCAGCCTCCCACCGCGCGCGCTCGCTGCCATCCGTCGTGCGCACGATGCCCGGTACGGACAACCACGGATGCCCCGGCGCTGCAGGCAGCGGCTCAGCGCCGCCGCACGCCGGCGACGAAGCGCAGCAGCTCGCGGGTCGCGCTCAGGCCCGACGGGTTGTGGTCGGGCAGCGGGGGCCCGGCGCCGGGCCAGCCGTGGCCGGTCCCCGACAGGCGCAGGCGCTCGACGCGCAGGCCGGCGTCGCAGCGCATCGAATTCTGCGGAGGTCTCTACACGAACCCCGTAATGGAGCGCCCGGCTTCGGCGCGCAGGTGTCGACGTCGCCGACCCCAGCCTGCGGGCACGAAGGGGAGGCGGGGGGATCGGCCTGCGCCGCACGGCTGGGGGGTCGGCCGCGGCGGCCCGCTTGGCGCCGGCGCCGCAGCCGGCCAGCGCGAGCAGGGCCGTGGCGGCGATCAGCCGTTGGCGAAGTACATGCGCACTCGCGTCCCGCCACCCTCGTCAGGCCGCTCGATGTTGAGCTCCGTGGCCAGCCGCCCGATCACCGCCAGCCCGAGCCCGAGCCCCGGGCTGTCGGGGTTGGGGCTCATGCCGCAGCCGTAGTCGCGCACGACCACGACGAGTCGGTTGGGCTCGGCGCACGCGACCACCCGCATCGGTCCGGTCTGCTCCTGGCGATAGGCGTGCAGCACGGCGTTGGTGATCGCCTCGCTCACTGCGAGCGCGACGTCGGGACCGACTCCCACGCCGTGCAGCTCGGCGAAGTCGACCACCGCGCGGCGCACGCCGGGCACCGCCGCCGGCGTGGCCTGCGTGCGCAGCTCCAGGCGCTCGATCTCCACGGCCGAAGCCTCCATCGCTCAGGTCACCGACACCTTCGGCTCGTGGGCGGCGCCGTCGAGCCCAGGCCCCTCGCCGACGCCGATCAGCCCCAGAGCGAGCATCGCGCGGTCGTCGACCACGTCGCCGACCTGGAACGCGCGCAGCGCGCTCTGCACGGCCGCGATGATCTCGCCCGGCTCGGCCGGCGCGTCGGGCAGGGCGTCGAGAAGGCGCTGCTCGCCGAAGCGCTCGCCCCGCGACGGCGTGTCGGTGACGCCGTCGGTGTAGAAGAGCAGCGTGTCGCCCGGGTGCAGCTCGATCTCGCTCTGCTCCCAGCGCGCCGCCCCGGTCATCCCCAGCAGCAGCCCGGGCGGGCCGATCGTCGTCGGGCGCTGCCCGGGGCGCGAGAGGACGGGGAGCGGATGGCCGGCGCTCGTCAGGCGCAGCCGCGCCCCGGTGTCGGTCGTCACCACATGCGCGCACGCGACGGTGAGCAGCGAGATCTCCGGCCGGTGGACGAGGACGTCGTTGAGCAGGCTCGCCACGGCCGCCGGGCTGGGATCGAAGCGCGCCGCCGTGGCCAGCGTGTGGCGCGCCAGCGCGGTCAGCGCCGCCGCCTGCACGCCCTTGCCCGTGACGTCGCCGACGATGGTCAAGAAGCCCTCGTCGAGCTCGACGACGTCGAAGAAGTCGCCGCCCACCTCGACCGTCGTGTCGCCCGCCGCGTACGAAGAGGCCAGCGCCCAGCCCGGCATGGTCGGAAGCCGCGCGGGCAGCAGGCTCTCCTGGAGCGTCAGGGCGGCGTTCGCGCGCTCGGTGTACAGGCGAGCGTTCTCGACGGCCGTCGCTGCTCGGCGCGCGAGATCGGTCGCGAACACGAGGTCGTCCGAGCTGAAGGAGCGCCCGCTCTCGGCCGAGACCATCGTGAGCACGCCGATCGTCCGGCCGGCGACGTGCATCGGGACGAGCATGACCGAGCGCATGCCCAGCGTGCGGATCATCGCGAGCTGCTCGGGATCCTCGAGGCCCTGCTCGAGCAGCTCGTCGGGCAGCTCGGGGTAGAGCTCGGGGCGGCCGGAGCGCAGCACGCCGTAGAGCCCCGTGTCCTCGTCGGGGTCGGGCGGGTAGCGCTGGCGCAGCTGTCGGGCAAAGGCCACCTTGTCGGGGTCGACGTGGGCCACGGCGACGAGGTTCAGCCGCTGGTTGGGGTCGACCACGTCGACCGCGCACCAGTCGGCCAGGCCGGGCACCACCAGCTGCGCGACGCGCTGCAGGGTCTCCTCGTAGTCCAGCGAGGAGCTCAGCGTCGAGCCCGCCTGGGCCAGGAAGCGCTGGCGCAGCTCGGCCTCCTTGGCCTCGGTGACGTCCTCGATCACGCTGACCGCCATCGCCTCGCCGCCGCTGCCCCGCAGCGGCGCGGCCTTGACCAGGCGCCAGCGCTGCTCGCCGGTCTCGCGGTGCACGATCCGGGTCAGCAGCGGCTCGGCGGGCTGCCCGTTGACGATCTTGTAGCTGGGGACGTCCTCGGCGCGCATCGGGCGGCCGTCCTCGTGGGTGGACTCCCACTGGGCGAAGATCGCGCCCAGCGGTTGGGCCAGGAGCTCCTCGGGCGTCGCGCAGCCCAGGAGGTCCGCCGCTGCCTGGTTGGCGTAGCGCATCCGTCGCTTGGCGTCGGTGACCGTCACCGCCTCGCTGAGCGAGCCCAGCATGTCCTGGAGCTGGTCGCGCGTCGGGGTGGGCTCGGCGGGGGCCCCGAGCTCGCGTGGCCGGCCGCGCCCCCGGCGCGCACGGCGTGCGGCCACCGCCGCGGCGGTCGCCGCGGCAGCGCCGGTCGCCAACGCGATCCCGGTCGTGCTCTGTCGGCTTCGCCGTCCCCGCATGCCCCCGGACACGTGCTTATCTTCGCGCCTCGGGCGCGGCAAGGTGAAATTCCGCCCTCAGCCGGGCCTGGCTGCGAGGGTCAGGCGGTGGCCAGGGCTCGGTGCCCGAGGTCGAGCCGATGGCGCTCCACGTCGGCGTGCTGGCGCTCGGCGCCGGCCGAGAGAGCCTCGAAGCGCGCGCGCTCGAGCCCCAGCTCCTGCGCGACCTCGGCCAGCATGCGCCACATCGCATGCTTGCCCTGGATCCCCGTCAGCAGGCCCTCGAGCTCGACGAGCGGGCTCAGCGGCGAGTAGCCGCGCAGCTGCGCGTTGGGCTTCAGGCGCCCGAGCTTCTCGGCGGCCCAGCCGGCGGCCACCTTCAGGCGATCGGGGGAGACGCCCAGCTCGCTCATCAGGGCCAGGAGCGTGTCGCGGTCGTCCTCGATCTCCCGGGCCAGGCCCGTCAGGAACGCGCCCAGTTCGGATCCCTGGTTCTCGCCCGCGGCGCGGCGCGCGAGCTCCAGGCCGGCGGTCGCGCCGAGCAGATGGTCGTTGAGGTAGGTCGCGAGGTACTTGGAGGGGGAGGGCATGGGGAGGGGCTACCACGAAGGAAGCTTCCGTGCGCTCCCGAATCGAATCCGGGTGACGAAGCTGTTCACGGACGTCGCCGCGGATCCCGAGCCGCGGGGCGAGATCGCCGGGCTGCGGACGCGACGCGCGGTGCTGGCGATCTTCGCCGCGATCGCGTTGCTCGGCCTCCTCGACGTCTTCGGGCAGGGCACGACCCAGACCGTGGCCGGCACGCCCGCGGCGGTGCTCCGCGTCAGCGCCCCCCGCGCGGTCCGGGGCGGGCTGTTCTTCCAGTCGCGCGTCGAGATCCGCGCGCGCCGCGCGATCGCCCATCCCCGGCTCGTCCTCGACGAGGGCTGGGTCGAGGGCATGCAGTTCAACTCCACCGAGCCGGCGCCGGTCGGCGAGGCCAGCCGCGACGGGCGCGTCGTGCTCAGCTACGACGCCCTGGATGCCGGCGAGCGGCTGATCGTGTGGATGCAGTTCGAGGTCAACCCGACCAACGTCGGCCACCGTCCCTACGGCCTCGAGCTCGACGACGCCGAAGCCCCCGTCGCCGCCGTCCATCGCTCGCTGACGGTATTCCCCTGAGCCATGGACCTGGTCCTGCGCACCATCTTCGTCTTCTTCCTGATCCTCGTCATCACGCGGGCGGTCGGGCGGCGCGAGCTGAGCTCGATGGAGCCCTTCGACCTGATCCTGCTCGTCGTCATCGGCGACCTCGTGCAGCAGGGCGTGACCCAGAGCGACTACTCGCTGACCGGCGCGACGATGGTCATCGTCACCGTGGCGCTGCTGACGGTGAGCACCGCGTGGCTGAGCTTCCGCTTCCGCCGGCTGCGCCCCGTGCTCGAGGGCGATCCCGTCATCCTGGTCGCCGACGGGCGCATCCTCGAGCGCAACCTGCGCCGCCAGCGCATGACGGTCGAGGAGCTGGGCGCCGAGGCGCGCCTGGCGCAGATCGGCTCGCTCGAGGACGTGCGCTACGCGGTCCTCGAGACGAGCGGGAAGGTCAGCTTCCTCACGGCGTCGTCCTAGCCGCGCGATCGCCGTGGTCGGCGCGGATCAGGAAGGGCGCTCGCGCACCACCTCGCGCGCTGGCTTGTCGTCGCGCAGGCCGAGGTAGCGCGGGTGGCGCAGGCGGCCGTCGCGGGTCCACTCCGTGAACGCGACCTGGGCCACGAGCTCGGGCCTGACCCACGTGGCGTCGCGGCGCGGCGGGTCGCCCGCCCCGAAGGGTGAGTCAGGCTGCGCGAGCTTGGCCATCCGCGCGCCCAGCGTGTGCAGCTCGTGGGCGTCGAAGCCGGTGCCGACCTTGCCCGCGTAGCGCAGGACGTCGCCGTCGTAGTGGCCGACGAGCAGCGCCCCGAAGTCCTCGCGCGAGCCGCGCGGCGCGGTGTAGCCGCCGATCACGAGCTCCTGCTCGGCCGAGCACTTCCACTTCAGCCAATCGCGCGTGCGCTTGCCCGCGTACGGGCTGTCGGCGCGCTTGGCGATCAGCCCCTCCCAGCCCTTGCGGCACGCCTCGCGCAGCAGCCGCTCGCCCTCGTGGGCGCGGCGGTAGGGCGTCCAGCGCACCACGCCGTCGCCGAAGCTCAGCGCCTTGCGCAGCGCCGCCTTGCGCTCGCGCAGCGGGCGCTCGCGCAGGTCCACGCCGTCGAGCCACAGCACGTCGAAGACGTAGAAGGCGATCGTGACGCTGCGATCGTGCCCGCGCCGCTGCAGTGCCTCGAAGCTCGAGCGCCCGCCGGAGAGCCCGACCACCTCGCCGTCGACGACGAAGCGCTTGGACGGCGCGGCCTCCAGCGCGCCGGCGACCTCGGGGTAGCGCTGGTTGAGCGACAGGCGGTTGCGCGACTCGAGCTCGACCGGCCCGCCG
Organism: Paraconexibacteraceae bacterium; assembly: GCA_963757775.1. Taxonomy (GTDB): domain Bacteria; phylum Actinomycetota; class Thermoleophilia; order Solirubrobacterales; family Solirubrobacteraceae; genus JAOPZW01. The sequence goes on along the minus strand of CAVWSH010000009.1, from coordinate 297,054 downwards.
TCGCGGAAGGCCAGGCAGCGGAAGCCGTCGAGCTTGCGCTCGACGATCCAGTCGGGGGCGTCGAAGACGTCGTTGCTCAACGTCGCCTTCGTGGCCTCGGCGCGGCGGGGGATGGGGTCGGCCATCACGGCATTCGTACCTGAACGGCCCGGAGGTCGGCGCTAGCCTGCCCTCGGTGGCGGACCTCCCCCTGCCAGGCACCGGACGCGCGTCGGTGGCGGTGCCCGCGCCGGGCGGCGGGCCGGGCCGCTGGGCCGGCGCGCCCAGCGCCGCGCTCGACGACGACGGCGCCGTCGTTCTCGCCTACCGCCTGCGCGACGCCGAGCGCCGCGGCGGCGCGGTCGTGATCGCGCGGGCGATCGACGGCGAGCGCTTCGCGACCGAGCTCACGCTGGACAAGGACCGCTTCGCCGCCGAGTCGCTCGAGCGCCCGGCGCTCGTGCGGACGGCCGCCGGCGGCTGGCGGCTGTACGTGTCCTGCGCCTCGCCGGGCAGCAAGCACTGGCGCATCGACGCGCTCGAGGCGCGCGCGCTGCCGGCGCTCGCCCACGCGGCGTCGACCACGGTCTTTGCGGGCGACGAGCGCACGGGCGTCAAGGACCCGGTCATCCGCCCCCGCGGTGGTTGTTGGGAAGCATGGATCTGCGCGCACCCGCTCGCCGATCGCGGGCACGAGGATCGCATGACGACCGCCTACGCGACGAGCACGGACGGCCTGGCCTGGGCGTGGCAGGGCACCGTCCTGGCGCCGCGTCCGGGCCACTGGGACGCGCGCGGCACCCGCGTGACCGCCGTCCTGGCCGACGGCCGCGCGTTCTACGACGGCCGCGCGACCCCCGCGGAGAACTTCGCCGAGCGCACGGGCGTGGCCGCGCCATGCCGCGCCGGGCTGCGCGCGGCCGGCGACCGACCAGTGGCCGACGTCCGCTATGTGGACGCGCTCGCCTTGGCCGGAGGCGGCCACCGCCTCTACTACGAGGCGCCGCTGGCGGACGGCAGCCATGAGCTGCGCACGGAGCTGATCAGCCGAAGCGGTTGAGCCCCCACCAGGAGATCGGGGTGGCGACGGCTCCGACGAGCAGGGCGAAGATGGTGGCGTCGATCATGGCTGCGCTGGTTCAACGGCGCCCCACGGGCCTCCTTCGTCGCGCGCACGCGGCTGGACACATAACCGATGCGCGACCATGTGGCGCCATGGTGATCCGTGACGCGACGGCCGACGACTGGCCGGCGATCTGGCGCTTCATGCGCGATATCGCGGCCGCGGGCGAGACCTTCTCGTGGGACCGCGACATCGCCGAGGAGGACGCGCGCGCGTACTGGCTGCGCGGCGCGCCGGCGCGGGCGTTCGTCGCCGTCGACGACGACGGGACGGTCATCGGCACGGCCGAGATGGGTCGACGGCTCGGCGGGCCGGCGGCGCACACCGCGAGCGCGGGCTTCATGGTCGACCCGGCGCACGCGGGCCGCGGCACCGGGCGGGCCCTCGGCGAGCACGTGATCGCGCGCGCCCGCCAGGACGGCTATCGCTCGATCGTCTTCAACGCGGTCGTCGAGTCCAACGCGCCCGCCGTCGGCCTGTGGCGCTCACTGGGCTTCGAGATCGTGGGCACCGTGCCCGAGGGCTTCTGCCACCCCGTGCACGGCTACGTCGGCCTCCACGTCATGCACCACCGGCTGTGAACGGCGCCGTCGTTCGGGTCGCCGCCGAGGTCGGTGACCGCGCTGCGGTGACCGTCGCACCGGAGCGCGCACGACGGTTCGCTGTGTGAACATGGCGCCGCGATGGAGCTCGACCTCGACGGACGCGCCGTCCTCGTCACCGGCGCCAGCCGTGGCATCGGTCTCGCCGTCGCGCGCGCGCTGGTGGCCGAGGGCGCGCGGGTGGCGATCTGCAGCCGCGACGAGGCGGCGATCGGGGCCGCCGCCGCAGAGCTCGGCGACGGCGCGACCGGCTTCGTGGCCGACGTGCGCGACGATGCAGCCGTCGCCGCCTTCGTGGCCCACGCGGCGGCCGCGTTCGGGCGCCTGGACGCGGTCGTCAACAACGCCGGGCGCTTCGGCGGCGGCCCGGTCCTCGAGCTGACCGACGAGGCGCTGGCCGAGGGGCTCGATACCAAGGTGGCTGCGGCCCTGCGCGTCGTGCGCCACGCTTTGCCGCACCTGCGCGGCAGCGACCACGCGGCCGTGGTCAACGTCTCGGGCATCACCGCCGAGATGGTCATTCCCGGGGCGGGGGTGACGGCGATGGGCAACGCGGGCCTGCTCACGCTGACCGCCTACCTCGCGCACGAGCTGGCCGCCGACGGCGTGCGCGTCAACGGCATCGTCCCGGGCTACACGCTGACGGGTGTGTGGCGCGAACGCGCGCAGGCGCTGGCCGACGCCGAGGGGCTCGACCGCGCGCAGGCCGAGCAAGCGATCCTCGAGCGGCGCGGCATCGCCCACGCGCGCTGGGGGGCCGCGGAGGAGATCGCCGACGTCGTCGTCTTCCTGCTCTCCCGTGCGGCGCGCTTCGTCAACGGCACCGTGCTGCGCGCCGACGGCGGCCAGTCGCCGGCCGTCGACTACTGAGCCGATCGATGTCAGGCTCCTTGACGTGCAACGGGACGGCGGATACGTTGCGCGCAGGGTCTGGTGTGCGCACATTTGTGCGCTAGCCGAACACCGAGGACCCGAGCCAGAGCAAGCGCAGGCCCCATCGTTGAGAGCCCATGCCCGTGGAGCGCCCTGACGTGAGCGACCCCGGGCCCGAGCGTCGGCCCCGCCCGGACCCGGCTGGAACGCCAGGTCCGGGCGGGTCGGCTGTGCCGCGACCGGGCGGCGAGCCATCACGGCGCGGGCAGCGGCGATGATGCCCTCCTCGTGACCATCCTTCCCACCAGCCTCGTCGGCTCCTATCCGCAGCCCCACTGGCTCATCGATCGCGAGGCGCTGGCCTCGCACGTCCCTGCGCGCGTGCGCGCGCGAGACCTCTGGCGCGTCGACGAGCGCTGGCTGGGCGAGGCCCAGGACGACGCCACCCTGCTGGCCATCCGCGACCAGGAGCGCGCGGGCCTCGACATCGTCACCGACGGCGAGATCCGTCGCGAGAGCTACTCCAACCGCTTCGCCACCGCGCTGCACGGGATCGACCTCGAGCGCCCCGGCACGACGCTGAACCGCAGCGGCAACCCGATCCCGGTGCCGCGGGTGACCGGGCCCCTGCGCCGCGACGCGCCGCTGACCGTCGACGATCTGCGCTTCCTGCGGGCCAACACCGACCGCCTCGTGAAGGTCACGCTGCCGGGCCCGTTCACCATGGCCCAGCAGGCGCAGAACGACTTCTACGCGCACGAGGAGGAGCTGGCCCTCGCCTACGCAGACGTCGTGCGCGAGGAGATGCTCGACCTCTTCGCCGCCGGCGCCGACGTCGTCCAGCTCGACGAGCCGTGGATGGAGTCGCGCGCCGAGCAGGCTCGCCGCTACGCCGTGCCGACCCTCGAGCGCGCCCTGGACGGCGTGCAGGGCACGACGGCGCTGCACATCTGCTTCGGCTATCCCGCCTTCGTGCCCGACCATCCGCCGGCCTACTCGTTCCTCTCCGAGCTGGCGGCCAGCCCGGTCGACCAGATCTCGATCGAGACGGCGCAGTCGAACCTCGACCTCGGCGTGCTCGACACGCTGGCCGGCAAGACGGTCATCCTCGGGGTCATCGCTCTGGACACGGCCGAGGTCGAGACGCCCGAGGCCGTGGCCGCGCGCATCCGCCGCGCGCTGCCCCACAAGGACGCCGCCGAGCTCATCGCCGCGCCCGATTGCGGGATGAAGTACCTGCCGCGCGACGCTGCCTTCGCGAAGCTCGAGGCGCTGGTGGCGGGCGCCCGGATGGTGCGCACGGCCGTAGCGGCCTGAGCCGTCGCCCACCGCTCGCGAAGGAGCTTCGGCCCCGCCTGTCCTCGGCCCCGGTCGTCGGCGCTCGCTCATGCTTCAGCCTTGACGTATATAAGTCTCGATGCAAATATGATTTCCGTCGTGGAGACCTTCGGCGTCCTCGGAGACCCGGTGCGGCGACGCATCCTCGAGCTGCTCGCGACGGGCGAGCGCCCCGCGGGCGAGGTGGCCGGCGCCATCAGGGGCGAGTTCGGTCTCACACAGCCGGCGGTGTCGCGGCACCTGCGCGTGCTGCGCGAGAACGGCTTCGCGACGGTGCGCGCCGCGGGCACGCGGCGGCTGTACGGCCTCGACGGCGCGGGCCTCGAGGCCGCTCAGGGCTGGCTGGCCGATCTGCGCGGACAGTGGAGCCGGCGCCTGGATGCGATCGAGACCGAGCTGGCTCGCGGCCGCCGTCGCACCCCGGCCACCGCGACAGGAGAGGAGCACGCGGCATGATCGATCTGATCGCCGAGCTCGACCGGCTGCGGCGCAGCGTTGCCAGCGACAGGGGCGGCGACGGGCCGGTCCACGTCGTCGAGCTGCGCCGGGTCTACGGCGCGCCGATCGATGACGTCTGGGACGTGTGCACGAATCCCGAGCGGATCCCGCGCTGGTTCCTGCCGATCGCCGGCGACCTGCGCCTCGGCGGCTGGTTTCAGCTCGAGGGCAACGCCGGCGGCGAGATCACCGAGTGCCGGGCGCCGCGGCGGCTCGCCGTGACGTGGGAGGCCGCCGGCGATGTGAGCCTCGTCACCGTCGACCTCGCGCCCGCCGGCGACGATGGCACCGAGCTCTGCCTGCGCCATGCCGTCGGCGACAACGACCATTGGGGGACCTATGGGCCGGGGGCGGTCGGAGTCGGGTGGGAGCTGGCGCTGCTGGGCTTCGCGCTGCACCTGCGCACCGGCGGCTCGGCGGACGAGGCGCGGGACTTCGTGAGCAGCGAGGAGGGCCGGGCCTTCATGCGGCGCAGCGCCGCGGGGTGGGGTGCGGCGCATGCGGCGTCGGGCGCGCCGGCCGCGACCGCGAACGAAGCCGCCGCGCGCACGAGCGCCGCCTACGCGCCGGACCCATGACTCGTGACGCCCGGGCCGCGCGGCCCTTCGCCTCGCCGCGCCTCGACGGCTGCGCGGGGGTGGCATGATCGCGGCGTGCTGAACTACGCGATCGGGCTGCCGAACGTCCGGGAGTACGCCGATCCCGTTGTGCTCGTCCAGCTCGCCGTCGAGGCGGAGGCGGCCGGGTGGGACGGCGTGTTCGTGTGGGACCACATCGCCCGCGAGGAGGATCCATCGGTGCCGGCCACCGATCCGTGGATCGCCGTGGCGGGGATGGCGGTGCGCACCGAGCGGGTGCGGCTGGGGATCATGGTCACGCCGCTCGCGCGCCGGCGGCCGTGGAAGGTCGCGCGCGAGGCCGTGGCCCTCGACGCATTGTCGGGCGGGCGCTTCACCCTCGGCGTCGGCCTGGGCGGGGGGCCGAACGCCGAGTTCGCCGCGTTCGGCGAGGACCCCGACCCGCGGGTGCGGGCCGACCGCCTCGACGAGGCCCTGGCCATCGTCGCCGGGTTGTGGGCCGGCGAGCCCTTCAGCTTCCAGGGCGAGCACCACCGCGTCGTCGGCGCGCACTTCCTGCCGCGGGCCGTCCAGGCGCCGCGCATCCCGGTGTGGGTCGCCGGCCGCTGGCCCAACCGCCGCCCGTTCCGCCGGGCCGCGCAGTGGGACGGGGTCTTCCCGACCTTCGAGGGCGTCGCGTCGGGGGACATGCCGACGCCGGAGATGCTCGCCGCCGCGGTCGGCTACACGCGCGAGCACCGCCCCGCAGGCGCCGGCCCGTTGGCCGTGGCGCTCGAGAGCTCCAGCGCAGGCGAGGACCGCGCGGCCGACGCCGCGCTGGCCGCCGGCTACGAGCGGGCCGGGCTGACGTGGTGGATCGAGGCGCTCGGCTGGTTCCGCGGTCCGCTGGAGGCCATGCGCGACCGCGTGGGCCGCGGGCCGCCGCGCGCGTGAGCGCTCAGATCCGTCTGATCGTCGCCAACCAGGCCGATGCGCCGTCCGCGTGGATCGTCGTCTCGCAACGCTCCGGCTCGATGGCGCTGACACGCCAGGTGCCGGTGCGGTCGAACGCCGCCCTCAGGTCCTCCCGGCCGACAGGATGAGGACCGATGTCGCGGCCGACGTCGCTGAAGCACAGCACGTGCAGGGTGGCGCCGCGCTCGGTCACCGACGCAAGGCTCGCCACGTAGTCGCTGCGCTCGTCGTCGTCGAAGGTGTGCAACAGGCCGCAGTCGAGCACGGCCTCGAACGTGCGAGCGAGGCGATCCAGCCGCAGCGCATCGGCGAACTCGAACTCGGCCCCGAGTCCCCGGGCCTCGGCCTTCTCGCGGGCGCACGCCAGTGCGGTCTCGGCCACGTCGACGCCGAGCACCGGGTGGCCCAGGGAGGCGAGGTGCAGGGCGTTCTCGCCGGTCCCGCAGCCGGCGTCGAGCACCGCGCCGGCGAAACCGCCTTCGGCGGCCAGGCGCACCACCGCGGGCTGCGGCGCTCCCGTGTCCCACGGCGGCCGGCCGTCTCGGTAGGACGCATCCCAGGGCTGACCGGCGCGTCGCTCGTGGCTGGTCGGCGGCCGGCTGCTCAATGCACCGTCAGCGCGACGACGACTCGTTCAAGCTCACGGCGGCGCGAATGAGCGCCACGAAGGCCTTCTCGTCGATCTCATCGCCCTCGTGGACGTCGATCGCGCGCCGGGTGTTGCCTTCGAGGCTCGCGTTGAACAGGCCCGAGGGGTCGTCCAGCGAGGCGCCCTTGAAGAAGGTCAGCTTCACGGCGCTCTTGTAGGTCTCGCCCGTGCAGATGATGCCCTCGTGTGACCACACCGGAACCCCCGGGCTGGAAGGCTTGCGCCACTTCCACTCCTCGACCACCTCGGGATCGGCCTGCTTGATGAGGGCCCGGAGTCTCGACAGGGTCCTGCCCCGCCAGTCGCCCAGCTCCTCGATCTTGGCGTCGATCAGCTGGGCCGGGGACTCGTCCTGCGGCGCTGCGCTCTTGGTCATGCTCTGGACGCTACCGACGATGCGGTTCGGCAGCCGCTGTGGCACGCTCTGCGCGTGGACCTGATCGAGCGGCTCCTGGGCCTCGACGTCTCCGCGCTCTCGGACGCCGACAAGACGCTGCCGGTCGTCGATCACCGGGTCAGGGCGATGATCGCCGAGGCGCGGATGGCGGGGCCGGCGTTCACCGTCGTCGCCGACGACGACCATCTGCCGGTCATGAGCGCGCTGACCGAGGCCGCGCCGGGCGACGTGCTCGTGATCGCGTCGCAGGGCGGGTCGCGCGCCGTGTTCGGCGAGCTGTTCGCGACCGAGGCGCGCCGGCGCGGCGTGGCCGGGATCGTCACCGACGGCTTCTGCCGGGACGTGCGCGGCCTGCGCGCCATCGGGCTGCCGGTGTTCGCGCGCGGCACGACGCCGCGGTCGGGCACCACCGTGTCGCGCGCCGCGCTCGGGGCGACGATCGAGTGCGGCGGCGTCGAGGTGTCCCCCGGCGACATCGTGTTCGGAGACGACGACGGCCTGCTGATCGCGGCGAGCGAGCGCATCGCCGCCGCCTTGGAGACCGCGGAGATGATCGGGCGCGCCGAGCGCGCGATCCTGGTGGCGCAGGCGCGCGGCGAGGCGCTGCACGGCCTGACGAACTACGAGGAGCATCTCGCGGCGCTCGATCGCGGCGATTCCAGCGCGCTGGGCTTCCGCGTGGACGACTGACGTCGCCCGTCAGGTCAGCCCGCGCCGGGGGCGCTCGGGCCGGGTGGCGTGGCCGGCTCGCGGGCGTCGGTGACGGCCAGGACCCCGCCGCCGGCGCCCAGGACGGCCCCGAGGAGCAGGAACAGGCCGAAGACCGAGCCGCCGTCGGCGTCGCCGTGGAAGAGGCCGCCGGCGAGGCTGATGAGGACCGACATCGCGATCGCCCACGCGGGACCGGTGATCGCGCCCCAGGCGGCGCCGAGGGCCGGCGTGGGCGCGCCGACGGCCCGGGCGGCGGCGAATCCGGCGTACAGGGCGGACAGGATCAGCAGCGCGAAGAGCAGGACGAGGGCGGGGAGGAAGACGTAGGCCGGCATCGCGTCGGTGTAGGAGAAGATGCGCAGGCCTCCGTCGCGGCCCGGCACGTCGGCGGCCTCGTCCACGGGGAAGGGCAGGCCGAGCGCCCCGTTGGCGTCGGCCGTGAAGCGCGCGCCGGAGGCGAGGGCGGCGAGGTGGACGCCGTGCTCGCCGGCGAAGAGCGACTCCTCGACGAGCGCCGTGGCGGTCGAGCGCCCGGCGCGGACCTCGTCGACGTCGGCGCCGACCTGCACGATCCAGCCGACGAGCCCGAGCGCCGAGCAGGCGATGAGCAGGGCGCCCAGCGGGCGGAGGGTCGCGGTGGAGGCGGTGAGCATCCGGCTCACGAGCGCCGGGACGCTTCGGCCCTCCGCGGCCCCTTCGAGCGGCAGCGCGGTGGCCGCCCCGAGCGCCCCGCCGACGACGCCCCAGAGCAGGCCCAGCCCGAAGGCGCTGCCGGCCGAAGGCGAGACGTTGGCGACATCGCTGCTGCCGCCGAGGACCGCGAAGGCGAGCATGAGCAGGCCGAACGGCAAGCCCACGACCGCGGCCCAGGCGATGCGGGCGGCGGGCCGAGCGCCCTCGGTGCGGTGCAGCTGCCAGCGCGTCGCGAGGGCGACCGCCCCGAACGGGATGGCGGCGAAGATCATCGGGGCGATGCGCCCTGACGCCGAGCTCAGCGGCCCGGTGTCGATGACGGGCGCGAGCAGCATGCTGACGGCCTGGCGGAACGCCTCGCTGGCGATCCCTCCGCCGCGCCCGACGAGGCCCAGGATGGACGCGTCGGGCGTGGCCAGCGCGATGATCAGGCCGGCGACGAGCACGGCGCCGGCGGCCGCCAGCGCGGCGAGCCCGGCGGCAACGACTCCCGGCACCGCCAGGCGCCCCACCAGCAGCTCGGAGAGCTCGCCGGCCTGCGGGTCGACGCGCCCGATGCGCTCGCGCAGCGGCTCGCTTCGCGGCGCGCGGGCGCGCGCCGCAGGCTCGGCGCCCGGCGGCTCGACTGCGGGCGCGTCCGCGGCGGCGGGCGGCTCGGCCCGCTCGGCCCCGTGCGCGCGGAGCTCCTCCGCGGCGGGCGGCTCGGGCGCCGCGGCGGGCTCGGCCTCGTGCGCGCGGAGCTCCTCCGCGGCGGGCGGCTCGGGCGCCGCGGCGGGCTCGGCCTCGTGCGCGCGGAGCTCCTCCGCGGCGGGCGGCTCGGGCGCCGCGGCGGGCTCGGCCTCGACCTGCGGCTCGCTGACGAGGAAGTCCTCCTGGCGGGCGCCGCAGGACGGGCAGAACCGCGAGCGGACGCTGATGCGCTCCCCGCAGTTGGCGCAGAACCTCGTCTCCGTCCCTGCCATGTCGCCTCCTCCGCCGCCTTGCGTGCGTCCCCTGCAGGGGGTGGTATCACTTCGAGGCGATGGACGGCGGGGGAGCCAAGCTGCGCGTGCTCGCGGCCTTCTGGGCCGTGGCGTGCGTCGCCGGGCTGCTCCCCACGGCGGCCCGAGCGCAGAGCCCGCCGGCCGGCACGCCCAAGATCCTGCTCGCCTTCGACGCCTCGGGCTCGATGGCCGCCGACGACGGCGCCGGCACGCCCAAGATCCAGGCCGCGCAGGACGCGGCGGTCGACCTGCTGGGTTCGCTGCCGCCCTCGACGCAGGTCGGCCTGCGCGTCTTCGGCGGCACGAAGCCCTCGCGCCCCATCGGCCCCGCGTGCCGCGACTCGAGCCTCGTCCTGCCCATCGGCCCGCTGGACCGCTCCCAGGCCGAGCAGCAGATCCGCTCGTTCAAGGCCAAGGGCCGCACGCCGATCGCCTATGCGCTCGGGCAGGCCGCGCACGACCTCGGGACCTCCGGGCCGCGCACGATCATCCTCGTCTCCGACGGCAAGGACACCTGCCAGCCGCCCTCGCCGTGCGAGGTCGCACGACGCATCGCCAAGGGCGGCGTGGAGATGCGGATTCAGGCCATCGGGTTCAACGTCGACCAGGAGGCGCGGCGCGAGCTGAAGTGCATCGCGGCGGCGGGCGGCGGCGTCTACACCGATGCCGACAACGCCCAGACGCTCAAGGAGCAGCTGCGCGTCCTCTCCACGCGCGCGCTGCGCAAGTACGTCCCGAAGGGCAAGCCGGTGCGCGGCGGCCCCAGCGCACGGCAGGCGACCGCGATCGTGCCCGGCCGCTACCTCGACGGCATGCTCCCGGACTCCGAGCGCTGGTACGCCGTCGACCTGCGCCGCGGGGAGACGCTGAAGGCCAGCGCGTCGTGGATCCCGCCCCGCCGCGACATCGCCGACCACGCGCAGCTCGCGCGCGGGAGCCTCGACATCGTCACGCCGAGCTTCGAGATCCCCGACCGCCAGAACTCCTCGTCGGGGGGCTACGTCTTCGAGCGCAGGGGCTTCGTCAGCGGCTTCGGGGCCGTGTCGCGCCCGATCGGCGTCGGCGGCCAGGCCGACCCCGGCCAGCCCTTCTCCCAGCCCGGGCGCTACTACATCAAGCTGGCCCTCAAGGACTCGAGCGCGAAGGACCTCTTCAACGCCACCGGCGGTCAGCCCTACCCGGTCGAGCTCGCCGTCGAGGTCCTCGGCCGCCACGGCGGCAACCCGAGCCCGGCGAAGGGCCCGCAGCCCAGCGCCCCGCGCGGCCCGATGCCGGCGGGCGTGGCGGCGCCCAACGAGCCGCCCGCGACGGCCCTGCTGGTCCTCGTCGGCGGCGGCCTGGCCGCGCTGGGCTTCGCCGGTGGCGTGGCGCTGCGGCGCAGGAGGCCATCGTGAGGCGCGCGTCGGCCCTCCTGGCCGCTGCCGTGCTCGCGCTGCCCGCGCCGGCGCTGGCCCAGGGCGGCGCGGCGAAGCCGGTCGTCGGCGGCGGCTCGTTCAACACCGCGCCGCTGCTCGGCCCGGGCACCTACGACGACACGGTGGCCGCCGGCGAGACGGCCTACTGGAAGGTGCGCCTCGCCAAGGGCCAGGTGCTGCGGGTCAAGGCCACGGTCGACACGTCGCAGATCCAGACCGATCCACTGGCCGAGGGCTTCGACAAGGGCCTCGCGAACCTCACCTACTTCCTCGACATCTTCAGCCCGCTGCGCGAGCAGCTCAGCGAGGAGAGCGGCGGGACCTACGACGCCGCCTCGGCGCGCCTGGAGGGCTCACCGGACGCCGGCGCGAAGACGGGCACGGCGACCGGCCCGCGTGTCCTTGGCTTCGAGCAGATCCTGGCCAGCGACTACAACGAGGACAAGTTCCCGGCGCCCGGCGAGTGGTACGTCTCGCTCAACGCGGCGGACACGGCCACCTTCCCGGCGGAGGTCCCGGCCGAGCTGCCCGTCGAGCTGCAGGTCGAGGTCATCGGCCGGGCGCAGCCGTCCTCGGCGGACTTCGCCCGGGCGCTCCCGGGCCAGCGCAGGCAGCAGCCGGTGGCGCCGGACACCTCCTCGGGCCCGGAGCGGCTGTTCGCCACCGCCGACCAACCCGCCGACCCCGCCCTGACCCTCGCGCTCGTCGCGGTCATCGCCCTCGTCGGCGGACTCGTCCTGGGCACCCTGGCCATCGTCGTGCTCGGACGCGGGCGCCGGCGCACGTAGCATCGCGGTCATGGCGCGCAGGCCGATCTTCGTCGTCCACAAGCACGCGGCGCGCACGCTGCACTACGACTTCCGCCTCGAGGTCGACGGGGTGCTCAAGTCCTGGGCCGTGCCCAAGGGACCGTCGACCGACCCGCGCGAGAAGCGCCTGGCCGTCGCCGTGGAGGACCACGCGCTGGCCTACGCCGACTTCGAGGGCACGATCGGGCAGAGCAACTACGGGGCCGGCGCGGTCATCGTGTGGGACACCGGCCCCTACGCCAACCGCACCGTGCGCGACGGCGAGGAGGTGCCGCTGGCGCGCGCGCTGGCCGACGGGCACGCGGTGGTGGAGCTCGAGGGCCGCAAGCTGCAGGGCCGCTACGCCCTGACGCGCACCGGCGAGCAGCGCGGCCGCGGGCAGTGGCTTTTGGTCAAGGTCCGCGACGACGCCGCCGACGCCCGGCGCAATCCCGTGTCCACGCAGCCGGAATCGGTGCTCAGCGGGCGCACGATCGAGGACGTCGCCGCCGGGAAATGAGGCTCTGCGAGCGGCCAGCGCTTGTCGTCGAGGGAACGCGCGCCGACCGCTCGCAGAAGGGAGGAGGTGCAGACAGGGAGGAGGAATCCCTCGCCTGCAGCGATTCCCGCGGCGGCCTCAGGCCAATCCGGGAGGTCAGGGGCCGGACGCGCGTGGCGCGGAGGCGCTCAGCCCGAGAGGGCGGGCTCGGCGCCCTGCTCGCGCACCCACTGGCCGATCAGGCCGCGGAAGTGCGCCACGAAGCGCTCGTGCTCGTGCGTGGGGTAGAGCTTGCGCACGGTGGCGACCAGCAGTGCGTCGAGCTCGGGCGACGCCACCCACTCGAGGACCAGCTCGTCGACGTGGGCGAGGCTCGATGCGCAGAACTCCTGGTAGCGGTCGGCCTCGAAGTAGTCGTCGGCCAGCCTGCGGTAGGCGGCCAGCTTCTCCTCATAGGTCATGTCAGCGCGGTCGCCGACGTCGAAGTACCGGCGCGTGTCGAGGTCCAGCTGCGGGCGCCGGCCGACGACCACGCAGAACGTGCACCACTTCACGAGCGTCCTGATCGCCCACGGGAAGTAATAGTGCAGGCTCGTCAGGCCGACGTCGGGACATGCGTTGGCGTAGTCGATGGGGTAGACGTCGTCGCCGCGCACCAGGCACTCGCAGGAGTTGAACTCCCAGCGGAAGAAGGCGTTGATGAGGCGGCTGATGGAGACCACCTCCGAGCCGACCTGCGGCGTGAGGAAGTCGTGCGCGACGGCGTAGCGGTCGTGCAGGGGCTCCTCGGGACGGAAGCGCATGACCATCGTCTCGGGGCCGATCGACAGCGAGCGGGCGAAGACGTCGTAGTTGTCGACGGCGGCCTGCAGGTGCATGAGCCGCTCGCCGGAGAGGTCGTAGGCGCGGTGCAGCTCGGCCTCGTCGCGGATGCGCGTGACGCCCACCCACTGCCCGCCGTCGTAGGGCTTCATGAACAGGGGATAGCCGACGCGCTCGGCGATCTCCCCGAGGTCGAACGGCCGGTTGTAGCGAGCCGCCGTGTACGCGAAGCGCGCGTTGTCGGGCGGGCGCTTGAACGGCACCAGGACCGTGCGCGGCACCTTCAGCCCGCAGCGGATCATCGCGCAGTACGCGGCGTGCTTCTCCATCGACTGGAAGGTGAAGGGGCTGTTGAGCAGGTAGACGTCGTCCATCAGCGCCACCTTCTTCAGCCACTCGCGCGGGTGGTAGTACCAGTAGGCAAGGCGATCGACGACGAGCTCGTGGCGCGGCTTGTCGCGCAGGTCGAAGGGCTCGATGGTCAGCCGCTCGACGTCGATGCGGTGGCTCGCGCCGTCCTGGCCCCTGATCGACCCCAGGCGGGAGACGATGGTCTCGAAGGCGGTGGGCCAGTCGTCCTCGGTGCCGAGGAGCAGGCCGATGCGATGGATGGTGTCGGGCATCAGCAGAAGCGGGGGAGGTGGTGGGCGAGCTGCGCGCGCCAGGACGGCCAGTCGTGGGCCACGTCGTACCCCCAGAGGTCGAGTTCATGACGGATCCCCTTGCGTTTCAGCAGCGCCGCCAGCGCGCGGGTGCTGTCGAGCGCGCCGGTCGTGTCCTCCCACTGCCCCTGGCCGCAGACGAGTAGCACGCTGACCCGCGAGCGCAGCCAGTCGAGGTGCTCGCCGCCGAGGTGCTCCACGTAGTCCATGGGATTGTGGAAGTACACGGCGTCGCCGCGGTGGCCCCAGCCGTGCCACCGGGAGGGGTCGTAGGTGCCCGACAGGCACAGCGTCAGCGGGAAGAGGTCCGCGCGCCGCAGCGCGAGGTTCGCCGCGTGGTAGGCCCCCATGCTGCACCCGGCGACGAGGATCTCCTGCGCGCCCGCGAGGTCGGCGTGGATGGCGGGCACCACGCGCTCGACGATCCACGCCTCGTAGGCGTCATGGGCGCGGGCGCGCTGCTCGAGCTCGATCGACCGGTTCGACCATGACGCGTCGTCGTAGGAGTCGACGGCGTAGACCTTGGCCCGGCCGGCCTCGATCAGGTCGCCGACCGCCTCGATCATCCCGGCCCCCTCCAGGTCCCAGGCGCGGCCCTGCTCGGCGGGGAAGAGCAGCACCGGCCGGCCGTAGTGCCCGTAGCCGATGACGGTGCCCGCGCCCCCAAGCGACGGCGCGTCGATCTCGACCTGCTCGCGCCTCATCGCCACGCCTCCTGCAGCAGCCGCGTGAGGTGGGGGTCCCACGCGTCGCGCCACGCCGTGTAGTTGTGCAGGTCGCTCCCCTCGTGCAGGCCGACGGGATAGCCCTGCGCGGCGAGCGCCCGGGCCATGACGCGGTTGTCGTCCGCGTTCTCCTCCAGCGCGCCGACCGTCATGGCCACCGGCACCGTGCGCCGCGGGGGCTCGCGCAGCGCGGCGCGCACGAAGCGCACGATCCGCCGGTAGCGAACGAAGCCCGACTCCTGCGCGTCGAAGCGCGGCATGAAGTAGCTGCCCGACTGCAGGAAGAGCCCCGCGAAGGCCTCGGGGAAGCGCCGCTGGGCGTGCAGCATGGCCAGCGCCCCGAGGCTCACCCCGGCGCCCACCGGGTGGCGCACGGCGAACGCGTCGGCGATGGCGGGCAGCACGCGGGTGGCGAGCGTGCGCGCGTACAGCGCGCTGGCGGAGTACCACTGATCGCGATCGCCGGGCGCGAGGAGCGCGACGCGGTGGCGCGGGAGCGCGCCCGAGGCGATGTGCGCGGCGCTGTAGTCGGTCAGGCGCGCGAGCTGGTCGAGCTCGGGGCCGTCGTGGGCGACGAGCAGGGGCAGCGGCTCATCGTCCACGGCGTCCTGTGGGCGCCAGATCGCCACCTCGAGCTCGGCGCCGAGCGCGCTGGAGGCGACGCTGACGCGGTCGCGGGCGCCGGGCACCCGCTCGGCGCCCAGCCACGCCGGTGGCGCGTAGCCCGGCAGCTGCACGACCGACTTCTCGCCGAACGCGCCGGGTGCGCGCAGCGGATTGGCGGGATCGGTCCGCTGCTCATGCCCGCCGTCGGCGTGCTGCACGGCGAGCGTGTACTCGAAACGGTCGAGCGCGGGCGCCGGCATCCGCAGCATCCAGCCGTCGCCCTCGCGCGCGAAGGGCTCGGCGGCGACCGGGAAGCCGCGGTCGGTGGCCAGCCTCACGCCGGCGAGCGCCGCGTCGGGATCGGCGAGGCGCAGGACGATCGAGTCCCCTTCCACGAGCGGGCTCGTGGCGGCGATCGGCGACGACACCGAAGGCAAGCTAGCGAGCGGGCGCCCGGTGAGGCCCGCCGCCAGAATGAGGCGATGCCCTCCACGCTCGCGGTGGGCCTCGTCGGCGGCCCCACCGCGGTGCTCGACTACGGCGGCCTGCGCCTGCCCACCGACCCGACCTTCGACCCGCCCGGAGAGCATGCGGGCGGCTTGACGGCGCGGACGACCTGCGCGCCGCGTTCGCGGCGGCCGGGATCGCCGATCGGCTCGTGGTGCCCGAGCCCGGGGCCGCGGTCAGCCTCTGACGCGCTGTCGGCTGCAGGGTTTGTGGAGCTTTGACCGCTTGAACGGTGAGGAGGCTCCATAGCACTCAAGTTTCTGTGCTCATGTGCCGAGGCGGACAGTATGGAGGGTTGGGGTGGCCCAATAGCCCGGTGGCGCCTGGACGCGACACCGGAGACGACGCAGCAGGACGGGGCGGTCTCGCTGACGAGCGCCCGGGTCCTGACGATCACCGACCGCTGCTGGTGCTGTCGCTCGAAGGTCCGCGGCGTCGTCGGGGTCCTCGTCGAGATGTCGGCCGGACGCCGCTTCATCCCCTTCACCGATATCGCCGAGACGCTCGCGAGCTCGGCCGACCCGCGCATGCTCGCGGCGCGCGGCATCGGGCCGCTGCGCCATCGCGACAGCCCGGGCATCCCCGGCGGCTACATCTCCAACGGCTGCTGGGAGTGCGATGCGCTCATCGGCCGCCTCGCGCTCGACGACATGCTCGAGGAGCACCTGCGCAACGGCGGCACCTACGCGCAGCTCGACTGCGGCCTGCGGCTCGAGCTCGAGGTCCCGGCCAACGCAAGCTCGATCGTAAGGGCGGCTTGACCCCCCTCCGCCCGCGACGGCGGGCTCACCCGCTGGGGTGAGCCCGCCCGTCGGCGCTCCGGAACAGTGACCGTCGACCGCGTGACGGCACTTGGCCGCTGCCGCGGCTGGTAGCTTCAAGCCGCCTTGGCCGCCAGCGCTCCCGAGCTCTCGCGCTTTGCCATCGGCTTCGATCGTCGCGATCGGGAGCGGCTGCACGCGCTCTGGGACGAGGTGATCGACTCCGAGCAATGGTCCGAGGGCGCGATGACCGAGCGCTTCGAGGCGGCCTGGGCCGCCTGGAACGGCACGGGCGCCGTCGCGACGGGGTCGTGGACGGGAGGCGCGATGGCGGCGCTCGAGTTCGCCGGTGCTCGCGGTGAGGCGGTGCTCTGCCCATCGAACACGTTCATGGCCACGCCGCTGGCGATCCTGGCGGCGGGCGGACGGCCGGTCTTCGTCGACTGCAACCGCGACGACCTGTGCGTGTCGCTGGCGGACTTCGAGGCCAAGCTGCGCCGGCACCGGCCGAGGGCCGCGCTGCTCGTGCACATCGGCGGTCACGTCGCCTTCGAGGTCCAGGAGATCGCGGACCTGTGCGCCGCGGAGGGCGTCTTCCTGGTCGAGGACTGCGCCCACGCGCACGGCGCCCAGTGGCACGGCCGGCGGCCAGGGACGTGGGGCGACGCCGGCGTGTACTCCTTCTATGCGACCAAGACGGTGTCGACGGGGGAGGGGGGCGTGCTCGTCTCGCGTCGCGACGACGTGCTCGAGTTCGCCCGCGCCTACCGCAACTACGGCAAGCCCGACCACGCGATCGCCGGGCTGAACTTCCGCATGAGCGAGTTCACCGCCGCGCTGGCGCTGGTCCAGACCGAGCGCATGGAGGAGATCGTGGCGACCAAGAACGCGATCGCCCGCGAGCACCTCGATCCGGTGCACCAGGGGCGCCTTAGGCTGCCCGACGGGATGGTCTCGGGCCTCTACAAGTACATCGTCTTCGACGCCATCGAACGCTCGACCGGCAAGGTCTACGCCGAGCCGTGCCACCGCATCATGGGCACGGGCGACGATCTGCCCAACAGCGATTGGGTCGGCGAGCACCACTGGTGCGCGCCGCTGTACTACCACGGCCGGTCCATGAACGGAGCACACGCATGAGGGTCCTCGTCACCGGCGGGGCCGGCTTCATCGGCTCGCACGTCGTCGATCGCCTGCTGGCGGCCGGCATCGTGCCTCGCATCTTCGACGTGCGCCAGTCAGAGCACCACGCGGCCGACGAGGTCGACACGGTGCTCGGCGATCTGCTCGATCGCGACGCCGTGCAGGCGGCGATGAGGGGCTGCGACGCCGTCGTGCACCTGGCCGCGGCCGCCGACGTCGACGACGTGGCGCGGCGTCCCGCGGAGGCCGAGGCGATCAACGCCCGGGGGACGCTCAACGTCCTGGAGGCCGCGCGCGGCGCTGGCGTCGCGCGCGTCGTCTACGCGAGCACGATCTGGGTCTACGGCAGCGCCACGGGGACGGTCGACGAGGACCACGCCTTCGCGCTGCCCGAGCACCTCTACACCGCGACCAAGCTCGCGGGTGAGATGTACTGCCGCTCCTACGAGGCGCTCTACGGCCTCGACTGCACGGTGTTGCGCTTCGGCATCCCCTACGGCCCGCGCGCGCGGCCGGCGGGCGTGATCCCGATCTTCGTGCGCAAGGCGCTGTCGGGCGAGCCGGTGACCATCGCCGGGGAGGGCCTGCAGTCGCGGCATTTCGTCTACGTCGAGGACCTGGCCGACGGCGTCGTCTGCGGCCTGCGCGCGCAGGCCGCAGGGCGCGTCTACAACCTCGTGGGCGACGAGAGCGTGACCGTGCGCGGGATCGCCGATGCGGTCGGCGACCTGCTCGGCGGCGTCGAGATCGTCCACACCCCGGCCCGGGCCGCGGACTTCGCCGGGGCCGAGGTATCGGGCGCCCGCGCCGCCGCGGAGCTCGGCTGGCGACCGGCCACGTCGTTCTGCGAGGGGCTGCGGCGCTACGTCGAGTGGTACGGCCGCGACGTCGCGGCGCCCGCGGCCCCGGCCGCGTCCCCGCAGCGAGCGTCGCGCTTTCGCCGCCGGCCGCGCCTCACGCCGAGGCTCGCCTCGCTCGCGCTCTCGTGGCTGACGGTCTTCGCGGTGGCCGGTGGGCTGGCCGCGTACATGGCCTCGATCCGCGCGGTCGGCCTCACGGCCGCGTCCGATCGCACCATCGCCGTGCTCAGCGTCAGCACGCTGGCCGGGTACCTGGCCATGGCGCTCGACGGCCCGCGCCGCGCGCTGTGGACGTTCGCCGGATGGGCGCTCGCCGCGGCGGGGCTGGTCATCGTCTACATGAGCGAGTTCCGCGAGGTGCTGGAGCTCGCGGGCCCCGACGAGTCGAGGGTCCTGCTCGGGCTCGCGGGCGGCGCGCTGGCCATCGCCATCGCCGACGCGGGCCTGCGACTGCGCCGCACCGGCGAGGAGCGCCTGGCCGCCGACCGCGCGTAGCGGGCCGCGCCGGAGGCCGGCTCAGAGCGTCACGGTCTGCAACCCGGCGCGCTGCACCGCCTCGAGCACCGCCGGCAGCGCCTGAGCGGTGCGCCG
Organism: Paraconexibacteraceae bacterium; assembly: GCA_963757775.1. Taxonomy (GTDB): domain Bacteria; phylum Actinomycetota; class Thermoleophilia; order Solirubrobacterales; family Solirubrobacteraceae; genus JAOPZW01. The sequence goes on along the minus strand of CAVWSH010000009.1, from coordinate 278,297 downwards.
CCACGATCCCGCGGCGCTGTAGGTGTCGGCGTCGTGGAGCAGGACGACGTCGCCCGCGCTCAGATCGCGGCTCGCGCGCCGGGCGATCGCCGCGGGCGTCGTGTGCGCGCGCCAGTCGCATCCCCAGCGCGACCACAGCAGGTCGCGCCAGCCGCGGCGACGGACGAGGGCCAGGCCGGCGAGGCTGAAGATGCCGTAGGGCGGGCGGTAGAGCGCCGGGGAGGCGCCGGTGGCGTCGGCCACCGTCGCCGCGACGCGCGCGAGGTCGTCGTCGAGCGTCCCGGGGGTCAGGCGCAGCTGACAGCGGTGACGATCGCCGTGCAGGGCCACCGCGTGCCCGGCCGCGACGATCTCGCGCGCGAGCGAAGGGTGGCGGCGCACCTGCTCGCCGACCAGGAAGAAGGTCGCGCGCGCGCCGGTCCGCTCGAGCGCCGCGAGCACCGCCGGCGTGCCGGCCGGGTGCGGCCCGTCGTCGAAGGTCAGCGCGACGCCCGGCAGGCCGTCGACGCGCCTTGCGATGCGCAGCGCCGCGGCCAGCGCCGGGGCGTGGGCGGCCGCGGCGGGGGCCGACCACGTCGCCGCGGCCGCACCGACCGCGAAGATGGCGGAACGCATGAGTGGATGGTCGCAGCGATGAGCGCCTCGACGGGCGCCGGCCTGACCGTGGCCGCGCTGGCGGCGGCCTGCTACGAGACCGGCTACGCGTTCCAGGCCCTCGAGGCGCGAGGCGCCGGCGCGCAGCACGCGCTGCGCGTCTCGCTGCTCGGCCAGCTGATGCGCAACGGGCGCTGGCTGGCGGCCACCGGGCTGTCGCTGCTGGGCTGGCCGCTGCAGGTCCTCGCCCTGTCGCTCGCCCCGCTCGCCCTCGTGCAGCCGACGCTGGCCCTCGGCCTGCTGCTGCTGCTCGCCCTCGGCGCGCGCGTGCTCGGCGAGCGCGTCGGGCGCCGCGAGCTGGCCGCCGTGGCGCTCGTCGTCGCCGGGATCGCGGCCCTGGCCGCCGCGGCGCCCCAGCGCAGCACGGTGACCGGCGGGACGGGCATGACGATCGCCTTCGCCGCCCTCGCCGCGCTGGCGCTGATGCCCTATCTCCTGCGCCGGCGCCGCGCCGGACTGCTGGCGGTCCTCGCCACCGGCGCGGCCGACAGCGTCGCCGCGCTCGCGGCCAAGCTCGTGGCCGGCGACCTGGCCGACGGGCGCTGGGGACCGGCGGTCGCCGTCGCGGCCCTGGCGGCCGGGGCCGGCGTCCTCGCCACGGTGAGCGAGATGTCGGCCCTGCAGCGCCTGCCGGCGACGCGCGTCGCGCCCATCGTCCTGGCCTTTCAGATCGCGGTGCCCGTCGTCGTGGTCGCGGCGGTGGGCGGAGAGGACTGGGGCGCGACACCTCTCGGCGGCGCCGTCCTCGCCGGCGGGCTCGCCGCGGTCATCGCGGGGGCCGTCGTGCTGGCCGCCTCGCCGCCGGTGTCGACGCTCATCGCTCCAGCTGCGCCAGGATCTCCGCGGCCGCGCTCGGGATCTGCGTAAGCGAGAGGTCCGGCTCGGGACGATGGGCGAGCGCGCGCCGCAGCGCCCCGTCGAGCTCGGCGCGCGTGGCGGCCACCTGGGCCAGCCCAAAGCGCCGGTAGGCGCGGTTGTTCGCGCGGATGTGCCCGCGTCCCCAGCCGTAGGAGATGACCGGGCAGCCGCGGATGATCGCCTCGAGGACGGTGAGGCCCACCGTGGAGTGGATGAGCGCGTCGGCCGCCGCCAGCCAGTCGCCCATCACGTCGGTGAAGCCCAGGGCGCGCAGGCGGCGCTCGCCGGCGAAGCGCGCGGCGAGCTTCGCGCGCACCTCCTCCATGCGCCCGCACAGGCACACCACCGTCGCTCCCTCCACGCGCAGCGCCGCCTCGGCCGCTCCCTCGAGATCGCCCATCGCCCACCCACCGCCGGAGACGACGATGACCGGCCCCTCGGGCGGGAGGCCGAGCGCGCGCCGGGCCTCGCCGCGATCGCGCGCGACCAGGAATTCGGGCGACCACATGCCGCCGGCCCACACGATGCGGCTCGCCGGCGCGATGGCCCGGACCTCCTCGATCGACTCGCGGTGGATCACGAGGTGCAGGTCGATGCCGGGGTGCGCCCAGTAGTAGAGCCCCGCCAGGTCGGTGATGGCCGACGCCACCGGCACGTCCAGGCGCCCGTGCCGGCGCAGGCGCCCGAGCGCCTCGCTCACGCCCGGGTAGGTGGCCACCACGATGTCGGGACGCTCGGCGGCGATGAGGGCGAGCAGGCGCCGGCCGCCGAGGGTCTCGAGCAGCCGGCCGCCCAGGCGCCGGGTGGGCGCCACCTGCGCATAGAGCCAGTAGAGGGCGTCGAAGAAGCGCTCGCCGGCGCGCGACTGCATGCCCGCGCCGCCGAGCACGGCGCGGTCGATCGGCCAGCCCATGGCGAGCAGCCCGTCCTCGATGCGCACGTGGGTGCCCGGGCGCTCCTGGCGCAACCCGTCGGCGATGACGCGGGCCGGCAGGTCGTGGCCCTCGCCGATCGAGGCCGACAGGATGAGCACGCGGGGGGCGGGCATCAGAGCTCGACGTGGGCGCTGAGGACCACGGTCTGGTCGTCGGGGAGGCCGAAGAGCGCGACGGGGTTGGCCGCGTTGCGCGCGATGACGACGAACAGCCGCTTGCGCCAGCGCGCCATCCCGGGCGCGTCGGTCGGGACGATCGTGATGCGCGAGAGGAAGTAGGACGCGCGCTCGAGGTCGAGCTCGCCCTCGACGTCCTTGGCCGCCCTGCGCACGGTGGCCGGGACGTTCATCTTGTCCATGAAGCCAATGCGCGCCGTCATGTGCGTGATCCCGTCGTCGCGGTAGCCGAGGTCGTCGATGGTCACGCGCTCGTCGAGCGGGACGTGCGGAACCCGCAGCGTCTCGATCGACATGATCACGACGCACGCGTGGACGGTGTGGTTGTGCTCGACGTTGGCCCGCAGGGCGAGCGGCGTGGTCTCGATGTTCGCGTTGAGGAAGATGCCGGTGCTCGGCGAGCGGTAGACGGGGGGGTCCATCTCCCGGAGCTCCTCCACGAACGCCTTCAGCGGGCCCTCCTGCTCGGTGCGGTTGCGCGTCACGATCTCGCGGCCCTGCTGCCATGTGGTCAGCACGATGAAGACCACGAGCGCGATCGAGAGCGGGAACCAGCCGCCGTGCAGGACCTTGGTCAGATTGGCCGAGAAGTAGGTCAGGTCCACGACGAGGAACAGGGTGGCCCCGGTCACCGACAGCCACAGCGGCTTGTGCCACAGGTGGCGCACCACGACGAAGAACAGCAACGTGTCGATGGCCAGGGTGCCGGTGACGGCGATGCCGTAGGCCGACGCCAGCGCCGCGGAGGAGCCGAAGCCCACCACCAGCGCCACGACCGCCGCGAAGATGCCCCAGTTGACCGCGGGCACGTAGACCTGGCCGACCTCCTTGTGGGAGGTGTGGCGGATGGTCAGCCGCGGCAGGAAGCCGAGCTGCACGGCCTGGCGGGTCACCGAGAAGGCCCCGGAGATCACGGCCTGCGAGGCGATGACCGTCGCGGCCGTCGCGGCGAGGACCATCGGGATGCGCGCCCAGTGCGGGAAGAGCAGGAAGAACGGGTTGTCGATGGCGCGGGGCGAGTCGAGGATCAGCGCCCCCTGGCCCATGTAGTTGAGGATCAGGGCGGGGAAGACGATGGCAAACCACGCGCGCCTGATCGGCGAGCGCCCGAAGTGCCCCATGTCCGCGTAGAGGGCCTCGGCGCCGGTCACCGTGAGGACCACCGAGCCGAGCGCGATGAAGGCCACGTGGCCGTGCTCGAAGAGGAAGCTCAGCCCGTAGGCCGGCGAGATCGCGTGCAGGATCCCGGGGTGCGCGACGACCTTGCCCAGGCCGGACACCGTGAGGAGCGCGAACCACGTCCCCATGACCGGCCCGAACGCCCGCCCGACCGCGCCGGTCCCGTAGCGCTGGGCGGCGAAGAGCACCGTGAGGATGACCAGCGTGATGGGGATGACGAGGCTTTCGAGCGAAGGCGCCGCCACCTCGAGGCCCTCGACCGCCGACAGCACGGAGATCGCCGGCGTGATCATCCCGTCGCCGTAGAACAGCGACGCGCCGAAGATCCCGAGCGCGACGAGCAGGGCCTTGGCCGAGCGGCGCTGGAGGCGCACCCCGCGCTGGATGAGCGCGATGAGGGCCATGATCCCGCCCTCGCCCTCGTTGTCCGCGCGCATGATGAAGGTCACGTACTTGACCGAGACGATGATCGTGATCGTCCAGAAGACGAGCGAGATCACGCCGTAGACGCCGGACTGGCTGGCGTGCACAGCGTGGTGGTCGGCCGAGAAGACGGTCTGCAGCGCGTAGAGCGGGCTGGTCCCGATGTCACCGAAGACCACGCCAAGGGCGCCGGCGGTGAGCGCGGCCATGCCGGCCTTCGCTCCCGGCCGGTGCGCGACGCGCGGCCGCGGCGCCTCGTCCGGGGCGTCCACCGACTCGTCGGGCGTCAGCGACGCGGGGTCGACGTCCTTCATCTGTCCTGACGCTACCCGCATCCCTTAGGCTCGGGCCTCCGGTCCGCGAACGAGGGAGGGAAGGATGGCGACGACGACGGCGCTCGCGACGGAGGTCGCACCGGAGGAGGTCGGGCTGGATCCCGGGCGCCTCGCGCGGCTCGACGCCTACCTCGACGGCTTCGTGGCCAACGGCCGGCACAAGGGCTCGCTGCTGGCCATCACCCGCGGCGGGCGGATCGCCCACGTCTCGCACCGCGGCCAGCGCGACGCCGATGCCGGCCTGCCGGTCGAGCCCGACACGATCTGGCGCATCTACTCGATGACCAAGCCGATCACCTCAGTCGCGGCGATGATGCTCTACGAGGAGGGCGCGCTCTCGCCCTTCGAACCGGTGGCGAAGTTCATCCCGTCCTTCGAGGATCTGCGCGTGTACCGCCATGGCATGGCGGCGGCGCCCGTCACCGCGCGCGCCGCCCAGCCGATGCTCGTCTGGCACCTGCTCACGCACACCTCGGGGCTGACCTACGGCTTCCAGCAGGTCAACGCGGTCGACGAGGCCTACCGCGCGGCGGGCTTCTTCCTGGACCCGCCGCCCGAGCACGACCTCGCCTCGGCGTGTGACGTCTGGGCGGGGCTGCCGCTGCTCTTCGAGCCGGGCACGGAGTGGAACTACTCGGTGTCCACCGACGTGCTGGGGAGGATCATCGAGGTCGTCTCCGGCCAGTCGCTGGCCGACTTCTTCGCCCAGCGCATCTTCGCGCCGCTGGGCATGACCGACACGGGCTTCTCGGTCGCCGACGCCGAGAGCGCGCGGCTGACCGCCCTCTACGCCCACGACCCCGAGAGCGCCACCGCGGTGCCCTATCCCGGCGTGGACGTCGTCTCGGGGCAGCTGCCCAAGCTGCTGGCCGGCGGGCACGGGCTGGCCTCGACCGCCGCCGACTACCACCGCTTCACCCAGATGCTCCTGCGCCGCGGCGAGCTCGACGGCGAACGGCTGCTGGCGCCGCGGACCGTCGACCTCATGACCGCCAACCACCTCCCGGGCAACGCGACGCTGACCGAGTTCGGGCGCCCGCTGCTCGACCTCGTCGTCAACGAGGGCTACGGCTTCGGGCTCGGGCTCTCGCCGCTCGTCGACCCGATCGCGGCCAAAACGCTGTCGGCGGCCGGCGAGTACCGCTGGGAGGGCGCCGCGGGGACCGCCTTCTGGGTCGATCCCGGCGCGGACATGACCGTGCTCTTCTTCACCCAGGTCCTGTTCGGCTCCGACGATGCCTGGATGGGCATGCGCCCGCTGGTCTACCAGGCGCTCGTCGACGCCTAGCTGCCGGCCGCCAGCCACTCGCGCAGCTGCGCAGGCGCGACGAGCGCGGAGAAGTCGCCGCGGTCGCGGATCTGCTCGGCCGCCGCGACGAGCGCGCCGGCGGCGGCCCAGGTCAGGGCGCCGCCGACGCTGATGCGCCGGGCGCCGGCCGCGACGATCTCGCTCATCGTCAGCCCGCGGTGGGCGAGGACGTTGACGGGCCTGGACACCGCGTCGCACACCGCCCGGATCTCCTTGCCGGTGCGCAGCCCCGGCGCGTAGAGCACGTCGGCCCCCGCGCGCTCGTAGGCCTGTAGGCGGGCGATCGTGTCGTCGAGATCGGGACGGCCGCGGATGTGGTTCTCGGCGCGGGCGGTGAGGGTGAACGGGACGTCGAGGGCGCGCGCGGCCTCGACCGCGGCCGCGACGCGCTCGGCGGCGCGCTCGAGCGGGTAGAGCCCGTCGCCGGCGTCGTAGTCCTCGATCGAGGCGCCGACCGCGCCGGCGCCGGCGACGCGCGCGATCGCGCGGGCGACGTCCGGCGGGGCGGGCCCGTAGCCGTTCTCGAGGTCGACCGAGACCGGCAGGCTCGTCGCCCGATCCAGGGCCCCGGCGTGCTCGACGACCTCGTCGAGGGTGACGGCGCCGTCGGGACGCCCCAGGGTGAACGCGAAGCCCGAGCTCGTGCTCGCGAGCGCCCTGAAGCCCATGCCCGCGAGGACCTTGGCCGATCCGGCGTCCCACGGGTTGGGGATGACGAACGGCTCACCCTCGTGCAGGGCGCGGAAGTCCGTGCCCTTCTCGTGCTGTGTCCTGGACATGCCTCATTGTGGCGCCCGCCACGGCACCCTTCGTCGCCCACGGCCGCCGGCGGCGGTCCCGGCCGATGCCGGGACCGCCGCGATGGCTCACTGCGCTGTCACTAGTGGTGCCGGTGCCCACCCCCCGCGGAGAACGCGTACACCGTCGTCGTGTCGTAGGTCTGCCCCGGGTCGAGCCGCGTCGAAGGGAAGTTCGCGTGGTTCGGCGAGTCGGGGAAGTGCTGGGTCTCGAGCGCCAGTCCGTCGCCCTGGCGGTACTGGCGGTCGCTGGCCCCGTAGAGCGTGCCGTCGAGGAAGTTCCCGGAGTAGAACTGGATCCCGGGCTCCTTGGTCAGGATGGTCAGCCGCCGGCCGCTCGAGGGGTCGACGAGGACGGCGGCCAGGTTGAGCTGGCCGGCGTGCCTGGGCGCGTTGAGGACCCAGTTGTGGTCGTAGCCGCGCCCGATCTTCAGCTGCGGGTCGCCGAGCCGGATGCGCTCGCCGATCGCGTGGAAGCGGGTGAAGTCGAACGGCGTTCCCGCCACCGGGGCGATCTCGCCCGTCGGGATGAGGATCGAGTCGACCGGGGTGTAGTGGTCGGCGTTGAGGAACAGCTGGTGGTCGTAGATCGTGCCCGAGCCCTCACCGGCCAGGTTCCAGTAGGCGTGGTTGGTGAGGTTGATCACCGTCGGCGCCGTCGTGGTCGCCGTGTAGTGCATCTTCAGGTTGTTGAAGTTGTCGAGCGTGTAGTCGACCTCGACGTCCAGGTCACCGGGGTAACCGGTGCACGAAGTCGCGTTCTGGCTCGGCGTGCAGCCCGCGCCCGCCGGGCTGTGAAGGGTCAGCGCAACCCCGACCGTGTTGCCGGTGTCGATCGGCGCCGCGGTCCACACCTTGCGGTTGAACCCCTCGAAGCCGCCATGGAGGCTGGCCCCGTTGTTGTTGTTGTCGAGCGTGAACGTGTTCGCGCCGAGCGTGAATCCCGGAGGCTGTCCGGCGACGCCGCCGACCGGCCCGATCCGGTTGCCGTACCGGCCGATGAGGGCGCCGAAGTACGGGTTGCTCTTGAGGTACGCGTCGCTCGTGTACCCGGCCAGGTCCTTGAAGCCGAGCGTGACGTCGGCCTCGTGCCCGTGGCGATCGGGCACGTCGACCTCTTGGATGATCCCGCCGTAGGTCAGGATCCTGACGGTCATGCCGCGCGCGTTGGTCAGCGTGTAGCGGTCGACGGACTTCCCGCCGTCGATCGTCGCCGGCAGGGTGCCGAACCCCGTCTCCTTGGTGACGCTCAGGCCGTGGTTGTTGTGGCCGTGGAACTGCCCGTGACGGTGCCTGGACTTCTTCGCCACGCCGGCCGGCGCGAGCATCAGGCCCGCGACGAGGACGATGAGCATCGCGAGCAACGCGACGCGGAGGTGCCTCGGGGTGAGGCGATTCTTCATGACTCCTCCTGGGGTGGGTGGATGAGAGATGCGTGCCATCGCTCAGAAGCCCGCCGCGATCAGGCCGCAGCGGCCGGTGAACGAGGCGCCGGGCTCGAGCACGACGAGCCCGTCGCCGGAGTTGAACGCGTCGGGCGCGCACGTCATCGGCTCGAGCGCGACGGCGGCGTCCGCGGTGAAGACCTGGACGAAGCGGAAGCGCTCGTCCATCCAGATGGTGAGCTGGCCCGGGCCGGATTTGCTGCCCAGGCGCACGCGGGCCACGCCGGCCGGGCTGCGCCCGAGCTCGCCGAAGCACGCGTCCACGCGCAGCGCTCCCAGGCGCCGCGGCTCGCGGAAGTCGAGCTCTGACCCGTCGACCGGCGTGGCCGGCCCGCTGGGCACCAGCCGCTGCTCGTCGACCGGTACGCGCGTGCCCGCCGGGAGCTCGAGGACGATGTCGTCGACCGCGGTCACGCCGGGGGTGAGGTAGGGGTGAAAGCCGGCGCCGAACGGCGCGCGCCGGGCGCCGACGTTGGTGGCTTGCACGGTCATGACCACGCCGCCCGAGGCGAGCTCGTAGGACACGCCCAGCGCCAGCTCGAAGGGGTAGCCGGGCGCCGGCTCCAGCGCGTAGGAGAGCGCCACGCGCCGCGGCGACGTGCGCACGCCGCGCCAGCGGCTCTGCAGCACGAGGCCGTGCAGCGCGTTGCCGCGCTCGGGCTCTGAGAGCTCCAGGCGGTGCTCGGCGCCGTCGAACTCATAGCGCCCGTCGCGCACCCGGTTGGGCCATGGGGCGAGGACACGGCCGGCGAAGGTCGCGTCGTACTCGCCGGGCTCGAAGGTGGCCAGCAGCTCGTGGCCGCCGACCGTCCAGGAGCGCACGCCGGCGCCGATCTCGGTGACCACCAACCGCTGGCGCCCGCGACGCAGCTCGAACTGCGCGCCGGTGGGCGGCTCTGTTATCGCGGTCATGCCTCACGCCACCGCGAACTCCAGGCCCGCCAGCTCGCTGAAGGTCCGCCACGCCGACGCCTGGCGGCCGGGGTTGAGCACCTGGTGGTGCGGGCCGCCGAGGCGCAGCCACGCGTTCATGCACTCGCGCACCCCCGAGTCGGGGCGGAAGAAGCCGTAGGGCATCTCGAGCGCCGGCAGCTCGTCGGTGTCGAGGATCTCGCCCTCGCTGACCAGCAGCCGGAAGCGCTCGCCGCCCAGCGACACGAGCGTGGCCAGGGTCACGGGACCCGTCGCGTACTGAAAGAGGAAGGTCGGCGGGTCGCCCAGGCCGCCGATCCCCAGCGGGCGCTTGATGAGCCTGACGGGGCGGTCCTCGCGCGCCAGCGCCCAGTTGCCCTCGCCCATGTGGCTCATGAGGATCGAGTTGCTCGGGAAGTCCATCGCGTACATCTCGGTGAACTGCGTGTCGCCGAGCAGCTCGCGGCCGGCGACCATGAGCGCCGCGGTCAGGGCGTCGCCCTCGGCGCCGTAGCCATAGCCCTTGGCCATGAGGCTCGAGGCCGCCGCCAGCGGCAGGCGGGCGAAGCGACCGTCGTCGCCGATGGCGTCGAAGTGGGTCGAGTAGGCGCCGTAGCCGCCGTCGCGCAGCAGCGCCTCGAGGCCGAGCTGCATGCGCGCGTGGTCCTCGCGCTCCTCGTCGCTCAGGCGCGGGTCGATCTCGAAGCGCGCGTCCTCGTCGGCGATCAGCGCGCGGACGTCGTCGTCGCCGACGGCGTGCGTGGCGCGGTGCAGCGCCCCCGGCGCGAGCGCGTCGACCTGGGGCCCGAGCGCGCGCAGGAGCGCGTGGATGTCGACGCGGATGTCGCCCATCCCGTTCATCGCGTAGCCGAAGACCGCGACCCGCAGCGCGCGCCAGCGCGAGACCGCGGCCGCGGCCCGCGCCCAGTCGCCGACCGCCTCGGCGAACGACTCGGCGTGCCAGTCGTCGGTGATGACGTGAAACGGCCGCGCGGCGCGGACCATCGCGTTGGCCGTGTCCTGCGCGCCGTGGATGCCCTGGTTGTAGGTCAGGTCGGCCATGTCCCACTCGGCGGTGACGCCGGGCACCGGCTGGACGTTGGCCAGGCAGATCGGCAGCGGGGTGTGCGACAGCGCGCGCGAGACGCGCATGCCGGGCCCGTAGGTGAGCATGACCACGAGCAGCCCGTCGAGGCCCTGGCGCTCGAACTCGGCCACCGTGCGGTCGATGTCGTCGCGATCGCGCGCGGGGGCGGCCACCTCGACGTCGGCGACGCCGGCGAGGGCGTCGCCGAGCTCGCGCGCGTACGCCGCCTGGCGCTCGGTGATGCCGGGCAGCATCTCGTCGTAGAGCGCCTGCATGATGCCCAGCAGCCCGATGCGCGGGCGGGGCGGGCGGGACTCGAGTCCCTCAGCGCTGTCCGTAGACGTTCTGGTAGCGGTCGTAGAGCGCATCGATGTCCTCTCGGGCGAGCGGAATGGGATCGCCGAGCACCCGCGCGCGGTGCACGGTGCGCGCGACGTCCTCGCACATCACCGCCGCCTTGATCGCGTCGCGGGGACCGGCGCCGAGGGTGAAGACGCCGTGGCTGCGCAGCAGCACGGCCGGCGAGCGGTGGTCGGTGAGCGTCTCGATGACCACGCGCCCGATCTCCTCGTCGCCGATCAGGGCGAACGGGGCGATCGGGATCTCGCCGCCGAACTCGTCGGCCATCGCGGTGAGCACGCACGGGATCGGCTCGCCGCGAGCAGCCCACGCCGTGGCGTAGCTGCTGTGCGTGTGCGCGACGCCGCCCACGTGGTCGAGCTGGCGGTAGATGTAGCCGTGGGTGGCGGCGTCCGAGGAGGGGGAGAGGTCGCCTTCGACCAGGCCGCCGTGCAGGTCGCAGACCACCACCGCCTCGGGCGTGAGCTCGTCGTAGGCCACGCCGCTGGCCTTGATGACCATGAGCTCCTCGCCGGGCACGCGCGCGGAGAGGTTGCCGCTGGTCCAGGCCACGAGGCCGTTGCGTGGCAGCTCGGCGTGCAGCGCGCAGACCTCGCGGCGCAGGTCGGCGAGCTCGTCAGTCACGGGCCACCTCGCGCGGGCGGATGTGGCGCAGCGCGTGCATGACGTCGTCGCCCCCGCGGCCGAAGTGGTCGTGGAGCCGTGCGTAGTGCTCGAACAGGGGGTCGTAGGCGTCTGCGCGGCCCTCGTCGGGCACATACGCGTCGCGCTTGACCTTGCCCATCGCCTCCGCTGCGGCGTCGATGTCGGCGTAGACGCCGGCGGCGACCGCCGCGTGCATCGCCGAGCCGAGCGCCGGGCCCTGGTCGGAGTCGATCAGGTGCAGGGGCATCCGGGTGACGTCGGCGTAGATCTGCATGATCACCGGGTTCTTGAGCAGGCCGCCGGCCACGAAGAGCTCGGTCGCCGGCATCCCGGCGTCGGCGAACGCGTTGAGGATCATGCGGGTCCCGAAGGCCGTCGCCTCGATCAGCGCGCGGTAGACGTCCTCCGCTCGCGTGGCCAGCGTCAGCCCCAGGATCAGCCCGCTCAGCTCGTGGTCCACCAGCAGGGAGCGGTTGCCGTTGTTCCAGTCCAGCGCGATCAGCCCGTGCGCCCCGACCTCCTGGGCGCCCGCCAGCTCCGAGAGGTAGCCGTGGACGTCGAGGCCGCGGGCGCGCGCCTCCTCGTGGTAACGCGGCGGAACCGCCTCGTCCACGAACCAGCCGAAGATGTCGCCGACGCCGGTCTGCCCCGCCTCGTAGCCCCACAGGTCGGGCACGATCCCGCCGCGCACGACGCCGCACATGCCGGGCACCTCGACGAGGCGGTCGCCGTTCATCACGTGGCACGTCGACGTGCCCATGATCATCAGCATCTGCCCGGGGCTGATGGCCCGAGCGGCCGGCGCGGTGACGTGCGCGTCGACGTTGCCCACGGCGACGGCGATCCCCTTGGGCAACCCCGTCCACTCCGCGGCCTGCGCGGTCAGGTCGCCGGCACGCTCGCCCAGCGCCGACAGCGGGCCCTCGATCTTGTCCGCGACGAACCCGGCGAAGCGCTCGTCGAGCGCGCGAAGATAGTCCTCCGACGGGTACTGGCCGTCCTGGTAGATGGCCTTGTAGCCCGCGGTGCACGTGTTGCGGGTCTCGCGGCCGCAGAGCTGCCAGACGATCCAATCGGCCCCCTCGACCCAGCGGTCCATGCGCGCGTAGGCCTCGGGGTCCTCCTCGAGCACCTGAAGCGCCTTGGCGAACTCCCACTCCGAGGAGATCCTCCCGCCGTAGCGCGCCAGCCACGGCTCTCCGCGCTCCTCGGCCAGGGCGTTGATGCGATCGGCCTGGCGCTGGGCGGCGTGGTGCTTCCACAGCTTCGGGTAGGCGTGGGGGTGATCGGCCAGCTCGGGCAGGCGGCACAGGGGCGTCCCGTCGGCGAGCACCGGGAGCGGGGTGCTCGCCGTGAAGTCGGTGGCGATGCCGACGACCTCCTCGGGACGCACGCCGGCCGCCGCGAGAGCGGCGGGTACGGCGGCCTGCAGGACCTGCACCCAGTCATCGGGGTCCTGGAGCGCCCACTGCGGCGGAAGCTCGGCGCCCGAGGACGGGAGGGTGCGCTCGATGACGGCATGGGGGTACTCGTGCACCGCCGAGCCGAGCTCGGCGCCGTCGCGCGCGCGCACGACCACGGCGCGGCCGGACAACGTGCCGAAGTCGACGCCGACCACGCACTCGTCCCCCCCGCCCCGGCCACGGCTCAACCCCCGGCGGCGCGGGCCGCTCGGCGTGCGCGCCGATACTCGTCGACGACGATCTCGGTCAGCTCCTCGACCGAGGTCTCCGAGGTCGGCTTGTCGAGCGAGATCACGCCGTCCTGGATCAGGCAGACGCGATCGCACGCGGTCAGCACGTGGACGTAGTTGTGCAGGACCATGATCATCGAGGCCCGGCCCTCCTCCTTGAGGCGGGCGATGAGGTCGAGGATGAGCGCGCCCTCCTTGGCCCCCATGGCGGCGAGCGGCTCGTCGAGCAGCAGGATGTCGGCCTCGGAGTGCACCGTCCGAGCGACCGCGATCGCCTGGCGCTGACCACCCGAGAGGCGCGCGACGGGCACGTTGAGCCGCGGGATGTTCACGCCGATGTCGTCGAGCGCCGCGCGCGCCTCGGTGCGCATGATGCGGTTGGCCAGGAACGGCATCGGGCTGTGGACCTTCTCGCGGCGCAGGAACATGTTGTGGAAGACCGACAGCTCGTCGACGAGCGCGAGGTCCTGGTAGACCGTGTCGATCCCGAGCGAGCGGCTGTGGTCGACGCTGCGCGGCTCGTAGGGCTCGCCGCGCAGGAACATCTGCCCGGCGTCGGGCTTCTGGAAGCCGCAGATGATCTTCATCAGCGTCGACTTGCCGGCGCCGTTGTCGCCGAGCAGGCCGAGCACCTCGCCCTTGCGCAGGTGCATGTTGATGTCGCGCAGGGCCGTGACGGGGCCGAAGCGCTTGGTGACGTGCTCGACGCGCAGCACGTCGTCGGCCGCCGAGCTCGGCGCGACGATGTGCTCTCCGGTGATGCCGGTATCAGCCAACGCCAGACCCCTTTCGCACCCTGCCGACGTAGGTGTTGGCGGCCATCGCGATGATGATCGCCAGGCCGAGGTAGAAGCTCAGGTAGTCGGCGTTGACGCCCTTGATGATCAGCCCGTCGCGCAGGGCGCCGAGGAACAGCGCGCCGATCAGCGCACCGACCACGGTGCCCGAGCCCCCGGCCAGCAGCGTGCCGCCGATGACCGCGGCCGAGATGCCGTCGAAGAGGACCTCGTTGGCGCCGGAGGGATCGGGCTGCACCGAGCTGGTGCGCACCGCCTCGAGCACGCCGACCAGGGCGGCGCACGTGCTGCAGAGGATGAAGTTGCGGATGATGACCAGCCGGACCTTCACGCCGGCCTCGGCGGCGCCGAGCCGGTTGCCGCCGACGGCGACCGTGTACAGGCCCCAGCGGGTCAACACGAGCAGGATCTGCAGCACGATGATGATCCCCAGCGCCCAGATCAGCTCCGAGTAGGTGCCGGCGCCGAAGATCCTGGCGAAGGTGGTCACCTGCGCGACGTCCGTGCCGGGCGTGTCGACCGGCTGGGCGTGCGAGATGATCAGCGTGAAGCCCGAGACCGTGAACAGCATCCCGAGCGTGGTGATGAACGAGTTGATGCCGACCACGGCCGTGAAGAGCCCGTTGACGAGCCCGATGACCATGCACGCGATGATCGCCAGGATGAGCGAGGCGATCAGCGGGATGCCGCCGTTGTTGAACTCGTAGAAGATGAACGGCGCGAAGAGGTAGACGGCGCCGATCGAGAGGTCGATCTCGCCGTTGATCATCAGGAAGACCTCGCCGGCGGCGAGGATCGCCACGGGGGCGAAGTAGGGCAGCAGCGTCTTGAAGTTGGCGCTGGTGGCGAACTGGTCGAGCGTGATCGAGAAGTACAGGATCGTGAGGACCGTGATCACGATCACGCTGCCCTCGCGCAGCGTCAGGAAGCGCTTGACCAGGGTCCACGCGCCCGAGGCGAGGGCCCGGCTGGTCGCCGGGCCCTTGTCGCTGGTCTCGGTGGGCGGAGTTTGGCTGCCGGTCTCGACGGCCACGGGTCAGCTCTTGGTCACACCAGCCGACGATGAGGTGCCCTCGAACCGTGACTTCGTGCTGTTGTAGGGGACGACCGTGTCCTTGTCGAGGAACTTCAGGCCCGTGTTGACGTCGGCCATGCCGGTCAGCGTCCCGGACGCCTGGTACATGTAGAGCTCCAGGATCGGCAGGAAGCCCTGCAGGTAGGGCTGCTGATCGATGGTGAAGTCGATCTGTCCTGCGGCCAGCAGCTTCTGCGTGTTCGGCGTGAGGTCATAGCCGCCGCCCTTCACGCCCTTGTCGCGGAGCTTGTACTTGTTGATCACCTTGGCCACGTTCTCGGTGCTGCCGGCGTCCACCGCGAACATGCCCTTCGTGTTCTGGTGGCCCTGCCAGTAGGCGTCGATCGTCGAGAGCTCCTTCGGGAGCGCGGCGCCGGTGGCGATCACGTGCGGCGTGATCCCCTTGCCCTTCTTCTTGATCGTGTCCTGTGCGCCGTCGATGCGCGGCTGGATGTTCAGCGAGCCCGGTGTGGCGATGAAGAGCGCCACGTCGCCCGACGGGACGAGCTGCACGATGTGCTCGCCCATCTGCTGGCCCGACACGAAGAGGTCCTGGCCGATGTAGGCGAGCCGGTTGTTGGAGGGGGCGTCGGCGTTGTAGCCGACCACCGGGATCTTGGCGGCCAGCGCCTTGTCCGTCGGGCCGTTGAACGCCTTGAGGTCGACGAGGCAGACCCCGATGCCGTTCGCCTTGGCCGTGATCGCGCTGTTCATCGCGTTGACCATCTCGTTGACGTTGCTGCTCTGCGAGCCCGTCCACTGATAGCTGCAGCCCAGCATCTTGCACGCGTCCTCGGCGCCGTACTTCGTCGGGACGAAGAACGGGTTCGTGGTGACGTGGTTGACGAGGACGAACTTCAGCTTCGGCTGCGAGCCGAAGACGCCGGCGGCGGGCGTTCCGGCGGCCGCGGCCGTCGTGGTCCCCGTCGAGGTCGTCTTCTTGCCGCCGCCACAGGCGTTGAGGATGAAGGCGGCGACGCCCGCCGCTCCGCCGGTGAGCGCGGTGCGCCGGGACATGTCCCTCCACCGCTTGTGTGGCGTGTCCTCCTGCGGGCCGTCGGCCCACTCGAGGCGTTCGATCACCTCGTGTGCGGCATCGAGGTCCGGCCGCTGAACTGGCTCCTCAGGCACCTCTTACTCCCTTCTGGCCGCGTCGCCCTCGCGGGGTGGGGACACCGGGCCAGAGGCATGACGGGCGCGTGCTGGGCATGCGCCGACGACCCTCCTTCGGGACGACGCAGCCGCCGTCCCCCTCCACAGCGCACCCACGGACGGGACACGTCCGTTGTGCTCTCTCCAGAGTGCGATTGTTATCGGTCACATTTGGCCGTGTCAACCCAAGGAATGCCTGGAGCCGGTCGACCGCAGGAGGAGGACCCCCGGCCGACCGGCTCTGGACCGCGGAAAACGGCACAGATCCAGGGCCCCGAGAGGGCGACCCACATGACCCGCGCTACAGCCTCGATTTGAGGCCGAATCCGCTCGATTGTGAACGCTAACAGAGAAATCCGGCCATGAAAACGCCTGCGCAATGCATACTGCCGCAGGCACGGCCACCCTCCGATGACCACGCGACGAGACAACCTCCGCCCCCGCAACGGCGGGCGCCGGACGGCGGTGATGGCCGACGTCGCGAAGCTGGCCGGGGTGTCCAACCAGACGGTCTCGCGCGTGATCAACCACAGCACGCAGGTGCGCCCGGAGACCAAGCAGCGGGTGCTCGCGGCGATGCGCCAGCTCGACTACCGGCCCAATCCCGCGGCGCGCGCGCTCGTCACCGGTCGCTCGGGGACGCTGGGGGTCGTGAGCTTCGACACGACGCTCTACGGCCCGGGATCGACGTTGTTCGCGATCGAGCAGGCGGCCCACGCGGCGGGCTACTTCATCACCATCGTCAGCCTCCTCGCCCTCGACCGGGCTTCGGTGCTGGGCGCCGTCGACCGCCTGCGCGTGCAGGGCGTCGACGGCATCCTCGTCATCACGCCGCAGGAGGAGGCGGCCGACGCGCTGGTCAACCTGCCGGCCGGCGTCCCGCTCGTCGCGGTCGAGGCCGGCCGCCCCAACTCCGTGCCCCTGGTGGCCGTCGACCAGTTCGCCGGCGCGGTCAACGCGACGCAGCTGCTGCTCGACCTCGGCCATGAGAGCGTCTGGCACGTCTCGGGCCCGCGCGAGTTCCTCGAGGCCCAGCAGCGCGTCGACGGTTGGCGCGCCACCCTCGAGGCGGCCGGTGCGCGCGTGCCGCCCGTGCTGGTGGGCGACTGGAGCCCGGCCTCGGGGTACCGGGTCGGCCTCCAGCTGGCGGGCGACCTCGAAGTGACCGCCGTCTTCGTGGCCAACGACCAGATGGCGCTGGGGGTCCTGCGCGCCCTGCACGAGCGCGGGCGCGAGATCCCGCGCGAGGTGAGCGTCGTCGGCTTCGACGACATCCCCGAGGCCCAGTACTTCACCCCGCCGCTCACCACGGTGCGCCAGGACTTCAGCGAGATGGGGCGCAGCAGCCTGCGGCTGCTGCTCGAGCTCATCCACGACACCGGCCAGCCCCCGCAGCGGGTCACCATCGCGCCGGAGCTCGTGGTGCGCCGCAGCACAGGGCCGCCGCTGAAGCGGTAGGCCCGGGGGGGACGCGGTACGGTGGGGGGACGCGATCGCTGCAGATCGCCTTGGAGAGAGGTAGCGGCGCCAACATGACTGCGTTCTTCGTCCCCGGAGCGCCGCAGGGGCAGGCGGACCAGGCCTACGAGGACCTGCGCGACCGCGCCGAGCTCGACATCGGACGCGCGCCGCGATCCCTGCGCATCTACAAGCTCAGCTGCCGCCGCGGAGGAGCGGATTGCGAGACGTGCGTGGGCGAGGACGACATCGGCGGCGAGACGGTGCACGCGATCTTCGACTTCGGCGATCACTACGCGATCTGCCGTCCCGACGGCCACGAGATGGTGACCAAGCGCCAGACCTACGCGGCCGTCGCCTTCGACGCCTGACGCCCGATCTCGGCCGGCGGCGGGGAGCCGGCCGCGAAAGCGAGTAACGTGGGGGCATCGAGGCGGCTCGCATTTGCGGGCCCGGAGGTGCGCGGATGGCGGGGCAAGGTGGGCTGGAGCATCGGGTGGAGGTGCTCGAGGCGCGCATCGAGCACCTGGAGGCGGCGCTGGAGGGCCTGCAGGACGCCGTCTACCGCCAAGCGCAGCACAACGCCGAGAAGCACGACGAGCTGCGGGCGCGCATCGAGCCCGAGCGCATGGCCATCGACCTCGCCCAGGACGCGCTGAAGCGCGGGCTGTGATGGCCGAGGCGCCATCGGTGGAGGAGCTGCTGGCTGAGGCCCGCTACCACCGCCACCGCTACGACCTCTACAAGGCCAAGATGTACGGCTCGCGGCCGACGCGGATGACGCGGCTGCGCGAGCTCGAACGAACCATGCAGGGCGCCGAGGCGCGCCTGCGCCGCGCCCAGCAAGCGGGCAGGCCGCCCGAACACGACTGACAGGAGCGCACTGTGCCCTTCACCGCAAGCCAGCTCGGCGAGGTTCCCGCCTTCGATGACGCCGCCGAGATCCGCATCTTCGACGTCGAGCTGCCCTACCGGCGCCTCGGCCGCTGCCGCATGTCCGACCCGGTCGCCCTCGCGCTCGGCACGCGCCTCGACCAGGTCGCCGCCGCGCTGACGAGCTACGAGGAGCGCAACGGCAGGGCGGCGACCGCCTCGCAGCTGCTGGGCTCCGGCGTGGACCTGGAGGCGAAGGACGGCCCGGCGACCGCAGTCGCCTAGCCGTTCCCGACCGCTTCAGGACGTCGACTGGACCAGGCGGATGTTGTTGCCGGACGGGTCGCGGAAGGCCGCGTCGACGCCGTAGGGGCGCTCCGACGGCTCCTCGCTGAACTCGACGCCGCGGGCCTTGAGCTCCTCGTAGCTGGCGCGGCAGTCGTCGGTGGAGAAGAAGAGCCCTCCCGCCGCTCCCTTGGCCACCAGCTCGGCCAGCTTGGCGCTCGTGTCGGCGTCGAACGCGGGCGGGCCGGGAGGGGCCATGAGGGTCAGCGCGATGTCGGGCTGGCCGACCGGGCCGACCGTGAGCCAGCGGAAGTCGCCGAGCTCGGGGAGGGTCACGTCGTCGCGGAGCTCGAGCCCGAGCTTCTCGGTGTAGAAGGCCAGGGCCTCGTCCTGATCGTGGACCCAGACGTTGACGTGGGTGAGCTGCTTGATGGTCATGGCTGCCTCCAGGGCGGTGTGGGTGGGTGGGCCAAGGTAGACCCGGGGCACGGCCCTGTCTTCTCCAAAGCTGCTGTCTTGCGCGGCTCATCGCGCGGGGGTCGCGGAGAGGACCAGCGGGGCGAGTTGGCCGAGGAGATCGTCAAGGACGACCCCGGCCAGGAGGCTGTGCTCGACCGCCTGCTCGACCTCCTGCTCATCGCCGTGCTGCGCGCGTGGTTCGCGCGCCCCGAGGCCGACGCGCCCGCCTGGTACCGGGCCTACGGCGACCCGGTGGTCGGCCGTGCGCTGCGCATGCTGCACCACAACCCGTCGCACCCGTGGACGGTGGCGGCGCTGGCCGACGAGAGCGGCGTGTCGCGCGCGGCGCTGGCGCGGCGCTTCAACGACCTCGTCGGCGAGCCGCCGATGACCTTCCTCACCGGCTGGCGCATCGCGCTCGCGGCCGATCTGCTGCGCGAGCCCGGGGCCACCATCGGCTCGGTCGCCGACCAGGTGGGCTACGGCAGCCCGTTCGCCCTCAGCACGGCCTTCAAGCGCGTGCGCGGCGTGAGCCCGCGCGAGTACCGCGCCGCCGCGCTCGCCGCCTGAGCGCCGATCAGGCGGCGGGGAGGGGGAAGAGGGCGAGCAGGCGGGTGACCGCCGCGCGGTCGCCCTCGATGGCGAGGTCGCCGGCGCGCCGGGCCTCGTTGACCTTGCGCCCGTGCCAGAGGATGCCGGCCAGCGTCCCGGGGTCGGTGTCGATGACGGCGTCCGGGGTCGGCGCGCTGCCGCGCGAGACCTCGATGCGCCCGTCGGCGACGTCGAGGCGGAAGCGCTGCTCGCCGAGGCGCAGCTCGTAGCTGGCCGTCGTGTCGTCGGCGACGGCCGGGGCGAAGAGGGACTTCAGGGCGATGACGACCGCGTCGACCCCGATCGCGGCGTCGCCCGGGGGGAAGGGGGCCACGCTGCCGAAGCGCCCGAGCGCGAGCACCACCGGCTCGAGGTCGCGCCCGCGCTCGGTGAGCTCGTAGATCCGCGATCCGGCGGGCGCAGGCAGCGTGCCGCGGCGCACGAGGCCCGACTGCTCGAGGTCGCGCAGGCGCTGAGCCAGGACGTCGGGCCCGACATGGGGCAGTCCGGCGCGCAGATCGGTGAAGCGCTTGGGACCCAGCAGCAGCTCGCGGACGACGAGCAGGGCCCAGCGCTCGCCCACGAGGTCCAGGGCCCGCGCCACGCCGCAGCGGTCGCCGTAGGTGCGCTTGGTCTTCGCCATGGGGGCAGTCTACCTTGAAATTGGAAACTCCATGTATATGATTGGTTTTTCCAACCATACGACCTCGGGAGACGCCATGAGCGAGCGCGACGACTACGAGCCCGGAGCGCCCTGCTGGATCGACACCCTGCAGCCCGACCCCGACGCCACGGTGGCCTTCTACGCCGCGCTGTTCGGATGGGACTTCGCCGGCCCGGGTGAGATGCCCGGCGATCCGCCCGGCCGCTACCTGGTCGCGCGCCTGCGCGGTCGCGACGTCGCGGGCATCGGCTCCCAGCCGGCCGGGGATAGCTCGCTGCGGCCGGCCTGGAACACCTACGTCTCCCTGGCCGGCGCCGACGAGGCCGCGCTCGCCGCGGTCGATGCGGGCGGGGAGGTGCTGATCGAGCCCTTCGACGTCCCGCCGGCCGGGCGCATGGCCGTGCTGGCCGACGCCGACGGCGCCTCGTTCGTCGCCTGGCAGCCGGGCCGGCGCAGGGGTGCGCAGCTCGTCAACGAGCCCGGCGCGTGGGCCATGAGCCACCTCTCGAGCCCGGATCCCGAGCGTGCCAAGGCCTTCTACGGCGCTCTCTTCGGCTGGACGGTCGAGAGCTTCGGCGAGGGCGACGCGGCGATCACCATGTTCCGGCTGCCCGGCTACGTCGGCGGGGAGCCCGAGCAGCCGGTCTCGCGCGAGGTGGTCGCGACGATGTCCGCCGTGCCCGGCGACGGCGCGGCGGGCTGGGGCGTGAACCTGTGGGACCGCGACGTCGATGCGACGGCGGCCAAGGCGGTCGAGCTCGGCGGCCGCGTGCTCGCGGCGCCCTTCGACACGCCGATGAGCCGGATGGCCGTGCTGGCCGACCCGCACGGCGCGTCGTTCTCGATCAGCACGGTGCCGGGATAGCGCGCGATGCTCGATCATCCGCGGTCATGCACGCGGACGCCGCCATCGCGCCCGACCTGTCGCATCCCGTCGTCGACGTCCTGCGCCAGCGCGCCGCGCGCGGGTCGGCTCCAGGCGACCGCGAGGATCCGCACCGCGTCGCGCTCGTGCTCGAGGGCGGCGGGATGCGGGGGGTCGTCTCGGCGGCCATGGCCGCGGCGCTCGAGCGCCTGGGCCTGACGACGAGCTTCGACCTCGTCGTCGGGTCCTCGGCGGGCGCGATCAACGGCGGCGCGCTGGTGGCCGGCGTCGCCCGCGGATGCGCCGCCGCCTACCACGGCCCGTTCGCCTCGCGCTCGTTCGTCAATCCCGCGCGGGTGCTGTGGGGCCGCCCGGTCATGAGCGTCGCGTACGCGCTGGGCTACGACGCGCCGGACCTCGACGCCGAGCGCCACCAGCGCGCAGTCGAGAGCCCGATCGACCTGCACTGCGTGGCCGTCGACGTGGACACCGCCGCCGCGGTCGACCTGTCGGGCCTGGCCACCAAGCAGGAGCTGTGGGACGCGATCCTGGCCTCGAGCCGGATGCCGTGGGCCGGCGGGCCTCCGGTGGCCTTCCGCGGCCGGCGCTTCGTCGACGGCGGCCTCGCCGCGCCGATCCCGGTCGCCGAGGCGCTCGCCGCCGGCGCCACCCATGTCCTCGCGCTCCAGACGCGGCCCTACGACGTGCCGCGCAAGAGCCACTCACGGCTGGCCGACCGCCTCATCGAGCGCCACCTGCGCCGGCTCAACCCCGCGCTGGTCACGTTGTACCGCGCCCGGGTGGGCGACTACGAGACGACGGTCACCGACATCGCGCGGCGCTCCGCGGACGCCGGCGCGGGGCCGCCGCACGTGCTCGGCCTGCGCCCGCCGGCCGGGACGCCGGTGGTGGGCCAGCTCGAGCGCCGCTCGGAGATCCTGGCCCGGGCCGCGGCCGACGCCGAGCGGCTCGTCGAGCGGGTGCTGGCGTGAGCGCGGCGATCGCGGTGCGCCCCGGGCCGCGCCGACGCCGCAACGGCGGCTAGCCTACGGGTCGTGGGTCGTTGCGGGCACGACGGGCGCGCGGCATGACTGACCGGTCGCGCGCGGTCCTCATCACGGGTTGCTCTTCGGGCATCGGGGCCGCGACGGCGTCGCGGCTGGCCAGGGCCGGGTGGACCGTCTACGCGACCGCGCGCCGGCCCGAGACGCTCGCCGCGCTCGAGGCCGACGGCTGCCGGACGCTGGCCCTCGACGTGGTCGACGACGCGTCGCGCCGGGCGGCGGTCGACGCCGTCGTCGAGGCCGAGGGCGCGGTCGGCGTGCTCATCAACAACGCCGGCTACAGCCAGTCGGGCGCCGTCGAGTCGGTCCCCGACGATCGCGTCCGCGCCCAGTTCGAGACGAACGTCTTCGGTCCGCTCGCGCTGTGCCGCCTGGTGCTGCCCGGGATGCGCGAGAAGGGCTGGGGCAAGATCGTGCAGCTCTCGTCGATGGGCGGGAAGCTCACCTTCCCCGGCGGCGGCCTCTACCACGCCACCAAGTACGCGCTTGAGGCGATCTCCGATGCGCTGCGCTTCGAGGTCAAGGGCTTCGGCGTCGACGTGATCGTCATCGAGCCCGGGCTCATCACGTCCGGCTTCAGCGACGCGGCGCTGCGCGAGCTCGGCACCGCGTCGGCTGCGCAGGGACCGTACGAGGAGTTCAACCGCGTGGCCGGCGAGGCCTCGCGCGACGCCTACGAGAAGGGCCTGCTCTCCAAGCTCAGCGGTCCGCCCGAGGCGGTCGCCGAGCGCATCGAGGACGCGCTCAACGCCAAGCGCCCCCGCGCCCGCTATACGGTCACCCCGTCGGCGCGAGCGCTGCTCACCCTCCGCGCGGTCCTGCCCGACCGCGGCTGGGACGCCATGGTGGGCGCGTCGTTCCCGCGACCGGGGAGGAAACCGAGATGACCGCGCAAGCACCGCGAGCCCCGCGACGTTGCCTTCCAGGGTCATGCGCTCCGCCCACGCCATCGCCGCCGTCGTCGCCGCCGTGCTCACGGTCGGGGCGCAGGCCGCGGCCGCTGAAGGCTTCGAGCGCGGCGACGTCCTGGCCAGCGTCGGGAATCCGAGCGTCATCGCGCGCTTTGCGGGCGACGGAACCGCGAAGGGGACGATCGCGGACAGCGCCGGTGCCGGCCCGCTCTGCTTCGACCCGTCTGGCGAGCACCTCGTCGCGCCGGGGGTGGGGCTTTACGACAGCACCGGCACGCAGCTCGCCTCGGCGTGGGCGTTGGTGACCCCAGTCGGCGACTGCACGGTCGACAAGGCCGGGAACGTCTACCTCGCGGGCGGTCCGTTCACCGGAGACCGCTTCACGGGCCGCGCGACGATCCGCAAGTTCGACCTCACGGGCGATCTGCTGCACACCTACGACGTCGACGCCACGGGCCTGACGTACGGCCGCTCCGTCTACAGCCTGGACCTCGCGCCCGATCAGTGCACGATGTACTACGGCCTCGGTGGCGGCGAGGAGGTCAAGCGCTACGACGTGTGCACGGACACTCAGCTGCCGCTGTTCGGCGGTGCCGGCATCTGCGATCAGCTGCGCGTGCGCCCCAACGGCGAAGTGGCTCTCACGTGCGACACCTACGGAGAGCTCCTCGACGCGTCGGGGGCCCGGGCCATGAGGTTCGAAAACCCGAGCGAACCGCCCGCCACCAACGGGCGCTTCGCCGCCCTCGACGCCGACGGGAAGTCGTTCTGGATGGGCACCCTCGCGGGCCTGCTGGCGCGCTACGACATCGCCAGCGGCCAGCGTGTGGATCGCTGGACGGCCGGGCCCGGGCTTGGCGGCTTCGCCGTCTACAGCCCGTCCCCGCGCCCCGTCCCCGCCGCCGCCCCCGCCGCCGGCACCGCCGACGGACACGTCTCCGGGCACGACCACGTCGCAGAGCACCTCGACCACCAGCGCCATCGATCCCACGCCCATCACGGGCGGGATGGTCTTCTCCTCGGCGCCGTCGCTCGACATGCCCGCCCTCGAGGTCGCCCACGGCCGGTTGCTCACCACGGGCCGCTCGCTGCGCCTCGACACCGGGCTGCAGGTGAGCTGCCCCGCCGCGGGCCCGAGGTGCACCGCGAACGTCACCCTGACCGTGGCCGGCGCCCGTGCGCGCGCGGCCGCCGCGTCGGGCACCCGTGTCGGCAGGCTGAGCACCAGGATCGCGCCCGGCGCGAAGGCCAGGCTCGTGGTGCGCCTGAGCAGGAAGGGCGCCGCCCTCGTGCGCAGGCACAGCGCCGTCACGATCGCCGCCCGCGTGAGCATCCGCGCCGGCGCGGGCCGGGCGGTCGTCAGGAAGACGAAGGTCCGCGTGCTGGTGCACCACCGCCGCTGACCGAACACCGCTCGTTGTGGACGGCGCGCGGCGGGAATGCCGCTCCCCATGCAGCCACGAGTGGAGGACTCCGAGCTACAGGCGCGGACGATGCGCAAGATCGCCGTCCGCCTCATCCCGGCCCTGCTGGGCCTCTACATCATCGCCTACCTCGATCGGGTGAACGTCACCTTCGCCCAGGACAAGCTGGAGTCCGATCTCGGCTTCTCCGGCGCCGTCTAGGCGATGAAGAAGACCCCCGCGCCGAAGCCGGCTTCTTCCCGGGCATGATCCTCTACCTGTCCTACTGGTTCCCGGCCCGC
Source organism: Paraconexibacteraceae bacterium (assembly GCA_963757775.1). Taxonomy (GTDB): domain Bacteria; phylum Actinomycetota; class Thermoleophilia; order Solirubrobacterales; family Solirubrobacteraceae; genus JAOPZW01. Next base: position 253,590 of record CAVWSH010000009.1, on the reverse strand, counting down.
GAGCGCGCCCGCGCCGTGGGCTTCTTCATGTCGGCCATCGCGATCTCCTACGCGATCGGCGCGCCGATCTCCGGCGGGATCATGTCGCTCTTCGACGGCACCGCCGGGCTGGAGGACTGGCAGTGGCTGTTCCTGCTCGAGGCCGTGCCGGCCGTGCTGGCCGGCGTCTTCGTGTGGCGCTACCTCGACGACAGCCCCGCCGAGGCGTCCTGGCTGCAGGCCGACGAGAAGGAGTGGCTGGCCGACCGCCTGGAGGGCGAGGAGGCGGCGCGCCTGGAGCGCGATCGCCACTCGCTCGGCGAGGTGCTCAAGGACCGCCGCGTGCTCGTCTTCGGCCTCCTGTACTTCTGCATGGTCGTCAACGTCTACGGCCTGTCCTTCTGGGTCGGCGAGATCGTCGACAAGGTCAACGGCCTCAGCACCGTGGGCAAGGGCTTCGTGACCGCGATCCCGTACACCGTGGCCATCGTGGGGCTCGTGCTCATCTCGCGCCATTCCGATCGCACCGGCGAGCGCAAGCTCCACGTGGCCATCCCGCTGGGCCTCGCCGCGGTCGCCTTCGCGGTCTCGACGATCGTCTCGCCGGTCGCGGCCATCGGCGCGCTGGCCGTCGGGCTGTTCTTTCTGCTCGGCGCGCACCCGGTCTTCTGGACCATGCCCGCCGCGCTGCTCAGCGGAACCGCGGCGGCGGCCGGGATCGCCCTGGTCAACTCGATCGGGAACCTCGGCGGCTTCGTGGGGCCCTACCTCGTCGGGCTGATGAAGGACGCCACCGGGTCAACCGACGGCGGCCTGCTCACCCTCGCGGCCATCCTCGCCATCGGCGCGGTGCTGGCCACGCGCGTCGCCCGCGACCCGGCGGTCGAGCGCGCGCGGCGGCGGCGGCCGACCGACCGCTTCTCCCGTGAGCCGCGGGTCGCGGCGCCCACGCGGGTGCGGCCGGTGGGGTGACCGATAGCCTGCGCCGATGATCGACGCGAGCGTGCTCGTCGTCGGAGGCGGCGCGATCGGCGGGATCACGGCGGCCAAGCTCGCCGGCACGGTGCGCCGGGTCGTCGTCCTGGACGCCGACGAGCGTCATGTCGCGCTGCTGCGCGAGCCGGGCCTGACCTACGAGGAGGGCGGCGCTGAGCATACGGTCGCGCTCGACGCGGTCGCCTCGGCCGATGAGCTCGAGGGGGAGTTCGACTTCGCGCTGGTCGCCGTCAAGTCGCCCTTTCATCAGGCCGCGCTGGAGCCGCTGGCCGCGCGGCCGGGGATCGGCGCCTTCGTCTCGCTGGGCAACGGTCTCATCCAGGACCGGATGGCGCAGCTGGTGGGGGCCGACCGCCTGTTCTCGTGCATCGTGGAGTGGGGCGGGACGAACCTCGGGCCGGGACGCGTGGTGCGCGACACGATCGCGCCGATGGTGGTGGGCGAGCTCGACGGCTCCGAGCGCCCGCGCACCCAGCTGCTCGCGCGCTGCCTGGAGGCGGTGGGCGAGGTGCGTCTCACGCGCAACGTGCGCGGCCAGATCTGGTCCAAGCTGCTGGTCAACTCGGCCTTCACCGGCCTGTCGGCGGTGTCCGGCCTGCGCTACGGCGAGGTCGCGGAGCACCCCGACGGGCGGGCGGCGGTCTACGCCATCTGGGCCGAGGGGTTCGCCGTCGCGTGGGCGGAGGAGATCACGCTCGACCGGGTGCTGGGCGTCGAGCCGCGCGAGCTCATCGACCGCGACGACGCGGCCCTTGCGCGTATGATGGCCATCGCCGGCAACACCAAGCCGTCGATGCTGCAGGACCTCGAGCAGGGGCGCGCGACGGAGGTCGACGTGGTCAATGGCGGCGTCGCCCAGCGCGCCCGCGCGCACCGCATCGCCACGCCGTTCAACGACCGCGTGGTCGAGCTCGTCCACGCCATGGAGCGCGGTGAGCGCGCCCCGGCGCCGCAGGAGCTGACCGAGCTCGTGGCCGTCGCGTCCGGCGACGGCCTTCGTCCGGTCTAGCCGGGCGTCCGCCTAGGTGAGGGCCGCCACCAGGCGGTGGTTGCGCAGCTGTTCCGGCGGCGCGCCGTGCAGCACCCAGTCGCCGTTGTCGCGGCGGCTGATGGCGCCGGCCCGCGTGAGGTCGCCGATCGCGCTCGTCACCGTCGGACGGTGAGCCCCGACGAGGTCGGCAAGGCGCTGGTGGCCGAGGGGCAGGGACAGGACGATGCCGTCCGAGTGGACGCGACCCCAGCGCTCGGCGAGGTGCCACAGGGTCAGCAGCAGCCGGTCGTCGACGCGCTGATGGTGGGCGATGGCCAGCGCGACGGCGAGATGGTGCGCGCGCCGCGTGCCGCGGTTGAAGAGCTCCAGGCCGAGCTGCGGCCAGGGCACGATGCGGACCACGAGGCCGTGGTCGAGCACGGCTAGGCGCGTGGGCTCGAGCACCATCCAGCCGACCTCGGCCTGGACGTGCGAGCCCTCCTCGTCCCAGCTCCACGGGCGCATGACGTCGCCGGGGCCGATCAGCTCGACGCAGCGGCGCCCCAGGACGTCGACGTCCCGGCTCAGCAGGCCGTCGACGATGAGAAAGCCGCGGTGGTGGACGTCGGCCTCGCGCGCCACGTGCACGTCCCATTCGCCCGGCGAGAGCTGCTGCACGCGCGCGAGGGCGTCGCGGCGCGCGCGCTCGAGCTCGTCGGGGTCGAGCAGCTCTCCGAGGTCCGGATCGGCGTCGACGAGGCTGATGACGTTGCTCCCCATGGGCGGGGTCCTACCCATTGCGGGCATGTCGGATCGCTGACGTCGGTGCCGGAACCACGCGACGGGCGCCGGCGGCCGCCCGGCTCTACGTTCGGCGCCCACATCGACCGAAGGAGAGAGACCATGTTGTGGCTTGTCCTGGGCATCATCCTGCTCATCGTCGCCATCGCCGGCGGCGTGATCATCCATCCGATCCTCTTCGCCCTCGCCATCCTGGCCCTGGTGCTGTTCTTCACCGGCTCGCGTGGGCGTGCGGTGTGAGCTCGCTGCGACCCGCGCCGCGTCCGATGGTCAGCGAGAAGGGGGGTGAGGCCGGCGACGGCTGCGGCCTCGAGGTGCTCGAGCTCGGCCTGGGCGAGGCGGCCGGCGTCGCCGTCCGGGGCGAGCTCGAGCTCGCCACGGCGGCGCAGCTGACGGCCGCCCTCGACCAGGCCATCCGCACGACCGAGGGCCCGTTCGTCATCGACCTCACCAACGTCGGCTTCCTGGACTCGAGCGGGATCGCCTGCCTCATGCGCGCGCGGGCGCTGCTGGGCCGCGAGGATCGGGTGCTGGGCCTGATCTGCCCGCCCGGCAGCGCACGGCGCGCGCTGGAGCTCACCGGGGTCGACGAGCTCGTCGCGCTCTACGGCTCGCGCGACGAGCTCGAGGCCTAGCGGCGCGCGCTACGGCTTGACGCGCACCACCTGCGGGTCGTGGTCTGAGACCTGGTCGTGGTACTCGGCGTTGACGTGGACCACCTGGTACTGCACGGCGCCGAGGCCGCGCGTCACGAGGATGTGGTCGAGGACCTGCGAGACCCCGTTGAACACGTAGGTGTACTGCTGGTCCTTCGGCAGCGTCGAGATCAGGTCGGTCAGGATCGAGGGGCCCGAGCCGTCGGCCGTGCCCGTCCGCAGCGCCGCCAGCGACGGGCTGAACTGGAAGTCGTTGAGGTCGCCGAGCACGACGACGTCGGCCTTGCGGTCGACGTCGAGGATCCTCCCGACGAAGTCATGGACGACCTGGGCCTGGCCCGCGCGCTGCACGGCCGAGGACTGCGCCGGGAACTGGAAGCGCCCGTCGGCGTTCTGGTCGCCGCCCTTGGAGTCGAAGTGGTTGGCGATGACGAAGACCTTGCGGCCGCGGAACTCGAACTCGCCCGCCAGCGGCTTGCGGCTCGTGGTCCACACGGGGTTGGCCGGGTCGATCCGCCCGGGCGACAGGGTGAGGGCCGGCTCGCCGTGGCTCTTGACCACGGCCGTGCCCGTGGTCGACCGGTTGGCCGACGACGAGCCGCGATCGACGAACGAGACGCGCGAGGGGTCGAAGAGGAAGACGACGCGGATGTTGCCGCCCGGCTGGCCTCCGTCCTTGTCGTCGACGGGGTCGATCTCGCGCCAGCGATAGCGCGGGCCGCCCGCCGCCACGATGGCGTCGGTCAGCTTGGTCAGCGTCTGGTCGGCGGCGACGGTGCCGTCGTCGGTCGCCCCGCTGTTGTCCTGCACCTCCTCGAGCGCGACCACGTCGGGCTTGGAGAGGTTCGCGACCACCCCCTCGGCCAGCCGGGCGTATTTGGCCGCGGAGTCGCCGGGGGCCAGGTTCTCGACGTTGTAGGTGGCGACCGCCAGCTGCTTGGCGCTCTGCGCGGTGGCCGTGACGGGGGGGAGGTGGTTGTGCTGGGGCGTGCCCAGGGTGGTGGCGGCGATCAGGTAGCCGCCGAACTGCGAGTAGTCCACGGGGCCCACGGTGGCCCCGGAGAAGACGTCGCCGACGTCGACGCCCGGGTTGGTGCCGTCGGCCGGCACCACCTCGACGCGCCCCGACGGGATGGCGTTCTCGGCCAGGATCTCGGTGCCGCCGCGGTACGTCGTGGCCTGCGCCGGCTTGGTGGTGATGAACTGCTCGCCGAACCTGTTGGACGGGCCGACCACGCGGGCGTCGTCGACCTCCACGCGCATCCCCTCGCGCGACTCCCAGAAGTCGAGCGCCGAGCGGCTCGGCGTGATGGGCGTCGACTCGATGTTGGCGCCGTTGAGATCCGGGGCGTAGACGTCGGGCGCCGTGCCCGGGCCGATCACCTCGGGCGCCGGCAGGGGGTTGGCGTGCGAGCGCACGATGACGGTCGGCGTGCCGATCTCGGTCACCGACAGGTTCGAGGTGGTCGCCACGGAATCGCCGCTCGAGAGGGGGTAGAAGTCGCGCACGGTGCCCGACACGAGCACCGAGTCGCCGACCGCGACACCGGGCGACGAGGTGAAGACGAAGATGCCCTCGCTGGTGGCAGGGCTCGCGTCGGGATCGGGGTCCTGGATCCAGTAGCCGCGGCTGCTGCCGGCCGTGCGGATACCGGTGACGACGCCGGGCACGTTGGTGACCTGCTCGCCGTTGTGGGCAGCGAGCCAGCTCGAGTCCTGGATGTCGTGGATGCGCAGCGGGCCGGGGTCGCCGTCGCCGGTGCCGCCGCCCCCGCCGGCGTTGGTGGCGCCGGGGGTCGGGGCGCCCGCGGCGAAGTCGGAGGCGTTGTCGTCGCTGTCGGCTGCGTCCGTGCGCTGCACGGAGTCGGTGTTCGACGCCCCGCTCGCCGGGGCCGTCTCGTTGAGCGCGGCCGTGCCGTAGCCGACGAGGTCGACCGAGGCGGCCTGGCAGGCCGCCGAGTCGCTGCAGGTCAGCGCCGACGTGCCGTTGACGAGCGCGACCGTGCCCGACGTCCCCGACATCGCGATGGTGCCCGTGGCCTGGGGGGTGGGGAGGGGCTGGGTGCCGCCGGTGCCCGTCGCCTCGGCGACGAGGTAGATGGCGCCGGGCGCGATCGTGCCGCTCAGCGGCGTGACCTGCCAGGTGCCGGTCGCGCCGCCCGAGTGGTACTGCACCGACCAGCCGTCGAGGCTGGCCGCGGCCGTGCCGCGGTTGCGCAGCTCGATGAAGTCGCTGGTGTACGTCGCGCCGGTGTTGCCGCCGCCGCCGTAGACCTCGCTGACCACGACTCCCGAGGAGGGCGCCGCGGTGCCCGAAGACGGCCCGCCGAGCAGGATCGCGGTCGCGAGCGCCAGGCCGGCGAGGACCACGGCGAGACGCCCCTTCGTGGGCAGGGCAAGCAGACCGGCGCGCATATCGATCCTCCCGAGATCGTGTGGGTGCGGCGGCCGCGCACGCTACCCCTTCTCGCGCCGCGAGCGTGTCAACGTCTGTGAACGATCTCCCCGACCCACGGCTCGAGCGGCGCCGCGCAGGCGCCGCCGAGCTCGTGGGACCCCCCTTCACCGGGGCGCGGCGCGCCCCGAGGCTTGCCGGCGGGCGCCGTGCGCGCGACGCCGGTCTGGATGTTCCATCGCCGCACCGGCGACGTTCAGGTGCATGGCGGCGATGACAGCAGCGCCTCCGGGGCCTCGCAATCGGGCGCCGACCCTGAACTTGGCCGCCCGCGCCCTCATTGATCTCGCCTCGGCAGGGTGTTTGCGTGCCGCCGGGAAGGTTTCGCCACGCCGCCGCGTCGCAACGAACATGGTCCGTGCCTCGAGTCGCAGCGCGGTGTCCCATCTGCACGTCGTCGCCAGCCAGCCCGTGACCACCCCTGACGCCGCGCCGCTGATCGAACGCGCGGTCGAGATCGAAGTGCTCGACGGGTCCGTCCGCTGCCTGGCCGAGGGCGACGGCGGGGTCGTCGTGCTCGACGCGCCTGCGGGCCTGGGCAAGACGGCGCTGCTCGAGCACGTGGCGCTGGCCGCCGACGGCGCCGGCTGCCTGGTGCGCCGCGCCGCTGCGGGCCCGCTCGAGCGCCACTTCCCCTTCGCGGTGATGCGCGCGCTCCTCGAGACGCCGCTGCGCGAAGCCTCCGAAGACGAGCGCGCGCAGCTGCTCGACGGGGCCGCCGCCCCCGCCGGCGCGATGCTCCTCGAGGGCACGGTTCCCAGCGGGGACTCGACGATGCTCATCGCCCACGGCGTGCTGTGGCTGTGCGCCGCGCTCGCCGAGCAGCGCCCGCTCGCGCTCGTCATCGACGACGCGCAGTGGGCCGACCGTCCCTCGCTCGAGGTGCTCGCCTACGTCGCGCGGCGGATCCACGACCTGCCGCTGCTGATCGCCGTCGGCGCCCGCGTCGACGATCCGCGCGCCCCGTCCGACCTCCTGAGCCTGCTCGCCGGAGCGCGGTCGGCGACCGTCCTGCATCCGCAGCGCCTGACGGCGCGCGGCGCCGCCCAGCTCATCCGCCGTCTCGCCCCCGAGACCTCTGCTGCGGTGTGCCGCGACTGCCACCGCGCGGCCGGCGGCAACCCGTGGCTGCTCGGCGAGGTGGGCCGGCAGATCGCCACGCATGGCCCCGAGGCGCTCGACCGGGCCGGCCGCGACGCGCCGCCGGTCTCCGCGATCGCGCGCAACGTCATCCGCTGGCGCCTGGCCACCCTGGCGCCCCGCGACCGCGCGGTGGCGGCGGCCCTCGCGGTGCTCGGCGACGGCGCGCTGCCGCACGTGGTGGCGTCCGTGGCCGGCGTCGCGGTCGACGAGCTGGCTCCGGCCCGCGACGCGCTCGCGGCCGCCGGGCTGCTCGGCCCCGACGGCGAGCGCCTGGCCCACGGCCTGGTGGCCGCGGCCATCGAGGATGACCTCACGAGGACCGAGTGCGAGCGCATGCATCGCGAGGCCGCTCGCGCCCTGATCGCCGGCCGCTCGGACGCCGACCTCGTCGCCTGCCATCTGCTGCAGTGCCGCCCGCAGGCCGATCCGGAGGTCAGCTGGCTGCTGGTGCAGGCCGCGGGGACGGCAGCGTGCCGCGGGGCGCCCCACGCGGCCGCGGCGTACCTCGAACGCGCGCTGCTCGAGCACGCCCCGGGCGATGACCGCGGCCGGATGCTCGCGCAGCTGGCGACGGTCGCCTTCGACGCCGGCCTGCCCGACTCGCAGCGCCGGCTGCTCGACGCGCTGCCCGAGGTCCGCGATCGCGAGAGCCGCATCGACCTGCTCACGCGCCTGGCCGCGCTCAACGTCCTGGGCCCCGGCGACGCCGGCCATGCCGAGCTCTTCGAGCACGAGCTCGGCCGCCAGACCGACCCCGAGGCACGCCTGGCCGTCGAAGCCGCGTCGCTCGACGCGCTGTTGATGATCCCCGCGCGCAACCACGAGCGCGCGCGGCGGGTGGCGGCGATCGACCTGAAGGCCGCGGCGGACCCGGTCCTCGAGCGCGTGTTCCTGGCGCACCGGGCCTGGATCGGGATCGAGCTCGGCACGCCCGACGCGCCCACGTGCGCGGCGCTGGCGCTCGAGGCGCTCGAGGGCGACCTCCTGCTGCGCGAGGCCGGCCGCCGCGCGGCCTATCACCTGTGCGTGCGCGCGCTGGTGATGACCGATCGGCACGACGAGGCGCAGCGAGCGATCGCGGCGATGCGCGACGAGGCCGCGGCGCGCGGGTCGCTGCGGCTGCGCGCCGGAGCGTCGTGGTACGCGGCCAACCTCACCCTCCGCTCCGGGCAGGTGGCGGAGGCCGAGAACCACGCCCGCCTGGCCCTCGACCTCGTCGACGACGACGTCACCACGTTCACCGGCGGCGCGGTCATGCTGCTGCTCTACGCGCTGATCGAGCGCGGGGAGTTCGACGAGGCGCGCGAGCTGCTCGGCGAGCACCGGCTCGACGGCAGGCCGCGCTCGACGCGCTGGGAGGTCGGACTGCGCCACGCGCGGGCACGCCTGTGGCTGGCGCAGGGCGAGTTCGCCCGTGCGCATGCCGAGGCATGCGCGGCGGGGGCCCTGCGCGACCAGCAGGGCCGGCGCAACCCGACGTGGACCCCGTGGCGCTCTACGGCCGCTCTCGCCCTCACCCATCTGGGGCGCCGGGAGGAGGCCGCCGCCCTCGCCGACGCCGAGGTGGAGCTGGCCCAGCGCTTCGGCGCTCCGGTGCCGATCGCCCACGCCCTGCATGCCCGCGCCGTGGCCGAGGCGGACCACGCCGCGCGCGTGGCGCGCTGCGAGCAGGCGCTCGGCGTCATCGCCGACGTGCCCGCGGTCCTGCAGCGGGTGCGCCTGCGCCTGGAGCTCGGCAGCGCCCTGGCCCACCTGGGCCGGCGCCTGGAGGCGCGCGCCGCGCTGCGCCCGGCCCTCGCCGACGCCGACGCGGTCGGCGCCGTGCTGCTGGCCCAGCGCGCCCGGCGCGAGCTCGCGGCGACCGGGCTGCGCCCGCGCCAGGCGGCGATCGAGGGCGTCGCGGCGCTGACCCCCCGCCAGCGCCAGGTGTGCGAGCTCGCCGCGGCGGGCAAGGGCAACCGCGCCATCGCCCAGGAGCTCTTCCTCAGCGTCAAGACCGTCGAGACGCACCTGGCCGCCGGCTACCGCAAGCTCGGCGTCAACGCTCGCTCCGACCTGGCCGGCCGGCTCGCCGGCTGAGGCCGCGACCCGGCCGTCAAGGGGACGGGGGGCAAAGATCAGGGTGCCCGACCGATTGTCAGGGCGCCGCCGCGCCCCGATAGTCGTCATCGATGTCCCTGTCCTGCACCTCCTCGATCGATGCTCTACCCGCAGGTCGTTGAGGTGGCCCGCAGCGGGGCGGCGCGCCGCACGCCGCACCGCGCCGGCGCGCGGCGCGTCGCGCTCGTCACGGGCGGCTCGCGCCCCCTCGCCCGGGCCGTCGCGCGGCGGCTGGCCCGCGACGGCCTCGCCGTGGCCGTCAACGACGTCGGCGGCGGCGCGGCGGACGTCGTGGGCGCCATTCGCGAGGACGGCGGCCTCGCCGGCGCCTTCAGCGCCGACGTGACCGACGAACGCCAGGTGGCCGAGCTGGCCACCGCGGTGGCGGCGACCCTCGGCCCCGTCGACGTGCTCGTCCTGGGCGCCCCCGAGCCGCAGCCGCAGACCCCGCTCGCGGCCGTCGCGTGGGAGGACCACCTCGCGCAGCTCGAGCTGTTCGTCAAGCGCCCGGTGCTGCTCGGGCGCGCGCTGCTGCCCGGCATGACCGCGCGCCGATCGGGCCGGATCGTGCAGGTCGACGCCGAGGTCCTCGATCGCCTGCCGGGCCGCACGGCCTACGCGACGGCCAGGAGCGCCCAGACGGGCCTCATCTCGAGCTGGGCGCGCGCGCTCGCGCCGCTCGGCATCACGGTCAACACGGTCGCCCCGGCCCTGATGCCCGGCGACGAGCGGGCCGACATCCCGGGGCCGACCCGCCGGGCGTTCGCACAGGCCGTGAGCTTCGTCGCGTCCGAGGCCGCCGCCTCGGTGACGGGACAGCGCATCGTCGTCGACGGGGGAAGGGCGGTGGCGGGCTGATGGCCTTCGGCGCCCTCATGGCCCTGACGGCCGCCCTGAGCCTGCCCACGGGTGGGGCGACGTGCTCCTACGACGCCGCCACCGCCACCGTGCAGGCGCAGATGCTCTCCGCCCGCGTGGTGGTCGCCAACCCCGGCGACGGGCGGATCCTCGTCGGCGGGCGCGCCTGCGCGACCGTGGCGCAGACGCGGCGCATCGTCGTCGCGAGCGCCTTCCCGCCCGCGGGCGACACGGTGGTGGCCGACGAGCGCCGCGGCCGCCTGGCCGATCCCGTCACCGGCCGGCGCCCCGAGCTCCTCGCGCTCACCGGGGGCGGCGGCGACACCCTGGAGGTGATCGGCACCCCCGGGCGCGACCGCTACGTCTCCCGCGACGACCTCGGGGCGAGCATCGATCTCGACGCCGACGGCGCCCCCGACTTCGTCAGCACCCACGTGGGCCGCGTGGTCCTGCGCGGCATGGCCGGCGACGACGTCCTCGCCGACGGGCGCCCGGGCGGCGACCGCGTGGCCTGCGGCGCCGGCTTCGACACCGTTCGCGCCGGATCCGGCGACACCGTCACCGGGTGCGAGCGCTCGCTGCCCAGGAGGCACCCATGACCTACCTCGTCGTCGGACTCGATCAGAGCACCTTCGCCCCGTGGCACGAGAACATCCGCGCGGGCGACGTCGCCACGGCCAAGCAGGTCGCCTTCGCGCGCGCGCAGGCCCGCGGGATCCAGCTCGTGGTGGCCGCCGTGATCGGGCCGAACTGCACGGTGCTGGCCGACCCCGCCGCGGAGCCGGCCATCCTGCGCCGCGCGGCCTGAGCGGCCGCCGACCGCTGACAGCGGGTTGAAAGCGCATGCTGGGAGGGTCCCGGCATGACGACGATGCGCGCTCCCACGGCCTGGCGCCGGCGGCTGCGCCCCTTGCGCAGGGCGCAGGCCACCGGCGGCTCCGAGGCGCTGATCGACCGGATCCGCGACTCGGTCATCGGCGACGACGCCGTCCTTCAGGGCCCGTTCGGCCCGCGGCGCATGGTCTACGCCGACGCCACGGCGTCCGGTCGCTCGCTCGGCTTCATCGAGGACTTCATCCGCGAGCAGGTGCTGCCGATGTACGGCAACACCCACACGGAGGCCTCGGCCACCGGCCGGCGGACGACCGAGCTGCGCGAGCAGGCGCGCGCCGTCATCCACGAGGCGGTCAACGGCGGCCCCGACGACGTCGTGGTCTTCTGCGGCTCCGGCGCGACCGGCGCCGTCGACAAGCTCATCCGGATGCTCGAGCTCCAGCGCGGCCAGCGCCCGGTGGTCTTCATCGGCCCCTACGAGCACCACTCCAACGAGCTGCCCTGGCGCGAGTCGGTGGCCGACGTCGTCACCATTCGCGAAGACGGCGAGGGCCGCGTCGACCTCGAGCACCTCGAGCACGAGCTGCGCCGCCACGCCGATCGCCGCGTGAAGATCGGCAGCTTCTCGGCCGCCTCGAACGTCACCGGCATCGTGACCGACGTCGACCGGGTCGCGATCGCCCTGCACCGCTACGGCGCGCACTCGTGCTGGGACTACGCCGCCGCCGGCCCCTACCTGCCGATCGACATGAACGCGGCGCCGGACATCCCCAACGGGCCGCTGGCCTACAAGGACGCCGTCTTCGTCTCGCCGCACAAGTTCGTCGGCGGCCCTGGCACGCCGGGGGTCCTCGTGACCAAGCGCTGGCTCGTGCGCAACCGCGTGCCCTCGGTCCCGGGCGGCGGGACCATCCTCTTCGTCAGCCCGGGCGGGCACTCCTACCACCCCGACCCCGCGATCCGCGAGGAGGGCGGCACGCCCGCCATCGTCGAGTCCGTGCGCGCCGGGCTTGCCTTCGCGCTCAAGGAGGCCGTCGGCACCGACGAGATCCGGCGCCGCGAGCAGGACTTCGCGCGCCGCGCCCTGCGCTCGTGGGCGGCCAACCCGCAGATCGAGATCCTCGGCAACCCCGAGCTCGAGCGCCTGGCGATCGTGTCGCTGGGCGTGCGCCACCCGGCCGGCCTGCTGCACGCGAACTTCGTGGTCGCGCTGCTCAGCGACCTCTTCGGCATCCAGGCGCGCAGCGGCTGCTTCTGCGCCGGCCCCTACATCCACCGCATGTACCCGATCGACGACCTGTGGTCGCGGCGCATGGACGCCGAGGTGGCGAAGGGCCACATGGGGGCCAAGCTCGCCTTCACCCGGCTGAGCTTCAACTACTTCATCACCGAGACCGTCTTTCGCTACATCGTCGACGCCGTCCACCTGATCGCCGAGGAGGGCTGGAAGCTGCTGGCGCTGTACCGCTTCGATGCGGACTCCGGGCTGTGGCAGCACCGCGCCGGCGCGACCGACCCCGCGCCGAGCCTGCGCGCCTTCGCCGCCGGCCGGGCGGGCGCGCCGGCGCGGCTGGCCAGCGCGCCCGAGAGCGTGCTCGCCGGCCAGCTGCAGGCGGCGCGCGAGATCATCGACGCGGTGCAGGCGCGCCCGCCGGCCGGGCCGGTGCACGACGCGGTGCCGAGCGCCGACTTCGAGCGCGTCCGCTGGTTCCCGCTTCCGGCGGAGGGGCTCACGCAGCTGCTGGCGTCGGCCGCATAGACCTTTTGCACGGGCTTGGGCCTTCCGCCCGGCCGCCGCCGGCGCCACAATCGCAGGGCGGAGTGGTGCCGGGTCGGGAGGAACGTGCAGTTCCGCATCCTGGGTCCCGTGGAAGCGAGAGCGCCGGATGGCCGGGTCCTCGCCGTGCGCGGCCAGCCGCTGCGCCTCCTGGGCCTCCTGCTCGTGCGCCGCGGCGAGCCCGTCGGCGCGGACAGCGCCATCGACGCGCTCTGGGGCGAGGGCCTGCCGGCCAACCCGGCCAACGCCCTGCAGGTCGTCGTCTCGCGCCTGCGCGCGGCCGTGGGCGCCGAGGCCGTCGCCTACGACGGCGGTGGCTACAGGCTCGCGCTCGACGATCCCGAGGCGGTCGACGCCGATCGCTTCGCCCGGCTGGCCGGCGAGGGCGCCGCCGCGCTGGAGCGCGGCGACCCCGCGGCCGCGGCCGACGCGCTGCACGGCGCGCTGGAGCTGTGGCGCGGACCCGCGCTGCACGAGCTGCGCTACGAGTCGTTCGCCGCCGGGGAGGTGGCGCGCCTCGAGGAGATGCGCCTGGCCTGCGTGGAGGCCCGGGTCGAGGCCGACCTCGCCCTCGGGCGCCACGAGCAGGTGCTCGGCGAGCTCGCGGCGCTCGTCGCCCAGCATCCGCTGCGCGAGCCGCTGCGCCTGCAGCTCGTGCGCGCGCTGGAGAGCAGCGGGCGCCGGGCCGAGGCGCTCGAGGCCGCGCGGGACGCGCGCCGCGCCCTGGCCGACGAGCTCGGCCTCGCGCCCTCGCCGGCGCTCGCTGCGCTGATCGGCGGCGCCGAGCGCGAGCAGCGGCTGCCGGCGCGCCGCCAGGTGGTGTGCGTCGCCGCCGACGTGCGCTGCGCCGAGAGCGCCGGGGGGACGCTCGACCCCGAGGTCCTCGAGGAGGTCATGCGCTGCTGCAGCGATGAGGCGGAGGCGACGCTGCGCCGCCACGGCGATCCCGTGGTCGAGCGCCTGCCGGACGGGCTCGTGGCCGTCTTCGGCACGCGGGCCAGTTACGAGGACGACGGGCTGCGCGCCGTCCGTGCCGCCACGGCGCTACAGCGCCGGATCGGCGAGCTGCAGTGGGAGGCCGTTCCCCTCGACGTCCGCCTGGGCGTGACCGCCGGCATCGCCCTCGTCACCGGGCCTGACGCCCTGCCGTCGGGCGACGTGGTGGGCGCCGCGTCGCGGCTGGCCCGCGAGGCGGACGTCGGCGAGCTGCGCCTGGGCGAGCCGGTCCAGGCGCTGCTCGAGGCGGTCCGCACCCGGCGCGCCGACGCGACCCCGCTGGCCGGGCGCGAACGCGAGCTGGCCGCGCTGCACTGCGCCGTCGCGCGCGTGCGTCAAACGGGTCGCGTCGAGCGCACGACGCTCGTGGGCGAGGCGGGGATCGGCAAGTCGCGGCTCGTGCGCGAGCTCGCGCGCGATGGCGCGGCCGACGCGCAGGCGCTGATCGGCCACTGCCCCGCCTACGGCGACGGGGTCACCTACTGGCCGCTGCGCGAGATGGTCCTGCAGGCCCTGCGCGGCCGGACGCTGACCTCGGTCATGCCCGCCACCGGCGACGGCCGCGCGGCGGCGGCGACGATCGCCGCCGCCCTGGGGCTGGGCGGCGAGGCCGCGGCCGACGCCGCGCCCTGGGCCTTCCGGATGCTCCTGACGGCGCTGGCCGCCGACCGGGCGCTGGTTCTCGCCTTCGAGGACGCGCACTGGGCCGAGCCGGCGCTGCTCGACCTCATCGACCAGGTCGCCGGCGGCCCGCTGGCCGCGCCCGTCCTGCTGTTGTGCGTCGGGCGCCCGGAGCTGCTCGACGCGCGGCCCGCGTGGAGGGCGGGGACGGTCCTGCGGCCGGCCCCGCTGGACGAGGAGGCCAGCCGCCGCCTGCTCAGCGCGCGCCCGCCGATGTCCGAGCCGGCCCTCGCCCGCGTGGTGGCGCGGGCGCGCGGCAACCCGCTCTTCCTCGAGCAGCTCGCGGCCCACGTGCGCGAGCGCACCGAGGACAGCTCGCTCCCGCCCGCGCTGCATGCGCTGCTCGCCGCCCGCCTCGACGCGCTCGACACGGCCGAGCGGCGGCTCATCGAGGCGGGCGCCATCGAAGGCGAGACCTTCCACGTCGGCGGCCTCGAGGCGCTCGTGCCCGCGCTCGGAGGCACCGAGCGGCAGGCCGCCCTGGACTCCCTGTCGCGCCGCGAGCTCGTGCGCCCCGCCTTCCCCTTCGTCACCGGACAGCGCGCGTTTGCCTTCGGGCACGCGCTGGTGCGCGATGCCGCCTACGAGGCGATGCCGCTCGCCAGCCGGGCCGATGCGCACGAGCGCCTGGCCGGCTGGCTCGTCGAGCTCGGCGACATGGTCCCCGATGCCAGCGCCCGCATCGGCACCCAGCTCGAGCGCGCCTACCGCGCGGCCAGCGAGCTGCGCGCCCCCGCGGCGCGCCTCCAAGCGCTGGCGCACGGGGCGGCGCGGCGTCTGGCCGAGGCGGCCGACAAGGTGCACCGGCGCGGCGACCTGCCGTCGGAGATCGCCTTCCTCGAGCGCGCGCTGGTCCTCCTGGCCCCTGGCGACCCCGCCCGCGCCGAGCTGCTGCCGGCCATGGGCACCGCCCTGTTCGAGGTCAGCAGCCTGGAGCGCGCCGAGCGGGTGGCGGAAGAGGCGGCGGCCTGCGAGATCGATCGCGTGCGCCTGCGCGGCGAGGTCGAACGCGCGCGCATGGCGGCCTACCGGCACCCCGAGTCGGTGGACCCCGCCGCGGGGCTCGCCGTGGCCGAGGAGGCGGCGGTGGCGCTCGAGGCGCTCGGGGACGACATCGGCGTCGCGCGGGCGCGGTGCCTGATGTGCGAGCTGGCCTGGATGCAGGGCGCATCGGAGCGCGGCCTGGCCGAGGCGCGCACCGCACTGCGTTTCGCGCGCCGCGATCCCGCGGGCACCATCGACCTCGACGCGACCGTCAGCGTCATCGCCTGGGCGCTCGTCGTCAATCGCGTCCCGGTGGCCCAGGCGCGGGCCGAGTGCGTCGACCTGCTGGCGCTCGTCGCCGGGCGTCGCTTCGCCGAGCTCGGCGTGCGCGGCTTCGTGGCCGTGCTCGACGCGATGGCCGGCGACTTCGCGGGGGCGCGCGCGCAGCTGCTGCGCTCGCGCGAGGGGCTGCGTGAGCTCGGGCTGCGTCAGGCCTCCATCTGGATGGCGGTCTTCGATGCCGAGGTCCGCCTGCTGGCGGGCGACCCCGCCTCCGCCGGCGACGCGCTCGACGACGCGGCGCGCGTGGCGAGCGAGATCGGCGATCGCCTCTTCCTGGCGACGATCAGCGTCGAGCGCGCTCATGTCCTGCTCGCCCAGGACCGTTTGGCCGACGCCGCCGAGGCGGTGGCGCGCATCGACGAGGGCCTCGCGCCCAACGACCTCGAGTGGCGCGTCAAGCGCCTCACCGCGCGGGCCAGGCTCGCCGCCCGCGAGGGCCGCGCCGAGGAGGCGCTCGCGCAGGCCCGGGCCGCGGTGGCGCTGGCCGATTCGTCGGACATGTTCATCTACCGCGCCGACGCCTGGCGCGACCTGGCCGAGGTGACCGAGCGGCTGGGGGAGGCGGGGGAGGCGGCGGTCGCCCGCGCCACGGCGCTGCGGCTCTATCGAGCCAAGGGCAACCTCGCCGCCGCGCGCCGGCTCGCCCGCTTTCGCCGGCCCGGGCGCCAGGCCCAGCCGGTGGACCGCTAGCCGGCGGCGCGCGCCTGGGCGGGCCGCGCCTGGAGCCCCGCGGCGCGGACGACGGCCGGCACCGCGACGCTCTCCCAGCCGGGCGCCATCAGGTGCACCCCGCTGACGCCCGGCACCTCGCGCACGCGCTGGACCAGCTCCGCGGCGATCTCGATGCCCGTCGCGGTGGCGTCGTCGCCCGTGCGGCCCTCCATGCGGGCAAAGGTCGCGTCGTCGACCTCCACGCCGGGGATGCGCTCGTGCATGTAGGTCAGCATCCGGGTGCTGCGGGGCGGCGCGATGCCGACGAGCAGCGGCGCGCGCTCGGTGAGGCCGGCCTCGACGAAGGGCGCCAGCCACGCGGCGAAGCGGTCGACGTCGTAGACGATGTTGCTCTGCAGCAGCCCGACGCCGGCCGCGAGCTTGCCCTCGAGGCGGTCGACCGAGTCGACGAGCGGGTTGGCCGCTCCGGCCACGAGGAACGAGGGCGGCTGCTCGAGCGGCTCGCCGGCCGCGAGCCGCCCCTCGTTCATGGTCACGATGAGCCGGGCGAGGCCGAGCGAGTCCAGCTCGCCCACGGCGGTGGCGATGCCCTCGTAGGGCCCGACCTTCAGCGGGTCGCCGGTGAGCGTGAGGACCGTGCGCACGCCGAGGGCCCACGCGCCCAGGAGCTCCGACTGCAGGGCCATGACGTTGCGGTCGCGGCCGGTGATCTGGAGGATCGGGTCGACGCCCTCGTCGATGAGCAGCGCCGAGCAGGCGACGGGGGAGACCTTGACGGTCGCCGCCTGGTTGTCGGTCAGGTTGACCGCGTCCACGGAGGCGGCGAGCGCGCGGGCGCCGGCCCGGACCAGCTCCGGGTCCGGATCGCGCGGCGGCCCGAGCTCCGCGGTGACGACGAAGCTGCGCGACGCCAGCGCGTCAGCCAGCATCGGGCGCCTCCGGGCCGGGCGCGCGGTCGTCGTGGTGGGTGCTCGGGCGTCGTGGGGCCATGTCGGGCGCTCCCGTCCAGCTTGCCAGGTCCTCTCGCCGGCGCGTACCCGGCCGAGGTCGCCGGCGAACAGGCGGTCTGCTCGCGCGTGCTACCCGGCGGCGTTGGCCGCCAGGTCGCACGAGGACCAGACCGCCCCGGTCTGCCAGGTGCCCGGGAGCGCGCTCAGCGTCGTCGAGCGGCTGACCTCGCTGTGGCAGCTGAAGCCCGCGCCGTCGCGGAAGCGCAGGTTGCCGGTGCCCAGGCCGAGCAGGGCGATCCAGTAGCGCTGGCCGCTCTGCAGCCCGGTGCGGGGAACGCTGACGTCGTTCCACCCGAGCGCCGTCAGGCCCGTGCGCGTGCCCTGCGTCAGCAGCGTCCCGGGGTGGTCGCCATCGTCGCTGTAGATGCCCACGACCATGCTCGGGGCCGTGTTGCCGACGTCCAGGTACACGGAGACCCGGCTGACGCTGCCCGTTGCGCTCGCAGTCGCCGCGAACGCCTCGGCGCTGCCGGCCGAGACCGAGTCGGCGACCGGCTGGACCGCGGAGCTGCCGAGCAGCACGGAGAGGGCCGGCGGCGGCCCGGCGACCGTGAAGGAGCGCGTGGCCGGCGACGGGTCGGTGTTGCCGGCGACGTCGGTCGAGCGCACGGCCACCACGTGGTCGCCGCCGCTCAGGGCAGCCGGCGTCCACGGGCTCGTGCAGTCGATCCACGGGCCGGAGTCGATCCGGCACTCGAAGGCCGGGTCGCTCTCCGATGAGGTGAAGGTGAACGTCGGCGTCGCGTCGGTGGTCGTGCCGCTGGGCCCGGAGACGATCGTCGTGTCCGGCGGGGTGGTGTCGCCGGACGGATCGGTCGGCGGCGGGTCCGTGGGCGGCGGCTCGGTCGGGGGCGGCGTGGTCGGCGCCGTCGTCACGGTGATCGGGTGCAGCGTCGTGTCGGTGTCGCCGTCGGCGTCGGCGACCGTCAGGCGGACGTTCTTGACTCCGGCTCCGCGGAAGGTGAACGACAGCGTGCGGCCGTTGCCCAGCGGCCACTGCGCGCCGCTGGCGCCGTCGTAGCCGTCATCGACCCAGGTGTAGGTGCACGGCGTGTCCTCACACGTGGAGCCGCTCGCGTCGAAGGTCACGGCCTGGCCGGTGACCGGGCTCGCGGGCGAGGAGGTGAAGCGGGCCGTGGGGGTGTTGTCGGCCGGCGGGGGGGTCGTCGGCGGCGGCGTGGTGGGCGGCGGGGTCGTCGGCGGCGGCGTGGTGGGCGGCGGCGTGGTGGGCGGCGGCGTGGTGGGCGGCGGCGTGGTGGGCGGCGGGTCGGTCGGCGGCGGCGCCGGCGGCCCCGCGACGCAGTCGTTCAGGCCGATGGGGGTGCCGTCGCTGCCCGTGCCGGGCGAGAGGATGGCGAAGGCGCACCGGCCGACGCCGCCCAGGAAGCTGACCAGTCCGGGACTGACGTTGTGGTCGACCGTGCAACCGCTGCAGTTCGAGCTGTCCATGGCGGCGACGTTGTTCTGCGCCGTGATGTTCTGGCTCGCGACGCCCTGGTTGCCCTCGTACAGGCGGATGGCCCCGTTGCGGCAGACGTTGTGGGTGATCGTCGAGTCGCGGTTGTCCCCGATGTGCATGCAGGGGTAGCCCGTGCTCGTGTGGATGACGTTGTTCTCGATCCGATAGCCGGTCGAGGGCCCGTCGGGCGACATGATGCCCTGCTCGCCGTCGTGGATGTAGTTGTCGTGGATCCACACGTAGTTCGAGGCGTAGACCTGGATCGAGTCGACGTGCGCCTCGCTGGCCGAGCACGACTGGGTGATGCTCTTGAACTCGTTGCCGGGACCGATCTCGGTCCCCTTCGACGAGTCCTGGATGCCGTCGCTGCAGCCTCCCGGGCCGAAGGTCGAGTTCATGACCTGGACGCCGTTGCTGCCGATGGCGTTGCCGCCGCCTCCGGCGATCGACAGGCGGCCCTCGTGCGCACCCTGGCCGACGTTGCCCCAGGTGTCGCCGTCGAAGGTCAGGTTCAGCGGGGTCGAGCCGGGCTCGACGTCGACCGCGCCGGTGTAGGTGACGCCCTTGATGGTGATGTTGCGCACCGAGCTGCCGAAGGTGCCGCCCGAGAAGGTCGGGCTGGCGCCGGTCTCGGGGGCGATGGTGACACCGGGGGCGGGCTTGGCGCCGCCGCTCCAGTTGCCGTAGTTGCCGGAGGCCAGCAGCACCCGGTCACCACCCTGGGCCCCTGCGAACACGCTCGCGAAGGTCGCGGGCGTGGCGTGCAGGTCGGCCGCGGAGGCGGTGGACGGTGCGACGAGCAGGACGGCCAGCGCCATGAGCGCAAGGGGCCAGGATCGGTACGGGGCGTGCATGGTCCTCATCTCGAAGTTGAGTGCGAATGCGAGAGCACGGCGGTGCGACCGGGCGAGGATCTTTGGCGGCGGCTCGACCGGACGGCCTCATGCCCTGAGGCCCGTTACCACGCCTCATGCGCGGAGAGAGCAGCGACAGGCACGCGCTGCTCGTCTCCGGGAG
This sequence comes from Paraconexibacteraceae bacterium, assembly GCA_963757775.1. Classification (GTDB taxonomy): domain Bacteria; phylum Actinomycetota; class Thermoleophilia; order Solirubrobacterales; family Solirubrobacteraceae; genus JAOPZW01. The sequence continues at coordinate 233,860 of CAVWSH010000009.1, read as the reverse complement.
CCTATACCCGACGGCCTCCCGCTTATGTCAATTTCGTTGCCGTTTGGCGCCGCGGAGTTGCCGTATGACCTGCAAGCGCCCGGAATCCCACCCCTGCGGACGGGGTGCCTAGGCGGCTTCCCACCCGGAGGGGTGGGCCGCCTCCCGGGTCGGGTTACCCCCACCTCGAAGACTCGTGCCTGCCCGCGGCGCGCGACCGGGATTCCACATCGGCAGAGGGTCCCGCGGGCGCGAAGCTGTCGTCATCGCCGTCTCAGCCCCCACCGCCCCCTCCGTGACGCGTTCCGAGCGCGGCGCGCGGCGCGTGCCCGCGTTCGTGTGGGAGATCGCGATCGCGGTGGCGGCCTACCTGGTCTACGAGGCGGCGCGCTTCGTCGCGGTGGGCTCCTACCCCACCGCGCTCGCCCACGCCCACCAGGTCGTGGCGCTCGAGCAGCACCTGCACCTCGACGTCGAGGGCGGCGTCCAGGACGCCTTCCTGCACTCACCGCTGCTCACGGTGTTCAACTACGTGTACCTGGCCGCCCAGAACCTCGTCCTGCCGGCCTCGCTCGTGCTGCTCTACCGCCTGAACCGCACGACCTACCGCACGCTGCGCAACACGCTGCTGGCGACGTGGCTGCTCTCGCTGCCGGTCTACGCCCTGTATCCGGCCGCCCCGCCGCGCCTGGCCGGCCTGGGCATCGTCGACACGGTCTCGACGGGCAGCCCGCTGAAGCTCGAGGGCGGCACCACGACCTCGTTGTTCAACCAGTTCGCCGCGGTCCCGAGCCTGCACGTCGGCTTCGCCTTCGCGATCGGCATCGCCCTGGCGGCGGCCCTGCGCAACCCGATCCTGCGCTACGCGGCGCTGATGTGGGGGCCGGTCATGCTGCTGACCGTCGTCGCCACCGGCAACCACTTCGTCTTCGACGCGATCGCCGGCGTCTCGATCACCGCGGCCGGCTACGCCGTCCACCGGCTGATCGCGGCGGGCCGGCCCGCACGCAGGCGCGTCGACGCGTACGCGCTGGGCGGCTGCCCGTCGGCCGCCGCGCTGGCCTAGCACGCGCGCGCTCGGCCGGCCGGCGGAGCGAGGCGCGGGCGCCCGCAGGCCTGCGGCTACGATCGGCGCCATGAGAGCGCTCGAGCACGAGGGGTGGGGCGTGGCCGGCAGGCCAGCCGCCGCCGCGCCGGTCGTGCTCGCGGTCAACGTCGGGGCCCCACGCGAGGTGCGGGTCGGCGGGCGGGTGGTCAGCACGGCCATCTGGAAGGAGCCCGTCACGGGTCGCGTCGCGGTGCGCGGGGTCAACGTGGCCGGCGACGACCAGGCCGATCGAACGGTCCACGGCGGTGCCGACAAGGCGGTGTACGCCTATGCCTCGGAGGACGCGGCGTGGTGGGCGCAGCGCCTCGGTCGCGACCTGGGCCCGGCGCCCTTCGGCGAGAACCTGACCACGCGCGGGCTCGACGTGAGCGCGGCGCGCATCGGCGAGCGCTGGGCGATCGGCAGCACCGTGCTCGAGGTCCGCCAGTCGCGCACGCCGTGCTTCAAGCTCGGCCTGCGGATGGGCGATCCGCGCTTCCTGCGGGCCTTCGCGCAGGCCGACCGCCCGGGCGCCTACCTCGCCATCGTGCGCGAGGGCGACATCGGCGCCGGCGATGCGGTCGAGATCGTCCACCGACCCGATCACGACGTGACCGTCGCCCTCATGCACCGCGCGCTCCTGCAGGACCACGACCTGCTCGGCGAGCTGCTGGCCGCCCCGGAGCTCATGCCCAGCTGGCGGGCGTTCGCGCTCGAGAGGACCGGCCCGCGCGACCCCACGCGCTGACCGGCCCGGGCGTCACACCTCCAGGCGCGACTCCTCGAGGTCGAGCTCGCGCTCCACGCGGCGCATGACGTCGCTGGAGATCTGGCGGCTGTTGCGCAGGCCGACCAACGCGTGGCGCTGGGCGGCGTAGATCTCGTGCATCATCCGCTGGTAGGCGAGCGAGCGCTCCTCGAGCCCGTCCTCGTCGTCGATCTTCCCCGCGCGGATCTTGAAGCGCCGCTGGCGGAACTCGTAGAGCCGGCGCACGCGGTCGACGCTGTCGTCGCGTGTCCACTCCTCGCCCTCGAGCTCGCCGACGCGCTCCAGCGCGGCGCGCGCGATGACCAGCCGCGCCTTGAGCTCCTCGCGCTCCTCCTCGGTGCCGTCCTCGACGGCGTGCAGGCGCCGGATGAGCCACGGCAGGGTGAGCCCCTGTCCGACCACCGTGACCAGGATCAGCGCGAAGGTGATGAACTGAATGAGCTCGCGGCCGGGCAGCGGCGCACCGGCGTGGGTGTGCAACGGCAGGGCCAGCGCCGCGGCCAGCGACACGGCGCCGCGCATGCCGGCCCAGCTCCCGACCACCCGCGTGCGCCACGAGGCGCGCCGCGCCACCTGCGAGGGCCGGCGGTCGAGGGCCCGGATGAGCGCGGTGACGCTGAAGTTCCACGCGAAGCGCACGACGATGACCGCGGCACAGACGGCGGCCGCGTAGCCGATGACCTCGCCCGCCGGCCGGCCGCTGAGCTCGTCGACGATGACCGGCAGCTGCAGGCCGATGAGGATGAACAGGGCCGCGTTGAGCAGGAAGGCGAGCGTCGACCACAGCCCGTCGCCCAGCATGCGGCTCTCGGGCGAGGAGATCTCCGGCGCGCGGAAGCCCAGGTAGACGCCGCAGGCCACCACGGCGAGAACGCCGGAGACGCCGAGCTGATCGGCCGGGACGAACGCCCCGTAGGCGCTGAACAGGGAGATCGTCAGCTCGGTGTTGACGTCGGTCACCCGCCTGCGCACCTCGCCGATCGCCCAGCCGACCGCCAGGCCGATCGCGATGCCGCCGCCGGCGTCGGCGAAGAACTCGAGCAGCGTGTGGCCGGCCGAGACGCTCTCGCCGACCGCGGCCGCCACCGCCACCTTGTAGGCGACCAGCGCCGTGGCGTCGTTGAACAGGCTCTCGCCCTCGAGGACGTTGACCATCCGCCGCGGGGCTCCGACGCGGCGCATGATCGCCGTCGCGGCCGCGGGGTCCGTCGGCGAGACGATGGCGCCCAGCGCGAAGGACATCGCCCACGGCAGCCCGATCAGCTCGTGGCCGATGACGGCGACCGCCGCCGCGGTGGCGAGGACGAGCCCGATCGCCGAGAGCGAGATCACCCGCGCGTCGGTGCGCAGGGCGCGCAGGTCGGCGAAGAAGGCCGAGGCGTAGAGCAGCGGCGGCAGGAAGACGAGCAGCACGAGGTCGGGGTCGAGCTGGATGTCCGGGATGCCGGGCACGAGCCCGAGGAGCAGCCCGCCGATCACCAGCGGGATCGGGTACGGGACGCTCAGCCAGTTGGCCAGCGCGTTGAGCCCCGCGGCCGACACGAAGAGCGCCGCGATGACGATCTGCAGGTCCCCCACGGGCGGGATTCTCGCCGCTGGCGCGGCGGACGGCTACGACGTCAGCCGTCGCGCAGGACGCGCAGGATCACGGGCCGCGGCGCGTGACCGGCCGCCTCGACGACCGGCGCCAGCTCGTCGTCGCGCAGCTCCTCCGCGGCCTCGACCACCAGCACGAGCGGCTCGACGCCGGTCCCCGCGTGCGCGATGACCCGGTGGACCTCGTCGGCGTCGCGCGCCAGCGCCTCGGGCGAGGGCACCGAGAGCACGACGCTCCCCACGTCCGATGGCTCGAGGTGCCCGTCGGCGGTGGTGTAGCCGGCCTCGACGACGATCTCGCCGTCGGCCAGGCCCTGCGGAGGGCTCGTGGCGAGCTGTCGCTCGACGGCGCTGCCGCGCGCCACCTGGATGATGAGCTTCGGCTGATGGGCCATGGCGCCGACCCTAGCGCGCACCCCTACGGCGCCGGCACCGCCGTGCGGTTGGCCGGCACGATCTGCTGCTGGTAGGAGAAGACCTCGCGGCTGGCCGGATCGACGTCGACCTTCAGCCAATGCACGTCGTTGTCGCCGTTCTCCTGGTGATCGCCGAAGGTCTCCACGCGCGTGAAGTTCTCCAGCCGCTGGCCCTTGGCGTCGAGCAACGGCTTGTCGATGCGGAAGTAGTGCGAGTCGCCGTGCACGGCCGCGACCGGCCGGCGGAAGGCGATGGTCTCGTCGCGCAGCGCCGACAGGAAGTCATGGAAGCCGTCGGGCTGGCCGTCGGTCTCGGCGAGGGTCTTGGGGTCGCGCAGCGGCGCGCGCGTCGCGTCCGAGAGATCGAAGCCGGCGTCCGCCTGGAAGATGAGCATGACGGCGGCCGAGGCGCGCGCCCTGGCCTGCGCGAAGGTCTGGTGCAGCCACGCGATGTCCGCCTGGTTGCGGGCGGCGTACTCGGCCGGATCGGGCGCGACGTCGCAGAGGTTGTTGCACGAGCCCTGCACGTTGAGCGTCGCGTAGGTCACGCGGCCGACGCTCCAGCGGCGGTTCTCGACGTACGGCGCGGCCTGGACCTCCTGGCGCAGCTTGTGCTGGCCGAAGGTGAACGGGGTGGAGAAGAAGAGCCTGCGCTCGAAGTCCAGGCGCTCGCCCGAGGTGTGCACGCCGTCGCGATCGCAGTCGGTCCAGTCGTTGTCGCCCGGCGTGAAGGCGGCCGGCGCGCGCAGGCTGTTCATCGCCGCCGCGAAGCTCGTGTAGACGTCGTCGGTGCACGGGCTGCTGCCGCTCTTGATGTCGCCGTCGTTGGCGGTGAAGGCCAGCAGCTGGCGGTTCATGTCGGCGATCAGGTTCGGCACGCCGACCGTCTTCTGGACGTCGGAGTAGGGCAGGTCGCCCCACAGGCCGATCGAGTAGGAGCCGTGGCCCTCACGGTGATGGTCGTTGCCCGTGAAGTGCGTGCCGGCGGTGGCGACGCCGGCGGTGGCGGCCGCGGCGAGCAGGGCGGCGAGGAGCGGGGTGGCGTAGTTGCGCATGACGTCGGCACTCTCGCGGGCCGTGCGCGCGCCCGTGTTGCCCTCCGGTGATCGCGCGATCCGCGGCCCGGCGGCTCGATCAGGCGGGGCGATGACCTAGGGTCCTCGCATGCCGAGGGAGCGGACGTTGGCCCGCGCGGCGCGCGATGCGTGGCCGGTGGCGGTCGTGCTCGCGCTCTGCCCCGTGGTCGCCCTGCTGGCGCCCGGGCCCGCCGCGCCGCTCGCGCGCATACGGGAGCTGATCGAGGACGAGCGCTCCCTGGGGCTGTTCTTCGAGCCGTCGGTCCACGCCTGGGTCGCGGCGCGCCCTCCGCTCCTGGGCCTCGCGCAGTTCGCCTACGTCGGCGTCCACCTCCCGGTCATGCTCGGCGTCCTGGCCTGGACGTGGTTCGCGCGGCCGCGCGTGTTCCCGCTGGCCCGCAACACGTTCGTGTGCGCCCAGGCGCTCGCCACCCTCGGCTACGTCCTCTTCCCGACCGCGCCACCGCGCATGGTCCCCGAGGCGGGCTATGGCGCGGGCCTCGTGCAGACGGGCCAGCACGGGTTCGAGCGCCTGGCGATGAGCCCGTACGCGGCGATGCCCAGCGGCCACGCCGCCTTCGCCCTGATCGCGGCCGTGATCGTCGCCACCCAGGCGCGCTCGAAGGCGGTGCGCGCGGTGGCGGTGCTGTACCCCGCGGTGGTGCTCGCGGAGATCATGGCCACCGGCAACCACCTGTGGCTCGACGCGGCCGCCGGCGCGACGGTGGCGGCGGCGGGCTTCGCGCTCGCCCGCGGCCTGGCGGCGCGGCGGCTGCGCGGCGCTCCGATCGCGCTGGGGGAGAGCTCGGGCGGGGTCGGGCGGCCCTGATCGTCGCCGCCTGACGGCCGTCAGGGTTCTTTCAGAGAGCCGGCCTAGCCTGCGGCCTACGCTGTAGAGACCGGAGGCCCTGATGTCGTACCTGCGCCATATCTCAACCCGCCGCCTGCTGGCCCTGCTGGCCACCACGGTGGTCGTCCTCGCCGGAAGCGCGGCCGCGATCGCGCTCGCGGCGGGAGGATCGGGACCCACGCCGCCGCCCAAGCCGCTGGCGCGGGCCGTGCACGACGCGCTCGCCGCTCCGGCGGTCGACGGCGTCACGGCGCGGATCTCCTTCACCAACCACCTCATCGACGCCGCGAGCCTTCAGGGCGGCGATCCGCTGCTCACCGGCGCCAAGGGCCGCCTGTGGGCCACCGGCGACAGGCTGCGCCTCGAGCTGCAGGCCGACGGCGCCGACGGCCGCGCCGGCGACGTGCAGGTCCTCCTCGACGGCGACCGGCTGACCGTCATCGAGACGGCCACGAGCACCGTCTACCGGGCCACGCTGCCCCGCGACAGGCAGACCACCGGCGCGCCCGTGCCCTCGCTGGCCCGTATCCAGGACGTGCTCACTCACCTGGCCCAGAAGGCGACCCTGTCGGACGCCAGGCCCAGCGACGTCGCCGGGCGCCCCGCGTACACCGTGCGCATCACCCCGCGCCACGACGGCGGGCTGCTCGGCGGCGCCGAGGTGGCGTGGGACGCCGAGCACGGCGTCCCGCTGCGCGCCGCCGTCTACGCCAACGGCGACGCCGATCCCGTGCTCGAGCTGAAGGCGACCGACATCTCGTTCGGCAAGGTCGCAGCCGGCGACCTCGCCATCCCCGTGCCGGCGGGCGCGCACATCGTCGACCTCGACCCGTCGGCGGCCCGCGGGGCCGACCCGCGGCACGCCGAGGTGACCGGGCTGCAGGCGGTGCAGGCCAAGGTGGGCTTCACCGTCGTCGCCCCCGACGCCCTCGTGGGCCTGCCGCGCAAGGCGGTCAAGCTCGTCGCGCTCGACGGCACGCCGGCGGCGCTCGTGACCTACGGCCGGGGGCTGGGCGGCATCGCCGTCCTCGAGAGCCCGTCGAAGGCCCAGCCGCAGATCGGCAAGCAGGGCGGCCGCGACGGCGGCGGGTCGAGCCTGCCCGAGATCTCGATCAACGGCGCCTCCGGCCAGGAGCTCGACACGGCGCTGGGGACCGTCGTGCGCTTCGACCGCGCGGGCGTCGGCTACGTCGTCGCGGGCTCCGTCCCGCCCACGGCGGCCGAGGCCGCGGCGCGGGGGCTGTGAGCGTGTCGACAGCGCAGGCGCCCCCCGTCGAGGTCCGCGGCCTGGTCAAGCGCTACGGCGAGCTCGTCGCGGTGGCCGGCGTCGACCTCACCGTGCTCCCCGGCGACGTCTTCGGCTATCTCGGGCCCAACGGCGCGGGCAAGACCACGTCGCTGCGCATGATGCTCGGGCTCATCCGCCCCAGCGAGGGCAGCGTGCGGCTCTTCGGGCGCGACCCGCAGGCCGGCGTCGCCGCGCTCGACGGCGTCGCGGGCTTCGTCGAGGCGCCGCGCTTCTACCCGTACCTCACCGGCCGGCGCAATCTCGAGCTGTGCGCGGCGCTCGACGGCGACGGCGCCGCCGCGCGCGTCGGCGAGGTCCTCGACACCGTGGAGCTGAGCGATCGCGCGAAGGATCGCGTCGGGGGCTACTCGCACGGCATGCGCCAGCGCCTGGGCATCGCCGCCGCGCTCCTGCGCCGGCCGAAGCTCATGCTCCTCGACGAGCCGGCGACCGGGTTGGATCCCGCGGGCATGCGCGACATGCGGCTGCTCGTGCGGCGCCTGGCCGACGGCGGGATGACCGTCGTCCTCTCGAGCCATCTGCTGGCCGAGGTCGAGGAGCTGTGCAACCGCGTGGCCATCGTCCGTCAGGGGCGCATGGCCTACGAGGGGACGCTGGCCGAGCTGCGCCTCGCGGCCGGGACCGTCTACCACCTGCGCACGACCGACGACGACCGCGCGCTGGCGGTGTGCGCCGCCCAGGCGGGGATCGACGACGCCGCGCCCGGGCCCCACGGCGGCATCGCCTTCCGCGCGCCGTCCGAGCAGGCGGTGGGCGAGCTGTCGCTCGCGCTGGCCGAGGCGGGCGCGCTCGTCCTCGAGCTCGCGCCCAACCGCGCCACGCTGGAGGACCTCTTCTTCGCCCTCACCGAGGGCGACGGCGACCCGGTCCCGGGCCCGGCGCCGGCTGTGGCCGGGAGGGCGGCATGAGGCCGGGCGTGCTGACGGTGTACCGCTGGGAGCTGCAGAAGCTGCGCTTCCAGAAGCGCACGTACCTCGGTCTGGGCGCCGCGGCGCTCGTGCCGATCATCTTCGCGGTCGCCGTCGCCACGCAGAGCGGCCAGCCCAACGACGTCGCCTTCGGGCGCTACATCCACCAGACGGGGCTGGCCATCCCGCTGGTGCTGCTGCTCTTCGGCTCGATCTGGATGTTCCCGCTCATCACCGCGCTGGTGGCCGGCGACATCGTGGCCGCCGAGGACCACAACGGAACGCTCAAGACCATCCTCACGCGCTCGGTGGAGCGCGGGCAGGTCTTCGTGGGCAAGGCGCTGGCCACGGCGACCTACGCGATCGCCGCCATCGCGCTGACCGGCGCGGTGGCCGTGGTGGCGGGCTCGCTGGCCTCCGGCCTGCATCCGCTGCCCACGCTATCCGGCACGACGATCTCCACCGGCCGGGCGCTCGTGCTCATCGGCGCCAGCCTCCTCGTCTACCTCATCCCGATCCTGGCCATCGCGACCATCGGGCTGCTGTTCTCGACCATCTTCCGCAACAGCGCGGCAGCCGTGGTCGGCACCCTCATGGCCTCGCTGCTGCTGCAGCTCATCGGCATCCTCCCGGGCCTCGAGGCTCTGCAGCCCTATCTGCTGAGCACCCAGTTCAACGCCTGGCAGGGGCTGCTGCGCCAGCCCGTCGACTGGGCGCCGATCGTGCGCGCGGCCTGGGTGTGCTCGCTGTACGCCGTGCCGGCCTTCGTGGCCGCGCTGCTCGTCTTCCTGCGCCGCGACGTCGCGGGCGGCTGAGCGGTGCCCGAGCGGGTGCTCGTGGTCGACGACGACGCGCTCGTGCGGCGGATGCTCACGCGCAGCCTGGCCGCCGAGGGCTTCGAGGTCGAGCACGTCGCCGACGGCGGCGCCGCTCTCGCCGCCGCCGAGGCGTCGGCCCCCGACCTCGTCGTGCTCGACGTGACTATGCCCGGCCTGGACGGGCTCGCGGTCTGCCGGCGCCTGCGCGCCAACGGGCTGCGCGGGTCGATCCTCATGCTCACCGCCCGCGACGCGGTGGCCGATCGCGTCGCGGGCCTCGAGGCCGGCGCCGACGACTACCTGGTCAAGCCGTTCGCGGTGGAGGAGCTGGTCGCGCGGCTGCACGCCCTCGGGCGCCGCGGTCGCGACGACGGCGACCGGCTCGCCTACGGCGACCTCGTGCTGGAGGTCAGCACGCGCACGGCTCAGCGCGGCGGGCGGCCGGTGGCGCTCACCGCGCGCGAGAGCGCGCTGCTGGAGCTGCTGCTGCGCAACGCGCGCGTCGTCGTCCCGCGCGAGCGCGCGATCGAGGAGATCTGGCGCGAGGCGGCGGTCCCCAACGTCGTCGATCGCTATGTCGCGCGGCTGCGGCGCAAGCTGGGCGAGCCGCCGCTCATCCACACGGTCCGCGGCGTGGGGTTCATGCTGCGGACATGACGCCGCGCACGCTGAGGGGCCGCCTCACCGCGGCCGCCGCGCTGGCGGTCGTCCTGGCCGTCGCCTTCCTCGCGGTCTGCGCGCGCCTGCTCGTCGCCCACCAGCTGCACGCCTCGCTCGACACCAGCCTGCGCCGGAGGGCCACCGACGTCGCCCGCCTCAGCGTCTCGGCGCCGGCGCTGCTGACGGCCCCGGGGGCGCTCGAGTCCACGGTCGCCGGCCGCCAGCTCTCGGTCGAGGTCCTCGATCGCCACGGACGCTTCATCGCGCGCTCGCTGGCCCTGGGCGCGAGGCTCCTGCCCGACACCCGCGTGGCCGCCGAGGCCCTGCGCCACGGGCGCGGCGGCTTCGCCGACGTCCGGCTGGGCAGCGAGCCGGTGCGCCTCTACGCCGCTCCGCTGCCCGAGGACGGCGGTCCCGCGGCCGGCGGGGCGGTGCTCGTGGCCTCCAGCACCACGGACATCGACCAGACGCTGCACCGCCTCGGGCTGCTGCTCCTGCTCTCCGGTCTGCTGGCGGCCGGGGTGGGCGGCGCCGCCGCGGCCGTCCTCACGCGGCGCGGCCTGGGCCCGCTCGCGCGCGTCACCGCGGCGGCGACCGAGATCGAGCGCACCGGCGACGCGTCGCGGCGCCTGCCCGATCCGCACGCCGACGGCGAGGTGGCCGACCTCACCCGCACGCTCAACCGGATGCTCGCCGCGCTCGACGCCGCGCGCCTGCGCGAGCGCCGCTTCCTGGCCGACGCCAGCCACGAGCTGCGCACGCCCGTCACGTCGCTGGCCGGCAACGTCGAGTTCGTGGCCCGCCACGGCATCAATCCCGAGGTCCTGGGCGACCTGCAGCTCGACACGCAGCGCCTGCAGCGCCTGGTCGGCGATCTCCTGGCCCTCGAGCGCGAGAGCGCCGGCCCGGCGCCCGACCAGGACGTGCGACTCGACGCCGTGGTGGCCGACGCGGTCGCCGGCCGCGCCACGGTGCGCGTGGAGGCGTGCGACCCGGTGACCGTGCGCGGCGAGCCCGACGCGCTGCGCCGCGCCCTCGACAACCTGCTCGACAACGCCGAGCTGCACGGCCCGCGCGGGGGCGAGGTGACCGTCTCGCTCACGGTCATCGACGGGACGGCGGCACTGGCCGTGCGCGACGAGGGACCCGGCCTCGCCCCCGCCGACCTCGAGCACGCCTTCGAGCGCTTCTGGCGCGCGCCCGGCGCCGCGGACCGGCCCGGATCGGGGCTGGGCCTGGCCATCGTCCGCGCCACGGCGCAGCGCCACGGCGGCACGGTGACGGTGACGGGATCGACCATGGCGATCAACCTGCCCGCGACGACGCCGCTGGGCGTTCAGGAGGGATTCAGGGACAAGCGCCCATCGTGAGCGGGGCGCGTGACCGAGGCCCGCCACCGACGTCGGTCCGATGCCGGCTCCGCAACCGACCGGTCAGGGCGACAGCGCGCCGTGCGTGAGGAGCGTGTCGAGCGTTCCGCCGCGCGGCGAGGCGGCCCGGCCCAGCCGCGGGAGGCCCAGTGCGTCCTCGATCGTGCGCAGCACGCCGTAGTGGTCGACGTCGCGGTCGCTGTGCGCGCCGCGCCGCACACCGGGCCCGGCCAGCACGGTCGCGATCCGTCCGCCGCGGGCGTCCGCGCAGCAGCCGGCGTCGGAGCTGCCCTCGTCCCAGGTCACGACGAGGAAGCCGTGCGGCCCGAGCCCGCGCAGCAGCCGCGGGACGAGGGCGGCCAGGAAGCTGTCGCCCGTCGCGACGCCGCAGTCGTGGGTGTCGTGGCAGAGGTTGGGCGAGATGAAGGCGAAGGCGGGCAGGGTCCCGCCGCTCAGGTCGTCGACGAGCCGCCCGAAGCCGACCACGTTGTGGCAGCGGCGTGCGTCGTCCACGACGTCGTCGTAGTACATGAACGGGTCGTGCTTCTTGGCGTAGCCGCCGGCGCCGGCGACCGGCGAGCAGGGCTTCGGAAGGTCCTCCATGTAGGCCCTCCACGAGAGGTGGGCCCTTTCGAGCTGGTCGACGATGTTGGGACCGGCGACGCGGCAGTCCGTGCAGTCGGAGTCGATGCCGTGAGTCGAGCCGCTCGTCAGCGCCAGGTAGTTGGGCAGCGACGGGTGGCGGATGGCATAGCTATGGGTCGCGACGGCGTAGCGCCGGGCGAGGGCGCTGAGGTACGGGGCCGCCGGCGAGCCGACCACATCGCCGCGCTCCTTGTTCTCCATCACGATCACCGCCACCTGCGATGACGCCGAGCTGGGGAGCGCACTGGGCGGCGGCAGGGCCAGAGGCGTGTGCGGACGCGAGCCGCCGCATCCGGCGACGGCGAGCAGCGCGGCCGCGCACAGGGCCACGAGCGGACGTCGCGAGCCTGACGACATCAGGGACCCTCGCTGGTCGCCGCGACGCGGATGGAGTCGATCCGCGTCGCGCCCGTCCCGCGGCAGGTCAGCGCGACGCGGGTGGCCGCGAGCCCTGTCTCTGCGGGGCCGCCGGCGATGCGCGTCGGCGCGCCCCGGCCTGCGCCCACGTAGAGCGCGACGGCGCCGTCCGGCGTCGCGTTGATCACCAGACGCAGCCGCGCGCCGGCGGGGGCGGTCCGGGGCACTCCCAGCCTCAGCCCCCGATCGTCGGAGCGGAAGGGCCGCACGCGTCCGTCGCGCAGCTCGATCCCCCGCAGCACGCGCCCGGGGCCCTGGGCGGCCAGGCCGATCCCGGCCCCGTGACGGCGCGGGACGTCGACGGCGGCGAGCGCGGTGAAGCGGTCGACCGGCACCTGGCGGGCCAGGAAGCTCGGGCGGCTGGCGCCGCGACAGGTCAGGCGCAGGGCGCCGAAGTCGGGTCGCGCGTCGGGCGCGGCGAAGAACGGCCACTCCCAGCCGGGCGCCAGGGCAGCGCCGGCGAAGCGGTCGGTGAACCCGGCGGGCGCCGGGGCGCCGGCGCGGCCAAGGGGCGCGTCGGCGCTGAGCACCGGCCCGAGGCCGCCGGCGATGGTCGGCCAGCCGTCGGGCGTGAAGGCGACGCGGTCGAGCAGCGCCGTGCGCCGGCGGTCGAAGGCGTCGCCGGCACGGTAGGCGTGGTGCAGCAGGTAGAGGCCGGCGGCTCCGAGGTCGATCGTCGTGCCGTGACCGGGGCATTGCCAGGCCGCGTTGCCGACCAGCAGCGGGTTGGACGGATCCTTGACGTAGGGACCGAGCAGCGAGGAGCCGCGGGCCACGCCCTCGGCGTAGGTGCACGGCGGGCGGCAGCAGTGCCCGCCGGCATAGAAGAGCAGGTAGGAGCCGCCCCGGCGGATCAGGGAGGGGCCTTCGGTGACGCCCTGCTCCCATCCCGCGTCCGGCGCGATGAGCTCGTGGGCGTGGCCGACGGCGCGCAGCCGGCGCTCGCTGAAGCGCACCGCGTAGATGCCGTGGCCGCTGCCCAGGCGCTTGAACAGCAGCCAGCGCGCGCCGTCGGCGTCGGTGAAGGGGTCGGCGTCGATGACGCCGCCCGGCCGGCAGAGGACCGGTCCACGGTCGCTCCATGGTCCCTCGGGCCGCGGGGCGCCGGCCACGCCGACGCACGGTGGGCCGCCGCGGCGGCTGGCGGAGTAGAAGGCCAGCATGCGCCCCGACCAGCGCACCAGCTCCGGGGCCCAGAAGTTGCCCGCGGCCCAACGCGGCGCGGACTGCAGGACCGCCCCGACCTGGCGCCAGCGGACGAGGTCGGTCGAGCGGAAGATGGGGAAGATCGGCGCCCACGACGCGCTTGTCGCGCTGGCGTAATACGCGCCGTCGGCCCGCACGACGGTCGGATCAGGATGGTCGCCGGGCAGGACCGGGTTGGCGAACGTCGCGGCGTGCGCCGCGCCGGGCGCGGTGATGAGCGCGAGCACCGCGATCACGAGCGCTCCGCGGCGCCACAGCGTGGTCATCGGCGTCGAAGCCTGGCAGATCGGTGCTCATGACCTCGGCCACCGGGTCGTTGCGCGGACGGATGCGTCCCGGCGCGATCGGGAAGCTCAGGCGCATGACCGTGGTGACGGCTGCGGCATCGCCGGCCTTCTGGGATCGCGCCCCGCGCGCGCGCCCGTCGGGGCGGCGGCTCCTCGTCGCCGCAGCGGTCGCCGCCCTCATCGCCGTGGCCGCCGTGCTGCGCCTGCGCGCGCTCTCGGCGCCCTACTGGATCGACGAGGGGATCTCCGTCGGGATCTCGTCGCACCCGCTGAGCGCGATTCCCGGCGCCCTGCGCCAGGACGGCTCCCCGCCGCTGTACTACGTGCTCCTGCACGTGTGGATGGCGCTCTTCGGCTCGGCCCCGCGCGCGACGCACGCGCTGTCGGCGGGGTTCGCCATCGCCTGCGTGCCGGCCGCCTGGTGGGCGGTGGCGCCCATCGGGGCATGGGCCGGTCTCGTCGCCGGCGGGCTGATGGCGCTCGACCCCTTCGTCGGCCTGTACGCCGACGAGACGCGGATGTACTCGCTGCTGGCGCTGATCGCGCTCCTGGTCTGCGGCGCCTTCGTGCGTGCCTTCGTCCTGCGGCGCCGCGCGCATCTGCCGGGCTTGGCGATCCTGCTGGCGCTGACCCTGTACGTCCATCCGTGGGGCGCGTTCCTCGTGGCCGCCGCGGGGCTGGCGTGGCTGGCCCTCATCGTCGTCGGCCCGTCCCGGCGCACGCTGGCCCGCGACGGCGTGCTGGCCTTCGGCGGCGCCGCACTGCTCTTCGCGCCGTGGGTGCCGACCCTGCTCTATCAGGCCGCCCACACGGGCGCGCCGTGGTCACACCGTCCGGCCGGCCGGTCGCTGACTCGTGGCCTGGCCCGCGTGTGGAGCGGGCGACGCGCCGAGCTCGTGCTGCTCCCCGCGGCCGCCGCGGGGCTCGCGATCGGGGCGCTGCGCGGAGGACGAGCGCTGCGCCGCGCCGTGCTGGGCATGGCCGTCATCGCGGCGGGGACGCTGCTCACCGCCTTCGCCTACTCGCGCTTCGGGACCCCGGCATGGGCGCTGCGCTACCTGGTCGTGGTGCTCGCGCCGCTGGCGCTGCTCATCGCCCTCGGCCTCGGCCGCCTCGCGCTCCTCGGACCGCTGGCGGTGCTGGCGGCAGCCCTGCTCGCGTGGCACGGGCGACCCACCGCCGCGACGCTCGAGCACAAGAGCAACGTCACGCAGGTCGCCCGCGAGCTCGCGCCCGCGCTGCCGCGCGGGACACTCGTCTTCTCCACCCAGCCCGAGCAGGTCCCCGAGCTGGCGCACGAGCTGCCGGCGGGCATGCGCTACGCGACGCCGCTGGGGCCGGTCGCCGACAGCGGAGTCATGGATTGGCGCGACGCGCTGGCGCGCCTGGACGCGGCCCGCTTCACGGCCGTCCTCGGACCGCAGGTGCGGGCGCTGCGCCGCGGCGCGCGCCTGCTTCTGGTCCAGCCCGTGTTCAGCCACCCCGACTCGCCATGGACGCTGAAGATCCGCGACATCGCGCGCCGATGGGGCAGCGCGCTGCGTCGCAGCGCGCTGCTGCACCGGCTGCGGACGGTGCGTCCCACGCACGGCAGCTCGCGCTCCACGGTGGCGGCCATCCTGATGGAGCGCCGGTGACCACGGCCAGCCTGCGCCTGCCGTCGTTCGCTCGGCTGCGTCCTCCGGGTCACGGCGTCATCGTCGCGGCAGTGCTCGCGCTCGTGGTCATGGCCGCGGCAGTCCTGCGGATGGAGGCGGCCGACGGCCGGCCCCGTCACGCCTCGGCCGACGAGCGCGCGTACGTGCAGCTGGCCAGCGACCTGCGGGCGACCGGCGACTACGGCGGCCCGAGCATGGCCCATCCGCTGCACTGGGCGCCCGGGGCGCCGGTGCTCTTCGCGCTTGCCGACGCCCTCAGCGGCCACCCGGTCGGCGGGCGCATCGACACGCGCGCGGCGCGCCGGGCGCAGGCGGTGGTCGGCGCGCTCACGGTCGGCGCCGCCTTCGCGCTCGCCGCGCTCATCGCCGGCGCGTGGGCGGGGGTGACGGCGGCCGTCGCTGTCGCCTTCTATCCGCCGATGATCACGGCGACGACGCAGCTGACGAGCGAGCCGCTCGGGGCGCTGGCGCTGACCGCGGCGCTGGCCGCGGTGGCGTGGGCGTGGAGCCGCGGGCGCGCGGCCGGCTTCGCCGCCGCCGGGGCCGCCGTCGGGCTGGCATGCCTGGTGCGCGCCGACGTCCTGCTCGGCGCCGTCGTCCTCGCGCCGGCCGTCGGCCTGCTGCACGCGCGGCGCGCGACATGGCGCGCGGGCGTCGTCGCCGGCTGCGCGACGCTGCTGGGCGTGTTGGCGATCGTGGCGCCCTGGAGCGCGTTCGCGAGCCGCCGCGACCGAGCCTTCGTGCCGATCACCGACGGCGGTCGCACGACGCTCTTCGTCGGCACCTACCTGCCCGGCCACGGCACCATCTTCGGCCTCAAGCACGCGCTGGCGCGCGAGGCGATCCGCGTGCACCCCTCGATCCGCCACAAGCCCCTCTTCCGCCTGCCCGAGAAGGTCTTCCTGGACGCCGTCGCCGCCCGCCACCCGCACCTCTCGCGCGACGCCGCGATCTCGGCCGAGCTGCATCGCAACCTGCGCGTGTACCTCCTCGGCCGGCCCGTGGCCTTCGCGCGGATGCTCGCCGCCAAGACGTGGCGGATGTGGGCCTTCCCGTTCCGAGGCAGCTACGGGCGCGTCGGCGCGGGCACGATCTGGCTGCATCGCGTGCTCGTCGCGCTCGCTCTCGCGGGATTGGTCGCGGGCCTGGTGCGGCGCCGCTCGGCGATCCTCGGCCTCGCCGCGCTGACGCTGGGCGTCACCGCCGCCGTCGACATCGCGTTCGTGGCCGAGGCGCGCCATGCCTTCCGCCTGATGCCCGCCCTCCTCGCCGCGGGAGCGGGCGGGTGGGCGCTCACGGCGAGCCGTGCCCGGGCGCCGGGCGCGCAACCCGGCCAGTAGAGCCGGGATCGGATGGGCTCGATCGTCCGACCCGCCGGCGCTCTCGTTGCCGCCGCGGTTCTGGCGGGATGCGGCGGCGGGCATGGGGCCGTCCCCGCCGAGCGCAGCCGGGCCGCAGCCGTCGCGGTCGAGGTCGACGCCGCACGCCCCGGGCGCGTGGTTCCCCGCTCGTTTCTCGGCCTCTCGATCGAGTGGGACAGCGTCGGCGCCTACACGGGGCCGGCTGGTGCCCGCAGCGTCGCGCTGCGCGCCCTGCTGGCGCCGCTCGTGGCCCGGACGGGCGCCATCGCCCTGCGCGTCGGCGGGGACACAGCGGACCAGGCCTGGTGGAACCCGCGCGGGCGACCGGCTCCTCCCGGCGTCCTGCAGGACGTGACGCCCGCGACCCTCGACGCCGTCGCCTGGCTGGCGCGGGGCCTGCGCGGCCCCGTGACGCTCGACGTCAACCTGCCGCTCGGCGATCCCTACAACGCGCTGGCCCTGGCCCGGGCCGCGCGGCGACGCCTGCCTCGGGGGTCGCTGAACACCCTCGAGATCGGCAACGAGCCGGACCTCTACACGCGCGGGCGCGTGTTCGCTGTGCCCGGACACGTACACGTCCGCGTGCGCAAGCGCGTGCGCTACGGCGCCGACGCCTATCGGCGCGACATCACGCCGTACCTCGACGTCCTCTCGCGTCGGCCGCGGCCCGCCGCGCGCCTCGCGGTGGGCGGCTTCGCGGGGCCGGCGTGGTGGCCGTCGCTCCCCGGGCTGCTGCGCTCGGCCGGCGGGCGGGTGGGCGCCGTCAGCGCTCATCTCTACGCGTTGCCGCGCTGCGGTGGCAGGCCGCCGCCGCTCGCGTGGCTGCTGACGACCGCCGCCTCGCGCGGACGCGCCAGGAGCCTCGCGCCGCTGGTCGCCATCGCGCGCACCCACGGCCTGCCCGTGCGGGTGACCGAGCTCAACTCGGCCGCGTGCGGCGGGCGTCCGCGGTGGAGCGACACCTTTCCCGCGGCCCTGTGGCTCACCGACACGCTCTTCGCGCTGCTGCGCGACGGCGTCGACCAGGCCGACGTCCACACGTGGGCGCACGCGCGCTACGCCGTCTTCGACGTCGCCGGGACGCGGGCGACGGGGCGGCCGGGGCTGACCTCGATGCTGGCCTTCGCGCGCGCGGCCCCGCCCCTGAGCCGCCTGGTCGCCACGCGGGTGCGGCGCGGCCCGCTGCGTGCCTGGGCGACCATCGACCGCCGGGGGACGGTGCGCGTCGCCCTCGTCGCCCGCGGGGCGGTCCGCGCGCGGCTCGCCACCGGCCGCTCCGGCTGTGCCCATGTCTGGCTGGCCGGCGCGCGCGGTCGCGGCAGCGAGCGGTCGTGCCCGCGGGGCGGCCGCCTGCCGATCGAGCTGCCGGCGGACTCGATCGCCGTGGTGACGATGGGCGCCTGACCGCTACAGCAGCTGGGTGATCGCGACGACCACGAGCGCGAGCACCGCGACCGAGGCGGCCGTCACCGCCGCGGCGGCGACGGCGAGCATCCGCGCCAGCGCCGACGACCGCAGCAGGCTCCCGGCGGCGCGCCGCGCCGGAAGGCCGCGGCCCGGCCCCCACCAGTCGATCATCGCGGCGAGCGGGCGCGCGAGCGCGTGCAGGCGCCAGCGCTCGAGCTCGGCCTGCACGACCCGTCGCTGCCAGCGTCCGACCATCGCTCGCGCCTCGGCGCGAGCGGCGCGCCGGTACCAGGGGAGCCGCTTCAGGCGCGCGCGCCAGAAGGCCAGCGCTTCGCGGGCCTCGGCCACCGAGGTCCCGCACGGCGCCTCGGTCTCGACGTCGAAGGCCGGCCGCGGGAGGACGCGCCAGGTCGGTGCGAACATGGCCATAGGGTTACAGAGCGCGCAAGACCAGGGCGACGCCAGACAGGTCGACGGCGGTGGCGCTGCCGGCGAGGATGTCCGCCAGCGTCCCGGCGGCCAGCCCCGCCGAGCGGATCGCGTCGGCGTGCGTCCCCGCGCGGAGGGTGAAGGTCACCGTCAGCTTGTCGGTGCCGACCGAGGCCGCGGTGTGGCGGTCATAGCGCCCCCCGAGCTCGCCGCGGAGCCGGTCGTCGATGATCGAGCGCAGCCCCTGCACCGCGTGCAGGACCTGTCCGGGTGGGTGGCCGCGCTCGCAGCTCAGAGCGATGCGCGCGCTGTACCGCGGCCCCGAGGGCTCCGGTGGGGACGTGTTCGGATGCTCAGAAAAGCCGGGCGAGGACACGATGCTACTTACTTCCCAATGGCGTGCCGGGCGACCCGTGGGGGTACACTGAACGTGACCGCGTCGGGTCTCTCGTCCGCTGCTCCTCGCCTCGCGCGGCCCACATTCGAGAGCGGCGGGAACCGAGGTCTGTCACAGCATGGTCAGCCAGGACATCCCCCCGCGGGGACACGAGCGCGCGGCAAAGGAGCACGACCGCAGCGCCGACGTCTACGAGGAGCACGCCATCCTCCTGGACCGCTTCGGTGCGCACCGATCCGCCCGGACCGAGCGATGCCACGCCGAGGAGGAGCGCGAGGCCGCCAAGGCCGCCCGCGCGCCCTGAGATCGGTTGCCCGGCGGCGGGCGTATCGGCGGCGCCCCTAACCTGTGCGGGCGTGGCGGCGCCGACGACGACATCCCGGTGGATCGCGCTGCAGGGCGCGGCCAACGCGCGCGACCTCGGGGGACTGCCGCTGCGCGGCGGCGGGGCGACGGCCGCTGGCGTCCTCCTGCGAGCCGACAACCTGCAGGGGTTGACGCCCAGCGATGTGCGCCGCCTGGTGGGCGAGCTCGGCGTGCGCGCCGTGGTCGACCTGCGCACGGAGGTGGAGGTCGAGCTCGAGGGCCCCGGCCCGCTCGTCGGCGAGGACCGCGTCGAGATCCGCCATCGCTCGCTCCTGCCGGAGGTCGGCACCCGGACGGACCTCGCGGTCGACGGCGCCCTGCCGTGGCAGGGCTACCGGCTCGACAACGACCCCGACGAGCCCTTCGTCGTCCAGGCCTACCTGAGGTACCTGCTCGACCGTCCCGACTCGGTGGTCGAGGCGCTGCGCGACGTCGCGTACGCGCCGGGCGCGGTCGTCGTGCACTGCGCCGCGGGCAAGGACCGCACCGGGATGGTGTGCGCCCTGGCCCTCGAGACCGTCGGCGTGCAGCGCGAGGCCGTGATCGCGGACTACGTCGCGACCGGCGATCGCCTGGAGGCGCTGCTGGCCCGCCTGCGCGCGTCGGCGACGTACGCCGCCGACCTCGAGGGCCGCCCGGCGGAGTCCCACCGCCCGCGGGCCGAGACCATGGGCCGCACGCTGGAGCTCATCGACGAGCGCTACGGAGGGGCGGCCGGCTGGCTGGCGGCCCATGGCTTCGACACGGCGGACGCCGACGCGCTGCGCCGGCGGCTGCGCCGGCGGCTGCGCGACGGCCGGCCGGCCGCTGACCGGTGACCCCGGCGGGCATGCAGCCGTTCGCGCTGGCACCCGCGTCGCGCACCGCGGCCGTGGGCGTGCTCGTCCAGTCGGCCAGCGCGTGCGCTGCGGAGCTGCTGACCATCCGCGCATGGGCGGCGCGCCACGACCTCGAGGTCATCGACCTCGGCACCAGCGCGGAGCCCAATGGCGCCAACGCGAGCTGCCAGCTCGTCATCGCGCTGGGCGGCGACGGGACCATCCTGCGGGCGCTGCAGGCGGCGATGCCCCAGCACGCGGCGGTGCTCGGCGTCAACTTCGGCCACGTGGGCTTCCTGGCGGACATCGGCCGCGACGAGCTGGCCGACGCGCTGGAGCGCGTCGCGGCCGGCGAGGCGCTGGTCGACGAGCGCACGGCGCTGGTGGCGGAGATCGGGACGCAGCCGGCGCGCCGGTTCATCGCGTTCAACGACGTGGTCGTCGCGCGCCTTCCCGGCTTCGGCCTGGCCCGCGTGCGGGTCGTGGTCGCGCGCGAGTCGCTGCTGGTCCTGCAGGGCGACGGGGTGGTCATCGCCTCGCCGACCGGCTCGACCGCCTACAACGTCGGTGCCGGCGGCCCGGCGGTGGCGCCGTCCCTCGACGCGATCGTCATCACGCCTCTGGCCTCGCAGGGCACCCCGCTGCGCTCGCTGGTGGTCGACGGCAGCGAGGTCGTCCGCGTCGAGCTCGAGCCCAACAGCGCCCCGCTGAGCCTCGAGCTCGACGGCCGCGAGACGCACGCCATGCCCTCGCCCGCCGCGCTCGAGATCCACGCGGCGGCGCGCAAGGCACGCTTCGTGCGCACGCGCGCGCGGACCTTCTACCACGACCTCGCCACCCGGCTGTGAGCTGATCGCCGGACGTCGCTCGCGGCCGGAGCGACGGCGGGCTAGAGGTAGGTCACGGCGTCGCTGACCACCGGGGAGCGGCCGCGCAGGAAGTCGAGGTCGCAGCCTTCGTTGGCCTGCAGGACGTGATCCTCGTACAGGCGCCGGTAGCCGCGCTCGTCCTTGCGCGCCGGCGGCGTCCAGGCGGCGCGGCGCCTCGCAAGCTCCGCGTCGTCGAGCAGCACGTCCAGCGCGCGCCCCTCGACGTCCAGGCGGATCCGATCGCCGGTCCGGACGAGCGCGAGCGGGCCGCCGACCGCGGCCTCCGGCGCGACGTGCAGGACGACGGCGCCGTAGGAGGTGCCGCTCATCCGCGCGTCGGAGATGCGCAGCAGGTCCGAGACGCCCTGCCTGAGGAGCTTGGCCGGGATCGGCAGATGCCCCCACTCGGGCATACCGGGCGCCCCGACCGGGCCCGCGTTGCGCAGGACCATGACCGAGTCGGCGTCCACGTCGAGGTCGGGTGCGTCGACGCGCGCCGCGAGGTCGTGGATGTCCTCGAAGACGATCGCGCGGCCCTCGTGCGCCAGCAGCCGCGGGTCGGCCGCGGAGATCTTCATCACCGCGCCATCGGGGCACAGGTTGCCGCGCAGCACCACGAGCGACCCGCCGGGGTCAAGCGGCTCGGAGCGAGGGCGGATCACCCCCTGGTCGATGATCTCCGTGGGCGCGGCGTCGAGGTTCTCGCCCAGCGTCCGGCCGGTGACGGTCATGGCGTCGAGATGCAGCAGGTCGCGGATCTGGCCGAGGACGGCGGGGAGGCCGCCGGCGTAGTAGAAGTCCTCCATGAGGTGAGCGCCGGCGGGCTTGAGGTCGACGAGCCACGGCGTGCTCGCGCAGAGGTCGTCGAAGAGCGAGAGCGGCAGGTCGACGCCAAGGCGCCCCGCGTAGGCGATGAGGTGGATGATCGCGTTGGTCGACCCGGAGATCGCGTGCAGGGCGCGGATGGCGTTCTCGAGCGCCTCGCGCGTGAGGATGTCCGACGGGCGCAGGTCGCGCTCGACGAGCTCGACGATCTGCCGCCCCGCCGTTTCGGCCAGGTGCGCTCGGCGGGAGTCGACGGCCGGGATGGCCGCGCCGCCCGGCGGCGTCAGCCCGAGGGCCTCGGTCACGCAGGCCATCGTGGAGGCGGTCCCCATCGTCATGCAGTGCCCGTTGGAGCGCGACATGGAGTCCTCGATCTCGGTGAACTCCTGCTCGCTGATGCGCCCGGCGCGCAGCTCCTCGTGGTAGTGCCAGCAGTCCGAGCACGAGCCGAGCTCCCGCCCGCGCCAGCGGCCGTTGAGCATGGGGCCGCCGGTGACGACGATGGCCGGGATGTCGGCCGAGCACGCGCCGAGGATCGACGCGGGATTGGTCTTGTCGCAGCCGGTCAGCAGGACGACGCCGTCGAGCGGATAGGAGCGGATCGACTCCTCGACGTCCATGGCCATGAGGTTGCGGTAGAGCATTGTGGTCGGCTTCATCAGCGACTCGCCGAGCGACATGACCGGGAACTCGCGCGGGAAGCCGCCGGCCTGCAGCACGCCGCGCTTGACCGCCTCGGCCAGGCCGCGCAGATGCACGTTGCAGTTGACGAGCTCCGACCAGGAGTTGCAGATGCCGATGACGGGGCGCCCGCGAAACGCCTCGTCGCCGACGCCGCTGGCCTTCAGCCAGGAGCGATGCAGGAACCCGTCGAGGTCCCGGCGGTCGAACCACTCCGCGCTGCGCCGCCCGCCCGGGCGCTCGTAGCCGCCGTTGCGCATGGTCGGCACGCGCTCGCCTCCTCAGCTCGTTGAGTGCTCGAGGACGATCTTCGCCACGATCCCGCGCCGGTCGTCCATCAGCGCCACCGCCTCCTCGAAGTCGGCCATCGGGAAGCGGTGCGTGACGATCGGGTCGAGGTCCAGGACGCGGTCGGAGATCAGCCCGACGACGCGCGACCACGTCGACTCCGGGTACGCGATGCTGCCGATGAGGGCCATGTCCTGGCCGACGAGCAGGTCGGAGGGGAGGGTCAGCATCCGCCCCTCGCCGGCGATCCCGAGCAGGACCGCGCGGCCTCCCGGCCGGCACAGCTGGGTCGCGAGCTCGACCGCGGCCGGGACGCCCGCCGTCTCCACGACGAGATCGAGCTCCGCCGCCGGCGGCGAGCCGTCGGCCCCGAGGACCACCTCCGTGGCCCCGAGCGCCCGCGCCAGCTCGAGCTCCTCCTCGCGCACGCCGAAGGCCACGATCCGCGACGGGGAGTGCAGGCGCAGGAGGGCGATCGCCAGCGCGCCGAGCGTGCCGACGCCGATCACGCCGACCGCCTCGCCCGGCCGCGGGTCCGCCTTCTCGAGGCCGCGCAGGACGACCGAGGCCGGCTCGACGAGCACGCCGGCGTCGAAGGAGACGTGCGCGGGCAGCCGGTGCACGACCTGCTCGGGCACCGCGACGAGCTCGGCGTAGCCGCCGGGTCGCGTGAACCCGAGCGCCTCGATGCGCTCGCACCACTGCGTCTCGCCGCTGCGGCAGGGCCTGCAGCGATGGCAGACGACGAAGCCCTCGCAGACGACGCGGTCGCCCACCTTCACCGACCCCACGTCGGCCCCGACCTCGACGACCGTCCCCGCCCACTCGTGGCCGGGGATGACCGGGAAGCGCACCCACCGCGGATCGGTGAAGACGCCGGTCATCATCTCGATGTCGGTCCGGCACAGGCCGGCCTCGCGGCTGCGGACGAGCACGTCGCCCGCCCCCACGGTCGGCGCCTGCACCTC
The DNA here is from genome assembly GCA_963757775.1 of Paraconexibacteraceae bacterium. Lineage (GTDB taxonomy): Bacteria > Actinomycetota > Thermoleophilia > Solirubrobacterales > Solirubrobacteraceae > JAOPZW01. The sequence goes on along the minus strand of CAVWSH010000009.1, from coordinate 210,400 downwards.
TCGGTAGGAGACCGCGTGGGGTCCCTCGACGACGACCGCCTTCATGGCGTGAAAACTATTCTAGGAGCGGTGAGCGCCATCGCCGACCTCGCCAACCGCTTCTCGTCGGTGTACACGGGCGCCCTCACGGACGTGCTCGACCGGCACGGCTTCCTCCAGCAGACGCTGCCGACCGAGCTCGCCCCGCTGCGCGACGGGATGCGCCTCGCGGGGCCCGTCTACCCGGTGCTCGGCCGCCCGCACCCCAGCCACGACTACGACACGTCGATCCGGCTCGTCCTCGAGATGCTGGGCGCTGTGCCGCCGGGCCACGTCGCCGTCTATCAGACCAACGACCGCGCCTCCGCGCACCTCGGCGAGCTCTCTGTGACCTCGCTGGCCGCGCGCGGGTGCGCGGGAGCGGTGATCGACGGGGGCGCCCGCGATGCCGACTACATCCTGCGCGAGGACTTCCCGGTCTTCGCGCGCTACGTGACACCCCAGGACTGTGTCCCGCGCTGGGAGCTGCTGGCCCACGGGGACGTCACCATCGTGGTGGGCGGCGTGCGCGTGGCCCCCGGCGACTGGATCGTCGGCGACCGCGACGGGCTCGTGATCGTGCCGGGCGCGAGCGTCGAGGCGATCCTCCGCGAGGCCGAGGAGAAGGTCGCCACCGAGAGCGAGATCCGCGACGCGGTGCGCGGCGGGACCCTCCCGCTCGACGCCTACGAGCGGTTCGGGACGTTCTGAGACTGGGTCACGCTCGCGCGGGTCGGTCGCCGCTGCGTCGCGGCCGGGCGAGCGGCGGCCACCTCCTGGCGCCGGTCGACTGACGCGCGCGCAAACTTCGGGGTGAGCCCCCGATTGCCGACGGCCGGTCCGCGCGCGAGACTGGATCCATGACCGAGCCGCCGGTCGACGTCGAGGTCCTGCGCGACGAGATCCGCAGGACCTACACCGACGTGTCCGCCGAGCAGGACCGCCAGTTCATCTTTCCCACCGGGCGAGCATGGGCCCGGGAGCTCGGCTATCCCGAGCGCGAGCTCGGGCGCGCCCGCGACAGCGCGGCGTGCATGGGCCTGGGCAACGTCGCGCTGCACGAGGCGCTGATCGAGTCGCTGCCCCTCCCGACCGCGTCGGCCGACGTCGTCATCTCCAACGGCGTGATCGATCTCGCGCCCGACAAGGACGCCGTCCTCGACGAGATCGACCGCGTGCTGCGCCCGGGCGGGCGCCTGCAGCTCGCCGATGTCGTCATCCACCACGAGGTCTCCGAGGACGCGCGCAGGCGCATCGACCTGTGGACCGGGTGAATCGCGGGCGCTTTGCTCGAGGGTGAGCACGCGCGCCTGCTGGTGCAGCGGGCCTACACCGACATCACGCAGGGCGACCTCATCGACACCTACGCCCGCTCGGCGTTCGAGGACACCCGCCGCAAGGCCGCGAAGTTCGGCGCGATGGGCTCCACGATCCGGGCCATCAAGCCTCGCTGAGCGACCTTCACGCGGTCGCCGCGATCCAGGCCGGGCGCTTGCTGCTAGCTGCGATGCTTGCTAAACTGCAAGCAGTACACAGCCACACGATGAGGAGATCAAGACATGGCCACCACCGCCACCAAGAACCAGACTGAAGCCACCACCGAGCGCATCCGCGAGCTCAACGAGCAGATTCTCGACGCCGGCAAGCAGGCCGGCGGCGCCTACCTCGACGCCTACGAGAAGACGCTGCAGACGATCGCCGACTACCAGGAGAACGTCGCCAAGCAGACCGACGTCGAGTGGATCTCCACGATCGTCGACGCCCAGGCGCGCTTCACCCGCGAGCTGACGAAGCTCTACGTCAACACGGGCCGCGATCTGCTCAAGAAGTAAGCGGCGGCGCGCTCAGCGCGCCGTCCACCCGAGGTCCATGGTCACGGGCGCGCCGGTGAAGGCGCGCCCGTCCGGGCCCAGCAGGAAGGCCACCACACCCGCGACCTCGGCGGGTTCGATGAGCCGCTTGACCGCATGCGGTTGGAGGATGACGTCCTCCAGCACGCGGTCCTCCGGCAGCCCGTGGGCGCGCGCCTGGTCGCCGATCTGTTTCTCGACGAGCGGGGTGCGGACGAAGCCCGGGCACAGGGCCGTCGCGGTGATGCCCTTGTCCGCGCCCTCCAGCGCCAGCGTCTTGACCAGGCCCATGACGCCGTGCTTGGCCGCGACGTACCCGGCCTTGAAGGGCGAAGCGACGAGCCCGTGCACCGACGCGACCGCGACGATGCGCCCGTCGCCGCTGCGCTCCAGCGCCGGCCAGGCGTACTTGGCCAGCAGGAATGGGCTCGTGAGCAGGATGGCCAGCAGCGCGTCCCAGCGATCCTCCGGGAACTCCGCGACGGGCGCGACGTGCTGGAACCCGGCGTTGGGGACGATGGCGTCCAGGCGCCCGAAGCGCTCGATGGCCGCGGCGACGGCGTCGCGGTTGCCTTCGCGGGTGGTGAGGTCCGCGCCGAACGGCTCGCCCGGGGCGCCGTCGTCGGGCTCGAGGTCGACGGCCAGGACCCGGAAGCCGTCGCCGACCAGGCGCTCGGCGATCGCGCGCCCGATGCCGCTCGCCGCGCCCGTGACGATGACGCTGCGCTCGTTTTCGGAGGTCATGGGGAGATCACTACCCGTGCGTTGGTGACGATGACGCCGCGGTCACCTTCCGAGGCGATGGGTACATTCATACCGTGAACGGGTCAGCAGGTCTTCCCAGCGCGGCCATGTGCGGGCTCCCGCCGAGCACGAGCCGGACCATCGACGCCGCGGTCGAGACGTGGAGCGCCGCGGTCAGCGGGATGACCGACTACTGGAGCGCGGCCATCGCCGACCGCCGCACGCCCGCCGACGTGGCGCTCGACAGCCTGCGCTGGTGGCAGCTCATGACCGACCGCCGCCCACCGCAGTGGGCCTCGCGTCAGCGCATCGTGCGCCGCAGCTGGCTCACCCGCCTGCGCGACTTCACGCCTGCCCGCGCGGACGACGTCGTACCCACGCTCGTGCTGCCGCCGCAGGCGGGCCACGACTCCTGCATCGTCGACTACAGCTCCGCGCAGAGCCAGATGCAGACCATCCTGGCCGCCGGGCTCGAGCGCCTGTACGCGCTCGACTGGATCGGCGTCACCCAGGAGACCAAGGACGCGACGATCACCGACTACCTGGCCGAGGTGGACGCCGCGGTGACGCAGGCGGGCGAGGGAGGCCGCGTGAACCTCGTGGGCGATTGCCAGGGCGGCTGGCTGGCCACCATCTATGCCGCGCTGCACCCCGAGCGCGTCAACACGCTCACCATCGCCGGCGCCCCGATCGACTTCCACGCCGGCGGCGCCGTCATCCACGAGAGCGTCGAGGCGCTCAGCGACGACGACCTGTCCTTCTTCCGGGCCCTCGTCCGTCAGGGCAACGGCGTGCTCAAGGGCGAGTTCCTGCTCGGCGGCTTCATCGTCATCAAGCCCGAGAACGAGGTCGGAAAGCAACTGCAGCTGCTGGCCAACGTCCGCGACGCCCGCCACGTCGAGCGCTACCGGGCCTTCGAGGACTGGTTCAAGCACACCCAGGACATCGCGGGGCCCTTCTACCTGTGGCTCGTGGCCCATCTCTTCCGCGACAACGAGCTCATCGGCGGGAGGCTGCGCATCGGCGACGAGACGGTCGACCTCGGGCGGATCGCGTGTCCGGTGAACCTCCTGGCCGGCGGCACCGACCACATCACGCCGCCCGAGCAGGTCTTCGCCCTGGCCGACGCGGTGTCCACGCCCGCCCAGCGGATCACGCGGCGCACGACGACGGGCGGCCATCTCGGGCTCTTCATGGGCACCGAGGCGCTGCGCGATCACTGGCCGGTCGTGATGGCGTCGGTGCTCGAGCATTCGCGGCCGGGCGCGGACGGCGCCCGTGCGCGGGGCCGCGCGCGCTCGCGCACCGCGCGGGCGCGAGCCATCCCGGCGCCCTAGCCTCCGCCGCTCTCCCGGTGGCGCGTGCGCGCCGCGGGGCGCGCGCCCGCGACGAAGGCGCGGTAGACCTCGAGCAGGGCCTGGCGCTGGCGGCCCGTCAGGCGCGGGTCCTCGCGCACGGCCTCCTCGACGGCGCTGCTCGCGGGCTCCTCGCCGACGGTCACCCCGGCCTGCTCGTAGAGCGTCTCCGCGGAGACCTGCAGCGCGGCGGCGATCGACTCGAGCACGCGTTCGGACGGCTCGCGCAGGCCACGCTCGATCTGCGACAGGTACGGATTGGAGATGCCGGCCAGGGTGGCGAACTGCCGCATGGACAGCTCGCTGAGCTCGCGCTGGCGGCGGATGATCTCGCCCAGGCGCTCGGCTGGTGCTCCATCGGCCATGCGGGTTCATCCTAGTCGCGGTTCGGGCATAGGCTCTTACGATGGCCGAAGATCGTCCCACCCCAGAGGAAGAGGTTCGGCGCCTCTATGACGAGGCCGAGGCGCGCGTGGCGAAGGCCGCCGAGCGCGTGGTCTCGCGAGAGTCGTTCGGCGAGGTGCTGGCGATGGCGACGGAGAACGTCGTCGCCCTCACGCGCATCGGCTTCGACGCGATGGATCTCGTGTGGAGCAACCTGCGGCTCGCCGGGCGGCGCGACATCACGCGGCTGGCGAAGCAGATCGGCCGCACCGAGGACAAGCTCGAGCAGGTGCTGCAGGAGGTGGAGGCCCTGCGCGAGCAGGTCGACGCCTCCAGCGACAACGGCGCCCAGCCCACCACCCGCGCAAAGCCCACGTCCGCCCGGCGGCGCTCGCCGCGCAACTCGTCGCGATGAACGCGCTCGAGCGCATGGGCCGCACACCGATCGCCGCGCTCGAGTTCGCGAACATCGTGCTGACCGAGCGCGACGCGGAGATCGCCGTCACGCCCAAGGACGTGGTGTGGACGCATCGCACGACGACGCTCTACCGCTACCGCTCGTCAGCGCGCGCCTATCCGATCCCGGTCCTCCTGGTCTTCGCCCTCATCAACCGCCCCGACATCTTCGACCTGCGCGCGGGCAACTCGTTCGTCGAGTTCCTGCTCGACGAGGGCTACGACGTCTTCCTGCTCGACTGGGGCGTGCCCGACGAGGCCGACGCCGACCTCGGTCTGGAGCACTACGTGTGCGACGAGATCCCGTCGGCGCTGCGCGAGGTGCGCCGCGCGTCCGGCCAGGAGGAGACCACGCTCCTCGGCTGGTGCATCGGCGGCACCCTGTCGCTGCTGCACTGCGCGCTGGATCCCGACACCAGCGTGCGCAACCTCGTCCTGCTCACCACGCCCATCGACACCACGGGCTCGCTGTACTCGACCTGGGTGGCGCGCGACTCGTTCGACGTCGACCGCGTGGCCGACGTCTACGGAGCGGTGCCGGGCCGGACCGTCGACTGGGCCAACAAGCTCATGAAACCGGTCACCAACTACTGGACGACCTACCGGCGCCTCTGGCAGCAGGTGCTCGATGGCGAGCCACCGCGCGAGGCCTACCAGGCCATGGCCAAATGGGTGGCCGACAACCCGCCGTTCCCCGGTCGTGCCTACCGCGAATGGATCACCTGGATGTACAAGGAGAACCGCCTGGTGCGCGGGCGCATGCGCCTGCGCGGGCGCCGCGCCCGCATGTCGGCCGTCGAGCAGAACCTGCTCGTGGTCACGGCCGGGGCGGACCACATCGCCCCGCGTCAGGGCACATTGCCCGTGCTCGACCAGGTCGCCAGCGGCGACGTGACGCACCTCGACCGCCCGGGCGGTCACATCGGCCTCATGGCCGGCTCGAAGGCCCGCAAGGACGTCTGGCCCGACATCGCAGCGTGGCTCGGAGAGCGCTCGGACGCATAGCCCACGAGGAGAGAGATCACGAGATGCCCAGCACCCGCACCAAGTCAGAGTCGTTCGAGACCGTCGGCGACAAGCTCAAGGGCCGCGTCGCCATGGTCACCGGCGGCACGCGCGGCATCGGCGCCGCCATCTGCCACAGCCTGGCCGCACAGGGCGCAGCCCTCGCCGCCGGCTACGGCCGCGATCGCGAGCGCGCCGAGGCCTTCCAGGCCGAGCTCGCCAAGGACGACATCCCGGTGTCCATCCATCAGGGCAACGTCGGCTCGGCCGAGGACTGCCGGCGCACCGTGCAGGAGGTCATCGACCACCACGGGCGCCTGGACATCCTGGTCAACAACGCCGGCATCACCTCCGACAAGACGATCTTCAAGATGACCGACGAGGACTGGTACAAGGTCCTGGCCGTCAACCTCTCGGGCGCCTTCTTCATGTCGCGCGCCGCCCTCGAGCACATGATCGAGCGCGGTACCGGGCGGATCATCAACATCTCCTCGATCATCGGTCAGACCGGCAACATCGGCCAGACGAACTACGCCGCGTCGAAGTCCGGCCTCTTCGGCCTCACCACGTCGCTGGCCAAGGAGGCCGCGTTCGCGCTGAAGAAGGCCGACAAGCTCGAAGGCAACGAGGTCGGTCTCACCATCAACACCGTCGCCCCCGGCTTCATCGAGACGGAGATGCTCGAGACGGTGCCCGAGAAGGTCCTCGACCGCATCCGGGGCCAGGTCCCGCTGGGGCGCCTGGGACGCCCGCAGGAGGTCGCCCGCGTCGTGCACTTCCTGGCCGCCGACGCCGCCGGCTACATCACCGGCCAGGTCTGGGCGGTCAACGGCGGCCAGGACATGTAGCGCCGATGAGCGACGAGGACATCCGGGCGCTGGCGGCCGACGCCTTCGCCCGCTTCAACGACCGCGACGATCACGACGCGTTCTTCGACGCCTATCACCCAGACGTGATCCTCCACGGCTACCCCGCCGGCCTGCAGGGCCACGACGGCCTGCGAGCGTTCCACGAGGCGCTGTGGGAGGCCTTTCCCGACGTCCGCCTCACCGTCGAGGACCTCGTGGTGGAGAAGGACCGCGCCGCTCTGCGCTACCGGATGCAGGGCACCCACAGCGGCTCCTACCTGGGCCTCGCCGCCACCGGCCTGCCCTTCGACGTCGAGGGCCTGACCCTGCTGCGCCTGGCACACGGGCGCGTGGCGGAGGAGTGGCACAGCCCGACCGAGCTGGCCATCCTGCGCCAGCTCGGGGCCGTCGAGGCCAACGTGCCGCACGCGGGCCGCGAGCGCGGGGAGCCCCCGCGCCGCTCGGCGTCAGCCGAGGCGGCCGCGCTGCGGCTGGCCGAGCGGGAGGCCGAGGGGCGGTAGGCGCCGGAGCCCTCCGACGCTCAGCGAAGATGTCTGGGTGAGCGACGATCCGTGGAAGGCCCAGCTCGAGGCGCTGGGCGCCCTGCTGCGCGCGCAGCGCCGGGCGGCCGATCTGACGCTGCGAGACCTCTCCGAGCGCACCAAGGTCTCGAACGCCTACCTCAGCCAGCTCGAGCGGGGCCTGCACGAGCCGTCGCTGGGCGTGCTGACGGCGATCGCCTCGGCGCTCGGCGTGCCGCTGGGCTCGCTGCTCACCCGGGCGGGCATGCTCGAGCGCAGTGAGGGCGAGGGCGAGCCGCCGATGCGCGAGACCGAGGCGGCGATCCTGCGTGACCCCGAGCTCAGCGAGCCGCAGCGCACCGCGCTGCTCAGCGTGTACCGCAGCTTCGTGCCGGCGCGCCGCCTCTGATCGCTATGCCAAGCGATCGCGTTATATAGTACGCAAGATGAGGCAGATCGACTGGCGCGAGCTCTATGCCGCCAACCGGGCGGCGATCGAGCGGGCGGGGGTCGCCACAAGCGACCCGCCGCCCGGTCTGGCCGGCTCCCGACCGACGGCCGCGCCCGGCGAGCGGACGTTCACCGTGGCCGGCCGGACGCGGCGAGCGCTGGTCCACGCACCGGCCGGCGCGGACCCGCAGATCGCGCTGCCGCTGGTGTGCATGCTCCACGGCTGCACCCAGGATGCGGCGAGCTTCGCCGCGGCGACGCTGATGGACGACGCCGCCGACCGCCACGGCTTCGCCGTGGTCTACCCCCAGCAGGAGCTCGGTGACAACCCGCGGCGCTGCTGGAACTGGTTCCTGCCCGAGCACCAGGCGCGCGGGACCGGCGAGCCGGCGTCGATCGCGGCCATCGTCCGCGAGCTCGTGGGGACGGCGTCGCCGTGGACGATCGACCCGCGCCGCGTCTTCGTGGCCGGGCTCTCCGCCGGCGGGGCCATGGCCGCCGTCATGGCCGCGACCTACCCCGACCTCTTCGCCGCGGTCGCGGTCCACTCGGGGCTCGCGTACCGCTCGGCCGCCAACGTCACCGAGGCCCTCACCGCGATGGCCCGCGGCAGCGAGGATCCCGTCGGCGCGGGGCGGGCGGCCCATGGCGCCATGGGCGCCCACGCCCGCGCCGTCCCGAGCATCGTCGTGCACGGCAGCGCCGACGCCACGGTCGCCCCGGTCAACGCCGAGCGCGTGCTGCAGCAGTCCATGGCCGCCAACCGCCTCGCCGCGCCCGAGGCCGGCGACCTCGACAGCGCGCGCCCCACGACCATCACTCAGGGCCGGGTCGACGGCGGCCACGCCTACACCCGCAGCCAATGGACGGATGGCGGCGGCGTCGTCATGCACGAGCGCCTCGACGTCGACGGGCTCGGGCACGCCTGGTCGGGCGGTGCGCCCGGGGGCTCCTACACCGATCCGCGGGGACCCGACGCCACCGAGGCGATCTGGCGGTTCTTCGCGCAGGCCGTCCCGCCCGGGGCTTGAGCCCTCAGGAGAAGGCCCCGACCCCGGTGATGTCGCGCCCGACGATGAGCGTCTGCATCGTCTCGGTGCCCTCGTAGGTGTGCAGGACCTCGATGTCGGTCAGGTGGCGCATGACGTGGTTGTCGAGCAGGATGCCGTTGCCGCCGAGCAGGTCGCGCGCCTCGGCGATCACCTGGCGCGCCTTGCGGGTGTTGTTCATCTTCGCCAGGCCGGCCATGGTGTCCGACAGGCGGCCGGCCGAGGCGAGGCGGGCGAGCTGCATGCAGTAGAGCTGCATCGCGGTGACCTCGGCGAGCATCTTGACCAGGCGGTCCTGCACGATCTGAAAGCTGCACAGCGGGCGCCCGAACTGCGTGCGCTGGCTGGTGTAGCTCAGCGCCGCGTCGTACGCGGCGACGGCGTGGCCCAGCGCGGCCCAGGCGATGCTGCTGCGCGTGGCGGTCAGCACGCGCCCGGCGTCCTTGAAGGTGTGTGCGCCGGGGAGGCGGTTCTCGGCCGGGACGCGGACGCCGTCGACGCGGATGTCCGCCTGCCAGATCGATCGCGCGGCGCCCTTGCCCTCGATCACCGTGGCCTCATAGCCGGGCGTGGGCGTCTCGACGAGAAAGCCCTTGACCTCGTCATCGTCCTCGCACCGCGCCCACACCACGACGACGGCGGCGATCGTGGCGTTGCCGATCCAGCGCTTGACGCCGTCGAGGACGAACTCGTCGCCGTCGCGGCGCGCGCGGGTCTCCAGCGCGACCGAGTCCGAGCCGTGGTCGGGCTCGGTCAGCGCGAAGGCGCCGATCCGCTCCAGCCGCGCCATCGGCGGCAGCCAGCGCTCCTTCTGCTCCTCGGAGCCGAGCATCGCGATCGCCTTCATGGCCAGCCCGGACTGCACGCCGAGGAACGTGCCGAGGCTTCCGTCGCCGCGGTGCAGCTCCATGTTGACCAGCCCGCTGGCCAACGCGGTCATGCCCGGGCAGCCGTAGCCCTCGATGTCCTCGCCGACGAGCCCGAGCTCGGCCAGCCTGGTGATGAGCGGCCACGGCAGCTCCGCGCGCTCCCAGTAGTCGTTGATGACCGGCAGCACCTCCTGGTCGACGAAGCGGCGCGTGCGGATGAAGAGATCCCACTGCTCGTCGCTGAACTGCTCGCGGACCAGGAGGTAGTCGGTGGCGAGCGCCTCGCCCAGGTGCGCGTAGGGCATCGTGTCGGTCATCGGGGGTGCTCCCAGCTCGGGGACGGTCGGCGCGGCGGCCATCGCCGCGTGGCGCGGCTCGCATAGGGAACCACGCCCGCGGCCGAGTCGGCACGGCCCGCTAGCCGAAGGTGAACACGTACGCCTCGGCGCCGGGCGCGCGGAAGGTGATCTGCAGCGTTCGCTCGCGCACCGCCCCGGGCTGGCGCACGAGCTGGTACAGGCGCCCGGAGCGCAGCACGCCGTGGCCGGCGTCGTCGACGTCGACGCCGTGCGCCGGCCCGGGAGGCTCGCCGTCGAGCAGCACGCGGAAGGCGATCGGCTCGCGCGCGCCACCCGAGAGCACGAGGTGCGCGTCGCGTGCATGGAAGCGGTAGGCGATGCTCCCGCCGGCCCGGTCCAGCACGACGCGCTCGCGCTCGGTCGTCCACTCGCCTGTGAGCCCCCACTGATTGAGCCGCAGGCCCTCCGGCGCGACCGGCTGCTCGCCGCGCCCGTAGCCCAGGTACGTCTCGGGCGTCCGCAGGTGGTCCCAGTCGGCCTGCGCCTCCACGCCGACGCCCTCGACGCCGACCAGCTCGCGCTCGACGCCGAGCAGCTCCTGGATCGAGCGCTCCGATTGCTCGTAGCGTCCCTCACCGAAGTGCTGGTCGCGGATGAGGCCGTCGCGGTCGATGAGGTACAGCGCGGGCCAGTAGTGGTTGGCGAACGCGTCCCACACCTCGTAGTCGTTGTCGAGGGCGACCGGATAGTCGATCGCCCGCTCCTCGATCGACTGGCGCACGAGGTCGAGCTCGTGCTCGAAGGAGAACTCCGGCGTGTGCACCCCGATGACCACAAGCCCGTCGTCTCGATAGGCCCGCGACCACGCGCGGATGTAGGGCTCAGTGCGCAGCCAGTTGATGCAGGTCAGCGTCCAGAAGTCCACCAGCACGACCCGGCCGCGCAGCTCGGCCGTCTCGAGCGGCGCGGAGTTCAGCCATGCCGTCGCCCCTCCGAGGGAGGGCATGTGCAGGCGGACGAAGACGGTCATGGATGCTCTTCCTCGGTCACGCGACGAACTGCTGGCCGCCGTCGATGTCGTAGGTCGCCCCGGTCAGGGCGGTGTTGGCCATGAGGTGCACGGCGAGCGCGGCGACGTCGGCCGGCCCGACCACCCGCCCGATGGGGAGCGTGGCGCGCAGCTCCTCGCGCCGCGCCTCGAGCCCGTCGGCGGAGAAGTACGACGCCGACAGCGGCGTGTCGACGAAGCCGGCGGCGATGAGGTTGACGCGCACCGGGGCCAGCGCGAGCGCGAGCGACGCCGTGAACGGCGGCAGGACGGCGGTGGCCGCCGAGGCGAGCCCGAGATCGCGGCGGATCCGACGGCCCCCGGTGCCGCCCATGAGCAGCAGCGCGCCGCCCGGCCGCATCCTGGGCGCCGCGTTGCGCGCGACATCCAGCGCGAGCACGACGTGCGAGCCGAGCTCGTCGCGCACCTGATCGGCGTTCATCTCCAGCAAGGGCACGTAGGAAGGGCCGGGGCCCGTGACCAGGACGTGGTCGATCGCGCCCAGGCCCTCGAAGAACCCCTCGAGCGCTCCCGCGTCGGTGGCGTCCAGGGCGGCGGTGGCGCGTGCGCCGACGTCGCGCCCCGCCTGCTCGAGGCGCTCGCGGTTGCGGGCGGCGAGGACGACGTCGGCGCCCTCGGCGCGCGCGAGCCGGGCGGTCTCGAGGCCGATTCCGGCGCTGCCGCCGATGAGGACGACGGTCTGGCCCCGGAGCGCCGGCTCGCGGGTCATGACAGGCTCGCCATCTGGGCGTCCATCGGGGTCATCGGCCGCGGCATGTCGGCGATCTCCATCCGCAGCGCCATCACGGCCGTGTCGTAGATGCCCGAGAAGCTCGGGAACGGCTGGATCGTGTCGCCCAGCACGTCGAGCGAGACGTGGGCGCGGATGGCGAGCGTCGCCTGCTGCAGCCACTCGCCGGCCTCGGGCCCGACCGCGTACGCGCCGGTCAGCCGCTGGCCGTCGCTGAGCAGGGTCAGGAAGCCGTTGGCTTCGGCGTAGGCGTGCGTGTAGGTGGCCGTCTTCGGCACCTCCGAGACCAGCGCGGTGGCGCTGTACGGGGCCTCGATGGCGCCCACCGCCGCCGCCTGCGGGTCCGTGTAGGTGACCCGCGGGACGGCCTCGTAGTTCGCCGGTCGCGCGTCGCCCGCGATGTTCGCGGCGACCACGTCGCCCTCGTACTCGCCCACGTGGGTCAGGGGCCAGACGCCGGTGACGTCGCCGATGGCCCACAGGCGCTCACCCGCGCGCAGGTGCTCGTCGACCTCGATGCCATGGGGCTTGGCCTCGACGCCGACCGTCTCCAGGCCGATCCCCTCGACGCGCGGGCGCCGGCCCGTGGCCACCAGCAGCCTGTCGCCGCGCAGCTCGGCGGCGCCGTCGAAGTCCAGCACGAACTCGTCGCCTTCGCGCCGCGCGCCGCTGGCGTGCATCCCGAGCCTCAGCTCGATCCCGTCGCGGCGCAGAGCCTCGCCGAGGGCCTCGCCCAACGGCGCGGGCTCGCGGGGCAGCACGCGGTCGGCCCCCTCCACGAGCACGACCTCGCCGCCGAGGCGGCGCACGACCTGGGCGAGCTCGACGCCCGCGGACCCGCCGCCGAGCACGAGCAGGCGGCGGGGCACGGCCTTCATGCTCGTCGCCTCCCGGGTGCCCCACACGCCCTCGAGCCCGCGCAGCCCGGGAACGGGGGGGACGATCGGATCCGCGCCGGTGGCCACGACGACGTGCTCGGCGGTGTGGCGGACGCCGTCGACCTCGACGGCACCGGTGCCGGCCAGCCGGCCCGTGCCGCGCAGGAGGTCGATGCCGTGGTCGGCCAGCCAGCGCTCCTGGCCGGCGTCGGAGTAGCTCGACACCATGAAGTCCCGCCAGGCGAGCGCGGCCGCGACGTCGACCTCGGCCCTCGCCCCGGCGTCACGCGCGCCCTGCACGGCCTCGCCCGGGCGCAGCAGGCTCTTGGACGGAATGCACGCCCAGTAGGAGCACTCGCCCCCGACCAGCTCGCGCTCGACGACGGCGACGCGCAGTCCCCGGGCGGCCAGCGCCGCGGCGCAGTGCTCGCCGGGGGCGCCGCCGCCGAGAACGATCACGTCGTAGTCCTGGTTGGAGCTCATCGTCACCTCCGGTCGGTTGGCGGGGACAGTGTCGCTCCGCGCGGCCGGTCGCGCCCGTGGACGCCCTGGTCGATGCCCTGGTCCCCGGGTCCTGACCAGGGAGTCCACGGGCGCGAGCGCCGGCGCAACCGGCGAGCCTGCCGATCGAAATCGATCAACGGAGGTCAACATGGCCGGCACCGACGTAAGCGGCGAGACGACGAGTGGGACCCAGGGCGCCCTGGGCGTGGACATGGCGCTCGAGGTCGTGACGCTGCCCGTGGCCGATGTCGATCGGGCCAAGAGCTTCTACGAGCGCCTGGGCTGGAGGTTCGACATCGACCTGGTCGTCAGTGACGACGTCCGGACGGTGCAATTCACCCCGCCCCATTCGCCGTGCTCGATCCAGTTCGGCAAGGGCGCCACCACGGCGGCGCCAGGATCCGCTCAGGCGATGATCCTCGCGGTCAGGGACATCGACGCCGCCCGGGCCGATCTCGTCGCCCGCGGCGTCGACGTCGGTGAGGTGGAGGTGCGGCGCCCCCCGGGTTTCGACGGCGACGCGCGCTCGTACTTCGCGAGGGCCTCCTTCAGCGACCCCGACGGCAATCGCTGGCAGCTGCAGGAGGTCACGACGCGGCTCCCGGGCCGGGAGTGGGAGGACTGACATGGACGTCGCCTCCCTGGCGGAGCTGTTGCACGAGACGGCCGAGCATCACGACCGCTTCGAGAAGGCCGCGCCCGCGCACGACTGGTGGGACTGGTACGCCGCGTACCTCAGCGCGCGCGAGCAGGGCAGCAGCCCCGACGAGGCGGACGCCGCCGCCGACCGCTACATGGCGGAGGTCAAGCAGGTGGTCGTGACGTGATCGCTGCGGACGGCCGCTCGCCGTGAGCGCGACCGCGGCCGCCTCCAGGCCCGGGGTCGCCTGAGCTCAGGCCGGGAGCAGCTCGGAGCCCGAGCCGGGCAGGGCGTCGGCCAGCTCCCGGCGCGAGCGGATCCCCAGCTTGGTGAACACCTTGCCCAGGTGCCACTCCACGGTGCGCGGGCTGAGGAAGAGCCCCGCCGCGATCTCCGGGTTCGAGAGCCCGTCACCGGCCAGCCGGGCGATCTGGTGCTCCTGCGCGGTGAGCTCCTCGCGCGTCTCGACCGTCGTCCTGCGGATCCGCTCGCCGGTGGCGAGCAGCTCGCGCCGCGCGCGCTCGGCGAACGCCTCCATGCCGATGGCGGTGAGCTGGTCGTGCGCGGCATGCAGCTGGGCGCGCGCGTCGCCGCGGCGCCCCTCGGCCCGCAACCACTCGCCGTAGAGCAGCTGCGCGCGGGCGAGCTCGGGGCGCAGGCGCGTGCGCCCGAGCCGCTCGATCGCCTCCTGATGCAGGCGCTCGGCGGCCTCGCCCTCGCTGAGCAGCGCCCGCGAGCGCGCCGCGATCCCCAGCCCCCAGTCGGTGCCGGCCGCGGCGGTGACCCGCTCCAGGGCCTCCAGCGCGCCGGCCGCGCGCTCGCGCCGCCCGCTGCGGACCGCGGCCTCGATCAGCTCCGGGCCCGCCCAGGCTGCGATGAACAGCTGCGGCATCTCCTCGGCCGCTCGCTGAGCGCAATCCAGCGCCCGGTCGTGGCGGCCGAGGCCGTTGAAGAGGATCGCGCTCGCCCACTGCGCCCACTGGACTCCGATGCCCTGGCCTCCGGCGCCGGCGTCGCGGATGACCGACTCGAACATCGCCGGGTCGTCGTCCGCCCGCCCTCGCAGCGCGGCCAGCAGCAGCGCGGCGTAGGGCGCGAACCGTGACCCCGTCGCCTGGGTGACCGATTCGGCTTCGGCGATCGCCACCGCGGCCGCTGCGAAGTCGCCGCGCCACGCGACGAGGATCGCCAACGCGGTCAGGTCGATCGGCAGCCGCGCCAGCGCGCCGGCATCCCTGGCCTCCCGGAGCTGCCGGGCGTTGATGGCGTGCCAGCTGTCCTCGTCCCAGAGGACGTTGGCGGGGATGGTCGACATCCACCCCCAGCGGAAGTTCTCCTGGGCGGGCGACGACTCGTCCGCGAACGCGGCGCTGGCGCGCCGCAGCATGGGGGCGCTCGCCGCGGGCCCGTCGGTGATCAGCATGGCCAGGCTCTCGAGGAGCAGGTCGGACGGGCGCGGCGGACCCGGCGGCGGCGGGGCGAACCGCGCGGCGCGCGAGACCGCCGCCAGATCGCCGGTCGTGGCCAGCCGACCCGCGAACAACGCGGCTCCCCACGCGTCGAGGTAGGTGTCGCGCGCGAGCTCGACGTCGAGCCGCGCCAGGCGGTTGGCCGCCTTGAGCAGCATGGCGGGGGCGGCACTGCCCAGGCTCGAGGCGAACGCGATCTCCCCGTGCAGGCGCTCCATCTGCGCGGTCTGCAGCTCGTCCAGCGCTCCGGACCGGGCTCTGGCCAGCAGGTCGAGCGCGGCGTCGAAGGCGCCGGCGTGCAGGCTGGCCTGGGCCGCGGCGAGCGCGCGGCGCGCCCGCTGCGCGGGGTCGGCGGACAGCGCGACGGCGCGCTGCAGGAAGGCCGCCGCCGCCGAGAGCCCTCCGCGCGCCTGCGCCCGGCCGGCCGAGCGCTCGAGCTCCAGCGCGACCTGCTCGTCCGGGCCGGCCGCGGCCGCCGCCAGGTGCCATGCCCGGCGATCGCCATGGCTCGCCGGGTCGGTCGCCGTCGCCAGCGCCAGATGCGCCGCGCGGCGTTCATCGGCCGTGGCGGATCGGTAGACCGCGGAGCGCACCAGCGGATGGCGGAAGGTCACGCGCTCGCCGATGGTCAGCACGCCCTCCGCCTGCGCCCCGTCGGCGGCCCCGGGGCCGATGTCGAGCTGCTCGAGCGCCCGCCACAGCAGCAGCGGATCGCCGACCGGCTCGGCGGCCGCCACCAGCAGCAGGCGCCGCGCGTCCGCGGGCAGCGCCTCGAGCCGGCGCAGGAAGCTCGCCTCGATGCGGCCCGCCAGCGCCTGCGTCCCGAGCGTGCCGAACCCGTCGGCCAGCTGTGTCGCCGTCGAGCCGCGCGGGAGCTCGAGCAGGGCGAGCGGGTTCCCGCGCGTCTCGGCGATGATGCGGTCGCGCACCCGCTCGTCCAGCCCGAACCGCACGGCCGAGCTCAGCAGCCTCCGCGCGTCGCCGTTGCGCAGGCCGTGCACCCACAGCTCGTGCACATGCGCCAGCGCCTCGCCCGGCTCACGGGCGGCGAAGACGAGCCCGACCGGCTCGGCCAGCAGGCGGCGGGCGACGAAGGCCAGCGTGAGCGCCGACGCCTGGTCGAGCCAGTGCGCGTCGTCGACGACGCACAGCAGGGGACCGTCCTCGGCGGCGTCGGAGAGGAGGCTGAGCACGGCCAGGCCGACCAGGAAGCGATCGGGCGCCGGCCCGGCGCTCAGGCCGAAGACGATCTGCAGCGCGTCGCGCTGCGGCGCCGGTAGCCGCTCGAGGCGAGCGAGCAGCGCCGCACAGAGCTGATGCAGCCCCGCGTAGGCAAGCTCCATCTCCGATTCGACGCCGGCCGCTCGCAGCACCCTGAGGTCCGGCGCGGACTCGACGAGGTACTGCAGGAGGGCCGTCTTGCCGATCCCGGCCTCGCCCCGCAGGACGAGGGACCGGCTCTCCCCGCGGCGGATGTCCACGGCCAGGTCGTCGAGCAGCGCGCACTCGGCGCCCCGTCCGAGCAGGCTCGTGTTTCGCTGCGTTGCGCGAGAGGGGCTCTCCATCAGGCGGGCGTGGCCTCGCGGTCCACGCTCGGCAGGGCTTCGCGAAGGCCCATGCGCGACGTGATCCCGAGCTTGGCGAAGACCTTGCCCAGATGCCATTCGACCGTGCGGGAGCTGAGGAAGAGCCGGCCCCCGATCTCGGGGTTGGAGAGGCCGTCGCGGGCGAGCTCGGCGACCTGGCGCTCCTGGCCGGTGAGCTCGTCGCGCGTGTCGAGCGTGCGGCGGCGCACCCTCTCGCCGGTCGCAAGCAGCTCGCGGCGGGCGCGCTCGGCGAAGCCCTCCATGCCGATGGCGGCGAGCATCTCGTGCGCGGTGCGCAGCTGCGCGCGCGCATCGACGCGCCGGCCTTCGCGGCGCAGCCACTCGCCGTAGAGCAGGTGCGCGCGGGCGAGCTCCGATCGCAGCCACGTGCGGTCCAGGCGGTCGATCGCGTCGCGATAGGCGTCCTCGGCGGCCTCGCCCTCGCCGACCAGGGCACGGACCCGGGCCTCCGTCGCCAGCGACCACGGGCTGCGCGTCACGGCGGTTCGCTCGGCGAGCCATGCGCGCACCGCCGACAGCAGTTCCGCGTCGCCGGTCCTGGCCGCCGCCTCGGCCAGCTCGGGCACGACGTAGGGCCCGTAGCCCAGATGGTCGCGCTCGAAGGCCGACCGAGCCGCGTCCCGGGCCTCGGCGTGGCGCCCGAGGCCGTTGTGCAGAACGGCGCTCGCGTAGGCCGCGTAGCACGCCACCCGGCTTCCGGCCGGGGCCCGGCGCATCGTCGCCTCGATCAGCCCGGCGGCCTTCGGCTCGTGTCCGCGCCAGGCCGCGACGAGCATCTCGCTGAAGGAGAGGGGCGGGTTCCCGGTCGCCTCGGCGATCATCCGATCCTCTTCCAGCGCCTGCGCGGACTGCGTCAGCTCGCCGGCGAGCAGGCGGACCCACGCGAGCATGTTGAGCGCGAACTGCAGTTGCACGAGGGCGCCCGTGTCGCGCGCGAACTGCTCGTGGCGAACGGTCAGCGCACGCCAGGCATCGGCGTCCCACAGCTCCTGGGCGACCGTGATGGCGTTGCCGGTGACGGCGAACCACAGCCAGTGGTCGTGGTCCTCTGCCGCGGCGGATGGCTCCAGCAGCAGCTCGCGCGCCCGCCGCAGCGACGGGGCGGCCGCTCGGTGGCCCTGGGTCAGCAGGAGGGCGCACGCCTCGAGCAGCGCGTCCCTCGCCGCGACCGCCTCGCGCGGCCGGGGCGCTCGCAGCGCGGCCTGCGCGATCGTCCGCGTCCCGGCCGGGCCGTCGCGGTCGCCCTGCCACATCGCGGCGCCGAGCGCCTCCAGGTAGGTCATGCGCGCCAGGTCGCCCGCCACGGGTTCGAGCCGCCGCGCGGCGCCCGCCAGGCAGCGCGCCGCCTCGTCGGGGCGGAACTGGTCGAAGGCGATCTGGCCGCGAAGCCTCTCGACGCCGGCGCGCCCGCGGTCGTCGAGCGCGTCCACGTCGACCGCGCTGAGCAACCTCAGGGCGGCGTCGAGCGCGCCGGCCTCGCGCTTGGCGCCGGCCGCCGCCAGCAGGCGCGCGGCCCGGCGGGCGGGGTCGGGTGACAGCGTCGCGCCCCGCTCCAGGAAGGCCGCGGCGGCGCCGAGGCCACCACGCGCCTGAGCCCGCGCCGCCGAGCGCTCGAGCTCCATGGCGACCGCCTCGTCCGGGGCCGTGCACGCCTGCGCCAGGTGCCACGCTCGACGGTCGGGGTCGGCCTGCGCATCAGTCGCCTCGGCCAGCGCCAGGTGCACCGCCCGCCGCTGCTGGACGGTGGCGGAGCGGTAGACCGCCGACCGGACCAGCGGGTGGCGGAACATCACCCGCTCGCCGATCGTCATCAGCCCGTCCGTCGCGTCGGCGGCCGCGGCCGCGGAGCCGATGCCCAGTCGGTCGGCCGCGCGCCACACGAGCAGCGGGTCGTCGACCGGGTCGGCCGCCGCCACCAGCAGCAGCAGGCGGGCCTCCTCGGGGAGGGTCTGCAGGCGTCGCAGGAAGCTCTCCTCGATGCGCCCCGGCAGCGCGTGGGCGCCCTCCGGACCGACGCCACCGGGCAGCTGGGCGGCGGTCAGCGCCCGCGGCAGCTCCAGGATGGCCAGCGGGTTGCCGCGCGTCTCGGCCACGAGCCGGTCGCGGATGCGCGCGTCGAGCGGCCCCGGGATGACGGTGGCCAGCAGGGCGCGCGCGTCGTCGTCGGGGAGGCCGGTGAGCGTCAGCGCCGGCAGGTCCGCCCACTCGCGCTCGTCGGCCGGGCTGCGAACCGCGAACACGGTCGCCACCGATTCGGCCAGCAACCGTCGCGCGACGAAGCCGAGGACCTGGGCGGAGGCGGCATCGAGCCACTGGGCGTCGTCGACCAGGCAGAGCAGGGGCCGCTGGGAGGCCACCTCGGCCAGCAGGCTGAGCGTGGCCAGCGCGACCAGGAAGCGGTCGGGGGCAGGGCCGGAGGCGAGCCCCAGCGCAACGCAGAGGGCCGCCCGCTGGGGCTCGGGCAGAGCGTCGACTCGCTCGAGCATCGGGGCGCAGAGCTGATGCAGGCCGGCGAACGGCAGCTCCATCTCGGACTCGACGCCGGCGACCCGGGCGACGCGGAAGCCCGACGCCTGCCGGGCGCAGTGGTGCAGAAGGGCCGTCTTGCCGACGCCCGCCTCGCCGCGGACGACGAGCACGGCGCTCTGCCCGCCCCGGACGTTCTCCAGCAGCCCGTCGAGCGCCTGGCGCTCGCTGGCTCGCCCCAGCAGCACAGGGGAACGGCGCGCGGCCATAGGTCGCAGCCAAGGGTAGACGACCCGGGTGGCCGCCCGGGTGTCCCCCGGCGCGAAAACGGGCCGCAGCGGTCAGCGTCCTCGGCGTGGACAGCGCCCCGGGCAACGACGCGGTGGCCATCGTCACGTGCGGGTCGTGCGGGCCCGGCCGCGAGATCGCGCGCGCCCTCGCGCGCCGGGGCTACGCGGTCGTGGTCGTCTACCTGCGCGAGCAGGGGCAGGCCGAGGCCGCGGTCGCCGAGATCCTCGCCGCCGATGGCGCGGCGATCGCCATCCGGGCCGACATCACCGACGAGCTCGACGTCGAGCGACTGTTCACCGAGACGGCCGCGGCCTTCCTCGGCGCCGACCTCGTCGTGCATACCGCCATGCACGGGGCCTGCGTCGTCGATCGCCATGCGGCGCGCCGGCTGCGCCGGGGGGGCGCGATCATCGACGCCTCCGGCTGCGAGGCCATCCCCGCGGACCTCGTCGAGGCGCTGCGTGCGCGCGACATCACCGTCAACGGCGTCGTGCCCGGAGTCGAGCCGCCCGGCGTCCGGCACGACCTCGCCGAGGTCGTCGTGCTCGCGGAGCGCTGGCGACGAGACCCGGGGACGTGAGCGGCTCAGGTCACGCCCGCGGGGCGCGCGCGGCGATGGCTCGCCGGCAGCGCCCGTACAGCTGCTGGAGGGCGAGGACCGGGGTGACGAGCAGCACGGCCGCCGCGATCACGCCGACGAGCGGGGTGAGCAGGCCGACCCCGATGATCATGGTCACGCCGGCGATGGCGATCGTCGTCTGCAGGGGGATGAGCCCGGTGGAGAAGGCCGCGGTGGCCGCCCACGCGCCCAGCGACCAGGCCAACGGGTACCGCGCGCCGCCACGGGCGGCCTTCCACAGCGTCACCGCGCCGACGAGGTCGGCGACCAGGAGGGCCGGAAGGTGGTCGCTCAACATGATCCGCCACTGACTCGCGCGCCGCGCGACGCGCTCGGGGACCAGTGATCCTAAACGGCGGGGCGGCTGCGAGCGGCGGCTCCCGCGCTCAGGCGCGGACCGCCACCAGCGCGAGCTTGCGTACGCGGCCCGCGCCCAGCCAGTCGATCCACAGCCGGTGGGCCGCGAGCAGCTCGTCGAGCGCCCGGCGGCCGATCTGCGCGGCGATCTCCTCGGCGTCGGCGGCGAAGGCGCTCGCCAGCGCCTGCGCCGTCGCCCGGTGCGCCGCGCTGTGGTCCTCCTGGTGGGCGACGACGAGCCCGGCGCGCTCCAGGCCCGCGGCGATCTCGCGCAGCGGGGTCAGCCAGACCGTGTCGGCGTCGGGCATCGCCGCGCGCTCGGACGCCGTGAGCGGCGCCCCCTCCTCGAGCGTGAAGGCGAACCGCCCGCCCGGGCGCAGCGTCGCCGCCACCTCGCCGATCAAAGCGTCCTTGTCCTCGAAGGCGAGCATCGTCTCGAGCACGAGCACGACGTCGAAGGCGCCGGGCGGGAGGGGAGGGACGTGCGCGGTCGTGAAGCGGCACGGCAGGTCGCCGGCGCGCTCGCGGGCGATGGCGACGGCGCTCGCGCTGGCGTCGACGCCCAGGTAGGCGCAGCCCAGCTGCTGCGTGAGCCACCGCCCGGGGCCGCCGATACCGCAGCAGACGTCCAGCACCGTGACGGCCGGGCCGATGCCGGCTCGCAGCGCGAGGGCCCGGATCTCGCCTGCGGTCATGAAGCCCTCCTGCCCGACGAACTCGCCGGGGGCGAAGGCCGCCACGCGCGCGCGCTGCAGGGCCCGCTCGTACGGCGCGCGGTCGTCCTGCCTCATGGCCCTGCTGCAGCCGGCGCCATCGCCTGCGGATCTTGTCGCAGCCGGCGCGGGAAGGTACGACCGCGTGCGAGCGTCCGAATTAATGTCAGTCCTCGACGTACTCACGACCTCGGAGGCAAGGTGCGAGCCAGTCAGGCGGGCCCGGCGATCGGGCTCATCGCCCAGGTCCTGCTGCTCGCCGTCCTGGCGGCGGGCCCCGGGCTCGGCGCCGCCGGATGGATCGCGGGCCTCGTCTGTGCGGTGATCATGGCCGCGGCACTGGCGCGCGGCCTTGCGCGCCGCCCCGGCGAGGGGCTCCGGCCGGCGTCGTGGCTGACGCTCGCGCGGGCCACGCTCGCCGTCGGCGTCGCCGCGCTGGCCGCCGACTCGCTGGCGCGCGACACACCGGTCGCGCTGCTCGTCGCGCTCGCCGCCCTCGCGCTCGCGCTGGACGCCGCCGACGGGTGGACGGCGCGGCGCACCGGGACGGCGACCGGCCTGGGCGCGCGCTTCGACGGCGAGGCCGACGCGTTCCTGATCCTGGCGCTCAGCGTCTACGTCGCCCCCGCGCACGGTGCGTGGGTGCTCGCGATCGGCGCGGCGCGCTACCTGTTCGGAGCCGGCGAATGGCTGCTGCCCTGGATGCGCGCGCCGTTGCCGCCACGCCGCTGGCGCAGGCTCGTCGCCGCGACGCAGGGGATCGTGCTGACGGTGGCGGCCGCCGACGTGCTGCCGCGGGGCGTCACGCAGGTGCTGCTGCTCGGCGCGCTGGCGGCGCTGGCGGCCTCCGTCGGCGAATGCGTGTGGTGGCTGCGCCGCCATCGGGGCGCTGTCGGCGACGCGGCGCCGGCGGGTGACGTCGCCCCGCGCGAGCCCGGGCGGCTGCGCACGGGCATCGCCGTGGCGGTCACGGGGCTCGCCCTGCTGCTCGTCTGGGCCGCGCTGGTCGCTCCCAACCAGCCGAGCCGCCTCACCGTCGGCGCGTTCGCGCGGCTGCCCCTCGAGCTGCTCGTCGTCGTCGGCCTGGCCGTCGTGCTCCCCGCCAGCCCGCGCCGCGCGCTGGCCGTCGTCGCCGGAGCGGCGCTCGCGGCGCTCATGGTGGTGAAGGTCCTCGACCTGGGGTTCATCACGGCCTTCGACCGCCCGTTCGACCCGGTCTCGGACTCGAGCTACGTGGGCATCGGGATCGAGACGCTGCGCGACGCGATCGGGCGGTCGAGCGCGAACGTCGCCGTCGCCGCCATCGCCGTGCTCCTGGTCGCGCTCCTCGCCCTTCCGGTCATGGCGCTGGTGCGGCTCACGCGCGTCGCGGCCGGCCACCGCGACTGGGCCCTGCGGGCCGCCGCGGTGCTCGGCCTCGCCTGGGTCGTCCTGCGGGTCATCGGCGCGCCCGTCGCCTCCACCAGCGCCGCCACGCTCGCCGTCCACGAGGTGCAGGCCGTCCGGACGGGCCTGCACGCTCAACAGGTCCTCGCCCGCGAGATCCCGCGCGATCGCTTTCGCGCCACTCCCGGCGACCAGCTGCTGACCGGCCTGCGCGGCAAGGACGTGCTGCTCGTCTTCGTCGAGAGCTACGGGCAGGTCGCGGTGCAGGGCTCGTCGTTCTCGCCCGGGGTCGATGCCGTCCTCGACCAGGGCACCGCGCAGCTGCGATCGGGTGGCTTCTCGTCGCGCAGCGCCTTCCTGAGCTCGTCGACCTTCGGCGGGCTCAGCTGGCTGGCGCACTCGACCCTGCAGTCGGGGATCAGGATCGGCACGCAGCGCGGCTACGACCAGCTCGTCAAGAGCGACCGCCT
This sequence comes from Paraconexibacteraceae bacterium, assembly GCA_963757775.1. GTDB lineage: Bacteria > Actinomycetota > Thermoleophilia > Solirubrobacterales > Solirubrobacteraceae > JAOPZW01. The sequence continues at coordinate 187,353 of CAVWSH010000009.1, read as the reverse complement.
CACCCTGAGCGGCGCGTTCAAGCGCGCCGGCTGGCGGGCGGTCGTCGACGACCCGGCCAACAAGCGGACGTGGCCGGAGGGCTCGGGCTTCTACCACTACGACAAGGTCTACGACCGCCGCAACGTCGGCTACCGCGGACCGGGCTTCGGCCTGCCTCCGATGCCCGACCAGTACGTCCTCTCGGCCCTGCAGCGCCTCGAGCTCGCCAAGCGCCACCGACCCCCGCTCTTCGCCGAGGTCGACCTCATCTCCAGTCACGCGCCGTGGACGCGCATCCCCCGGCTCATCCCCTGGGACGCGGTCGGCGACGGCTCGATCTTCGATCGCGTCCCGGTGGAGGAGTCCACGCGGGCCAGGCTCTTCGGCGACGCCGATCGCGCCCGCGCCGCCTACGGCCATTCGATCCAGTACACGATGAGCACCATCGTCTCGTTCGTGCAGCACTACGGCGACGACAAGCTCGTGGTCGTGCTCCTGGGCGACCACCAGCCCGCGACGATCGTCAGCGGCCAGGGGGCCAGCCACGACGTGCCGATCTCGATCGTCGCCCGCGACCCGAAGGTGATGGCGCAGATCGCGGGATGGGGCTGGCAGGACGGTCTGCGGCCGAGCCCGCTGGCGCCGGTGTGGCCGATGGCCTCGTTCCGCGATCGCTTCCTCACCGCGTTCGGCCCGTCGCCGGCGAGCGGCTGAGTTGGCTGCGCGGTTCACGCGCAGGGCCCTGATGGAGCGCTCCAGCGCGACGGGCGTGGCGGTGCTGAGCGGATCGGTGTGGGCGACGGCGGCCGCCCGCGCGCGCCGGGGCGGGCGGCGCGGCGACCCCGCGATCCACACCATCGTGATCTCCTGTCAGGAGAACCGCTCGTTCGACAGCTACTACGGGTACGCGCCCGCGGTGCAGCGCCGGGGCTTCGGGCCGCCGCCCGGCTTCTCGCAGCCCGATGGGGCGGGCCGCGCGCGCTCGGTCTTCCACCAGACCGCGCGGCGCAGCGCCGACCCCGCGCACTCATGGGCCTCCGCGCACCTCCAGTGCAACGGCGGTCGGATGGACGGCTTCTTCAGGAGCTCGGGTGAGGCCGCGCTCGGCTACTACACCGCGGACGAGCTGCCGTTCTATTACTCGCTTCTCGACGCTCCCGATGCCGCGCTGTGCGCGAACTACTTCTGCTCGGTCCTCGGCCCGACCCTCCCCAACCGCTTCTACCTGATGTCGGGGACCTCGGGCGGCATCACGAGCAACGGCTATTGCTGCTTTGAGATCTTCGACTCGGTGCAGTGGCCCATCATCCTCGACCTCCTCGACGAGGCGGGAGTGACGTGGAGGATCTACAACCGCGGCGGCCTGGACGACGTCGTCACGAGCGACGTCGATAACGTCGCGTGGCTCTGGAGCCGTTGGGCGGACGACCTGCGGACGTCTGGCACCTACGACGAGTACCTGCTCGACTGCGCGGCCGGCACGCTGCCCGCGGTCTCGTGGCTCATCCCCAGTCACGCGCAGCACCTCGACGAGCACGCGCCCTACGACGTGTCGGCCGGGATGCGCCTTCACCAGCAGGCCATAGGCGCGCTGCGCGCGTCACCGCTCTATCCCCGCTCCGCGTTCCTGCTGACCTACGACGAGCACGGCGGCTTCTTCGACCACGTCGCGCCACCGCGAGTCGACGCATACGGACTGGGCATCCGCGTGGCGCTCTGGGTGATCTCGCCGTTGCTGCGCCGCCGGGGCGTCGTCGCCTCACGCCGGCCCGCCGACCACGTCTCGACGCTCAAGCTCATCGAGCGCCTGCACGGCCTGCCCACGCTGGCTTCGCGCAATCACGCGTTCGACCACGCGACGCCGACGGGTCCCGGCCACGACGCGTGCGGCGCGCCCGGCCCGCCCCGCGACGGGCTCGAGGCGATCAGCGACCTGACCGACCTGTTCGACCCGGCCGCGACGCTGCCGGAACGGGCTCTCGAAGACCGACGCGAAGCCCCGCGCGAAGGCGATCGTGAGCGGCAGCACCACAGCCAATGAGACCAGGAAGGCGGGGACGCCCTGGCGGACGCGACCGGCCACGAGCCTCTCGTAGACGACGACCACGATCGGGCCATGCGTCAGGTACAGGCTGTAGGACGACGCGCCGAGGGCGCGGATCGGCCGCGCCTCGAGCAGGCGCACGAGCGGGGCCGGACGGCCGGTGGCCAGGCCGGCGAGGAGGCACGCGATGGCCGGGCCGAGCGCGAGGTCGACCCACAGCAGGTGGCCGAGCGTCCACACCGAGCCGCGCCACGCGATGACCGCGAGCACGGGCGCCGCGGCGGCGAGCGCGAGCCACGCCCACGGCCACGCCCGGCGGGCCGCGCTCGCGCCCGCGATGGCGGCGGTCAGGACGCCGAGCGCGAACAGGGCCGCCAGGTCGGGCGGCGACTGGACGACGAAGACATCGAGGCCCGAGTCGTACGGGGCCAGGAGCCCCACCGTCGCCACCATCAGCGTCACGGCGGCGACCATGACGACGGCGCCCCACCGGCGCACCAGCAACAGCAACAGCGGGAAGGCGACATAGAGCTGGGCCTCGACGGCGATCGACCAGAACGACCGGTCGGGGGTCGGCGCGGCAACCAGGTTCTGCACCAGCAGGCCGTTGACGACGACCGACTTCGCGTCGGGCGCGCCCTGGCCCGGCGGCGCGACGACGAGCCACGCCACCGCGAGGCTGAAGGCCAGGGCGGCGTAGTAGGCCGGCAGGATGCGCAGGGCGCGCCGGCGCGCGTAGCGCCGGACCCCGTCGAGTCGCCAGGCGCGGCGGGCCGGCGACAGGCCCAGCGAGAAGCCGGAGAGCACGATGAACACGACGACGGCGAAGCGTCCGTAGATGAACCAGCCCGCCCAGAGCGGCGCGCGGTCGACCGGGTAGCCGGGGAAGGCGCGCAGGAAGACGTGGTTCACCACCACGTAGAGCGCCGCCAGGCCCCGGACGCCTTCGAGGCCGGCCAGCCACGGTTGCGCCGGCCCGGCGTCCACCGGCCCGGTGGCCGCGAGCGCGCGGCCGCCCGGGGTGGCCGCCGAGGGCGCCGGGAGAGCGCTCGTCAGTCCTCCCGGAAGCGGCGCGAGAGCGCGTAGCGCAGCAGCACCACGTCGCCGATCTGGCGCACCTCGGCGAGCGTCGCGCGCCGCCCCACGTTCCACGGGAAGCGCCCGTCGCTCACGAAGCGCGGGGCGCTCGAGTCGCCGACGAAGAACGGCGCCACCACGAGCTGCAGCTCGTCGGCGAGGTCGTCGGCCAGGAACTGGGTGTGGACGATGCCGCCACCCTCGACCATGAGGCGCCCGACGCCCCGGTCGGCGAGGTCCTCGCTGAGCCGGCGCATCCGCACGCGCTCCCCGCCGTCGACGATCGTCGCCACCGGCCCCAGCCGCGCGCGGGCGTCGGCCACCCGCAGGCTCGGGGTGTAGACCAGCTTCTCGGCCTCGCCGGTGGTGAAGAAGTCCGAGCGCGCGTCGAGGTCCACGCGGTTGGTGACCGTGATCTTCATCGGAGAGGGGGCGAGCCCGCGCTCCGTGCGCCGTTCGCGGCGGGCCTGCGAGCGCACGAGCAGCCGCGGGTTGTCGGTGCGCACGGTCACTGCGCCGACCATGATCGCGTCACACGAGGCGCGCACCTCGTCGACGCGGTCGAAGTCCGCCGCGTTGGACAGCGCCAGGCGCGGCGTCTGGTCGCCGAGGTACCCGTCGAGCGACACGCTGCAGCTCAGCAGGGTGTAGGGGCGGTCAGGCACGCGGCCCGCCCTCCCCGCCGGCGAGGGGCCGCGCGAGCCACGGCGCCGACCGGGTGCGCCGCAGCCAGGCGGCCACCAGGACGGCGGCGCCCGGCAGGCTGGCGGCGAAGACCATCACGCCATAGACGACCGCGGTGGCCACCCCGCGTGATGCCCCCAGGCCGGCGGCGGCGAAGGCCCAGGCCGTCACGCCCTCGCGCGGGCCCCACCCGCCGACGTTGGGCAGCGCCGCGGCCAGCATCACCAGCAGCGCGAGGGGCAGCATCTCGGACAGCGGCGCGGTGGCCCCGGCCGTCCGCGCGGCGATCAGGAACGTGGCGGCGTGGCCCGCGACGACGAGGGCCGACGCGAGCGCGATGGCCGGCCACGCGCGCGCGGCCAGCAGGCCGTCGCGCACGTCGCGCGCCGCGGCCCCGCGCAGCCGCGCCCATCGCGACCCGACCGCCGGCCGCACGCGCGCCGCGAGCGCGAGGCCGGCCGCTGCGACGAGGAGGGCGAGGGCGACGAGCGGCATGGCCGAGCGCACGGGGGAGGGCGCCACGAGGAGCACGGCGACGGTGAGGACGGCCTGCACGACCTGTCCGGCGGAGCGCTCCCACGCCACTGCGCGCAGCCCGCGGCCGACGTCGCTCGTCTCGCGGCCGTGGCTGATCCCGCGGTGGACGTCGCCCACCACCCCGCCCGGCAGCGTGACGTTGAGGAAGATCGAGCGGTAGTAGGCGGCCACCGCCGTGCCCAGCGGCAGGTCGACGCCGAGGCCGCGGGCGACGATCCTCCAGCGCCAGGCGCAGCACACCGTGGTCAGCGCGCCGAGCCCGGCCGCGGCGGCCAGCGCCAAACCGTCGACCGTGCGCAGGCCGTCGAGGAAGGGGCCGGCGCCCAGCCGCCAGACGAGCACGCCGATCGTCGCGGCGGCGGCGGCGAGGCGCGCCCATTTCCACACCGCCGGGCGGACGGTGGTGGTCGCGCGCGCCGCGACGGCGGCCGTCGTCATGGCACCGCCAGTAGGTCGGCATGCTCGAGCGTGACCGCGAGCGCTCCGGCGGCCGCCTGCGCCAGGCGCCGGTCGCGGTAGGGGCGGGCCTCACCCGCGAGCGCGGGCTCCTGCTCACAGGCGGCGTCGACGGAGCCGGTGAGCCACGCGGCCGTCAGCTCGGCGTGGGCGCCGTCCAGGCGCCAGGGGCTCGGCCGCAGGTGGACCTCGGCGCCCGTCCGGCGCAGCTGCCGCGCCGCGGTGCCGACGGCGTCCGGGCCGAGCAGGCGGCCCCGCGCCGTCGCGCGGCGCTGGTGGGCGTTGAAGGCGGCCATCACGCGCCCGTCCAGGGGATCGGCCGGGCTCAGCGCGAACCGGCCGACGACCGTGAGCGCCAGCAGCACGGGGCGGCCACGGGCCGTACAGGCGCCGAGCATCGCGCTCAACTCGTCGGCCGTCAGCATGTCGAGCAGCGCCGAGGCGACGATCAGGCTCGCGTCGTCGAGAACGCCGGGCGCCAGCCGGGCGATGTCCGATCGCCGCGCCTCGACGGTGACCGCGCTCCCGTCCGCGGCGGGGCCCGGGGGGTCGGCGACGGCCAGCTCCAGCAGGTTCGCGTCGCGGTCGTGCAGGACCCAGTGCTGGGCGCCGGGCAGCCGCGGCGCCAGCCAGCGGCCCATCGCGCCGCTGCCGGCACCGAGATCGTGGATGACGAGGGGGCCGGTCGCGGGGAGGACGGCCCGAAGGCGCCGCACGAGCTCGGCGGAGCGCGCCGGCGCGTCGGCGGGCTCGCGCAGGGCGAGCCATCGCGCGCCGGCGCGAATGGGCGGCGCGGTCATCGCGCCGCTCCCGTGAGGACGCCGGCGAGCACGGAGGTGGTGGCCGGCCACCCGCGCAGCGACGCGCGCCGCTCGCGGGCGGCCCGGCGCAGGCGCCCGCGCAGGTCGGGGTCGCCGAGCCAGGCGCGCAGCGCGCAGGCGAGCGCCGCCGGGTCGCCGGGCGCCACGAGCAGCCCCGGCCGCGTGCCGGCGTCCGCGTGCCCGAGCGCCTCGGTGACGCCGCCCACCTCGGCGGCGAGGACGGGCAGGCCGCGGGCGAGGGCCTCGGTGACGACCATGCCGTAGGTCTCGGCGCGCGAGGCGAGCACGAGCAGGTCCGCAGCAGCGTACGCGCGGGCGAGCTCGGGGCCCGTCCGCGGTCCCGGGAAGCGCACCCGCTCGCCGAGCCCTCGCTTCCGTGCCGCGCGCAGCACCCCGGCAGCGAAGGCCGGGTCGCGGTCCAGGCTGCCCACGCAGGCACAGCGCCAGCCCAGGTCGGTCGTCGTCGCGAGCGCTTCGAGCAGGACGTCGTGGCCCTTGTCGGGCGTCACCGCGGCGACGCAGAGCAGCGCGTCGCCGGCCGCGGTGCCCGGCGCGAGGCCGGCCGGGTCGACGCCGGGCTCGGCCACGTGCACGCGCTCGGCGGGCAGCCCGTAGAGCTCGGTGAGCCGGCGCTGCGCCCATCCGCTGGTCGTGACCACGGCCGCGGCGGCCTCGAGGACGGCGCGCTCGCGCGCGCGGACCGCGCCCGCCTCGCCGCGCGGCGGGCGATGGCCGAGCGGCATGTGGACGAGCACGACCTGCGCCAGCCGGCCCGCGTGCGGCACGAGCGACTCGGGGGCGGCGGATGCGATCAGGCCGTCGAGCAGCGCCATCGCCCCGTCCGGGATCCGCGCGACGGCGCGCGCGAGGGCGGCGTGTCCGCCGGCGCCCGCGCGCGGCCACGCGCCGGCGATCGCATGCTGGTGCACCGTCCAGCCGAGCGCGGCGAGCTCGCGACTCACCCGGCGGTCGTAGACGTTGCCGCCGCTCGGGCGCGCCGGGTCGTCGATGCCCTCGGGGACGACCACGTGGACCTCGGTCACAGCGCCCGCTCGTAGCTCGCCCACGCGACGTGGGACTCGTGCAGCGTGACCACCAGCCCATCGAGGTGCCGTGCGCGGGCGCCGAGCTCGCCGGCCTCCACGCGCTCGGCGAGCCGGTCCGCGACGAGCTTCGCGAGCGCCTCGGTGGTGGTGTTCGCGCCGGCCAGGGCCGGCTCGTCGTCGAGATTGCGATAGCCGAGCTCGCTGAGGACCGCGCGCAGCGCCGCAGCCGCGCGGCCGATGTCGACCACGATGCCGTCGGCGTCGAGGTCCGCACCGCGGAAGGTGGCATCGACCACGTACGTCGCGCCGTGCAGGCGCTGCGCCGGCCCGAACACCGCGCCGCGCAGGGAGTGGGCGATCATCATGTGGTCGCGGACGGTGACGCTGAACACGTCCTAGCCGCCGTCGTAGGTGATCGTGTGGCAGAGCGCCGGCAGGCTGCCCGCGGCCAGGCGCGCCATGACGGAGGGCAGCTCGTCGAAGCGCGACTCGCCGGTGACGAGCGCGTCGAAGGCCGGGTCGCGCAGGAGGTCGAGCGCGAGGGCCAGCCGGTCGGCGGGCGTGCGCCGCGCGCTGCGGGCCGGGGACACCGTCCCGACCTGGCTGGCGCGCAGCCCCAGGCGGCCGGCGTGAAAGGCGCCGCCCAGCGACAGCCGCACCTCGGCGTCGCCGTACCAGCTGAGGTCGAGCACCGTGCCCTCGGGCGCGAGGAGGTCCAGCGAGCACTGCAGCCCGGCCGACGTCGCGCTGGTGTGCACGACCAGGTCGCACGCGCCGCGGGCCTCGCCGGGGGGCGCGAAGCCTGCGCCGAGCGCGGCCGCCACCTCGGCCCGTGAGGCGTCGACGTCGACGAGCGTGACGTGCAGCGCGGGGAAGCGGGCCAGCAGGCGCGCGACGCAGCAGCCGACCATGCCGGCCCCGACGACGGCGACGCGGTCTCCGAGCAGCGGCGGCGCATCCCACAGCGCGTTGACGGCGGTCTCGACGGTGCCGGCCAGCACGGCGCGCGTGAGCGGCACGTCGTCGGGGACGACGAACACCGCGTCCGCCGGGACGACGTAGGCCGTCTGGTGCGGATACAGGCAGAACACCGTGCGGCCGCGCAATTCCGCCGGCCCGTGCTCGACGGCGCCCACATTCAGATAGCCGTACTTGACCGGCCCCGGGAAGTCCCCTTCCTGGAAGGGCGCGCGCATCGCGGCGTACTGGCTCTCCGGCACGCCGCCGCGGAAGACGAGCGTCTCGGTGCCGCGGCTGACGCCGGAGCGCACCGTGCGGACCACCACATCGCCGCGTCCAGGCTCGGGCAGGGACACCGGCCGGATCTCCCCGCGCCCCGGCGCGCGCAGCCAGAATGCGTGCGCGTCCGCAAGCACGTCCTATGCCTCGGCTTCGTACGCCATCGGTGGGTGATGCCCTGGGGGGACCGGCCCGTCACCCACCCAGACGCCTAGGCACCTGCGATCCTTCCGGGGGGTGCCGTGCCGCGTCAGGCCGCGGCCCGCCGATCTTACGGGCCCTGGGTGGTGCCCTGGCTCGCCGACGCGGCGTCGTGCTCGATCTCGGCCGTGTCCGCCTTCAGCTCCTTCTGCTCGAGCTTGGCCGCGCGCTTCATCGCCCGCTCGACCTTGGCGCCCATGTCCGAGACGGCGACGACGACGAGGCCGGCTGTGCCGGCATCAAGGTGCTCGCCGAGGTCCTTGAGATCGTGGCGGCTCATCCCCGCCGCCGCGTGGCCGGCGACGGCGCCGAGGATCGCGCCGCCCGCGGTCGTGCTCGCCAGCAGGCCGCCGCCGACGGCCGCGAACGGGAAGAGCACGACCACCAGCCCGGTGGCCAGCCCGATCCCGCCACCGAGCACGCCGCCGACCCGCGTGGGCGTCTCGTGCTTCTTGACGATCTTGACCTTGCCATCGTCGCGGCGCTCGACGACCGCGGCGTCGTAGCCGTCGATGAGGTCCGCCTCGGTATGGAGGTCGTGCACGAGCTGATAGTCGGCCTGGGCGTCCTCGACGCTGTCGTAGACCCCAACGAGCACCATCAGAGTGTCGATCGCCATCGTCCACCTCCTGTCACATGGATCCGCAGCCAGAGTCTTGTCGTCGTCCGGGTGAGCGCCCCTCACCCGGTCCGGGTGAGCTCTGGGCTCGGTAGCCTCCGCAGGCGATGCAGCGGACGCCCGTCTCGCGGTTGCCCGACGTGCAGGCCTCGGCGCCGGCCATCCAGGTGTCGCTCTCGCGGGTGGGCGTGGGCAACGTCGAGAAGGTGATCCGGATCGGCCCCGCGGGCGCCGAGCAGCTCTATTACGCCCGGCTTGACTGCTTCGTCGATCTCGGCCCCGAGCAGAAGGGCGCGCACATGTCGCGCTTCGAGGAGGTCGTCAACGACGTCATCGGCGAGGTCGTGCTGGGCGAGAGCGGGTTCAAGGCCGAGCAGCTGGCCCAGCACATGGCCGAGCAGGTCCGCGAGCGCCAGGGCGCCCGGCGCGCCGAGGTGACGATCGCGGCGCGCTATCCCGAGCACAAGCCCGCGCCGGTCTCGGGGATAGCGACGCAGGAGATCTACACCCTGCATGGCGCCGCGGTGGCCTCCGAGCACGGGACGCGCCGCCTGGTGGGGGTGACGGCGCAGGGGATGACCGCGTGCCCGTGCGCGCAGGGCCTGGTCGCGGGCCGCGCGCGCGAGCGGCTGGTCGCCGACGGCTTCACCAGCGACGAGATCGAGCGCGTCTTCGAGGCCGTCCCGGTGGCCACCCACAACCAGCGCGGCCTCGGGACGCTTCACCTCGGGCTGCCCGAGGGCTGCGTGATCGACGTGGACGCCGCGCAGTTGCTCGCGATCGTCGAGAACTCGATGTCGAGCGAGATCTACGAGCTGATGAAGCGCTCCGACGAGGGCGCGGTCGTCGAGAAGGCCCACCGCCGCCCGCGCTTCGTCGAGGACTGCGTGCGCGAGGCGGTCCAGGGCGCGATCGAGCGCTTCGAGCGCCTGGGCGACGACGCCTTCGTGTCCTCACGCCAGGAGAACCTCGAGACGATCCATCAGCACAACGTCGTCGCCGAGCGCTTCGGGCTGCTCGGCGAGCTGCGCCGCGAGCTCGGCGCGGGGGAGCACGTCGCGCATCACACCTCGATGCGCGAGTGGCTCGACGCCGGCGCCTGATCAGCGCAGGCGGATGTCCTCGGCGCCGTGCACCCTGAGGTGGTCGAGCGCGGACCCGCTCGCCTCGGCCACGCCCAGGCGGTCGACAAGGGCCGCGTAGCGGCCGCCCGCCAGGCCGTCGGCCATGACCGCCGCGCCGTGCGCGGCGGCGCTGGCACCCGCGCCGATCCCCGCCACCGCCCGCACCGGCGCGACGCCCGCGAGGCGCTCGCCGAGCGCCTCGATGACGCCCGGCACCCGCGCGAGGCGCCCCGCGACGAGGATCTCGCGTGGCGCGGGTGCGCTGGCGGTCAGCGCGAGCGCCGCCTTCGCCGCGCCCTCCTCCAGCGCCAGCCAGCCGTCGCGGTGGCGCGGGTCGCGCCGCAGCTGCGCCAGCCCCGTGGAGAGATCGAGCTCGCCGCGCGGATCGAGCGCGCCGCCGCTGAACACGGTGCGCTTGGACAGCGCGGCGCCGAGGAGGTAGGCCACCTCGGCGTCGAGCGCGCCGCACGCCCGCGCCCCGATGGGTCCGGCCGAGCCTCCGAGCCCGTCGACGATCCGCCCGCCGTCGACGGCCACCGCCGCGCTGAAGCCACCGCCGAGCTCGAGCATGACGAACGAGGTCTCGGCGAACCCGATGGCGAGCCGGCGCGCCTGATCGACGATGCACAGCGCGACGCTCGCGACCTTGTCCGCAGTCCCGAGGTCGATGCGGTTCCACTTGCGGTAGGCCGGGATCGTGGGCAGGTGGATCGCTCCCGGGCCGAAGACCAGCGGCAGCCCGGCGGCGATGAGCGCGCGCACGGTGGCGCGCATCCCGCCGACGCCGACGCGTCCGCCCGGCTCGTCCTCGCGCAGCAGGACGATGAGCGCGAGCTCGCGCTCGCCGACCTGGTCGCCGGGCACGAGCGGCAGCCCGTAGCCGGCCGGGCCGAGCACGAGCTCGAACGGGCCGTGGTCCACGAGCAGCGCCACCAGGGGAGCGGGATCGAGACCGACATCGGTGGTGGCGAAGCTGCGCTCGAGGACGACCTCGCCGTCGTCGAGCGCGCAGACGTCGAACGAGACGGTCCCCGGGTCGATGCCGGCGACCCGCGGCCCGTGGCTCAAGCGAGCTCCTTGGCGACCTCGTACACGGTCTCGGTGTCGAAGACCTTGTCGTTGCTCTCGAACATCCGCCGTATGCAGGTCTTGTGGACCTTCATCTTCGGCCCGCCGATGGCCAGCGCGCCCAGCACCAGCTTGCCGTCGTAGTCGACGAGGTCGTCGGTGGCCTCGGTCCCCTCGAGACCGAGCGGGTCGGCCGCGTTGTAGTCGGCCAGCAGCTCGAGGCTCGGGTGCTTGCACCAGAAGTCCTCGCGCAGCACCTCGATGCCCGCCGGTCCTGCCGCGAGGGCGATCTGCGCTCCGTCGAGGGTGTCCTCGAGCTCGGAGCGATCCTTCGGCTCGCGCGTGTCGAACCCGAGCTTCTCGGCGGCGTCCAGGCCGCGGGGGCGGCGATAGGGGCGCTCGTCGCCGAAGAGGTCGGACGGCAGCGCGGACATCACGACCTCGCAGCCCTCGTCCTGCAGGAGCACGGCGGACCGCAGCCCGACCGACCCGAGGCCGAGCACGACCGCCCGCTTGCCGTCGAGCTCGTAGTCCTTGGCGATGCGCGCGATCGTGGTCGCCGCCGTGGTGTTGCAGCCGTTGGAGTCGAGCATCACCGACACCTTGAACGGCCCGAAGAACGCCTTCTGCACCTCGGCGAAGACCTCCTCGGCGGCGGCCACCTGCTTGCCCCCGACCCAGATCGCCGTGTTCTTCAGGTCATCCGGTCCGCGGGTGAAGAACGCGTCCTGCGCCAGCGCGCGCGCGTCCTGCGGCTTGACGTTGGCGTGGGAGAGCAGGACGTCGACGTCGGCGTCCTGGGCCACGATCGCGTCGAACGGGCTCGGGTGCTCCTCGGTGTCGAGCTGCAGCAGGATTCGCTTCACGATCCCTCCTCGGTCTCATCGGGCTTGGTGGCGCGGGCGGTGAGCCGCACGCGCTCGCGGCGCGGCTCGTCGAAGGTCAGATAGCCCCAGTCCAGCGGGGACTCCTGGCGGTAGTTCTTGCCCAGCCCACGGGCGATCGAGGCCTTCATCAGCTCCTTGCCCAGGTAGAAGGCATGGGTGTGCTCGTCGACGCCGAGCTCGTCGAAGATCGCGTTGATGTCGGTGCCCTTCACGAAGCGCTCGGCGTTGAAGGCGTAGATCCAGTCGGCGTCGGCGAAGATGCGGATGTTGGGGTCGGTGATGCTCGCGTGCAGCTCGCGCAGCTCGGCCTCCGTGTAGGGGCGGACCTCCTCGTCCTTGATCGTGAGCAGCCGTCCGTCGACGTGCTTGGGCGGCGTGCCCTCCTGCTGGGCGAAGTGCATGAGCTGAGCCGCCAGGATGGCCTCGCGCACCGCGCCCCGCGCCCAGTCGATGACCTCCGTGGTCAGCACGTTGCGGATCCCGAGCTCCTGGCAGAAGCCGAGCAGCATCGCCGTCACCCCGGTGGTGTCGGCCTCGGTGAGCTCGGTCAGGTTGCCGATGCCCATCAGCATCTCGACGTCGGGATGGCGCCGGCGCGTCTCGAGGTAGCGGCCGAGGCTCGCGGCGAAGCCGGACCCGATCGGCTCGATGATCGGATCGACGAGGAACGGCCTGCCGAGCGCTTGGAGGTGGGCGATGGTCGCGTCGAGGCTGTCGAGGTCGTCGGGCGTGTCGGGGATCAACACCGGCGTCGCGCGCAGGTGCTCCGCGACATGGCGGTTGTCCCCGTTGAGGCTGAGGACGTAGTCCACACCCGCTGCGTCGGCCATGAGGATCTCGTCGGGGTCGAGCGTGTCGATGCTGAGCGTGAAGCCGCGGGCCTTGAGGTCGGCGATGACCGCCGGGCCCTCGTCGAGCCACGTGCGGTCCAGCGAGAGGCCGAGGTCGACGACGTCGGCGCCGGCGTCGCGGTAGTAGCTCGCCGCCGTCAGGATCTGGTCGCGGTCCAGGCGCGGCACGTTGTTGATCTCGGCGAACACGCGGACGTCGCGCGCGCCGTAGCGCGAGCGCGCCTCGGCCTGGCCGAAGAAGGCGGGCAGCCGCTTGAGGTCGGCCGGGCCCTTCTCGGCCGGGAGCCCGAACTGCTCGCTGAGCACCCCGGTGTCGCCCTCGCACAGGCCGGGGATCATGATCCTGGTCACGCCCTCCGGCAGCTCCAATCGCTTGGCGATCCAGGCCGGGGTCATGAGCGCCGCGACCGTGATCTTCATGACCGCGACGTCGTAGTCGAACGGCAGCTCCGCGCGGCGCAGCGTCGCGCGCAGCGCGGGCTCCGCGAGCTTGCCGGTTACGAAGAGGTAACGGTCGGCTATCTAACGCCCGCCCTTGCTGAAGACGAACTTGTTGGGCGTGCCCTCGAGCGCGCCGCCCTCCTCGGGGCGCCAGAGCACGGTGTCCTCGATCTTGCGGGCCAGGGCGAAGTCCTTGTCGGTGATGCCGCCGCTGGAGTGCGTGGAGAGCTTGACCCACAGCTTGCCCCACGTCACCGCGAGGTCGGCGTGGTGATAGGCCGCCTCGCACAGGTACCCGATCGTGTTGACGGCCATGAGCGTGCTCGGCCAGCCGTCGGTGTTGAACTTGCGCCGGATCCATCCGTCCTCGTAGTACCAGTCGTCGAGGCCGTGCTCCTTGAGCTTGCCCTCGATCTCGTCGACCGGGTACTTCTCGAGCTTCTCCTGAGTCTGCGCCATCGGCATTCCCTCCTTACGGGTCCGCGGGTCTGCTCCGCCTACAGTACGCCGCCGTTGACGTTGATCGCCTGCCCGGTGACGAACGCGGCCTCGGGCGAGGCGAGGTAGAGCGCCGCGTCCGCGACGTCCTGCGGCCGGCCCCACCGCCCGAGCGGGGTGGCCTCGGCCACCGAGCGGTGAAACTCGCGATCGGCCTGCTCGGCGAAGCTCGTCTCGATCCACCCGGGGCACAGGACGTTGACGCGCACGGCGGGGGCCAGGGCGCGCGCGAGGCTCCGGCTGAAGGCCAGGACGCCGCCCTTGACGGCGGAGAAGAGCAGGGGGTTGTCGCCGGCCATGCCGGTCGCCACGTGGTCCCAGCTCATGTTGAGAATGGTCCCGCCGCGCTCCTGCTCGCGCATGACCTCGCCGGCCGCGTAGGAGCAGGCGATCGTCCCCTTGAGGTCGACCGCCAGCAGCGCGTCGAGCTTGCGCTCCCACTCCCAGGCCGCGGCCTCGCCGGTGAGCACGTCGGCGCCCGCGTTGTTGACCCACACGTCGAGGCCGCCGAGCTCCTCGCCCGCCTGCGCCACCAGGCGCTCGCAGGCCGCGCGCGTGCCGAGATCGGCCTGCGCGACCAGCGCGCGCCCGCCGCGCCCGGCGATCGCGTCGGCGACCTCGCGGGCGCGCTCAGGCGACGCGCGGTGCGTCAGCAGGACCGTCGCGCCCTGCCCGGCGAACGCCTCGGCGATGGCACGGCCGATCCCGCTGCTCGCTCCGGTCACGACAGCGCGCAGGCCGGCGAGCCGGCCTGCCGCGGCGAGTGGCTCGGGCGTGGCGGGTCAGTCCTCCACGCCGCCCGCGAACGGATGGCGGGCCGCCTCGGCCGAGTCGGCGACCGCGCTCACGCTCGGCTCGCCCTTCAGCGCGCGCTCGATCGATTCCCTGGTCGCCTGGTAGTTGTAGTCGAAGATCTTCTTGTCATCCGTGGCTTCCCAGTGGATGAAGACGCCGACGATGAGGCAGAGGTCGTCGACGTCGCCCTCGGGGATGATCCCGTCGCGCACCGCGTGGACGACGGCGCGCGACACCGCCGCCTGGGCGGGGCCGAACATCTGCACGGCCTGCGTCGCGCCCTTCATCGTGACCTTGTTGGCGATGATCGTGTCGGGCTTGCACGGAAGGTTGGGCGTCACGACCGCCAGGAGGTTCGTGTGACCCTCCTTCTGGTTGACGAGCGAGTTCGCGAACGCTTCGCCGACCGGCCCGCTCTTGGAGCCGATGAGGAGGTCGATGTGGGCGACCTCGTTGCCCTCGCCGACGAGCGACTCTCCAACCATGAACGCAGCGGCCATGACCCGTCCTCCATATCGTTGTCGGGTGCCTGAGAAGTCAGGGAACCGGCCGGCGACTCTAACTTCTGGCGCCGAGAGGGGTCAAGCGCGCGGCGAGCGGTCCTCCGCACGTGTCCGCGCTGCGACCGTTCGTACCCCCGAAGCCGTCGCCGGTGCCGCGCAGCTGGCCTGCGTGCTGGAGGTCAGCGCCGAGAAGCCGGGCAACATCACGCCCCGCCATGACTTCCACGACACCACCTACGAGGACATGGTGCGCAGCGCGATCGCGGTCGGCCCTGAGCTGGCGCGGGCCAGTGAGCGCGGGGTGGGCGACACGGTCCTGGCCGTCGTGCAGGCCTCGCGTCGCGCGGCGCCGGCGAACACGAATCTCGGGATCGCCCTGCTGCTCGCGCCGCTGGCCCGGGCGGCGCTCGCGGGCGGGCCGCTGCGCGAGCGGCTGGCGGCGACGCTGGCCGCCCTCGACGTGGCCGACGCCCGGGCCGCCTACGCCGCCATCCGCCTCGCGGGGGCCGGCGGGCTGAGCGAGCGCGTCGAGCACGACGTGCGCTCCGAGCCGGCGGTGGGCCTGCGCGAGGCGATGGCCACCGCCGCCGCGCGCGACTCGATCGCCGCGGAGTACGTGACCGACTTCGCCCTGACCTTCGAGACCGGGGTCCCGGCGCTCGAGGCCGCGCTGGGTGACGGGCTCGCCGAGCGCGAGGCGATCGTCGAGCTGCACCTGCGGTTGCTCGCCGCCGCGCCGGACACCCTCATCGCGCGCAAGCGCGGCGCCGAGGCGGCGGGACGGGTGTCGGCGCAGGCCCGCGACGTCCTGCGCGCCGGAGGGGTGCGCACCGCGGCGGGGCACGAAGCCCTGCGGAGCTTCGACGCCTCGCTGCGCGAGCCGGGCAACGCGCTGAACCCGGGGACCACCGCCGATCTGGTGACAGCGACCCTGTTCGTCGCGCTGCTCGAAGGTATCGTCTGACGGCGTCGCACCGGGCGAGCCACTTCTCCTGATTGCTCTGAGCGCGCGCATGCTCGCTGATCTGGCGATGCGCGATGGTCATCCGGTGGCCGCGTTCGATCTGTTCGGCGACCTCGACCTGCGGCGCAGCGGGGCGCGCGTCGTGGCGGCGCCCGGCGGCAGCCTGACCGCGCTGGTCGATGCCGCGGTGCAGGTGCCGGCGCGCGGTGTCGTCTACGGGGCGAGCTTCGAGAACCATCCGGCGCTCGTCGCGCGCCTGGCCGAGCACCACGCGCTGCTGGGCAACGGGCCCCAGACGCTGCGCGCCGTGCGCGACCCGCAACGGCTGGCGGTGGCGCTGCGCGACGCGGGCCTCGCGTATCCGCGCACCTTCGCCGCGGCGCCCGACGATCGGTCGGTCCGCTGGCTGCGCAAGCCGTTGCGCGGCGGGGGCGGCACGCGCGTACGCCCCTGGCGGGGCGGCGCGCTGCCGGCCGGCGCGGTCGTGCAGGAGCGCATCGACGGGATCGCGTGCTCGGCGGCGGCGGTGGGCGCCGGGGTCGATGCCGTCGTGCTCGGCCTCACCGAGCAGCTCGTCGGACGCTGGGCGTTCGGCGTGCGCGGCCACCGCTGGTGCGGGAACGTCGTCCCCCCGCGCCTGCCCGCCGGCGAGCGCGACGACCTGCTGGGCCAGGCGCGCGCGATCTGCTCGTGCCTGGCCGCGGCGTTCGGCCTGCGAGGGCTGTTCGGCGTCGACTTCGTCTGGGACGGCGAGCGCGCGTGGACGATCGAGGTCAACCCGCGTCCCACCGCCTCGCTGGAGGCGATCGAGGCAATTCGAACCCACCCGCCCGGCGTCTTCGACGCGCACCTGCGGGGGTGCGCCGGCGAGCTGCCCCAGGTCGCGGGCGAGTGTGCCGGCGCGGCGGGCAAGGCGGTGCTCTTCGCCACCGAGGACGTGGTCGTGGGCGACAGCGTCGGGTGGCTGCGCCGCGGGCTGCGCGACGTCCCGCACCCCGGCGAGCACATCGCCGCCGGGCGTCCGATCTGCACGCTCGTGGCCGCCGCGGCGACGCCGGACGACGTGCTCGACGAGCTCGAGGAGCAGGCGGCGCGGTTGCGCGCAGAGCTCGCGCCGCGCGTGGAGGTGCCGACGGGTGGCTGACGCGACGTGCGCCGGGTGCGGATGCGCCTGCGACGACATCGAGGCGACCGTTGCCGACGGGCGGCTGAGCGTGGCGCGGACGTGCGCGCTGGGCGACGCGTGGTTCGCCGGGCGGGCCACCGGGCCCGTCGCCTGCATCGAGGGCCGCGCCGCCACGATCGAGGAGGCGGTCGGGGCCGCGGCCGCGATCCTCGCGCAGGCGCGGGCGCCGCTCGTCTACGGCCTGGGCCGGACGAGCATCGAGGCGCAGCGCCTGGCGGTGGCGCTCGCCGAGGCCGTCGGCGCGATCATCGATCCGGGCGGCGGGAGCGGGGCGGGCCTCGCCTATCAGGCGATCGGCTCGAGCACGGCGACCTTCGGCGAGATCCGCGACCGCGCCGAGCTCGTCGTCGCCTGGCGGGCGGACCCGGCCGTGACCAACCCGCGCCTGCTGGGCCGGTTGCGCCTGGATCGCGGCGCCCGCGCAGGCCGGACGCTCGTGGTCGTCGACGAGCGGCGCACGGCCACCGCCGACGAGGCCGACGCCTTCATCGAGCTCGATGCCGCGCAGGACCTCGAAGCCCTGTGGGCTCTGCGCGCGCTCGCCGGCGAAGCGCCGCTCGATCGCGAGCGCGCGGGCGACCTCCCGCTCGACGCGCTGGGCGATGTCGCCGAGCGCCTGGCCGGCGCCGGCCACGTCGCCTTCCTGCACGGCGCGCTCGACGAGACCGGGGCCTTCGCGCTGTTCTCGCTCGTCCGCGAGCTCAGCCGCGAGTGCCACGCGGTCACGCTGGGCCTGCGCGGCGAGGGCAACGCGCGCGGCGCCGAGGACGTCCTCACCTGGCAGACGGGCTTCCCGGCCGCGGTGAGCTTCGCGCGCGGCCACCCGCGCGCCAACCCCGGCGAGCTGAGCGCCGGCGCCGCGGTCGAGCGCGGCGAGGTCGACGCCGCGCTCGTGATCGGGTGCGATGCGCTCGAGCGCCTGCCGGGCCTGCGCGCGGTGCCGACGGTGGTCATCGACGGCCGCGACACCGAGACGGCGAAGGCGGCGCGCGTGGCCTTCGCCACCGCGGTGGAGGGCATCGAGGTGGCGGGTACCGCGCACCGCATGGACGGCGTTCCCGTGCCGCTGCGCGCGCTGCTGGAGGGCGACCGCCCGGCCCCGGCCGACGTCCTGGCCGCGATCATGGAGCGCGTGTGATGCTGCGCATCGCCGGAGGCAGCGTCTATGACCCGGTCAATGGCCTCGCGGGCGAGGTGCGCGACGTCTGCGTGCAGGACGGCAGGATCGTCGACGACGTGCCCACCCACGCGCGCACCATCGACGCGCGGGGGATGGTCGTCATGCCGGGCGGGGTCGACATCCACGCCCACATCGCCGGGGCCAAGGTCAACGCCGCCCGCAGGCTCCTGCCCGAGGAGCATCGCGCCGACGTCCTCGAGCGCACGGCGATCACCCGCGCGGGCAGCGGCGGCACGGTCCCCTCGACCTTCGCCACCGGCTACCGCTACGCGCTGCTGGGCTACACGACCGTCGTCGAGGCCGCCACGCCGCCCCTCGCGGCCCGCCACACGCTCGCCGAGCTGCGCGACACGCCGGTCATCGACGCGCTCTTCCTGGTCCTCATGGGCAACAACCTGCCCATCTTCGAGCTCATCCGTTCAGACCCCGCTCGCGTGCGCGAGGCGATCGCCTGGTGGCTGCAGGCCACCGGCGGCTACGGCGTCAAGCTCGTCAATCCCGGCGGCGTCGAGATGTGGAAGCGCGGCAACGCCAACGTCACCTCGCTCGACGACGATGGCCCCGGGGTCACGCCGCGCCAGGTCATCGAGACGATCGCCACCGCCGTCCACGAGCTCGGGCTGCCGCACCCCGTGCACGTGCACTGCAACAACCTCGGCGTGTCGGGCAACTACCGCACGACGCTCGACACGCTCCACACGCTCGAGGGCCGGCGCGCCCACCTCGCCCACCTGCAGTTCCACGCCTACGGCGGCAAGCCCGGCGGCCGGCCGCGCTCGCGCGCGCCGGAGCTGGCCGAGTACCTGGGCGCCCACCCGGAGCTGAGCGCCGACATCGGCCAGGTGATGTTCGGTCCGGCCACGACGATGACCGCCGACGCACCGGTCTCCGCGGTCCTGCGCGACATCACCCACGGCCGGTGGGTCAACGCGGACACCGAGGCCGAGACCGGCTGCGGGATCGTCCCGTTCGCCTACCGCGAGAAGAACTACGTCCACGCGCTGCAATGGGGCATCGGCCTGGAGCTCTTCCTGCTCAGCCGCGACCCCTGGCGGCTCGTGCTGTCGACCGATCACCCCAACGGAGGCTCGTTCCTGAGCTATCCGCGCCTCATCCGCCTGCTGATGGATCGCGACTTCCGCAACGAGCAGATCGGCCGCGTGAACGGGCAGGCCATCAAGCGCACCGTCCTGCTCGACGACCTCGACCGCGAGTACACGCTGGAGGAGATCGCGATCATCACCCGCGCCGGGCCCGCGCGCCTGCTCGGCCTGCGCGACAAGGGGCACCTCGGCGTGGGCGCCGACGCCGACATCACGATCTACGACGACCGCGAAGACCGCGAGGAGATGTTCGCCGCGCCGCGCTACGTCATCAAGGACGGCCACGCCGTCGTGGAGGACGGCGAGCTGCGCGCCGCGGGACCCGGGCGGCTGCTGCGCGTCGGCGCCGAGTACGACCCGAGCATCGAGCCGGCGCTCGAGGCGCTGTTCGAGGACCGCTACAGCGTGCGCTTCTCGAGCTACCCCGTGAGCGAGCCGTGGCTGCTCGAGCCCGCGCGCACGATCGCCGCCCAACCGGAGGGAGCGCGATGAGGCTGCACGGCGCCGAGGTCGTGGACACCTTCGCCGAGGCCTTCCCGATGTGGGGCGCGCGCGTGGTGATCACCGCGGCGACCCCGGAATGGGCGCTCGAGGCCGGCCGCTCGATGACCGGCTTCGCGACCTCGGTGATCGGCTGCAAGTGCGAGGCGAGCATCGAGCGCGAGCTCGATCCCGGCGAGACGCCCGACGGGCGGCCGGGCGTGAGCGCGCTGCTGTTCGCGATGGACGCGGAGGGCGTGGGCAAGCGGCTGGTGGAGCGCGTCGGGCAGACCGTGCTGACCTGCCCGACGACGGCGTGCTTCAACGGCGTCGACGCGCAGGACACCGTCGACGTCGGCGGGCAGCTGCGCTACTTCGGCGACGGCTATCAGGCCAGCAAGGTCCTCGACGGCCGGCGGTACTGGCGCGTGCCGGTGATGGAGGGCGAGTTCCTCGTGCAGGAGCGCTTCGGGGTGCTCGAAGGCGTCGCCGGCGGCAACATCATCATCCTGGCCCGAGAGCACGAGACGGCGCTGGCCGCGGCGCAGGCGGCGGCGAGCGCCATGGGGGAGGTCGAGGGCGCGATCATGCCCTTCCCCGGCGGCATCGCCCGCAGTGGCAGCAAGGTCGGCTCGCGCTACGGCGCGCTGCCGGCCTCGACCAACGATGCGCTGTGCCCGACGCTGCGCGGGCAGGTCGACCACACCGACGTGCCGTCCGACGTCGAGTCGGTGTTCGAGATCGTCATCGACGGCCTCGGGCTCGAGCCGGTGCGCGAGATGATGCGCCGCGGGCTCGTGGCCGCCGCGCAGGCCGGGGCGAGCCACCTCACCGCGGGCAACTACGGCGGCAACCTCGGCCCGCACCACATCCACCTGCGCGAGCTCGTCTGATGGCCCTCACCCTCACCCTGCGCGAACAGCCGGCCGTGGCGCTCGAGACCGAGGGGCTGACGCCCGATCGCCTGGCCGCCGCCAGCCGGTCGGACATCGAGGCGCTCGCGGTGTGGCACGGCAACGAGCGCACCCGGCTGGGCGAGTTCTTCGCCGTCTCCGGGAGCGGCGACGACGTGCGCGTGGAGGGCGACCTGAGCCGCGTGAAGTTCGTCGGCGCGGGGATGAGCGCCGGCCGGCTGACGATCGCGGGCCCCGTGGGGATGCACGCGGGAGCCGGCATGAGCGGCGGCGAGCTGCACGTCGAGGGCGACGCCGGCGACTGGGCCGGGGCGGGGATGCGCGGCGGGCGGCTCGTGGTCCACGGCTCGGTGGGGCGCCAGCTCGGCGGCGTCCTTCCCGGGGAGCGCGCCGGCATGCGCGGCGGGGAGATCGTCGTCCACGGCGACGCCGGCGCGCAGGCCGGCGCCGGGCTGCGGCGCGGCCTGGTGGCGGTGGCCGGGCGCGTCGGCGACGCCGCCGGCCTGCGCATGCTGGCCGGGACGATCGTCGCGCTCGGCGGCCTGGGGGCGCGGGCGGGGGCCGGGATGCGGCGCGGCTCGATCGTCACCATGGCGCCGGCGATGGCGCTCTCGACCTTCGTGTTCTCGTGCGTGTACCGCCCGCCGTTCCTCGGGCTTTACCTGCGCCGGCTGCGCGCACTCGGGCTCGACGTGACCGACGAGCAGGTCGCCGGGCGCTACGCGCGCTGGTGCGGCGACGGCCTCGAGCTGCGCCGCGGGGAGATCCTGATCCTGGAGCGGCCATGAGACTTTCCCTGAACCACCGCGCGGCGGCCCTCGCCGACCGGCTGGCCGACGACGCCGAGGCGGCGCGCGTCGCGGTGAGCACCCTGTCCAACGGCACGCGCGTCATCGACTGCGGCGCGCAGGCGCCCGGCGGCTTCGAGGCGGGGCGCGCGTTCGCCGAGATCTGCATGGCGGGGCTGGGTCGCGTGGCCTACGCGCCGCTGGTCCTCGATGGCCGCTGGCTGCCCGGCCTCACGGTGACCACCGACCGCCCCGCGGTCGCGTGCCTGGCCGCGCAGTACGCGGGGTGGAGGGTCGACCGCGACGGCTACTTCGCGATGGGCAGCGGCCCGGGGCGCGCGCTCATCCGCGCCGAGGACCTCTACGACGACCTCGACTGGGACGAGCAGGCGAGCGCGGCGGTGCTGTGCCTGGAGACCCGGGACGCGCCGCCGGCGGAGGTCGCCGACTTCATCGCGCAGCGCGCGGGCGTGGCGGCCGACGCCCTCACCTTGGTGATGGCGCCCACCGCGAGCATCGCGGGCGGCGTGCAGATCGCCGCGCGCGTCGTCGAGACCGCCCTGCACAAGCTCCATGAGCTCGACTTCGACGTGCGGCGGGTGCTCGCCGGCTTCGGCAGCTGCCCGCTGCCCCCGGTCGACGGCGACGACATGAAGGCGATCGGGCGCACCAACGACGCGGTGCTCTACGGCGGCCAGGTCCACCTCACCGTCGAGGCCGACGAGGACGACGACGACGCGCTGCGCGAGCTCGTCGAGCGCCTGCCGGCCTCGGCGTCGTCGGACTACGGCGAGCCCTTCGGCAAGGTCCTGAAGGACGCGGGGTTCGACTTCTACAAGATCGACCCGCTGCTCTTCAGCCCGGCACAGATCAGGCTCACGAGCGTCGCGAGTGGCCGCAGCTTCGAAGCGGGCGCGGTCGACCTCGCGGTGCTGGAGCGCTCGTTCTGGGGCTGAGCGTCGCGATCCTGGGCTCGAGCGGCGGCTGGCACGCCCAGCAGCTCACCGATGCGCTGGCGGCGCGCGGGCACGAGCATCGCGTGTTGCCCGTGACGCGCATGCTCGGGCGCATCGACGGCGACGTGGCCGTGCGCAGCCGCGAGGTGTGGCTCGACGACTGCGACGCCGTCATCGTGCGCGGCATCCCGCGCGGGTCGCTGGAGCAGGTCATCTTCCGCGTCGACGCCCTGCACGCGCTGCAGGCCCGCGGCGTGACGTGCGTCAACGGCCCGCGCGCCCTCGAGCGCACCATCGACAAGTTCCTCGCCTCGGCGCTGCTGGCGCGGGCGGGGGTGCCCACGCCGCGGACCGTGGCCTGCGAGCGCTGCGAGGATGCGCTCGAGGCCTTCGAGGAGCTGGGCGGCGACGTCATCGTCAAGCCGCTCTTCGGCGCGATGGGGGCGGGGATGACGCGCGTCGACGACGCCGACGTCGCCTACCGCGTCTTCCACGCGCTGGAGCTCGAGCGCGCGGTCTACTACCTGCAGGAGACGCTGCCCCACGACGGCCGCGACCTGCGCGCGCTGGTCGTCGGCGGCCGGGTGCTGGCGGCCATCGAGCGCATCGGCACGGGGTGGCGCGCCAACCTCGCGCGCGGCGCCCGCGCGCAGGCCACGCAGCTGAGCGCCGAGCAGGAGCGCCTGTGCGTGGAGGCGGCCGAGGTCCTCGGCGTCGACTACGCGGGCGTCGACGTGCTGCGCGCGGCCGACGGGCGCGACTACGTGCTCGAGCTCAACGGCATCCCCGGCTGGCGCGGGCTGCAGGAGGCCACGGGCGCCGACGTGGCCGCGGCGCTCGTCGCGCACCTCGAAACGCTGGTCAGCGCAGCTGCGCCAGCTCGCGCGGGCCGATGACGCCGCTGTGCAGCGCCGTCGCGACGAGTGCGCCGGCGGCGCCCGCGCCCTCGAGGGCCCGCAGGTCGTCGATCGTGCGCACGCCGCCCCCGGCCAGCAGCTCGAGGTCCGCGAAGGCGACGTGGAGCTCGGCGATCAGCGCGACGTCCGGGCCCGCCCCGCTGCCGACGCGCGCGAGGTCGAGCACGATGGCCTCCCGCAGCCCGGGGCGCTGAAGGCGCTCCAGCGCGTCCGCGGCGGTCAGGCCGGCGAGCTGCGCGTCGGGCGAGAGCACGCGACCGTCGCGCAGGTCGACGCTCAGGACCACGGCGCCCTCGGGCAGCGCCGCGAGCAGGCGATCGAGGGCGCCGGGGCCGCTCAGCGTCTCGGTCCCGACGATGACCCGCTGCACGCCGAGGTCCAGCAGCGCCTGTGCCCGGGCGGGCTCGCTGACGCCGGCGTCGGCCATGACGCGCGCCTCGCCGGCCAGCGCGCCGAGCAGGGCGCGGTGCTCGCCCGTCCCGTGCGACGATCGCGTCGAGGTCCGCGACGTAGATCTCCTCGAGCCCCAGCGCCTGGTGGAAGCCGCGCGCGAGGGCCAGCGCGTCGCCGTCGTCGCCGCCGATGGCGCTGCGGACCGGGCGATAGCGTTCGCGCTCGCCGCGCACGGCGTGGACGGCCGCGCCGCCCTTGAGATCGATGACTCCGACGACACGCATTCCCGCCACGGCGGCGGCCACGCTAGCAGTGGACATCGGCGGCGCGAACACCAAGGCCGCGTGGCTCGACGGGGAGGCGCTGCGGACGCTCTCGCGCCCGTTCGAGGTCTGGCGCGACCGCGAGGCGCTCGCCGCGGTGCTGCGCGACGTCGCCGCGGAGGTGTCCGGGGGCTCGGCCGACCGGGTGGCCATCACCATGACCGCCGAGCTCTCGGACGCGTTCCGGACCAAGCGCGAGGGGGTGGGGTTCGTCCTCGATGCGGCGCAGGAGGCGTTCGGCGACCGGCCGCTGAGCGTCCTGACCACCGCAGGCGAGCTCGTGTCCGTGGCGGCGGCGCGGGCGCGGCCGTGGGACGTCGCCGCCGCCAACTGGGTGGCCACCGCGCTCGTGGTGGCACAGGCCCTCCCCGACGCGCTGCTCATCGACGTCGGCAGCACGACCGCCGACATCGTCCCGATCGCCGGCGGTCGCGTCGCGGCCACCGGGCACGACGACCTAGAGCGGCTGCTGGCCGGCGAGCTCGTCTACACCGGCGCGCTGCGCACCAACCTCGCGGCGATCGCGCCGCGCGTGCCGGTGCCAGGCGGCTGGTGCCCGGTGTCCTCGGAGTACTTCGCGATCAGCGCCGACGTCCATCTCGTGCTCGGACACCTCTCGCCCGAGGGCTATGACTGCCCCACGCCCGACGGCCGCGCCGCCACCGTCGCCTTCGCGCGCGAGCGCATCGCCCGGGTGGTGTGCTCCGACGTCGAGCAGCTCGATGCGGTCGCCATCGACGCGATCGCGGCCTTCCTGCACGGCGAGCAGCTGCGTCAGCTGGCCGAGGCGGCGCGCCGGGTCCAGGCTCCGCTGCCCCCCGGCGCGCCCGTCGTCGCCGTGGGCGCGGGCGCCTTCCTCGCCCGCGAGGTGGCGGCGCGCCTGCGACGAGCGGTGGCCGGCATCCCCGCGCCATGGGGCGCGACGGCGGGCGAGGTCGGGCCCGCCGCGGCGCTGGCCGCGCTCTTGGCCGCGCGCCTGCGCGCGCCGTGCTGAGCGTGGTCAAGGTCGGTGGCGGGCTGGGCCGCGGGGCCGGCGACGAAGCGCTGCGCGCACTGTGCCGCGTGCTCGGTGAGCTGGGCGAGCGCCATCCGCTGCTGGTCGTCCCGGGCGGCGCCTGGTTCGCCGATGCGGTCCGGGAGGCCGACCGCCGCTTCGCGCTGCCGGCCGCGACGTCGCACCACATGGCGGTGCTCGGCATGGAGCAGTTCGGCTGGCTGCTGGGCGAGCTCATCCCGAGCGCCGTGCGCTGCACCGACCTGGCGCGGGCTCGCCACATCGGCGTCGGCCGAACCGCGGTGCTGCTGCCTGCGGCGCTGGCGCTTCGCTCGCTCCCCGCGTCGTGGCAGGTGACCTCCGACTCGATCGCCGCGTGGGTCGCCGTCCGGGCCGGCGCCGGGCGCCTCGTGCTCGTCAAGGAGGTGGACGGCTTGTTTGCGCAGTGGCCCGCGCAGGGTGAGCCGCTCGCTCGGATGACGGCCCGGGAGCTTGGCGCGCTGGCGCCCGCCGGCGTCGACGAGCACCTGCCCACGGTGCTCCAAGAGGCGAGCTTCGAGACTTGGGTGATCAGCGGTCGCGACCCGGAGCGCCTCGTCGAGCTGCTCGAACACGGCGCGACGGTGGGCACCCGGATCGCCTGAGCGCGCTTGCTACCGTGGCCCGATGGATGCGCAGCAGCGCCAGCCTGGCACCCTGGCCGACCCGACGCTCCGGGAGTACAAGATCGTCGGCGGGATGGAGACCTTCGCCAACCGCAGCTTCTGGCCCGGCTTCTTCTCCCGGGTCGCGGCCCGCAAGCAGTGGGATGCGGCGGCCATCGACTTGGCCCCCGACGCCGAAGCGTGGGCGCAGCTTCCTGACGAGCGCCGCGACCGCCTCACGACCATCCTCGCCGGCTTCCGCGTGGCCGAGGATGCGGTTGCCGAGAATCTCACCCCGTTCGTCGTCGCGGCGAACCGGGAGACCCTGGCCTCCCAGGAGAGCCTGATGGCCTGGACCTTCTCCCTGCAGCGCCGCGACGAGGCGCGCCACGCGCGGCTGTTCGACCGCATCGCGGGGGAGATCCTCGGACTGCCCGGCGAGACTCCCGACGAGCGCCGCGCAGCGGCCCGGAAGTACGCCCCGCCGGCGATCCTGGAGCTCTTCGAGGAGCAGCTGCCCGCGCTGACCGCGGAGCTCAAGGCGGGTGAAGCGGGGCTGGGCGAGGGCGTCAGCCTCTACCACATGTTGCTCGAGGGAGTCGTCTTCAACGCCGGGACGAACGCGCTGCTCGCGGACCTGGCCGACGGTGCGATGCCCGGAGTGCGCGAGGGTACGGAGCGGATCGAGCGCGACGAGCGCTGGCACGTCGGCTTCGGCCTGCGCTGCCTGATCGAGACCCAGCCGTCCCAGGAGCGCATCGATGACCTGGTCGTGCGCGCCGAGGCGGCCGCCGCGGCCTGGGGGGACGCCATCCCCGCCGCCATCTGCGAGCGCAGCGCGCGCACGTGCGCCCACCGGCTGCACGTCTCCGGGTTCACCGAGACGCGCGCGGCATAGCCGCGCACGCGGCGCGCAGGGCGCGGACCCGCGAGGGGTCGAGCGCTCCCGTCCGCCGCCCGTGCGCGCACGCGGCCGAGCGCACGCCGGCGATGTCGGCGCCGGCGGCGCCCACGACCGGGAGGTCCTCGGCGCGCAGCGCGCCGGCCAGCGCCATCTCCAGCCCCAGCGCGTGGGCCTCGTCCACCAGCGCCGTAAGCGCCTGCGGCGAGAGCCAGTCCAGGAGCCCGCAGCCGTCCTTGACCGCCGTGTCGAGCAGGCACACGTCGACGCCGGCGGCGCGCGCGACGCGCGGCAGCAACTCGGGCGCCAGCGGGGCGTGCGGTACGCGGCGGGCGTCCGCATAGGCGCCCGCCACCACCGCCGCGCCGGACGCCGCCTCGCGCACCGCGCGCAGCAGCGCGACCGCCTCTGCCTCCGTCGAGGCGCCCCAGAGCCCGACCTTCACGAAGGCCGCGCCGCTGTGGGCGGCGCCGAGCGCGGCGAGCGCGGCGGTGCCGGGCAGGTTGGGCATGTCGCCGATCGCGGCGCTGACGGGCAGCGCGTCGGGAACGGCCGCGCGGATGGCGGCTATCCCCGCAGGCGACGGCGCGCCCAGCGAGCCCTCGGCCGGGTTCTTGACGTCGACGATGTCGGCGCCGGCCTCGGCGGCCACGCGGCCCTCGCCGGCGTCCACCACGCTCACCAGCAGCCTCATGGCCCCTCCACGTGAGCGCCGCGGTTGGCGAACGCCACGAGCTCGACGCTCCCCTCGCCCCCGAGGACGCCCTCCATGCGCCGCGCGAGCGCGCGCCCGTCCGTCTCGCTGCCGACGATCCCGTACACCGCCGGTCCCCACGAGCTCTGCCCGGCGCCGGCGGCCCCGTGGCGCAAGAGCGCCTCGACAAGCGCGGCGGCGCGCGGGTGAAAGCGCCCGCCCTGCACCGTGGCGAACGCGTCGCCGACGAGCTCCTGGACGCGCGTGAGTGCCGCGCCGAACTCGTCGACCTCGCCCTCCACGAGGGCCGGCAGCAGCGACGTGAGCACGAGCTGGGCGATCGTCGCCGAGCGCTCGGGCGACGGCACGAGCCGGCGGAAGGCCGCCTCCTCGGCGACCCCGGACAGGCCCGCCTGCGCATGCGGGACGACGAGCACGACGCGCCACGGCTCGGGCATCGGATGGCGCGCCAGCAGCGGCGCCGGGCGCTCCTCGCCGCGTCGCACGCCGCCCTCGACCACCAGGCCGCCGAGTGCGAACGTCCACGTGCCCACGGCCGAGCGCGCCGCGCGCCCGACGGCCTGCGCCAGCTGCGGCGCATCGGCCGTCCGCCCGTGCAGCGCGGCCAGTGCCTGCGCCACCGCGAGGGCCAGCTTGGTGCCCGAGCCCAGACCGACGTGCGGCGGGATCGCCTCGCGCACCGTCACGTGGGCGCCGCCCTGGAGCCCCAGCGCCTCGTGGCAGCGCCGGGCGAAGGTCAGCGCGCGCTCCGCGTCGGCCCCCTCGGCGGACAGCTCGTCCGCGGCCCGCGCCTCGACCACGGCAGCGGGGCGATCGACGGCCACCCCGAGCCCGCCGAAGCGCCGCTCGCCGTCGCCGGCGACCGCGAGCATGCCCAGGTGCAGGCGCGCCGGCGCCTCGACGCGCACCACGCTCACGGACCTCCCACGACGGCTCGCAGGTGGGCCGCGACGTACTGCATCGCGTCGCGCTCGCGCGGCCCGGCGGTCTTGTCGACGAGCACCTGCAGGCGGGCCAGCTCGGCGTGGACGTCCTGCGCCTCGAGCCACCGCGCCCGCGAGGCGAGGATCGAGGCCTCGAGCACGGCGTGGCGGGCGCGGTTGAGGCCGAGGAACTCGCGCCCCGTGCCACGGGCGACGACCACCGTGCTGACTCGCGCCCGGTGCGCGCTCTCGTCGATCGCCTCGACCCGGACCTCGCGCCACGAGCACGCATCGTCGAGCACCGCGCCCTCGACGCCGGCCGCCGGATGCGTCGCCGGGCGCGGGTCGCCGAGCGCGGCCTGGCTGAAGAGCAGGATGTCATCGGTCAGGTGCACCACCGCGGCCCCGGTGGCCCGCAGGTTGCGCAGGGTCCGCGTCCCGCCGTAGGGCTTGATGACGATCCGCTCGTCGCCCCACTCGACCCCCATCGCGCCGCAGTTGACGCTGCCGTCGGGGTTGATCGTCGTCACCACGGTCTCGATGATGGGCGCGGCCCGGCCGGCGCCCTGCATCTAGAGCGCCTCCAGGTAGCGCGCGGTCTCCCAGTCGGTCACGGCCGCGGCCTGCGCCGCGAGCTCGCCGCGCCGCATCGCGACGCAGTGCGCGACGACGTCGTCGCCCAGCCAGTCGCGCGCGAGCGCGCTGGCGTCGAGCAGGTCGGTGGCCTCGGCGAGGGTCGCGGGCAGGGTCGGCGCCGCGCCGTCGGCCAGCGCGTAGACGTCGCCGCCGACCGGCGCCGGCGGCTCGCAGGCGCGCCGCACGCCGTCCAGGCCGGCGGCCAGCGCGGCCGCGACGGCAAGGTACGGGTTGGCGTCCGCCCCCGCCTGGCGGTGCTCGACCCGCGCGGCGCCGTCCCCGCGGACGATCGCGCGCAGGCCCGCGGAGCGGTTGTCCAGGCTCCAGGTGGCCGTCGTGGCGGCCCACGAGTGCGCGGTGTAGCGGCGGTAGGAGTTCGGCGTGGGGGCGAAGATGGCGCTGAGTTCGGCCATGCCCGCCAGCAGGCCGCCGATGAAGTGGCGCAGGGCCGGCGACAGCCCCTCGCCGTCGCCCAAGCTGAGGTGCAGGTGGCACGAGCTGCCCGGCCAGTCCGAGCGCGGCTTGGCCATGAAGGTCGCCAGCAGCCCCTGGCGCGCGGCGATCTCCTTGACGGCGCTCTTGAGCAGGAAGGCCTCGTCGGCGGCCCGCAGGGCGGGCCCGGCGCGCAGGTTGATCTCGAACTGCCCGGGACCGGCCTCGGGGTGGCATGCCTCGACGGCCAGGCCGTGGCCGCGCAGCGTCTCGCGCACCCCTTCGAGGAAGGGCGCCCGACGCGAGGCGGCCGCGACGCCGTAGACGCTCGGTCGCTCGTCCACCGCCACGAGCTGCGCCGGGCGCTTGCCGAGCACCGAGTGCGGCGTCTCGCGCAGCAGGTAGAACTCGAGCTCGACCCCGACGACCGGCTCGACGCCCATCGCCCGGGCCCGGTCGACGACCGACTGCAGCACCGCGCGCGGCGACACCGGGATCGCGGCGCCCTCGGCATCGACGAAGTCGCACAGCACGAGCGCGGTGTCCTCGTGCCACGGGACGATCCGCGCGGTCTCGAGATCGGGCATCGCGAGCATGTCGGGGTAGCCGGCGCGCGGGAACCAGCCGGCGTGCCCGGGCGGCGCCGGCACGGGCTCGAGCTCGTCGACCGGCAACGCCCAGATCACCTCGCACAGCGAGATGCCCTGCGCCGCCGCGCGATCGAGCTCGGCGATCGGCACGCGCTTGCCGCGCATGATCCCGTGCGTGTCGGCGCCTGCGAGGATCACCGTCTCGATGCCGCGGTGGCGCAACAGGCGCAGGTGCTCCGAAGCCAACGTGGGCAGAGTGTAGATGCGGCCATGCGCACGCTCCTGATCGACAACTACGACTCGTTCACCTTCAACCTCTTCCACCTGCTGGGGGAGGTCAACGGCCAAGAGCCGATCGTCGTGCGCAACGACGACCTGCCCTGGGCGGACCTCGCGGCCCTGCCGGTGGACAACATCGTGATCTCGCCCGGGCCCGGGCGTCCCGAGCACCGGGGCGACATCGGCATCTCGCTGGAGGTGCTCCAGCGCGCCGAGGTGCCGGTGCTCGGCGTCTGCCTGGGCCACCAGGCGCTCGCCCACGTCGCGGGCGGCGCCATCGACCACGCCCCCGAGGTCATGCACGGGCGCCTGAGCCCGATCCACCACGACGGGCGCGGCCTGTTCGCCGGCATCCCGCAGGGCTTCGCGGCCGTGCGCTACCACTCGCTGGTCGTCGGCGGACTGCCCGCCGAGCTGCGCGTGACCGCCTGGACCCCCGACGAGGTGGTCATGGGGCTCGAGCACGCGACGCGCCCGTTGTGGGGCGTGCAGTTTCACCCCGAGTCGATCTCCACCGAGCACGGGCGCACCCTGCTGCGCAACTTCCGCGACCTCACGCGCGAGTGGCGGCGTCCGGCGCCGCCCGCGGCCCGCGTGCCCGCGGCCCCGGCCGCCGGCGCGCGGGTGGAGCACCGCACGCTCGACGCCTGGTGCGATCCCGAGGCGGCGTTCGTGGCCCTCTACGGCGCCCGCGAGCACGCAGTGTGGCTCGACAGCTCGCGCGTCGAGCGGCGGCTCGCGCGCTTCTCGTTCATGGGCGCCCCCGAAGGCCCGCTCGGCCAGATCGTGCGCTACGACGTCGCCGACGGGCTGCTCACGGTGCAGCGAACCGACGGGCGCGAGGAGCTGCGCGAGAGCGTCCTTCACTACTGCGAGCGCGAGCTCGCTCGCCTGCGCGCCGACGTCTCCGACGTGCCGTTCGACTTCACCTGCGGCTTCGCGGGCTACCTCGGCTACGAGCTCAAGGCCGAGCTGGGGGGAGAGCTCGCGCACCGCTCGGCGCTGCCCGACGCCGCGCTGCTGCTCTGCGACCGGCTGATCGCCTTCGATCACTCCGAGCAGCGCGTGCACCTGCTCGCGCTCACCGATGCCGAGGGCGCCGCGCAGGCCGAGGCCTGGCTGGCGGGCACCGAGCGCGAGCTCGAAGGCCTCGCCGGCCGCCCGCCGCCGGCGCTGGCCGCCCCGTCCGCCTTGCTGTCGTTCGTCGCGCGCGACGATCGCGACGCCTATCTGGCCAACATCGGGGCCTGCAAGCGCGAGATCTTCGAGGGCGAGACCTACGAGATCTGCCTGACCACCGAGCTGCACAGCGACGGCGCGATCGAGCCGCTCGCCGCCTACCGCGCCCTGCGCGCGCGCAACCCGGCGCCGCACGCGGCGCTGCTGCGCCTCGGCGACGTGTCGATCCTCAGCTCCTCGCCGGAGCGCTTCCTGCGGGTCGACCGCGAGCGGATCGTCGAGTCCAAGCCGATCAAGGGCACCGCCCCGCGCGCGGTCCATCCCGCCGAGGACGCCTACCGGGGCGCGGCGCTGGCGGCCGACGAGAAGTCGCGGGCCGAGAACCTCATGATCGTCGACCTCGTCCGCAACGACCTCGGCCGCGTCTGCGCGCTGGGCAGCGTCGATGTGCCCGCGCTGATGGCGATCGAGTCCTACGCCACCGTCCACCAGCTCGTGACGACCGTCCGCGGCCGGCTGCGCGAGGACGCCACGGCCATCGACTGCGTGCGCGCGGCGTTCCCGGGCGGCTCGATGACCGGCGCGCCGAAGCTGCGCACGATGAAGATCATCGACCGCCTCGAGGCCGGCCCGCGCGGCGTGTACTCCGGCGCGCTGGGCTTCCTCTCGGTCAACGGGACGGCGGACCTCAGCATCGTCATCCGCACGCTCGTGGCGTCGCGCCACGGCCTGCAGATCGGGGCGGGCGGCGCCATCGTCGCGGCCTCCGATCCGGAGGCCGAGCACGAGGAGATGCTGCTCAAGGCGCGCGCGGTGCTCGCCGCGGTCGGTGGCGTCCTCGCCATCGACAGCGAGGTCAGCACCGCCCGGCGATGACGGCGCTGCTGGCCGCCGACTCCTGGCTGGTGGCCGACGGTCGCGCGCGCGCCGTCGAGCGCCACTGGGCCCGCTTCGCGATGGCCTGCCGCGAGCACGGCGTCGGGCCCGGCGACCTCGCGGCCTTCCGTGCCGAGGTCGAGCGCGCGCTGCCGGGGCGCGGGCGCTGGTTCCCGCGCGTCGAGCTGCGCGCGGACGGCGAGCTCGCCCTCGAGCTGAGACCGGCCCCGCCGCGGGAGCCCGCCGTCGTCGCCTGGGTCGCCGACGTGCCCGACCCGCGCGTCGCGCCGCGGCGCAAGGGCCCCGACCTCGAGCGCCTCGGCGCCCTGCGCGAGCGCGCCGCGGCGCACGGCGCCGGCGAGGCGGTGATCGCCGACGCCGAGGGCCGGCTGCTGGAAGGGGCGTACACGAGCCTGTTGTGGTGGGAGGGGGAGACGCTGTGGGCGGTCCCCGACGATGCGCCGATCCTGCCCGGGATCACCCGGGGGCTGCTGCTCGAGCTGGCGCGCTCGCGCGGCACGCCCGTGGTGCACCGGCGCCCTCGCCCCCAGGAGCTGGCCGGGTGCGAGACGTGGCTGGTCAGCGCCCTGCACGGCATCCGGGCGGTGACGCGTTGGGCCGGGGGAGGGCCGCGGGCGATCGGGGCGTCGCCGCGCGCGGACGCCTGGCAGCGCCTGCTCGGCGGGCTCGTCCCCCCTCAGGATGTCTGAGCGCGGTCAACCAGCGGTGCCCCACGGCGAACGAGCGGTACCCCTCTCGGAGCGAACGGCACCCCCGCGCGGATTCGCTGCGAGCTTCCATTGGCGGACCTACGATCCGGCTGGGTCGAAAGGGCAGCAGTGAGCCCTTTCGGTGACAGCTGACAATCGACGCGAGGGAGCTTCCGTGAGCGACACTGCCGTCGACGTATCCAAGCTGGACCACCAGAACGGGGTGACGCTTGGTCGGATCCTCGGGCGTGGGACCGTAGGGCAGGCTGAGGAGGGATCGGACGGCGTCATGCGCGCCACCATCCGGATCCCGGAGGACGAGCTGGTGTACGAGCCCGGCGTCCTCGTCATGCCCCACGGCGGCACGCTCGAGCTCGAGCTCATCAACGACGACAAGAACACGCACTGCGCGGTGCTTCCGTGCAACGGCGACTACAAGTTCATCTGGTTGGTGAACCACTCGAAGGGCAAGGCGACCCTCGAGCTCGATGGCCCGGGGTACTACTGGTACGGCTCCCGTTCGGGCAACGACGAGGGCCGGGGCCTGACCGCCGCGATCGTCGTGGGAGGCGAGACGCCACCCGAGGCACGCCTCGACCGCCCGCCTCAGCCGCGCCCCTAGACCGACCGCCCCCGGCTCGACCCACATCGTGAAAAGGAGTCCTTGATGGCAACCGACTACGTAGACGCAGGGCAGGCTGTCGACAACTCGACGCTGAGCGGCATCATCGGCCACGCGCCGCCGGTGGCCAAGGGCGTCACCTACGAGCGCATCCTCAACGCCCGTTCTGAGCCGCACAACTGGCTCACCTACTACGGCGCCTACGACGGACAGCGCTACAGCCCGCTGGACCAGATCAACACCGAGACGGTCAAGAAGCTCAAGCCGGAGTGGATGTTCCAGTGCGGCTCGGTGGGACTGCATTCGGGCGCGTCGACGTACTCGTTCGAGGCCTCACCGCTCATCGTGGACGGCGTCATGTTCGTGTCTGGCTGGGACGGCTGGGTCTGGGCCCTCGACGCCAAGAACGGCGACCTGCTGTGGCAGTACCGCCACGCGTCCCCCTTCGACGTCTCGCTGTGCTGCGGCAACGTCAACCGCGGCGTCGCCGTGGCCGAGGGCAAGGTCTTCGTGACCACCCTCAACGCCCACGTCGTCGCGCTCGACGCCGAGAACGGCAAGGTGGTCTGGGATCAGGTCTACGGCGACGTGCGCGCCGGTGAGAGCGCCACCGTCGCTCCGCTCATCGTCAAGGACATGGTCATCGTCGGGAGCTCCGGCGGCGAGTTCGGCGTGCGCGGCCACGCGGACGCCTTCAAGCTCGAGACCGGCGAGCGCGTGTGGCGCTGCTACATGGTGCCCAAGCCCGGGGAGCCCGGCTCGGAGACCTGGCCGTCCGACGGCGAGGCCTGGGCGCGCGGCGGCGCGAACTGCTGGGTCACGAGCACCTTCGACCCCGATCTGAACCTCCTGTACTTCGGGACCGGCAACCCGTGCCCGGACTTCGACGGCGGCGTGCGCGAGGGCGACAACCTCTACACCGACTCGGGCGTCGCGGTGGACGTCGACAGCGGGGAGATCAAGGCGCACTTCCAGTACACCCCGCACGACCTGTGGGATTACGACTCCACGATGGAGCACATCCTGTTCGACCTCGACGGGCAGAAGATGGCCGCCCACTTCGACAAGAACGGGTTCCTCTACATCCTCGACCGCACCACCATGGACCCGATCCGGGTAGCCCCGTTCGTCGACCGCATCGACTGGGGCGAGGTCGACGAGAAGGGCAACGTGACACCGCTGCGGTTCCCCGAAGCGGAAGGCGACCCGGTGCACTTCTGGCCGGGACCGGCCGGCGCCAAGGAGTGGACGCACGCGTGCTACAACCCGAACACGGAGCTGCTCTACGCCCCGGTGCAGGACGTCGGCGCCACGGCCACGCGCCGGCGCAGGGAGTTCAAGGAGAGCATCCCGTACTGGGGCGCGGGCGTCGCGGTGGACCTCGAGGACATGGCGGGGTCGATCAGCGCCTTCGACCCGCGCACCGGTCAGGAGCGCTGGCGCTGGGCCAATGACATCCCGATGTGCTCGTCGGTGCTGACCACGGGCGGCGGCCTCGTCTTCGCGGGCGAGCCGACCGGGGAGTTCAACGCGCTCGACGCCAGCACGGGCGAGCTGCTGTGGCAGTTCCAGTGCGGCAGCGGCCACCACTCGAGCCCGTCCACCTACAGCGTCGACGGCCGGCAGTACATCGCCGTGCCGACCGGCTGGGGCGCGTGGACCGAGGGATTCCTGCCGGGGATGCTCGGGGCGGGGCAGGGCAGCTCGCTGATCGTCTTCTCCATCCCGGAATAACTGTCAACGTGACAAGGTCTTAACCACGAGAGTCTGAGGTTAACTATGGGTTTCCTGCTTCTCGGTCTCGACAGCCTGATCGTGTGCGCGGCCGTGGGCCCGCTCGTTGACAGGCGGTGGCGCGTGTTGTTCGCCGCGCTCTTCGGTGTGGCTGACGGCGTCGCCTTCCTGGTCGGTGCGGGCCTCGGGTGGCGGCTGTTCTCCAACGACGTGTCCTCCGCGCTGCAGTTCGGGATCCTCGTCGCGCTGGGGCTCTACCTGCTCGTCGTCGCCACCGGGACGCGGCAGGTCGCCACGCGCTGGCCGGTGTGGCTCTTCCCGCACCTGCTCGTGTTCGACAACCTCACGTACGGCATGTCCCGTGATGGCGCGCTGTTCCAGCACGCCGCGCAGCAGGCGCTGTCCAGCTCGCTGCTGGCCATGACCGGGCTGCTGGCCGCGGCCATGCTGCGCCCGGCGCTCGAGCGTCGCGCCGCGGCTCCCAACCGGGTCGCCGGAGGCGCGCTGCTGCTCGCGGGCGCCGCGCTCGTCCTGGTTGGCTGATCGAGGCTCAGCCCGTCGGGCTCGCCGTAGCGCTCAGGCGCGCGGCGAGCTCGACGAGCATGCGCACGCCGTAGCCGGTCGCCCCGCGGCCGAACGCGTCGCCGCGGTCCTCGTCGAGCAGCGCGGTGCCGAGCATGTCGACATGCGCCCAGAGCCGCTCACCGGCGAACTGCTGCAGGAAGGTCGCGGCGACGATCGGGAACCCGAAGCTCTTGCCCGCGGTGTTGCGCAGGTCGGCCACGGTCGACTCGATCAGGGGCCGATAGCGGCGATGCAGGGGCCAGGGCCAGGCCAGGTCGCCGCTGGCGTTGCCGGCCTGCACGACGGCGTCGCGCCACGCGTCGTCGGACGCGAAGACGCCGGCGTACATGTCGCCCATGCCGGCGCGCATGGCGCCGGTCAGCGTGGCCAGGTCGACCAGGTGCGTGGCGCCGTCGCGGCGCGCCCACCACAGGGCATCGGCCAGGATCAAACGCCCCTCGGCATCGGGGTTCGTGACCTCGACGGTGAGCCCTGCCGCGGTGGTGATAACGTCGGTCGGGCGGATCGCGTCGCCGCTGAGCATGTTCTCGCACGCGGGCACGATGCCGGTGACCGACAGCGGCAGCCCGAGCTCGGCGATCGCCCCCAGCGCGGCCACGACCGCCGCGCCGCCGGCCATGTCGGCCTTCTGGCGCACGATGTCCGCCTGCGGCTTGAGGAAGTACCCGCCGGTGTCGAACGTGACGGCCTTGCCCACGAGCGCGAGCCGTGGTGCTCCGGGAGCGCCGGGCGGGTCGTGGCGCAGCACGATCAGCCGCGGCTCGATCGGGCCGCTGGCGCCGACGGCGGCCAGCGCACCGAGCCCCGCGTCGCCGGCCACGATGATCTCGGTCGCGACCCCGGGCACGGCCGCGGCACGCTCCGCGAGCCCGGCGGGGGAGACGACGTTCGGCGGGGCGTCGACGAGCTCGCGCGCAGCGTTGGTCCAGCGTGCGACGAGCGCCGCCCGCTCGGCCACGGGACAGAGCTGCTCTCCGGCGCCGCAGATCACGAAGCGCTCGACCCCGCGCGGCGGCTCGCCGCTTCGCCAGCGCCGGCCGTCGTAGCCGCCGATGACCGCCCCTTCGGCCAGCGCGCGCACCTGTTCCTCGGCGGAGAGCGGGAGGGACGCGTCGAGCGCCCATGCGACCGTGCCGCCGCCGCGGCAGGCCCGGACCGCCCGCGCCGCGGCGGTCTGCAGCCCTTCGGCGCCGGGCTCGAGCGCCACGACAGCCAGCGCGGGCGTCGTGGTGAAGACCATGGCGACCGGGTCGGCCTGCGTCACCGCGCGCTCGGGGGCGCCCAGCTCGAGGGCCCGCGGGCCCGCCGCCACCGCGACGAGGTCAGCTTCGATGGTGAACGGTTCGCCTGCGCTCAGTTCGACATGCATCGTGTGACAACAACCAATCAGTGCTCGGAATCGTTCGCTAGAATTTCGGCCACTGGACTCTAATGAGGAGGCACCATGACGTGGGTCAAGCCAAAGTTTGAGTTCGTAGAGCTGTGCTCCGAGGTCACCTCCTACCTGCACCACCGGTAGGAGCCTGAAACTCCGACGCAGCCTCCGGCGCGGGCCTGGGGCTGCGTCACAGCACTCCGCCACATGCGCGTTCGTGTTCTCGGCTCGGCCGCCGGCGGAGGCTTTCCGCAGTGGAACTGCCGCTGCGAGACGTGCGAGGCCGCGCGCGCGGGGGTGCGGGCGCGGCCGCGCATGCAGTCGTCGTTGGCCATCCGCGGGGAGGACGGCC
The DNA here is from genome assembly GCA_963757775.1 of Paraconexibacteraceae bacterium. Classification (GTDB taxonomy): domain Bacteria; phylum Actinomycetota; class Thermoleophilia; order Solirubrobacterales; family Solirubrobacteraceae; genus JAOPZW01. The sequence continues at coordinate 149,731 of CAVWSH010000009.1, read as the reverse complement.
CTTGGTTTCTCGTCAACGCCTCGCCGGATGCGCGCCAGCAGCTCGAGATGCTCGCGTCCCCCGGCGCCGCGGGGGTCCGCGCCGCGCCGATCGCCGGAGTCCTGCTCACCGACGCGGAGATCGATCACACGGCCGGGCTGCTGCTGCTGCGCGAGTCCGGAACGCCGGTGCGCGTCTTCGGCGCCGCCGGCGTGGAGCGCGCGCTGCGCGACGCCTATCCCGTGCTCGAGATGCTCGAGCGCTACTGCGGAGCGCAGTGGCAGACGCTCGAGCCCGGGCGCGAGCGCCCGCTGGACGGATCGAGCCTGACCGTGGAGTCCTTCGACGTGGGCGGCGATGCGCCGCGCTATCTCAACGGCTCCGACCCCGAGCTCGAAGCCAGCGGGTTCGTTTTCCGCGAGGGCGCGGGCGGCGGCGTCGTGACCTACGTGCCCGGGCTGGCGCGCCTGGACGACGACGTGCTCGCGCGGTTCGCCGCCAGCGATCTCGTGCTCGTCGACGGGACGTTCTGGCGCGACGACGAGCTCGCCCGCCTGGGGATCGCGGGCCGCAGCGCACGCGAGATGGGGCACGTCCCGCTCTCGGGGCCCGGCGGGACGCTCGAGGCGCTGGCCGGCCTGGGGCGCCCGCGCACGGTGCTGGTCCACATCAACAACACCAACCCGATCCTGCTCGAGGATTCCCCTGAACGCGAGGCGGTCCTCCGCGCCGGCATCGAAGTCGCCTACGATGGGCTCGAGGTCCAGCTATGACCGAGAGCGTCACGCAGACGACGGTCGAGCCCGAGCCGGCACCGCCGGAGGAGTTCATCGCGCGCCTGCGCGCGCAGGGCACGCGCTATCACCACCTGCATCCCTTCCACCGGCGGATGGACGCCGGGGAGCTCACGCGCGAGGAGCTGCGCCGCTGGGTCGCCAACCGCTTCTACTACCAGAAGTGCATCCCCCTGAAGGACGCCGCGATCCTCGCGAACTGCCCGGAGATCGAGGTCCGGCGCGCGTGGATCGGGCGCATCGTCGACCACGACGGCACGGCCGACGAGGAGGGCGGGATCGAGTCGTGGCTCGCGCTCGGCGAGGCCCTCGGCGTCTCGCGTGAGCAGCTCGTCTCCGAGCGCCACGTCCTGCCCGCGGTGCGCTACGCGGTCGACGCCTACGTGAACTTCGCGCGCCAGAAGCCGTGGATCGAGGCGGTCGCCTCATCGCTCACCGAGCTCTTCGGCCCGGCCGCGATCCTCGTGCGCCTCGAGGCGCTCGAGCGCCATTACGCGTGGATCGACCCCGCGGGCCTCGAGTACTTCCGCACGCGGCTCGTGAAGGCGCCGCGCGACGCGCAGTACGCGCTCGAGCTCACCGTCGAGCGCTGCCGCACGCGCGAGCAGCAGGTCGCCGCCGTGGCCGCCCTGCGCTTCAAGACCGAGATGCTGTGGGCACAGCTCGACGCCATCGAGCGCGGCGACACGCAGCCGGCGGGATCGGGCGCGTGACGCGTCCGCGCCTGGTCACCGGTGCGCGGCTGCGCTACGACGAGGTGCGCGAGGAGCACCAGCTGCTGATCCCCGAGGGCGTGGTGCGGCTGAACCCCACCGCGGCGGAGGTGCTCGAGCTGTGCGACGGCGAGCGCTCCGTGGAGGCCATCGTCGGCGAGCTCTCCGCGCGCTACGACGGCGCCGACCTGCGCGGCGACGTCCAGGAGCTGGTCGACGCAATGGCGCAGAGGGGGCTCGTGGTCGATGCCGCCGCCTAGGCCCTCGACGCTGATCGCCGAGCTCTCCTACCAGTGCCCGCTGCACTGCCCGTACTGCTCGAACCCGCTCGACATCGGCGGCGACACCTATCGCCACGAGCTCGAGACCGAGCACTGGTTGCGGGCCTTCGAGCAGGCGCGCGCCCTCGGCGTGCTTCAGCTCGCGCTCACCGGCGGCGAGCCGATGCTGCGCCGCGATCTCGCCGAGCTGTGCGCGGGCGCGCGCGATGCCGGGCTGTACTCGTCGCTCATCACCGCAGGGACCCTGTTCACGCGCGAGCGCGCGCAGGCGCTGAAGGTGGCCGGGCTCGACCACGTGCAGATCTCGATCCAGAGCCCCGACCCCGCGGACAACGACCGCATCGCGGGCAACCGGTCCTTCGCGAAGAAGCTCGCGGCGGCGCGGTACGCCAAGGAGCTCGACTTCGCGCTGACCATCAACTGCGTCCTGCACCGCCAGAACCTCGATCGCATCGAGGAGATGCTCGACCTGACGCTCGAGCTCGGCGCGCAGCGGCTCGAGCTCGCCAACACGCAGTACTACGGCTGGGCCGTTCCCAACCAGGAGGCGCTCATGCCGTCCTGGGAGCAGTTGCAGCGCGCGGAGGCCGCCGTCCAGCGCTTTCGCGAGCGCGTCGGGCCCAAGGTCGACGTCCTCTGGGTTCTGCCGGACTTCTACGAGGACCTGCCCAAGCCGTGCATGGGCGGCTGGGGGCGCACCGCGATGGTGATGGCGCCGAACGGCGACGTCATGCCCTGCCAGGCCGCGTCGACCATTCCCGGGCTCGAGTTCGCGAACGTCCGCGACCATTCGCTGGCCTGGATCTGGGGCGAGTCCGACGCGTTCGCGCGCTTTCGGGGAACCGGCTGGATGCAGGAGCCGTGCCGGACGTGCCCCCTGGGACGCCAGGAGGAGGACTTCGGCGGCTGCCGCTGTCAGGCGCTCAGGCTTGCGGGCGACGCGGCCGCCACGGACCCGGTGTGCCGCTTCTCGCCGCACCACGACCGCGTCGTGGCCGCCCGCGACGCGGCGCGGAGCGACGAGTTCGCCTACCGCACGATGAAGCGCCCCGCGCGCGTCTGAGCATCAGAGCCCGAGCGCTCGCCGCACGGCCGGCACGTTGCGGCGCGAGACGGGCACGGCCTCGCGGCCCGCGCCGTCCATGATCAGCGACAGCTCTCCTCGCGGCCCGCGCTCGACCGCTCGGACGCAGCTGAGGTTGACGAGGAAGCGCCGGTGCACGCGCAGGAACTCGCCTCCGCAGAGCTCCTCCTCCAGCTTGTCGATGCCGCGGACCGCGGCCTGCAGGCGTCCCTCGTCGGTGACGAGCCAGACGTCGTTGCCGTCGGCCTCGGCGAAACGCACCTCGGGCCGGCGCAGGAGGACCATTCGCTCGCCGCTGAGGCCGACGATGCGCGGCTGAGCGGCGAGCGGGCGCTCGGGCGCCTCGCGCTCGATGGGGTCGCCGTCTTCGAACCCGAAGACGGCCAGCGTCCCGATCGGCTGGTCGCTGAGGAAGACCGGGCGCAGCGTGATCCGGCACGGCTCGCTGCTGAGCCCGGTCACGATCTGCGTCGATCCGACCCAGCTGCGGTCCAGACGGGCCTGCTTGGTGGCGTGACGCGCGAGGCGGCCGAGGTCCAGGCCCGCACGCCACCGCACGGCGGGGTCGAGCGCCGGCACGCGCGCGGGAACGCCGAGCACGAGGCTGGCCTCCTCGTCGGCGATGACGACCTTCCCGCTGGCGTCCAGCGCGGCGAGGGCCTGCCCCGACCGCGCGCTGGCGTGGCTGAAGGCCGCCGCCAGCTCCGCGCCGCTGTCGCGAGCGCGCTGGCGCAGGATCGCGCGCGCTCCGCTGACCGTCTTGGACAGCCACTCGGCCGCCTGCGGCGGAAGATGGGCGCGCCAGGCCGAGACGTCGAGGACCGCGACGGGATCGCCGGTCACCGCGTCGCGAACGGCCACGCCGGCACAGACCCACTCGTCGAACCCCGTGCACCAGTGCTCGGGCCCGCTGATGAGCACCGCCCCGGGGGCCTCGAGCGCGGTGCCCATGCCGTTGGTCCCCGTCGCCCATTCCGACCAGCACGACCACGGCGCCATGTTGCTGTCGCGCGCGCGGCGCAGGGTCTCGTTGTCGCCCTGGACGGCGAGGATGCGCCCCGCGCCATCGGCCACGGTGACGACGCCGCCGAGGTTCTCGACCTCGCTCGAGATCGACGCCGCGGCGGCGCCGAGCTGGGCGAAGACGATCTCGTGCTCGAGCGTGTGCTCGGCGGGAGCCTCGTCCTGCGCGGACGCCGCCGGTGCCTCGCGCAGCCCCGGGTCCACGTGGTACTGCTCGCGACATCGATACCAAGAGGTGGCCACTTCGGGCCTGACCCCCCGCACGCGCTCGTCGCCAGCGAGAAAGCGCTCGCGCGCCGCGGTGACCGCTTGATACCGCTCCGCGTCGCTCCTGCGCTGACGCCGTGCGGTCTGACTCACGGTGTGTACCTACCAACGCCCGATGGGCGCGTCAAGGGGCTGCGTTCGAACCGGGCGCGCTCGTCGGCGTGTCCCGTCGCCGGTCCCGCCGGGCCCCTCGGGGCGGCATCCGTCGCGCCCGCCTGACCCCGGAATCCGGCATGGCGATTTGCAGGGATTGCGCGTGCGGTCGACGCCGTATCAGGGCGCCGGCCCAGGCGCTCCATCCCCTGAACTGGCAATCGGCTCGCGCACGGCGCGGGCCCGAGGATGGAGGCTCCCGTGTCGCTCTTGCGCAGAGGCTCGCTGTTGGCTCTTCTGGCCGTCGTCGCCGCACTCCCGGCGGGCACGGCGCAGGCCGCGACTTCGCGCGCGCGGACGATCTGCGTTCCCGTCCGGGCGACGGGCGTCGGCGAGGACCTCGGCGGCGGCCGGACGCAGGCCACGATCTTCAGTCACGGGCTCGTCGTGGGCCATACCTCGGCTGCCTTCAGCACCGATCCGGTGGTCGGAACGACGGCGGCCTTCACGGGGCCGATCGTCTTCACCAGCGCCCTGGGAACGCTCACCGCGCAGGTCGCCGGGACGTTCGACGTGGCCAGCGGCGCGTTCCGGGCGACGTCGACGAGCCTGACCGGCACCGGCCTCCTGCGCGCGGTCGGCGGCAGCGTGACCCTCGCGGGGCTCGAGGACTTCGCCACGCTGCGCTTCACCGAGACGATCACCGGGCGCCTGTGCCTCGGCGGGCGGGGCTAGCGCGCCCGGTGCGTCCGACCGCCCGTCACGGGGTGGCCACGGGCGCGCTCAGGCGGATCGTCATTCCCGCAGCGCTGCGAAGATCCGGCCCGGTATGCCGAGCTGCCCGGCGGCACCGTGACCTTCTCTTACCGACGTCGAATGCTCGACGGAGCTCGTCAAGAGGCCGCAGGAGCGCTGTGCCGAGGTGCTCGCCGCGCGCCGTGCGCGCTACGACCTCGGGGGCAGGCGCGGCCTGGTCGCCTCGAGCGCGTGGGCGCAGCTCGCGAGGGTCTGGCCGAAGAGGGCGGCGGCCTCCGGCGAGACGTCGCGGAGCATGTCGCTCTCGATGGCGTCCATGGAGCGATCGCACCGCTCGAGGACCTCGAGGCCCTTGGCCGTCACGCTCGCGCGCAGCACGCGGCCGTGCTGCGGGTCGCGCCTGCGGCGAACGAGCCGGCGCCGCTCGAGCTTGGAGACGACGGCGTTCATCGCCTGCGGCGTGACGAACGCCCAGCGGGCCAGCTCGGCGCCCGACATGCCGTCGTGCTGGCGCAGCACGCTGAGCGTCACGTACTCGGTCGTGGTGACGCCGTGGTGCTGAACGGCTTGATCCAGACGGCTGCGCAGCCGTCGCTCGACGCGGTAGACGAGGTAACCCACGCGCGACGGCGCCACCGAGGCCGGCTCCGGCGCCGCGGCTGTAGCGGCGGCTTGCATCGGGGCTCACCTTAGCTGCCGCACGGGCGGTGTCACGGCCACGCAAGGGCAATGACAAGGTGATTGACAATCACCTTGGCAAGGCATTAATTTGGCCGCGATCGGGTCGGCACAGGCCCTCGGGTTTCCGGGCGGAGGGAGACATCCATGAGCGGGTCGTGGAGAAGGCGGATCGCGGGGACGCTCGCGACGATGCTGGTCGTCGGTGGACTGGCGGCGGCGCCTGCGGCGCCGGCGACCACGTCGACGAGTCACGCCGGCACGACGTCCGACGGCGGCACCTGGATCGCCGACGTGCCGTCGTCGTGGAACGGCACGGTGCTGCTCTACAGCCACGGCTTCGGTCCGCTGGTGGCGGCCGACGCCCCCGACCCGGCGACCAAGCAGGCACTGCTCGACCGCGGCTACGCGCTCGTGGGCTCCTCCTACGATCCGGCCGGCTCGTGGTGGGCGCTGGGCAGCGCCCTGCGCGACCAGTTCGAGGCCCTCGATGCGCTGAACGCGGTGCTGCCGTCCAGGCCTCGGGCGGTCCTCGCCTTCGGCACGTCGATGGGGGGCCTCATCAGCGCGCTGGAGAGCGAGCGCGGCAACGGACGGATCGACGGGGCACTGACGACCTGCGGCATCGTGGCCGGCGCTCTCGACCTCGGCAACTACCAGCTGGACGGCGAGTATGCGATGGCCAAGCTGCTCGCGCCCGCGGTCCCGATCAAGCTCGTGCGCTTCGCCAGTCCCGATGAAGGCGTGGCGACCGGCAAGCAGTTCGACGCGATCGCCCAGCAGGCGCAGACCACGGCGCAGGGCCGTGCGCGTCTTGCGCTGGCGATGGCCTTCCTCAACGTGGCGACCTGGGCGCCGGGCCAGGCGATGCCCGCTCCCGGCGACTACGCCGCCCAGGAGCAGCAGCAGTTCGACATCCAGTTCACCGGCGCCTTCACCACGATGGACTTCATCGAGTCGGGCCGCCCGTCGATCGAGCAGGCCGCCGGCGGCAACCCGTCCTGGACGGTGGGCGTCGACTTCGCACGCGAGCTCGCCCGGTCACCGTATGCGCCTCAGGTCCGGGCGCTGTACCGCCAGGCGGGGCTCGACCTGCGCGCGGACCTGCGGACGCTGACCGCGGGCGCGGACATCCGCGCGGACGCTCCCGCCGTCCACTGGGTGGCCCAGACCTCGGTCCCCCGCGGCCGCCTGCAGGTGCCGGAGCTCGACCTCCACACGATCTCCGACCAGCTCGTGCCGGTCCAGCACGAGAACGACTACGCGCGCACCGTGTGGGCCGCCGGTGCCGCCGGCCGCCTGCGCCAGGCCTACGTCGAGCGCCAGAGCCACTGCAACTTCACCCCCGCCGAACTCGTCGCCGGCGTGCTCGCCGTCCAGCACCGCGTCGAGAGCGGCCAGTGGGACGGCGTCGCGACGCCGCGCAGCCTCCAGGCCAGCGCGACCAGCCTGGGGCTCGGCGACGCAGCGTTCATCGCCTTCCGTCCGCCGCCGCTCACGGGCGAGAACGGCTGGTGGCCGCCGAGCCCGTGGGGGTGGCACGGCGCCTGGAGGTCCCGCACGGATCGTTAGGCTGGTCGCATGGCTCGCCGCGGCCGCCCGGAAGGCCTCGAGCCCTTCGACGTGACGCTGCCGGAGGGCTTCGACCCCGGCGAGCGCCAAGCAGAGCTCGAGGCGGCCGCCAGGGACGCCGGCTGGACGGTCGAGCGCGACGGGGCGCTGATCGTCGTCCGCGACGTCTGGACGGAGAACGAGGACCATGCCGCGTGGCTCGTGGCGACGAAGGTGGGCCTGCCGCTCGAGCGCGTGACGGTGTGGGCCGGGCGTTCCGGGTAGCGACGGCGCGACGGTAAGGGATCGTCGTCCAGCGTCGCTCACTCGGAGAGGGCCGCGGCGGTTCTGCGGCCGCTCGGCGGGTAGACGACAGACGACACGGTCGAAAAGGCGCGATGGAGGAGACTCATGGCGACGTTTCGCATTCAGCCCCACGTCCGGCTGCAGGAATGGGTGGCCGAGGAGCACGGGTTCTTTCGTGACGAGGGCCTCGACTACGAGTTCGAATCGCAGGGCTATGCCGGCGCGTCATGGACGACGGCGTCCGTTCAGCCGGGCGACGCCGCTCTGATGCCCGCGCGCAGCGGCGCCCTGGAGGACATGGAGAAGGGGCGCTCCTGCAGCGTCTCAGGGGCCTGTCACTGGGCGGTCAACGCCGCCGCTTCGGCCACGCACGGCAAGATGTGGGGCAAGGCGTATTCGGTCTGCATCTCGGGCATCTTCGCCGCGCCCGACTCGCCCTACCATCGCCCCGAGGATCTCGCCAACGTGAAAGTCGGGGTCGGGTACCACTCGGGCAGCCACTACTCCGCCATCCAGGCGCTCGAGCCGTTCCTCGAGCGCTCCGAGATCGCGCTCGCGTTCGTCGGACTGCCGTTCGACAGGGTGCGCCTCATGCAGCAGGGCAGGATCGAGGCGGCCAACGTCTTCGGCGCCCAGTACTACCTGCTGGAGCAGCTCGGCTTCCGCAAACTCGTCGACACGACGTTCATCATGGGCTCGCTGGTCAGCGAGGACACCGACCGCCGGGACCTCGAGCGCTACTTCAACGCGTTGCGCCGCGCTCAGCGCGAGATCGACCTCGAGGCGGAGCGCTACAAGCATCACTGGCTGCGCGAGATCCCCGACGATCTCTGCGAGGGCATCGACGTCCGCCGCTTCGGGCCCGGAGAGCGGGTCGTCTTCGAGCCCTACACGCGCGAGATGTTCGAGCGCACGCACCGGTGGATGGAGAGCTGGGAGCTCTTCGACTCGACCGTGGCCGCCCGCCCCGCCTACGAGGACGCGGTCCTGAGCTGAGTCGGTCCGCCGGGGCGGATGACCTCGCTCGGCCCGCCAGCGCGCTGGCAGCGGCCGACGTCCTCGGTGGCGAAGATCGTCTGGCCGTGGGGATGGGTGTGCCACGCGGTGCCGGCCCCGGGGGTGAAGTGCACGAGCGCGCCGGCGAACGTGGAGGTGCCCCGGGGCGGCGAGCGCGTCGAGGTAGACGTCGCCGGTGAACCACTGGGCGGGCCCCTTCTGCGTGTCGATGCTGCCGCGGGTGATCTGCATGGGGGGATCTTCGGGGTCAGCGACGGCGCAGGGCGGGCTGGAGGACCTGCTCGATGATCCGCCGGGCGACCTGCACCGGGCGGACCTGGTTGAAAGGATGGCGCGGGTGCGAAGCAACCACCTCGGACGCACCGCCGTCACGGTCACGGAGCTGGGCTTCGGCGGCGGTCCCCTCGGAGGCCTCTTCGAGCCGCTCGACGACGAGACGGCCGCGGCGGCGCTCTCGGCCGCATGGGAGGGCGGGGTCCGCTACTTCGACACCGCGCCGCACTACGGGATCGGGCAGTCGGAGCGCCGGTTCGGGGCGTTCCTGGCCGCGCATCCCCGCGACGCCTACGCGCTCTCGACGAAGGTCGGCCGGGTGCTCGTCGCGCAGGATCCCGGCGGTCGCATGGACGAGGCCTTCGCCGTGCCCGCAACGCACCGCCGCGTGTGGGACTTCTCGCGCGACGGCATCCGGCGCAGCGTCGAGGACTCGCTGGAGCGGATGGGCGCCGACCGCTTCGACGTGCTGTTCCTGCACGATGCCGAGGAGCACTTCGACGCCGCCCTGCGCGACGGCTACCCCGCGCTCGCCGAGCTCCGCGCGCAGGGCACCGTCGGGGCGATCGGCGCGGGCATGTACGACGCCGCCAAGCTGACCACGCTCGTGCGGGAGGCCGACGTGGACGTGGTGATGCTCGCCGGGCGCTACACGCTGCTCGAGCACCGCGCGCTCGACGACCTGATGCCCGCGTGCGCCGAGCGCGGCGTCTCCATCCTCGCGGCCGCGATCTTCAACTCCGGCCTGCTCGCGCAGGAGCGCCCCGCCGCCGGCGCGCGCTTCGACTACGAGGCCGCTCCCGCGGAGCGGCTGCAGCGCGCGCATCGCCTCGCCGACGTCTGCGAGGCCCACGGCGCCACGCTGCCGCAGGCGGCGATCGCCTTCCCCCTCGCGCACCCGGTGGTCGCGGGCATCGTCATCGGCATGCGCACCGCGGAGGAGGTCCGGCGCAACCTCGTCTCCTACGAGGCCGAGCTCCCGGCGCAGCTGTGGGCCGACCTGCGCGAGGCGGGTCTGCTCGACGAGCGCGCGCCCGTCCCCGCGTAGGCGCTTCCTGCTCACGGGTGGCACGGCCCGTCCGGCGGTTCGTGCGAATCTGGGGCTGGTGGGCATGCATGTCGGGCAGCTGAGCATCGCCGCCGGCACGGTCCGCGCGCTGGTGGACGCCCAGTTCCCGCAATGGCGCGACCTGCCGATCCGCGCGTTCGCCTCGACGGGCACGGTCAACGCGCTGTTCCGGGTGGGCGACGGGCTCGTCGCCCGCTTTCCGCTGATGCCGGGCGATGCCGCGGACACACGCCGGTGGCTCGAGGCCGAGGCGAGTGCCGCCCGGGAGCTCCTGGGCCGCTCGCGCTTTCCGACACCGGAGCCCGTCGCGATCGGGGAGCCGGGGGAGGGCTATCCGCTGGCGTGGGCGGTGCAGACCTGGCTGCCGGGCACGCCGGCCACCGTCGAGGACCCGGGCGGCTCGACGGCGTTCGCGCACGACCTCGCCGAGTTCATCCGCGACGTGCGGGCGATCGAGACCCGCGGCCGGACGTTCCGCGGTTCAGGGCGTGGGCGTCATCTGCCCGACCACGACGACTGGATGGAGACCTGCTTCGAGCGCAGCGAGCCGATGCTCGACGTCGCGCCGCTGCGCCGCCTCTGGTCCGAGCTGCGCGCGCTGCCACGCGGCCCGGGAGGCGACACGATGACCCACGGCGACCTGATCCCGGGCAACGTGCTCGTCGTCGGCGGGCGCCTGGTCGGCGTCATCGACGTGGGCGGGCTCGGGCCCGCCGACCGGGCCCTGGATCTCGTCGCCGCCTGGCATCTGCTCGAGGACCGCCCACGGCGGACGCTTCGCGAGGATCTGCAGTGCGACGACCTGGAGTGGGCGCGTGGCGTGGCCTGGGCGTTCCAGCAGGCCATGGGGACGGTCTGGTACTACGCCCAGACCAACCCGCCGATGAGCCGGATGGGCCGGCGCACGCTCGAGCGGATCCTGGCCGACAAACCACCCCTCAGCCAGGCCGCACTCATGGCACCGTGGGGCCCCTGAACCCCCCGCCACTTCCAGATTATCGCTGCCGGGGGGGCTTGTTTCAAGCCCCCGGGTGTGCCTCATACTCGCTCGCCGCAAGCGACGAAGGGAGCAACGAGATGGGCAGGGCGGAGCATGCGGCGCTGGTCACGAGACGCGACCTGAAGGGCTTCGACACCCTCCAGGACGATCGCAGCGTCGTGGGTCTCGAGGAGATCGACGGGACGCAGCTCGAGGTCGTCGGCGGCAAGGCCGCGCACCTGGGAGAGCTTTCGCGCATCCAAGGCATCCGCGTGCCGCGTGGGTTCTGCGTGACGACGGAGGCCTACCGGCGGTTCACGGGGGAGGTGTCGTCGTCGTTCGACGAGGCGCTCGATCGGCTCTCGCGCCTGAACCCGGACGACCGGGAGGCCATCGGGACGCTCAGCGCGGAGGTCCGCGGGCTCCTCGAGGGCACCGCCATCCCTCACGACGTGGGGGCGGCGATCGCCCTCGCGCTCGCCCGCCTCGGCGAGCAGGCCGCCTACGCCGTGCGGTCGAGCGCGACGGCAGAGGACCTGCCGACGGCCTCCTTCGCCGGCCAGCAGGACACGTACCTGAACGTCGTGGGATCGGCCGCGGTCCTCGAGCACGTGCGCCAGTGCTGGGCGTCGCTGTTCACCGAGCGGGCCGTGACCTACCGCCTGCGCAACGGGTTGGACCATCGGCGGGTCCACATGGCCGTCGTCGTGCAGCAGATGGTCTTCCCGCACGCGTCCGGCATCCTCTTCACGGCCGACCCCGTCACGTGCAACCGGCAGGTCGCCTCGGTGGAGGCCGGCTTCGGCCTCGGCGAGGCTGTGGTGTCCGGCCTGGTGAGCGCGGACCTCTACAAGGTGCGCGACGGCGAAATCGTCGCCAAGGACATCGCCGCCAAGCGGCTGGCCATCGACGCCCTGCCGGCGGGCGGCACGCAGCCGCGGGCGATCGAGTCCGAGCGCCAGGAGCAGCCGGCACTGACGGAGGCGCAGGTCGTGGCGCTCGTGCGGCTTGGCCGGCGGATCGAAGCTCATCTCGGCCGGCCCCAGGACATCGAATGGTGCCTGGCCGGCGACGGCTTCGAGATCGTCCAGAGCCGGCCGATCACCACCCTGTTCCCCATCCCCGTGGCCGACGACCGAGAGGAGCACGTCTACCTCTCCGTCGGCCATCAGCAGATGATGACCGACCCCATGAAGCCGCTGGGGCTCTCCATGTGGCAGCTGAAGGCGCTGCCGCGGATGTACGAGGCGGGCGGGCGGCTGTTCGTCGACATCACCGGGCACCTGGCCGCGCCGGCGGGCCGCGCCCGCCTCCTCGAGCTGGCGAAGTCCGATCCGCTGACCGGGGACGCGCTGCGCGCCATCCTCGAGCGCGACGAGTTCAGCGCGACGCTCCCCGACCAGGGTCCCGGAAGCGCGCCGCTGCGCGCCGCGCCGGCGCCGATCGAGACCGATCCCGCCATCGTCACCGAGCTCATCGAGCGCAGCCAGGCCTCCAACGCGGCGGTGGCGCGCGACATCCGGTCGCAGTCCGGATCGGCGCTGCTCGACTTCATCCTGGCCGACATCCAGGAGCTCAAGCGGATCCTGTTCGATCCGCGAAGCCATCAGGTGTTCATGGAGGCGATGGATGCCTCGGCTTGGCTCAACGAGAAGCTGCAGGAGTGGCTGGGGGAGAAGAACGCGGCCGACACGCTGACGCAATCCGTCCCCAACAACGTCACCTCGGAGATGGGCCTGGCGCTCCTGGACGTCGCGGACGCCATCCGCCCGCATCCGCACCTGGTGGCCTTCCTGGGCGAGCTCGAGGACGACAGCTTCCTGGACGAGCTCGACGAGCTTGCGGGCGGGCGGGCGGCGCGGGACGCCATCCGGGCGTTCCTCGACACGTACGGCATGCGCTGCGTCGGCGAGATCGACATCACGCGACCACGCTGGAGCGAACGCCCCAGCACGCTCGTGCCGCTGATCCTCGGCAACGTCAGGCACTTCGAGCCGGGCGAAGCCGCGCGGCGCTTCGAGCGGGGGCGCCAGGAGGCCGTGGAGAAGGAGCGTGAGCTGCTGGAGCGCCTGCGCGCCCTGCCGGACGGAGAGCGCAAGGCCCAGGAGACCAAGCGCAAGATCGACCGCGTCCGGACCTTCATCGGCTACCGCGAGTATCCGAAGTACTTCATCGTCAGCCGCACCTTCGTCTACAAGCGGGCCTTGCTGGAAGAGGCCGAGCGCCTGGTCCACGCCGGCGTGCTCGGTGAGCAGGAGGACATCTTCTACCTGACCTTCGACGAGCTCCACGACGTGGTCCGCACGCACCAGGTCGATGACGAGCTGATCGCCCGGCGCAAGGGCGCGTTCAGGTCTTATCAGGCGCTGTCGCCGCCGCGGGTGCTCACGTCGGAGGGCGAGGTCATCACCGGCGCGTACCGGCGCGACGACGTGCCCGCCGGTGCGCTGGCCGGCCTACCGGTCTCCACCGGGACCATCGAGGGCCGGGCTCGCGTCGTCCACGATCTGGCGCAGGCCGACCTCGAACCCGGCGACATCCTGGTCACGGCCTACACGGACCCCAGCTGGTCCCCGCTGTTCGTCGCGATCCAGGGACTGGTGACCGAGGTGGGGGGCCTGATGACCCATGGCGCGGTGATCGCGCGCGAGTACGGCCTGCCGGCCGTCGTGGGCGTCGAGCACGCCACCCGTCTGATCCAGAACGGGCAGCGGATCCGCGTGCACGGAACCGACGGGTACGTCGAGATCCTGACCTAGCCGTCGTGCCTCGGGCCTCGTCAACGCCGGCCGCCGAGCTCCCAGTCGAGGATCCTCGGGGCTCGGCAGGGGTGCCCCCTCGTTCTCGCGGTGCGCCGCGTGACGGCCGCCCACCTCTCCCCGACCGCGATCTGCGGCGCTCAGCCCCACAACCCTCGTGCCCAGTGGGCCGCCTGGGTGAACCCGTCGCCGCCCGAGGCGCACGAGTAGATGTCCGTGCCGGAAAGCGTGCCGTCGCGCTCGACGCCGTGGTGCACGCCGACGGCGTAGGGGCCGCCGTCCCACCACGCGAAGAGCGGGGACCCGGACGCGCCCGAGGCCTCGTCGGCGTCGCTCTCGACCTGGGTCGTGTCGTAGGAGTTGCCGTCGACCTCGATGTCGTCGCCGTCGTCGTCGTCGCGGACCGCGATCCCGAACTGGGCCGACATCGACGTGAGGCTGCGGTCGTAGGGAAAGCCCGCCATCGTCCACACCGACAGGTCCTCCCAGTCGGAGTCGTAGCCGCGGTAGCCGAAGTAGCCGAGCCGCTCGCCGACCGGGTCGTACAGATGGCAGACCTGGATGTCGCTGCCCGAGTCGGAGTTCCACCACCACGTCTCGCGGACGTAGGTGACCAGGCCCGCGCCGAAGATCGACTGGCCGGCCCAGCAGGCGGGCACGACCTTGATCCTCCACGGCCGGCCACCCGGCGCCTGCACGTGCCCGCTGGTCATCATCGTGCTCTTCCCGATGAGGTAGCCCGTGGCCTCGCTGGTCTGCTGCCAGGTGCTCGAGCCCTCGGGCAGGTAGCTCACGTACAGCTTGCAGACCGCGGTATAGGGATAGCGGTCGGGGTACAGGAAGACGCGCGACTCGCCGTTGATGATCGTGCTGTGGGGCTCCCCGGACAGCAGGGTGCGCCGCCCCCGGGCCGAGATGCCGAGCCGATCGCTCCCGAGCGAGACCGCGGTCTTGGGGTGCATCCCGGTGCGGACGCCGTCCGGGCACCAGGCCTCGCCGAGGGCGAGGTCGCGGATCCTGTGCTCGGAGGGATCGAGCCGGACACGCGCCGCCGCGGTGTCGAGGCGCTCGGCCATCGTCCGGGTGTGCACCGTGCCCCTCTCCGAACGCTCGACCGGGAGGCCCTCCAGGAGCGGGCCCCGAGAGCGCAGCCGGACGGCCCCGTCGTGCAGCGCCGACGTCCCGAGCTCGATCGCTTCGCCCTCGGCGCTCCACCACGTGTGCGCCGACTCCGTCACGTGTCCCCATGGACGGGTGTCCGCCTCGACGCACGCGTCGTCGGTCTCCCACAGCTGCTCGGCACTCATCGGCGTCGATCGGTCGGTCGGCATTGGCACTCCTCATGGATGCGGGCACGCGGTCGCGCCGGTGGCTACCAGGAGGCGCCTGGCGGCGCGCAGATACACGACCGGGACTCAGGTGGCCGCTTCGCGGACCGCGAACAGCCGCCAGGCGCCCGGCACGCCTCGCAGCTCGCGCTCGTCCTGCGGCGCGAACGCGAGCGTCGAGCCGGCCGAGAGGTCGCGCACCGTGCCGGTCGCGAGGACCTGAGACGGTTCGGCGACTGCGCACACCCGGGCCGCGATGTGAACCGCGATCCCGGCCAGGTCGCCGGCCAGCCGCTCGCACTCGCCGGTGTGCACCCCCGCGCGGACGCTGATTCCCGCCGGACCGGCTGCGTCGCAGATGGCCAGTGCGCACCGCGCCGCGCGCGCGGGACCGTCGAAGCTCGCCACCAGCCCGTCGCCGGTCGACTTGACCAGCTCACCGCCGTGACGCTCCACGGCGCGGCGCGCCTCCTCGAGATGCTCGCCCAGCAGGGCCCCCCATCGCTCGTCGCCGATCCGGGCCGCGGTGGCCGTCGACTCGACGATGTCGGTGAAGAGCACGGTGGTCAGCAGGCGCCGGGGCTCGATCTGCGTGCTCTCGCCGATGAGGAACGGGAGGACGTGCTCGACGAGGCCGTCGATGTCGTCGGCATTGAAGAAGTGATCCGAGCCGGGCAGGATCACGAGCCGCGCGCCGGGGATGCGCTCGGCCAGAACGTGGGCGTGGCGGACGTCGACGTGGGGGTCATCGGCGCGGTGGACCACGAGGGTCGGGACCGAGATCTCCGGCAACACCGCGCTGACGTCGGTGGAGCTCATCAGCCTGACGAGCGCCGAGGCGGTCGCCGGCGAGGCCGCCGAGCGCTCCAGGCGCCCGAGGAACCGCCGGAACTCCGCGCTCTCCGCGCGGCTCGGGGCGAGCCCGGCGAGGATGAGTCCCTGGCCCCACTGCTGCTCGACGAGCTGCGCGAGGAGCTCGCTCTGCTCAGGTCCCGGCGGCCACCAGACCTGGTCGTCGCTCAGCGGGCCCGCGTATGCGCCGTACAGGACCAGCGATTCGATGCGTTCGGGATGAGCCGCCGCGTAGACCAGTCCCATCGTCGCGCCCTCGTTCAGGCACAGCAGGCTGGCCCGCTTTGCGCCCACGGCACCCAGGATCGCGTCGAGATCCTCCGCGCGCTCCTCGATCGTCGCCGGGCGATCGAGCGGGTCGGAGAGCCCGGCCCCGCGGCGGTCGAAGGCCACGACGCGGCCGTGCAGGGCCAGGCGTCCGACGATGCCGCGAAAGGCCTCGTCCTCCCAGATCACCTCGATCTGCGACAGCCACGGCGACACGAGGACGAAGCACCGAGCGCCGGCGCCGACCTGCCAGTAGGCCAGATGCAGGCCGCCGACCCGTGCGTAGCCAATCTCGGGCGCCTGCGCGCTGACCATGGGCCAAGTATCGCGCCGGCCTCACAGTCGGGGGAGCGAGCGCCGGACCCCGCTGATGTGGGCGCGATCCGGCGCGCCGCCACGCCTCCGGCGGAACCCTCAGGCGCCCGCTGTGCGCCGGCTGCGGGCGCGGTACGCGGCGACGGCGTTGCGGTTTGCGCACGTCGTGCTGCAGAAGCGTCGCGACCGGTTGCGCGAGAGGTCGAGGACGAGGCCGCTGCAGCGGTCGTCGGCGCAGACGGACAGCCGGGAGAGCTCGTCGGCGCGGATGAGGTCGACCATCGCCATCGCGCTTTCGACGACGACACGGCGATCGAGGGGGGCGTCGGCGGGCGTGGCGTGGATGTGCCAGTCGAGGGCGTCGTGGCGCACGAGCTGGGGGAGCGCGCGGGCCTCGGCCAGCATCGCGTTGACGAGTTCGGCTGCTCGATCGCGATCCGTCGTCAGCAGCTCGCGCAGGGCGGGCCGCAGGGCGCGCAGCGTCGCGAGCTCCGCCTCGTCGCCGTCGTGCCGGCCCGTGTAGCCGTGCTTGGCGTACCAGGCGTCGAGCTGCGCGACGGTCGTGAGCGTGTCGGGCTCCGCGGCGGTGTTGACCAAGTCGACCGCCGCCCGGAGCGACGCGACGGTGTCATGAGCGAACAACACGTTGACAGCTTACCGCGATGGCCATAGTGTCATCGGCGATGAAGGCGATAGCCAATGACAGCGACGGTGGCGTGGCCCTGCGAGGCGGGCTGCTGCTCGCCACCGCCTCGGCGGTGTCGTTCGGGCTGTCGGGCTCCCTGGCGCGCGGGCTGATCGATGTCGGATGGAGCCCCGGCGCCGTGGTGCTGGCCCGGATCGCCATCGCCGCGCTCGTCCTCGCCCCGCTCGCGGCGCGAGCGCTGTCGGCGCGGTGGGGTCTGCTGCGGCGCAACGCGCGCATCGTCCTGCTTTACGGCGCGGTGCCGGTGGCCGGCACGCAGTTCGCGTTCTTCTCGGCCGTCGCCGCGATGGACGTCGGCCCGGCGCTGCTGATCGAGTACACCGCGCCCGCCGCCGTCGTCGCGTGGCTGTGGCTGCGCCACCGCGAGCGCCCCCGCCCGCTGACGCTCGCGGGAGCGGGCATCGCCGCCATCGGGCTCGTGCTCGTCCTGGATCTGCTGTCGGGCGCCGGCCTGGCCCTGGGCGGGGTGCTGTGGGCGCTCGCCGCGATGCTCGGCGCCGCGACGTACTTCGTCATGTCCGCCGACACGCGCAGCGGCGTGCCACCGCTCGCCCTGGCGGGCGGCGGCCTCGCCGTGGGCGCGGTCGGCCTGGGAGTGCTCGGCGTCGTCGGCGTCCTGCCGATGCGCGCGACGACCGCCGCGCCGACCTATGCCGGGGAAGCGGTCCCATGGTGGCTGCCGTTCGTCGGCCTCGGCGTGATCACCGCGGCGCTCGCGTATACGACCGGCATCGCGGCCAGCCGGCGGCTCGGCTCGCGGCTGGCCTCCTTCGTGGCGCTGCTCGAGGTCGTCGCAGCGGTTGGCTTCGCGTGGCTGCTGCTCGATCAGCTCCCGCGCCCGCTGCAGCTCGTCGGCGGCGCGTTCGTCCTCGCCGGCGTCGTGGTCGTCAAGCTCGGCGAGCGGCCGCCGCGCGCGGACGCCGGCGACGGGCGACCGGTGCGCGCGCGCGGGCTTGCGGTCGCGGCCGCCCAGGGCGAGTGATCGCCCCGAACGGACACCATGGGCACGGTCGTGGACATCGCAGGATCGGTGCGCCGGGGTGCTGAGCTCGCCGTCGCGGTCTAGGGTTCGGGTGGTGTTCGTAGCGGTCTTCGGCGATGCGCATGCGCACGCGGAGGCGCTCGACGCCGTGATCGGCGCGGCCGAGGCGTGTGGCGTGCAGGAGCTGTGGTCGCTGGGGGACATGACCGGCGGAGGCCCGCACCCCGAGCATGTGGTGGCTCGCACGCGCGAGCGTTGCGCCGTGGCGCTGATGGGCAATCACGACTACGGCGCCACGGGATCGGCCGAGCCGACGAGGTTCGGCGATCCGGGGTCGCGCGCCGCGCGGTCGATCGAGCTCGCGCGCGAGCAGTTGAGCGCCGCCGATCTGCAGTGGATGCGTTCGCGCAAGCCCGCGGCGCGTCGCGGCGACGTGCAGTGCTGGCACGGCAGCCCGCGCAACCCCGTGCATGAGTACGTCGGCGCGTCGAACGCGGCAGCGTGCCTGGCGGTCCAGCGCGGCGCGCTGGGGCTTGTCGGCCACACCCACGTTGCCGCCGCGTGGCGGGGCACGCCCGGGGGCGCGAGCGCGGTCAGGATCGCGCTCGGCGTACCGCTGGATCTCACGGGCGGCAAGTGGCTGCTGAACCCAGGCGCGGTCGGTGCCCCGGCACGTTCGCGGGTTGGCTGGTGGGACGGTCTGGACCTCGAGGCGGCTGACGGCGCCCACTGGCTGCTGCTCGATCTTCAGGGGCAGACGGCGACGTGGCGTCGCGCGCCGTATGACCCGGCTCCGGCGCGCCTGCGGGCGCGCGCGCTCGGCCTCGACGGTGCTGAGGGGTCGGTCAGCGCTCCGCAGCGTCGAGCCAGCGGCTCAGCGCGTCGCGGCCGGCCAGCGTGATCTGACCGTCGGAGGTCATCCAGTCGCGAACTCGCAGCTCGCGGACGAGCCCGAGCGCATCGCTGGGGCCCGGGCCCTCGCCATGGACGGCGAGCGCGCTCGTTCCCGGCTCGACCCTCCAGCGGCCCGAGTCGAGTGCCGCCAGCGCCACGCCTTGGTCGGGGGTGGGGAGATCGAGCGGATGCGGCCCGGCGTGTCGCAGCGGATCGTCGCCCGTCGGGCGTTCGGGCGTCGAGCGATCGGCAGGCGCCGCTCCGTGCTCCCACACGCCGCCCTGCTCGCGCAGCCAGCGGCCGAGGTCGTCGATCCATTGTCGCGCGCGCTCGCCTTCCGCGCTCGCGGCCCGCGCAATCTCATCGAGGTCGATCGCGGAGAGCCGCTCGATCGCTCCGGTGACCTCATCGGCCAGCGCCCGGGCGACGTCCTCGAAGCTGCGGCGTTCCGGATCAGGCTCGCTCATGGGCCGATGATCGCACGCAGGCGCGCGTGCCGCGCCGCCTCAGCAAGAACGTCGTGCAAATGCCTCACTGGCGCGTTACGGTCAACGCCATGGCACCGTGTCCTTGGCCTGGCTGCACCCACAGCGTCCAACCACTCGCGATCCGGTCCTTCCTTGGCTTGAGCGGTGGCCCCATACAACGGGGTGTCTGTGCGAGCGGCCACCGGTGTTACCGCACGTACCCACGCGGTCGATGGATCCTGGAATACGGACCATCGCCACCGCGACGCTGACCCGTTCTTGCCCGCACGGAACCGCCAGGGGGGCGCCCGGCCTGGCGGAACGACTTGGCCTGCTGGTCCGCAGATCGGTGAGCAAAGAGCCGATGTGAGCCCGGTGCGGAGCTCTCGGCGTTCGCGCAGCGCGGGAGTGATTGGGCGGTCGCGGGAGGCGAGCACTCGGTCGTGCGGCGCATCCCACCGTGGAGCATCTGGCTGGTCGGGTGGGTGGCGGTCTGGCCGGCCGTCGGCGAGGCGCTGTACCGCCGGGCGCGGCGAGCCGAGCCGAGCCCGCCGAGCATGCGGGGGTCAAGCGAGAACGTGCATCCTTGGGAGGCATGACCAACGACGAGCTCGCGGCGTTCTATCGCCGCTACAACGCGTGCTGCAACGAGCACAGGTTCGAGGAGCTTGGCGAGTTCGTTGCGCGCGACGTCGCGATCGATGGCACCGACCGCGGGCTGGAAGCGTACGCCGCCGAGGTGCGGGCCGTGGTCCGCGCGTTCCCTGACTATCGCTGGGAGGTGCGCCGCCTCGTGGTCGATGCGCCGTGGATCGCCGTGCAGCTCATCGACACGGGAACGCACCGCGAGGCATTCCGCGGCGTGGAGGCGACCGGTCGCTCGGTCGCCCTCCCGGAGTTCGCCTTCTACCGCGTCGATGCCGGGCGGATTGCCGAGGTGTGGGGGTCGGCCTTCCACGTGCATCTGCTTGAACAGCTGCGCTAGCCAACCGCTGCTCTGGGCGAGGTGCGGCGGTGCACGTGCGCCGGACCGGACACGCGCATGGCCACACGGCCGCCCAATGGCAGGGTTCATGAACAGTGCCGGAGGAGGGACTCGAACCCCCGACAGACGTACCGTCTTGCGACAGGGCTCTCAAGCGCATCCGATCGCTCGACTTCAACCGGCGCAGGCGCAGACGCGGCCGTCTCGGCCGTGCCGTGCACGCGCATGGCTGAGCCCGCGCCCGGTCAGTTGGCGGTGGTGAACAGTCGTGCGAGCGATTCGTGGCGGGTGGGGTCAGCGAGCACGAAGACCTGGTCGCCGGCGGTCAGGCGGGTGGGATCCTCGGGGGAGAGCGGGCGGCCGTCGCGGACGATGAGGCTGACCCAGTCGCCGGGTTGCAGTTGCAGGTCGGCCACGGTTTGTCCGTCGGCGGCTGCGTCGGCGATCACGGAGAACTCGTGCACGCCGTGCGGCTTCTCGCTGAGGCCGACCGAGAGCTGCCACGGGCGCAGCGCCTGGTCGTGCATCGGGATGCCCAGCTGACGGGCGACCCACGGGACCAGTGTGCCCTGCCCGAGGACGGAGAAGAGGACGACGACGAAGACCAGGCCGTAGACGTTGCGTGCGTCCTCGACGCCGCCGAGGATGGCGAACGCGGCCAGCAGGATCGGCACCGCGCCCTTCAGGCCGCTCCAGGCGATGAACGCCCGCTCGGCGCGCGAGAGCGACGAGCCCGTGAGGGTCAGCGCGACCGCGAACGGGCGGGCGAGGACGGCGAGCACGAGCGCCAGCACCGCGCCGTGCAGCCAAGTCTGGGCGGGGAGGTGGGTGATGTCGATCGTGATCCCGAGCGCGATGAAGACGACGATCTCCGCCAGCCCGGCGAGCGAGCTCTGGAAGCGCTCGATCTCGGTCTTGTAGGGGATCGATGCGTCGCCGAGGAAGAGGCCGGCCACGAAGACGGCAAGAAAGCCCGAGCCGCCGGCCAGCGACGTCACGGAGTACAGGACGGCGGCCAGGACGGCCACGAACACCGGATAGAGGGCTTCGCTGGGCAGCCGGACATAGCGCAGGGCAGGGACCACGCGCGCGGCTGCCAGGCCGAAGACCAGCCCGATCGCCATCTCGACGACGAAGTCCTGAACGATGACGAGGAAGGTGGCGTCGTCGTGGGTGGCGAGCTCGATCACGCCGATCATGAGCGCGATGCCGGCCGGGTCGTTGACGCCCGCCTCGCCCTCCAGGGTGGTGCCCGAGCGCCCGCCGATCTCGCGCCCGCCCAAGACCGAGAAGACGACGGCTGGATCGGTCGGCGCCAGCGCCGCGCCGACGACGCCTGCGAGCTTCCAGTCCATCCCGAGCAGCCAGTGCGCGGCGCCGGTGATCACGGCCGCGGTGATGAACGTCCCCGCGATCCCGATCGCCATGATCGGTCCGGCCGCCGCTCGGAAGCGCCGCCATCCGGTGTCCATGCCGCCGTTGAGCAACACGACGATGAGCGCGATGACGGCGACACGCTCGACCGTTCGCACCGAGACGTCCTCGCGCAGGATCGGCCAGATGTCCGACGCCACCGCAGCGGCGACCAGGAAGACCGCCGGCGCCGGGACGGGCAGGTGGTTGCCCAGCTGCGTCGCGAGGATCGAGAGCGAGAACGCCCCCGCGACGACCAGGACGACGATGGCGAAGTCGGTGAGCTCGGACATGGCGATAGGGCGCCGACCAGGCTTCCCGGCTCACCGCGGCGGACCCTACCAAGCGCGCCGCGCCCGCCGAACGGGCGACTTGCTCTTTGCGTCCGTAAGGCGGCGACGCGTGGGTGCCCTGCCGGCTATCCGCGGTTTCGGTACAGCCGCGTCGTCAGCGGCGCGAAGAGCGCCGTCAGCGCGGCGGCTGCGGCGAGCACCCACAGCAGTTGTCCGGTGGTCGCGGTGCCCTGCATGAGCCCCCGCTCGGCGGTGGTCAGGTGGGATATGGGATTGGCGTCGGCGAACGCGCGCAGCCCGGACGGCATGGTGTCCGGGTCGACGAAGATGTTGCTCATGAAGGTGAGCGGGAAGAGGATCACGAACCCGATGCTCATCACCGCGTTCGGCGTGCGCAGCAGCAGGCCGAGCGCGGTCCACACCCACGAGAGCGCGAAAGCGAAGACGAGCACCAGGCCGACCGCGGCGAGGATCCCGAAAGGGCCGCCGCCGGCGTTGAAGCCCATGACGAGTCCGAGGCCGATCACGAGGCTGGAGGCCAGCAGGTAGCGCCCGGCATCGCCGATCAGGCCGCCGACGATCGGCGCGGGTCGCCAGACGGGCAGCGAGCGGAAGCGATCAAAGGCGCCGGTCGCCACGTCCCGGTTCAGCGTGACGCCGCTGTAGACGGTGACGAAGACCACGGCCAGCGCCAGCGTGCCGGGGAGCAGGAACTGCAGGTAGTCGCTGGTCGACCCGGCCAGCGCGCCTCCGAACAGGTAGGTGAACATCAGCGTGAACAACACGGGGATCCCGATGACGTCGCCCAGCTGCTCTGGCACGTGCTTGACCTTCAGCAGCGACCGCCAGGCGAACGCGAGCGACGCCGAGAGTGCGCTCACCTGCGTCGGACGCGCGTGCGATGCGAGCACCTTCGCCGTCGGTGCGATGGTCGGTGCGTCGCTCACGGCATCTCCTTCGCGTCGTGGGTCTCGGAATCGACGCGGCTTCCGGTCAGGGCAAGGAACACCTCGTCGAGGCTCGGCTGGCCGAGCGCGAAATCGCTGACGGCGATCCCGGAGCGCGAGAGCTGGGCCAGGGCGCGGGCCACTCGCGCTCCAGCATCGCGAGCGTTGTCTTGGGCTGGAATCCTCGCCGCCAGGCCAGCCAGGTCGGGCTCGGCGTGCACCGGCACGCCGAGCTCAGCCGCGAGCACCCGCTCGGCCTGGTCTCGCTGGGCGGGATCGAGCAGGCGCACGCGAACGCGGCCGGCGCCGACGGACGTCTTGAGTTCGGCGCGGGTGCCCTCGGCGATCACCCGGCCGCGGTCGATGACCGCGATCCGATCGGCCAGGCGGTCGGCTTCGTCGAGGTACTGGGTGGTCAGCAGCACCGTGGTGCCGTGGGCGACGATCGCGCGCACGATCTCCCAGACCTGGTTGCGGCTGCGCGGGTCAAGGCCGGCGGTCGGCTCGTCGAGGAACAGCAGATCGGGGGTGACGACGATGCTCGCCGCGATGTCGAGCTTGCGGCGCATCCCGCCCGACAGCTGGGCGACCTTGCGGCCCGCAGCGCGGGCAAGATCGAACGCCTCGAGCAGCTCGCGCGCACGCTCTTTGGCCTGCCTTCGGGAGTGGCCGAGCAGCCAGCCGAGCAGGACGAGGTTCTCGAAGCTCGTGAGGTCCTCGTCGACGGACGCGAACTGGCCAATCAGGCTCACCCGACTGCGTACGGCGGCGGCGTCGCGGACGACGTCATGCCCGAGCACGCGGGCCGTCCCCGCGTCGGGGCGCAGGAGGGTGGCGAGGATTCGGATCGTCGTCGTCTTGCCGGCCCCGTTGGGGCCGAGCACGCCATAGACGCTGCCCCGTGGGATCGCCAGGTCGATGCCGTCGAGCGCAGGCGACGACCCGAACGCCTTTCGCAGTCCGCAGGCCTCCACGGCCAGTTCCCCAGTGGTGCGTAGCGCCCGTCTGAACATGCGTCCGAGGGTAGCACTAAGATTGGCCATATGGCCAGTTCATCTGGACAGTCCGATCGGCCAGAGCGTTCGGCGGGTGCGCGGGGACCCGGGTCAGTGCCGACGCGGGAACGGCTCATGGCTGCGGCCGCCGAGCTCATCGCCGAGCTCGGATGGGGGCGGGTCACCACACGGGCGGTCGCCACGCGCGCGGGCGTCCCTCACGGCTCGGTCAGCTACCACTTCCGCGGCAAGCAGGAATTGCTGGCCGAGGCCGCGCTCGACGCCTTCCAGCGGGCGATGCCCGTGGCTCTGTTCAAGGCGCCCACGACGGTCGACGACCTGATCGGGATCATCGCCGCCGAGCTCGGCACCCCCGACGCGATCGATCCGGTGCTCTCGCGACTGATGCTCGAGGCGATGCGCGAGGCGGAGCGCGACCCCATGCTCCGCGAGCGAATGGGGGCAATGCTCGGCGAGTACCGACGGGTGATGGTCGAGACCGTGCGCGCCGACCAAGAGCGCGGAGCCGTGTTCGACGGCGCGCCCGCCGCGGATATCGCCACCCTGCTCGGAGCGGTTGGCGATGGCCTGCTTCTGCACGCGCTGCTTGACCCCGAGCTCGACATCGGCGGCGCGATAGCAGCCTTGCGCGCGCTGCTGGACGCGCGCGGCGACCACTCATGATCGAGCTCGCGAGGAGGCCGACTGCGGGGCTCCTCGCCTCGCGGCGGGCCCATCACGCGAACGCGGAACGGGACCCAACGCCAACAGGTCTACATCCCGATCGAGGGATGCGTGGCGATGCGGGCACGCCACGATCGAGTCGAGCTGCTCCGGGAAGGACGGCCCGACCCGCTTCGAGCGGATGCGTCAGGTGGCGGAGCCCGACTGCAGGCCACCGCGAGCTCTTGGCAACCCATGCGGAGCGCCAAGAGCGCGCGGCGGCAGAGAGGCTCGATCATCGACCGTAGACGCGGCGGACACAGCGTCCAGGCGCTCCGCGAGACCGCCTCGTTCGCGGCGGCCGGACGCGTGCGCGCTGGTCCGCGCAGCCGGGCTCGCGCACGGCGAAGAGCGCAACGGGGAGAGAGCGTCTGGAGCTCTCGCCCGACGAGGACGAGCGAGATGGCGAGCATGACGAGGAACAGGAGCGCGCTGACGCCGAAGGTGAACGCGCTGACCGCCGCGGGGTCCACCGGCCGATCGGTGATTTCGACCAGTCCATAGGTCAGCACGGCGATCCGCAGCCCTGCGCTGAGCGGCGCGAGCGGAATGATCCGTCCCGCGCCCTGCGCCGCCATGACGAGCAGGGCGGTGCGCGGCGTGGCGGGGAGCGTGAAGGCGGCGAGAAAGCACGCGAGTGATCCCAGCCTGATGATCCGTCCCAGCGCTTGCCAGGTCGCGACGTGGAGGAGGTACTGCCGGGGCGAGGCGAAGATCGCAAGCCCCTGGCCGAGGTGAGCGACCAGCCTGCGCGAGCGCCGGCGCAGCCATCCGAGCAACGCGATGGCCGCGGCCACGGCGGCGGCGGTCGACAGCGATGCGGTGACCGGATGGGTGAGGTACCACGATGCGTCAGGCCCCGGAATCTCGCCGGGGACGAGCGGCACCGGCACGAAGCCGAGGGCGAGCAGCCAGGCGACCAGCGCGGCGCCGCACAGCGACTCGAACGCGGTCTCGGGTACCGAGGAGCCGATGAGCGTGGCGTAGCGCGAACCCGGGATGCGCCGGTGCAGGTAGGAGTACTTCACCAGGTCGCCGGCCCGGCCGGGCAGCAGGCCGTTGAGGCCGGCGCCCGCGAGGTAGGCAGCGGTCACGTCGCGCGACCGCAGCGTCGAGCACGACGGGAAGGCTGCGCGCAGGATGTGCCACCACCCGCGGATCCGCACGACCTGGGACACGATCTGCAGGCCGACGCCGGCTGCCAACCAGGCCGGATGCACGCTGGTCGCCGCGCTGAGGACCAACTCGCAGGCGCTGTGGGCACGCTCGACGGCCGCCTGGAGAGCCTCGGTCACCGTCGAGACCTACCCGCCGCCTTCGAGAGCGCCCGCAGTCGGTCAACCAAGTGACAGCAATCGCGGCGCCCGTGCGGTTCGAGGCCTCGCGGTGACGTGTACTTGGCCCAGGGCGCCGGACGGGGCGCGCCGCCGGCGGCCTCCCTACATCTTCTCCTTCCATCCGCGCCGGATGAGCCAGGCGTTCATCGGCCACGAGGTGAAGTAGCCGACGATCATCCCGATCTGCATCATCAGCCAGTAGCCGGAGCTGGCGACGGTGAGCGGTGGCTGCCAGAGCACCAGGTGGTAGAGCGCCATGAAGCCGAAGAGCCCCACCTGGAAGGCGACGATCGACAAGGTGTCGGCCTTGATCGCCGCCCACACGCCGCGCGCGCCGCTGACGTCCTCGCGCATCGGGACGATCGAGAGGTACTGGAAGGCGATCCCGAAGATCCACGCCAGCGCGAAGTCGGCGACGTACATCGCCATCAGCGAGTTGGCTGCCTCGGACGCGAAGAGCGGGATGCTCCAGGCGGTGAGGTAGACGATCCACTCACCGCAGATGTCGCCGAGCGTGCAGCCGGCGCCGCAGTGGCTGGTGCCCTTGGAGATCGGCCACCAGTTCTTCCTCGCGAAGGGTAGGAGCCCCGGCGGGTCCTCCTCCTCGCGGGATTCCATCTGATCCGTGTCGATCCCGTGCCTGTGCGCCCACTGCGGGCTCATCCGCACACCGCGGCGGAAGTAGAACCAGACCGCGACGGGCCCGAAGTAGAGGGCGGTGAGGGGATAGACGGCGTTCATGACCGCCATGTGCTGGCGGTGACCGCGGACGAAGATGTCCCAGCAGATCGCCAGGGCCGAGGCGAAGCCGACGCCGAGCCCGACCCACCCGACCAGGGTCAGCGTGGTGGAACCCGTCTGGGTCGCCGCGGCCAGCGGCCACGTCACGGCAGGGCTCGGGAACGTCACCGCGCGCGCCCTACCCGACATCGTCGCCCGTGCCGCGGGCCGTCGTCGCCCCGCTGACCGCCTCTTCGCCGTCCGCAAGGTCCCGGGGTAGCCCGAGGACATGGATGCGGATCGCGAGCTCGAGCGTCGGATCGTCCAGTCCGCGGATCCGGCGCTGAGCGCCGAAGCCAACCGCCTGCTCACCGCAGAGATGCGCAGGATCGTCGGCCGCGACGAGGTCGAGGTGCCGGTGGGCACGCCCCACCGCGAGCGTGGGCGGCATGCGGGCCACTCCCTGTACTCCGCGACGCTCGTCGGCAACCGCCTGGTCATCATCGTGACCTTCCTGACCGCGGTCGTCGTCGGTGCGATCGTGTCGCTCGCCACCCGATCGTGGTGGGCGCTCATCGTCGCTCTCGCCGTCCATGCCGTCGGCACGCTGCTCGTGGGCGCAGGGGCCATCCAGCTGACGACGGAGGTCGAGCATGCCTCGCCGCAGGTCGCCGCTCGGCTCGAGGCCGAAGGGGTGCGCGACCCCGACAAGCTCCTCACCGAGCTGGTGCAGGAGTACGCGAGCACTCGCTGATGTCGCGGGCCTCGCGATCGAGGTCGCGGCTCTCCTGATGGTCAATCGGGGGCGGCGCCTGGCCGGACCGACGGCCTCGCCGCGTGGGCGCGGGACGCTCGGAGTCGTTGCATCGACTCGCGCAGGATGCGGGAGACCTGCATCTGCGAGACGCCGATCGCGTCGCCGATCTCGCGTTGCGTCAGCTCGCCCTCGAAGCGCAGCAGCACCACCGCACGCCACTGGGCGGGCAAGACGGTGAGCAGCTCGGCCACGGTGGCCCGGGCTTCCACGCGCTCGATCCCGCGGTCCTCGACGCCGAGCCGGCGGTAGAGGTCCGCGTCGCACCCGTCGCCGTCGATGTCCTGGTCGAGCGCGGCGTCGAGCGACCGCGCTTGCTGGGCACGAGCTGCTGCCAGGGCATCGAGCACCGCGTCGTCGGCGACTCCGAGCGCTTTCGCGATCTCCGGCACGGTGGCGCCGCGCCCGAAACCGCCCTCCAGTTCGGTCCGCTTCGACTGGACTGCCAGCGTCAGGTCCTGGAGGTTTCGTGGGACGTGTGCCGCCCAGGTTCGATCGCGGAAGTGGCGCCTGATCTCGCCAAGGATCGTCGGCACGGCATAGCTCGTGAAGGCGATGCCTCGCTCGACGTCGTATCGGTCGACGGCCTTGACCAGCCCGAGTGCCGCGACCTGCACCAGATCCTCCATCGGCTCGCTGGTATGGCCGTACCGGCTCGCCAGCCGTCCCGCGAGCGGCATGAAGCGCTTCACGATGACCGCCCGCAGCTCCGGGGTCGGCCGGCGCGCATAGCGCAGGAACAGCGCCCGATCCTCCCGGAGGCGATCGTCTCCAGCTCGATCGCGGACGGCGTGCGCAGCCATGGGCCGGGAATCCCCGCCCGCCTGGCTTCGCTCTGGCTCCGGTCATCCCGCGGACCGGGGCCGGCGCCGCGCGCTCGGCACGCGCCTGGCGGGCGCCCGGGCACGCCCGCGGCCGACCTGTACGCCCGCTGACCGTTTGCAGGACCAGGTCCGCGGGGCCGGGGATGCCCGTCTCGCCGGCGCGGTGGAGCGGCCGCGCCGGCCAACCGTGTCGTAACCAAGGAGGTACTCGAGATGTCGGAGAACGTGGCCGTGTTCATGCTCAAGCGTCTTCACGAATGGGGCGTGACACGGATCTACGGCTACCCGGGCGATGGGATCAACGGTCTCATAGGGGCGTTCCACGACGTCGGCGACGAGGTCGAGTTCATCCAGACCCGGCACGAGGAGATCGCCGCGTTCGCGGCGACCGCCCACGCCAAGGTGACGGGCGAGGTGGGCGTGTGCATGGCGACGTCGGGCCCCGGGGCGATCCACTTGCTCAACGGGCTCTACGACGCCAAGCTCGACCACCAGCCGGTCGTGGCGATCGTCGGCCAGCAGAAGCGCATGTCGTTGGGCGGCAACTACCAGCAGGAGGTCGACCTGCGCGTGCTGTTCAAGGACGTCGCCTCGGAGTTCGTGCAGGAGTGCATGGCCCCGGCCCAGGCCCGCCACCTCATCGACCGGGCGATGCGGGTCGCCCAGGCCAGCCGGTCGGTCACGTGCGTGATCGTCCCCGAAGACGTCCAGGAGGCGCCCTACGAGGAGCCGCCGCGGATGCACGGCGCGCTGTTCTCCGGGATCGGCAACCGCATGCCGGAGTCCGTCGTCTCGCCCGCCGAGCACGACCTGGTCGCCGCTGCAGAGGCTCTCAACGCAGGCGAGAAGGTCGCGATCCTGGTCGGGCAGGGGGCCGCCAACGCAGCCGACGAGGTCATCGAGGTCGCCGACCTCCTGGGCGCCGGCGTCGCCAAGGCCCTCAACGGCCGAGCCGTGCTGCCCGACGATCTGCCGTTCGTGACCGGACCGATCGGCCTGCTCGGCAGCAAGGCGACGAACGACATGATGGAGAGTTGCGACACGCTGCTGATGGTCGGATCGAGCTTCCCGTACTCGGAGTGGCTGCCCGAGGAAGGCCAGGCACGCGGCGTGCAGATCGACATCGACGCGCGTGTCCTCGGCATTCGCTATCCGATGGAGGTCAACCTTGTCGGCGACTCCAAGGCGACGCTGCGGGCCCTCATCCCGCACCTCCAGCGCAAGGAGGACCGAGCGTGGCGCCAGGCCATCGAAGCCAACGTCAGCCGCTGGTGGAGGATCCTCGATGAGCGCGCGCACGACAGCGCCGAGCCGTTGAACCCGCAGCTCGTCTTCCACGAGCTGTCGAGCCGGCTGCCCGACCGCGCGATCCTGCTCGCGGACTCCGGCTCTGCCACGAACTGGTGGGCGCGCCACCTGCGTCTGCGCGCCGGGATGAAGACCGCCCTCTCGGGCACGCTGGCGACGATGGGCCCGGCCGTGCCTTACGCGCTGGCGGCGAAGTTCGCCTATCCCGACCGGCCCGTGATTGCCTGCCTTGGCGATGGCGCGATGCAGATGCTCGGCAACCAGGCGCTCATCGACATCGCCCACTACAGCGAGCGCTGGAGCAACAAGCAGATGATCGTGCTCGTCCTGCACAACGACGACCTCAACCAGGTCACCTGGGAACAGCGCGTCCTGTCCGGCGATCCCAAGCTGGAGGCCTCGCAGGTGCTGCCCGACTTCCCCTATGCCCGCTATGCCGAGCTTCTTGGGATGCGGGGCATCCGGGTGGACTCGCCCGGCGACGTCGGCGCTGCCTGGGACGACGCGCTGGCCGCCGACCGTCCGGTCCTCTTCGAGGCCATCACCGACCCGGAGGTGCCGCCGCTTCCGCCGCACATCCGCTTCGAGCAGGCCAAGAAGATGGCCGGGGCGCTCGCCGCCGGCGACCCGCACCGCAACCGGATCGTCAAGCAGTCCGTCAAGGGCAAGCTCGAGGAGTTCATCAACCGCTGAGGACCCGCGTCCTCGCAGGCACTCGCCCATGCTCGGCAAAGAGCGCGGCGCCGGCACCGGCGCGCGGGACCCGGGCTCGGCGCCGGGCGCCCGCGGCAGTGGCCGGTCAATGCGCGGACGAGGGTCGCGGGCGCCCGCGCGCGGAGGGGAAGTGCCTCGAGCAGGAGACCTGCCGGCGACCGAGATGGCCATGGGCGAACAAGACCTGCGCAAGAGAGAGGCGCGGCTGGCCGCGCGAGAGATCACCGTCAGACGCCGCGAGCGTGACATCGCCTCCCGCGAGGCCGAGCTGGCCGGGGACGCCGGCGAGGACGTCAGCGCCCTGTCGCTCCTGTCGCTCCTCACGGCGTCTCGCGCTCCGCTTCGTCAGCGCCTTGGGGTGCCGGCGCAGATCGCGATCGGGCTCTGGCTCATGGTCGCGCCGCTGGCCCTCGGCTACGGCCGCGCCGATCCGCGCGGCGCCACGGTCGCCTGTGGGGCCGCGCTCGCGCTGCTCGGCCTCTGGCGGCGCGCCGGCATGGGCCTGATCAACCCCGACACGTCCGCGATGCTGTGGCTGAGCGCATGCGTCACGACGGTGCTGCTCGGTGTGGCCACGCTCGCCGACAGGACGCCGGTCGCGGCCTGCGACGACGCGCTCGCCGGCCTGTCGGCATGGGTCGTCCTCCTCGTTGGATGGCCGCCGGTGTGCGCCGCTGGTGTGGCCCTCGCAGGGGATCGGGACCCGACCGCCGCGCGCCTGCGGCCAGAGCGGTCAGACCGATGACCGACCCGTCTGGACTGAACGGGCCCATCGGGTAGAGCCGCCGCCGTGTCGGCCAACCGCCCGAGGCGTACGTTCGGTCCACCGCTGCTGCGTCAGCTCGCCGGCGACCGCCTGGGCCTCGGAGCCGCCGCGCAATCCAAGCGCTCGCGAGAGTTGACGCCTCGGACGCGCACCGCCGACCGGGTCGTCCAATCGATCTGCCCGTACTGCGCCGTCGGCTGCGGTCAGAAGGTCTACGTCAAGGACGAGCGGGTCGTGCAGATCGAGGGCGACCCGCATTCGCCGATCTCGCGCGGGCGTCTGTGCCCAAAGGGCGCGGCCTCAGAGCAGCTGGTCAACTCGCCGCTGCGCGAGAGGAAGGTCAAGTACCGCCGGCCGTTCGCGACCGACTGGGAGGACCTCGATCTCGAGACGGCGATGGACATGATCGCCGAGCGCATCGTCGCCACCCGCGCGCAGACCTGGGAGGACGTCGACGACCAGGGCAAGCCACTCAACCGCACCCTCGGGATGGCGATCCTCGGCGGCGCGACGCTCGACACCGAGGAGAACTACCTCATCAAGAAGTTCTTCTCGGCGGCCGGCGCGCTGTCGATCGAGAACCAGGCGCGCATATGACACAGCTCCACGGTCCCCGGTCTGGGGACCTCGTTCGGACGCGGCGGCGCCACGACGTTCCAGCAGGATCTCCAGAACGCCGACTGCATCGTGATCATGGGCTCGAACATGGCCGAGCAGCACCCGGTGGGCTTCCAGTGGGTGGTCGAGGCCAAGGAGCGCGGAGCGGAGGTCTTCCACGTCGATCCTCGCTTCACGCGCACGAGCGCGATCGCCGACGTCCACGTCCCGCTGCGCGCGGGCACCGACATCGCGTTCCTCGGCGGGATCATCAACCACATCGTCAGCAACGGGCTGGACTTCCGCGAGTACGTCCAGCACTTCACCAACGCGCCCGTGATCCTCAAGGAGGAGTTCCGCGA
This sequence comes from Paraconexibacteraceae bacterium, assembly GCA_963757775.1. Classification (GTDB taxonomy): domain Bacteria; phylum Actinomycetota; class Thermoleophilia; order Solirubrobacterales; family Solirubrobacteraceae; genus JAOPZW01. The sequence goes on along the minus strand of CAVWSH010000009.1, from coordinate 117,500 downwards.
CACCGACGAGCTGGGTGGCTTCTTCTCCGGCTGGAACGAGGACGACGGCCTCTACGAGGTCTCCTCGTGGGGCTACGCGGGCACCTCCGGCGAGCTGACCGCCGGCAAGACCGAGCAGGCCGGCGACGTGTCGGGCGAGCAGGCGCACGGCGCGCATGGCATGAAGCTGCCCCACGGCGAGCCGCCCGAGATCGACATGACGCTCGAGCACCCGCGCTGCGTCTACCAGGTGCTCAGGCGCCACTTCGCGCGCTACACGCCCGAGTACGTCGAGCGCATCTGCGGCGTTCCGGCGGAGCGCTTCCTGCAGGTGGCCGACGCCCTGTGCCGCAACTCGGGGCCGGAACGCACGTCGGCGTTCTGCTACGCGGTGGGGTGGACGCAGCACACGGTCGGCGTGCAGACCATCCGTGCCGCGTCGATCATCCAGCTGCTGCTGGGCAACATCGGGCGTCCCGGCGGCGGCATCCTCGCCCTGCGCGGGCACGCGAACATCCAGGGCTCGACGGACATCCCGACCCTCTTCAACATCCTGCCCGGCTACATCCCCGTGCCGCACCCGCAGTCGGGTGGCGATCTCGATCACTTCGTCGAGAAGAACGGCCCCGATACTGGGGCGTGGGGCTCGCTGAAGTCGTACATGGTGTCGCTGCTGAAGGCCTGGTTCGGGGACATGGCCACGGCCGAGAACAACTTCCTCTTCGGGTCGCTGCCGCGCATCAACGGCGACCACTCCCACTATCCGATGCTCACTCGGATGGTCGACGGCAAGTGCAAGGGGTTCGTCGTCCTCGGCCAGAACCCCGTGGTCGGGTCGGCGAACTCGAGGCTCGTACGCAAGGCCCTGCGCAACCTCGAGTGGCTCGTCGTCCGGGACTTCAGCGAGATCGAGACGGCGTCGTTCTGGCACGACAGCCCCGAGATCGAGGCGGGCGAGGTCGCCCCCCAGGACATCGGTACCGAGGTGTTCCTCATGCCCACCGCGGCGCACACCGAGAAGGACGGAACCTTCACCAACACCCAGCGCCTCCTGCAGTGGCATCACAAGGCCGTCGAGCCGCCGGGGGACTGCCGCTCGGAGCTGTGGTTCATCTACCACCTCGGGCGCCGCATCCGCGAGCGCCTGGCCGACTCCCGCGAGGAGCGCGACCGCGCGCTCTACGCGCTCACGTGGCACTACCCGACGCAGGGCCCGCAGGACGAGCCCGACGCCGAGGCGGTGCTGCAGGAGATCAACGGCCGGCACGCCGACGGCTCGTTCATCTCCAAGTACCAGGAGCTCAAGGACGACGGCTCGACGACGTGCGGTTCGTGGATCCACGCCGGCATCTATGCCGACGCCGTCAACCAGACCGCCCGCAAGCGGCCTCACACCGAGCAGAACTGGATCGCCCCCGACTGGGGCTGGGCGTGGCCGTCGAACCGGCGCATCCTCTACAACCGCGCCTCCGCACGGCCCGACGGCGCGCCGTGGTCGGAGCGCAAGCGTTACGTGTGGTGGGACGCCGAGCAGAAGCAGTGGACATCGCTGGGCGACGACCCCGACTTCCCGCCCGACCGCGACCCCGACTACGTGCCGCCGCGCAACGCCAAGGGCATGGCCGCGATCCGCGGCCACACGCCGTTCATCCTGCACCCCGACGGGCTGGGGTGGATCTACGCGCCGTCGGGGCTCGTCGACGGGCCGCTGCCGACGCACTACGAACCGCACGAGTCGCCCGTCGACAGCCCGTTCTACGAAGTGAACGCCAACCCGACGCGCCAGCGGATCCGCGACGAGACCAACCCGTACCACCGCAGCGGCAGCGCGCCCGGCTCCGACGTCTTCCCCTACGTCATGACGACATACCGTCTCACCGAGCACCACACCGCCGGTGGGATGTCACGAACCGTGCCGTACCTCTCCGAGCTGCAGCCCGAGATGTTCGTCGAGGTCAGCCCTGAGCTGGCCGCGGAGCGCGCGCTGGTGCACGGGGACTGGGCGACGATCGTCACGGCGCGCACGGCCATCGAGGCGCGCGTGATGGTCACCGACCGCCTGCGGCCGCTGATGGTGGACGGCCGCTGGATCCACCAGGTGGGGCTGCCCTACCACTGGGGACGTCGGGGACTGGTGACCGGCGATGCCGCCAACGAGCTGCTCTCGCAGGTGCTCGACCTCAACGTCCACATCGCCGAGTACAAGACCGCGACCTGCGACATCCGCCCCGGCCGGCGTCCGCGCGGCGCCGATCTCGCCGCGCTCGTCGACGACTACCGCCGGCGAGGCCATGTCCAATATGAGAGCCGCCACGACAGCCGCGGCGGCCCAATCGCCTGATGAGCGCCTACCAGCTGGAGACGAGGACCTGGCCGGCCACCTATGGACCCGACGCCAGGCCGCGGATGGGCTTCTTCACCGACACGAGCGTCTGCATCGGCTGCAAGGCGTGTGAGGTCGCGTGCAAGGAGTGGAACGGCGTCCCGGCCTCCAACCAGGGCTTCACCGGCGAGTCCTACGACAACACCGTCGACCTCGGCGCCGACACCTGGCGCCACGTCGCGTTCATCGAGCAGCGCAAGGCGATGGATGCCGCCGAGGACGGCGCGACGCTCGTTCAGACCGCCGCGCGCAACCAGCTCGCCGACGAGACCGGCCTGCAGACCTACCAGGACGGGGATGGGTTGCGCTGGCTCATGGCCTCCGATGTCTGCAAGCACTGCACCGAGGCCGCGTGTCTGGACGTGTGCCCGACGGGCGCGCTGTTCCGCACCGAGTTCGGGACGGTCGTGGTGCAGGAGGACGTGTGCAACGGGTGCGGGTACTGCGTTCCCGCGTGCCCCTTCGGCGTGCTCGATCAGCGCGAGGGGGACGGCCGCGTGTGGAAGTGCACGCTGTGCTACGACCGCCTGAAAGACGACAAGGAGCCGGCGTGCGCGCAGGCATGTCCGACGAACTCGATCCAATACGGCGAGCTCGACGAGCTGCGCGACCGCGCCGAGGCCCGGCTGGCGCAACTCCAGGACGCGGGCCTCGCGGAGGCTCGGCTGTACGGGGCCGATCCCGATGACGGCGTGGGTGGCTTCGGCGCCTTCTTCCTGCTGCTCGACCGGCCCGAGGTCTACCACCTGCCGCCGGACCCCGTCGACACGACGCGCCACCTGGGTGGCGTCTGGGCGGCGGCGAGCGCGGCCGCGGGCGCCCTCGCCGGCGGCCTGGCCGCAGCCGTCCTATGGGGGCGTCGGCGATGAACGATCGCCCTGAGCTCGGCACCACGAGGGCCGCGCGCCAGGACGGCTCCTCACCCTACGGACGGGCGATCATCAAGGAACCCGTGTGGACGCCTGAGATCCCCTTGTACTTCTACACGGGCGGCCTGGCCGGGGCCTCCGCCGGCCTGGCGCTGCTGTCGGACCTGGGCGGCGAGCACGCGGTTGCACGCCGCGCCTGGCTCACTGCGCTCGCCGCCGGCACCGCCAGCCCGGCGCTGCTGATCTCCGACCTGGGCGTCCCCGCGCGCTTCCTGAGCATGCTGCGCATGTTCAAGGTCACCTCGCCGATGAGCGTCGGATCGTGGATCCTGGCGGCCTTCGGGACGGCCACCGCCCCGGCGACCCTTCACGCTCTGACGGGAGGGCGCCTTGGTGCCGCAGGGCGCGCCGCCCAGGTCGCCTCCGCGGCCCTGGGCATGCCGCTAGCCTCGTACACGGCTGCGCTCATCGCGAACACGGCGGTCCCCGTGTGGCATCACGCTCGCTACGAGCTGCCGTTCGTCTTCACCGCGGGCGCCGCGGCGAGCGCGGGCGCCGCGGCGGTTGCCCTCGCGCCGGTCGACCAGGCGGGCGCCGCGCGACGGCTGGCGATCGGGGGCGGCGCGATCGAGATCGGGCTGACGCTCGCGATGGAGCGGCGTCTGCAGCGCGTCGGCGTCGGCGCGCCGTACCACGAGGGCGCGGCCGGCCGGCTCGCCAAGCTCGCCACCGGGCTCACCGCCGCCGGCGCCGCCGTGCTCGCTGCGCGCGGGCGGCGCTCGCGAGCGGCCGCGATCGCCGGCGCGGCCTTCATCACCGGCGGAGCGATCGCGGAGCGCTGGGCGGTGTTCAGGGCAGGGTTCCAGTCGGCCGCGCGCCCGCAGGACACCGTGGACCCCCAACGCGAGCGGCTCACCACGACCTCCGCGCAGGGCGCCGCGCGGCAGGACGCGCGCGTGCAGGCCGACACAGTGCCGGCGGACGGCCATCGTCCCGGCCGACGCCCGGTGCCGTCGGGGTCGCCGGCGATCGACGCCGGCCGCGAGGGGACAAACTCGTGAGCGAGACGCCGCACCCCACCGACGTCGAGGTCTCGCGCTCGCTCAACGCGCTCGTCGTGACCCTCAACGACCGGGCTGTCGGTCGAGCCGATCGGGACCAGCTGCAGCGGATCGTCACGGGCGCGCTCGGCGGCGAGGAACGGATCCTCGTCAGTCCCGGCGAGACGGTCGCGTCGGCTCAGCTGACCGATCGCGACGGCCGCGTGCTCGCGAGGCTCGAGCGCCGCGAGGAGCGCTGGGTCGGCGAGCGGGTCGGTTCGCCGCTGACCGGCGGCTACGTGCCCTCCGCCGGTGGCGACGGCTGAACGCGCGGACGCCGCCCGTCGGGGCGGCGTCCACAGCGCCGAGCTGTGAGCGTCTGCTTGGCTACTGGCCCTGCCGGACGCCCGGCTCGCCCAGCGGCCACTCGACGGCGTGCGTCAGGCGCGCTCCCGGCGTGTTGGCCTTCATCATCGGCTTGCCGAGAGGGAGAATGACTTTCCCGGCCGCGCCTTCGAGCATCATCGCGAAGGCGACGTAGAAGGCAATCCAGGCGGAGGCCAGGAGGACCCAGCCTGCTGCGGTCTCCCACCTGCCGATATCGGTCAGGTAATGAATCGCCGCGAAGGCCGCGCCGACCGCCAGCGCTGCCAGAACCGCAAAGAGCCCGAGGCTCTCGAAGAGCGCGGCGATCGCGCCGGCCAGCGTGATGGCGCTCAGGGCCAGGAACCAGAACCCCAGCTCGGGGAACTTCCCCGTCGGCAGCGTCAACGCGCCCGCGGCGGCGAGCAGGTTGAGGATCCCGTACCCGAGCCAGAACGAGCCCCACATGCCGTGCATCGCCGTGGCGATGCCGTCGCGAGCCCGGTAGGCCCACATCCCGGCCATGAACTGGGCCAGGCCTCCGAACATGGCAGCGAACGGGAACAGGAACTCGCCGGAGTTGGTGCTGCCGTACCAGCCGGCCAGGTGCGCGGCCACGATGAACGTCGCGCCCGCGAACGCGAAGAGGCCGAGGATCGACGGCGCGGCGATCGGCTGGAGGAAGATGCGCGTGCGGGCGTCGATGCCCGGAGCCTCGCCGGCGGTTGTCGTCGAAGCGGAGCGTGCGAAACGCTGCTCGTCGGCTGTTGTTGCCATGGCGACCTCCAATTCGGTGGTGTGCTTTCATCGCGCTACCCGGCGCCCAGAGGCCGTTCCGAGAAGCCGGTCGGCGCGCTGACCGGGCGCTCGATCGCGCCATCGCCGCTGTCATTGCGGCGACCGCCGGCGTGGATCGAGCCGACGATCTCGGGTAGCGCGCGCCGCATGGGGCAGGTACACGTGGTCCTGCGCCCAGTGGCCAGCCCGCTGGCATTGGGCTTCTACGGCGTCGCCGGATCCTCCCTGACCCTCTCCGGCCTCGAGCTGGGCTGGATCCCGCATGGCGAGCAGCTCGAGGCCGGGCTCATCGTGGTCCTCTTCACCGCCCTCCCGCAGTTCGTGGGCGCGCTCATCGCGTTCTTCGCCCGCGACGCGCTGGCCGCGACGACCATGGGCGTGCTCGCCGCCGCGTGGGGCGTCGATGGGATGGTGCTGGCGGTCGCGGCGCCGTCCAGCACGAACCGTGCGCTCGGCACCGTGCTGCTCATCGCCGGGCTCGCAGCGCTGGTCAGCGCGGGGCAGGCGGCGAACGTCAAGCTCGTGCAGGCAGCAGTGGTGGGGGCCACCGGCTCGCGGTTCGTGCTCACCGCGATCTATCAGCTCGACGGCGGCGCGGGCATCCGCACAGCGAGCGGCGTCGCCGGCCTCGTGGTCACGGCCATGGCCATCTACGCCGCGGCGGCGCTGGGGCTCGAGGAGGCGAAGCATCGCGCTGTCCTGCCCACGGGCCGCCACGACGAGGGGGCGAAGGCGATGACTCGCGACCTCGCGGGTCAAACCGAGGGCCTCGCCAGGGAGCCCGGCGTGCGCGCCGGACTGTGAGCGACGACGACGTAAAGCGTTCGCGCAGCGACCGCATCGGTCAGACCGCAGACCGGGCCGGCGCGCGGCCGCGGGGGCCGGGAAGACCGGCAGCGAACTCACCCACGTCGACATGAGCCGGAGGAGCGACGATGAGCGCGCATCGATCGACACCGACGTACCAGACGACTCGGCTGGCCAAGGGCAAGCACGTCTCACCCGACGGGGGCGTGTGCGTGATGGAGCTCGCCTCGATGCTGGCCGGCGAGCCGTTCAGCGATAGGCCGTCGTCGGTCAGCCCGGTCGTCGGCGCCTTCGCGCGCGCGTACAACGACGCGTGCGACGACGAGCGCCGTCAGGCGCTCTACTCGTGGGCGTCGCGAGCCGTCGGCTCGCGAGCGGCCGCCGACCTCGAGCGCGCGCGCGAGCGGCTGCTCGTCGAAGCCGCGCATGACATCCGCCGAGAGCTGCCGCTGCTGCGCAGGGTCATGAGCTTCGCGTGGCGAGCGGTGCCGAGGCCGCCCTTCGGCGACCTGCAGCGCGACGGTCTCGCCGGCCTGGTTGCGCGCGAGCTCGTACGTCGAAGCGACGGTGATGCGATCGCGCATGCGCTGTTCGACCGGCTGCTCGCCGTCGGCCGCGCCGACCGGTACGCGCCCGACCTTCTCGGGCCGGCGAGCTCAACGCACCACGGGGCGCTTCTCGGCGCACAGCGCGTGCATCGCGCGTGGGCCAAGAGGTAGGTGCTCGCGCAGCAGCCCGGGCGGCGTCAGGGCCATCCATTGGCTCAGTGAGACGTCGGCGAAGCGATCGCTGCGGAACATCTCCAGGAAGCGCAGGCGCCCGTCGCCCGTGTTCTCGATGTAGTGGCCCATGGCGAAGGGCACGTATCCGACGTCGCCCGGGCTGTAGTCGAAGGTTCGCGCCTTGCTCTCGGCGGCGAACACGGTCATGCGGCCGGCGCCCTCGATGTAGTACTGCCATTCGTCGGCGTTGGGGTGCCAGTGCAGCTCGCGCATCGCTCCCGGGTCGACGTCGACGAGCGCGGCGGCGATCGTGGTGGAGACCGGGAAGTTCGCCGAGTCCACGACGCGTACCGTGCCACCCGGCGCGCGCAGCGGCTCCTGCGCCGTCAGCCGATGACTGAATGCCGGCTCGACGGTCCCGCTCGGAGCTCGCGGGGCGTCGGCGGCGGGCGTCGCCCGTGGGACTGCGGCCCGGAAGATGTAGAGCTCCTCGTCCGGGAGGCCGTCGAGGTCGGATGCGGGCACGCCGAAGTTCTTGGCGAGGACCTCGCGCGGCGTGTGCGCGAGCCAGTCGCTGAGCAGGAAGGTCGCCTCCTCCGAGAAGCCGCCGTCGTCGAAGACGAGCAGGAACTCGCAACCGTCGTCGAGGCCCTGGATGGAATGGGGGACGCCCGCCGGGAAGTACCAGATGTCCCCCTCGCCGACATCGTCGACGAAGTTGCGACCGTGCTGGTCGACCGCGGTGATCCGCGCGTGCCCGAGGAGCATGTACGCCCACTCGGCCTGCTTGTGCCAGTGCAGCTCGCGCACGCCGCCCGGGTTCAGGCGCATGTTGACGCCGGCCAGCGTGGTGGCGATCGGCAGCTCACGCTGGGTGACCTCTCGCGTCCAGCCGCCGCGCTCGAGGCGTCGATGGGCGTCCGAGAAGGAGAAGCGCAGGTTGGGGACGCTGCCCTTGTCGGTCGGCGGCGGCGCGAAGAGGCTCGGGCTCTGGCGATCGCGCTCGACGTTGCGCGGGCCGGGGTCCGTCCCCCCCGACCCGTCGCGCAACGGCTGCGGAACGTTGGTGTGGTCGGCCGTCATGCGCCCGGTCGCCGGCCGCTCGAGCGCGCGCTCCCGACGTCGAAGCGGCGCTCCTCCTGCGGCGACATGTCCGGCGGTGGCGCGTCCTGCTGGGCCGAGCGCCTCCCCCCGACCGGGATCCAGTCGCGCCGTGTGGTCATGTTCGCGGTCAGCGCGAACGAGGCGTACCACGCGCACGCGGCTGTGGCGATGCCGAACCCCCCGCCGACCGGGAGGGTGTCCTGGTCGAGGATGCCGACGTTGATGAAGCTGAGGACCATCGTCGAGAGGGCGAAGGCGGCAAGGCCGAGTGCGGCCGGCTCTGCGATGAAGCGGGCGGGGCCGGTCTCGGTCTTGAGCCCCCGGGGAAGCGGTTGCGTGCTCGGTGCTGTGGTGGCCATGTCTGCCTCCGGGATGGGTTGAAGCTATGCGTTCAGGGCGAGTCCGATCACCTCGGCGAGGTGCAGCGCCCTGCGGTCCGCACCGTGCTCGATCTGCGAGCGGCAGCTGAAGCCGTCGCTGATGAGAAGCGTGTCCTGCGCGGCCTCGCGGACGGCCGGTAGCAGAACGCGCTCGCCCACCTTCATCGAGACCTCGTAGGGCTCCCCGGCCTCGTAGCCGAACGAGCCCGCGAGGCCGCAGCAGCCCGCGTCGAGCACCTCGTAGTCGAGGCCGAGCCGGTCCAGCACCGCCGTGTCGCACTTCGTGTCGGTGGTCGCCCGCTGGTGGCAGTGCAGATGTACGAGCGCCTTGCGGCCGAGCTGCGGCGGCCGCCAGTCGGGCGCCCGGTGGGCGAGGAGCTCCCCGAGCGATACGGTCAGCCGGCTGAGGCGCTTGGCGTCCTCGTCGTCGGGGAGCATCTCCAGGAGCTCGTCGCGGAAGACGGCCCCGCAGCTCGGCTCGAGCGCCACGACCGGTGTCCCGGCCTGCAGCTCGGGCCGGAGGACGTCGAGGACCTGCCGCAGCTGGCGCCTGGCCAGCGCGAGCATGCCGAAGTCGTAGAGCGGCCGGCCGCAGCACAGCGAGCGCCGGGGAACGACGACCTCGAAGCCCGCGGCCTCGAGGGTGTCGACGGCAGCCATCGCCACCTCAGGGTGGAAGAAGTTGTTGAACGTGTCGGGCCACAGCAGGACGCGTGCGCCGCCCGACGCCGACCGGGGGGTGCGCGCGCGGAACTCGCGCTTGAACGTGCGCGAGGCGAAGGGGGGCGGCTCGCGCTCTTCGGCCACGCCGACGGCGCGGCGCCCGACCGACGCGAGCGGCTCGCGCTGCAGGAGCAGGTTCGCGAGGGGCGGGAAGAGGGAGGCCAGGCGAGCCTCCCAGTAGATGAGCCCGAGCGCATAGGCGTGGCGCGGGCGCAGGCGGCGCTTCCAGTAGTGCGAGAGGAACTCGGCCTTGTAGGTGGCCATGTCGACGCGCACGGGGCACTCGTGCTTGCAGCCCTTGCAGGCCAGGCACAGGTCGAGCGCCTCCTTGACGTCCTCGTTGCGCCAGCCGCCGTCGATCGAGTCGCTGCGCAGCATCTCGAACAGCAGCCGGGCCCGGCCGCGCGTGGAGTGCTTCTCCTCGAGCGTGACCTGGTAGCTGGGGCACATCACCCCGCTCTGGTCGCGGCACGCGCCGACGCCGAAGCAGCGCTCGGCGGCTGCGGTGAAGCTGCCGCCGTCCCCCGGGAAGCGGAAGTGCGTCTTCGGATGCGAGGCGCGGTAGGTCGGGCCCAGCCGCAGGTTGCTGTCGAGCGGATAGGGGTCGACGACCTTGCCGGGGTTCATCTTGGCGTCGGGGTCGAAGATCGCCTTGAACTGCCTGAACGCCTGGACGAGCTCGGGCCCGTACATGCGATCGAGGAGCTCGCCGCGCGCCTGGCCGTCGCCGTGCTCGCCGGAGAGCGAGCCGCCGTACTTCGAGGTGACGAGCTCGGCGGCGTCCTGCATGAACGCGCGGTAGTTCGCCACCCCGGCGGGCGTGAGGAAGTCCCAGTCGATGCGCATGTGCACGCAGCCGTGGCCGACGTGCCCGTAGAAGCACGCGATGGTTCGGCCGTGCTTCTCGCACAACCGCTCGATGTCGCGCAGGTACTCGCCGGTGCGCTCCGGGGGCACCGCCGCGTCCTCCCAGGAGGGCCAGCCGGGGTGCTCGCCCGGGATCTTGCTGTTGCCCACGCCGCCCTCGCGGATCTCCCACACCTGAGAGATCTCGTCGGCGTCCTCGTACAGCTTGCTGTCGCGGTGCGGACCGCCCGCGCCGCGGTGGATGGCGTCCGTCAGCTGCTCGGCCTGCTCGTCGGCTTCCCGCTCGCTGTCGCCGCCGAACTCGACGAGCAGCCAGCCGTCGCCCTCGGGCAGCAGGTCGGTGCGCCGGTCGAACCCCTTGATGAGCTCGTTGTGCACGAGCCGGCGGTCGAAGGTCTCAAGGCCGATCGGCCCGAACTCCATGATTTCCGGGACCTGGTCGGCCGCGGTCGCGGCATCGTCATAGCCGAGGAGGACGAGCGAGCGGTGCTGGGGGCTGGAGATGAGCTTGCAGCGCGCCTCGAGCGTCAGAGCGCAGGTGGCCTCGGTGCCCACGAGCGCAGCGGCCACGTTGAAGCCGTTCTCGGGCAGCAGGCGGTCGAGGTTGTAGCCGGAGATCCGCCTTGGGATCTGCGGGTAGCGCTCGCGGATGAGGTCGGCGTAGCGATCGCGCAGGTCGAGCAGGGACGCGTAGATCCGGCCTACGCGGTCGTCGCGCGCGATCCGCTCCTCGAGGTCGCCGTCGCTGAGGCCGCTCGGCGCCGTGAAGCGTGTTCCGTCGTAGAGCAGGACGTCGAGCGCGTCGATGTTGTCGGCCGTGACGCCGGCGAGGATCGAATGCACTCCGCAGGAGTTGTTGCCGATCATGCCGCCGAGAGTGCAGCGGCTGTGGGTCGCGGGATCGGGCCCGAAGGTGAGGTCGTGCTCCTCGGCTGCGTTCCTGAGCCAGTCGAGCACGATCCCGGGCTGGACGCGGGCGAAGCGGCGGTCGGGGTCGAGCTCGACGAGCTCGTGCATGTACTTGGAGAAGTCGAACAGCACCGCCTCGTTGACCGTCTGCCCGGCCAGTCCGGTCCCGCAGCCGCGCGCGACGATGGGCGCGCCGTGGCGGCGGCAGAGCTCAACCGCGGCGACCACGTCGTCGGCGCTGCGGGGGACGACGACGCCGAGCGGGACCTGCCGGTAGACCGACGCGTCGTTGGCATAGAGCGCGCGGCTGCCCGGCGAGAAGCGGACCTCGCCGCGGATCTCGCGCCCGAGCTCGAGGGCGAGGGCCCGCAGGTCGAGCGTCGAGGGTCGCGCCCGCGTCGTGGTCGCCTCGGGAAGCGTCGCGGTCATCGCCCGACCTTCTCTCGCACGCGCGCCACCACGCCGTACGGGCTGGCGGGCTCGCTGGCCTCACGCAGGATGGACCGGCCGATCGTCAGCCCGATCCGCACCCGCGACTCCTCGCCTCGACGCAGGGCGTCGTACATCTTCTTGGCCTGCTCGGAGGTGATCTTCGCGGGCAGCGGCGGCTCGTTGGCGTCGACGATCGCCTCGACCACTACGGGGCCCGGCGTGGCGAGCGCCTCGCGCAGCTGCTCGCCGCAGGTGCTGGGGTCATCGATGCGCAACGCGGTGGCGCCGAGTCCCTCGCCGACCTTGACGAAGTCCACCGGCGCGAAGTCGACCCCGTACTCGGGGTTGCCCAGGAAGACCATCTGCTCCCACTTGATGAGCCCGAGCGAGTTGTTCTTGAAGCAGATGACCTTCACCGGCAGCTCGTGCTGCATCAGGGTGGCGAGGTCGCCGAGCTGCATGGTCAGCGAGCCGTCCCCGGTGAACGCGATGACCTGCCGGCCGGGGTAGGCCGTCTGAGCGCCGATCGCGTACGGAAGCGCCGCCGCCATGGAGCAGTTCGTGCCGCTGTAGACAAAGCGCTGGTCGCCACGCAGCATCATCTGCGTCGCCCAGTAGGTGACCTGCCCGGAGTCGCCGCAGACGATGGCGTCGTCGTCCAGCGCCTGGGCCAGGTGCCACGCCACGACCTGCGGCTTCATCGGCGTGTCGTCGCGCGTGCCGCGCTCCTCCATGAGCGACCACCACTCGCTCATCCCCTGCTGGGCCTGCTCGAGAAAGGCGCGATCCTCGTTGCGCTCCAAGTGCGGCAGAAGCGCGCGCAGCGTCGCCCCGGCGTCGCCGACGAGCCCGACGTCGGCGGGATAGCGCAGGCCGATTCGCTCGGGCTTGTCGTCGATCTGCACGCAGACCGCCTGCCCTGGCCCGGGCAGGAACTCGATGTAGGGCATCGAGGAGCCCACGATCACGAACGCGTCGCAGCCCTCCATCGCGTCCTGGGTGGGTCGCGTCCCCAGGACCCCGATCCCGCCGGTCACGCATGGGTGGTCGTCGGGGATGCAGTCCTTGCCGAGCGACGCCTTGGCGATCGGCGCGCCGAGGACGTCGGCCAGCTGCTCGAGCTCGGCGCGGGCGCCGCGCGCTCCCTGGCCGGCCAGGATCGCGGGGCGGCGCCGGCCGCGGAGCACCTCGGCTGCGCGACGCAGCTCGTCATCCTGCGGCGTGCGAATGGGCGCGGCGTAGGACGCGGTGGTGTGGCCGGGGACGTTGCGCTTGTAGCGCATGAGGTCCTCGGCGTCGGCGGCCTGGTAGTCGATCGGGAAGGCGACGTGCACCGGCACGCGATTGGACAGCGCGGTCCGGCACGCGAGATCGAGCACGTTGTGGATGTGCTCGGGGCTCATGATCCGCTGGTTGTACGCGGCGAGGTTGCTGTACAGGTAGTCGGTGTCGAAGTCCTGCAGGTAGTGCGTCCCGATCAGGTCGTGGTAGGTCATCCCGGTCACCGCCAGCAACGGCACGCCCTCCAGTCGGGCGTCGAGCAACCCGTTGGCGAGGTGGATGGCGCCCGGCCCGGCGGTCGCGAAGCAGACGCCGAGCTTGCCGGTCAGCCGCGCGTAGCCGACCGCAGCCATCGCGCCGACCTCCTCGTGGCGGACGTGCACGTAGCGGAGGGAGTCCTGGCGCTTTCGCAGCGCCTCCATGAACCCGTTGATGCCATCGCCCGGCAGTCCGAAGACGGTGTCGACTCCCCAGTCGACCAAGCGGTCGACGAAGAGGTCGGAGGCGGTATTGGCCATGCTCGCGGCACCTCCATGGCTTGGAATCGGGTGATGCTCTCGGTACCCGGCCTCGTGCCCGTCATCGGAGGTTGGTCAGCACTGCGACCGGGCTCCCGGTCCGCCGGCGACCCATCGGCGCGCATGTGGCCCGGTCTCGGGTAGGCCTGGCGGCATGCTGGACGTGCTCACCGAAGTGGTCTCGGGCAGCGCATGGACGTACCCGATCGTTGTGGGCTTGGTCGCGCTCGACGGCTTCCTTCCCATCGTCCCGGGCGAGACCGTGGTGATCACGGCGGCGATCGCCGCTTCCAACGGCGAGCTCACCGTCTGGTTGGTGTTCCTCGCGGCGCTCGGAGGCGCGTTCACCGGCGACAACGTGTCGTGCTGGCTCGGGACGAACCTCGGCCGCGGCGCAGCCCGTAGGCTCTTCACCGGCGAGCGAGCCAAGCGCATGCTCGGCTGGGCGCGTCGACAGCTGCGCGAGCGCGGGCCACTCGTGATCTTCGTGGCGCGGTTCATCCCCGGCGGGCGCACGGCTTCGACGGTCGCGGCGGGAACGCTGGAGATGCCCTGGCGCCGGTTCGCCGCGGCCGATCTGTCCGCCGCCGCGGTGTGGGCGGCCTACGTCACGGCGCTCGGCTACATCGGCGGGGAGGCGTTCAAGAACAGCACCTGGAAGCCGCTGGTCGTCTCCCTGGGGATGGCGGGCCTCGTGGCCGCGAGCGGCGAGGTGGTCCGGCGGATCGGCTTGCGCGGCGGTGGCGGCCAGCACGGCTTGGATCGCGAAGAAGGCGAGCGGGTGATCGGCGGTTAGCCGGACGCTGCACGGCGAGGGAACGTGGCCGCCACCCAAACCAGCTCTCACCCGCACGGCGACGCCACGTTGCTCGACCGACTGCCGCGATGGCTGGTCGGCGACTGGGGCCGATGGGTGCGCGATCCGCTCGACCTCATGCGTCTCGCGCTGCTCGTCGGCGCGCTGCAGGCCGCGATCAGCGGCCCCCGTGCCGAGGGCCTGCGCCTCGCGCTGACCTTCGTGGTCGTGCTCCTACCGCGCGCGTTGAACGTGCCGCGGCCGTTCGACCTGGCGTTCGTCTGCGGCATGTACTTCCAGGCCTGGGGCAACCGGTTCAACGCCTTCGAGGCCATCCACGGCTACGACAAGATCGTGCACTTCGTGCTGCCGGTCGCGGTCTCGGCGCTGCTCTATCTGGCGCTCATCAGGCTGCAGATCGTCCCCGACCTGTCCGAGGAGGCCGGCGTCCATCACCACGTCGCGATGGTGATCCTCACCTTTGCGTTCGGTCTGACGGTCGGCGGCTTCTACGACAGCTACGAGTGGTTCGCGATCAAGGTGCTCGGCGAGAGCCTCTATGCGAACTACGGCGACACGATCGGCGACCTGTCCGACGACGCCCTCGGCGCCCTCGCGGCCGGCGCGCTGGTGGTGGCGTGGGATCGGCTCGGCTGGGGGACGCGCAGGCGCCGGCCGCGCAGCGAGGGCGCGGACGCCGCAGCGAGCGATCCGATCGCGGCCGCCGGCGCCCGCCTCCTGGACCGAGCGCGGCCGTCCCGCGCCGGGTCGCCTGAGGACCGCCAGCCCGTCGAGCCACCATCGTGGCTACCCGTCCTTGGACTGTTCGCCGATGCGCTGCGCGTCAGTCTTCTCGCCGGCTGTGTCTACGCGCTCGCCCTGGGCCACTGGGAGGAGGCGGCTCGCTTCGCCATCACCTTCGCGGCCGTCCTGGCGTCTCGGCTGATCGGGCTGCCCCGGCCGGTCGATGCGATCTTCACCGCCGCGATGGCCGCGCAGGCCTGGGGCGACTTCGCCACGGCCTTCGACACCCTCACGGGCTTCGAGCAGGGAGTCCGCCTGATCGTCTCGATGTCGGCTGGGCCGGTGCTCTACCTGGCGCTGATCCGCCTGCGGGCGGTTCCGGACTTCGCGCAGGCAAGAGGGATCCGCCACCGCGCCGCCATCGCCCTCACCGGGTTCGCCCTGGGCTACTCGGCGGGGATCCTCTACGAGCTGTACGTCTGGGTCGCCGACCACTTGCTCGACGCCAACGTGGACGTCAGCTACACCGAGCTCATCCGCCGGATGACCCTCGACGGCGCCGGGGCACTCCTCGGGGCTGCGCTCCTCGTGCTCTGGAGCGTTCGTGGCTGGGGGACGACGGCGCGCCGTTGATGGCGGTCAGCGGCCCGCGCCACGGTCGAAGGCCGGCGCCCGCATCCGCGGGCGGCGCTCACCGCATGTAGATCGGGTTCGACAGCAGCCAGAGGCGATCCTGGACGTGCGCCTCGATGCGGTAGGCCCCAGGCTCGCCGATCCTCACGACAGACTGCGACACGCCGCGCAGCTCGACGACCGGGACGCCGTCGCGCACCAGGCGAAGGTCGGCGGCGCGCGGCAGGTCGACGCAGGCCAGCGCGGTGCTCGTGAGGACCTCGGCGCCCATCGGAACCGTCCCGTCGCCGAGCCGCAACCAGAATCGCGCGCCCGTCGCCGGCCAGACGCCCGGCCTGTGCACGAACGCTCGTCCGTTGCGCAGGGCGTGGAGGATCACGGCGCGATCGTGATCCACCTCGCCGTGGAGGGGCGCATCGAACACCAGGTGCGTCCGCAGCCACCCGAAGCAGCGTCGATGGCTCAGCGGGGACAGCACCCAACCGTTCACGCGCAGCCCGGTTTGGTGGGCATCGAGCCCGCCGATCGCCGGCATCCGGCGCACCGACGCAATCCGGTCCCAGGCGCTGAGATGCTCCTGCGGAGGGCCGGCGTCCAGCACCGGCTCGGGGTCGCGCAGGAAGCGCAGTGCCTCGGACGGCGTGCGCCACGACTCCGCGACGTCGGTGACGACGCTCCACAGCTCGATGCCTGTGCACGCGGGATCGGCGAGCGCCGGCCAGCCGTGCGCCGGCGCGATGCGCGGCACCATGCGCGAGCCGCGCGAGAACGGATGGGCCGCGAACCCGAAGCCGCCGGCATCCGCGACCGCGCGCGCGATGCCGGCAGCGTCGAGGCCCTCGTGGGCGATCTCCTCGTCGAGCCCGAACGCCAGGTAGTGACCGGCTCTCGAGGACACCTCGTGGCCGACCAGGAGGAACACCCCGTCGTGCCAGCCCTCCAGGCCGTCCCGCTTGGCGCCGAGGGTGTCGTGATCGGTCAGCAGGACGGCCTGAGCCCCGCTGTCGCGGGCGGCGCAAAGGATCTCGGCCACCGTCGCGGTGCCGTCGGAATAGCGCGAGTGGACGTGCACGACGCACGAGAGCTCGGCCATGGGCCGACCTCGTTCCCGGCGACCGGGTTCGTCGCGCAGGCGCGGTCAGCCGCCAGACCTGCGACGGCGACAGACCTGCGACGGCGACGAACGCCGCTACCGTGGGCGGGCATGCCTCGAGGACGCCTTGCCCTGCTTGCCCTGACGGTCGGCGTCGCGTTCGCCGCCGCAGCGATCGGGATGCCGCACAGCCCATCGGGGCTGCGGGCGCTTGCCGCCGCCTCCGGGACCGCGGGGCCGATCGTCGCCCTCCTCGCGTGGGTGCTGCTGACGTGCGCGCTGTTCCCCGGAACCGTCCTCGCCGCCGCCTGCGGGCTTGCCTTCGGCCCCTTCTGGGGTGGAGCGCTGGCCTGCGTCGGAGCCACGCTCGGAGGGCTCGCGGCGTTTGCGATCGCGCGCGGCGCCGGCCGAGGCGCCGCTGAGCAGCTGGTCGGCGATCGTCTCCCCAGGCTCCGGCGCCTTCTCGAGCGTCGCGGCTTCGCCACCGTGTTCGCCGCGCGCATGGCGCCGGGGGTGCCTGCCACCGCCCTGCACTACGCGGCGGGCTTGTCGCGCGTCAAGCCGGCGGCCTTCGCGGCCGGCATCGCCCTCGGCGGCGCGCCGCGGGCGCTGGCGTACGCGGCCCTCGGCGCGGGCATCGGACGGGGGTCTCTGCTCACGCTCGGCGTCGGTGGCGCCGCGGTCGCGGCCTTGGGCGCGGTCGGGCTCGTCGTCGGTTGGCGGCTGCGACCCCGGGGCGCCGCGGTCGTATGAGCAACGCCCAACGGCGCGCGCGTCGCGGGTTCGGGGTACGTTCGCCGCGTGGAGCCCTGCCGCGTTCTCGTCGAGGATCCCGATCTCGCCGGCGACCTGACCGGACCGCGTCTCGAGGAGGCGCGCCGGCGCTGCCTTGCCGCCGAGGCGCTCTTCGAGCAGGGGCTCTGGACGCCCGGTTCGGAGGCGGAGGCGGCTCGCGGAGGCTACGGCCTGCTGATCCTCGAGGGTCTCCTCGTTCGGCGCGTCGGCGTGCCGGCGCGCTTCGGTGCCGAGCTGCTCGGCCCGGGAGACCTCTTGCGTCCCTGGCAGGGCGACGGCGACGACACGACGCTGCCATTCGACGTCCACTTCACGGTGCTGGACTACCTGCGGGTTGCGATCCTCGACCGCGGCTTCGCATCGCGCGCTGCGCCGTTCCCGGAGGTGGGGCTCGCGATCATCGCGCGCGCCATGCAGCGCGCACGAACGCTGGCGGTCAGCATGGCCATCGTCCACAACCCGCAGGTCCGCACGCGCCTTCTGCTTCTGCTCTCGCACCTCGCGGACCGTTGGGGGCGCGTGACGCCGGAAGGGATCCGCATTCCGCTGCAGCTGCGACACCACCTGCTCGCTGACCTGATCGCCGTTCGCCGGCCATCGGCGACCGCGGCGCTACAGCAGCTGATCGCCGAGGGCCTGGTCCGACGAGACGAAGAAGGGTTGATCCTTCGCCGAGACGCGTTGGACGCGGTGCGGGAGCACTTCGCCGGAGGCTAAGCGACGCGTGGGGCGCGCGCGACCACCACCGCTTCGAGGTCTGGCGGCGGCGCCGGCTGCGCGTCGAGGCCTCGAGCGGGTCGGCTCAGCGACCGCAGGTCCTCCGGGCATCCGTTGTGCAACGTCCACCCGGGGTTGAGCGCGGACACCAGACCGCGGTGCGCCAGCGTGCTCAGGGCGGTGCTCACCGACGGACGGCGTGCGGCAGCCAGCTCGGCGATCACCCGATGACTCAGCGGCAAGCTGAGCCGTACTCCGTCCGGCTCGGGCGTCCCGTAGCGCGATGCCAGGTGCCACAGCAACAGCAGCACCCGGTCGTCGATCCGCGGATGGTGGGCGATCGCGATGGCGATGGTCATCCTGCGCGCCCTCTGAAGCACCCGGCCGGTCAGGGCGGCCGCGATCTGCGGGTGGCAGGAGGCGCGCTCGGCGAACCTGCGATCGAGCACTGCAAGCCGCAGCTCCTCGATGACCCGCCATGTCCTGCCGAGCTCGATCGTCGAATGCGACGGTCCCCACGGCCGGAGCACGTCGCCGCGGCCGAGCAGCTCCGCGCTCGGCCGGCCGCTGATCACGACCCGCGAGGCTACAAGGCCCTCCAGGACGAGTAATCCGATGCCGTCCGGCGGCTGCAGCGCCTCCATCGTCGCCTCGTACCGGCCGGGGCGAACGCGCACGGTCGTGGCCACACACGCGCACCGGGCGGCATCTCGCTGTCCCGACGGAACCATCGTGGCGAGTTCCGGGTCCTCAGCGAGGACCACGGCAAGCGGCTTGTGCATGAGTCACCCCCAGGTCGCAGGCCGATGGTCAAGCTGCCCGCCGAGCGGGCGGATCGACGCAGGTTTGCCGCGCGCGTGTTGCAAACCAACAACCGTCGGCTCGGAAACCAACAACCGTCGGCTCGGACAGTCCGCCCGGTCGCCGCGCTGACAATCGTTCGGGCCGGCGTGCCGCATGAGGGCAGTCCGCGGATGTGCTCGCCCGGCTCCGACTCGCGGTCAGCAGCCATGCCTCGGCGTCGGGCGGCGAGGTCTGCGCCGTCGAGCTTGCCTCGATCATCGCTGGGGAGCCGCTCTCTGATCATCCGAAGTCGGTGTGCCGAGTCATCGCGGCGTTCCTGCGCGAGTACAACGACGCCGTCGACGAAGGGCGCCGGCAGGAACTCCGTGCGTGTGTGGCGGCCGTGGTCGGGACACGGGCGCCGCGCTCTGTCGAGCGCGCGCGTGCCGCCCACTGCGCCGCGACGCTGAGCGCCCTTCGCGGCAAGACGCGGCGACCGCATCGGTGGCGGCCGAGCAGCGCGGGGGCGGTGCGTCGTGAGTTCCTCGCCTTCCGGCTCGCCAGGCGCCTCGCGCGACGCCGAGACGGCAACGAGCGCGCGCTCTCGCTCGTGCATGAGCTCGTCGCCATCGATACGCGCGCGGGCGCCAAGGAGGCTGTGCCCGACGATGAGCCGGCTTCTTCGGTCAGGTGGGTGACCGATTCGGCCTCGCGCCGCGCCGCGAGCGGGAATGGCGCCGATCGTGGCGATCGAGCCCCTTACCGCCCTGCGCTCCACGCGCCGCTGCGTGTTGATCGCGGTGGTGGGGCTCGGCTACGCCATCACCGACCAGCGCCGACGGACCGCGTCGCCGGCGTCGAGCGCCGCGAGCGGCGGTGGGGCGATCCCGTGATCGTTGCCCTCGCCGTCAGCGCGCTCCGGAGCCCCACCCAGACCGAGGAGGAGTCCGACGGCCCGCTCGTGTGGCCGTCCACCGACGTCGTCGACGGCGTCGGCACGCTCACGCCCGACCACAGTCGCCCGGGCCTCGGGCTCGAGCTGCGTCGCGGCGACGCCCATCGCTATCAGATCAACGCCGACGGGTAGCCCCGCGCGGCGCGAGAGCACGAACCCGGAGGACTCCGACGTGGCCACCATCGCGAAGGTTCCCGCCCACACCGCGCAGGGCACGCAGCGCCACGCGCACGACGTGAACATCGGACGCCTCAAGCGCCGCCTGGAGCGCACGGTCCGCACCGGAGAGGTGCGCTTTGACGCTGGGACGCGGGCGATCTACGCCAACGACTCGTCGAACTTCCGGCAGGTGCCGCTGGGCGTCGTGGTGCCGCGCACCGTCGAGGACATCGTCGCGACGCACGCGGCGTGCGCCGAATTCGGGGCTCCGATCGTCAACCGCGGCGGCGGCACCAGCCTCTCGGGCGAGACGGTCAACCGCGCGGTCGTCATCGATACGTCGAAGTACATGACGTGGATCGGCGACGTGGATGCCGAGCGCAGGACCGTCCGGTGCCAGCCCGGCGCGATCAACGAGCACGTGAACAAGAAGACCGGAGAGCAGGCCAATCTCGTCTTCGGCCCCGACCCGTCCACGCACGACCGCTGCACGATCGGCGGCAACCTCGGCAACAACTCGTGCGGCATCCACTCGGTGCAATCCCAGCTCTACGGTCAGGGCCCCCGCTTCTCGGACTGCGTGCGCGAGCTGGAGGTCGTGACCTACGACGGCGAACGCTTCCGGGTCGGCGTGGGCGAGGAGGACCAACTGGACGAGATCATCGCCGCGGGCGACCGCAAGGGACAGATCTACGCCGAGCTGCGCGACCTGCGCGACCGCTACGCCGACGTCATCCGCGAGCGGATGAAGCCCGTCGAGGAGCTCCCGCGCCGCGTCTCCGGCTACAACCTCGACGAGCTGCTGCCCGAGCGGGGGTTCAACGTCGCGCGCGCGCTGGTCGGCACCGAGAGCACGTGCGTGACCTTCACCGAGGTCGAGATCGAGCTGATGCCCGCGATGCTCAAGCGCACCCTGGTCATCGTGGAGTACGACGACCTGCCGGTCGCTGGCGACGACATCCAGGAGATCATCGACCAGTTCAAGCCGATCGGGCTGGAGGGCCTCGACAAGCGGCTGATCTGGGAGCAACAGGAGCAGGGCAAGCACGAGGCAGGCATCGAGGAGCTGCCCGAGGCCGACCACGGCGAGGCCTGGCTCCTGGTCCAGTTCGGCGCCGACAGCGCCGAGGAGTCCGAGGCCAAGGCGCAGGAGTTCCGCGGCTGGCTGATCGACGACAAGGGCTACGCCGCCGACCGCATCGCCATCGAGCGCAGCGCCCAGGAAGGCGGCAAGAGCGGCGCGGTGTGGCAGGTCCGCGAGGGAGGCCTCGGCGCGACCGCCTTCCCGCCCGACGACAAGGATCACTGGCCCGGCTGGGAGGACTCCGCGGTGCCGCCCGATCAGGTCGGGCCGTACCTGCGCGACCTGCGCCAGCTGTTCGACAAGTACGGCTTCGTCGCGGCGACGTACGGCCACTTCGGCCAGGGCTGCATCCACTGCCGCATCGGCTTCGACCTGCGCACGGCCGAGGGCATCGAGACCTATCGGAGATTCCTCGACGAGGCGAGCGACCTCGTCATCGCCTACGGCGGCTCGCTCTCCGGCGAGCACGGCGACGGACAGCAACGCGCCGAGCTGCTCGTCAAGCAGTACGGGCCCGAGCTCATCCAGGCCTTTCGCGAGTTCAAGCGGATCTGGGACCCCGAGGGCAAGATGAACCCCGGCAAGGTGGTGGACCCGTTCCCGCCGGACACCAACCTCAAGCTGGGAACCGATTACAACCCGGCTCACCCGCCGGTGAGGTTCGCGTACGCCCAGGACGGCGGTGACTTCGCCCACGCGACGCTGCGCTGCGTCGGCGTCGGCAAGTGCCGTGTGACGGGCGACGTCGAGCAGGTCATGTGCCCGAGCTACCAGGTGACGCACGAGGAGGAGCACAGCACCCGCGGGCGCGCGCGGATCCTCTGGGAGATGCTGCGCGGCGAGGTCATCACCGATGGCTGGCAGAGCCGGGAGGTCTACGACGCGCTCGACCTGTGCCTGGCGTGCAAGGGCTGCACGAACGACTGTCCCGTCAACGTCGACATGCCGACCTACAAGGCGGAATTCCTGTACCACCACTTCAAGAGCCTGCGGCGCTGGCGGCCGCGGTACGCGTACGCCTTCGGCTTCATCGATCAGGCGGCGCGGCTGGCATCCCGATTCCCGGAGGTCGTCAACGCCGCCACCCAGACACCCGGTATGGCGCGGATCGCCAAGCTCGCAGCGGGGATGGACAGCGCGCGCCGCATCCCCGCCTTCGCCCCGTTGACGCTGCAGGACTGGTTCGCCCGCCGGGCCCCCGTCAACCCCAATGGCCCCCGCGTCGTGCTCTGGCCCGACACGTTCAACAACCACTTCCACACCGACGTCGGCGTGGCGTGCGTCGAGGCCCTCGAGGCCGCCGGCTGGCAGGTCGCGATGCCCAAGGAACACGTGTGCTGCGGGCGGCCGCTGTACGACTACGGCTTCCTCGACATGGCCGAGCGCTACCTGCGCCGCACACTCGACGTCCTGCGCGAGGACATCCGGGGGGGAACGCCGATCGTGGGCATGGAGCCCAGCTGCGTGGCCGTGTTCAAGGACGAGTTGCCCAAGATGCTGCCGCACGACGACGACGCCAGGCGCCTGCTGGGCTGCATCCACCACTGGAGCGACTTCTTCGAGTCCTTCGACATCGACGTGCCGACGCTCGACCGCCAAGCGCTGCTGTGGGGCCACTGTCATCACAAGGCCACGGGCGGGATGGACCCCGAGCAGAAGCTGCTCGCCCGCATGGGGCTCGAGGTCCAGCCGGTCAATGGCGGATGCTGCGGCCTCGCGGGCTCGTGGGGCTTCGAGGCGGGCAAGCACGAGATCTCGATGCAGTGCGGCGAGCAGGGGCTGCTGCCCGCGGTTCGGTCTGCGCCGAACGAGACGGTGATCGTCGCCGACGGCTTCTCGTGCAAGACGCAGATCGAGCAGGCCGGCGTGGGAAGGCGCGCGCTGCACGTCGCGCAGGTCATGAAGCTCGCCCGCGAGCAGGGAACGGCAGGCTCGGCCGGCGTGGCGCCCGAGGAGGCGGTGGGCGACGGTCGCCCTGAGGCGCCGGCGGAGCTCAAGCGCAAGCGCAAGGCGGTCGTCGCGACTGCTGCGACCGTGGGGGCGATCGCCGGCGGCGTGGCCGCGATCAGAGCATCGTGAGCCACGAGGGGCGCGGCGCGCCGACGGCTCGCCCGGCAGCGCGGTCTTGAGCGCATCACCGCTCGCGGTCAGCCACCGGCGGTCAGCAGGACGACCGCCTGCGCACCGTGCCTGTCGCGCCGGGTACCGGCCCCCCAAGCCCGTCCACGCCATCACGAAGGGAAGCCATGAGCCAGCAGCGCAGCGGTCCGCCGATGGACCCCAACACCGACGAAGCCTCACCCGCCCAACTCGACGCGGCGTGGGCGCAGGGCGACGCATACGGGCGCGCCGTCGCGCTCATGACGAGCGCCATCGCCTACGACGGCGGCGAGCAGCAGGCCGGCGACTACCTGGTCGGCTATGCGGTCGAGGAAGCCGAGGGGATGTATGACTGGGTTGACGGAGAGCTGAGGTGGCGCGAGCCGCAGGACGAGAACCTCCACCTCGAGATCACCGTCCGCGACATCGGCGACGGCCGGTTCGTTCCCGGCGTTCGCGTCGTCGCCACGCTGATCGCTCCCGACGGCAGGGAGGTCGGCACGCACGAGCAGCCGCTGCTCTGGCATCCGATGCTCTACCACTACGGCCGCAACTGGCGTGTGCCGAGCGACGGCGAGTACGTCCTGCGCGTGCTGGTCGAGCCGCCGCGCTTCTCGCGCCACGACGATGTCAACGGCCGCCGGTTCGTCGATCCGGTCACGATCGAGTTCCCCGCCGTGACCGTCCGGCGCGGCCGCAGCTGACGCTCGCGCACACTAGCCGCGGCCGAGCCCCGTCCTCGTCGCGATCACGGTGGCCGAGGCCGCCGCGAGCGCTCCGGCCGCCGCTATGCCGCGTCGGCGCTTGGTGACCCACAGCTGCGGGCTGCGTGCGTGCGCCATGCCGTCGAACGGACCGCGCGCACCAGGGTCGCCCGGTGGGGCGTCGAAGAGGTTGTCGATCCGATCCGGCGACTTGGGCTGGTCGGTCTGCTGGGAGTCGACAGCCGTACGGGCCAGGTAACGCTCGGCGAGCCACGGAGCCAGCTTGTTGCCCCAGGTCGTGTACAGCGAGGGCACGCCGACGAACACCTCGCGCCGGCGGTGATGCGCGGCCCAGTGCACGGCGTCGGCTGCCACCTCCGGTTGGTAGACCGGCGGGACCGGCATGGGGACGTTCGGCAGCTTGTCGCGCGCGTGCTCGAACTGGGGAGTGTTCAAGCCGGGGAGCTGCACCATCGTGACGTGGATGCGGCTGCCACGGTGGCGCAGCTCGCAGCGCAGCGACTCCTGAAAGCCCTTGATCGCATGCTTGGCCCCGCAGTAGGGCGACTGCAGTGGAATGCCGCGGTACGCCATCGCCGAGCCGACCTGCACGATCGTGCCGGCGTTGCGCGGCAGCATTCTGCGCAGCGCCGCGAGCGTGCCCCACACCGTGCCCAGATAGGTGACCTCCGTCGCGCGACGGAACTCGTCGGGCTCGATTTCATCGAAGTACGCGAAGACCGTCGTCATGGCGTCGTTGACCCAGACGTCGATCGGGCCGAATGCCTCCTCGACGGCCTGGGCGCCGGCGTCGACGGCAGCGGGGTCGGCGACGTCGCACGGCAGCGCCAGCGCTCGGCCGCCCGCCGCCTCGACCTCGCGTCGCACGGCGTCGAGGCCATCGCGGCCCCGCGCCACCAGCCCGATCGACACGCCGGGCGCCGCGAACCGCCGCACGATCGCGCGGCCCACGCCGCTCGAGGCTCCAGTGACCACCACGATTTCCTTGCGCGCCATGGTCCGTGGCTACCCGCCTCGCCCATCCTCGGACATCGCTCGGTCAGATTGGCGACCGACCGGATGATGCCGTGCGGTGGTTGGGGGTAGGTGCCCCATGTGCAACCGCCAGAGGATGGCTACCCGGCGATCGCGGACCTCGCGCTGCTCTCCGACCGGCGCACCGCCGCGCTTGTCTCGCGCGGCGGGACGGTCGAGTGGCTGTGCCTGTCCGCCTTCGACGGTCCGCCGGTCTTCAGCCGGCTGATCGACGCCTCCCGCGGTGGCCACTGCACCGTCGCGCCCGCCAGCCCGTTCGAGGCGCGGCGGCGCTACGTGCCCGAAACGAACGTCCTCGAGACGACGTTCACGACCGACGACGGAGTCGTCCGCGTGACCGACGCGCTCACGTGGGCGCCGGCCGACGCCCACGGCGGGGCCGAGCTCGTCCGGCGCGTGGAAGGCCTCTCCGGCCGCACGCCGATGCGATGGACGGTCCGGCCCACGGGCGGGTACGCCCTGAGGACGTTCGTGGCGGAGCCCCTGGGAAGCCATCATGTGCTGCGCGACGGCGCCGAGGCGATCACCGTACAGGCCTGGGACGCCGGCGAGCCGGCCGTCACCGGGGACCGCCTGGACGGGGCGTTCGACTGCGGCGACGGATGCCGCGCGACCATTGCGATCCGTGCGTTCGACGGCCAGCCGATGGTGATCGATCCCCGCGAAGGGATCGAGCGCCGGCTCGACCAGACCATCGAGCGGTGGCGGTGGTGGACAGCACGCGGCGAGTACGACGGGCCCTACCGCGATGCGGTCGCGCGCAGCGCCCTCGTGCTGACGGGCCTGACGCACGGGCCCAGCGGTGCGATGGTGGCCGCGCCGACGACCTCGCTGCCGGAGCGCATCGGGGGCGAACGCAACTACGACTATCGCTTCTCGTGGTTGCGCGACACCAATCTGGGTGCCGACGCCCTCCTGCGGGTGGGCTACCGCGACGACGTGCACGCTTCGCTGCGCTGGCTGATGGCCGCAGAGGCGCGCACGCACCCGCGCCTGCGCCCGTTCTACTCGCTCGACACGTCGCCGGGCCGCAAGTCGATCGAGGTCGATCTCGACGGCTACCGCCACACCCGGCCCGTGCATGTCGGCAACGGCGCCGCCGGGCAGCTGCAACTCGGGACGTACGGCGACCTGCTCGCCACTGCGTGGCTCTGGGTCGACGACGGCCACCAGCTGGACGCCGTGTCGGCCACACGGCTGGCCGAGGCGACCGACTTCCTCACCCTCATCTGGCAGCGTGAGGATGCCGGGTTCTGGGAGCTGTCGGACGCTCGCCAGTACACCGGGAGCAAACTGTCGTGCTGGGAGGCGCTGGACAACGCGATCCAGCTGGCGCAGCGCGGCGACCTCCCAGCGCGAGGAGTGCCGCACTGGCGTCAGGCCGCGGCAGAGGTGCGGGAGTTCGTGGAGGGCCGCTGCTGGTCGTCCTCGCGCAACTGCTACGTGGCCCACGCGGGCGCCGACGGGCTGGACGCCGTCGTGCTCCTCGGCTCGCGGATGGGCTTCCATGAGCGCGACGACCCACGGGTGCGCTCGACCATCGCCGCCATCCGGTCGGAGCTCTCGGCCGGGGGAGCGCTGCTCTATCGCACCTCCGAGCTGCGCGGGCAGGAGGGTGCCTTCGTGGCCTGCTCGTTCTGGATGGTCGAGGCGCTGGCGCGTCAGGGCGACCTCGAGGAGGCGGGCGCGCTCATGGAGGAGGTCCTGGGACATGCCAATGACGTGGGCCTATACAGCGAGGAGATCGATCCCCAGACCGGCGAGTTCCTGGGCAACTTCCCGCAGGCGCTCAGCCACATGGCGCTGATCAATGCCGCTGTCCAGCTCCAGCGCGCGGATCGCTGAGCGTCAGGACGCGCCTGATCGCGTCTGGATGCGCAGGATCGCGCGGGGGTCATCCACCCCCGGCGGGGGTCATGCCCCGCCGGGATAGGTGCCGAGCCGCACGTCGACCGTCTTCGCGCTGCCCCCGTCCGCCGGCCTGATCTCGACCGACACCTTGCCTCCGGGCTGATGGGACGCCAGCACCGAGGCGACGTCCTGGGGGCCGGTCGTGCGTTGACCCTCGATCGAGAGGATGAGGTCTCCGGGCGAGATGCCGGCCTTGTCGGCAGGGCCGCCCCGGTCCACCGCCGCGACCACAGCGCCCGGCGCACCGATCGACGCCCCGAGACGCACTCCGAGGTACGCGCGATGGGAGTCGACGACCTTGCCGTGCTCGATCAGCTGCGCTGCGATGTCGCGCACGGTGTCACTGGGGATCGCGAACCCGATGCCGGGCGCTGCGCCGCCGCCGAGCTGTGGGTCCGTCGCGGCGAGCGTCGGGATGCCGACGACCTTCCCGTCGAGGTCCACCAGCGCGCCGCCGCTGTTGCCCGGGTTGATCGGCGCGCTGGTCTGGATCACATTCGACAGGGTGGCCCCGCCCGGCTCGGCCACCGTGCGTCCGAGCGCGCTGATGATGCCGTCGGTGACGCTGCTTCGAAGGCCGAGCGGATTGCCGATGGCCAGCACGATGGCGCCGACCGTCAGGCTCGAGGAGCGTCCGAACGAGGCGGGCGTCAGGTCCGCGCCCTTGGCACGCACGACGGCCAGGTCGTCGTAGGCGAATGCACCCACGAGCGTTGCGCCGAACCGCTTGCCGCTGGGCGCCGTGACGTTGAAGCGCTTGGCCGATTCCACGACGTGCGCGTTCGTGACGATGTCGCCCTTGTTGTCGAAGACCACGCCGGAGCCCAGCCCGCGGTCGGTCTGGATCTGCACGACCTGAGGCGCGACGCGCTTGACGACGTCGACGAAGGTGCTCTGAAGCCCGCCCTGCGCCGGCCGGGCCGGGGTCGGGGTCGAGGATGACGCGGCGTCGCCTTTGCCCCCGCACGAGGCGAGGAGCACCACGAGCGCGAGCGCGCCCGCGATCGCGCGCCACAGCGGTACGGGCGCGGAGGACGTTCTGGAGTCGCGGGCGGTCATCGGGCGTGTGCGGGCTTCCCGGTCGCGAGCGGTCGGGCCGGCAAGCGGTCACCCCGCGGACCGCCGGGGGGCGGAGGAGCGAGCGGCGCGCGGGCGTTCGCCGTCTCGGCCCCAGACCACCCGGTCGGCCGTCAGCCGGGCGACCAAGTGCGAGCCGCTCTTGCCACCACGGGAAGCGCCCTGATGAACGCCACGAAAGGAGGCTCACATGTCCACTCAACGCGAACCGAGCCGAGGCGCCACCGGGGCCGCGACGCGCTCGCGCCGCTCCCGCCGCCAGCCGCCGATCGACCCGTACGATCCGCTGGATCGGGCCGGGCGACCGGCGAGTGCGCCCGGAGAGCGGCCCAGGCAGGGCGACTGGCGCTCCTCGGTCGCCGTGGCGAGCGGGCTCAACGTCCTCGCCGGGCTGTGGCTGATCATCGCTCCGTTCGTGCTCGGCTACGACAGCGGCGATCCCTACTGGAACGACATCGTCTTCGGAGCGATCGTCGCCCTGCTGGCCTTGGCCAGAACGGTGGGCGCCTACCGCGCCTCGTGGATGAGCTGGCTGAACATGCTTGTCGGCGCGTGGATCTTCGCGTCCGCGTTCTGGCTGGACGACACATCCACGGCCAAGGTCAACGACATCATCGTCGGCGCCGTGATCTTCGTCCTCGGAGCGGCGAGCGCCACGGCAAGCGACGATCCGACCGCCGTCAAGGCGACCGGCCCGACTCGCTGAGCGCAAGGGCTCTGGTCACTCGGCGTCGTCGCGATCCTCCCGCGCTCTCAGCGGTTTCATGAAGGGGATCGACGCGAGGATCGCGGCGGCGCAGACCAGCCACATGGCCTGGTAGTTCTCACCCATGGCCTGGATCGCCAAGCCCCCGAGCGTCGGCCCGAGCGCCACGCCGACGCCGCGGCTGACCGAGTAGAAGCCGGTCAGGGCGCCGTGCTCGCCGGGCGGCATCATCGGCATGAGCAGCGCGTAGGGAAGGGTCATGATGATCACCGCCGAAGGCCACGAACGGGATGTCGGCGACCAGGATCGCGATGTTCGTCGTCACGAACGGGACGACGAGCAGCACGCCATAGACCACGAGCGCCGCGGTCATGACCCGCGCGGCTCCTAACCGGTCCGCCAGCTTGCCGCTCACCGGCGAGGCCACGAGGACGATCAACGCGACCGCCCCGACGATCAGCGCCGAGCTCGAGACCGACATGCCGAGCGCCTTGTTGATGTACAGGACCACGAAGGTCTTCAGGGCGCCGAGCGACAGCTCCCACAGCGCATTGGCCGCGAAGAAGGCGCGCAGCTCGCGATGCTCGCGTATCAGCCCGGCCAGCCGGCGCGCCAGCGTGCGTACCCCGTCGTCGTTCGTCGCCTCGGCGCTTGGGAAGTCTCGACGCACCGCGACCACGCCGAATGCGGTGATGCTGATGGCCACCACCAAGGCGCCGACGCCGAACGGAACCGGCTTGCCGATCGAGATGAGGACTCCGCCGGCCCCGAGGGCCAGCACGGTCCCGATCCCGCGGGCGACCGCCTGCGTGCTCTGCGCCCGGCCGGCGATCTCCTCGCCGACCATGTCCGGGTACAGCGCCCGGTACGGCTCGTAGGCGATGAAGTAGGAGGCGAAGAAGATCGCCAGTGCGAAGGCCGCGGCCCCGACCGATCCGACGAACCCCAGCAGCGCGAGCGCGAGGACCAGCGGTGGCGTTGCGCCGAGCACGAACGGCAGGCGGCCGCCGAGCGGCGTGTCCAGGCGGTCTGACCACGAGCCGACGAGCACGGGCAAGGCAATCGCCATGAGGCCTTCCAGGCCGATGAGAGCGCCGATGACCGTCGTCGACGAGGCGAACGACGACGCCAGGACCGGCAGGTAGGTCGAGACGGTGGTGATCGCCAGGGCGAACGCAAACGTCGGCACGCCGAGGATCGCCAGCTCGATCCACTCGCCGCGTCGCAGCGTCCGCGCTCCCTGGTCGCCATCGTCGTCGCCGTACCCGCGTACCCGCGTACCCGCGTACCCGCGATCGACGTCGCCGGTGGTCGCCACGCCGACAGCCGGCTCACGGCCGTCGAGCGGCTAGCGCTCGCCCGGCGTGGTGCCGTACGTCGGCGGCGGATGGTGACCGTCCACCGCCGACGGATCGTGGCTGACGGTCGGAACCGCGACGGTCTCGAAGCCGCCGGCCGCGTTCCGGCGTATGACGCGGCCGCTCCACCCGCGCAGCGGGTGCGACCCCGAGTCGCGCAGCTCGCGGCACACGCGGTAGGTGATCCACCCGATGATCACCGGCAGGATCCAGGATGCGAAGCGCCAGAACCAGATCTGCCCCTCGTACGAGAAGCCGATCGACACGAGCATGCGGTCCGAGGACCCGGCGAGGAACACGAGGAAGACCCAGGCGAAGAAGGCGGCCCCGATCGCGGTCCGCCGGGGGTTGTCTCGTGGGCGGTCCAGCAGGTCGTGACGGCGCCAGTCCTTCGTGATGAAGCGCTGCTCGATCCACGGCCACGCGTACAGCAGCCCAAAGCAGAACAGCGGGAACAGGGCGCCGCCCCAGAACGGGTTGGGGATCCAGGTGTGGCCGGCGAACCGCGGCTCGAGTGGCGGCATCAGGCGCAGGCCCCCGATGAGCCAGCCGAGGAACCAGTCGGGCTGCGCGCCGTTGGTCGACCGCCAGATCTCGTAGGGGCCCCACTGGTAGATCGGGTTGATCTGCACGAGCCCGCCGAGCAGGACGATGACCCCGGCGACCATCGCGAACCAGCCGAGGCTCCGCAGCGCGTAGCCGGGCCACATCGGCGTCCCCACCGTGTTGCGCTCGCGCCGTCCCGGCCCGGGGAACTGGGCGTGGTGCTGGCGCATGATGATCGCCAAGTGCGCCGCGATGAGCCCGGCGAGGATGAGCGGGATCACGAAGACGTGGGCGATGAACAGCCGCGGCCAGAAGGCCTCGGAGCCGGGAAAGCGCCCGTCCCAGATGAGGTTGGCGATCTGGCCGCCGGCCAGCGGGATGGCCAGGACGACGGCGTACGCGATGACGAGCCCCATCCCGGACAGCAGGTCGTCCGGCAATGAGTAGCCGGCGAACCCCTCGAGGATCGCCAGCATCAGCATCGTGACGCCGATCATCCAGTTGAGCTCGCGCGGCTTGCGGAACGCCCCCGTCCAGAAGATCCGCATGACATGGACGATGATCGCCGCGATGAAGACGTTGGCGGCCCAGTGGTGGGCCTGGCGGATCAGCAGGCCCGCCGGGACGTCGTAGGAGATCCGCAGCACCGAGACGTACGCCTCGCTGGCGTCGAGCCCCTGCAGTGGAGCGTAGGCGCCGTTGTAGACCGTCTCCGAGGTGCTGGGAACGAAGAACAGCGCCAGGTACGTGCCCGTCACGAGCAGGATCGCGAAGGAGTACAGCGCGATCTCGCCCAGCAGGAACGACCAGTGGTCCGGGAAGACGTAGTGCAGCGCCTTCTTGATCAGCGGCGCGGCTCCGAGCCGCGCGTCGACGAACCGGACAGGGTCCTCGACGAGGTCGCGCTCCTTCGCGCGCCGCAGCGGATGCAACACGCTCACGAGCGGTCCTTCACCCCCCACCACGCGGGCCCGGGGAAGTCGGTGAGCGGGCCGTCGGCGTGCAGGAGCCCACGGTCGTCGACGCTCAGTGGCAGCTGAGGCAGCGGCCTTCCGGCGGGTCCGAAGATCACGCTGGCGCCGCGGGTGGGGTCGAACGTCGAGTAGTGGCACGGGCACACGAGCGCCGGCCCTCCCGGCGCCGTCGGCTCGTACAGCGGATAGCGGAACTCGGTGACCGCGCAACCGGCGTGCGTGCAGATCTGCGAGTACGCGACGATGCCGCGGGGCGCCCAGCTTCTTCGCTGGGGCTCGAGGTGCAGCTCGGATGGCTTGACGCGCAGGATGGCCACCGGGGAACCCAGGTCGCGCTTGTCGGCGCCCTCGGGGAACCCGGTCAGCATCGACCCGACCTCGAGCGCGTCGACCGAGACCGGGTTGTCGTCGAGGTCGACGACCAGGCGCCCCTTCTCCCATGCGCTCGAGGCCAGGGTCTTGCGGATGCGGGGCCCGAGGGAGGCGACAGGCGCGCCGACGAGGATGCCCAGCCCGCAGGCGCACGCTCCGGCCGCGCCCACGAGCACCTTGCGCCGAGAGACGCCCTCCATGCCGTCGCGGATGTCCTGCGCGATCTCGGCCTCCATCTCCTCGCGCAGCAGCACGTCGCGCTCCTCGACCTCGACGACCTGGGGCACGACCCGGAGGCTGGCGACCATGAGACCGATCGCGAGGGAGACGAGGCTCAGCCCCGCCGTCGCCCCGAGCAGCGGCGTGTTGGGATAGACGATGAAGAGCACGAGGAACGCGATCGCGAACCCCGCGGAGGCCAGCAGGAGCGCCGCCGTCACGAGCTCGGCGCGCTCGCTCTCGGGCAGCTCGCGCTCGCTGGGATCATGGTCGATGAAGCCCGGGACCGGGTCGTGGCGGTGCTGCACCGCCCGCCAGAACGCCAGCGCGGCCGTCAGCCATCCGACGAACCGGCCCAGCGCTCTCATTGCGTCGTCCTCTCGCCGATCAGCCTGGCGACGATCAGCAGGCTGACGATGCCGATGCCCCAAAGGACGAGGCCCTCCGGGATCGGGCCGATGTTGCCGATCCCCCAGCCGCCGATGTTCGGGGGGTTCTGCGTGTGCTGGACGTAGCGCGCGAGCGCGTCGACGTCGCGCTGGTCGAGCAGCTTCTCGTTGAAGCGCGGCATCAGGTACGGCCCGATCCGCACGACCTCGGCGACGTCGATGGGCTCGACCTCGTTCTCGAGCGAGGGGGCGATCGTGTTCGGCGTCACCACGCCTCCCTGTGCGACGACCTGGTGGCAGCCGGCGCAGTGCTCTGTGAAGAGCTCCTTGCCGCGCGAGAGCGAGCCGGCCGCGGGCTCGACGGTCGGGATCGGCGGACCGCCAAGGGAGCCGACATAGGCGACGAGGTCGGCGATCGCCTCCTTCGAGTACACGCTGTGGGCGCGGATCGGGTAGTCGGTCGGCTGAGCGAGCGGCATGCGGCCGGTGCGCAGGTACCAGTCGGCCGCCAGGGCGCCCACCCCGATCAGGCTCGGGCCGCGGCCCCGGAGTCCTCGCGCGTCCAGGCCGTGGCACGACGAGCAGCCCGTGACGAACAGCTGACGTCCGCGCGCGGTGCTCGCCGTCGGCCGCGCCTCGCCGCGCGGGGTGACCAGCGCCAGGGTCCCCAGCCCCATGCAGGTGACGGCGCCGAGCATCAGGAGGCCGCGGATGAGCCGGCGTCTCATCGCGCGGCCTCGATCATGTCGCGGCGGCGCTGCCGGCGCTCCTCGACCCACATGCCCCAGAGCGACCCGAGCACGGCGACGGGCGCCACGCTCACCAGGCCCCCGAGCCACATGATCATCCCGCCGGCGTGCTGGTCGGCGAGGGCGCGCGGCTGATCGGCGTAGGACGCGATGAGGACGTGGTCTGCGGTGGCGTACTGCGAGCCGATCGTCGCCATGGCGATCATCCACACCGACAGCGCGACCAACAGCCCGATGGGGCTCGGCGCACCAGGCACCGGGTCCACGCCGAGCACGGTGATCCACGCCAAGAGCGCGGTCCAGAACAGCACGGCGTGCTCTGCATCGTGCAGCAGCGGATCGGCGAGGACGGCACCGAGGACGGCAGGGAGGTGGCTGACGATCAGGGTCGCCGTGGCCAGCGCGACGGCGGTCGCCGGCGCTCCCAGCACCCGACCCGGTCGCGAGTGCAGCGCTCTGGCCAGGCGCCGGCGCGAGCTGCGCGGCAGCGCGGCGAGCGCCAGGCGCAGCGGTGCGGCGACCGCAAAGAGGGCGGGCGCCACCACGCCGACGAGGACGTGCTGGACCATGTGCGCGGCCAGATGGCGATCGGCGGCCGCGTCGAGCGGCCCGAGTGCGAACGCGAGCGCGCCGGCCCCCGCGACCGCTGCCAGCGACCGCGCCGCGGGCCAGCGGCGGGAGGCGCGATGCACCCCCCACGCGTAGAGCAGCGCCAGCGGCAGCACGACCAGGGCTGAGCTCATGGGCGCTGCTGCGCCCTCCACTCGCGCACGAGCCCGCCGATGGCGAGGGCGGCGATACCGCCACCTATGGCTATGAGCCACGATCCGAACTCCCAGCCGGCCACCAGGATCGCGATGCCCAGCGCCAGGAACACGCTTGGCGCCGACGTCTCCGGCAGCCCCGTGGGCTCGTCGCCTTCGGGCCGCGGACGGCTGTGACGGCGCTCGCCGTAGAGCGCGAGCGCGCCCACCAGGATCATGCCGACACCCGCTCCGCCCAGCAGCGAGAGCTCGATCGCCGAGGGAGTGAAGATCAGCTCGAGCGCTGCGAGGACGCACAGCCAGGCGCCCCACCCCGCGATGACGCGCCATCCGTGGATCACGCCGGCACCTCGCTGCGCTCCAGCCCGCGATCGCGCGCCTGCGCCTGCGCGAGATCGTAGAGCGGGGCGTACGTGCGAATCGGCGGCAGCGCGTCGAAGTTGTGGCCGGGCGGCGGTGAGCTTGTCGCCCACTCGAGGCTCGGACCGCCCCATGGATCGGCGCCCGCGGGGACGCGCCGGCGCAGCGACACCCAGACGTTGATGAGGAAGACGAGGATCCCGAGCGCGATCACCCCCGAGCCGATCGTCTCCAGCAGATTCAGCGTGCCCCACCCGTCAGAGGGCTTGTAGTCGGCGATGCGGCGCGGCATGCCTTCCTCGCCGACGGCGAACATCAGGCCGAACGTGACGTTCGTGCCGACGATCATCAAAGCCAGCTGCAGCTTGCCAAGGCTCTCGCGCAGCATCGCGCCCGTCCACTTCGGAAACCAGTAGTAGATCGCAGCGAAGGCGCCGAACATCGACCCCGCGAACAGCGTGTAGTGGAAGTGCGCGATGACGATGTAGCTGTTGTGTGCCTGAAAATCGAGCGGTGGCGACGCGACCCATATGCCGCTGAGACCGCCGATCAGGAACTGCAACATGAAGGTGACGGCAAAGAGGAACGCTGCGGTGAACGTGATCCTGCCGCGCCACGCCGTGAACAGGATGTCGAAGTACTCGACGCCCGCCGCCGCGATGATCATGTGCGTCGAGAGCGAGAAATAACGGTCATCCACCCGGCCGGTGGTGAACATGTGATGGCCCCACACCGCCATGGAGAGACCCGCGAAGGTCAGGATCGTCGCTCCTACGAAGAACTCGTAGCCGAACAGCCGCCGCCGGCAGAAGGCCGAGAACACCTCTGCGACGGCCCCGACGAACGGGAAGAACATGACGTAGACGATCGGGTGCCCGTAGAACCAGAAGAGGTGCTGGTAGTTCAGCGGGCCCCCGTCGCCGTCGAAGAGGCAGCAGTTGCGCCGGTCCAGCCAGAGCAGGCCCATGAGCACGACCAGCACGGGAAAGGCGAAGACGCCCATGAGCGTCGTCCCCACCATGCCCCACGTGAACGGCGCCATGCGCAGCAGCGTCATCCCGGGCGCTCGCTTGCGCAGGGCCGTGAACAGCACGCACAGCGCCAGCAGCCATTGCCCGAGTGAGAGGACGCCCACCCCGAGGATCCACAGATCCTGCCCCGCGTTCGGCGTGCGCTGCAGCTCCGACAACGGTGCGACACCGATCCACGTCGCGCGTCCGGGGCCGCCGTTGGTCAGCCACCCGGCTTCCATCGTGATGGCGCCGAACACGAACAGCCAGAAGCCCAGCAGCGCGACGCGCGGACCGGCGATCTGCGCGGCGCCCACCTGCAGCGGCACGAGGTAGACGCCGAGCGCCAGCCCCAATGGGATGACGACCGCATAGATCATGGTCGACCCGTGCATCGTGAAGAGCGCGTTGTAGGTCCCCGTCGAGACGACCTGCAGCCCGGGCCGCGCCAGCTCCGAGCGCATCAGCAGCGCCATCACGCCACCGCCGAGGAACATGACCAGCGCCGCGGCGAGAAGGCCCCGCGCGATGCTCTTGTGGTCCGTCGAGATGGCGGCGCCGAGCAGGCCCCGCGGGCGCACTGGGACTGCTGCGGCCGGCGCGCTCACGCCGTCGCCCTGCGGCGCGCGCCCGCCAGCCAGCGATCGAACTGGGCCGCGGGGAGCGCGACCACCTCGAAGCGCATGTTGTCGTGGTACAGGCCGCAGAACCAGTTGCACACCCCTTCGAAGCGCCCGGCCTTCGGGAAGACCATGCCCCACTGCTCGTCGTGGTCGGGCCAGATCTGACGCTTGAAGCGAAGATCGGGAACCCAGAACTGGTGCAGGACGTCCTGCGATCGGCCGGTGAAGAGGACCGAGCGGCCGACCGGCACGTACAGCGGCGTCGGGCCGTTGTGCGGCGGTGGGATGGTCACCCCCGGGCGGCCTTGGTACTGAAAGGTCCAGTTCCACTGCGCGGCGATCACCCGGACGCGGAGCGTGCCGTTTCCGCGGGCAGCAGCGCTCGTGATGCCGTCCTCGCGCGACAGCGTGTTGAACGTAACCGTCACCAGGAAGGCCGTGACGCAGATGAGCACGACCACGTACGCCAGCTCGCTCGGCGTGTGCTTGTGCGTCTCGCCCGGCGGCCGGTCGGGATCGCGTCCGGCGCGGTAGCGGATGAGGATCACCGCGAACGCCAGGGCGACGACGCCGAAGACGGCCCCGGCGACGATGAGATACGTCGTCCCCAAACTGTCGTAGAGCGAGCGCGTGTTCGTCACGGGCCCTCGATCCGCCACAGTCGGTCACCGCGCGAGAGCTCGAGCTGGTGGCGCTCGCCCGCGATGTCGACCGCGACCCGCGACCGGGCGCCGTTGAAGGCGACGACGCGGATGGTCGCCGCGCCGAACTGCTGCGCGCTGAGGCTCGCCGAGGAGTCCGCGCCGAGGACTCGTGCACAGCCGCGCTCAGGCGAGCCCGCGTGCACGACCATTCGCTGAGCGGACGGTACGAGGGAGTCGAGCACGCTCAGCGTGTGCTGCTCGGCACATTGATCGAGGAAGGTGCGGACCGTGGCGCGGACGTCGTCCTGCTCGCTGACGCGGCCGTTCGTGCAGCCGGCAGCCGCGATCGAGGGGACCAGCAGCGCTATGAGGCTACAGCGTCGAATCGAGGGCACGCCCGCTGGGCCCCGCGTCATGTCGTCATCAACCGAGACACCTCGCTCTGCTGGTCCACACTCCGATCGGCGATCGTTCCCGGAGCGTTCGGCGTCCACACTCCGATCGGCGATCGTTCCCGGAGCGTTCGGCGTCCACGCTCCGATCGGCGATCGTTCCCGGAGCGTCCGGCGTCCCCTTGGGATTGGTCATCATCCGGACCGGTTGCTCTCGATGTCTCGCTGCTTCCCCTGCCATGCCGGCCGTCGTCGCGTTCGACGGGCGCAGCTCTGGCTCTCTTCTCCCGCAGGACCAGCCCCGGGCGCGGCGGCGCCCGCTACGGCGCGCCGCGTCAGGACGTCGTCTGAGAGCTGCGGTCGCCGCGCCGCGACACGGCTCGCGCGATCCGCAGCGGGAACATGCCCAGGAGCGGTGCGCGGCGGCCGAGATCGTCCGTTTCCCGGCGGTCGAAGGCGCGCGCGTAGCGGGACGCCTCCTCGGCGCTGGCGTACTCCTTCAGGCCGCCGGCACCACATCCGCGTTCACAGCTCCACGTCATCGTCGAACCGCTCGTGGCGAACCGGTAGCGATGCCCGAGCACGCGACAGCGCTGCATCGGCCCTTTGTAGCAGGGACCTTTCAGTACCCTGCCTGCGCCGGTCGCCCCGATGACATGGCCCCCGTCCGTGCCACCGACCGGGGATAGCGCCAAGCGCGTGAGCGACGGCGTCACCACGGGCTCGCCTGGGATGCTCGGCCCGTCGCTGCCCACGAGGGCGGACCAGGGCGCCGAGCTCGATCGCGAGGCGCAGGCGATCGCGCGAGCGCTCGACGAGCCCGACTCACGCTCCGGGGACCCGGCGTCCGCCTCGACGCCCCGACGCGGAAGCTCCGCCACCCGCTTGGAAGCTATGGGCCGCGCTCGGCCACCGAGAGCTGGCGCGACGCCGCTGAGTGGTCGCTGGACCCGTCGGTCGTGTCGACATCGAGCAGATCGCCGCCGTCGGGACCGGATCCTCGTCGCACATGGTCCCGAAGCAAGTCCGCTTCGCGGTCGGCCTCCTCGCAATCGACGCCTTGCTCGTCAGCGGCCCAGCCGATGTGGGCAAGCAGCGTCAGGAGACGTCGCGCCATCACGGGATAGCCGCCGCTGGCACGCCCGACCTGCTCGAATCCGAGGCGCACGAGGTCGTTGAGCGTGGGGGCAAGCGCGACGAGGCGAGGGGAGCCGTCCTGGTCGCACCGGACGAGGGGCGTGCGCTGCGCCCGGGCGAACAAGACCAGCGTATCGGCGAGCGAGTCCATCGCGTTCTCGGCCGTGGTCGGGTCGTTGAGCGACGGGGACAGCGCTCGCAGCGCAACGTCGGCGAGCTGCCGTATGGGGAACGCCACGTCTTGTACGACCGTGCGCTCATCGCCGAGCTCGAAGACCGAGCTCACCTCCCGCTCGACGTCCTCGTGCCCTTCTCGTGCCCATACCTCGGCGAGCACGGAACCGGTGACGACGAAGTCGCCGAGCGGCACGCGCTGCTCTACGAGGGCATCGTGCCTGGCCGTGATCTCCAGCAGGTCGTCTTGCTTGACCAGTTGGAGAAAACCGGCGCGCTGCGCACGCAGCAACACGCTCGCCTCGTTCGCTTTGCGCCTGTCCACGGTGTGGCGAGCCGCATCGAGATCGGGCGGCGAGTGGCCGATGTGTGACGGATAGGCCAGCTCGATCGCCCGGTGTCCGTCCGCCGCTATGCGCCGGATCAGGGTGGACGCCTGAAGACTGATGACCACGTTGTGTATGAAGGCGGCGAACAATCCGAACGTGGCCACGGCCACGGCGATCGCGATC
This sequence comes from Paraconexibacteraceae bacterium, assembly GCA_963757775.1. Classification (GTDB taxonomy): domain Bacteria; phylum Actinomycetota; class Thermoleophilia; order Solirubrobacterales; family Solirubrobacteraceae; genus JAOPZW01. The sequence goes on along the minus strand of CAVWSH010000009.1, from coordinate 78,789 downwards.
GTGAGCGACAGCTGCGGCGCCGAACGTAGCCCACCGGCTGGCATCCGCCCGAGGACGAGCAGGCAGTACACGAAGAGCCCGAGCAGCAGGGCCAGCAGCGTCTGGCTCAGGCGGTCGGCCTGGAACGTGCGCAGCACGCGCGGGCTCAGTTGCTGCGACGCGAGCTGGAAGGCCACGACGGTCACCGAGAACGCGATGCCGGCCACGGACACCGACACGGTGGCCAACGTCTGCAGCACGATGTGCGCCTGACTCTGCCGAAAGGCCAGCACGGGAACCTGCGCGGCGGTCGCGTCATCGATCGCGGGCGCTCCGAGCCCGAGCGCGATGCCCAGAGTCAGGCCGACGGCGGGAAGCAGCCAGAAGCTTCGCCGCACCTCGTCCCAGGCGGCGGGGATCGCGCCATTCATGTGGGTGCGCTACCCGAAATCCGCGAGTGCACCCGCCGGCGGTGCGACACGGTGACGGTTTCGCGGCGCACAGGCCGAAAACGGCCGGTCCGACCGCGGACGGCGGCCCCCTCACCCGTCCAGCGCTTGTGGGTCAATCGGTGCCGTCACCACGCAGGGCACTCGCAGGAGGTACCCACCATGACGACCTTGACCGGTGTCGACGCGAGCGTGGCCCCGACGCTAGCCGACAGCGGCTTCGCCGGCCAGATCATCGGCCCGCAGGACGATGGCTACGACCGCGCCCGAGCCGTCTACAACGCGATGATCGATCGCCGGCCCGGGCTGATCGCGCGGTGCGCCGACGTCGCGGATGTGATGGCTGCGGTCGGCGTCGCCGAGCGCCAGGACCTGCTGGTGGCGATCCGCGGCGGTGGACACCACGGGGGAGGGCTGGGCATCTGCGACGACGGTCTCGTGATCGACCTCTCGCTGCTGCGCGGGATTCGCGTCGACCCCGCTGCGCGAACCGTACGCGTCGGGGGCGGCTGCCTCTGGGGCGAGCTGGACCACGCCACACACGCGTTCGGCCTGGCGGTGCCAGGCGGGTTCATCTCGACCACAGGCGTCGGCGGCCTCACCCTCGGAGGCGGGCTGGGACATCTCAGTCGCCGCTACGGACTCACGATCGACAGCCTGATCTCGGCCGACGTCGTCCTTGCCGACGGCCGGCTCATCACCGCCAACGAGGACGACTACCCCGACCTCTTCTGGGCGCTTCGGGGAGGCGGCGGCAACTTCGGCGTCGTGACGTCCTTCGAGTTTCGCGCGCACCGCGTCCGCGACGTGGTCGCGGGCCCGACGCTGTGGCCGATCGACCGGGCCGCGGAGGTCATGCGCTTCTACGACGAGCTCATCGCGACCGCGCCGCGCGATCTGACCGGGTTCTTCGCCTTCATGGTCGTGCCCCCCGCGCCGCCGTTCCCGGAGCATCTGCACATGCAGAAGATGTGCGGCGTCGTGTGGTGCTACACGGGCCCGCCCGACGAGGCCGCCTCGGTGTTCGAGCCGATCGCGGACTTCGGCCCGCCCGCGCTGCACGCCGTCGGGCCGATGCCGTTCCCCGCGCTGCAATCGGCATTCGACCCTCTCCTGCCGCCGGGCGACCAGTGGTACTGGAAGGCCGACTTCATCAATGGGCTGACCGACGAGGCGATCGCCGAGCACGTCGAGTGGGGCCCGACGATGCCTACGCCGCAGTCGACGATGCACCTGTACCCGATCAACGGCGCGGCCGGCAACGTGGCGCCCGATGCGACCGCGTTCGCCTATCGGGGCGCGCGCTACGGGATGGTGATCGGCGGGATCGACCCGGACCCGACGAAGGCGCCCGAGCTCATCTCGTGGGCCAGGGGCTACTGGGAGGCGATCCACCCTCACTCGGCCGGGGGCGCCTACGTGAACATGATGATGGACGACGAGGGCCACGATCGCGTCCGCGCGAGCTTCGGCGACAACTACGACCGCCTGGTCGCGGTCAAGCGCCGGTACGACCCCGACAACCGCTTTCGCGTCAACCAGAACATCGTTCCCTGACGCGCTGCAGGGGGGCTCCGGACAGCTGGGGGACGTCTGAGGCCGCAGTGGGGTCCAGCCCTCATCGTCCCGGCGGCGCCGCAGCACGACGATAGGTTGCATGCACTCGTGCGACACCGTGCTCTGCGCCGTGGACCACGACGATCGCGCCGCCGACCTCATCGTCGCGGCACGGCGCCTGTCGTGCGTGGCCGGGATGCGGCCCGTGTTCGCGCACGTGGCCGCGAGGGCCGATGCGGATGTGGGCGAGCTCATCGAGATGGGCATTGCCCCAGACGAGCTACGCGTTCGCAGCGGAGATGCCCAAAGCGAGATCCTGCGCCTCGTACGCGACGAACGCCCGGCGATGACGCTCGTCGGAGGCGGTCACGGAGGGAGCCTCGTCGAAGCGGTACTGGGAGGTGTCTGCACCAGCCTCGCGTACGACCCCTCGTGCCCCGTGGTGGTCGTCGCTCCGGGGATGGACGTCTCCTTCGACGGCGGCCCGCTGGTGTGCGGGGTCGAGGTGGACCGTGCCGCAGGTCGTCCCGCGAGGTGGGCCGGCCATCTGGCCGCGCTCGCCGACCGCTGGCTCGTCCTCGCGCACATGGTCTCACCCGGCCTCGCCGCCGCGCTGGGCGCGCCCCATGCACCCGTCGCGGCCGCGACGATCGGGCTGATCGACGCCGAAGAGCGGACCGCAGGAGAACGGCTCCGTGAAGCGCTGGCGCAGCTGCGCCTGTCGGCCGGCGCTCGGGGCGACGTCGCGGTGCGCACCAGTCCCGCGATCGTAGGGCTCGCCGAGGTCGCCGAGGACCTCGACGCCGACGCGATCGTCGTCGGCGCGCACCGCCGCGGCATGGTACGCGAGGTCGTCCTTGGCTCGCTCTGGCGCGAGCTCTGGCACACGGCTCCGTGCCCGGTGATCGTGGTGGCCGACGACGACTGAGCCGTCGCTCGTCGCGGGCGCGGTGGGCACGCACGTCGGCCCACCGCTCCCCGCGACATCCTCGCCACCTCCTCGGCCCCCCGAATCCGATCATTGACGCAGACGCGCGACACCGGCGTCGGTGACGTCGTCCGGGCTCGGACCGGTGCGACCGGGGTAGCTTGGACCGTCCGTCAGCGCGGCGGCCTGGACATCTCGACGTACTGCGGCGGAGGCTGCACCAGATCGATGCGGCAGGGGCCCGTCGGATGGTCAGCGGTGGCGCACGCCCCGGTCGCCCTGGCCTTGACCTCGATCGTCCCGAGGTTCGAGACCGCGAACGCCGCCAGCTGCTCGGTGCTGGGGTCCTTCGACCAGTCGCCCGTGCTGTACCGATAGCGGTACGCGCCGCCGAGGCCGTGCGTGCAGCCGCCGTTGTCGCCGTGGCACGTGAAGTACGTGAAGAGTCGGCCGGCGCGGAAGGACAGGCCGATGAACTCCTGGGAGCTCTCGCCCGACCCCCGGGCGGCGATCTGCAGCGACCGGCCGGAGTCGACGTTCACGAGACGGACCTCGGTCTGCTTGCGATCGAAGTCGTTGTGCGTCACCGTGAACGCGGTCTGTGCGAGATGGTCACCGTAGAGCTCGAGCTCGTCGATCCTTCCCGTCACCGGGCCGCAGCCGGCGTACTTCATGCACCGACGGTCCGGCAGGCCGGGGAGCCGCTGCGAGGGTCGCGAAGACCGGGCGCGGCGGGTGTAGACGATCGGGCGCGGATCGTCGGCTGAGCCGTAGTAGCGCACGAACGCGACGCGGCCGCGCCAGTAGGTGGGATGGACCTCGCTATGGGCTGAGGTGGATGCGTCATAGCGGTTCTCCTGGTGCGTGTCGGGGTCGTAGGCGTAGACGTCGCATCCCGTGGGCACCGGCGTGGTGCGGGTCTCGCATCGGGAGTAGACGAGGTACGCGCGGCCGCTCTGCGTGGGGCCGACATCGACCTCGAACGGCGTTGGGCTGGGCGCAACGCTTGCGCGCTCAACGCGGCCGTTGCGCGCGATCATGAGGCGATATCCGTGGGCCGCAGGGTCGTACCGGCTGAAGGCGACGAGGCCCTGGCCGGCAGCGACGGTGGTCGGCCGCGGCGTCGTTGCGATGGTCTGATCCGCGCCCGCCGGGCTCGCGATCGCGAGGAACGCGAGCGTCGCGCAGGCGGAGAGCATCGGTATATGGCGATATGACAGGTGCATTGGACCGGTCTTGGCGTTATCGCGCGTCCGGCACGGCGACGGTCACCGGGGTGACAATCGCGGCCCTCCCTGCGGTGGATCGGCCGTAACGCGGTGGCCGTGCCGGCCGCCGGGCCATGTGCCGCGCGTTCCGACCAGCGTTATGAGCGCCGGGACCAGGACGGTTCGCACGAGGAACGCGTCGAGCAGCAGGCCGAGGGTCATCGTCACCGCCAGCTCGCGAAACGAGCGCAAGGGCACGATGGCCAGGAGCGCGAACGACAGTGCGAGCACGATCCCGGCGACGGTGATGGGTCGTGCCGCCCGTCCCGCACCGATGCGAACCGCATCGTCGAGGGGACGGGTGCGCGCTTCGTGCCACACGCGCCCGACGAGGAACACGTTGTAGTCCGACCCGAGCGCGACGAGCAGGACTGCGGCGGCGAAGGGGACGTAGTAGGTCAGGCCCGGATAGCCGGCCCCCGCCTCGAGCGCCCACACGGTCGCACCCAGCGAGGCCGTCAGCGCGAGAACGGAGGCCGCCACGAGGTAGATCGGTGCCACGAGGGCGCGCAGGAAGAACGCGAGCATCGCGACGATGGCGAACAGCGCGACCGGCGCGATGCGCTTGAGGTCGGCCCGGGTCTTGCTGGCGGTCTCCGCCACGAGCGCGGTGTCGCCGGCGATGCCGGCGCGGGCGCCGGGAAGCCCGGCGCTGCGCAGGAGCGGGCGTAGGCGCTTTCGCAGGCTCGCCACGTCGGCCACTGCCCGGCTGCCCAACGGATCGTTGCGCAGGATCACGAACATGCGGGCCGCGTTGCCGGTGCGCGAGAGCGCGGCGCCGAGCGGCTGGGTCGTGGGCTGCTCGGCCGGTCCGACCACCTCGGCGACGCCCGGCTGACGAGCGATGCTGCGCTGAAGGCGCGATAGCGCGGCGCGTCGCGCGGTGATCCCGCGGCCCTCGACGACGATCACCGTCGGCGACAGGATGCCCGGCGCGAACCCTCGCGCCGCCGCACGGTACGCGACCCGTGCTTCGGCACCCTCCGGAAGCCCGCGGATCAGCGGATTGCCCACGGCAAGCCGAGCCACGCCGCTCGACGCCAGCAGCAGCACGCCCACGCACGCCGCGACCGTCGCTCCAGGGTGCGCCACGGCCAGCGACACGGCACGCGAGCGCACGGGGCGGTCGACCTGCTCGTCAGGCGTCTCCTCCGCGGCGGTCGATGGGGGCACGTCGCGCCCGGGGCGACTCGGCCAGAAGACCCTCGATCCTGCGACGGCCAGCACTGCCGGGACGAAGGTCGTCGCGACGAGCACGCCGACGATCACCGCGACGGCGAGCCCGGGCCCGAAGGCGCGGAAGAACGACAGCTGGGCGACGATCAGAGCACTGCTGGCCGCCGCGACGGTCACACCCGCCGTGAGAATCGTCGGCAGCAGATCGCGCGTGGCCAGGGTGGCGGCGTCGCGGGGCGAAAGCCCCTCGGCGATGAGCCGGCGAAAGCGCGACAGCAGGAAGATGCAGTAGTCGGTGATCACGCCGAAGAGGAGTACGACCACGACGGGCTCGACCTCGCTTGGCACCGACGCGCCGGCGCGCTGGCCCACCCAGGCCATGAGGCGGATCGAGGTCGTATAGGCCAGCGCGACCGCCGCCAGCGTGAGCAGCGGCGCGCCAACTGCGCGGAAGTGCCATCCGACCGCCAGCGCCACGATGAGGACCGTGGCAAGCTCGACCATCGGCAGGGCATGCTCGATGGCGTCGACCTGCTCGGCGCGCGCCGGAACGGCGCCGGTGATGCCGACGAGCGCGTCGCTCGGACGATCGACGTCGCGGGCCACCAGCTGGCGGGCGAGCCCCTCGCGGCGATTGCGGCTCACGTCGGCGCCGAAGAAGAGGTAGGTGACCGCGGTCGTCCCCCGCTCGCGGGCGAACGGCGGGCTGCCGATCGTGTTCAGCACGGGCAGCGCACCCGCAATGGCCTGGAGACCGGGCAACCGGTGCAAGTTGATCTGCGTTGCCCGGCGAACGACCCTCGCCTGCGCGGCCGTCGACAGCCCGTGAGGATCGCGCTGGATGACGAGCGTCCGGCTCAGCAAGGGGAAGCGGAAGAGCTCGGCGGATCGCACCTCCACTTTGAGGGCGTCTGCGTTGGCCGGGACGAGCTCGCCGAGCGCTCCTGACTGCGCCTCTTCGACCGTTGGCAGCAGAAGGACCGCCGCAGCTGCGGCGGCGACCCATGCCACGAGGATCGCCCAGCGCAGGCGAACGAGCCGTGGGGCGATGCGCCCGATCACGCGCGGACGGCCCTGGGACGGCGCGGTCGCTGCGCGACGCCCAGCCGTTCGAGCTCGACGCTGGCGAGCGCGTGGAAGCGGCCCTCCCGGATGTCGGCCCACGGGTCCGGCGACGCTCGCCGCAGCTGGCCATAGGGCAGGTGCTGCGCTGCGCGTCGAGCGAGGACCTCGAGGAGCACGGGATCCTCGAGACCGCCCTCCTCGACGGCCCGCCTGAGGCCACGGCGATCGCGTGCGACAGCCAGCCGCCAGGGCACGTAGAGCAGGAGCGGTGCGCTGGGCACGATGGCGATGGCGATGCCCAGCAGCACCGACAGGCGGCGCACCGATCCCCGGCTGGACCGACCGCTCTGCTGTGCCGCCCGGCCCGCCTCGCCCACCCGGTCGGCCGGGCCGGCGATCTGGCCGCCGACGAGGGGCAGCGCCTCCAGGCGATGCAGCGCGTCGGCCGAGACCTCGACGGCGACCCCCGCCTTCGTGACCGTCGCGCTGAGATCGGCGAGACCGCGGACCTCGGTGGCGATGAGCACGCCGAGCACGATCCACGTCGCCGTCCAGATGGCCAGGACACCGTCGGCCAAGGCCAGACGGCGGCGACTGAGCGATGTCGTGCGCATGAGCATCGAGCGTCATCCCCGCCCCCATTGGGTGCGAGCGTCGCGTGTCATCGCGCGGACTGTCCACCTGCCTGGCCGCAGTCGCCGGGAAGGCCACGCGAGGACATCCGAGCACGGAGGTGCGACATGCTTCTCATCAATGCCCGACGCGCCGTTGCTGGAGTCGCGGCTGCTCTTGCGACTACGGGACTGGTCGCTTGTGGAGGGGGGGACAAGTCGACGTCTCAACAAGCGGGATCGACGCCAGCGACGCCGTCGACATCAGGGCCCGCGGCCCGATCATGGACCATCAAGGGCGGTGAGACACGCCTTCGGCTGAATGCGACGACCTCGAAGCTCCTCGACGCTGCGGGCGTGCAGATCAGCCCCCTCGGCCGCGCCACCGGCGCCGATGGGCGCTTCAGGTTCCCGGTGACCGGGGGCACGCTGGCGCCCGACACGCTCGCGGGCCGGGTCGAGAACGCCGGCGGCCTGCGCTTCGCCCTCGCCGGAGCCCGGATCGACGCCACGGACCTGGTCGTACGCCCGCGCAAGGGAGTCGTCACCGCGATCGTCGCCGGCAAGCGCGTGCCTCTGCTCTCGATGGACGGCGGTCGGGCACGTCGTGTGGCCCAGAGCGGATCGATCGTCATCCCGGCCACCGCGGCCACGCTCAGCCCGGCCGCCGTTCCGGGCCTGCAGGATCGCCTGGGCGGCGCGTCCCTCGACGGAGGTCTGCGACTGGGGCGCATCCAGGTGAGCGCCCAGAGCTGAACGGGACAACGAGGAAGGCCGTCGCTATGTGGCCGGCGATCGACTGCTCAGGACCGAGGCCCGGTGAGCGCGGCGAAGGTCCCGCGGCGACGGGGACGAGCGACCCTGTGCTCGGCGCACAGCCAGGGGAGAGGGCCGCGCACACCCGAGGCACGCGACGAACGATGCCGCACGGACGCGGGCGGACCACCGGGGGGCGGACGCGTTGCGGCACGCCGGCGGAGCTTCGCGCCAGCGCCTGCTGGCCGAGGTCCGCAAGGCGCGCCGCCGCGTCCGCGTAGACCGGCCCGCCTCTGGAGGTATCGCGGCTCGCGTGACGCAGGGCGCAGAGCTTCAGCGCCACGTGGTCGCGAAGGCCGAACCTCTCCAGCACGTGCCCGTCGTCAGGGCCTGGGCAGTCGCTCCCCGCGCAGAGGGAGGCAGTGCTGCGCAGCTCCGGCGAGGCCTGACGGTCAACGAGTCGTGGCATCCGCCGCGCCGGCGACCAACCGGCGCGAAAACCGGTCCGAGGCGTGACCAGATCAGCGCGGGCGGAGATCTTGTCGGCGATGATCGGCTGCCTCCTGGTAGGAGGGCCATCGTCTGGACCGTTCGCCTCCCCTGCCGGCCCGGTCCTGACGAGTCACGCTGCGGGGCGCGCCGGTCCCCTCGTTCGAGGTGCCGGTGGTTGCCGGTGCGACTCGGCGCGCCCCTGCAGCGCACCGGCGCTCGGACGTCGCGTCATCCCGATCACCGTCCTCGCGGTGGTTCGGCTCGATGCGGAGCTCGGCCAGGGAGGGGCGCGAAGGTCACCGGTCGGAGGGCGGACCGCCGGGCCCCGCTGCGCGCTGCGCGGGGCGATACTCGCGGCCATGAGCCGGCCGCCGGTCGCGCGCCACTACAACCGCGACGGGCTGGTCGAGGCGATCCTCGACGGCCTGAGCGCGGCCGGCGCGTCGCGCGAGACGCCGAGCATCGAGGACCTCGCGCCGGTCGACCACTTCCACACGCGCGGGCGCGATGCCACGCTCGAGCTGCTGGCGCTCAGCGGCGCGGGGCCCGGCGCGCGCGTGCTCGACGTGGGCGGCGGCATCGGCGGCTCGGCCCGGCTGCTGGCCAGCGCGGCGGACTGCCGTGTGACGGTGCTGGACGTCACCGAGGAGTACGTTCGCACCGGGCGCGAGCTGACGCGCCGCGTTGGCCTGTCTGAACGGGTCGCGTTCGTGCACGGCGACGCGCTCCGCGCGCCCTTTGCCAGCGGCGCATTCGACGTGGTGTGGACGCAACACGCGACGATGAACGTCGCCGACAAGCCGGCGTTCTATCGCGAGATGGGCCGACTCCTGCGTCCTGGTGGCCGGCTCGCCATGCACGAGATCCTGGCTGGGCCGGTGCAGCCGATCCGCTTTCCCGTTCCCTGGGCAAGGGACCCGGCGATCAGCCACCTGCTTTCGCCGGAGCGCCTGCGCGAGCTGCTCGCGGCCCTCGGCTTCAGCGCGCTGGCGTGGGAGGACCAATCGGCCGAGTCGCTGGAGTTCAACCGACGCCGGCTTGCGGCCGCGAGAGCTGCGCCCGACCCGCCGGCGCTGGGGCTGCAGCTGCTGCTGGGCTCCGCGTACCGGGCGATGATCGCCAACCAGGTCGCGAACCTCGAAGACGAGCGGACCCGCGTCATCATGGCCGTGTGGGAATACGGTCGCCGGCCCCCCCGCTGAGGCGAGGGCGGATGTCGGACTCCCCGTGACGTCGCCGTGGCGCAATCCTGTCGGCTGCGCGTGATTGCGCCGCCTCATGCGGGTTTTCATCGATGCGCCGCCTGTTGGCCGATGCGACCCTGGCGCGATGAGAGCAGACGATCATCACGCGGGGCTCATTCTCTATACCTGCCCGTGGGCCAAGCGCAGCGCCGGCTGGCACCCTTGCGGCATCGCAGCGAAGGCGCTCGACGAGGCCGGGCACACCTACGAGATCCGCCAAGTGAGCGGTCAGCTCAGCATGCCCTGGACCTGGCCCTCCCGCCGGCGGGACCGTGCTGAGATCCGGACGCTCAGCGGACAGAATGGCGTTCCGGTGCTCGTGACCGCAGGCGGCGAGGTCGTAGCGGGCTCGCGCCGCATCGCGCGCTGGGCGGCCGAGCACGCCGCGGGATCCTCGGCCGCTCGCGTCGAGCAAACGATCGGTGGCCAGAGCCAGACCCGCTAGCCCGGGGTTCTGTCCTGCATGTGGCGGACGGCGTAGGCGGCTGCCTCGGCGCGGCTGCGCAGCTCGAGCTTGACGAGCACGCTGTGGACGTGGTGCTCGACCGTCTTGCGGGTCAGGAACAGACGCTCGGCCAGTTCGCGGTTGGAGAGGCCTTCGGCAAGCAGATCGAGGACCTCGCGCTCGCGCCGCGTGAGGTGCCCGTGGCCTCTGGGGCCGGTGCGCGCTGAGCTCGCCCCGAGCGAGCGCAGCAGCGCGGCTGCGGCATCAGCGTCGCGGCTCGCCCCGAGCTGCTCGAGGCTGGCGCGAGCGGCGCCGGCCTCGGAGACGGCGACCTCCAGCTCGCTGGCCGCCAGAGCGGCGGAGAGCAGCAGGCGGGTTCGCGCCAGCTCCAGGGGCATGCCGATGCGGCCGAAGATCGTCAGCGCCCACTCGAGGCGTTCGCGCGCGCGGTCGGTGTCGCCCCTCGCAGCATGCGCCCGGCCGAGCGCGCGCTGCGCCCGGCCCCTGATCAGCTCGCAGCCGGCCGATTCGCTCAACGCCTCGAGGCGGCGGGCGGTGGCGAGAGCCTCGTCGCCCGCTTCGAGGTCGAGCTCGGCCGCGGCGAGCAGCTCCAGCAGTTCGGCGATCTCGAGGCAGACCGCGGCGCCTGCGCGATACGGCCCCGGACGCTCGTCGGAGGACTCATCGAGCTCCCTCAGCCGACGCCGCAGGAGCGCTGCCGCTACGGGTGCTTCGCCGCGGGCGAGTCGCAGCGCGGCGAGCACCCTGGTGCTGGTGAGCTGCTCTTCGAGGCCCTGGAGCAGCCGCTCGGCCTCTTCGAACCTGCCCTGAGCGACACGCAGCTCAGCGAGGCCGGCCAGCGCCTGTGAGCGCAGCGCGCGCTCCGCCGAGCACCCGATCCGCAGGGCGGCCGTGTACTCGCGCTCGGCGCCCGCCCAATCGCCCATCGCGAAGAGCAGAGCGCCATGGTAGGCCCGGCAGAGGGTGTAGACGTGTGGGCAGCCATACCGCCGCGTGAAGTCGTTGGCGGCGCGGATCCATTGAGCAGCCCGCGCGACCTCGGCGATCTGACTGCACGAGCTGATCATGTTGCAGCTCGTGTACACCACGGTGTGCAGCCGCTTGCCCTCGCCGGCGAGTGACGCGGCCATCGCCTCGTCGAGGAGCGGCACGCCCTCGTCGAGGCGGCCCGACTGGACGAGCGCGGCGCCGAGCTGGCTCAGCGCGCACAGCTCGAGGTCCGCGTCGTCGAAGCGCCGCGCGAGATCGCGCGCCGCGCGCGCCAGGCGGCGTGCGGCCTCGGCGTCGCCGGAGTCATGGGCGCGCAGCAGCGCCACCCAGCCCGCGAGGGGCAGCAGGCCGAATTCTTCGACGAGCCGCGTGGCCCGGGCGAGCCAGCCTCGCGCGGCGGGTCGGTTGCCGACGCTGACGCGGTAGAGAAGGTAGAGGCCGAGGGCCATGAACCCCGCCTGCATCGGATCCGGCCTGCTGCGGAAGGTCGCGTAGGCTCGCGTCTGGCAATGGATGGCACGGTCGGTCTCGCCGAGCCACCACAAGGCGTCTCCGAGTCCGGCGAGGGCTTCGGCTCGCTCGTCTACGGCGAGTGACTCTTCGAACGCCCTGCGCGCCCTCGCCCAGTCTCCGCGTCGCAGCGCATCTCGGCCCGCTTCGAGCATCGCGGGCACGTCTTCGGGCATCGGGTCATCGTACGGCGACCCGTGCGCGCGTCACCCTTGGTGGTCTCTGCGATGACGGCAGGCGCGTGCTCGATCGCCAGCCATTCCGACCGGAGCGAGGAAGCGCGCAGCCTGCGCGTCATTCCTGAGCGCCACATCACGCGATGCGCTGCTGCACGGCTACAGCGTCGTCTGTGCCGCCATCGTCCGGTTCGCCTTCGCCATCGCCTCGGTGGGCTTGGTCGAACGCGACGGGCGTTCTCCGATTGCGCGAGGCGATGTGCTTCGCCACGTGCTCAGCGCCGCGCGCGAGGCCGTGAACCATCGCCGATGACACCGAGTACAGGAGCAGAAGGCCGATGAAGTACAGCCCGGGCTGGTCGGTCACGATGCCGCGCTCGGTCGCCGGATCGTCCCGTGCCACGCCGGGGAGGTCGACCCAGTCGAGGTCGGGGCCGGAGCCGGTGCACCAGACGACGTTCGACACGTCCAGCACCCGGCCGCCCTCGAGCTCGGGCCGACCGTCCCGGACGCCGGTGACCCTGGGCACGCGCTCGATCCCGCTGGCGGCCAGGTCGCCGGGCTTCGTGCGCACCAGCGGCAGCCCATGGGACAGCGCGTCGGCACGCTTCTTGCGCCCCATCGGCGTGCGCACGGTCAGCACGCGGTGGAACAGCCCTCGCAGGACGAACGGGACGAGGAGGCGCCCGGCGAGCGACTCGATGCGGAACGGGACATGGCCGACGTCGGGCCCGGAGAGCCAGACACGGCGGCCGCCGGCCGCGTCGAGCGCGATCTCCGCGCCCGAGTTGCCTGCTCCGACGAGCAGCAGGTCGCCGTGCCGCAGCTAGCTGGCCCGGGTTGCGGTATTGGGCGCAGTGAAGCTGGACGATGTCCGGGTCCAGATCGGCAGCGAACCGTGGCACGCGCGGGCGCTGCCAGCTGGACATCGCCACGACGACGTTGTCGGCCTCGAAGCGGCGTGCACCCGCAGCCCGCCACGAACCCGCTGGCGTTCCGCGACAGCCGCTCCACGCGCACGCCGGTCCGCACCGGCAGTTGGAAGCGCGCCGCATACGCCTCCAGGTAGTCGGCCATCTCGTCCTTGGTGGGAAAGTAGTGCGGGGGAGCGGGAAAGCGCATCCCGGCCAGCCCGTCATAGCGGGCCGGCGTGAAGAGGCGCAGGGAGTCCCAGCGGCGGCGCCAGGAGTCCCCGATGCGCTCGCCCGCGTCGAGAATCAGGAACGGTCGCCCGCGGCGGGCAAGCTGGTAGCCGACCGAAAGGCCTGCTTGCCCGCCGCCAATGACGATCGTCTCCACGCGTTCGGTGGTCTCCGCGGCCGCCATGTCGGTCTCCTTGAGTTGCACCTGCAGCGGTCTGCAGATGACGCTAGACGCGGGCGGCCGCGCGGGCCATCGGGAGTCTTCCCCAGGCGATGACCCCGTGCTCCATGGCGAAGAGCGCCGCCGCCGCGCGCGTCGAGACGCCGATCTTCCCGTAGGCGTTCTGGATGTGGTGGTCGGCGGCCTTCGCGGAGATCCCGAGCGTCGCCGCGATCTGCTTGGTCTGCAGCCCACGGACGAGCAGCGCAACGACCTCGGCCTCACGCTCCGTCAGGCCCGCCGGTCGCTCGAGCTGGGGCGGCTTCTGTCCGCTCGCCTCGAGCACGGCAGCGACGGCGTCGGCGTCGAGCAGGCCGGCGCGGCACTGCTCGCTGAGTGCCCCGACGAAGCTCGTTCCAAGACCTCGGTCCGACCTCCGACCGATCCGGTTGACCGCGAGACGGGCGGAGGGATCATGGAAAGGCGCAGGCGTCGAACGTTGACCCCGACGGCGGCGCCTGACCGGGCCGCGCGGCGCGACATCCCGATCGCGATCGGCGACGATCCCTCCCGATGAACCGTGTCGCGCCGCAGCGGTCCTCTGGCACGCAGGGTCGCAGCGGTGGCGGTCCGGTCCGATCCCTCATGGCCGTTCACAGACGACCAGGGCACGGAGCTGCTGCGGCGGCCCTGCGGCCATCGACGGCCAGAACTCAAGAGTGAACTTTACAGTGTAAGATCAATCGGGATGGCAGCCGTCGAGCCCTCGGTCCCGCAGCCCTCTGCACGCCGGCCGGCGCTCACTCGGCAAGCGATTCTCGATGCCGCCATCGCCCTGGTCGAGCGCGATGGATCGGCTGCCCTGAGCATGCGACGCCTGGGCGCCGAGCTCGGCGTCGAGGGCATGGCCCTCTATCACCACGTCCGCAGCCGCGACGAGCTCTTGGCGGGGGTGGCCGACCGGCTCCTCGAGCCGCTCAACGACGTCGACCTCGAGTGTGACTGGAGGGAGGCCTGCCTGCGCTTCGCGACCGCGCTGCGCGCGGTCGCGGTCGGGCGGCCGGAGAGCTTCCGGACAGTCGGGTTGCTGCCCCTGGACACGCCGACGTCGCTGCGTTCCGTGGAGCGGCTGCTCGGCACGCTGGTCGCAGCCGGCTTCTCGGCGCGCGACGCTCTCGCCGCCTACCGCGCCGTCGCAAGCTACGCGCGGGGCTATGCGCTCGCGGAGGCGACCGGCTTCACGGTCGACGCAACGAACGCGAGCGGCCGCTCGCGATTGCGATCGTTGTCGCCGGACGAGTTCCCCGTGCTGCACCGGCGAGCCGCCGAGCTCTCGGCGCTCGACGCGGACGGCGGCTTCCACCACGGCCTGCACGCCCTGATCGCAGGCCTTCCGAGTCCGCCGTGACCGACACGCCGGCCACCGACGCGACCAACGCGCCGACGAACGGCGCGCGGCCGCCGCTGCCCGGACCGGCCGTCTCGCGCTGGCGCACGTGGCTACTCAGCAGCCAGGGTCTGGTCGCGCTGGCGCTGGCCGTGGGCCTCGGAGCGGGCGCCGGCGCCATCGGCTTTCGCTACCTGATCATCGGCCTGACCGAGCTGCTCTCCGGCCACCGCGACTACAGCGCCGCCGGGCACGCCATCAACCCGCACGTGCCATGGCTCGGACCCTGGTTCGTCGTGCTGGCGCCGGTCGTGGGTGGGCTCCTCTACGGCCCGCTGGTGGCGAGGTTCGCGCCGGAGGCACGCGGCCACGGCGTGCCCGAGGTGATGCTCGCGGTCGCCGAGATGGGCGGTCGCATCCGACCCCAGGTGCCCGCGGTCAAGGCGATCGCTTCGGCTCTGTGCATCGGCTCGGGGGGCTCGGTGGGCAGGGAAGGACCGATCGTGCAGATCGGCTCCGCGCTGGGATCGCTCCTCGGGCAGCGGACCCACCTGCCGCAGCGACGGCTGCGCCTGCTCGTCGCCTGCGGCGCCGCCGGCGGGATCGCGGCCACGTTCAACGCGCCGATCGCAGGCGTGTTCTTCGCCCTCGAGGTGATCCTCGGCGACTTCGAGACCCAGGCGTTCGGAGTCGTGGTCCTGAGCTCCGTGACCGCCTCGGCGCTGGCCCGGAGCGTGTTCGGCTCGGCCAGCTTCCTGCGCCTCCCCGGGTTCACCCTGGCCTCGCCGCTCGAACTCGTGCTCTATGCCGGTCTCGGGGTGCTCGCCGGCGCCGTCGGGGTCCTGTTCATCCGGGTGCTGTATTCCAGCGAGGATCTCGCGGATCGCATCTGGCGCGGACCGGCGTGGGCTCGGCCGGCGGCCGGCGGGGCTTTGCTCGGGCTGCTGCTGCTGGCCGTTCCCCAGATGTACGGGGTCGGCTATCCCGTGCTCTCGCGCGCGGTCGCCGGGCACTATGTCGTGGCGTTCGTGCTCATGCTGCTGGCCGCGAAGGTCGTGGCGACCAGCCTGACGATCGCGATCGGCGGCTCCGGCGGCGTGTTCGCCCCGTCGCTGTTCATGGGCGCGATGCTGGGCTCGGCCTTCGGTCAGATCGCCCATGCCGCGCTGCCCTCGGTGACCGCTCCGGCCGGCGCCTACGCGCTGGTGGGCATGGGGGCCGTCTTCGCGGGCGCCGCGCGGGCTCCGATCACGGCGGTGATCATCCTCTTCGAGCTGACCGGCGAATACGCGATCATCCTGCCGCTCATGCTGGCGATCGTGCTCGCGACCAGCGTCAGTGGCAGCCTCTCGCGCGACACGATCTACACCCTCAAGCTGCGTCGCCGCGGGATCCGCGTCGACCGCCCGCGCGTGCCGAGCGTGATGCGCACGGTCCCGGTCAGCGCCGCCATGGGGCCCGTGCCAACGCCGTTGGCGTTCGATTCGCCGCTGGCGGCGATCATGGCGGACTTCGCCGACCAGCCGCGCGACACCGCGCCGGTCGTCGACGCCGACGGGGCGCTGGTCGGCGTCATCACCGCCGCCGACATCGAGGCGCACACGCTCGGGGCCGGTTCGGAAGAGGCCCTGGCGGCACAGATCGCCCATGCCGCTCCCGAGCTGCGCGCCGACGACACGCTCGAGGAGGCGGTGCGGGCGCTTGCGCTCGGCGACGAGGCCGGCCTGCCCGTGGTCAGCGACGAGGGCCGGGTCGTCGTTGGATGGCTGACGCACCGCGACCTCCTGCACGCCTACCACCGCGAGCGCGAGCGGCTGTCACCCCGTCACGATGCTCACGCGCCGGCGCTGGTGCCCCGCGTGTCCGATGAGCCGCAGGCCCCGGAGCCGGTCGGGAGACCGTGAAGCCATCGGTCCGGCGCCTTCGACGCATCCGGGCGGCGCTCCTCGTCGTGATCGCCGCCCTGCTCGCGATACAGCTCATCGCCGTCGCCCTCGGCGCGCGCCGCCCCTCCGGCCACGTTTCATCCGGGGCCCCGGCGGCGCCGCTTGCGGCCGGTTCGCGGCTGGACGAGCCCCTGCCGAGGCTGGCCTTGCTCGACGAGCAGGGCCACCGGACCTCGCTGGCCGCCTTTCGCGGCAAGTATCTCGTGCTCGCCCCCTCGCTGACGCTCTGCCACGAGGTCTGCCCGCTGACGACGGGAGCGCTCATGCAGCTTCGCCGCAGGCTCGATGGCGAGGGCCTCGGCGGTCGCGTGGTCGTCGCGGAGGCAACGGTCGATCCGTGGCGCGACGCCCCGGCGCGGTTGCGTGCGTTCGAGCGCCGTACGGGCGCCGGCCTCCGGTTCCTCACCGGCACGCGCGCCGAGATCCGCCGCCTCTGGAGGTTCTTCGGCGTCGATTACCGGCGAGTCCCCGAGGGCCGCCCCCCTGACATCGACTGGTGGACTCACCGAGCACAGACCTTCGACGTTCAGCACACCGACGGCCTGTTCATCATCGACCCTCGCGGGCACTGGCGCGTCGCGGTCTCCGGCATGCCGAACCTCGGTGGTCGGCTGTCGCCGAAGCTGTCCTCGCTGCTCAATGACCAGGGCAAGGCGAATCTTCGCCATCCGGACATCGCGTGGACCGTCGACGGGGTCCTGCACGACCTGCTCGTGCTCATGGGCCGCCGGCCGCCGCACGGCACTGCCACGCCCTCGCGCTCTTCACCGAGCGCCGCGCAGGCGCGCTCGGCGCTCAGGGGCTCCCCGGCGGCACTCGCGGCCCTGCATGCCCAGGGCGGCCGGCTGCTCGGTGGCGGCAGCAGCGCGTTCAAGGCGCGTCTGGCCCGGCTGCGCGGTCACCCCGTCGTGGTCAACGAGTGGGCGTCGTGGTGTCCGCCATGCCAGAACGAGTTCCCGTTCTTCGCCGATGCTTCGGTCCGATATGGGACACGCGTCGGGTTCGTCGGGCTCGACGTCAACGATGGGGCCGGCGGCGCCCGTGCGTTCCTGGCCAAGCATCCCGTCAGCTACCCGAGCTACACCGACGACGGGGGTAAGGCGGCCGACTCGCTCGGCCGGTCGATCGGCCTTCCCACCACCGTCTTCCTCGACGCGCGCGGCAAGGTGATCTCCACCCATGTTGGCCAATACCGCGATGTCGCGGAGCTGGCCGCCGACATCCAACGCCACGCGCTCAGCGGGCGCCCCTGAGCTCCCGCCCGCGATCAGCCGGCGTCACCCGGCTCCGGCGTCTGCTGATGCAGGACGAGCCGCCACTCGCCGTCGCGGCGCGCATACGTGCTCGACATCACCGCCTCGTACACGACGCCATGGCGCGTCGAGCGCCAGCGGTAGTTGAGGATCGCCGCCTCCGCCGCCGGTCGGACGATCCGCACGTCGGTGATCTCGTGCTCTTCCCATCCCGGGCTCGCGTCCATGGCCTGGGCGGCCTGCTCGCGGTCGAGGACGGCGCCCGGGACGACGACGATGGCATCTTGCGCAAGGTGTCGGCGATACGCATCGCCGGACCCCGTGCCGAGGGCCTCTTCGATCTCCAGGAGTTGTGCATATACAGCGTCCATATACGCTGTATACCCGATGAGCCTCGATCGTGACACGGTGCTACGTGCTGCTCTGACCACGCTCGACGCCGAGGGGCTCGAGTCGTTCTCGATGCGGCGGTTGGCCGACAGCCTCGCCGTGACGCCCATGGCGCTCTACAACCACGTGCGGTCGCGTGATGACCTCATCGACGGCGTCACGGACCTGCTGGCATCGGGCATCGCGCTGCCATCCGAGCGGTGGTCGTGGCGCCGGCGGCTGCGCGCGGTGCTCGTCGCGCTGCGCGCGGTCTGCCTCGAGCACCCCTCGGCAGCAGGCTTGCTGCAGCAGGCGCGCGTCCTGACCCCTGCGCTGCTGGCGCCCATCGAGATCGCGCTTGGCGCGCTGGACGAGGCCGGACTGTCGCGGCCGGCGGCCCGCACGGCCTGGGCGGCGCTCATCGGTCTGACCTACGGGCATGTCGCCTACCAGCTCGCCGGCCACATGAGCGGCGCAGCCTCGGGGATCGTCGCGGTGGATGCCAGCGCCTTTCCCCGTGTCGCCGCCATGGCCGCCGGGCCGGCCTTCGACTGGGAGCGCGCGTTCGGGAGGGCGCTTGACGCCGTCATCGACGGATTCACCGGCGGCGCGGGTCGCTAGCGGCGCCCTCGGGTTGCAGACCGGCGGGTTGCCGCGCCGCGCGGGGGGCGACCACCGGTGATCGCGCAGTCGCACCGGGCTGTCGCGCGCCCGGGGCCTCCGCCACGAACGGCACGGCCCTGGTCGGAACGCCGAGCGGGCGGCGCTCCCCAAGCGGTCCGCGGTGATAGAACGAAAAGGGGACGGCATCCGCCAACAGGACGCTCGCGTGGTCCATGACCTGGAAGTGGACATGGGGCTCGGTCGAGTTCCCTGAGTTGCCGCAATCGGCGAGATGATCGCCGGCGGCCACCACGTCGCCCGTCGCGACGCGAATGGACCCGCGACGCAGGTGGGCAAGGAGGACGTAGAGACCGTCGCCGATCTCGATGACCACGTGGTTGCCAAAGAGTCGTCCGGGCCCGCTGAGCTCGCGCACCGCGCTCTCGGCGAGGAGGTACAGAAGAGCCGGATAGGACTTCCGGCTCCAGTGGTCGCGTGCGCGGTCGCTGGCCTCGACGATGACCCCGGCGGCGGGCGCCAGCACTGGCGCGCCGAACCCGGGGAACTCCGCCGGGCGCCGCGCCAGCGGCCACCAGCCCCACGACGGCCGCGACCGGCTGACCGGCTCGGCGATGAGATCGATCGCGAACGTCTGACCGTACGCGTGGAGCCCGTGGCTCGGAACTCGGTCCGCGGGACTGTTCACCGCGCGCCAGCGGCCGACCACCGGCATGGCGACCTCCACCGGCTCGCGTGTGCGCGGCCACCCAAGGCGCAGGTACAGCGACGCACCTACGACGAGGGCGGCCAGCCCGCTCCACCCGGGGATGAAGTTCGTGAAGCTGGCGAGGAGCATCGCCAGCAGGCACAGCCACACCACCGGGAGCCGTACCCGCCCCCAGCTCATCTTGGGGTTGCGCTCCTGTCCATTGCGGCAGTCATCACCGCCGAAGGCCGCCCCCCGATGCGCGCGGTCAGCACGCGGACGGCGCTCGGTGGACGAGCCGCCGCCGGCCTTTTGAGAGCCCGCCCACCGGTCCGAGCTCGGACCGCTTGGCGGGTGGGCGAGACCGCGGCGCGCTTTGGTCGGCCGGCCCCCGTGTCACCCGATCGCATCTCGCCCCGCGTCCGCACCTTCGTCGCGGAGCACATCGTTTCCGTCACGCAGCTCGAGCTGCTGCTCCTGCTCCATCGTGACCCCGCGGCAGCGTGGACGGCGGCGGCCGCTGCGGGTGAGATGCGCATGCCGCGGGGGTGGGCAGCGGCGCACCTGGGACGCTTCAGCTCGGTGGGCCTCCTGGCGCACACCGACGACACCGATCCGTTGTTCTCCTACAGGGCCGACAACGATGCCGCAGCCCTCATCGATGAGGTGGCCGAGACCTTCCGAAGGCGGCGGACATCGATGACGGCACTGATCTTCTCGCCCTCCGCGTCCGACATCGCGCTGCTGTCGGACGCCTTCGGGATCCGTCGCGACGACGCGGAGGAGGGCGTTTAGATGTGCAGATGCCGGGCGGTCACTCGGGCGACAAACGTCGAGGCAGGCCGCGGCTCCGTGGGGATCGCTCGGCCACACACTGTCGAGCGAAGGAGACGACATGACCCGCGATGCGTCCGGGCCCCCGATGGATCCGAACACCGACGAGGCGTCCCCGGCGCAGCTGGAGGCCGCGCGCGCCCAGGGCGACGCGTACGGCCGAGCCCTCGAGCTGATGACCCGCGTGGTAGCCCAGGACGGTGGGCAGCGGCGGGCCGGTGACTACCTCGTCGGCTACGCCGTGGAGGAGGCGGAGGGCATGTACGAGTGGCGCGACGGCAGCCTCGAGTGGCGTGAGCCGGACGGCGAGAACCTGCACGTCGAGATCAGCGTTCGCGACGCGGGCGACGGGCGTTTCGTGCCCGGGCTGCGGGTCGTCGGCACGCTCGTCGCCCCCGACGGCTCCGAGGTGGGCAGCCACGAGCACCCGATGCTCTGGCACCCGATGATCTACCACTACGGGCGCAACTGGACGGTCCCTTCCGACGGCGAGTACACGCTGCGCGTCCACGTCGAGCCGCCGCGCTTCCCGCGCCACGACGACGTCAACGGACTGCGGTTCATGGAGCCTGTGGACGTCGAGTTCACCGGCGTCCGGGTCGAGCGCGGCCGCGACTGACATCAGCCCGACAGCTCAGCGAGCGTGACGCGGCGGTGACGGGTGACGGGGTCGCCGGACGAGCTGGAGCCGCCGCCACACCCGGCGACGAGGGTGGCCGACGCGGCGGCGGCGAGGTTCGTTTTCGGGGTCATGACGGCCGGCGCCTGGCTGCGGGGCCTGCGCCCGCCGGCCCGTCCGTCCGAGCGATGACCGCCGCTGTGGGCCCTGGCGCGGGACGGGCACGACGGCGGCATGACGAGCGACACCGCACGGCGAGTCGACGCGCCGGTCGAGGCACTCGACCTGGCGGCGGCGACGATCCCCACCGACGCGCCGGAGTCCGATGGGACCCTCGCGTGGGACTCGACCACGATCGTCGTCGTGCAGGCGCGGTGCGGCCGTACGCGCGGCCTCGGGTGGACCTACGGCTCCACGGCGTGCGCCGAGCTCATCCGCGACAAGCTCGCGAGTGCGGTCGCCGGCCGCGACGCCATGGACGTTCCCGGCGCCTGGGCGGCGATGGAGCAGGCGGTGCGCAACGACGGCCGCGTCGGAATCGCGGCGATGGCGATCTCGGCGGTCGACATCGCCCTGTGGGACCTCAAGGCGCGGCTGCTCGGCGTGCCGCTGTGCTCGCTGCTCGGCAGGCTGCGCGAGAGCGCGCCGATCTATGGGTCCGGGGGCTTCTGCAGCTACCCGCTCGAGCGCATCGCCGCGCAGCTCGCCGGCTGGGCCGAGATGGGCATCGGCCGAGTGAAGATGAAGGTGGGACGCGACATGGACGTCGATCGCAAGCGCGTCGCGGCGGGCCGTGACGCGATCGGCGACGACGTCGAGCTCTACGTCGACGGCAACGGCGCGTACAGCCGGCAGGAGGCGCTCCTGTGGGCGGAGATCTTCCGCGACGAGTTCGGGGTCTCGTACTTCGAGGAGCCGGTGTCCTCCGACGATCTTGCGGGGCTCGGGCTGCTGCGCGACCGCTCGCCCGCCGGCCTCGCGATCGCCGCCGGCGAGTACGGCTACGACCTCCCGTACTTCCGCGACATGGTCCCCGTCGTGGACGTCCAGCAGGCCGACGTCACGCGCTGCGGCGGCATCACTGGGCTGCTCGCCGTCGGGGCGCTCTGCCAGGCGCATCAGGTCCCGTTCTCGGCGCACTGCGCGCCCAACGTCAGCGCCCATCCGTGCTGCGCGATTCCGACGCTCGCCCACATCGAGTACTTCCACGACCACGTCCGGATCGAGGAGATGCTCTTCGACGGCGCGCTGTCACCGCGCGACGGCGCGCTTCGCCCCGACCTCTCGCGCCCGGGCCTGGGACTCGAGCTGCGCCGCCCGGAGCTGGAGCGCTACGCCGCCGGCTGAGGTCCGATGGACCGACGGCCAGCCTTGTCAACGACGGCGCTCGCGCAGCGCGTTCGCGGCGAGGGCGCACGAAACGACGGCGCTCGCCCCGGCGGCCCGCCGGGCGCCGGGAACGCAGACCGCGAGCGCCACCATCGACAGCGCGTGGGCGGCGTCGATCGCTGCGCCGACCCGCGAGGCTTCGGCGACGACCGCGGCCTGCGCGAGCTGCCGTGCGCCGAGGGCGCGGATCGCCACCGCTCCGGCGCCGCGAGCCGGGCCGCTCCCAACGCATCGCATCGCGAACCCCGGGGCGACGAGCAGGACCGCGCCGTATGCCGCACGCAACGCACGCATCGCCGGCGTCGTTCCCGTCCGGCCGCCGGGCGCGCGGCGGGCGTCCGCATGCGGACGCGAGAAAGGCCCGCTCCATGAGCGTGCCGACGCACGAGGGGATGGCGAGCGCCCCGCCCGACGTCCCCCTCCTCGAGCCGCGGCGGCCGCGACCGCTGGGGCGGCGAACGCCCCGCGGGCCCGTCGGCGCCGTTCTGCTCGCGACCGGCCTCGTGGTCGGGGGCCTGCTGTTCCGCGAGCTCGCGACGCTTCTGCTCGCCATCACGATGGCGATCCTCATCGCGATCCCGCTCGCCACGGCGGCCGACCGGCTCGAGGGCCTGAGGGTTCCGCGACCGGCCGGCGTGCTCGCCACGCTGCTCGCGGTGGTCGCGCTGCTGGCGGGGATCGGCGCACTGATCGTCCCCGCGTTCGCCGCCCAGGGGCGACGGCTCGTCGACCAGGTGCCGGCCGTGGTGGACTCGCTGCAGCGCGCCTGGCAGCACGCGAGCGGCGCCCCGCCGGGCGACCTCGGCGAGCGCATCCAGGACGGGCTGCGCTCGGCGCTCGACGACCCGGTCGGGATCCTCGGCCCGGTCGCCTCGATCGGCCTCGGGGTCGTGGGCGTCATCACCGCTGCGGTGCTCATCGTGATGGCCGCCTACTACATGGCGGTCAACCCCGAGCCGCTCGTCACCGGCTTCCTGCGCCTGTTCCCGATGCACCGGCGCGACGCCGCCCGCGCGACGCTCGCCAGCGTCCGGAGCGCCTGGATCGGCTGGATGCAGGGCGTCGCCGCGGACATGGTCGTCACCGGCGTGCTGCTGTACGTCGGCCTGACGATCATCGGCGTCGACTTCGCCCTCGTCTTCTCGGTCGTCGCCGGACTCCTCGTCGTCGTGCCCTACCTCGGCGCGCTCCTGTCGGGTCTGCTCCCGGTTCTGTATGCCTCGACGCAGTCCCTCGGCCACGGCGCGCTCACGCTGCTCGTCTACCTGCTCGTCCAACAGGTCGAGGGGCATGTGATCGTGCCGCTGATCATGTCGCGCACCGTCAGGCTGCACCCGGCGGCGATTCTCGTCGGCGTCGTCGTCGTCGGCCGGCTGTTCGGGCTCGTGGGACTGTTCATCGCCGTGCCCCTGGTCGCGCTCGCCGTCATCCTCGTCCGCGACCTGTGGATCGAGCCGCTCGAGCGCGACGCCGGCGAGGAGGCGGCGGACACGGCGCTCGCGGCGCCGCCGTGACGCGACCGGCACCAGTCGGACGGGCCCCGCGGCGCGGGCCGATCGGCGGGGACACAGACATGGTGCGAGCGCCCTGGGCGACGATGCGCTCCGCTCCGGCACGGCGGCCCGCGGTCGGCAGGCGGTCGCGCCTCGGGCAGTCACGTGCGCAGGCGCGATTCCTCGAGGTCGAGCTCGCGCTCGAGGCGGCGCTCGACGTCGACGCTGATCTCGTGCCCGCTGCGCAGCTGCGCGAGCCGCCGGCGCTCGGCGTCGACCGCCGCGCCGCGCAGGCGCCGCACCGCGGCGGTCGCCGCCGCGGCCTCCTCGCGGGCGTCCTCGTCGAGCTCGGGCTCGAGCCGCTCGATCCGCGCGCGGTAGCGGTGGCGCACCTCACGGACCTCGCGGTCGTCGGCCTCCTCGTCCTCTGCCGCCTCCTCGAGCCTGGCGAGCGCGGCATGGGCGAGCTCGATGCGCGCGCGGACCTCGCGCTCATGGTCCTGGCCGCTCGAGGCCAGGCCCAGGCGGCGCAGGAGCGGCGGCAGGCCGAGGGCCGGCACGACGAGCGTCACGACGATCGCGCAGTACGTGAGGAAGATGACCCGGGGACGGTCGGGGAACGCCGCGCCCGTCTGGACCGTGAGCGGCACGGCGAGCGCCGCGGCGAGGGAGACCGCGCCCCGCATGCCGCACACGCCGAGGACGAGTTGCTCGCGACGCGACACCGGCCGTGCGGCACGGCCACGCCGGTCGAGCAGGCGCACCGCGCCCGCGACGCCGAACATCCACGCGAGCCTCACGATGGCGAGCGCACCGACGACGATCGCGACGTCGAGCGCGGCCCGCCACGGCGACGGCGCGCCCAGGTCGTGCAGGATGCTCGGGAACTGGAGGCCGATCAGGAGGAAGAGGACCGAGTCGAGCAGGAACGTCACGACCTCCCAGAAGGCGAGCGTCTGCAGGCGCGTCGTCGCCGACAGCACGGCGCTCGACCGCTGTCCGACGACGAGGCCGGCGGTCACCGCGGCGAGGATCCCGGAGGCGCCGATGCGGTCGGCCGGGACGTAGGCGAGGTAGGCGGTGAGCAGCGAGACGCTGATCTCGATCGTCGGCTCGTCGATCCGCCGGCGCACCTCGCTCGACAGCCACCCGGCCGCCAGGCCGACCGCGACGCCGCCGGCGGCCGTCGCCGCGAACCGCAGGATCGAGTCGCCGACGCCGAACGTGCCGCCGACCACCGCGGCCACCGCGATCTTGTAGACGGTCAGGCCCGTCCCATCGTTGATGAGCGCCTCGCCCTCGAGGATCGTGCCGATCCGTTGCGGCGCGCCGAGGCGCCCGAGCACGGCGGTGGCAGCGACCGGATCGGTGGGCGCCAGCACCGCGCCCAGGACGAACGCGGGGCCCCACGGAAGGCCGACGAGGAGATGGCCGGCGACGCCCACGGCGGCCATCGTGGCCAGCACGAGACCGGTGGTCATCAGTCCGATCGGGCGGGCGTTCTGGCGCAGCGCGCGGGTGGAGGACCTGAAGGCCGCCGCGTACACGAGCGGTGGGAGAAAGATGAGGAACACGAGGTCGGGATCCAGCCGCGGCGCCGGCAGGCCGGGGACGAACCCGAGGGCGAGCCCGCCGAGGACGAGGACGACCGGGTATGCGACCGAAAGGGCGCGCGCGAGCCCGGCGAGCACGGCGGCCGCCAGGACCAGGCCGATGAGAAGCTCGACGTCGGGCACGCCCGCCTACCGCGGGCGCGGTGGCTCGGCGGGGGCTTGACGGGCGCGCGGCATCGCCCAGCGCGCTTCCCGGCGAGGGCGACGCGCACAACGGGCTGTCATCGCGACGACAGCGCGGCGGGGATTCGCGGCGACGCCCGCCGCGTGACGCGCCACCCGGGAGCTCGAGGGTCGGGTGCGACTCCGCGACGAGCCCCGCGTGTCGCAGGCGCTCGCGGGCCCGTCAGCCGGAGCGCGGCCCGTGGCCCGCGTAGCGGCGGCGGAAGAGCCGCACGGCCCGCACGACGGCCGGGCGGAACGCGGGACACGTCAGGCGCCGCCGCCAGGCGGTCGCCGTGACGGGGTAGCGCCGCTCCGGCGCCTTGGCGACGAGGATCGTCGTGCGCGGATCGGCGTCGTAGACGGCGCGGAGCAGGCCTACGTCGGCGTCTGGGAGCTCGCGGCGGAAGGCGATGATCACCAGGCCGGCGCGCAGCGCGCCGATCTCCTGGGACAGGGGAAGCGGCGCACCGTACGCGCCGGCGGGCGCGGTCTCCGGGACGGGCGGGCCGATCGTGGGCGGCAGCTCGGGGTGGCGAAGCGCCGCGTCCGTGGTTTCGCCGTGGGTGACGCTCACCTTGCAACCGGCCTTGGCGGCCGCCGCCCGCATGCTGCCGTGCCCGAGGGTGGGCAAGGGGACTCCGGCGCGCTGCGCCCACGGCTCGGCCGACGCCGTCGCCCGCGGTGCTGCTGCGCGAAGGACGACCGCCGTCACGACCGCGAGCGCGAGCGCGAGCGCGCCCAGGGCCAGGATTCGCGCGGCTGGTCGGCGCGCGCCGCGCATTCGTGTGCTGCTCGGAGTCATGGACCCTCCTCGTCGGTTCTCGGTCTCCCCGAGCCCGGCGCCGGGCGGTCGTGGGCGGCCGGCGTCGCATCGAGGAAGACCTCCGTCACGTCGGGCACGCGCCGGCGGATCGCGGCGTCGAGCTCGGTCGCGATCCGCTCCACGCGCGCCCCGCTGAGCTCGTCGTCGAGGTCGACCCGGGCGGCGACGAGCAGCGCCTCCGGCCCGAGGACCATGGTCAGCACCGCCGCCACCTCGACGACGCCGGGATGGCGCTCGATCGTCTCCTCGATCGCGGCGCGCTCCTCGTCGCGGGCGGCCGCGCCGACGAGCAGCCGCCCGGTATCGCGGCCCATGCCGATCGCGACGCCGACGAGCAGCATCCCGATCAGGATCGACGCGATCGGCTCCCACATCCCCTTGCCGGTGAGCTGGTGCAGCGCGATGCCCGCCGCGGCCAAGCCGACGCCGACGAGCGCCGCGCTGTCCTCGAAGACGACCATCTTCACGCTGGGATCGCGACTCTCGCGGACGTGGCGGCGGACCGGCTTGCCCGCGGCCTGTGCCTCGCGTCGCGTCTGGCGCACGGCCCGCAGCCACGAGGTCCCCTCCGCCGCGAACGCGACGGCGAGCGTGATCCACGCCACCGTGAAGCCGCCGCTCGACTCGGAGCCGCCGACGAGCTCGACGACGCCGTAGCCGATCGCGAAGACCGCGCCCGCCACGAACATCCCGACGGCCGCCAGAAACGCCCAGAGGAAGCGCTGCTGGCCGTTGCCAAACGGCCGGCCCTCGCTGGGCGCGCGCGAGGCGAGCGCGATCGAGGCGAGCAGGAAGCCCTGGTTCGTCGTGTCCGCCAGGGAGTGCGCCCCCTCCGCGAGCAGCGCCGTCGAGCCGCTCACGAGGGCGCCGGCGAGCTTCGTCGCGGCGATGACGGCGTTGGCGGCGAGCGCGACGATCACCGTGGTGCGGCTCGCGCCGCCTCCGCTTCCGGCGTCGGCACGGCCGCGGCTGACGGCTCGCTCGCGCCTGACGTCGGCGGCGTCGGCGTCGCCCTCGACTGCTCGGGCCCGGGGCACAGTCGGGACGTGCCCGGCGACGGCGCGGGCAGGCCCGGCCGGTCAGCCGCCGGACGCCGCGGCGCCCGCCGCGTGCGTCATGCCCGCCGGGCGCCGTCCTGCGCGGCGTTCCGCTCCGGGACCGCGACGAGAGACCACAGGACGAGGTCGCGCTGGCGCCGCGCGGCGAGCGGCCGGCGCGCGAGACCGCGGCGCCCGTGTGGCGCCAGCCGATCCCTTCGCCGGTCCGGCAGCTCGTCGCGTCGTGGTGGGGTGGGGTTCGGCATGTCGGGCTCCGTTCGTTTGGTGCGGGTGTTCCACGCCACGCCGCGGTCACGCCGAAGCTGTCGGCTCGGTGACCGCTCGCTCCCGCTCGGGCACGCCAGCTGATCGCGTCGCCCGGGTCCACGACGCACCCGCGAAGGGGTGCGCGCGCCGCGCCGGGCTCGTGATCGAGCGGACCGGGAGCGGCGGCGTCAGTCGTCGTGCTGCGGCGCCGCTGCGTAGCTGCGCTGCGAGACGCGGGCGATGCGCCCGTCGGCGATGCCCTCGCGCAGGGCGCGGGCGAAGCGCCCCGGGCCCCAGTAGCGCGCGCCGATCCGGCGGGCGAGCTCGGCGCGATCGAGCGTCCCGTGCTCATCGAGGGCGCGCACGATCGCGTCGATCTCGCGCTCGAGCGCCTCGGCGGGCTCCGTGACCGTGGCGGTCGAGGTGCCCACGCCCGGAGCGTGCAGGCGGGTGCCCGGCCCGGGGCGGAAGCGGCGGGCGCCGCTGCGCTCGCGCTCCGCACGGGCCGCCGCGCGCCGGCGGATGCGCTCCTCGCGCTCGCGTGCGCGTCGCTCGCGCTCCGCCGCCTTCTCTCGCCGGCGGCCGGCGTCCTCGGCCTCCTCGGCCCGCTCGCCGGCGCCCTCCGCGCTCTCGCGGTGCTCGGCGGCGTCAGCGCGCTGCTCGGCGGCGAGAGCGAGCTCTTCGAGCTCGCGAGCGCGACGCTCCTCTCCGGCCGGGCGTCCGCCGGTGCCGCCGGCCTCGTGGAGCGCGGCGAGGGTCTCGTGCTTCTCCGCGCGCCGCTCGTGCATCTCGCGGCGGGCGGCGGCGACGTCGGCTGCCGCTCCGTCGGACGCCGCGAGGTCCGCGGCGGCCTCCTCGGCGGCGGCGCGCTGCTCGTGGGCGCGGCCGCGCTCGCGCGCGGCTTTGCGGAGCTCTTCGTGACGCCGCGCCTCGTCCTCGTCCGACGCGCCGAGCGCCTCGGCGCGCTCGAGCAGGCTCCGGGCGCGCTGCTCGGCTGCTCGCGCCCGCTCTTCGCCCGCCGCCCGTGCGTCCCCGTCGCCGTTCGCCTCCGCCCGAGCCTCATGGGCCTCGGCGCGGTGGTCGAAGCTCTCGGCGCGAAGCTCGGCGATCTGCGCCAGGGTCTCTTCGACGGAGGCCCGCTGGTGGTCGGCGTCGTCGCCCGCGCTCGCCAGCAACTGATGCAGGGCCGCCCGGTGCTCCGCCGCCCGCGCGCGCTCCTCTTCGGCCTGGGCGCGGCAGCGCAACGCGTCCGCGCGCTCGGGATCCGTCGGCCCCTCTTCGCCTTGGTCGCGCTCGGCGTCCTCTTCCTGGTCCTCCGCCTCGCCGACGGTCAGCGGCTCGGCGATGTCCTCGAGCTTCTGGCCCTCCGCCTTGACCCCGTAGAACAGCTCGGCGATGCCGCCCAGCGCCATGACCGCGGCACCGATGAAGAAGCCGATCGCCACCTGGCCGCGCTCGCCGGAGCCGATGAGCTTGCCGAACAGCAGCGGTCCGGTGATCCCGCCGGCGGCGGTGCCGACCGCGTAGAAGAAGGCGATCGCCAGGGCGCGCGTCTCCATCGGGAAGATCTCGCTGACCGTCAGATACGCGGCGCTCGCGCCGGCCGAGGCGAGGAAGAAGATGCCGACGATGAACGCCTCGAACCACCAGCGACTGAGCGAGTTCCCCAGCAGCAGGAACGCCAGCCCGACCGTGAGCGCGGCGGAGCCGAGGTAGCACCCGGCGATCATCGGCTTGCGTCCGACGGTGTCGAACAGGCGCCCGAGCGTCATCGGGCCCGCGAAGTTGCCGGCCGCGAAGAGGATCACGAAGACGGGGACCGTCGCCGACGCTACGCCGAAGAACGTCCCCAGGATCGTCCCGAGGTTGAAGGTCAGGGCGTTGTACATGAACGCCTGGCCGACGAAGAGCGCGAGGCCCAGGACGGCGCGCTTGGGGTGCAGCTTGAAGGCGACGCGCGCGATCTCGCGGAACGGGATCACCTCGCGCTGGCGCACCTCCAGCGAGTCGTCCGGCTCTTCGAGCTCCTGCCCGGTCTCCTCGCGCACGTCCTCCTCGATGCCGTCGACGATCCGCTCCGCCTCGTCCTCGCGGCCGTGGATGAACAGCCACCGCGGGCTCTCCGGGACGTTCCGGCGCACGAGCATGATCGTGAGGCCGAGGATGGCGCCGAGGCCGAACGCGAGGCGCCAGCCGAAGTCCTTGGCGAAGATCGCGGTGTCGAGCAACAGCAGCGCGGCGGCCGAGCCGGCGGCCGAGCCCAGCCAGTACGAGCCGTTGATCATGAGGTCGACGCGGCCGCGGACGCGCGCGGGGATGAGCTCGTCGATCGCCGAGTTGATGGCCGCGTACTCGCCGCCGATGCCGGCGCCCGTGAAGAAGCGACAGAGGAAGAAGTACCAGGGGGCGAACGCGAATGCCGTGGCCACCGTCGCGGTGATGTAGATCCCGAGCGTGAGGACGAAGAGCTTCTTGCGCCCGAAGCGGTCGGTGAGCTGGCCGAAGAACAACGCGCCGAGACACGCGCCGGCCACATAGATGGCGGCAGCCACGCCGATCTGCCCGGCGCTGATCGCGATGCCGCTGCCGGCTTCGGTGAGCCGCGATCCAATCGAGCCGACGATCGTGACCTCGAGCCCGTCGAGGATCCACACCGTCCCGAGACCGACGACGACGAGCCAGTGGAAGCGACTCCACGGCAAGCGGTCGAGCCGCGCGGGTATCCGGGTCTCGATTGTGCCGGTCTGGACGTCGCCGCTCATACCGCGGGTGCTTTCCGGCCCGCCGCGGCGGCGGGCCGATCCGGTCATCTGAAGAACAGGCGTGGCCCCGGTCAGGGTCTCTCGACCGCGAGCCGGCCCCGGCGCGCGCACGACGGACGGGCCACTTGGAGCTTGCGGAGTTCCCGCACGGTCGCACCACGTCGCCGGCCCGGACCGCGTCGCCCGGGCGCACGCGGGCCGAGCGGCGTTGAAGATGCGCGACCGCCGCGGAGACGCCGTCCCACGGCGACCCATGCCGGCGCCGCGCGCGCGTAGGCGTTGGCCACGAGCAGCCCGGCACCGATACCGGCCAGGCGGACTCGGAGGCGGCCGAAGCTCATCGCTGCTCGCGCAGACGGATGCCGGCGATCGTCGTCGCCTACCCTCGCCGGACCACGCGCCCGAGCCGCACTCCGTCGTCTGACGCAACGGGCGTGCGCCGGCGTGGCCCGCCACCGTCTGCACGCGCCGCACGCAACCGGTCAGCACCGGCGCCGCGCTCGTCCCGGGCATCGTGCGTACGGACGACGAGGCCCTTCAGGAGGCCCCAGACCCGTCGCCCGAGCGGTCCGGCGTCCGCGCCGGCGTCGGCGTCGGCGTCGCCCCGGCGGACGCCGGGCCATTCGGAGGCGGCCTCGGCGCCCAGCAGCAGCACCACCGCGGCGACGAACACGAAGACCAGGAAGGCGACGACGGTCGCGAGCGACGCGTAGACCGCGCCGTAGTCGGCGATCGTGGTGAGGTAGAAGCCGAAGCCCGATCGGGCGAGCTCGAAGCCGGCGGTCGCGACGAGCACACCGGGCCAGATGTCGCGCAGTCTCGTGCCCCGGGACGGTGCGAAGCGATAGAGCGCGGTGAAGACCACGATCATGAGCAGCACCGGCACGAGCCGCCCCAGGTGGAGCAGTGCGGCCACCACCGCGGCGGCGACCGATGGGCTCGCATCGAGGTCCTTCACGAGCGACGTGGCGAGCTGCCCGACGAGGTCGAGGCTCATCGACGCCGCGGTGAGCGCGCCGAACCCGACCACGAACACGACGTCCACCACCTTCGCCTGCAGGAAGGGCCGCGTGTCGACGGCGTCCCAAGCCGCGTTGAGCGCCTGGCGGATCGACCCCATCACCGCGCTCGACGTCACCACCATGCCCAGCAGGCCCGCCACCCCGAAGCCGCCCGCCTGTGTCGTCACCTGGCGCAGGGTCTGCTGGAGCTCGGTCCGTCCGCGGCCCTCGCGCAACGGCAGCTGGTCGAGGACGAAGCCGATCACCCGCGCGCGGGCGATCTGGTCATCGACGACGAGGCCGAAGGCCGCCACGGTGACGATCGCGAGCGGGAACAGCGAGAGCAGGGCGTAGTAGGAGACGGCCGCGGCGCGCTGGAGGCAGCCGTCGGCGAAGAACTCCGAGAGGCTCCGCTCGGCCAGCGTCGCTGCGTGGCCGAGGCCGCGACGAATCAGCTCCGTGGCCGCCGCGCCACGTTGTCGACGAGACCGCCGGCCGGCGGGGGTCGGCCGCGCCGTCACGACCTCATCCCGACGGCGGCGACGCGGCCGGTCCGACGTGCGCGTCGACCGAGCCAGTCATGTCGCCGGCCACGCTCCGCGCCCGGCCGGGCTTCGGTCGTGCGGATTCGGGTCGTCCCGGCCGGGCCTAGAGCGCGCAGCACCCGCGCGCCCCTCCTCGAGCCCACCCGCATCGCGCGTGCCGAGATGGAGCGCCCCGCTACGGGAGCGCCCCGACGGCGTTCGTGGCGGCATCGTTCACAGTCGCCGGGTCGAGCCGCGTGCTGCGCAGCCCGCGGCGGATCGCGTTCGCGAGCCGGTCCGTGTCGGCGTTGCCGCCGCGCTGCCAGCCACGCACCGTGGCGCGCAGGTTCGCGGGGTCGATTCCGGCGTCGCGCAGCTCGCGGCGCACGCCCGGGACGAGCTTGTCGGTCCCGAGCTTGCCGGCGTCGCGCAGCCGGCGGCGGATGTCGGCGCGGACCGCGTCGGTGTCGACGCCGGCGTCGCGCAGCCGGGCTTCGGCGCGCGCGACGGCATCCGTGTCGCGCGTCTTGCGGATGGCGTCGTCCATGACCGTCGCGGCAGCCTCTTGCAGCGATGGCGCCTGGGTCTCGCCGGCGGAGAGCCGCTGATTCGCGGGACCCAGCCGATAGCCGTCGGTCGCGTCGGTCACCGTCGCACCGGCCGGGGTGGCGGTCGCGGCGAAGGCGGCGATGGCGGCGCCGAGTGCGACCGCCTGGCGCGTGCTTCTGTGTCGCATGTGTGGCCTCCTTCGGTCGGTCTTTCCGAATGGGTTCCGCGTCCGGCCGCTCCGCTGTCGCGACCGTCATCGCGCTGACCGGGCGGCGCGTGTCACCGGCTCGCCGCCGGCGCGCGCCCTCGCCCCACGGTCAGCGAAGCCGCCGTGCCCGCCCCGCATCCGGATCGTGCACGTGGCGCGCGACGCGGCGTATCAGCGGCTGCTCGCCGTGCGCGTCTCGACAGCGCTCTTCGGTCTGCTCGTGCTGCCCTTCGGCCTCATCGCCGCCGCCGTCACCGACAAGAACCGCCCGCGCGCCCGCAATCGCCGCCGGTCGCAATCGGGATGAGGCTCCCGGCGCGGCCGATGGGCACTGGCCACCGTCACCGGTGCGCAGGTGGCGCGTACCGGTCGCCGCCTCATCGCGCGACGAAGAGCTTCGGGCGATCCGGGAGGGCTGGCCCCTGGACGGCCTCGGGCGACGGCTCGCCACAGAGGACGAGAACGCCGTCGGGGCCGCGGCGCAGCAGCCCGCGCTCGCAGAGACGTCCGATCGCCGTGGTGACGCTCGGTCGCCGCGCGGCGATGAGGGCTCCCAGCAGGCTATGGCTGAGACCGGGCACATGCAGCTCGACGCCATCGGGCCCAACCGTGCCCCATCGGTCCGCCATCTGCCACAGGTGCAGCCACAGGCGCTCCTCGACGCGTTTGGACCTCTGGGCCGCCAGGTTGTAGGTCAGCCGGCGGGTGCGGTCCGTCACGCGCCCGATGAGCGCATCGGTCACCTCGGGCCAGCGCGCCATCCGCGCCGCGAAGCCGCGATCCAGCACGGCGAGCCGGGTCTGTGCCAGAACGCTGAAGCTGGCGCGGATCGGCACCGACGACATCTGCTCGACTCCGGTCGACCAGGGGCGCAGGAGGTCCTCGCGCCCGAGCAGCTCGGCGCACGGCGCGCCGCGCACCGTGACACGCCGCAGGAGGATCCCGTCCAGCACCAGGAGGCCGAGGCTGCCGCGCTCGGGGTCACGTGCGTCTGGCCGCCACGGACCGCGCTCGAGCCAGGTCACCGCAGCGATCGACGCTCGCGCCGCGGCCGGCAGCTCGAGATGCGGTATGCCATCGGCGAGAGCACGGTCGTGCACCAGCACGCTGACGGCGCTTCCCGTCGCCCATCCGGCCGAGCTGTGGGCGCTCACGGATCCACCTCCGGCACCTCGACGCGCAGTCGCGCGATCATGCTGTCGATCCGCCGTTCGACCGTCGCGTTGTCGACGTTGAGCACCGGCGCGATCTCCGGAACCGGGGTCTGATGAAGCAGCATGCCGAGCAGCGGCAGGTCCTCTTCGCCAACGCGCTCCCGCGCGTCGCGTATGAGCTGGGGCGGGATCGGCGGAACGACTCGCTGGCCGCTGAACACGCGCCGGATCGCCTCGTAGAGCTCGCGGGCCGGGATCCCCTTGCCGAGCACCCCGTCGGCCCCGGCGAGCGTCGCCGGGATCGAGAGCTCGCTGCCGGCGTAAGCGGAGTACAGCACGACCTTGGGAGCAAGGAGCCGCGCCTTGATGCGACGGCACACCTGGAGCCCGTCGGCGCCGGGCAGGTGGTAATCCAGTAGGACGACGTCCGGCTTGCAGGTCGTCAGCACCGGCCAGAGCTCACCGGCGCTGCCGGCAGAGCCGACAGGCACTATCCCCGGCTCGGCGGCCAGGACGGTGTCGAGCCCGGCGCGCAGGGCCGGATGGTCGTCGACCACGATGATGCGGATCACAGCTCCTGCTCCGTGACGCGAGCCGCCGGAAAACGCAGCGCGACCGTGGTGCCGCGGCCGCGGGGTCCGGCCTGCAACCGCAGCTCCCCGCCGATCGTGCGGGCGCGATTCTGCATCGCCAGCAGCCCGGTGGACCCCGGCCGCGGAATGTGAGGCAGGCCGCAGCCATCGTCGGTCACGGTCACCGTCGCGAGCCCGTCCTGCGTTCCGCCCAGCAAGACCTCAACGCGCTCTGCCTGTGCGTGGCGGACGGCGTTGGTGATCGCCTCCCCGGCGATCCGATAGGCGTGCGCGGCGCGCACGGGAGACAGCGGCGGTGTCGCGCCGGCGACCGAGATCACGGGACCGTTGGGGAGGCGCAACTCCGTCGCGCGCTCGCGCAGGGCCTGGTCGAGCGGGCGTCCCTCGAGCGGCGATCGCAGCTCGGCGAGGCTCGTATCCATGTCGGCGACCGCACCCTGGATCTCGTGAAGCGCCTGGCCTATGCCTCGTGCGGTCGTCGGATCGGCCCGGCCCTCGATGGCGCTGAGGACGAGGTGGGCAGCGTGGATCCGCTGCTTGGCCGAATCGTGCAGCTCCCACGCGATTCGCCGGCGCTCGGCCTCGATCGCCAGTCGCTGCGCCCGGCCCTGCTCGTCGTGCAAGCGCCGCAGCGTGTCGGCCGAGTACCCGATGCCGAAGCTTCCGAGCACCGGAAGGACGAGGTGCGTGGTGAGCGTCTCCACCGTGGACTGCGATCCGCGATGAAACGGGTCGGGCCCAACGAAATGGGCCATCACGGCGTACGTGATCGCGAAGGCGATGCCCACGAAGAGCGCGCCTCTGACGCCGAGAGCGGCCGCCGGCGCAGCGAGCGTCGTCAGCGACAGCAGATAGAACGGGCTGCGCCAGTCGCCGGAGAGGGTGACGAGCACGAGGACCGCCGCGATGTCGAAGCACCAGGCGGCCGGGAGAACCACGATGCGCGGGAAGCGGATCACGGCGAACGACGTCAGCGCGGTGTATGCCGTCACGACGACGATGAGCGTTCCGTCGTCGTCGGTGACGTGGTGAACGGCGAGCAGTGCCACGGCGGTCGTCGCCGCCGCAGCCCGGGTGATCAGGCCGAGTGCGAGCCAGCGGCTCGGCAGAGCCGTCTGGCGGTCGCTCCCTGCGGTGCGCTGCGACGATCGATCCAGCGGGCGGCGTGCGGTCCAGGCTTGCACCACCGAGGATCGTGCCCCCAAACGCGAGATCCGCCCATGGGGGGTGCCCCTCATACGGAGCTGGTCAGGGCTCGACCAGCCCGCGCCGGATCGCGTAGCGCGTCACCTCGACGCGGTCGCGCATTTCGAGCTTGCTGAGGATGCTGCCGCGGTGTCGCTCGACCGTCTTGGGGCTGATGTTGAGGATCTGCGCGATCTCGTCCGTCGAATGCGCCTCGGCGATCAGCTTGACGACCTCCATCTCGCGGGGCGAGAGCGCTTCGCGCGGCTCGCCGTCGCCCCGGCGGGCCTGGTCGAGGAAGTCGCGCACAAGGCTGGCGACCGCAGCGGGGTACAGGAAGGGCTCCCCGCGCATCGCGGCGCGGCAAGCCTCGACGAGGTCCTTCGAAGCCGAGGCCTTGAGCACGTACCCGGACGCGCCCGCACGCAGCGCCTCGTAGAGGTAGTGCTCGTCGTCGTGCACGGACAGCATCAGGACGCGGAGCTCGGGTCGCTGGCGAGTGACCCGGGCGGCGACCTCCAGCCCGGTCATCCCAGGCATCGCGACGTCGAGGATCGCCAGGTGCACCGGCTCGGTGAGCGCCAGCTCGAGCGCCTCGTGCCCGTCGGCGGCTTCGCAGACGACCTCGAGGTCGGGCTGGGCGTCGAGCACGAGGCGCAGGCCGCCGCGCACGAGACCGTGGTCGTCGGCGAGGAGGATCCGGGTTCGCAGCGGGGTCGTCATGCCGGTGTGCGGCCCGGGAGCGTGAGTCGCACGCGGGTCCCGCGCTCGCCGGCGGGCGCCACGTCGAGTCTCGCACCGATGAGCACCGCGCGCTCACGCATCCCCCGGATCCCGTTGCCGTCCAGCGCTTTCGCGGCCGCGATCCCGGTGCCGTCGTCGGTGATCTCGAGGACCGGTATGCCCCGCTCGTCGCGAAGGACGAGCGTCACGCGGCGAGCGTCTGCGTGGCGCACCACGTTGGTGAGGCTCTCCTGCGCGACCCGATAGATCACCACCTCCTCGTCGGGCGACAGGCGGTCGAGGGCTCCAAGCTCGCGGACGATCTCCACATGGCTGCGGCGGCTGAGGCTGTTCGTGAGGGCGACCAGCGCGCTGCGAAGGCCGAGCTCGTCCAGAGCCAGCGGCCGGAGGCGGCGGGCGAGGTGGCGCGTCTCCTCGAGGGCGGCGTTGACGAGCTCGCGCCCGGCCGCGATGGCGGCCGCGTCATCCGACGGCAGGCCTTCGATGGACTGGTCGAGCTGGAGCAGGGCTGCCGTCAGAAGCTGGCCGATCTCGTCGTGCAGCTCGCGTGAGACGCGCTGTCGCTCGCGTTCCTGGGCCTGCAACTGGCGCTGGGCGCTCTCGCGCCGCTCGCGCTCGACACGGTCGAGCATGTCGTTGAACGCGTGCGCCAGCTCGGCGACGTCGGGGTCGCCCTTGACGGCGAGGCGTCGGCCGGGGCGTAGTGGGTCGACTGTCCGCATGAAAGCGACGAGTCGTTCGAACGGGCTGAACGCCCTGCGCAGGAGGAGCAGGTCGATCCCGAGCATGGCGACCAGCCCGAGTGCCAGCACCATGGCTTGCACCGGTCCGATCGGGAAGCTCACCGTCGCAGGGGACAGCGCGAGAACGATCGTCGCCGCGGTCAGGACCGCGGCGTTGGCGAGGAAGACCCGCCAGGGCAGGCGCATGATCGAAGGCTATGGTGCCTCGCCCTCGTCTGCGCAACCACGCCCGAGGCAGTGCGCGTGCAGGATCGGCGCCCCGGTGGCTGTCCTGCCGGTCTCGCGAGTGCCGACGATCCACGCAGAGCGGTGGCCGATCCTCCCTGTGACGGTCGGCGGCCCGAGCGGCGATCACGGCGAGCGGTAGGAGCGTGTCGCCGGCCCCGTATACCGGGCGCCGTCGGGCGCCGTCCAGCGCACGCGGTACGAGCGCCCGGAGCGCAGGCCCGTCGTCGTAGACCAGTAGCCGTGTGCGTTGGTGGCGTCGCGCTTGAGGTAGTGCCACGGGGAGCCTGCGGAGTTGCGGTACTCGATGCGGACCCTGGTGGGGCCGCTGGCCGGGCGCACCAGCCCCCACAGCGAGGTGCGGTGCCGGCCCCGGGTGGCAACGAGCGGCAGGCGGAAGCCCTCATAGGCGAGCTTGGCATCGCCTTGGCTCGTGCGCAGACCCGACTCGAAGCCGCCGTAGCGCTCCAGGACGTTCGCCGCGCCGGCGACGGGGGCGTCGTCGCGCATGAGGTACTGCGAGAAGCCTCGCACGCGGCGGTTGCGGTAGGCGATCCGCTCGGAGATGGCGCGGTACTCGCTCTGGCGGCTCTGGGTGACGCCGGAGATCTTGTCCGGGAAGCTCTGGATGCCGAACTCGGTCAGGTAGATCGGCATGCCCTTGCGGATGGCGCGGGCCCGCCCCGCGCGCGCCAGCGCCGAGTTCAACCGGCCGAGCACGCCGATCGTCACGTCGTTGCGGCTGCGCGGAACGAAGAACGGCCCCGACGCCGTCGTGTATGGATGCTGTGCCCACCCGTCCCCGGGCAGCCTGTGACACGAAGAGCGCTTGTGGTAGCGCTCGTTCAGGCACAACATGCCGCGCAGGAAGGTCAGCGGCGGGACGGCCCTGGCCGTGCCGCGCGGGGCCGTCTCGCCGATCCACATCGGATCCGAACGATTGCCCGAGGCCCGCAGCCCGCGGTCTGCGGCTTGGACGAGGCGCCGGTAGATCTGCGGCGAGGCCGGACGCTTGTGCCCTCTGTACTGGGGCTTGAGGAAGTCGGGGTGGTTGGGCTCGTTCCAGATCGCCCAGGCCGAGACCTGGTCGCGATACCTGCGGCCGACCGCCGTCATGAACCGCTCAAAGCGCGTCGGGCTGGGGCGTGTGACCGTGTCCCTGCGATCGTGGGTGGCCCACTTCGGCACCGGCCCGGACACGGTCAGCAGCACACGCATGCCGCGGGCGCGCGCCTCCGAGATCGCCCGGTCATAGCGCGCGAATCCCGGGTACGCACCGGGATCGCGCTCGTCGAACGACGGCACCGACCCGCGATCGGCGTCGGGAGCGACCGAGTGCCAGTACATGACGATCCGCAGCCAGTGCACGCCGAATCCGTGTATCTCGTCGAGGGTCCGCGAGCGCAGCGCGGCGTCGTCGGAGAGCAGCTCGCGCGGCGCGTCGAACATCGTGAACTGCGAGGTGCGCGCGCCGGCGGTGGCGGGGACGAGCAGCGCGAGCGCGAGCGTCGCGATCAGGAGAAGGGAACGTAAGGGCATCGATCTCCCAACAGGGTCGCCGCCGGCCGGGTTGCGCACGTGCCGCGCCCGACGGCCACTTCAGTCCGGTTGCTGACCGTCGGGGTCCCCGTCACCCGCGGGCGCGGCGGCGCCGACCGCCAGCTGCTCGCGAATGGCGCCGAGCACACGGGAGACGGTCATCTGCGACACGCCGACCTTGCGAGCTATCTGCCGTTGACTGAGGTCCTCGGCAACGCGCAGGTGGAGCATCAGGCGTTGGCGCTGAGACAGCAACCGTGAGAGCTCGCGCACCGCGGCGCGATGCTCGACGTCGGCATAGCCCGGATCCTCGCCGCCGAGCTGCGACACGAGCGGCGCGTCTTCGACGCCGTCGCGCCCAGGCAGCGGTTCATCGAGAGAGCGGGCACGGCGCGCCGACGAGGCGTTGAGCGCCTCGATCACGGCATCTCTGGGCACCGACAGGGTGTCCGCCACCTCGCCGACGGTCGGCTGGCGTCGCAGATCCCGTTCGAGCTCATTCCGGGCGCGATGGACGCTCAGCACCAGCTCTTGAAGGTCGCGGGTGACGTGCAGCGCCCATCCGTGGTCGCGGAAGTGCCGGCGCACCTCGCCGATCATGGTCGGGACCGCATAGCTGGAGAAGGCGACGCCGCGGGCCGGATCGAACCGATCCACCGCCTTGACGAGGCCCACGCACGCCACCTGGAAGAGGTCCTCCTCGCTCTCGGCGCCTCCCGCGTAGCGGCTCGCCACCTTCCGGGCGAGCGACAGGTGCTCCTCGATGATCATCGCGCGCAGTTGCGGGTCGCGCGTCTGCCGGTAGCGCGCGAGCTGCGCTCGTTCCGAACACAGCCGCTCGCGCTGAGGAAGGTCATCACACGCAGTGGCACTCATCCATCCCAGTCTCCGCGGCACGCCCCGGCCTGCACATGAGGAGCGCCCCCCATCTGCGCTGAGGACGACCTGCGACTGCGCGTCGTCCCCGGCGCAACTTCGGCGTCCGCGTCCTGTTGAGACGAGCCAAAACCCAGCTGAGCCACCTGCGGACCACGGTTCGCGGTGGGCGGGGGACCCACGACAACTGGGGCGAATCGCCGCTTTGCGATGGCGTAGCGCGTCTCTTTCCGCGCGAGCCCGACAGCTAACCCCGCAAGCGCGAGACGAAAGAGGGTGTTGTGTGTCATCGAGCATGAGCACGGCGTGCGGCCTCCTGGCCTCGGCGCTGTTGGCGCTCCTTGTCGCGGGGGATGCGCAGGCCGCCTTCGGCGACCGCGCCCTGCAGCGCGGCGCTCACGGCCATGACGTTCGCGTCCTGCAGAGCTGGCTGACCCGCGTTGGTTGGCCCACGGATGTCGATGGGCGCTACGGTCGCCGGACTGCGCGCCACGTCCGTCACTTCGAGCAGAGCAACCGGCTACACGTCGACGGGCGCCTGAGTCGTGGCGACGCTCGGGTCCTGCGAGGACTCGTCGAGACCGTGGCCGCGCGCGCGACCCCGGCGACCGGGATCGCGAAGGTCGCCGCGGATGGAACGACGGCGATCCCGCCGGCCGATGCGCCCCCCGCCGTCCAGGCCGCGATCGCCGCCGCCAACCGCCTCGTCGGCAAGCCCTACAAGTGGGGCGGAGGCCATGGCCGCTGGGAAGACGGCGGCTACGACTGCTCGGGCGCGGTGAGCTACGCGCTCCATGGCGCCGGCCTCCTGGACGTGGCGCTGGACTCGTCGCACCTGGCGCTCTGGGCCGAGCCGGGCGTAGGCCACTGGATCACGGTCTATGGCCGGGCCGATCACGCCTATGCCGTGATCGCCGGCCTGCGATTCGACACGTCGGGCACCGGAGGCACAGGGCCGCGCTGGCACGCGCGGCCACGTTCGGGCCGCGGCTACATCACGCGCCATCCGCTCGGCCTGTGAGCAGACGCCGGCGTGAACCCCCAGAGCTAGGGCTCGACGAGACCGCTGCGAACGGCGTAACGCGTGAGCGCAACGCGGTCGCGCAAGCCGAGCTTCTCGAGGACGTTCGCCCGGTGCCGCTCGACGGTGTGCTCGCTGATGGACATCAGCTCGGCGATCTCCTTGCCGGTGTGGCCCTCGGCCACGAGCTTGACGAGCTCGCGCTCGCGCGGCGTCAGCAGCTCTTCAGAGACCTCGAGTCCTGTGCCGGAGCGCTCCAGAGCGTGGCGGATCAGCGACCGGACCGCTCCGGCGTAGATGAACGGCTCGTCGCGCAGCGCCGCACGGCAGGCGTGCACGAGATCCTCGTCGGCCGCTGTCTTGAGCACGTATCCCGTCGCGCCCACCTTCAACGACTCGAAGAAGAACTGTTCGTTGTCGTGCACCGACAGCATGACGATGCGCAGGTCTGGGCGATGGCTGCGCAGCCGGCGCGCGACCTGCAGTCCGGTGAGCCGAGGCATCGATACGTCGAGGATCGCGAGGTCAACCGGCGTGCGAAGCGCGGCCTCGAGCGCTTCGGCGCCGTCGCCGGCCTCCGCGACGACCTCGAAGTCGGGCTCTCGCTCCAGGATGAGCCTGAGTCCGTCGCGTACCAGCGCGTGATCGTCTGCCAGCAGCAGGCGTGTCTTCGTCGCCGCCGTCACCGCGCCGTCCCTCCGCCCGGCACCTGCAACGTGACGCGCGCGCCACCAGCCTCCGCCGGGTGCAGCTCGAGCGTTCCGCCGATCAGCAGCGCCCGTTCGCGCATCCCCCGGATACCGCCGTTGGAGGTGATCTTCGACGGGAAGCCGACGCCGTCGTCGGCGATGCTCAGTGTGATCCCGGCATCGTCGACGACCAGTCTGAGCTGCACGTGGCTCGCGCCGGAATGGCGCGCCGCGTTGGTCAGGCTCTCCTGGGCAACCCGATAGAGCACCGTCTCGACCTCCGGATTCATCGACGCCGGCTCGCGCGGCAGCTCGCGCGCAATCCGTACCCCGGTGCTCTCCTCCATACGCTGACACAGCGTCGTGAGCGCCGCCGCCAACCCGAGGTCGTCAAGGAGATCGGGGCGCAGCTGACGGGCCACGCGCCGTACGTCGTCGACCGTCGTGAGCATCGAGAGGCGGGCCTCGGCGATGCGGCCCGCGATCGGCTCGGGTGCTTCGTCCGCCAAGCGCCTGAGGAGCATGGCCATCGCGGTGAGGTTCTGCCCGATCTCGTCGTGCAGCTCGCGCGCTATGCGCGTGCGCTCCCGCTCCTGGGCGGTCAGCTCGCGCCGCGCACTCTCCCGCCGCTCGCCTTCGAGGCGGTCGAGCATGCGGTTGAAGGACCGCGTCAGAAGGCTGACCTCCGAGGTGGGGCCGATGTCCGGAAGGCGTTCGCCGGGCTGCAGGGGGTCGATGGTCTCCATCAGGGACGTCAGACGCGCGAGGGGAGCGAACGCGCGACGCAGCAGCAGCACGTTGACCACCACCATCGCCAGCACGCCGCCCGCGAGCGCGATCGGCCGTCCGTTTGCGGGCTGCAGCCAGAGGACCGTCCCCGCGACGAGGAGCACGAGCACGTTGGGCACGAAGATCCGCCAGAACAGCGAGACGAAGCGCCCCTCGCCCTCCCATCGGTGAGACCTTGGTAGCACGGGCATCGAGGTGCGCCAGAGACTATGGCAGTCGCGGTTGGCCGAAATGGGGGGTGGCCCTCACGCGCCGCAGAGGCTCATGCGGGAACCATCCCTGTATGGCCCTTGCACCCGTATCCGCCGTAGGAGGCGACCCGCTCGCCGACAGCGAGGCCGCCGGCGACGGCTCCTTCCTGCTGGCCCCCAAGGCGGCGTCGTTCCAGCGTCCCGTTCGGGTCTTCGACCACGAGCCCGACCTGCTCGATCACCTCACGCCGCAAGCTGCGCGGTTGGCCTGGCATCTCGGCGTGGCGGACAGCACGATCTTCGAGGAGGGTCATTGGTCGCCGCCCGATGAGCAGGCGCTCGGTCGCGGCGCCCTCGGCCTCTTGGTGCTCGACGGGCTGCTGACCCGAAGCGTCGGATTCGATGGTCGCCGCACGCCCGAACTCATCGGGGCCGGAGATCTCTTGCGACCCTGGGAGGCCGATCCGGCGGCCGGTTTGGTGCCCGTCGCGTCTGAGTGGAGGGTGATGCAGCGAGCCACGCTCGCCCTCCTCGACGAGCAATTCGCCGATCGCGTCTGTCGCGTCTCCGGTCTGCCTGCCGCACTGCTGGGCCGCGCGTTCCAGCGCGTGCGGTGGTTCGCCTTCCACGCTGCGCTCGCCC
Source organism: Paraconexibacteraceae bacterium (assembly GCA_963757775.1). GTDB lineage: Bacteria > Actinomycetota > Thermoleophilia > Solirubrobacterales > Solirubrobacteraceae > JAOPZW01. The sequence goes on along the minus strand of CAVWSH010000009.1, from coordinate 35,881 downwards.
AGGTGCGCCGCGCCGAGCCCCGCCTGCTCCTGCTGCTCTGGCACATGGCCGATCGCTGGGGGCGCGTCACGCCGGAAGGCATCCACCTGCCACTCAAACTCACCCACGGGTTCCTGGCCAGCCTCGTCTGCATGCGGCGCCCGAGCGTGTCAGCGGCACTGGTGGCCCTGGCGCGCGACGGAGAGCTACGGCGCAACCCCGACCGGACGTGGCTCTTGACCGGAGAGCCCCCCCGGCTCGACCACATACACCTGCCCGCTGCGACGCGGTCCTCACGCTGACCGTTTGCCACGCGGGCGCCGGCCGGCGGGTAACACGCCGTCATGCCGGTTTCCGAATCACCGAGGACCGCGACCACGCATCTCGAGGCCGAGATTCGCAGCGTCGTGCGGACATTGAGGGCCTACGGACCGCTTCCCGAGCGGACGCTGGAGCGGCTTGTGGGCGGCGCGCACTGGCGCCATGGATACGCCCATGCCGCGCTGGTGGAAGCCATCGGCCAAGACCGCGTACGCGAGCTCGGCTGCGGCTTCTACGAGGCGACCTGACATCCCACCTCCGCGCGGTCCGCAGAGAAACCGCGGCCCGCGCGACGGTGGGGCAGGTCCCATTCGCTCCAACGTCATCTGGATGACTGGACGCAGGACGTCGCGTCGCGTCCCGGGCACGGCGATCGTCGTCCCTCTCAACGAACGGAAGGAATCCGTCCATGCCTGCACCTGGGAACCGTCTCGGTCGACTCTCTCGTGCGGTGCGCATCGCGACGCACCGCAGCCGGCGCGCGCGCCTCGTCCTGATGGCGTCGGTCGTCGTCGGCCTGCTCGCAGCGCCCATCGCCTTCGGTGCGGTGGGCGGCACCGGGCTGATCGGCGGCCAGCGCAACCCGAGCAACAACACGTCGAGCGGATACCAGAAGGAGACTCAGATCGTCGGCACGATCGCCCAGAACCAGGGCGGCGTCGCCGCCCACACCGGCGGCTACACGACGCGACAGTCCAACAAGTCCGACTCCGGCGGCGGCGCGATCTACGGCTGCCGCGCGAAGCCCGGCACCGAGTCGTGCGTCGCGGCGAACAACCTCAACAACGGCGACGCCTTCCGCTTCCAGACCACCCCCGGCGCCAACACGGTCGGCCAGATCCGGTTCGGTCTGGACCTCAACACGACGGTCGACAAGCCGCCGTTCGCCACGAACGGCACCGGGCTGGTCAAGAACCTCAACGCCGACGCCGTCGACGGCAAGTCCGCCGACGACTTCGTGTCCAAGGGCAGCCTGCTCTTCGCGGTCGTGGCTGCTGATGGCACGATCAGCGCCAGCCGCGGGGTCCCGGCCAACGGTGCGGCGACGCTCGCCACGTCAAGCGGCCAACCGGTGTTCACCGTCCCGTTCTCGGGTGACGTGAGCAAGTGCGCTGCGACGGCGAACCCGACCGAGCTCGACGCGGGCACGCTCGCGGTCGCCCCCGGTGCCGACAAGGCCACGATCACCGTCACCGAAGGGGGCCCGACCCCGCGCGGCTTCCACCTGCAGGTGACGTGCTGAACGGCGACGCCGCCGGACCGCGATCGCCGAGCTCGACCCCGAGCTCGGCGATCGCCCCGCCGACGAGATCCCCCGGACGTCTTGCTCGACGGGTTCTGCGTTCCCCAGCGGCGCTCTACGACGTCGGACTGGGGTGGGTCCTCGGCCACCGCTTCCTCATGCTGACGCATCGCGGGCGGCGCACCGGACGGCTGTACCGAACCATGCTCGAGGTCCTGCACTGGGATCCCGCTGCGCGGGAAGCGGTCGTCATGGTGGGCTTGGGCAAGCAAGCGCAGTGGTACCGCAACGTCGTCGACGGCGGTGCGGTCGAGGTCGCCATCGCCCGCGAGCGCTGGCCGCCGGAGATCCACCGCCTCGGCGCCGACAGGGCGGCGTTGGTGCTGGCCGATTACGAGCGCCGCAACCGCCTCATCGCGCCGATCGTCGGTCGTGTGCTGTCATGGCTCGCCGGGTTCAGCTACGACGGCTCGGATGCCGCGCGGCGCAGGATCGTGGACACGCTTCCGGTCCTGCTCCTTCGCCCCCAAGGATGCAAAGAGGTAAGCGCGTCGGCCAGGGCCCCAAGCGGCCTCCGCCACCGCCGCAAAAGCCGCCACGAGTTCGGCCAGGCTGTCGCCCGCGCCGGCCCGGTTGAGGCGCTCGACAGCGACATCGAAGCGCCCCCACAACTCCTCCGGGCCACGTCGCCCGGTCCCGGGCCGCAGCTCGTACGGCGGTCGCGCGCGCTCAGATCCCTCGACTGGACGCCAGGCAAGGCCGGCCTCGAGCGCCCGCGCATGCGTCTCGCGCATCGCGCCTGCCGCCTCGGACAAGGCCCGCAGACGCCCCCGAAAGCCCGCGTCGGGCGGCGCGAGCTCGTGCGACGCCGCTCCGCGCGCCGGCAGGCACGCGGACGGTGGTCTGGTAGCGGGCGTCGCCGACGTGGTGGCGCATCCGCTCGTCGGCGAAGAGGTCGCTGCAGCTCGCGGCACGGGTACCTCGCGGGCATCGCGTAGCGGCCGTCGAACCGCCGTCGTGGCGGCCGGCGCCATCGGCGTCGAACCGGACCCGCCACGGCCTGGTTCTGCGCCCGGCGCTCGCGTGTGGGCGTGTCGCTCGGACGGAGCACAGGCCGCCAGGGCATTAGGGTGCGCCGCGTATGGATGTGCAGACCCAAGGAAGCCGGATCGTCGACGCCAACGGCGATCCCATCTGCCCCAAGGGCACCAACATCGGCGGGTGGCTGAACAACTCGCTCGCCGGCGGCCTGCAGGACCACCTGATCAGCGCCGCGATCGTCGAGTCGGCGCAGACCGGCCGCGACGTGACAACCGAACGGGAGGCCTGGGCCCGGTGAGAGCGGCGGTGCTGCACCAGCCGGGCGAGCCGCTGCGCATCGAGGATCTCGAGCTCGAGGACCCGCGCCCGGGCGAGGTGCGCGTGCGCGTCGCCGCCGCGGGCGTCTGCCACAGCGACTACCACTACATGACCGGGGACCTCCCGTGCCGGCTGCCGATCGTCGTCGGCCACGAGGGCAGCGGGACGGTTGAGGCCGTGGGCGAGGGCGTCGAGTCGGTCGCGCCGGGCGATCTGGTGACGATGCTGTGGCGGCCTCGCTGCGGGCGCTGCCGGTACTGCGTGATCGGGCAGCCGGTGATGTGCGAGCTCGGAAAGGTGCAGGCGAGCACGAACGGGCTGCCCGACGATGGCACCACCCGCCTGCGGCTGGACGGGCGCGAGGTGCACCACCTGATGGGCGTCTCCAGCTTCGCCGAGCAGGTCGTGGTGTCCGAGAAATCGGTCGTCCCCGTGCCCGACGGCGTGCCGGCCCGGATCGCCGCGATCGCGGGCTGCGCCGTCGTCACGGGCGTCGGCGCCGTGCTCAACGTGGTCGGCGAGTGCGCCGGGCGTGCGCTGCTGGTCATGGGCGCGGGCGGCGTGGGGCTGGCGGCCGTCATGGGTGCGCGGCTCGCCGGTGCCGACCCGATCGTGGTCGTCGACGTCGACGACGCGAAGCTCGACAAGGCCCGGCAGCTCGGCGCCACCCAGCTCGTCAACGGGCGCGAGACGGACGTCGTGGAGGCGGTGCCCGAGGGTGTTGACTGGGCCATCGAGGCGGTGGGCAGCGCGCAGACCCTGCAGCAGTGCCTCGCCTGCCTTCGGCCGGGCGGCACGGCGATCGCCGTCGGCCTCGGCCGGGTCGGCGCCACGTTCGAGGTCCCGATCAACGAGATCGTGCAGCGCCAGAAGCGCGTCGTCGGCAGCCTGTACGGCTCGGCCAACCCGCTGGTCGACCTCCCGCGGCTGTTCGGGCTCTACCTCGCGGGGCGCCTCCCGCTCGATGAGCTGCTCGGCGCCGACTATGCGCTCGAGCAGATCAACGAGGCGTACGCGGCGCTCACGCAGGGCGCCGTCGGTCGGGCCGTGTTGGTGCCATGACCGGGTTCGCGACCTAGGACACAGCATCCGGATGAGGCTGGGCGCCGGCTCGGTCCGGCCTGAGGTTGACGTGATGCGGTACCGAACCTCGAAGCGGCGCGGCGGCCACGGGCGGCTGGCGCTTAGTCAGCGGTCGCGGACCCCCTTGACAATCGCGACCGCGACAGCCCCTACAGCCGCAATCAGAACACCCACAGCGTAGCCATCCATCGTTAAGCCTCTCACCGCTCTTTCCGTTGGCGCGTTGAGCGTGGCAGGTAGATATTCCAGAAGCCGATAGACACGCCAACACCAGCGACACACAGGAGCGCCCAGCCCCACTGCTGAAGAGCGAACATAAGGACGGCTAGGACGCCGAACGTGATCGCTTGGCCGGTGCCGTACTTCACAATGCGTTCACGACCCACTTGATGATTGTCCCGGCGGGTTTGGACACGATCTTGCCGACGTCCTGATAGCTGGTAAGCGCGCCGCATAGAGTGCCTGGTTCCTCGCTCTTGACCACACGGCCGCTCAGATTGCAGACAACTCCTTTGGCGCACCCGCTCGCAGCACCGACACCGGCTCCGACACCGCCGCCTTCGACTGCACCAGCTGCGGCCCCGGTCACCCCGCCGATGGGGCGCAGTCAACGAGGGCACTCGTGGCTCCAACAGGGTCGATGGCGTTGACCGGATCGTCCGCTGCGTATACGTACCGATTGGCTTCTGTCAGGTCGGCGTACTGCGTGATCGGGTCTTGCTGAGTCCACCGGGCGATGGTGGGATCGTAGTAGCGGGCACCGAGTGGTAGAGGCTGCCGACTTGGTGGCGTCCGGTCCCCGGCTCTTGCCAGCGTGACCCAGGCTCGATCCGCACGAGGTCGCGCCCGTACTGCGGCCAGTTGTTCGGAGTGGTTATGTAGTCGAATCCCTCCCGGAGCGTGATACCGAGGAGGGTGTTCACGTCGATGCGAACCGGTTGCGTCATCGACCGGCCCAGGTGGGGATCCTCGGCGAGACGGTCTTCGAGCCGCCGGACCCCAGCACCGCTGGGTCTCGGACCAGCCGTGGAGGAAGAGGATGCGTCCTTTCCGGTCATCGGAGGGGCGTGGTCCTCGACGACTCGTTCTTTCGATCCGCTGCGACTGACTCGACCGATGGAGATCGCTTCGAGTTCCTCGGCGTCGTCCTGGTCGGTGCTGGCGCGCTGCGGCTGCTCCACCGTGCGGCGCAGGCGATAGAAGCGCTCGTCGAACCTCATGAGCCGCGCGAGCGCGTCGGGCTCGGTGTCCGCGACCTCGACGTCGGTGATCTCCCAGCCGGGGAAGGCGCGCTCGACGTCGGCCCGGCTCGCGCCGCCGGGCAGCGGGCCCCTGTGCCGGGGCGCAAAGCAGTCAAGGATCAGCGTGGCGTCCGGGGCGGCGACGGCGCTCACCTCCCTGCCCATCGCCTCGCGCTGGGCATCGTTGAGGCCGTGGAAGGTGCCGGTGTCGAGGAGCAATCGGAAGCCGGAGCCGAGGTCGGCCTCACGCAACGCCGTCACGTCGGCGTACAAGAGCCGAACCTCGGCGCCCGCCTCGTCGGCCCGCGCGCGGGCGCGGCGCAGGGCCTTGTCGACGATGTCGACGCAGGTGACCTCCCAGCCGCGCAGCGCGAGCCGGACGCCCCACACCGCGCTGCCGCTACCGAGATCGAGCGCGCGGCCGTAGGGCGGCTCGTGCCCGTCCTCCTCGCGGGCGACCAGCTCGAGGAGCTTGCCGGCGAAGGGTGGATGCTCGGCGAGCTCCTCCCAGGGATGGAAGCCGATCGCGTAGGCGAGCCTGTAGTTCACCCAACTGCCTCCCTCGTGCCCATCGCGGCGTTCGAATCCCCTCTTAGTACGTCGGTGAGCAGATCGACGAAGCCCTCCGGCTGCTCCATGTGGGGCACATGGGCCGCGTGGTCAACGACGTGCAAGGGCCAGCCGAGTCGCGTGCTCGCCGCCTGAGCGAGGGACAGCGGAGTCATCCGGTCGTGGCGTCCCCAGAGCAGCGCCGCGGGGATGGTGATCCGTTGCAGCTCGGCGTCCGGGACGCGCGTCGTCCCGGCCCTGACCAGCGCGCGCATTGTCCGCTTGGCGCGCGGGGCGCGTGCGCGCGAAAGCGTGTAGGCGCTGAACGAATCGAACCACGCGGGATCCCGCCGACGGGTCCGCTCGCGGTCGAGGAGTGCGAATCGCTCGAAGCGCTCTCCGCTTTGCTTGTTCGGCCGCAGCGCGAACCGCGCCGCGACGATCCGAAGCCCAAGCGGCATCCGGTAGCGCCCGATCCCGGGCGCGGCGTAGACGACCAGCCGCGAGAGCGAATCTCCGTGCGTGGCAAAGCGGGCGGCCAGGGTCCCGACGAGCGAATGCGCCACTAGGGTCGGCTCCGCCTCACAGGTCACGCGAATCAGCTCCCGAAGCCAGCGGGCGAAGCTCTCGTCATCGAGGCGGCCGAGGGGCTCCGACTCACCGAGACCGGGCGCGTCGGGCACGACGACGCGGTGATTCTCGACCAGGCGGGGGATCACGGGCGCCCAGTAGGCGCCTCCGCACTCGATCCCGCCGTGCAGCAGGACCAGCGGCGAACCGGCGCCGCCCTCGAGGAACGCGGTGGAGACGCCGGCCACATCGAGTTGGCGTTGGCTCAACGGAAGCCCGGCGAGCACGCGCTCGCGCGCCTCGGCGCCGGGCGTCGGCGGGTGCCGCCCGACCGCCGCTCCCCGGCCTCCGTCGGTCATCGCCCCGCCTCCACATCGGCGCCGGCCTCGCGCATCTCGACCGCGATCCCGTTGGCGTCGAGGTTCCTCAACATCACCGCGATCGTCTCGTTGAGGGTCGCGGTGGGGCTGAATTCGACGATCTCGGTGCCCGCGTAGTAGACCGGCGTGTGGCCAGCCTCGACGTAGTACGCGTCGCCCTCCTCATAGGTTTCCTCGCGGTCGGCGAAGCGGAAGCCGATCCTGCCTTCGATCACGTAGCCCCAGCGAGGAAGCTGTGCACGGTCTTCGGGAAGACCGCGGAAGAGCGTGGCGAGGTCGGCGTCGGCGGTGTGCCTCTCGAAGCAGACGGCGTAGCCGCCCTCGAGATCGGCGTGGTCGATGTCGACGCCATCCCACGTGACCTTGGTCGTTGCATTGCTCTTGGACGCGCTCGGCATCTCGGGCCTCCTGTTGTGCGCTGACGGCCGACCGACGGTAGGGCCGCCTCTGCGACCGCGCATCGGCGGAACCACCCAACCTCTGCGTCTCGGTGGCGTGGGTGGTCTCACCCACCGGCGGTCAGAGCAGCCGGTGCTCGTAGGCGTAGGCGGTGGCTGCGGTACGTGAGGAGACGCCGAGCTTGGCGAAGATGTTGCTGACGTGCCGATCGACGGTGCGCTCGCTGAGTACCAGCTCGCTGGCGATCGCCTTGTTCGTGTCGCCGGCGGCGAGGTGGCGGAGGACCTCAAGCTCGCGATCGGTGAGCGTGTGAACGTCGCCCCGTGGACCACCGCCGAATGACCGCAGACGAGCGAGGTCCGGCGACGCCCCTAATTCGGAGTACGCGGCCTGGCTCGCCTGCAGCTCTAGCTTCGCCGTGTCCTCGTCCTGGAGAACACGGCAGGCGCGGCCGGCGAGCTCACGCACGCGAGCCGCCTCGTAGGGCGCCTTGAGCTCCTGCCAAATGTCCCTTGCGTGGCGAAGCGATGCCAGCGCGCGGAAGGGGTCGCCCGCAGCGAGCTCGACCGCGCCCCGCGCCTGCGCCGCCAGCGCCCCGAGGGCGCCCCTCTCCTGACCCGCGGCGATCGACTCGAGCTCGCGGCAGGCGCCGCGGGCGGCTTCGATGTCGTCGACGGCGAGCATGATCTCGATGTAGGCCGGCAGGATCCCCGCTCGCTCGCCGGCTTCTTGCGTCTCCGCGATCACCCTGCGGATCGTGCTGGCCGCCGCACGGGGCTCGCCTTGAGCGAGTCGCAGCAGGGAAAGGCCCGGCTGTGGCTCGTGTCCGAGCCGGCTCGCCTCCCGGTAGGCCGCCTCGGCTGCGCCGAAGTGGCCTCGCAGTCGGTGGATCTCGCCCTGCCGGTACCACGCCTCCCCCGCCGCGCCGGGGTTCTCACCCCGCAGGCAGCGCTCGGCCGCCCGGCGCGCCTCCTCCAGGGCATCCGAGAACTCGCCCTCGAGCTGCATGATCTCAGCCCGGTGCACGAGGCAGCGGCCGGTGAACGCAACGACGTCAGGCTGGCGCGCGCACCATGCCGAGAGGGCGGCCGTCCATTCCCGGGCCCGGCGGACCTCGTGGGCAGCCTGGCAAGCGAGAATCACGCCGCAGTAGACGATCCCGGCGACGATTGGGGAGAGCTCGCGCGCGGTCACAGCCACCATCGCCTCGTCCAGCAGGCCCAGGCCCTCGTTGACACGGCCGATCCTGATCAGGATCTCGCCCTGTTCATGGGTGGCCAGGGCGAACAGGTCGGGGTCGCCGAACCGCTCTCCGATCACAGCGGCCTCGCCGGCGGTAGCAGCAGCCGCCTCCCAGTCGCCGCTCGCCCCCTGCTCAAACACCGTCGGCAGCAGCAGGTAGCCGTGCTCGACTCGATCGCCCTCCTGGCGCTCGAGCAGCCGGCGAGCGCGTCGCAGCCAGCCGCTCGCACGCCCGATCTCCCCATGGCTGGCGAGAGTCACGCCGATCCAGAAGGCGCAGCGCAGCGCGGCGAGCTCATCACCCGCCTCCAGGTGGACGCGATGCGCGCGCTCGAGCAGGTCGCGGTACTCGGACTCGCGACCGATCATGTACGCGCAGGTGGCGAGGCATGCAAGGTCGTCAGGCGCGAGCGAGACCTGCCGGTCGACCCGCGAGAGCGACTCGTACGCGTCCAGCCAGGCTCCGCGCGAATAAGCCTCACGTCCCTGCTCAAGCGCCCCCACGGTAGCCACCCGACGATTATCGCCCGCCGTCCGAGCGCTGACCCATGCTCCCCTACCGTGGCAGCCCGCCCTGCTTTCCGGCCTGGGTGCTCGCAACCAATCGGCAACCGGTCAACAAGAATGCCTACCTGCCCGGTGCGTCGAGCGAGCTGGAAGACACGGAAACGCCGTAGCTGCAGGACGTCTTCGAAGCGCTGGAGGGACTCGAACTCGACCCTCTGGCATGCCAAGCAGACCCTGATCGTTGGTCCGTACGGCTTTATCCCTGCATATCGGCCACGTCAGCGCCGTTACGCGCCGCCGTCCATCTGATTTCGGCCCTTTTCGTCGGAGTTCTGGCACCCAATTGGCACCTGGAGATCTTCTCGGGCGGGGCTCCGTAGGCCGGGCCGCCCCGGCGGGGGCCGCGGACACAGAGACTCGCGCGAGGCGACGCGATCTGTCGACGCAAGCGAGGTAAGAGGCCGTCCGTGGAGCGGTCGTTCGCGTCCCCGGTCCGGGGGGCTGACGCCGCACGCCGGCGACATCCTCGATCCAGGTACCTTCATTCTCGAGTCGCTCGCACTGCAGAGGGACCTGCTGCAGGATGACGTTGGAATGACCACGCGCCAGGCCGACCTCGGGCGCGCCCGCGCCGCATACGCCCGGTGCTCATGGCTGGACGCGTACGAGGCGTTCGCCCGGGCGGACGAGACCGCGTCCCTTGCGCCCGCGGATCTCGAGCTGCGCGCGACGACCGCGCGCATGCTCGCTAGGGACGGCGAGGCGGTCGAGATCCTCGAGCGCGCGCACCATGCCTACCTCGAGATGGGGGAGACGCTCCGCGCCGCGTACTGCGCGGGCTGGATCGGCATGACGCTGTTCTTCATCGGTGCGGTGGGGCCCGCGGGCGGCTGGTTGGCCCGTGCGGACCGACTGCTCGAGGACCTGCCGGAGGAGACCGTCGTGCACGGTTACGCCTTGCTGCCGGTCATGTTCCGTCACGAGGCCGCGGGCGACCTCGAGGCTGCGGTCGCCGTTGCTGCAAAGGCAGCGCAGATCGGCAAGCGTCATCACGACCCGGAGTTGATGGCGCTGGCGATTCACGGCCAGGGCCATATGCTCGTCCTGGCGGGCCGCGTCCGCGAGGGCCTCGTGCTCCTCGATGAGGCGATGGTCGCGGCGACGACGGCCGAGCTCTCGCCGTTCGTCGTTGGCATCGTCTACTGCGGCGTCATCCTCGCGTGCCAGGAGGGGTTCGAGGTCGCACGGGCTCGCGAATGGACGCTCGAGTTGACCCGGTGGGTCGAGCGGCAGCGAGACCTGGTCGCCTTCACGGGTCGCTGCCTCGTGCATCGTGCCGAGATCCTGCAGTTGGGCGGATCATGGTTAGAGGCGCTCGAGGAGGCGCGGCTCGCGGCCGAGCGTTTCGTGGAGACCAAGAACCCTGCGGCGGGTTTGGCGCTGTATCGGCAGGGCGAACTGCTGCGGCTGCGCGGCGAGTTCAAGGCCGCCGAGCAGGCGTATCGCGATGCCAGCCGGCACGGCTGGGAGCCTCAGCCTGGTCTCGCGCAGCTTCGCCTCGCGCAGGGCAAGCGCGACGTGGCGCTCGCGGCGATTCGCCTCGCCACTGCCGACGTCATGGAGCCGCTGAAGCGAGCGGCTCTGCTCCCCGCCCAGGTCGAGATCGCCCTCGCCGCGAGCGAGGTCGATGAAGCCCGGTCGGCATGCCTCGAGTTACGCGAGCTCGCGAAGCAGTACGACAGTGCGATGCTTGACGCGATCGTCGCGCATGCGCAGGGGGCGGTGGCACTGGCCGAGGGTGACGCGCGGTCGGCCCTCGCGAGGTTGCGCCACGCGCAGCGAATCTGGCTCGAGCTCGACGCCCCCTATGAGGTTGCGCGTACCCGCGAGCTGATCGCACAGGCCTGCTGCGCTCTCGGCGACGACGAGGCCGGCGTGCTCGAGCGGGAAGCCGCCCGAGAGCTGTTCGAACGGCTCGGCGCCGCGCCCGACCTGGCGCGCGTCTCTCTGCGCGCAGGCTCGACTCACGGGCTGTCGGGGCGCGAGGTCGAGGTCCTGCGGCTCGTCGCCTCGGGCAAGAGCAATCGCGAGATCGCCTCGACGCTTGTCATCAGCGAGCACACCGTCGCCAGGCACGTCCAGAACATCTACGCGAAACTCGGTCTCTCGTCGCGCGCCGCCGCGACGGCCTTCGCGTTCGAGCACGACCTCGTGTAGGCCGCCGCGTGGTCAGAAATGACCACGACTCGCCTTCGGGAATTGGTGAATCGCGGCGATGTCGCGACGTCCGGACCCGCCTACCGTCATCGGCAGCGATAGGAAAGGGGCGTGACGATGACGCAGGTCGAGCGATACGAGACGGTGATCGTGGGTGGGGGCCAGGCCGGGCTCTCCGTCGGCTACCACCTGAAGAAGCAGGGGCGCTCGTTCGTCATCCTCGACGCGGGCGAACGTATCGGCGATTCGTGGCGCAAGCGCTGGGACTCGCTGCGGCTCTACTCGCCGGCGTTTCGCGACGGGCTACCAGGGATGCCGTTCCCCGCGCCTCGGTCGACGTACCCGACGAAGGATGAAATGGGCGACTACCTCGAGGCGTACGCGACGCGCTTCGAGCTCCCGGTGCGCAGCGCGACCGCAGTGGATCTGCTGACGAAGGAGAGCGGCCGCTACGTCGCGGAGGCCGGAAACGACCGCTTCGAGGCCGACGCCGTCGTCGTCGCCACCGGCGTCTTCCGCAAGCCGCACACGCCGGAGTTCGCACGCGAGCTCGACGCGAGCATCACCCAGCTTCACTCCAGCGACTATCGCAACGTGTCCCAGCTGCAGAAGGGGCCGGTGCTCGTCGTGGGCGCCGCGCACTCGGGCTCGGACATCGCCTATGAAGCATCAGCGTCACACGACGTCATCCTCGTCGGCACCGACACCGGCCAGATCCCCGTGCCGATCGAGAGCCGGCGCGGACGGATCGGATTCCGATTGCTCGTGTTCGTCGGCACTCACGTCCTCAACGTCGACACCCCAATCGGTCGCAAGATGCGCCCGCACATCCGGCACGGCGGTGGGCCGCTCCTGCGCTACCGAAAGAAGAACCTCGTTGCCGCGGGAGTCGAGCGCGTCGTCGCACGAGCCGTCGGCGTCGATCGCGGCCTTCCCGTGCTCGACGACGGTCGCGCCCTGGACGTGCGCAACGTCGTCTGGTGCACGGGGTTCCGGCCCGACTTCAGCTGGATTCGCGTTCCCTTCGAGATCGGCGACGACGGCCATCCGGTGCAATATCGTGGCGTCGCCGCGTCGTCACCCGGCCTCTACTTCGCCGGGCTGCCGTTCCTCCACTCGTTCGCGTCGATGCTCGTCGGCGGTACCGGGAGAGATGCCGAACGGGTCGCGCGCCACATCGCGGAGATGCGCCCGCCGCAGCTCCACGCATCGGCGGACGAGGTCGCGCTCCAAGCCGCATCGTGATGGAGAACTCGTTCGTCTGGAACGGCCGCGTCGCGGATGCTGTTCCCACGAAGCGAGAAGCGTTCGTTGCGGCAAGACACACAGTGAAGAAGACCGCTGGAAGCTGCGATGCTCTCGAGCTACGGGGTGCGGAGGCCTTGACTGTCGCCGAGCGCCGCTGCGTCGTGAGCCTCGAGGACCCCGAGGTCGACTTAGACGTGCTCCACCTGCCGGGATCGTGGCGGCCTGCGTCCGGCCGCTGGCCACGCCCCCGGGCCCGAGGAGTCGGCGAATCGCGTCGGCGATCATGCCCATCGTCCTCCACTGTGCTCTCAACGTCACCTAACGGCGCCACAGCGCGTGTCCGTTTCGCTCGTCAGCCCATGACGAGCTCGACCACGTCGTCACCGACCTCGCGGCCCGTCTCATCCCGCCCCTCCAGCATCTCGTCGGGGTCGCGCGCGAGACGGGCCTCCTGGCCGGCAATTCTCAAAAGCGGCTGAGGGGACTCGAACCCTCGGCCTTCTGCATGGCACGCAGACCCTGATCGTTCGTTCCTACCGCTTACGCCTGCATATCGGCCACATCAGCGCCCTCGGCGCGCCGCCGTCCATCTCCGGCTCGTCGCTTTTTGGCGGAGTTCTGGCACCCAATTGGCACCCAGATGTGGCGCCAAGCTCGATGAGTGCGTCGGACTCGACGCGCGGAGTATGATTCCGGCCGACTTTGGCTTAGTCATCGGGAATTCCGCGCCGGTTGGACACGTCGTTGGACACAACTGCGTCCCTGGGTCCGCGCCATTCCGCGTGTCCCGGCCCTGGCGAAGCTGCACACGCCCGATAGAGACAGATCGCCAGGGGCTGCGAGTGGTTGAGAACGGAGCCGCAAGACCACAACCCCGCGATGGACCCGGTGCGGGCGGGGGCCCGCGCTCGGGATCAGGGGCGTGCCGGTCCGGAGAGCGCTTGCCGGCGGCTGCGTCTGCGCTCGCTCAAGCGAAGCAGGGCAATCGTTGCTTCGTAGAGGGCGAAGAGCGGCAGCGTCTCGAGTAGCGTGCTCACGGGGTCGGTGCCGGGCAAAAGCGCCCCGAGGACGGAGAGCCCAACGATGGCGTAACGGCGATGGCGGCGCAACGTGGCCGAGCTGAGGATGCCCACCCGACCGAGGGCCAGCAGCAGAACGGGAATCTCGAACATCGCGCCGAGCGCGAGCATGGTCATGAGCTCGAAGCGGTAGTAGGCGCGCGCCTGAAGCAGGACGTCGAAGGCGCCGTGATTGAACCCCTGTAGGAACTTCACGGCCGGCGGAAGGACCAAGAAGTAGGCGAACGCAACGCCGGTCGCGAAGAGCGCGGGCGCGGACAGCAGGAGGGGCCGCACCGCGCGCCGCTCGGCGGGAGCGATCGCCGGTGAGATGAACGCCCACGCCTGCATCAGCAGGAACGGCAGTCCGAGGAGCAACGCGAAGGCGAAGGCGACGGTGACGGAGGTGGAGAATGGCTCGCCGAGCCCGAGCGTAATCGGCGCGCGGGCCTCGGGCCGCGCGAGCGACTGGCTGGCGGCAGCGAGGGAGCGGGCCGCGTTCAGCGCGGCCCGCTGGTCGACCGGGGCGAGGGAGGAGGCGTGCGCGAGCCGGGTGAATGCACTGGCGCTGCGCGTCAGCGCTTGGGGCAGCTCGCCGTGGGTACCCTCCGCCGCCGAGCTGGTTCTGAGCTGGGCCAACGGCACGTTGAGGACGTGCAGGAGCGAGCGGCTCTGCCACAGACATCCTGCGAACAGGACCGTCAACACCGCCACGCTCAACAGGAGCCGTACTCGCAACTCGCCGAGATGCTCAGTCAGCGTGAGACGCTCGTCGTGAGCTACGGCTCGTAGCGGGAAGGCTTCCATCCGGATCGCGATCTATGCGCCGGGCGTGTGATCGGGCTCGCGCGACGGCTGGATCGCGGGCTGGTCCTCGCGAAGTTCGGCCGTGGAGAGCGAGTCCTTGAAGCCGCGGATCGCCGAGCCAAGGCCGCGGCCTGCCTCCGGCAGTCGCTTGGGGCCGAGCACGATCAGCGCGACGACCAAGATCAGGAGGAGATGAGTGGGGCTGAGGATGTTCTCGATCATGCGTGGTCCTTGTAGTTGGGGTCCGTTGCTCGAAGGTGCGTGCGCCCCGGGCCCGCCCAAGCACGCTGGGCGATTGCCCGATAGGGCGTCGCTATTGCTCACTGTCTGCGGACGGCGAGAGACGAGGGGCCCGCTTCAGCGGGGCCCTTCGTCGTGCTCTCGCGGCGACGCTCGTTACTGACGCTGCGCGGCGTCCGCAGCCTCCGCGAGTGCCTTGACGCCCGCGAAGAAATCTGGCGACTGTCCGTTGAACAGCCCCATGGCGGTCAGGAACTTTGCCGCGCCGAGGGCGGCGCCCTCGGTGTTGGTGGGGCGGATGATCGAGCAGCTCGGGAACTTCCGATCGAGGAAGCTCGTTGGCTCGGGCATGATCCGGTTGGGCTTGAACAGCGACCCTCCCGTGTTCAGGTCGGGGAACGTGAGCCCGGTGGTGGGATCGGTCAGCGGCGGCGCGTTGCCGGCCTTGTCCTGCCACGTCTGGAAGTGCATCGTTTCCGTGGGGCCGATGCTGAGCAAGACGCGCAGCACCTCAGGGTTCGTCACTCGCTGCGCGAGGGAGGCGTAGAGGCTCGTGCCGCCCTGTTCGATGGTGCCGAAGTGGAAGCCGGCCGTGTTTGCGATCGCCTGCAGGTGCGTCCGCGGTGTCAGATCGTCGTCGCTGCGCGGGATTGCCGGGTGCTTTCCCA
The DNA here is from genome assembly GCA_963757775.1 of Paraconexibacteraceae bacterium. GTDB lineage: Bacteria > Actinomycetota > Thermoleophilia > Solirubrobacterales > Solirubrobacteraceae > JAOPZW01. The sequence continues at coordinate 20,770 of CAVWSH010000009.1, read as the reverse complement.
CAGCCAGGTCTGGGACTGCCTGCGGCAGGGTGTCACCCAGGTCCGGATTCTTCGAGTCGCTGCGATAGCGCGTCCACCAACTGGTGTCGATGGTCAGCTCCATCAGGTTGGTCAAGCGGCCAATCTGGCGAGCGCCGGTCGCCTTGCTGCCGGGCACCGTGCGGAACTTGTCCAGGTTGATGGGATCCGCGCCGTTCGCCGCCAGATACGCGTTGATGAAGCTCGCGTGGCTCTGCTCGTCATCGGCGTTGTCGTGGATGTACTGGGGAATGTCCTTGTCCAGCACCGAGAGGGCTCTGGTGTAGGCCTTGTTCCCGGTGCCGCCCGGGCGTTCGCTGTCCTGGATCCCGCCCAGCTCGTTGTACTGCTCCCAGAGGTCCGCCTCGAGCAGTTCGGCCGCGGCCAGGAACTGCAGAATGGCCACGTCCCCCTTCGTGAGCCCTCCGCTGGCAGACACTGGCGGGGCGGTCAGCAAGCGGCTCGCGCCGATGGCGCCGGCTCCGACCGCTGCACCCTTCAGCAGGAACGAACGGCGGTCCGTCAGCCGCCCGGCCTGTTCGGCTTCTTCCACGATCTCCTCCTTCGGGAGTTCGGGCGTGCGGCGAGTTGCGCCGCTCGCGGTAGTCACGGACCCCACGATGCGGCCGGCGCCGGGCCGCCACAACAGCCCTGTGTTACCGCCCGATAGGACGGGCCGATCGGACGGCGAGCGGCCCGCCGTCGACGGTCAGCGTGCTGCCGTAGCGGCGATGGGCGCCGAAGGCCCTGATCGCGCCGCACGACCCACAGTTGCGCGGCGCGTCGGTGAGCTCGGTGGCGAAGAGTTCCTCCAAGAGACCGGCCAGCGCGTTTCCGTCCAGCCACAATGCTCGCTCGTTCATCTCATCCTCCTGTGGGGCCGAAGCGCTCGGACCGGATCGTGGTCGGATCGTGGCCAAGCTCTATGAGCAGGTCGTCGGCCCGCTCCACGAACGCTGTCGGACCGCAGACGAAGATGCGCGGCCGCGCTGTGGGCACCGGCCCTACCGTCCTCAGCATCGCTGTGTCGACGCGCCTCGCGAACCCGGTCCAGCCCACCGGCGGCTCGCGGGTAAGCGTGCGATGCAGAAGGAATCCGTCGGTTGCCGCCAGGGTCTCGAGTTCGTCGCGATACAAGACGTCGTCAAGCGAGCGTGCGGAAACGAGCAGTCGCGCATCGAGTTCGCTCGAGCGTGCAGCACGATGACGGAGCATCGCCATCAGCGGGACCAGGCCGGAACCGCCGGCAATCAGCAAGAGGGGGCCGCCGTCGTCGACGCGCCAGGTGAAGTGGCCGCCGACCGGGCCCCGCAACTCGAGCTCATCGCCCGCGCGAAGCTCCTCGGTGAGATACGGAGAGACCTCGCCGTCGTCGATCCGCTCGACGGTCAACGCGAAAATGGAGTCCTCTGGCGCTGAGGCGATCGAATAGGAGCGCTGCGTCTGATATCCGTCATCGGCCGTAAGGCGCACGTCGACGTGCTGACCGGCGGCATGTCCTGGCCATCCGGGTACGTCGAGCTCGATGGTCTTGGCATGCGGGCTCTCGTCGATCAGGGCGGTAACGGTTCCGTACCGCCACACGACCGCCGGCCCGCGCAAGTTCAGTCGTTCCAATACCGCTGCTCTTTCCAGGGGTCGCCGTGGTTGTGGTAGCCGTAGCGCTCCCAGAAGCCGGGCTCGTCGTCGTCGTGGAGCTCGATTCCGCGCACCCATTTGGCGCTCTTCCAGAAGTACAGGTGGGGGACGAGCAGCCGCGCGGGTCCGCCGTGCTCCGGCTCGAGCGGCTCACCGTCGTACTCGTACGCGATCCACGCCCGCCCGCCCATGAGGTCGGCGATCGGCACGTTCGTCGTGTAGCCACCGTCGCAAAACGCGAGCACGAACTTCGCCTTCGGCTCGGCCTGTTCGAGCAGTGTGTCGAGCGAGACGCCGGTCCAGGTTGTGTCGAGTTTGGACCACTTGGTCACACAGTGGATGTCCACGGTGAACGTCTCGGACGGCAGCGCGACGAACTCGTCCCATGACCACGACACGGGCTCTTCCACAGCGCCTCGGATCGCGAAGGTCCACTCGTCGAGCGGGGTGCGAGGCGTCGGGCCGGCGGAGAGCACCGGAAAGTCCCGCGTGACGTATTGCCCGGGAGGCACGCGGTCAGGCTCGACCTGCGGGCGCCTTCCCTGAAAGCCTCGTGAGATTCGTGCCATGTCGGTTTCCTCCTTCAGGCCTTCTCGGCCGTCTGCGCTGCGGGGACGAAGATCGCGGCCCGGTCGACGGCCTCCGGCGTATAGGCGTCGCGAGCGCGGAGGTGGTGGCGGCGCCGGGCGATCAGAGTCGTCACGCCGGTGACGGCGCCGACCGTAAGCACGACTGAAAGCGAGCCGGAGACGAGCGTGTCGGCGATGAGGCCGACGCACGCGCCGACGACGACGCTGTTTATGACGGCGACCATCCCCGCCGTCGTCAGGGCCAGCGGCCAGCCGCTCGGAGCGAGGCTCTCGTGGTTCAGGAATGCCTCGGCGCGTGACCCGCTCACGGCAAGCACGTAAGGCTCGAGCTCTGGGGCGAGCGCGAGATAGAAGCCGCGCAGACGGCCGATCCGCTGCGCGTACGCGATGTCCTCCATCGACGATTGCACCAGGCGCTGGAACGTCACCGTGCCCACGAACGCCAGAGCGGGCAGCAAGATCAGCGCGAACGCGCGGAACGCTGTACCCAGGCGGGACATCTGGCCGATGAAGGCCAGCGCGATGAGGTTGCTGGACAGCGCGGCGAGGTAGAGGCTCGCGCCGCGGCCGTTTGCCTCGGACACGGTGACCGCTCGCACGGTTTGCAGGTTGAAGTGCTCGGTGGTCGCAAAGGTGACGGCAGGCCCCATGCGGTCCGGCACCACGGAGTCACCAATGGGTTGGATGTAGTCGCGGGCGGCCACCGCGACCGAGGATTGCTCCGCCTCGCCGGGCTGCAAGAGGAACGGACGATCGACCGATAGGCGATCGGGACCGCGCGCCTCCACGCCTGGCGACAAGGCGATCGCTCAATCGTCAAGCGCTCTCGCCGAGGGTTCGGAGCGCCTTACCGCGCTCCGGCATGCTCGCGCTCCCCGAAGATGCGCGCCTGCCCGGGTGAACTCCGCAACCGGCGCCGGTCGTTGGTTGGCTCACGTCGACGACGCTGACGAACCTGGGTCACCTCCGTGAGCGCGACGCGGCTGCGGTGCTGCCGTGTCTCGATGCGCCGTCCGTTGCACTCGGTCACGCTGCTACTCACGAGCCGCCGCTGGGCTCTTGCCTTCGCGATGGAGGCCAGCGGATTCTCCTCCGGGCGCCGTGCTCACCTCTCATGCACGAGAACAGGTCGCGGTTCGGGTCGTGACGTCCATCGCGCGGGCTTGTCAGGCTCGTACACAGCTCTCTCCTGTCACGTCGAGTCGGAGGGCGGGTACGGCCACGGACCCCCGCGTCATGAGTTCGGCGTACACGTGCGCGGCACGTTCCTCTCGATCCAGCGCGGCCCGATAGGCAGAGAAGGCCAACAGAGAGTCGGGCACGGGTGCGTTTGTCCACCGTGCGTACGCGTCCCAGACGCAGGCGCGCTCGTCCCGCCAGTCGACGTACGCGTCGACCGCTTCGTCAACCAGTCGCTCGTCGACGAGTTTGTTCATGGGTTCTCCTCTGTGTCGAGCTGCTCAGGCGACGGCGACGACCGGACTTCCGGAAGCGATGACCGTGCGCTCTCGCGCCCAACGGCAGGAAGCGGACGCCTGGGGCCATGTGGTACTTCGATTCGCCATGTGGCTCTCAGCTCACCAGTCGCAGGTGTGCGCGGCGCGGTGATCGCTGGAGCGCCGTCCGGGCCGCTGCGCGCGCCTCGGCGGTCAGGCGGTCTGAGTGCTCGAAGCTCGTCGGCTGTACACACTCCGCGTTGGGGGCCGGGAGCAAGATCAGCTCCGCCTGTGTGGAGTATCTGGCGATGTCGGCCCTGAGTCGGCAGCCCACGAGCAGATGCAGCCCCTGGATGGCCGCGTCGAGCGCGCCGGTCGGGACGCGGGTGGGTCGACTGCGAGGCTCCTGTGTCGACAGGACGTAGATGCGTTCGGCGCCGAGCTCGACGGCGTGGGAGATCGGCGTGTTGTTGACTACGCCTCCATCGATCAGCCGCTGTTCACCGATCGCGACCGGGGGAAATATCCCTGGGATCGACGCAGACGCGACGATGGCGTCGATTGCGGAGCCTGTCGAGAGGCGCAGCTCGCGGCCCTCGAGCAGGTCGAAGGCGACCAGATGGAGCGGGATCGCCGCATCGGCGAGGTCCTTGAACTCGATGTGCCTGCGGATCAACCGCCGTAGCTCGCGATCCGGCACGAGGTGATCCCGTCGACCGCAAACGCCGCCGACCAGTGCACTCATGCTGACCGGAAAGACGTCCTCCCGCTGCAGGCTGCGCCACACCCGGCCAAGCTCCTTCGCCGTCTGGGGGGACTGGGGCCGCGATGCGACGAATGCAGCGTTGAGCGCGCCGACAGAGGTGCCGACCAGGAAATCGGGCGTGATGCCCCGCTCGTAGAGCGCCTCGAGCATCCCGACCTGGAGCGCGCCGAGGCTCGCTCCGCCCGAAAGCACGAACGCCGTGCGCGGGCCCGGAGGCGCCGCCGGTGGCAAGCGTCTGCGGTGGATGTAGCGCGACGGCGGTCATCGCTTCAGCACGCCCCGGGGGGAGCCTGGATCAACGCCAGCTGATGCGCGAGACCGGTCTCCGACAAATGCCGGACGGGCCTCATCAGCCCGGCGTACGTCTTCGCCGCGCGCTCCTCGCGGTCGAGGGCCGACTGATACGCCTCGAAGGCCAGCGGCTCGGCGAGTGCGCTCGCGGCGACCCAGACTCGATACGCCGCGCGTACCGCGTCGCGCTCGGAATGCCACTGCCGGTAAGCAGCGACGGCGGCGTCGACGCGAGCGCGTCTGCGGGCGGCGCGCCCGATCATGGCGCGTACCTGAACGGGTGACGAAACGCGTCGGCCGCGTTGGCGGGCGCAACCCCGAAAGCGACCAGTCCGCCGGCGCGTGTGTCGCGGACGACGATCTGGGTTTGCCCGGTGTCGCGATCCCACTCGAGCGTCACGGTGAGACCGTCGCCGCGTCGTGTGTCGAGCTCAACGAACATCGAGCGATCCGAGGCCGGCCCATGGGAATGAGGACAGCTCGCCGGGCGCGGTCCGTGCGAGCGTTTCGCGCCCCTTGCGTTGCAGCGCGCGTAGGTAGTCAAGGTGCGCCGCCCACGAGCGGTCGTCGGCGAGGCCGTCCGCTAGCTGCGCCGTGTCGGCGTGAGCGTCTAGCAGTTCGTATGCGAGTATGGTCAGGCTGGCCGGGGCCTGCGCGTCGGGTTGGTGATCGCTGCTCGCGGTGGTCTCGCGGGCTGGGTGGACGGCCTGAGGCGCGCAGTGAGCGCGAAGCGCGGCCGCGCCGAGCCGCAGACAGATCAGGGCCTCGCCGGCGCGGACCGCGGCGTGCAGCTTCATAGCGGTTGACGCGCGTAGTCTCATGCGGCGAGCAGGGATCTTTCCGACGCGATTCGCGGGCGCTGTTCGAGCGTGCGCGAGGCGGCGCGGAGAAGGGCGACGGTTGGCAGGTGCTCGGTGTGCCGAGGGGAGACGATCGCGGTCGTGAGGACGGGGCTCTCGCCGTTCAGCGCGACGAAGCGAACGCCGGCATCCGCGTAGCGCTCGGCGACACATTCGGGGAGCAGAGCCATTCCGGGCCCCGAGGCCACCGCCAGCAACGCCCGGTCGATCTGAGCGTCTGGCATCTCGCGCAGGGTCGGTGAGATTCCGGCCGCGCAACAGGTCGCGAGAACCGCGTCATAAAGCGCCCGATCGGCGTCGCGGGGAAGTACGACGATGCGTTCTGGAGCGATCTGTTCCAGGGCGACGTGTGGCTTCACGGCGTGCTCGTGACCGGTGGGGAACACCGCGACAACTCGTTGCTCGCCCAGCGGGGTCACGCGAAGTCCGGCCGTCGGGACGGGCAGCGAAACGACCGCGACGTCGAGCTCCCCTGCCCTGACCGCGTCGCACAGCTCGAGCCCCGGCCCGGGCTCCATCGTCGTCTCGAGGTTGGGCGTGGTGGCGACGAGACGCCGCAGAGTTCGGGGGATGCCGGCCAGGAGAGCGGTGGGGGCGTAGCCGATTCGCAGCACACGGCCCGGCCGGTCGCCTGCGTTGCGGGCGGCCAGCCGCGCCGCCTCTGCCTGGCGGAGCACTCGGTGTGCCTCTGGGAGCAGGGCGGCCCCCGCGGCCGTGAGGGCCGTGTTGCGTTGCGTGCGGTCAAACAGCCGCACCCCGAGCTCGTCCTCGAGCTTGCGGACCTGCTCTGAGACCGCGGGCTGAGCGACGTGCAGTCGCTCTGCGGCCCGGCGGAAATGCAGCTCCTCGGCGACTGCGACGAAGTATCTGAGGTGGCGAAGTTCCATGGTCTGCGTCCGGTGTTCAGTGCCGGCGCAGCATCGCCGAGAGGGCCGTCGTTGTCTGCACGGCCAGCGCCCAACTGGGCTGGCGGCCAGCCTCCAACCGCCGTCTTCACGCTAGCCGGAGGGGGGTGCCTTGTATGAAGGGCGACGACAGCGCGGTCGCGCGCGTGTACCACACGGGACGCGCAGCCCGGGCCGACTACACCGCGGCCAGAGGCGGGCCGCTCGCCGAAGCGGCGCGGCTTGGCGGGACCCGTTTTCCGGTCGCGGTGCCCGGCGAGCCCGTGCGCACCGACGAGTTGACTGCTTCCCGCGGACTTTATGCCGTGGCGCGTCAGGCGGGCCTCACGGACGCGGTCAGCGTCCCGATCGTTGTCGATGGAACCGTCTGGGGCGCCGTCAACATCGGCTCGACGAAGAACGAGAGATTCCTTCCGGACGCAGAGGAACGGCTCGCTCGCTTACTGAGCTCGTTGCAACGTCGGTCGCCAACGCCACCATGAGCGAGGAACTCGCCGCCTCGGAAGCGCGGGCTCGCAAACTCGCGGAAGAGTAGGCCTCGTTGCGCCGGGTCGCGACGCTCGTCGCCGAGGGACCCGCGCCTACTGCGGTGTTCGATGCCGTCATCGCCGAGGTGGGCCAGCTGCTCGGAGGAGCTCAGATCGGCTTGGCCCGCTACGAGAATGAGCACGAAATCTCGGTCCTCGCGATTCGCGGGCAGAGCCCTGAGATCCTCCGCGCCGGCATGCGTCTGCCGCTCGATGACGACAGCGTGAATGCCCGCATCCTTCGCACGGGACGCTCGGCGCGACTCAATTTCGCAGAAGAGGGGAGCGGCAGCGTCGCCGAGATACTCCGTCGCGACAACGTCAACGCCACGGTTGGGGCGCCGATCGTCGTCGACGGCGCGCCTTGGGGCATGATCGGCGCAAGCTGGAGAGGGGATGACCAACCGCCCTCCGACGCGGAGGAGCGCTTGGCCCAGTTCGCAGACCTGCTCGCCACCGCGGTCTCGAACGCGGCCATGCGCACCGAGCTCGCAGCCTCCCGCGCCCGCGTGATCGCGGCCGCCGACGAAAGCCGACGGCGCATCGAGCGCGACCTCCACGACGGAGCACAACAGCAACTCGTCACGCTCGCCGTCGCGCTGCGGAGGGCGCAGGCAAGGATTCCGAGCGCACTCGACGAAGTGCGTGCCGACGTCGGCCGGGTCGCCGACGGCCTGACCGGCGCGGTCAACGAGCTCCGCGATCTCTCACGGGGTATCCACCCGGCGATCCTCGCCGAGGGCGGGCTTTTGCCTGCGCTCAAGGCGCTAGGGCGACGCTCGGACGTGCCGGGTCAAGCTGGACGTGGGCTTCGAGCACGCTCATCGACGTGGAGCTCCAGCGCCTGCGCAACATCGCCGGCGAGCTGCGGTCGCGGATCAGCTGGGGGAGCCGGGCGTCGTCGCCCGCGACAGCAGTTCGCCCGGCTCGTCGTTTCGGTCCGCTGGTCCCCCGCTCGGGAGCACCTTGCCCCCTTCGGTCCGGGTCTTCTCCCTAGCGCTGCTCATCGACTTCAGCCTGTGGGCTACGAAATCGTCGCCCTGTTCGTCTTCACGTGGACAGGCGCCGCGATTGTTCAGAGGGACGGCGCAGCTTGAGCAGCGCTGGAGCGACCTGCTCGACTAAGGTCGCTGGACAGCAGGCTCAGACCAGTGTCGGGGTCGAACAGATGCAGCTGTGACGTGTCGACCCACAGCTCCGCCCGCTGACCCTGCCTCACGCCGCTGCCTGCGGCGAGACGCGCGACGAACTGCACGCCTTCTGTGCCAGGAGCAACGCCAGCCGGGTCGGTGTCCTCCAACAGCTCCTGCAGCTCGCTCGACGCGACCGGCTCGGAGGCAACGGTGAAGTGAGCGTAGTAGTCGGAGCCGAGCGCCTCGAGAACGTCGATCTTCGTCTTGAACGTATGGCCGGTCTCGGGAAGCGTCACGAGGGTTGGGTCCTCGAAATGCTCGGGTCGAATGCCGACGATCACGCCCCTGCGGCCGCTGCCATTGCCCGACTCGAGGCGCCTCCGCAGTGCGTCCGCAATCTTCAGGTCGCCGATCGCCGTGCGCAGGCGGTCTCCGTCGAACTCTCCGGGCAGGAAGTTCATTGAGGGCGAGCCGATGAAGCCGGCCACGAAGAGGTTGTTCGGCGCCTCGTACAGGTCCTTGGGCGTTCCCACCTGCTGGATCCGCCCCGCTCGCATCACAGCGATTCGGTCGCCTAGTGTGACCGCCTCGATCTGGTCGTGGGTCACGTAGACCGTAGTCGTGCCCAGCCGGTCATGCAGGCGCGAGATCGCGCTACGGGTCTGCACCCGCAACTTCGCGTCCAGATTCGACAGAGGCTCGTCCATGAGGAACGCCTTGGGATCGCGGACGATCGCGCGTCCCATCGCGACTCGCTGTCGCTGGCCGCCCGACAGGTTGGCCGGCTTGCGGTCCAGATGGCTCTCGACGTCCAGGATCCTCGCCGCCTCCTCCACCCGCCTGGCGATCTCCTTCCGCGGCGTCCCCGCCAGCTTGAGGGCAAAGCCCATGTTCTCCCGGACCGTCATGTGGGGGTAGAGCGCGTAGTTCTGGAACACCATCGCGATGTCCCGATCCCTCGGCGCGAGATCGTTTACGACGTCATCATCGATCTTGAGGACGCCCTCGGTGATGTCCTCGAGCCCGGCGACCATTCGTAACGCGGTTGACTTGCCCGAGCCGGAGGGGCCCACCAGGATCATGAACTCTCCGTCCGCGATGGTGAGGTTCATGTCCGTGACGGCTTCGACGCCGTCGGTGTAGCGCTTGGTGATGTGCTGGAAAGCGATGCTGGCCATGGTGCCGATTCTTCGGGCGGAGCTCCCAACTGCGAGCCCGTTTGCCGACGGCGCGATAAGCAATGGCGATGACCCGCCCTAGCGACAGCGTTTTGCTGCGAGGCGTGGAGCGGGACGGAACGCCATGTCGGAAATGGATGGGCGAAGGCCTGGCCTACGGCGAGAGCGACGTGAGGGCAGCCCGGCTGGTGCATCTGTCCGACCACGCGTGCACCCACTGCGACGACGCCGAGCCGCGGGCCGGCAATTGCACTGCCTAGCCGCGCCAAGCTGCATGACAGAGCGCCACCGAGCGAGCACCCCCGGCTCATGTCCACTCGACCGGGCGCCTACGGCATCTGAGCGTGGCGCGGAAGACGCAGACGAGCAGACCCTCGAGCGTTGTCACGATGGCTTTCTTGAGACATCGCTCACCCGGCCGCTTGACGAGCCGCCGCGCGTCGACGCGTGGCCTGACGGTGCTGGGACCTGGCTTCCTCACGTGCTCAATGAGCCGGTCAGGGCTCCGCCGCCTGCGCGCCCCGCTCGCACGGGTGCGCTGGCGATGCCCTCGGTCGCCCGACAACGTACGTTCGAGGCGGCGGGCTTCAAATGCGGATCGCGACTCCGCGATAGGGCATCCTGAGCGCTCTCATTCGACGCTCGAACCCTTCTTGCGCGCGATGCGCGTCTCGCGGCGGCTACGCCGCACGCGCGCAAGGTGCCTTCTGCGCCTGGCTTGATTTCGAACGCGGGTGCGGCTTAGACGCGGCATGTTGCCACCAGGCTCCAGCCCTGGCGGCCGGCTTCAACCGGCGGTGCTTATCGAGCGATCGCACACTGCTGGGACAAGCACAGCTTCGCCCCGCGAGCATGGGGGCGCGCCGGAGAGGCAGCGATGGCGGAGCGGGTGCGGCAAGCGTGCGAGCAGCTCCGATCGGCTGGACGCAGCCTCGGCGGCGGCGAGTGACGACGCCGCCCGGCCGGTGGTCGATCCCAGCTGAGTCGCGGTTGACGTTCGATCTCGCGGGTCGTCGGTGGCGAGCAGCATCAGTCCACCGGCGCCGATAGCGACGCGTTACCGAGTGATCGCCGGCCCTGCTTGCCGCGGATCGCGACGCACTTACCTTGGGGGCATCACCACGGGGGCGACGGCAGCGGTGCCGCTCCCGCGTTCCCGCCCAAAGCGATCAGGATGGAAACGTTCCCGCTACGCGCCGCCGCTTACGACGAGCGCCTCACTCTGCACTGAGCACCTGAAGGCTGCGAGCGCGGCTCCCAGTCGTTCGGCTCTCTACGGGATGAGCAGCGCCCCGCTGAGACTCGAGGAGCGCCAGAGCACCCCTCCCGAACCGCTCTCCGGCTAAAGGCCAGCCTCACATGATCGGAACATCGCTCGCTCCTGTCTCGCAGCACTACCTCGATGAGGCGCGCCAGATGCAGGCGCTGTCGTTCGTCGTTCATATCCCGCTGGTGTGCTTCGGGATCGCGTTTCCCGCGATGGTGCTGTTCGCCGAGTGGCTCTATCTGCGCACGGGCGACGATCTGTACCGCACCCTCGCCCGCCGCTGGTCACGTGTGATGGTGGCCCTGTTCGCCGTCGGGGTCATCACCGGCACGATTCTCAGCTTCGAAATGGGGCTCTTGTGGCCGACCTTCACCGGCACCTTCGGGGCGGTGTTCGGGCTCGGGTTCGCGATCGAGGGCTTCTCGTTCTTCCTCGAGGCGATCTTCATCGGGATCTACGTCTATGGCTGGGATCGCTTGCCCGCGCGCTGGCACTTCGCGTCCGGCTTCCCGATCGTCCTGGCCGGCTTGACCGGGTCGTTGATGGTGATCTCGGTGAACGGCTGGATGCAACATCCCAGCGGCTTCGCCATCCGCTCGGGCCAGGCCGTCGACGTGCACCCTGTCGACGCGCTCTTTGGCAACTGGTTCTTCTGGCACGAGCTCGTGCACATGTACCTTGCGGGCTACATCGTCACGGGTTTCCTGGTGGCGGGCGCGTACGCGTTCGGGCGGCTGCGCGGCAGGTGGGGCCGCTACGAGCGCACGGCGCTTGCGATCCCGCTGACGATCGCTGCCGTGGCCTCTCCCGCCCAAGGCCTCGTGGGCGACTGGGCCGCACGAGAGGTGGCGAGCGCCCAGCCCACCAAGCTCGCCGCCCTCGAGGGCGTGCCGAAGACGACGCGCGGCGCTCCGGAGCACCTTCTCGGCTGGTACACAGACGGCAGGGTCAAGTACGGACTGCGGATCCCGAAGCTGCTCTCGTTCCTCGCCTATCACGACCCGAACGCGCGAGTGCAGGGACTCGATGCCGTCCCTCCTGACCGCCGTCCGCCGGTGAACGTTGTCCGCGTCGCGTTCCAGCTCATGGTCGGGATCGGCACGCTGCTAGCGCTCCTCGGCGTGGTCTACCTCGCGGTCCGCGTCAGGCGACGACGGCTCCCGGAATCGCGCTGGTTCTACCGGGCCCTGGTGCTCGCTGGTCCGCTCTCTCTGGTCGCGCTGATCGCGGGCTGGGTCACCACCGAGGTCGGCCGCCAGCCCTGGGTGGTGTACGAGGTGATGCTCACCAGGCAGGCGGTGACTGGAGCCTCGGGCATCCCGGTTGGCTACGCCACGCTCGTGGCGGTCTACCTGCTGCTCGCGGGCGCGGTCGTATGGGTCCTGCGGCAGCTCGCGCGCGCGCCGATCGCCCCGGTCGCAACCGGGCGCGAGACCGCCGGCGGGTTCTGATGCATCTCTACGAGCTTCCGCTCGCATTCGCTCTCGTTGGCCTCGCGCTCTACGTGGTGCTCGGCGGCGCGGACTTCGGCGCCGGCTTCTGGCAGCTCACGGCGGGCCGCGGGCGTGCCGGCGAGCGAATCCGCGACCACGCACACGACTCCATGGCCGCCGTCTGGGAGGCCAACCACGTCTGGCTCATCTTCGTGCTCACCGTGGTCTGGACGGCGTACCCGGCGGCGTTCGCTTCGATCGCGTCGACTCTGAGCTTCGCACTCTTCATCGCGGCCGTCGGGATCATCTTTCGAGGAGCCACGTACGCCCTGCGCGCTGGCGCGTCCGCAGGACACGAGCAGCGCACAATCGACACGCTGTTCGGAATCTCATCGGTGCTGACGCCGTTCGCGCTTGGCGCCGCTGTCGGGGGCATCGCCTCCGGCCGGGTGCCCGTCGGAAACGCCGCCGGCCACCTCGTCTCGAGCTGGCTCAACCCGACCTCGATCTTCGTCGGGCTCCTCGCGGTCGCTTCGGGCGCCTATTTGGCAGCCGTGTATCTGAGTGCCGATGCCCGTCGGCTCGGAGACGATGACCTCGAGCGGCGCTTCCGTACGCGCGCGCTCGGCTCCGGGATCGTCGCGGGAGCAATGGCGGTCGCCGGGCTGCTCGTGATCCACCATGACGCACACCCGCTGTACGACGGTCTCGTGGAGGGGAGCGGCCGGCCCGCACTCGTCGTCTCCGCGGTCGCCGGAGTGGGCACACTTGGGCTCGTCTGGACGCGGCGCTTCGAGGCCGCCCGCTACGGCGCGGTCGTCGCTGTGGCCGCGGTGGTCGCCGGCTGGGCGCTTGCGCAGAACCCGGTCTTCCTGTCGGGTCTGACGGTCGAGCAGGCGGCCGCGTCGCACGACGTGCTGGTCGCCGTGCTCGTGGCTGTGGTAGCCGGTGGCGCGATCCTCTTCCCCTCACTCGGCGTGCTCTTCCGGCTGCTGTTGCGCGGCCAGCTCGACCACACGAGCGCCGAGCGCGGCGTCGAGCCCACGCCAGGCACTCCGGTCCATACGCGTCCCGTGCTGATGGGCCGGCTGGCGGCAGCCCTGCTGATCGCGGGCTTCGGATTCCTCAACGTCGCCGAGGCGGGCTGGGCTCACGCCATCGGCGCAGCATGCCTCCTGGGCTTCGTCGCCGCGAGCTTCGCAGCGGCGGTTCCGCTCGAGGGTGGCGGCCGAGGCGACACGCCGTCCACCCGCCTGCCGACCGATCCATAGTCAGCCCGCGGGGCGCTGCTGGTCAGCTGGGGCCGGCCCCGTTCGCGAGCGGTCATGGGGCGCGGGGGCGATTGGGATCGCATATCGGCCGCACCTGATTGCTTCTTGCGCGGTGCGATCCGCGCGATTTGCTGAAGGCACCGATCGATCGATTGGGCCGGCGGCTGCTTCAGCTACCGAGGTTCACAACCAAGGAGACACCACAAGGTCTGCCCTCAACAAGTTCATGTCCCGAGGCTTTGTGTCGCCACGGGTTCACGGAGTGCTCGATTACCCGCTCGCGGCGATCCTCATTGCCGGCCCTCTCGTGCTCGACTTCGACTACGAGGCGGCGACCGTCATCGCCCTCGTGTTTGGCGGCGGCGCCGCCGTGCTCGCCGTGGCGACCGCGTGGTCGACGGGGCATCGTGAAGATCATCCCGCCACTCCTACACGGCTACGCGGATACGCTCGTGACGCTGGCGCTGATCGTGCTGCCGTTCGCGGTCGGCTTCTCACACCGCACGCCCGCCCTCTCTTCTGCGTGGTTGTCGGCGGGGCCGGGCTCCTCGCGACGCTTGCGACGCGCTTCGAGTCGCCGGTCCCGTCGGCGCACCCAATGGCGTTCCCCAAGGCTGCGTAGCCTGAGCCCAGGCGAGGCCCGCAAACCTCGGTCGCCGTCCCGATCATGGGGCCGCGACCGAGGTTCCGCATGGTCGGAGACTGCCCCACCTAACTGCTGATCCAGCTCGGACGACGAAGACCTTGTGGAGGTGGTCTTCGACGGTGTACGGGCTGATGAACAGCCGCGCGCCGATCTCGGGTTTGGAGAGCTCCTCGCGGGCCATCCGCGCGATCTGAGCCGCCTGCGGGGTCAGGTCTTCCCGGGCTTCCGCGGTGCGTTTGCGGGCGCGCCCCGCGGTGCCAGCAGCTCAAGTGCGGCGCGATCTGCGAAGGCCGCGGCACCGATCCCGGAGACATCTCGTGGGCAGCACGCAGCTGCTCGCGAACCCAACCGCCAGCGCTCGCGGCGCGGCCAATTCGCCACAGAGGAGATGGCGCGAGCGAGCTCCGCGCGAATACGGGTGCGACCGAGACGACCGATCGCCTCGAGATAGAGGCGCTCGGCGGTATCGCCGTCGCTCAGGCGCGCCCGCGAGCGCGCCTCGATCCCCAGCGCCCAGTCGGTGCCGCCGGCGTGTGTCATCGCCGAGAGGCCGATGGAGCGCATCCGCCGCGCGCTCCGTCTTCTTGCTGCGAAAAGCGGCCACGATGAGCTCAACGAGGCCCCAGTTCAGGTCGATCAGCGACGCCCCCTTGGCCGGCTCGCCGGCGAACGTGTCCGCGGCGCGGAGTGCGTTGAGGGCGAACGGAAGCTGCGTGAGCACGCCGGTCCCGCGGGCGAGTTGCAGGTGTCGCGTCGCCAGCCCCTCCTACATCTGGTCGTCCCACAGATCTGCGCCCGGAGCGCTTGCTCGCTTGCGACGTTCTTGTCGGGATAAGCGTTGGGCGCGTGCTTCAAGATCGGCGCGCCGGCGGCGTTGATCGCGCCGGGGAGGCCGGCGCTTCCCGCGCGATAACTGCACAGCGCGCGCCCGAGGGACCCGCGCCGCGCGGTGAAGCAGAAAGCCGAGACGGTCAGGGGTCGTTTGCGGTGAGCAGCTCACCGAATGGGCGGCGTTGGACCGCTTCGCGGAGGCCCGAATCCGCGGCGGGCCATCCCGTCCCTCACCTCCTGGCCACCGGCTGTCAATGATCCACGAGGAGGGCAGAACGGCTCGCCGTCCCGGGTCGTTACGGGCGAATGCGGATGATGGTCTGCCCATTGCGTCGCTTGGTCGGGTTGAGGGCGGCGACGGCATCGTCGAGAGTCGCGACGTTGCCGATGTTGGTCCGCAGTCGTCCGTCGCGCACCCGCTGGACGATCTCACTCAACTGGGCACGATCGGGCAGGACAACGAAGTCGATCGCCAAGCCGTCGGCGGGCCGCGCCTCGGGCGGCCCTACGATGGTCACCAGGGTTCCTCCCGCCCGGATCAGGCTCGCGGAGCGCTTCTGGATGTCTCCGCCGATGACGTCGAACACCAGATCGACGCCTCCGACGTCTTCCAGCGCGTCGTCATCGAGGTCGAGGAACTCCTGCGCGCCGAAGTCGAGCGCCTTCTGACGGTCGGCGACGCGCCCGGTGCCGATGACGTAGGCACCAACCTCACGTGCGAGCTGCGTCACCATCGACCCGACTGCGCCGGCCGCACCGTGCACGACGACGCTCTGCCCCGCCTGCAGACGGCCGTGGTCGAACAGTCCCTGCCACGCGGTCAGGCCCGGCATCGGCAAACGCGCGCCCACCGTGAAGTCGACGTCGCCCGGCAGCGGCGCGAGGTTACGCGCCTCGATCGCCACATACTCCGCCAGTCCGCCGCCGCGATACGAGTCCGTCATGCCGAACACCCGCTGTCCCACCGACAGCCCCCTCGTGCCGTAGCCGAGGGCGGTGACCACTCCGGCCAGCTCCTGGCCAGGGATCGACGGTGTTCGGTCATGGCCGAGGCGATCGGTCCAGGTCGAGGGCCACGTCAGCTCGCCCGAGGTGAATCCCGACGCATGAACCTGAACGACGACGTCGTTTATCGCCGGTTCCGGCTCGGGCCGCGCCACCAGCATCATCCCGGCCATCCCCGCGGCCTCATCTGTCACCACAATTGCCTTCATCCGGCACCGTCCCGCGTCAAGGCTTCGACGGCGCGTCGCAGCGCTTCCAGCGCGGTGCCGAACACCGCGTGCGATGCCGACTCCCACAGCACTGCCGCCGGCGCCAGCCGCCAAGGTGGCCGCTGGCTTCCGAGCGCCGGCAGGACTGACGCGTGAGTGCTCGCATAGTCGCGAGCCCCGCGAGCGCGCCTCGGCCCCGGCTGACCACGCGCCACCGTTTCGCGGCGACCGGATAGGCAACGCCGAGCCCCGCGCCAAAGCCGTAGTGGATCGGCTCCTGCACGCGCAGCCGCTGACGGGCGGTCAGCCCATCATGGCCAAGCGCTACTGCGGTCCGGTTGGCAAGGACGGCGGGAGGCATGTTCTCGGGCCGCCCGGCCGGGTCGGCTCCCACCTCTTGCTTCTTGGGCGGGCGAGGGCGGCAGGATCCGCTCCGCGACCGACTGATGCCGCGGCTCGGTGAGCGCCTTGATCCACGACGCTCCCAACCCGACGACGATCCCTTGGGCTCGTGCCATGGGGTGGTTATAGGCGGCGACCGGCCCGCTTCAACAGCAGGCCACGATTGCACGATCGCGCAACGCTCTTACCGCGACGTTCACATGGCGCACCGTTGTTCAGGTGGAGCTTCCGCGCGTGCATGAGGCGGCCGAATGCTGGCCGTCCCCGTTCGGTCCCGGCGACCCGCTCGGAATGCTCAACCACATCACCGACGCGACGCGCGCCGCCGCGCTGCGCCACGTCCGCTCCCGGCGCCTGTACGACCTCGGGCGCGTGCTCGGCGAGAAAGTGCCCGCATTCCCTGGGCGATACATCCGGTAGACGCTGGTCACCACCGCCCACCAAACGATGCGCTCATGCTTTCGCTTCCCGGGGCGCCGCCCTGATTGGCGGGCACGGTGGCACCGTGCCCGGGGCTGGAGGCGAGCCGGCGTCGAGGGTTCCACGCATCGCCCTCCCGGTAGCCATGCGATGAGCAAGAAGGGCGACCGCGGAAGCGGCGAGCACCGCGACGGCAACCGAGTAGACGAGTGCAGTCTCGTGCAGGCCATAGTCCGATGCGGCGATGCCGCCGATGACCGCCGGAATGCCAGTTGACAGGTAGCCGACGATGTAGATCGCGGTGATCAGCCCCGCCCGATCGTCCGGCGGGGCCAGCGCAACCGTCGAGCGGCAGGCGCCCATGAACGCTGGTCCGAGGCCGAGCCCGGCGACCGCCGCGCCGACGAACAGGACCGCTGCCGTGCTGGTCTCGATCGCGGCGAACGTCACCACGGCCCCAACGACAAGAGCGAGGCAGCCGCTGAGCATCACGCCCGATGGACTCTTCTCGGCGAGCACGGCCGAGCCTGCCGCCGCCAGACCGGTGAGCAGGAAGATCAAGATGCCGCCCCAGAGCAGGTTCTCCGAGTGCAGCAGCTGCATGGCTAGCGACGGTCCCAGCGACAGATAAAGGCCGGCGAGTGCCCACATTCCGATCAGGGCGGGCACCGCCGTGGCGAAGGCGCCCCTCGCGCCGCGCGGCAGACTGACCCGCGGCCGCAGTGAGCTCACAACGCCTGGACGGAGCTTTTCAGGCTCGGGCATCGCAAGCACAGCTACCGCGCCTGTGACGAAGGCCGCGAGCAGCAGCCACCAGACCAGGTGGGTCGGCGCCACGGCGTACTGGGCCAGCACGCTGGCTCCGATTGCGCCGAGCGCTTGTCCGCCGGTGGGCGCGGCGCTGGAGACGATCGGCGTAGCGCCGCTGTTTGGTCGCAGATCGAGGAGCGCCGCGCTGGCCGCGCCGGCGATGAGGCCAACGGCCACACCTTGCAGTGCGCGGGCGCAGAACAGCGGTCCAACCCCGTGCGCGAGCAAGAACAAGCCGCACGCGACCGCACCCGAGGCCAGGCCCGCGAGCATCACCCGCCTGCGACCGACGTAATCAGACACGGAGCCGAGGACAAGAAGCGTGAGCAGCAGGACGACGATGTAGACCGCGAACAACAGGGTGACCGTGGTTGCCGAGAAGCCGAACTCGGCCTGGTAGATCCGGTACAAGGGCGAGGCTGCCGTATTCGCGGCAAATCCCAGGAACGCGATCATGGCCGCCGCCCAAAACGCCACGCCTGTCGACAGCGTCGGTAGCCGCAACGGCTTCTTTCTGACCTCAGTGCTGAGGCGGACAGACATCGCCGACAACCTTCGCCAATCGCACGGCCGCTGTAGATAGGTCTCGCCGATGTGGTGATAGCGACACGCGTTTGCGCGAGTGGAAAGGTGCGGCAACCTTTCGGCCGACCGCCGCGGCCACGATGACCAGTTCCACGGACCCTGTCCCGTTCGCATTCGTCTTCGACGTGCGCGGACGAGTCGTGCTCGCCGACGCCAGCGGCTCCGCCAACACCATGTCGGCACCTGAACGTTGTTCCGCAGGAGAGTCACAATCGGCCACGCGGACATTGGCGCCCCGTAAGTCCTCGGCTTCCAGCTTCGCCACTAATCGACTTGGCGATCCGGACCGCGAGCGATCGCTACCGCTTAGCCGCTGATAGGCGATCGCGCTTGAGCCTCTCGTAGTGGTGGGCGACGCTGCGTCGCGAGCCCAGCACTCGTGCGGGCTCGAGTCACGTTCCCCAACTAGAAAGGCCATCACATGCCCCTCAACGAGCCTGTCTTGACCGGCCCCGGCGCCGGGCGCACAGTGAGCTACGGCAGCGGCTCGAGCTTCGAGTTGAAGCTGGCGGGTGAGCAAGCCGCTGAGGATTGGGCCGTCGTGGAGTGGCGCCTCCGCGCCGGCGACGAGCCGCCGATCCACACCCATACGCGCGAAGATGAGACGCTCTACGTCCTTGAAGGCACGATCACCGCGTACGTCGGTGACCAGCGTATCGACGTAGAGGCGGGGTCCTACGCGGCGTTGCCGAAGGACGTGCCGCATGGCCTGTCCGTACGTGGCGACGAAGCTCGTCTGCTCGTAACGCTCGAGCCCGCCGGCGCGGAGTACTTCTTTGTGCCCCGCGACGACGATGACGCGGATCCGGCTCGCTTCGGGATCGTGCTGCACGAAGCCGCTCAGGCGGCCTGAACGCGGTCGGGAGGGGACGCTGCTCCTCCCCCCGGCGTCCCCTCCCAACGCCTACGCGGGTGAGCCATCCGGCCCACGGGAGCTCGAATGCCAATCGCGCTCGTGGCCCTCGTCGTCAGCATGTTTGCGGCACAACCGAGTCGAGATGTTCACCGGGATGGGTCTCGAGCGGTGTGCGCAGCGCGCCGAGCGTGAGCGGCCCGCGGGCGAGCGCCCACGTGAACGTACCGCCGAAACCCGCGACCACCTCACCGCCCAACCGGCTGTACCCTTCATCGCCCGACGCGAGTTGCTGCCGAGCGTTCAGGGCCTTGGCATGGAGGTGATAGGCCGCGTTCATCTGAGGCGACGGTGCAGATGCGCGAGTTCGCGCGGAGCAACCGCCTGCCGTTCACGTGGCGTGATCCGGAGCGCGCGGACGCTCTGTCTGCCGCCGAGCTGCCGGGCTCGATGCGTCAAGCCTGCCGCTCGTGGGCTTGCCGGGTGGCGCGCAGCTCCGCGCACCGACCACCGGCCAGGTCTCCCGCGCACCTGGAATCGGCCGCGAGCTCGAGCCGCGAGAGGAGGTCGACCTCGTGGTCGTCGGCGCGGGGCCGCCGGCCTAGGCGCCGCGGTCTACGGCACATCCGAGGGACTCGACACGCTGATCATCGACAGCACGACGCTCGGCAGCGGGCGCCTCGCGGCGGATCGAGAACTACCTCGGATTCCGAGCCGGGATGAGCGGCTCGGAGCTGACAAGCCGTGCGGTCACGCAAGCGCGAAAGTTCGGCGCCCGGTTGGCAACCCCCTACCGCGCGCTTTCGCTCGAAACTGGAAACGGACGCCCGTCCTGCAAATGGAGGACGACCACGAGATCGCCGCGCTCGCAGTCGCGCTGCTACGGCATGGCCATCCGCGGCCGCAGCGAGATCGCGGAGCTGCATGGCGCCGACGGCGAACTCGAGGCCGTGACGCTGGGGAGCGGCGAGCGTCTACCGCTCTCGTTCTTGTTTCTGTTCCTCGGCGCACGGCCGTGCACCGAGTGGCTAGACGACGTCATCACGCGCGACGAGAATGCTTCATCCTCACAGGTGGCGCCGCGGGGGCGGAGCACCTCCTCGAGTCGCCCATCCCGGGCGTCGTGCAGCCGGTGACGTCAGCTAGCGCTCTCGGCTGAGCCCATCGACGCGAGCAGATCGCGACACGTCTGCTCGCAGCGACGGCAACCTCCGCGCAGACGCGGCAGTGATCATGGTGCGCCGCGTGGCGCTCGCACTCAACGGCGCATGCACGGCACACGACGACGCACGCCTCGATCGCTGCCCGAACGACGCTCAGATCGATTTCGGTCTGGCGGGTCAGGACGCGGCCGACCGCGTCGCAGACATCGGCGCAGTCGAGATTGAGCCGGATGGACCGGACCAGCTCCAATGCATCTGGCTCGCCAAGGCAGGCGTCGGCGCAGCCGGTGCACGTGGCGGAACAGTCGTAGCAGTCGTCAATACAGCGCAAGAGCAGGTCACGATCCAGGCTCACCGCCCGGGGGCGTCGCTCGATGATGTCTCTAACCGTCACGTCGTGCTCCTTCGTGTCGCGATCGCCGCGCGATCACGCGACCAAGTTCCGGTAGCGCCCCTCGTCCAGCGTCGTGTCAGGCAGGATCGACGGTTCCACCGGGAGGAGAGGGAGTGGGCGCCGCCTCAGTGGCGCTGGG